>JAFDYD010000020.1:103930-120085 GCA_018267615.1 Bacteroidota bacterium | reverse complement strand
CTTGTATCTTCTTTCTTGTACCTTCCACCCTACACCTTACTCCCTACTCCTGTACGCCGTAGTATCAATATTCTTTCCATAAGTGCCTCTCAATCTCTTCCAAAAACCTTCGCGTTTTTTTATCGAAACGAAATCTTTTTTAAAAGCTTGTTGGTAGTCTATGGCGGGATCGATCATGAGCGGCTCCATTGCGCGCATTGTGTCAACCACAAAAGGAATGATACCAACATCAGGACTCAATTTTTTATGTGCAAACTTGCGCAATGATTTCGACTGGAAAGGATCGGACGCAAGTGCAATGGTTTTGAAACCCATCTGCTTCGCCTTGTAATAAGAATAATAAATATTTTCTGTGCTATGCTCCGCTTTCGTTTCAGAAAAAATATGTTCTTTCGGAATACCCAACGCTTCAGCGTACATCGCCATCACGAGGCCTTCATAATATGGAGTATAAACCGCCGACCCGGAATACATCAGGTTTTTTGCAATGCCTTTATCAAAAAGAAATTTCGACCAATATACTCTTCCTTTCATTGTTCTGCTCCATTTTCCATTTTCGAGCGGAACGCCAGGCACAACAACAATATCGTATCGTTTTGCCGAAGCTTCCGCCAGTAGTTTTTTTGAAGTCTTTGAAGAGAAAGCACAACCAAATAGTGTTAGCACAGGATACAGTAAACTCATTCTTACCACCATGAACGATATGATTTATGAAGATAATATTGCTAATAAATAAAGTTAATCCATTGTTTGCGTTTTTGCGCCTTTGCGAGAGTTATTGTTCTCGCAAAATCGCAAAGAATCAACTCAACCACATTCACTCAAAATCAATCGGCGGTAATTGTTTCTTCTTGATCTGCTCTTTATATTGTCGCATCATCTTGCGATTGTTTTTGGCGCCGGCGCTGCTGGCCACACCAGACAGTGTCATTTTTAACCAATAATTAAAAATGCTTCGTTCGCGATTACGGATAAAAAAAACCCTGCCTTCACGCGAAGTATTATTTGTGCGAATCACAAATTTATTGGCAACAAAAGTAGCCAGGCTTGTCAGGAAACTTTTCTTTTCAAGTTCACCATTCTTTAGGATTTTTACTTTCAAATCATGATAGAAAAATTTCATTTCGCCGAATGAAATATATTCACGACCCACAGCGCGCATTTCAAGATGATCCAATTTTCCCGATCCGACCTGCACCGAAGCAAGCGGCTCGAGCACCGGGTTAAGTATCGGAATTTCTGTTGGCTTAATTCCAACGGTCATCCAAAAACCCGCTAAACTATCGGTATATGATTCCCGGATGCGCAACGATACATTCATACTATCCATCATCGATGCTTCCGCTCTCAAACGAAGGCTGTCGGTTGGATAAATATCAAAATTCTTCAACGGATGTATCCACGCATTTAAATTATTAAAACTAATAACACCTGTCTTCAGCGTTTTCTCGGATGTTTCCGTATATGAAACATATCCTCTCTTAATATTTGTAGTATCAATAAGAACCGGGAAATTTATTTTCATCATCATATGCGCAGGAAGCGGTTTGATGATGCCTGTTTGAAATATCAACCGCTTATCCTTAGATACATTCAATACCGGCCTGTCGACTGTCAGGTTTTCAATAACCAATTTTTTTTCCGCAGCATACCGAAGAAGATCAAATCCCTTTGCATCTACGTTCCCCGTCCGGACTTTTATATAGTCCCTTTGAAATGAGCTTTGTTCATTAAACTCCTCCCAAGTCAAAACAGGAAGTGCCGATAGAGAGTCTAACGAAAGATTTTTATTGTGATACCGGAGATTGCGGAAATAAAAATTTGTTTTTTTTGTATTGATTGCAGCCGTGGCATGATGAATCTCAACATTTGGATTATCCCTCACAATGCTTTCAAAACTTTTCATACTCTTTTCTTTCGCAAGGAAATCGCTCAATGCAAATGAGTGGATATTGGTTAGAAGCTGCAAAGAATCATTTCTCATTTTTTCATACAGCAAATTGGAAACTACAATTTTTCCAATTAACGCCTGCCATCTTGATTCGGCGTCATCGCCGCCAATTTTATAATGAGCCGCATCCACAACCATTTCCATTTTGCTATCCGTTCCCGATTCCAATTTTGTTCCTGATCCATTTTTGTATTGAATAGATTTCAGCTTGGCCGTGATAGAACCCGCGTCCAATCTTCCGTGGCCACTTTTGATATCATTTATTTTTAACTCTTCACCATGTATATCAAGATGCGTTTTCTTATCGCCGTCGTTGTCCATTAAGATCGAAGGCCTGACCATTGTCAAAGAATTAATATCTACGACTGGAATATCCGAAGATGTTTTCTTCGCCTCTCCTTCAGTCGAAATATTTCTCTTCACATATTTTATTTCGGGAGATTCCAAAACAATATCTTTAACTACATATTTTTTTTCCAAAACCTGGCGAATATCGGGGTTGCATTTAATTTCTGCGAAAGACAACAACATTTCCGTGCCCGGCTGCGCATGTTCAAAGTGGACTCCTCTCAACAATGAGGCAGCATTGTGATTTAGCTGAAACGCTCCGATCTTCAACTTCTGCTTTTTGTTTTCATAAGAAATATGATTCCCGCTGATATGCAGATCGCCCAAGCTAATTTCTTTCCCGGGAGAAATAGATTTGCCCTGGATATAATTGATAGCTGCAGTCATTTTCTGATCATCTTTTTCGAATGAAAAATCGGTCTTGCCCAAATCAATGTTTCCAATTTCAAAACTCATCTTCCTGTGAGGCTCTTCTTTCTTACTGCTAACGTTATTGGACATGCGCACATTTACAATAGCTTTCTTCCATCCAATTCCACCCACTAAAATTTGGCCGCCGGTCTTCTGAAAAGCTTTTACAAACAGGTTATCCGCATCCGCAACGATTCCTTTTTCATGCCGAAATCTTATTTTCTGAATAGTCAACAAAGAATCTCGGCGGAAATAGCTGATGCCGGATAATTTTGCTGTGATTTTTTTTGTTTTGAATTCGCCGTTGTCAGCAATAAGATGCAATAAACTTCGGTGAAGATGGTCGATGCTGTCGGATTTTATGAAATCATGCACACTCACTTCTACATTTGCGTTTTGTAAAGTTAGAGAAAGCCTGTCCTTGACTTTATAATCGATAGTCGCATTGCTGATCACCAGGTCTTCGACATTCAACGCAGGATTCACAGTGTGTAATGCATCGATTATATTTCCTTGCACTCTTGTTTTTTTGTTTCTCTCAACAAATATCTTCACGTCGGCCCCCGTCAGCATAGCGCGTTTGGCTGTTACCCGTTTATTCTTTAGAAAATCCAGCCAGTCGATATCTGTCAATTCGAATTTACCTACATGCAGATCTTTGAAATTATTTCGAGTAACTTTTGGTCCGGGAGAAAGTGCAGCATTCCATAATATCAACCGGTGTGATAATAAACGGATACTGTCGAATTTTAAAATATACAAGCTATCCGGCATATATCCGGTATAGCCACGCAATGCAAAATCGATGCGATCTACAGTCGCAGGCATGCCGGATGCCGTATTTACATTCAAATCATATATTTCGAAACTCGCGTGGTGCGTGGAGAAAGTATTGACTTTGTTTTTGATTTCGACAAATGTGTTTATATCCGCATTTACGATGCCCAGGTAATGAACATTGAGATTACCAGTGACCAATTTAATAATTTGTTGCAGTGAATCATAACTATATTCTCTCTTCTTCGGTTGTAGGTTAGTGTTAGTATTGTGTCCCAATTCCATCGAAAGATTCGGATTCAGGCAATACACGGAATCAGCCTGTATGATATTTCTCGCATACAAGGCAGCAAAATCCAAATTGACGAGCTTAAGCGTCTTATTAAAAATATCATACCTGTTTTTAGAATTTGCTTTACTAACACCCTGGATATGACAATCGCTTATCTCAATAAATTTTTTTGATGTATTGAGTGTAAGCTGACTGAAAGAAAGATGGTGAAGGCCGTCTGGCAAATCGATACTTTCCGGGCCGGTTCGGAAAGTAATATTCCGGCTAAACATAAATTCATTCCTCTCATTCGACTTTTTCTTATCAACATCCAATCTTTCCAATAAAAAAAACATACCCTTCAACGTTAGTGTAGGATGCGCAGGATCATTATTGTCAGCAAGCGTTAATTCGGCGTTGTTAACTTCTCCCCTCTTGACATATAGCACCTGGAAAAGGTTTTGCATTTTCACATATACGTTGCCAAGAATTTCATGCAGACTTGTCTTCCGGGTCGAGTTGGTTCCCCAACCTTTTTGAACCTGCTGTTGAATAATTTTTAGACGAGGCGATTCAAAAAGAATTGAATCAACAAGCAGTTGTTTGCGAAATATTAACGGGCGTATATGCGATAATTGCAATGTAACTTTCTCGCCAGCAAAAGAGAATGTCGTTTCATCGTTCGCAACATGATCCGATTGCAGTGAAATATTTATCAGGTCGATGCGTCGCTGAAACGGGTGGAACCGGATTTTGCCAACAGTCACTTTAAATTTTCCTTTCGATTCATAAGCAACAAGACGCTGCACCAGAGATTCGGCGTTACTGATGATCATATAGTAACCGACCATCAATATCACCAGCAATATTGTAGCAGTAACTACTAAAACTTTGAAACGTTTTGTGGAAGTGAATCCCGGCATTGTCTTTTGGTGTTTGCAGGATTTTCAAAAGGTGAATGGAAGCGAACGAGTAAGTTACGGAAAATATATGAAGCCCATTCTTTGCGGCTTTGCGCCTTTGCGAGAGAAATATTTCTCGCAAAGGCGCAAAGCCGCAAAGAATGGGCTAATAAATGCCAGATAACATTCGTTCTTCCGTTACCAAAATCAGTTTTGGCTTTTCTTCAACTTGCACATCCACTACGCCACTCAACACTTTTTTTAATACAGCCTTTCCGCTAGGAGAATCGTCCGCAAAATATATCTCCTCTACATCACCAGCCGCTTTTCCAACTCGCAGCGGGTATGCATCAACTTTAATTCCATTTCTCGTTGGACAATACACAAAATATGCAACAGAATCGGGCGACAATTGGTTACGGTATTTATAAACCCATACATTACCTTTTTCACTCACTATTGAATCCGCAGTATAATTTGCGAGGCGATTTACAAAACTGCTGATATAAAACCATCCGGGATATGGCTTGGTTGAACCATCAGGCATTTGTCGCAATATGCCACTCGTTAAATAAACGCGCGGATCGGTTTCAGGATTTCCATCTTTCAACCAATACAAAATATATGCGTCGAAACCTGAAAACGCAGTTGCGTTGATGGAACGCAAAATCATTATTCCCTGGCTTTGCGCAGCGGATAATCCCGGCAACATCGGAGTTCCCTGCAACGATGCCGTACTTTTATCATAACCATTCTCCCCTAAAAAACATTCCACGTCTGGTTGAATGCGATATGTACATTCTCTGACTTTCGCTAATCGCCATCTCAGCGAATCCTCTTCAGGTGTAATGGCCTTATTATTTCGGTTGGAATAATGATGATATTGTATGCCGCCTTTCCAGGGAAATATCTTATCCTTTCTCAAAGTGGAAGAAAGAAACTTATATACTTTAACCCTGTTCGTATCGAGCTCGATCATTCCACTCGTCATTAGTTTACCCGAATCATCGGCATTTTTTATGCCGCAAAATTTTCCCAGCGCATGTTCATGACCGTCATAGTCGGCACTGCTCTGCGCAAAATATTCTAGCGGTGAACAATACTTGCTCCCATCCCAACGTGTGTCTTCTTCGTTGCCATTCTCATAAATATCCATCGTAGCGCGTCCGGATCTTCCTGGACCGTGCGATAATGATAATAAATTCGTATCCACTTTCGTGCTTCCAAAAAACGCCGCCATATTCCACATCATATTAGCGTGTCGTGCATAGCTCATCGGATCTTCAGGATCCATTCCGATTTTTGTGACGGGCCTGTCCTTATCTGTAAATCCTTTGTCGTTCATCCATGCCGCAACACCACGGATACTATACCAGACAATTCCATTATTTATTTTCTTCAATGTATCAATATCAAAAACATAATCCTGTTTATTACCATCCCAATAGCCGTAATGCAACATATTATATTTTACGCCCGGGTAATTTTGGCTTTTTTGATTATCAAAATCGAGTGCAAAATTGTAAAGGCGGCTATAATGAAATGGCTGCAGCCATCGTGGGTTTGTCTCCATAATATAATTCACGCCGAGAAATTCCTTCATCATTTTTTTTCGAAAGCGAGGGCCTTCATAATTATATACAGGTGGAGGCGGAATTGTTTTATAGGGTGATCCGTATAATACCATTTCTGTAATGTTGGTTTCATAACTGCTAAAGCGGATCATCACATATTGTGTGCTGTCGTCGATGGCAAATCTTCGCCATCCTCTTGCCCCAGGATTGGATTTTGTTTCAAATGCAACTTTCAATTTCCAATTCGTCATTTCTCCGGTATATATCCACACGCTGTCATTTACATGAGATCGATCATATACATATATCTCGGATATTTTATAAGGAATGCGCAGGTCGGTAACAATGCGGCTGCCACGATGCAAAGGAAAATAAATCGACTGGCGAATGGTTGGTTGCGGATCGGTAACAGGAATATAATTATCTTCTTTCCTTTCCGAACGTGGATCCACAAACGCATTTTCATCAAACAAATTAAATGGATTGCCTCCATCATTTGCATATCCGCTCAGATCATACACATTGTCCCGATAAACAATAATTTTTTGAGAAAATTTATTGGCGCTGTTATCCGCAACTTTTTCGCGTGCGGATTCTTTACACGAAATCAGCGTACTAATCAATCCCAAAAAAGTAAAAAGAGAAACCCGCATAGATCCTGCGATTTTTTGGTAGGAATAAGTTTTATGTTTGGAAAGGTGTAAGGTCAAGGGTATAAGGTATGGCATATCTTATTTCAATTCACAGTTTTTATTTTTCATCTTTGGCCGCCTCGTTAATTAACAGTTTGCCATACCTTATACCCTTAACCTTACACCTATCCAAATATCAAACTGAATCATTAACCTATTTTTTTTTCTTGTTATGGAACAGCAGGTATTTAGCCGTTTCAAAAATCGATTCTGTAATTGATTTCATTTCCTTTTTTGTAGCGTCGTTCTCCGCACTGCCATCAACCGGTTGATTATTTTTCACAGACACTATTTCTTCCTTACCTGTTTTCAATTGTTTTCTAAAAAGAAAATCACCCTTAACAAGTCCCACGTACTGTTGATCCGGATCGAAAATAAACGAAAGCGCTTTGGCATCACCGTAAGTCGAATCCAAAATATCCCGTCCGAATGTTGTATTGCGATAAGAGATATTACACAACCCAGCCAAAGTAGGCAAAACATCCAGTTGCGAACAAAGCGAACTGATCCGGCGCGATTGCAAAATTCCCGGCGCATAAATTAATAACGGAACGTGTTCTGCAGTGAGGCGTTGGTCCGTCCATGATTTTGGAAACATATCTCCCGCATTGCCCGGAATACCATGATCACCGACAAAAAGAAAAATGGTGTTATTGAAATATTTTTCTTTTTGTGCGGCTTCGATGAAGGTGCGATATCCGAAATCAGTATATCGAAATGCATTCATCTCATCATTACTTTCAAATCCAAATTTTGTCAATGAATCCTGTGGCACAGTTATTTTATGAAAAGCCTGCCGGTCTTCTTCGGGAATCGTGTATGGACGATGATTATCCGCAGTCTGGATAACTGCAAAAAAAGGCGCTGTTTGTTTTTTTAAAACCATATTCGCCTCAAGGAATAAATTTTTATCGCTGATTCCCCACACATCTATTTTTGGTGCATTGTAACTATCCTGCTCGTATAGCCGAAGACCACGTATATTGTTATCGAGCAGTCCGCGGATATTGGCCCAGCTTGCACTGCCGCCTAAAAAATATAATTTATTATATCCTTCAAAATCGTTGATGATGGAATGCTGATCAACTGCCTTTGGATTTCTACTGGATGTTGTTGAAGCAATTTCTTCGACGTCGGGAATGCCAGTCACAATCGCCCATACTCCTCTTGCGGTTCCATAAGTTGGAGTAAAACATCTCTCGAAAAAAATTCCGTTCCTGGACATCTCGTTAAAAAATGGAGTTGTATTCAACGGGTTTCCGAACATGGAACTTTTGTATGCACTAAAAGATTCGCAGATAACCACGATTACATTCGGCTTGTTGACTGAAGAATTTTTTTTGGGAGAAATATCTCTTTCAAAAAGCATGCTGGTATCTGTTGCCGTAAAACCAAAATACGGATTGAGAACAGGAATGCTGTTTAAAACTTTCGTTTGATCATAACCGCTATGCCTGAATTTTAGCGAACTGAAAAAAGTCTGGAACGGATTCAGCGCGAGATTCGCCTTATAATCGCTTCCCAATTCAAAAGCATCACTCCATCTCAAATTAAATTGCCCTATTCTTCCGAAAATAAAAAATGCGAATAATAAAAAACTAGCGACATAAGATATCAGTGTATTTCGTTTGGTCGTTAGATATGGATTCTTTTTGATTTTTAGGTACGAAGTGACCACGAGAAAACGAATGAACCAGGTGCCGACAATTAATAGAATGATGATTTTAATAACCGGGTAAGTTTGCCAAACCATATTCATCGAAATGCTGGTGTCGGCGAGATAATTTAAAACACTTGCGTTCAGCCTTTGTGACAAATAGCTGTAGTGCGCAAAATCAACCGAGTAAAAAAAAATAAATATGAATGATGCGAGGCCGATGATGATAAGCCAGATTCCTTTTCCTCTTGAGGAATTAAAAGGATGGATATAAGGAATGCTTCCAAAAATCAGCATGAACATTAATAAAATACTGATCATTTTTAGATCATATCGGAGGCCGAGAAATAGTGCCGGAAAAATATCTGTAAAATGATTCCCTTGTTTGTCGAAGAAAAAAAACAGGCAGAGCCTGAGCGCAATCATTAACAATAAAAAAATAATCCCGGTTGAAAAAATCCAACGGATCAATTTAGGTATCTTTAGCCTTTGGAACATAAGTGTCAAAATAGGCTTTAAAATTATAGCAATATTCTTTAATCATGGTTTTACTCCTTAATACTAAACTTTTCGGGTCGTTGCAGCCTATTCTTCGTTTTGATCACTGGCTTTTTTCAAAGATCAATCAACAATGGACCAATTCTTTTTTTGACAGTCTCCTGCCCTTTTTGCGCGAGTCGGAATTATGGGTTCCTTTCTATTTGTTCTTGCTCATTTTTATCACAGTTAATTTCGGCAAGACTGGCTGGTGGTGGTCATTTGCGTTGATCATGACTGCTATCATCAGCGATCTTGCAAGTAGCAGCCTGATAAAACAATTTATATTTCGTTATCGTCCATGCCGTGATCCGATCATCGGCGACCAGGTCCGATTGCTGGTGAACTATTGTCCCAAGAGTTCAAGTTTCACTTCTTCGCATGCTTGCAACCATTTTGCAATCTCAATTTTTATTTTTTTAACTTTAAAGCAAACAAGCAAATGGTGGGCGCTGGTTTTTCTGTGGGCTTTCGCCATTTCGTATGCGCAGGTATATGTTGGTGTGCATTATCCGTTGGATGTAGCTTGTGGCACCATTTTGGGTTGTATTATCGGGTACTGCATGAATATTTTTTTTATAAAACAATTCGGATCACTTAGCTTAAAGTAACCAATATAAATGCTTGAAATTATTATTCTGCTTTGTTTGATTTTTGGAAATGGTTTATTTGTGATGGCAGAAATTGCGCTGGTTTCGGCAAGAAAAACAAGGCTGGAACAAATGGCGAATAAGGGCGACATGAAAGCTAAATTGGCGCTCGAACTTACCGAAAGCCCGGAGTTATTCTTATCCACTGCACAAATCGGTATTACACTCATTGCAATATTGACGGGTTTATATACGGGAGAAAAATTTTCTGCTGACCTAAAACCTTATGTTGAAAAAATTCATGCACTGAAGCCTTATGCTGGCAGCATCTCCACTGGTTTAATTGTTATCGTGGTAACTTTCCTGACAATTATTTTTGGTGAATTGATTCCAAAACGTGTCGGACTGATGCGTGCCGAACCGATTGCGAGATTCGTTGCCAAACCAATGAAATTATTGTCGCGTATCGGATACCCGATCGTTGCTTTGCTAAATGGAACAACTAATTTTTTCTTTTATATATTTCCGCTAAAAGCTTCCAAAGAAAGTAATGTTACGGAAGATGAAATCAAAGCGATTATCAATGAAGGAACCGAGCAAGGCACGATAGCCGAAGCTGAACAGGAAATCATCGAGCGCGTTTTTCATTTAGGTGATCGCAATATCACATCGCTGATGACGCATCGCAGTGATATTATCTGGTTTGATATCCACGAAAACGAAGAGATGATCAAGGAAAAAATTTTGAAAGAACCGCATTCCGTTTACCCTGTTTGCGATGGTGAAATTGATAATATAAAAGGAATGGTATCGATCAAAGATCTTTATATCACTGATGATACCGTTACCTTCAAAGAAATCATGACACCTGCTTTATATGTTCCGGAAAATAATACGCCGTATCAGTTACTAGAAAAATTCAAACAAACAAAAAATCACAGCTGCTGTATCGTAGATGAATATGGAAGCTTGTTGGGAATGATCACATTGACGGATATCATGGAAGCCATTCTCGGAGATATTCCTCAACCGGACATCATCGATTACGAAGTGAAACAAAGAGAAGACGGAACATTTCTCGTCGATGCACAAATTCCGTTTTATGATTTCCTGACGCATTTTAATAAAACAGAATTTATGAATGAAGGCGAGCATGAATTTGATACACTCGCAGGTTTTATACTACATCAACTCGAACATATCCCGCGCACCGGCGAAAAAATGGAATGGAAAGGATTCAAATTTGAAATCGTAGATATGGATGCACAACGCATTGATAAAGTACTGGTGAAGATCAATGATGAGATGAAGGAAGAAATGGCGCGTGAGGAAGGTTGAATCTTTGCGATTTTGCGCCTTTGCGTGAAAAAATTTTCACGCAAAGGCGCAAAATCGCAAAGAATCAACTTGTCACGGCTCAAAAACCAAATGACTTTCAGGATTCGTAACCTTTTTACTCTGCCTGTTTCCATTCAGCTGCACATGTACCAAATTCGTTTCAGTATCGAATGCGTCGTACAAAATATCGTTCACGATCTCCAATTTTTTTACGGTGGCGATATTGCTAACCTGGAAATAACTCCATATAACATCTTCTTCCTTTTCACTTCCTATAAATTGTAATGAAACAGGCTTGTTATCAATTTCTAATTTTAAGTGTCGCGTGATATATGCAGCGAGCAATTTGTCATTATTTATTTTCCGGTTATCACTGGAAAAATCAACTTTTGTATTTGAGGATTTTGTCAATACCTTTTCCAAATCATCAGCAAAAATTTTACAGCTGATCTCGATTGTCTGATTCTTCGCATTGTGATTTATTTCGGTTACGCTGATATACAACGGATGCAAATCCATCGCCGAATTCTTTCCCTCACCTTGTAGGCAGATAAGTGAAAAAACCGCGATCAATCGTCCGTATAATGAGAGAACCATTTAATAATTAAATTTTTCAAAAACAAAAGTCTGGATAATTTTGAAATCATTGCAAATGAGTGACTTTAATCTTTATTTCAAGCTCGGTACAGAGCATATACTAACATGGGAAGCGCTCGATCACATTTTGTTTGTGACCGCACTTTGCCTGCGCTATTTATTAAAAGATTGGAAGAAAGTAGTAGTGCTGGTCACAGCGTTTACAATCGGTCATTCCATTACACTTGCGTTGGCAGCGCTTGGTTATATACGTTTTTCTAAAGCATGGATCGAATTTTTAATTCCTTTAACCATCGTCGCAACTGCTATTAATAATCTGCTCCAGAAAAATGAAGCAATAAATCATCCCGGAGCATTGCCAATCATTTATTTTTTCGCATTATTTTTTGGGATGATACATGGCATGGCCTATGCAAATACTTTTCTGAGCCTGGAAGGAAAAGAAGGACTGGTTGGTCATTTACTGGCTTTTAATATCGGCATCGAAGTAGCGCAACTACTTATTGTTTCCATTGTGCTGATATTGTCGTTCATATTTATTCAGTCATTAAAAATTCCCAGGCTCTGGTGGGTTCGCATACTCTCGGTAGTTATACTTATTGCATCATTGAAAATGGCAATCGGGAGATTGCCTTTATAATGCCCAGACAAAAAAACCATTATTTCTTTATTTATTTCTTTTTTGCGAAAACTGCCACTTTGCGCCCTCGCGTGAAAATTTGCTTCTATTTAACTAGCCTGTCCGGGCGCCTACAAGCCAGAAATGATATTTTTGGAAAAACATATTTGATGAAACCAAAAACCTTACTGCTTTTTTTTATGCTGATATCAATCTTTTGTTCAACAGAGGCACAGCAAGTTGAAAAAAGATGGTTTGATAAGAATGATTCAACGTTTGGATATTATACAGTCATAAAACCATTGACACCAAATATTCAGGGAGCAGTTGTTTTGTTGGATGGATTCGGTGGAAATGCTGACGGTTTTCTGCGCGAAACAAGAATACATAGCGTTGCTTGCACCAACAGTCTGCTTACAATTTGTTTTCCCACAGGTATGCATTTATACGCTGATAAATCAATCATCGACCTGATGAATCGTGCGTTATCAGAAATCATCGTGGAATTCAAATTACGCAAAGATCAATTTGCAATTGGTGGTATGTCGGTCGGCGGCACCATTGCCTTGCGGTATGCAGAGTTATGTAAAGAAAAACCTGCTGAATTTCCCATAGCCCCAAAAGCGGTTTTTGATGTGGATTCGCCACTTGACCTGATTAATTTTTGCGAGATGTCGGATAAAGACCTGCGACAAAACGGCGACATGCCGTGGACAAACGAAGCCAGGATGGTTCTCGATAAATTAAAAAATGAAATTGGCGATTATAAAACCGATATCAAGAAATATAACGAAGTGTCTCCATTCTATAAAGACGCAAAAGAACCAGGTAACGAAAAATTTTTAAAAGATGTCGCATTTCGCACTTATCATGATGTGGATGTGAACTGGCATATTCAAAACAGAAGGCATAGCATTTACAATACCAATATGCTGAATGGTTCTGAATTGGTAAATCGTCTTGTCATCATGGGCAATCATGAAGCAGAATTTGTTTCTTCAAAAATTGAAGGAAGAAGAAATAATGGAACAAGACATCCTCATTCATGGAATATTGTTGATGAACCGGAACTCGTGTCGTGGATAAAAGAAAAATTACATTTCTACCCCGACCATCTGGAAAAGCCATTTGTCTATAAAGCGCCTGATGACTGGCAACATGAGACCATTATTTTCCCAATGGATTTCGCGCCCAGGATTCCTTACAAAGGGTTTGAAGAATTGCGATTTGTTCCGGGCTGGGGAAATCCGAACAATGTCGACAAATGGGCATATACCATTTTATGGTGGTTGGATGACGCATATCATTTTGATGAAAAGACCCTGCAACAAAATCTCGAGGATTATTATACCGGACTAACCAGGGGCAGGGCCGTTGCAGAAAAACTCGACATGAACGCGTGGACGCCGGCAAAGGCAAAAGTCCAGAAAATAAAAGCGACTACAGGTGACCGTGAGACATATGATGCAACCGCTTATATTTTCGATTCACAAGTGACAAAAAAACCTGGCGTCTTGTATTTTAAAATACATATAAAAGACTGTGCGGATCAAAATCGCACCATACTCATAATCGAAGTATCCGAAAATCCGTATTCAGCAGCGATATGGCAACAATTGGATAAGATTAATGGAGATTTTAGATGCGTGAAAGAAGTTGAATAGTTGGTTGATTAGTGAGCAAAGCTCTGGACCGTCGTTTCGAACTAAACAATTCCCGGCTATAAATCACTATCAATCAAAATATTTCAAACAATAATAAAAAAGTATTGTCCGACTTCGTTATAACTACTGTTCGCTGTCATTAATTTATCTCCAATAAAAAAAGTAGCCCGGGTTTGGCTACTTCCGTAGACTGACTGTCCATGTGTAACTATGTGCCTACTATGTGGTGAAAAAAAATTTACCGCATGGGCACGTGATTACACATAGAAGATCAGTCCGAAAATCCGTGCTACTTTTTTTGTTTGCCTGATTTGCCTTCGGAATCATCTTTCGTTTTCAATCTTCCTTTTGCTTTCAATTCCTGGTTGATCAACCATTCTATCTGACCGTTGACACTGCGAAATTCATCCGAAGCCCATCGCTCCATGGCCTTATATACATCCTCATCGATTCTGAGTACAAAACTTTTTTTATTTGCCATACGGATTCGGTCTGTTATTGATACAAGGTTCCGGTGTTCAACACTGGAGTGGCAGCTTTTTCACCGCATAGCACCACCATCAGGTTACTTACCATTGCCGCTTTTCTTTCTTCATCAAGATCAACAATTTTTTTCTTACTCAATTGCTCCAATGCAAGTTCAACCATACCAACCGCGCCTTCCACAATTTTAAATCGAGCAGCTACAATAGCGGTAGCCTGTTGTCTCTGCAACATGGCGCCGGCAATTTCAGCCGCATATGCAAGGTGAGTGATACGCGCTTCCTTAATAACAATACCTGCCGCAGAAAGCCGCTCGTTCAATTCTGATTCAAGTAATGCGTTTACTTTTTCGCCGCCATCGCGCAAAGTAATTCCGGCATGCTCGTCTTCCAGTTGATCATACGGACAAGTGGATGCAAGATGACGTACGGCAGATTCACTTTGTATTTTCACATACTGCTCGTAGTTAGTAACCTCGAAACTCGCACGATAAGTATTGCTTACCTGCCATACAATCACCGCCGCGATTTCAATCGGGTTGCCCATCTTGTCATTCACTTTGAGCTTCGTGCTTTCAAAATTATTTGCACGCAACGATATCCGTTGTTTGCTGTACAAAGGATTCACGAAGAGCAAACCGTTTTCTTTTACCGTACCAACGTATTTCCCAAAGAATATACAAACAACAGATTGGTTCGGATTGACAATCGTAATGCCTTTGAATAAAAAAACGGCTATCAGAAATAAGGCCACTGCAAGGAATACCAGTGATTGATTACCGCTTTGATTTGCAACATTCACAAATAAAAATATGCCTGCAACAAAACTTACAATAGATAATATAAGTGTAAGAAATCCTGAAACAGGTTTTATCAACTTTTCCATAAAAATTTATTTTGATATTATTTTGATATCAAAAATAATATATAGTTTTGTCATCACAAAATTTATTCGGCGAACCAAACGATCACTCCATCCTGCATTATGGAACCAATGAAAAAACAGCGGCCAGACTATGGCATTGATGCACCGGTGATCGGTTTGAGGCTATTGCTGATCATACTCGCTGCATCGGCAATCGCCATTTTTTTGAAGAGATACTCGAATTCAGCAGCAGCAGTCGCCTCTAATATTATATTGAGCCTGGTACCGACGGGAATCATTCTGATTATTTTAATGGTCGCTTATATACGCATTGGAAAATTTCAACACAGAAACAGGATGATGAATATGCTTTCATGGAATGGATATGAACAAGTGCTTGATATCGGCACCGGTCATGGCCTGCTGATGATTGGCGCTGCAAAAAGATTGATGGATGGAAAAAGTTTTGGGATTGACATCTGGAACCCGGAAGATATGAGCGACAATACCTATGATGTGGCGATGGGGAATGCAGAGCTCGAAGGCGTCGCCGACAAAGTAGAAATCATTCGCGCGGATGCCTGCGAAATCCCGTTCTCAGATAATTCTTTTGATATTATCGTTTCAAATCTTTGTCTGCATAATATCCCAGATAAAACAAAAAGAGCGGCCGCATGCAAAGAAATTATGCGCGTACTAAAACCAGGCGGCACTGCCTTAATATCCGATTTTATGTACACGAAAGAATATACCGACGAATTCAAAAAAATGGGGATGGAAATAAGCAATTTTATTTCGTGGATACCGGCACCGATGATACTCCGGATTGTAAAAGCGGTGAAACGGTGAACGTTAGGAAATATTCAATAATCAACACTCA
>JAFDYD010000020.1:73423-103884 GCA_018267615.1 Bacteroidota bacterium | reverse complement strand
TGAGTGTTGATTATTGAATATTTATTTATTAACTACCAATAGAAACCATTTGTCCGCATTCTCCTAATTCGTCGCTCCATCTCTCACCCGCACTTTCTTTTTCCCGGCATTTTTCTTTTCATAATCCTGCACCTCCTTTGGCTTCGGCATCGCCTTTTTTACTGTGGCAGCGGAGTCGCTTGTTGCTGCATCATCCTTTTTTGGAATTTCCTTTTTACCCAATGTATATGTTTCGGTCCGGATGATCATACCGGTTGATGCATCATAATATTTCCATGTTCCGTGCTTAATAGCGACGCCATCGTTCTTCACGATCACAGTACGATAATGATTAAGATTGTCGATGTCTTCTATCTCAAGTGTATCGTATGGCTTATCGGGATTCATCGCGCGCCATCCTTCTTCACGGGTTAATTCACCAGCCTTATTAAAATACTGGCAAACGCCATCCTTATTTCCCCAGCGATAATTTTCAAGTCCCGCGAGATCTCCATCCAAACTGTACAAGCGCCATCCGCCCTCTTTGCGGCCGTTCACATACATTCCCTCCTCTTCATAACCCGGCTCCGATCTCACACCATCAAAATGGTTCACCCACTTTCCCTGCTTAAATCCTTTGTTATCCACTTTATTCAGTGTATCACCCTTAACACCGATGATATAACTTTTCAGTTGCGAATAGCTATTCAAAGAAACCAGTAAAAGAAAAAAAAGCATGTACTTCATGTCCTTTTATTTTATTGTAATAATAACGAAAATCGTTCCAGTTTTATGCGACTGGAAGCGAATCTATACTTGGTGACTTGGCGCCTTTGCGAGAAAAAATCCTCTCGCAAAGGCGCCAAGTCGCCAAGTATAGATTTGTTAACTCAATCAACCATTCAACCTGCAGTTTGCTATTCCAGCACTTTCCCAACTTTCACTCCCCATCACTATATTTGCACCCTTAACTGCTTTACATGAAATTGATCCTCGGCGCTGTTATTTTTTTCTTAATGAGTATTTCCGTTGTCGCCCAAAAAATGACCGTTGCCCAAATGAAAGCCGAAATAGAAAAAGCTACCAATTCTCCGCTATATGTGAAAGATGTACTAAAGAAAAAATTCAAGATCGATACGGTAGTTGTGGCGCGGACAAAATCCTTCAACAGTCTTGCGGATAGTCTTGCTTACAAGGGGCAATTAAAAAAAGTGTACGGACCATATACTGGCCAGGGAAATAAATTTCTTGTACAGATATTGGCCAAGGCGCCGAATACATTTCATCGCGTCAGCCAGATTTTTATTGATACAAGCATCATGCGTTACAAATTCGCGGATTCTCTCGGAAATAGCATTGTCGCCAAGCTAAACAGCGGTGCAGATACTTTCGAACACCAGGCGCAAATTTATTCGATGGGTGGCGAAGCATCCACACAGGGCGATCTTGGCTGGGTGGCAGAAGGTGTATTGATTCCTGAAATCGCTAATCAACTTTCGAAAAAGAAAAAAGGACAGGTATTCAAGGTGTGGAGCAGAAACGGACTGCATATTATTAAGAAAACGGAAGATTCAAAAAAAGATACCGGGTTTGCTTTGATGATGAGAGTGTTTCTTTGAGAGAGAAGAAAAAAATAATCAATATTCAATATTTTTTTACCAAAACCATATCGAAATTTTTCTAAGACATAAAATAATTCAGCGCCAGCTCATATCCTTTAAGTCCCAATCCAGCAATCGTTCCTTTACATTTAGCGGATACGTGAGATATTTTTCGAAATTCTTCGCGCGCGTGTATATTGCTGATATGAACTTCGATAACAGGTGTTTTAATTGCGGCAATCGCATCTCCGATTGCTACGGACGTATGAGTATATCCGCCGGGATTTAAAATAATTCCATCCACACTAAATCCAACTTTTTGTAATTGGTTGATCAATTCACCTTCAACATTACTTTGAAAATAACTGAGCTCAACATTTGGATTTTTCTTTTTCAATTCGTCAAAAAATTGCTCGAATGTTTTACTTCCGTACACTTCCGGTTCGCGGGTTCCGAGAAGATTGAGATTTGGTCCGTTGATGATGGCGATTTTCATGGTATAAATATAAGAACCATGATTGATATGATTGTGGATAGATTATGAGGAAAGTTGAATGGGTTGATTGGTTGACTGGTTGATTAGTCGATAGGTCGATATGTCCGAAGTGTAGGCAAAATAAAATATATCTACAATCAGTAATAATATCTTCCGACGTATCGACCTATCAACTAATCAACCAGTCAACCAATCAACCCAATCAACTTACTTCAATGCACTTTCTTCTTAACCGCATCGATCCATTTCAACAGCGCCGGCATTTCAACCGGCGGAATATTTGCAGGCACTTCAAATTTTGTAGAAGAATGAATCACCGAATCGACATGAGGTCCGTCTACATGTTGTTCTTTGATGGGAATATCATGCTCATAAAATCTTATCCGGTTGCTTCGGAAATAAGACATTTCTATCTTAATGGTGTCCTTAGATGCTTTCAAAACATCCATCTGGTAACCTGCTTCAGCCGTTTTATAAACATTCCATGGAATAATCAGCAACGACAAACAGATATTGAGTCCAAGCGAAACATATACTATACCGCGTAACCATTTTTCAGATTTTATATTTGATGTTTCTGATGCATATGCGATGATTAAAGGGAAAAGCCAAAGCTGCGGAACGAATCTTGCCCACCACGCTTCCGATACACTAAAAACAGACAGCAATAAAGTGCCCAATATAACAACCATGTTTATGCGCCATTGCTTATCGGACAGTCTTTTCCAAACAAGCAATAACAGGACAAGAGAAATCAAAACCGCTCCACTGAAGAAGGGACCGAAGCCTGCCATCTTAACTCCCAATTTTGGCGCGTTCTTTAAATCGGTTTTATTTAAAGTGAAAGGAATTTTAAATGGCACTTTGGGATCTTTGTCGAGATAAATTTTCAATTCGTCGGTGTGACTAAAGAATGAAGTGAAAAATTTGCCAAACCGGTTCTTGTATTTAAAACTTTCAGGATATACCAGTCCGATAATATCTTTTTTTGTATTACCCATCACCGGGTAAAACGGATGATGATAATTCACTGTATTCACTACATAAGGATGATATCCCGCCAACACAACTCCAACAACACCCGCCAGTGCAGATCCGATAATCACCTGTTTAAATTGTTGCATTTTTTTGTTTAGCAGTAGCAGAACTAGTAAACCAAAAACAAAAATGAGTATGAAAGGGATACCTGTAAATTTCAGGTTGACTGTAACTATGATAATCGACGACAATAGAAAAAGGTAGTATCGTTTCGCCTCGATAAAAATAAATGCGCTCACTACTAAAAAGCATAATGCCAGTGCGGCCAATTGTCCATCTACATAATAACTGATCAGCTCGCCAACCATAACCGGATTCAGTACAAACAATGCACTGATAAACATTTTTTTCTTAAAAGAAAATTTATCGATGCGATATAAAAAAGAAAGACAAAGAAAAAAGCAAGCTGCAAAAAGCATCAGGTTGGTTGCCTTGCCATATTCAATCCTGTTGGTGATCGCATATATCGCGGCTTGTGGTACTTCCGCACCTTTGGGATAATGATTCACGTAATCTATCTCAGTTCGGTTAACCGAGTCCGGTAGTTCGGTTGTGATCGGGTTCCATGTTTTCCCTAATTGATAAACCGATTCCATATGATAGGATTGCCCATCAAAAGAAACATCATAAAATAAGCCGGCAAGAAAAACGGAAACAAGAACAATTGCTACTACGATAATGCCGTTTCTCCCAAAAAAAGAAGCGGCCTGATCTTTATACAAAATTTTTATCAATCTGAAATTGACAAACAACGCGAGGATCAGTGCAACGGGAAATTGCCATGCCGATAAAGTGTGACCCGTTAAAAAAGTAATCGATCCTAGTATCAGGCAAAAGGCAAAAAGATTGATCAGTGCGAATGCGATTAAAAAATAACTTTCAGACTTCCTGATATTTTCTGGCTTGTTAGTGTTGGTGGACATATAAAAAATTATAAAGGCACGGTGAACAAAAATCTATAGGTCAGGATTTTGGATTGATGGTGCAGAAAAATCATCCTACTGCGTTTTAAAAATAGAGGATAATCCTTGAAATCGGAAAGTTTCGGCGCATTATTTCAAATATGAATTTATCCGAGGTTTTTTTTCATATACCAGTCGGTTTGCTTGTCGTCTCCGAGCATAAAAGAATGTGACCCGAATTTTTCAAATCCCCATTTTGTATAGAAGGCAATTGCGCGCGGATTATGTTCCCACACACCCAGCCATATTATTTTTTCGTTTCTTTCTTTAGCTATTTCGATACATCTTTCAAGCAACAACGGTCCCACTCCTTTCCCAATCGCCTCTTTCACAACATAGATCCTGGCAATTTCAATAGCCGGCTCGTCGCCGAGTTCAGGCGGATTTTCACTTTTGCGCATGCGCACGTAACCCAATGCTTCTCCCGCAAGATATGCAAGCAAAAAAATATTTCCGGGTACACCGACTTCCGCCATGAGCGCTTCGCGGGTGAATTGCTCATTCATGAATTTATCCATGTTTTCTTTTGTATTGAAATGCGCGAAGGAATCGAAAAAGGTCTTGCGGCTGAGGTCGGCAATAAGCGCAGCGTCCTTTTTTTCGGCGATTTTGATAATGATCTGATCGTTCGTCATGCAAAGTCTTTTAGCTGATAAGAGTCATTGCTCAAATTTACTGAATAGACCTATGCAACTTTCAATGTTCATTCTCGTGTACAGTCTCAATTTGAAATTCCTATATGCATGTGTGCTAAATTTTTTTTCACCACATAGGCACATAGAAACATAGTTACACAAAGAGTTTCTACGAATATCAATTTTCTTACTAAACCGAAACACTATTTGTATTTACTGCGGGGCTATGAAACATATGCTTGCTTCTGTCCTCACTTCTTGCCTTGACTTTTTTGAACCATCAACATGCAGAGCGACTGATCGGCAACACTTCAGCCAAAAACCTGCCCTCTAACTTCAAACCCTCTCAATTGCCTGCTGGCCAACAGCAAACTCAAAAAATACTTTTTAAATTGATTTTTCCAAACTATCTTTGTCCATCACATTAGTAGAGTTTTATATATCATGTTCATTTCGGCTTCTATAAAGTACATTTTCTCCTGCTGTTGCAATAACAAATGTTGTTGTCAATAACAACTCTACTATACCTTTTCTCCCGTTGTATTTTTTCTCAAAAAACAGTATAAGAAAATGGATCACAAGCCAATAGTACATATTCCCGAATTACTCAACCAGATTGATGGACTAAACATTCCGCAGACTTTACAACTGCTGGCAATTCGTTTTCCGGGGCAGGTGACCTTTTCAACAAGCTTTAGTTTTGAGGACCAGGTAATAGCACATGATATACTGGATAACAATATCGACATATCTATTTTCACGTTGGATACTGGCCGCATGTTTCCCGAAACCTATTCGGTGTGGACCAGCACCAATGATAAATATTCTACGCGCATCAAAGCCTATTATCCCGATCGCCAGCTTCTGGAAAAATACCTGGATACAAAGGGCCCGAATGCATTTTATGAATCTGTCGACAATCGCAAAGAGTGCTGCCATATCCGCAAGGTTGAACCTTTGAAGAGAGCTTTGAAAGGAAATGCAGTATGGGTAACCGGACTTAGAGGCGAACATTCCAAAGACAGGCAAAATCTTCAACTGCTCGAATGGGATGAGGGCAACCAAGTGATTAAATACAATCCACTGTTGCATTGGACCACAGAAGAAGTTAGAAAATATATCGACGACAATAATATACCCTATAATATTTTACACGATAAAGGTTTTGTAAGTATCGGCTGCGCACCTTGTACACGTGCCATCAAACCTGGCGAAGATTTTCGTGCCGGAAGATGGTGGTGGGAAGACAGCAGCAAAAAAGAATGCGGGTTGCATGAAACGAGCAGTGTTGCTGCAAAATCGTGAAACGTGAATCGTGAGACGTGAGAGGCAAAAAAACATTTCACGTCTCACGTCTCACGAAGAATTAAATCAGTTTAAGAGTCAACAATTATGAGTCAATATCATTTAGATTACCTGGGACAGTTAGAATCAGAGGCGATTCATATCATGCGCGAAGTGGCTGGACAATTCGAGCGCCCGGCTTTGCTTTTCAGTGGTGGAAAAGATTCTATCACGCTCGTACATCTTGCGTTAAAAGCATTTCGCCCTGGCAAATTTCCGTTTCCATTGGTTCATATTGATACAGGACATAATTTTTCCGAAGCAATAGATTTCCGCGACGATCTCGCAAACAAACTCGGAGAAAAATTAATCGTTCGCAAAGTAGAAGATACTATCAAAGCAAAAAACTTAACTGAACCAAAAGGGAAATTTGCAAGCAGAAATCAATTGCAAACTTACACACTGCTTGATACGATTGAAGAATTTGAATTCGATGCCTGCATCGGCGGCGCGAGACGTGATGAAGAAAAAGCAAGGGCAAAGGAAAGAATTTTTTCGGTGAGAGATGAATTTGGTCAGTGGGATCCAAAAAGACAAAGACCGGAATTATGGAATACATATAACGGAAAAATCCAGAAAGGTGAAAATGTGCGGGTGTTTCCGATAAGCAACTGGACAGAATTAGATGTATGGAATTATATCCGCCGTGAAAATATTGATCTGCCTTCTATCTATTTTGCGCACGACAGAGATGTAATCGAACACGAAGGCCAGTTGGTAGCAGTTTCAGAATTTATACGGTTGGATGCAGAAGATAAGATTTTAAAAAAGAAAGTGCGCTATCGCACCGTAGGTGATATGACTTGCACTGCAGCCGTAGAATCAGATGCTTCCACCATCAATGATATCATCAGGGAGATAACCGCAACAAAGACCAGTGAACGCGGTGAAACAAGAATCGACGACAAGGTATCAGAAGCGGCTATGGAAGACCGTAAGAAGAATGGATATTTTTAATTTATTGATTTATGATTTTTAGATTTTGAGATTTATGATAAATCCCAAAATCTAAAAATACCAAAATAGCAACCATGGATTTACTTCGTTTTATAACAGCAGGAAGTGTGGATGATGGAAAAAGCACTTTGATCGGTCGTTTACTGTACGATAGTAAAAGTATTTTGATCGATCAGATGGAAGCATTGGAAAAACAAAGCAGGAATAAGGAAGATGGAGAAATAGATCTTGCATTGCTCACTGACGGACTTCGTGCAGAACGCGAGCAAGGCATCACGATCGACGTCGCTTACAAATATTTCTCTACGCCAAAACGAAAATTCATTATCGCCGATGCTCCGGGGCATATTCAATATACGCGCAATATGGTTACAGGGGCATCCAATGCAGACTTGATCATCATATTGGTAGATGCAAGAAATGGTATCGTTGAGCAAACACGTCGTCATTCAATCATTGCATCGTTATTAAATATTCCGCATGTTTTTGTCGCGATAAACAAAATGGATCTTGTCGATTATTCGCAGGATGTTTTCAACAATATCGTAATCGATTTTGCAGAAATCGCAAAGACATTAGGATTAAAAGATGTCACATATATCCCGATCAGCGCTTTGAAAGGCGACAACATCGTGGAAAAATCTGCGAGTTTTTCCTGGTATGAAGGCGATGCGTTGTTGGATCAGCTTGAAAGTATCGAGATTGAAAAAGATGTCAACCTCACTCACGCAAGATTACCTGTACAATATGTGATTCGTCCGCAAACTGAAGAGTTGCACGACTATCGTGGTTATGCGGGAAAAATCATTAGTGGTGTTTATAAAAAGGGAGATGAGATTGTTGTTCTTCCTTCCGGCCTGAGCAGCAAAATTAAAGCGATTGAGAGCGGTGGTGTTGAGGCGGATGAAGCATTTGCTCCGCAGAGTGTAGTGCTGCATCTTGAAGACGATATTGATATCAGTCGCGGTGACCTGATCGTGAAAACCGATCACAAACCAAAGATTACCCAGGAATTGGAAGTGCTTCTTTGTTGGATGGATAGTAAGCCATTAATTCCAGGTAACAAATATTTATTACAGATCAACAGTCGAAGGGTAAGAAGTGTAGTGAAAGAAATCGATTACAAATTGGATGTAAATACACTCGAAAAAAATTATTCGTTGCATGAAGCTGGATTGAATGATATCGTGAAAGCAACGATTAAAACAGCTTCACCGCTCGCTTATGATCCTTACAAGGAATTAAGATTAAACGGCGGCGCTATTTTGATCGACGAAACAAGCAACGTAACTGTAGGAGCATGTATGATCCAATAGAAGGTGGAAGGTGTAGGGTGTAAAAAATACCATATACCTTATACCCTACACCTTAAACCATTCACATATAAAATGAGCAATAATTTAAATACAGGAAAAGTGATCATCGCAGGCGCAGGTCCTGGCGATCCGGAATTGCTTACATTAAAAGCATTTCGTTATCTGCAGGAAGCTGATGTTGTAATCTCAGATCGATTGGTGAGTGAAGTGATTTTGGAAGAATATGTGAAGAAGAATGCGCTCGTGTTGCACGCAGGAAAACAAAGTAACAAAGAAGGTTCTACCGCCCAGCATATTATCAACGAATTGATCGTGGAATATGCTTTGCAAGGAAAACTGGTGGTAAGATTGAAAGGCGGCGATGTTTCAATCTTTTCAAACCTGCTTGATGAGTTGAATACATTGACAGAAAATCAAATTCCTTACGAAATCATCCCTGGCATTACTGCCGCTGCTGGTGCTGCCGCTTATGCAGGCATCCCGCTTACCGCGCGTGATCATGCAAATGCTGTTCGTTTTCTTACTTACTACAAAGCAGATCTTCTCGAAGAAAATTATTGGAAAGAGCTGGCTCAAACGAATGACACGCTCGTATTTTATATGTCGTCCGGCACATTAGATTCGTTGGTATCAAAATTATTGGAACACCAGATAGAAACAGACAGGCATATTGCGATCATAGAGCAGGCAACGACACCAATGCAAAACGTTCATGCATGTAACATTCATGAGTATGCGAAAAAATGGAGTGGTAATAGTTATATGTCACCGACATTGATCATCGTTGGAAAAGTTGCGGCGTTGCAACAGGAATTCCAATGGCTGCCAAATGATTTGAGCAGGGAATATTATTTCAAACCGATTGAAAAAAATAAGAAAGCGGAAGCAAGGGCATGAGCAAGAAGAATCGAAAATTAAATCTTTCCGCGCAAACCTTTGAAACACTTTAAAAAAAGTAAGATGCTAGGATCGCCAAAATTTAAAATCATCCAGGATCTAATCGCCAACTCAACAAGAGATGAGTTGATTTGGCTGAATGGTTATTTAGCGGGAGTTGTCGCTGCACAAGGCGGTGAAGAAACTCAGGACGCTGGCGCACCTTCTATTCCAGCCAAACCTGCTGTGGGTAAAATAACGATTGCATACGGTACAGAAACTGGTAATTCGAAAAAACTTGCCACGGATTTCGCAACGAAGGCAAAGAAAAATGGTATCAATGCAAAATTGGTAAGTCTTGATCAATATAGATTGAACGACCTGGTAAAAGAAGAATATTTTTTTGCTGTGATCAGCACGCAGGGAGATGGTGAACCACCTGCTGCTGCAAAAAAATTCTATGACCATATTCATCAAAACGGATATA
This sequence comes from Bacteroidota bacterium, assembly GCA_018267615.1. Lineage (GTDB taxonomy): Bacteria > Bacteroidota > Bacteroidia > Chitinophagales > Chitinophagaceae > Puia. The sequence goes on along the minus strand of JAFDYD010000020.1, from coordinate 94,193 downwards.
AACTCGAGAAATTAAAATACGGTGTACTTGCATTGGGTGACACTGCTTATCCGCTCTATTGCAAAGCCGGAGAAGATGTAGATGATCAGTTGAGCAAATTGGGGGGACAGCGTGTTATCTCTCTCCAAAAATGTGATGTCGATTATGAAGCTGATGCGGGCAATTGGTTCGGTGAAATATTGCAAAAACTAAATGGTGACGGTAAAGCCGCATCAACTACGCCGGCAGTGGTTGCAAAAAAATCAACAGGGAAAAAAGTTTTTGCCGGAACAGTTTTGAGTAATGTCAATTTAAGTGATCGCGGTTCAAACAAACAGACTCATCACATTGAAATTGCCGCAGATGATATGGATTATCATCCCGGCGATTCAATTGGAATTGTACCGGAAAATCCATTGGCAACAGTCGAAGCGATACTTGCATTGACCGGAGTTGATAGAAATAAATTAGTTACACACAGGAATGAAGAGATAAGCGTGTTCAATCTACTCAAAAAGAAATTGAATATCGTGTATCTCCCGGAGAGAGCAGTGAGAAAATATGCAGCACTCGTGCAACAGGATATTCCTGAAACAAAAATCGGCCTGTTAAATCTTTTGAAAATTTACCCGGTAAAAGATGCTGCGCAATTTGAAGAAGTGATTGACACATTGGAACCAATCGCACCAAGATTATATTCTATTGCTTCTTCACCCGAAGCGCATTTAGGCGAAGTGCATTTAACTGTTGCGAGAGACAAATTCAAAGTGAACGAAGAAATTCAATATGGTTTGTGTTCTGATCTTTTATGCGGTTTGAACCAGGATGAAACCGTCAATTTTTATATTCATAAAAATACACAATTCAGATTGCCGGCTCCTGATAAAGATGTGATCATGATTGGGCCTGGCACTGGCATCGCTCCTTTCCGTTCATTTATCGCAGAAAGAGATTCTACCGGGGCTACTGGAAGGAATTGGCTTTTCTTCGGTGATCAGCATTTTGCTTCGGACTTTTTATACCAGACCGAATTTCAAAATTGGTTACAGACAGGCGTGTTGACAAAAATGAATGTTGCGTTCTCGAGAGACCAGGCGCAGAAAATTTATGTCCAGCATAAGATGCTGAAACATGGTGCAGAGTTTTTCGAATGGTTGCAATCAGGAGCATACATCTACGTTTGCGGCGCGAAAGAACCGATGAGTGTCGATGTCGAAAATACACTGCTGGAAATCATACGGAAATTTGGAAATAAAAGAGATCCGGAAGCATTGGCTTACCTGGATAAATTAAAAGAGGAAGGAAGATATATGAGGGACGTCTATTGAGTAGGTTAAACGTGTGGATTTAAGCTATGGCTCTCGATTTTTACGAAGCCAAACCTCATACCCTATTCCATAAACCTTATTGCATTCCTTCAATTCAATTTAATAAACCTTTATGAGCGATTTATCCCCAATAGAAAAAATAAAAAAAGCAAGCGATGGCTTGCGCGGAACTATTCAGGAAAGTTTACAGGATGAAATTACAGGAGCGATCAGTGAGGATGATCAGGCGCTACTGAAGTTCCATGGGATGTACCAACAGGATGATCGCGATCGTCGTGAAGAAAGAGCCGAAAAAAAATTAGAACGTTTGTATTCTTTTATGATCCGGTTGCGTTTGCCGGGAGGATTTTTGTTGCCCGAACAATGGATCGCCACACATCATATAGCGGGCGAAAATTCTACCGGCGTCATTAAGATCACCACGCGCCAGACGCTGCAATTACATGGGTTGATCAAAGCGAATATCAAACCAACCATACAAGCTTTCAGCGAAGCGAGATTGGATTCAATCGCTACTTGCGGTGATATTAACCGCAATGTGATTTGCGCGGCACATCCGATGCAGTCGCCCATTCATGCTACCGTACATGCATATGCGAAGAAGATCAGTGAAATGCTGATGCCAAAAACAAGGGCCTATTATGAAATTTGGCTCGGTGAAGAAAAACTGGCAGACAAAAAAGATGAAGAAGATCCACTGTACCAGGATCGCTATCTCCCGAGAAAATTCAAGATCGCAATCGGCATCCCGCCGAACAATGATATTGATGTATTGGGAAACGATGTCGGCCTTATCGCTATTATAGAAAACAATGAACTAAAAGGCTTCAATATTGCAATAGGCGGTGGATTATCTACTACGCACGGAAATCCCGCAACGTATGCGAGACTCGCGAGTGTTATTGGGTTTGCAGCCGGTGAAGAAACTGTTTTGAAAGCAGTGTATGCCATCGCCACCATACAGCGCGATTTTGGAAACAGAAGCGATCGCAAATTAGCGCGATTGAAATACACAGTGGACAGACATGGGCTTGCATGGTTCAAGGAAGAAGTGGAAAGAAGAATCGGGCTTGCATTGGAAAAACCAAGGCCCTATACTTTTACTGATCGCAAAGATTATTACGGCTGGGAAAAAAATGAGGAGGGTTTGTGGTACTATACGCCATTTATTGAGAACGGAAGAATATTGGATGATGAAAAGGTTGCAATGAAAAGCGCATTGCTTGAAGTTGCTAAAACCGGGAAGGCAAATTTCCGTTTTACCGGAAATCAAAATCTTATTTTGGCTGATATCAATCCCAAGGATAAAGCGGCGATTGATAAAATATTACAGAAATACAAAATCATTGAGCATACCGACACGGCATCCGTTATCCGGAAAAATTCAATCGCCTGCGTTGCATTTAACACTTGTCCATTAGCGTTAGCAGAGGCTCAACGTTATCTCCCTTCATTGATCACTAAAATAGAACCGCTGTTGAATAAACATGGTTTGGGTGATGAAGATATCATTATACGAATGACTGGCTGTCCCAATGGATGCGGCAGGTCTTATATTGCCGAAATTGGATTCGTTGGTACAGCTTACGGGCATTATAATCTGCATCTCGGTGGCGATCACGAAGGTACCCGCCTGAATAAAATTTACAAAGAGAATCTCGACGAAGCAGCCATACTGGATGAATTGGACAACGTGTTTGCAATTTTTAAAAAAGAAAGAAAGGCTGGAGAAAATTTTGGTGATTTCACTTTCCGAAAATTTTTCGCAGCCGCTGGTAAATAGATTCCTCCGACTGAGTTCCTTGAAGCAAAACTACATGATAAGCAGACACCTGCATCATCGCCAGCGATTCAATCCCTTTGTGGTTCAAAAATAAATTAAACCACAAAAGCACGAAGGCGCAAAGTCCTACAACTATTCATAATCACATAAAAGCGTATTTATACCGTCTTTCCTGCCAATAAAAAAAATATTATTAAAAGTCTATTAATTTAGTAGGAAATACATATTTTTGCCCCGATGAAACAAAATACCAATACAGAACTGTTTGAATTTGGATGCTGTCCCGCCCGGGACTTACTATAATTTCACCTATCATTCCCTTTTTTTTAAATTATTAATCTACCAAAATAATAGACTTATATGTTTGCAAGATTACAACTGCTTTTACTAATCGTTTTATTTTCAATCCAAGTAAGTGCACAGGAAAGCCTGATCGAGATCACCGGAAAAGTAATCGATCAGCAAAGAAAGGAGCCATTATCCGATGTGAGTGTGCAGATCAAAGGAAAAGTATCCGGCACCATAACCGACAAAGACGGAAGTTTTACACTTCGCACAAAAACAGTCCTTCCTTTTACACTGATATTTTCTTCCGTAGGATTTAGCCAGCAGGAAGTGGAAGTAAAGAGTCTCGGTTCATCCGTGCAGGTTGAACTCGCCACACAAACCGTATTGGGAAATGCGGTTGTAGTGACGGCGTCACGCGTACCGGAAAGTATTTTAAAATCGCCGGTAGCTATCGATAAGTTAGATATCCGTGCGATCAGGGAAACACCAGCGCCGGGATTTTATGATGCGTTGGAAAATGTGAAAGGTGTGCAGATGACAACATCCAGTCTCACGTTTAAAGTACCGAATACAAGAGGTTTCAATATCCCAAATAATTTCCGCTTCATGCAACTTGTAGATGGTGTGGATATGCAGGCAGCCACGTTGGGTGTTCCATTGGGAAATGCAATCGGGCCCACAGAGCTGGATATTCAGAGCGTTGAAATTACTCCAGGTGCTGCTTCTGCCCTGTATGGAATGAGCGCTATCAATGGGATGGCCAACCTGATCACAAAAGACCCGTTTACAAACCAGGGTCTTAGTCTCTACCAAAAAACAGGAGTGAATCATGTTGACGGTACTGACCATGATCCGGCTATTCTAACGGAGACCGCTATACGCTTTGCAAAAGCATTTAATAATAAATTCGCATTCAAACTGAATTTCGGCTATATGCAGGGAACAGATTGGATATCCGATACACGTTTAGATCAAAATCCGAACAACCTGAAAAGTGCAAATCCAAATTTCCCAGCATTGAACGGCGCAAACAATGTCGCTTTCGACGGATGGAATAAATATGGTGATGACGCCCTTGCAGGAAGTAATCTTGTTTCAATCAGCGGACTGAATATAGACGGTAAGCCAAACCAAACATTGCGTGTAGCTCGCACGGGCTATTGGGAAAAAGACCTGGTCAGTCCAAAAGTAAGCAACCTGAAATTTGATGTTGCGCTACACTATCGGTTAGGCGAAAACGCTGAATTGTCTTACGCTTACAGGTATGGTAAAATGGATGGAGTATTTCAACGCGGTAATAAAATCAGGCTTGATGGTGTTACCGTTCAAAATCATCACATACAACTCAAGGGAAGCAATTATATCATTCACGGATATGTGTCATTGGAAAATACTGGAAATTCTTACAATGTAAAACCATTGGCGGATAACCTGGATCTTTATAGCGGTGGCGCAACTGACACTAAAACGCCAACGAGCTGGGGCACAAAATATAAAACTGCATTGAATGCTTATGCTGCAAACAACGGCGGTGCGTTGACATCAGATAATCTCGCAGCAGCAACTCAATACGCCCGCGAGCAGGCGGATGCAAGTCGCGTGCAACCCGGAACGCCAGAGTTCAATGCATTGAAAAATCAAATTATCAAAATCAATAACTGGGATATAAAATCAAGCTCTATTCCGGATGCGCCGGCAACAGGCGGTGCGGCGCTCGTGCAAAAAAGTCATTTATATCATTTGGAGGGACAATGGGATCTTTCTAAAAAAGTGAAAATTTTTGATCTGTTGATTGGAGCTGATGGAAGAATTTATGAAATCATTCCCGACGGAAATAATTTTGTTGACTTCAGCAGGCCGATCAATGAACGCAACAAACCTGTTGAAGTAGATGGAAAAGTTCCCGATTCATCAAATTTTGGAAAAAATGTTTATTATAAAAAGTTTGGTGGATTTGTACAGATCACAAAAACTTTCTTTGATGAAAAATTAAAAATTTTTGGTTCGCTGAGAGCAGACTACAATCCTGAATTTACAGTAAAATTCACGCCACGTCTTGCAGCAGTCTATACTTTCAAGCAAAATCACAATTTCCGCTTCACCTATCAACAGGGTTATCGCTTCCCGGCAATTTTTGAAGCATTGTCATATGTAAATAACGGACGTGTAAAACGCGTCGGAAGTTTGCCCTATATCGACAAAGGATTGGGATACCTTGAAAACAGTTACACGCAGGCATCTGTTATTAATTTCAACGCAGCAGTTGCAGCACAGGGAAATACAGACGCAGCTGCTCTCGCAAACAGAAATCTTCTTGTTGTTGCAAATCTTCCGAATGCCGGTCCGGAAAAAATAACTTCTTTTGAAATTGGCTATAAAAGTATTTTGCTTGAGAATCACCTGATCATCGATTGGGATGCATATGTCAATAAATACGAGGGATTTCTCGGACAGGTGCAGGTATATGTTCCCAAAGGACAAACAGTTGGTTCTGATGCAGCGGTATTAGCAATGCTCGACAGGAACAGAGACGCGACAGCAGCCACAGCAACTACGGCCGCAAGCAACGGACAGGATCGTTATCGTGTTTACACAAATGCAAAAAACACTTATCATAATTTCGGTTCATCACTTGGTGTGACTTATAATATCTATAAGAAATTCACCGTTGGTGGTAATGTTAATTTTAACCAGATGAAAGCAAATAGCACGACTGATATTTTCGTCACCGGTTTTAACACACCAAAATGGTCGACTAATCTTTCTTTCGGAAATCGTGAGATTGTAAAAAATGTCGGTTTCAATATCGTTTGGAGATGGCAGGATTTTTTCCTTTGGGAAAGTCCGCTGGTTACCGGAAATATTTCCGCTTACAACACAGTCGATGCGCAGGTTAGTTTCCGTCTTCCAAAATTATATTCTACCATTAAAGTCGGAGGAGCCAATATTCTTAACAATCGTTATTTGCAATATGCAGGCGGTCCAACACTCGGAGCGCTGTACTATGTGGCGATTACGGTTGATAATCTGCTGCGTTAAGATGATCAGCCTTGAGAATTGAGTGTTGAGTATTGATTATTGAATATTTAAAACAAATATTCAATAATCAATACTCAACACTCAATTCTCAAGTTCTTTTGACTCATGGGCGTTGTATGTATACGGTTGCAGATTGCCTATTCACCGATTAATTGCGATCATGCCCATTAGTACACTAAATTGATCGACTTTTTCATTATCTTTGACATCAATGCCGGAAATCAATGAATGTGGAGCCAACAAAAGAAGCGGTAGTAAAAGAAGAAACTAAAGTTTCATCTGAGAATAATTTATTCCCGGTTTTTCTGAAATTGGAAAATCTCCGATTGCTCATCGTCGGAGGTGGTCATGTCGGACTCGAAAAACTTACTGCCGTACTTCAGAATGCTCCGAAAACTTCCATCAAACTCGTTGCAGAAACGATCAGTACGGAAATAAAATCACTGGCTGCAAGACATTCCAATATAGAATTGATCGAACGACTTTACCAAAGCAGTGATATTGAAAACATCGATATCGTTATTTCCGCAGTAAATAAAAAAGAAGTCAGCGCGTATATACGTGACGATGCAAAAGAAAAAGGAATTTTGATCAACGTTGCAGACACGCCGAATCTCTGCGATTTCTATTTAAGCTCCATTGTAAAAAAAGGAAATTTAAAAATCGCTATTTCCACCAACGGAAAATCTCCCACCATTGCGAAAAGATTAAAAGAAGAAATCAACGAATGGATTCCTGATGAAATGGATGATGTGTTGGAGAATATGCAAACCATCCGGAAAGGCATCAATGGTGATTTCAATGAGAAAGTAAAACAGCTCAATGAACTTACCAAGACCCTCGTTGCGAAACAGATCACATTAAAAGAAGTAAACAAGCCTGAGCAAAAAAAATGGCAGCGGATCGTTAAGTTCTGTTTGTTTGCATTTTTCTTCATGATCCTTGGCCACGGATTGTTATCCTTAGTTCCGTTTGGTGACCTTGTTGATGGAATTAAATCAGTACCTCGATATATCGACACAACATCATTCCTGATGATGTTGATCTGTGGATTCATTGCGCAGATGGTTGATGGATCTTTGGGCATGGGCTACGGAACAATCTCAACAACATTTTTATTAGCAATCGGTGTAAACCCCGCAATCGTCAGCAGCCGTGTACATTCGGCGAGAGTTTTTTCGAGTGGAGTTTCAGGTTATAGTCATCATCGTTTTGGAAATATCAATAAAAAACTTTTTCGCACGTTGGTGATACCGGGAATCATCGGCGCAATTATCGGAGCGTCGCTTGCATTTTTTGGGCAGGCATATTCTACTTGGGTGCGTTTGCCGTTATCGGTTTACACATTATATCTCGGTTATTATATTTTGAGAAAAGCATTTGCAAAAGGCAGGCTCGGAAAAAAAGTAAAAAGCGCAGGATGGCTCGCAACAACCGGAGGCTTTCTCGATGCATTTGCAGGCGGCGGATGGGGCACACTTGTCACAAGCACGTTGATATCAAAAAGAAGACATCCTCGTTACGTCATCGGTTCCGTTTGTCTGGCAGAATTTTTTGTAGTACTCGCGAGTTCGATCACATTTTTTATCTTCTTGAAAAGTATTCCGTTGATCGATGTAGCCGGACTAATTATCGGAGGTCTTATTGCTGCGCCAATAGCAGCAAGACTCGTTGGAAAACTTCCATTGAAAACAATGTTTATCGCAATAGGAAGTCTCGTTATTCTGACAAGCCTGAATACATTCTGGAAAGCATTCAACCAAGTCATCCATCATCCAACCATCCAGGCGTTTCTTGTTCCTTAAAATAATTCTTTGCGAAACTTTGCGATTTAGCGGCTTTGCGGGAAAAAAAATCACGCAAAGGCGCTAAATCGCAAAGTTTCGCAAAGAAGAATCTATCTCTATTACTTCGTTTTCTTTTTCTTATCTTCTTTAACCTTAATCCATGCTAAATCCGCAATAGCATGTCTTCCTTCGCAATCATCAGATACCAATTTAAAATGAAGCGTGTTTCCGGTGATAGCATATGTGTACACACCTTCGGATGGACAAGTGTACATACCTCCGTCATCATTGATCTTAATCGTATCCTTACCCAGGACATTCTTTGAAATTACAAGCGTGTCTCCCTTTAGAGTAGTAACCACACTGCTGGTTTTCTGATAATGAATAATGATCGTGTCATTGATAGGATCCGCATAATATGCTTTCCAACTTGTATTAACAACGGTTTGAGCGTTTAGGCCAGTAAGAGCGGCCACCAAAAACAGGCTTACAAAAAATGCGATTTTTTTCATGAGTTTTTTTGAAAAGATATGATAAAAACCAGTTTGTTGCTTTTTCTGTGGGATTTTATCAATTTTGACCACACAAACCTTCAAATTGTCACGATCATGACAATAATTCCAATAAATTGAATTATATTTGTATCAGTAATTTAAAAAATGAAAAAGGCCTTCACATATAATGCGTGTTGTTGTTGTTGTAACAAAGCCAGTATTATCATAGTGGAGAATAGCCTTTTATAGTTGATTTTAAAAAAGAAAAATAACAATATCAGAAGCTCCACACAATGTGGAGCTTTTTTATTTTAAACCTCAACGATGGAACAATTACCTGAAGCATATTCACTGACCCGGCTCGCAGCTAAAGTGCGATCTCTCGAAAAAAAAGTCGGGAATACGCCTTTGCATCGCTTTACCAGGTTATTCAACAAAAAAAACGTGCATCTATATGCGAAAAAAGAATGGATGCAATTGTCGGGCAGCGTTAAGGCAAGAGCCGGCTACAATATAATCCGTAAAGCCATTGAAAGAGGAGATCTGACCGAGCAAAAAATATTACTGGATGCAACAAGTGGAAATACAGGGATCGCTTACGCTACCATCGCGCATCTTTTAGATCTTTCAATCACGCTTTGTCTGCCGGAAAATGCATCCAAAGAAAGAAAAGAAATTCTTGAAGGTCTTGGCGCTACTTTATTGCTCACTTCCCGTTTCGAAGGAACAGACGGCGCTCAAGAGGTTGCCAGGGAACTCGCATTGGAAAATCCTTCCAAATACTTCTATGCTGATCAGTACAAAAATGAAGACAACTGGAAGGCGCATTATCACACCACCGCACCGGAAATTTTTGAAGAACTACCAGGCATCACTCATTTCGTAGCTGCTTTAGGTACAACCGGAACTTTTATTGGCACAGGAAGAAGATTAAAAAAATACAACCCAAATATCCAACTGATTTCTTTGCAGCCTGATTCTGCGTTACATGGAATGGAAGGATGGAAACATCTCGAAACCGCTATTGTTCCCAAATTTTATGACCCGACCGTAGCGGATTATAATTTGGAAATAAGTACGGAAGAAGCATACGAATATATTAAGGCCGCGCACAAATATGAAGGTCTTTTATTGAGTCCTTCATCAGCCGCAAATATTGCCGGTGCAATTAAAGTTGCAAACGAATTAGACGAAGGAACAGTGGTAACTGTTTTACCAGACAATGGGGACAAATACAGTGAAGTGCTAAATAAATTATTGTAGGATGATGATTATCGAAGATAGAAGCAAAGACTTAATGATCGAAGATGCAGTAAAAACATTTCCGGACGAATGTTGCGGGTTTATGTTTGGTGTGGAAGATGAAGAAGAAAACAGGATCATAAAAGATATACTGGTAGTGAATAATTCAAAGGAAGGAGATAAGACAAGACGCTTTGTGATTTCTCCATTGGATTATTTGAAAGGAGAACAATACGCGACGGATCACAATTTATTATTGTTGGGAATCTATCATTCTCATCCAAAGCATCCGGCAATACCATCAGAAACAGATCGCCTTTCAGCACAACCATTTTTCTCCTACCTGATTATTTCAGTATTGGAGAATAAAAGTATCACGCTTCGGTCTTGGCGACTCAACGAATCAGAACAATTTGAAGAAGAAAAAATAACAGATTATCAATTAACATTAAAAGCAAAACAATAAAATGGCAACAGTTATCATTCCGACACCGTTGAGAAAATTTACAAAGAATACAGCAAGGCTTGAAGTGAAGGCTGGCAATATTGGTGACACCATTCAACAGCTTACCGCAAATTTCCCGGACTTAAAAAAACATTTGCTGGATGAAAAAGGCCAGGTACGTTCTTTTGTCAACATCTTCATCGGTAATGATGATATCAGAGATCTGCAACAAGAGAAAACAGTTGTAAAAGATGACACGGTAATTAGCATTATTCCTGCTATTGCGGGAGGAATTTGAGAATGAAGAAACAAGAGACAAGATATAAGGTACAAGACATGAAACTTACTAGTTGCGTCTTGTTGTGTAAAGTATAATTTAAAAAATAGAAAAACAAATATCATGAGTTTTCAGGATATAAAATTCAGCAAAGAAGAACTCGCGCGGTATGACAGACATATTATCATCCCGGAATTCGGCATAGAATCGCAAAAAAAATTGAAAGCAGCAAAAGTGCTGGTGATTGGTTCCGGTGGATTAGGTAGCCCGGTATTATTATATCTCGCAGCCGCGGGAATCGGCACCATCGGCATTGTTGATTTCGATGTGGTGGACGGTAGCAATCTTCAACGCCAGGTTTTATTTGGTATCAATGAAATTGGACAGCCAAAAGTAGAAGCGGCAAAAAGAAGATTGGAATCATTGAATCCGCACATCAAATTGAATTTATACAATGTGCATCTTAATTCACAGAACGCGTTGGACATCGTGAAAGATTATGATGTGATAGCAGATGGAACGGATAATTTTCCTACACGTTATCTTGTGAATGACGCTTCGGTATTATTAAACAAGCCGAATGTGTATGCGTCTATTTTCCAATTCGAGGGACAGGTTTCGGTTTTTAATTATACAAATCAGAAAGGAGAAACGGGTCCAAATTATCGTGACCTCTACCCTGTTCCGCCGCCACCCGGATTGGTTCCAAGTTGTGCAGAAGGTGGAGTGTTGGGCGTATTGCCAGGCATCATTGGAAGTCTGCAGGCACTTGAAGTAATCAAAGTGATAACAGGTGTTGGCGAAACTTTATCGGGACGCTTTTTTATTTTCGACGCGCTCAATTTCGAGACGAGAACATTCAACATAAAACGCAGAGAAGATAATCCGGTTAATGGGAAAAATCCAACCATCACTGAGCTGATAGATTATGAACAATTTTGTGGAATGCGTGCTGTTGAAGAAAAACCGTTGAAAGAAATCGATGCAAAAGAATTGTACCAATGGCAGGTGCAAGGAAAAAAATTCGAACTCATCGATGTAAGAGAACCACATGAATATGAGATCGTCAATATTGGTGGAGAACTAATTCCGCTTGCGACTGTTTTGGATAACGCAGATCGATTCGATAGCAATACCGATATCGTTGTTTATTGTAAGGGCGGCGTACGAAGTGCAAAAGCTATTCGTCAACTTGAAGAAAAATTCGGCTATAAGAATTTGTACAATCTAAAAGGAGGAATCATTTCTTATATAGACCAGGTGCAGCCGGAGCTTACAAAATATTAAATGAGGTGTTTGAAAAAATTTTAGCACAAAAAATATTCAATAATCAATATTCAACAATCAATGTTCAAGTGTTAATTCAAAAAACATTTCTTGAATTTCATACTTGAACATTGATTGTTGAATATTGATTATTGAATATTTTTTTAAGCAAGATTTCTCATCCGTCAACTAATTCTCTCCTCCTCGCATTACATTGCTTCCACCTTCTTCTTGTAACTATTAAACCCTTTTTCCGCTACATCTTCAGCTTCATTTTTTGCAGCGGTGAATTTATCTTTCACACCGTCAACAAATTCATTGAACTTATCTTTTACTGAATCTGCAACATCATTACCTTTTTCGGCAATCTTCCGGCGCGTTTCTGTCCCTTTATCGGGTGCAAATAAAATTCCCAACGCTCCGCCAACTGCTGCTCCTGCAATAAAACTGAGAAGGATCTTTGAAGTATTCATACATTTTAATTTTACATGATTATAAATAAGTACACAATTTCCTTATTAAAATTTCCTGCCAAAAACTGTTAAACGCGATAATAGGTGTTTCTAACAGAAGAAACCGTTTCAGAAAAATTCAATTTGATTTTTGTTGAGAAATAAATTCTACAATCTGAGGCCTATTCTTTTCTCAGTGAAGCATTCAATAATTTCAATTGGGCGAAAGAATGTAATATGCCATTCAACTGGTATCGAATCATCTTTCTTATATTTTCATATAAGAAAGGCTCGTTTAAAACTTCTCTATAAACCTGTAATAAAGATTTTTCGCTGGTTGTGCAGATCTTCAGCCTGTCTTTTTCTTCGGAACACTTCCATGCGTCTTCCTCCGACTCCTCGCAAAAAATAAATTCCTGATCAACAGAAAATTTTTCTCTTTCTCCACCGAGTATTTCAATATGCGACATTAATTCATTGGCATATTGCTTGCTCTCCTGAGCAAGGCCCAATACAGTATACCTGATTTGCTGATTGTGAATGGTGGAAGCAGATTGTTCAAGTGTTTTCTTAACCCTATGCAATGTCGCCAGCAACTGATTTAATTTTTCGAGAATGGCTTTTGGAGTCTTGGATACTAGTTCGGCAATCATGGCAAACACGTTTAATGAAATATAACAAGTGATGTACCAGTAATTATTAAACAAACCCAATATTTGTTAAATAATAGTTTTATTAAGGGTTAAAAAGGATTTAAGTAATTTAACTTCTTTTTTTTGAATTAGAAATTAATCTTTTTCACAGCATGCGAATAACCAGGTTCCATCAATGAAAACCATTATCAAAAAATTTGCGATCGATGCAACCATCCGTGCGGGTTATGGAACCGCTTTTTTTCTGTTGCTGATCTCCTACCTGCTAACACTGTATGCAAACCGGCAGTTGTTGAACCAATCAAACCTCATGGATCATACCAACAAAGTGATCATTCATCTCGAAACAATGCTTTCTGCCATAAAGGATGGGGAAACCGGCGGGCGGGGATATGTCATTACCAGAGACACGGCCTTTCTGGAACCATATCGTGCAAGCAGAAACACCACTGATTCCTTGTTTCTATTGATAAAAAAAGAGACCGGTAATAATCAATCCAAAACGGAAAGACTGGATGCCCTCGGCAAAATGATTGATAAGAAATTTGAGCTGATGGCTTTTGCAGTCAACTATTCGCCGAAACACAATTTTGAAATTACCGATTCACTAAAATCTGCTGCCTATCATGCGAAGGAAATTATGGATCGTATCCGTTTAACGGTTTACCAAATGCAGGCAGAGGAAAGACTATTATTGAAAAACCGTTCAGATGAGTTGGGCACGTTGTATCGCACACTGAATGTGATCGTGATAACATCACTCGTGATGGCGTTCCTGCTCGTGATCTATGGTTTTATCACTTACTCGCGTGAGAATGTGGCGAGACGCAGGGCTGACCAAACTGTTTTTGAATACCAGGAACAACTAAAACAACAAATTGAAGAATTAGACAGGGCGAATAAAGAATTGATTCAAATGAGGAATATAGAAAAACTTGCCTCGACAGGACGCATTGCCCGAACCATCGCCCATGAAGTAAGAAATCCGTTGACCAATATCAATCTTTCGGTTGAACAAATAAAATCTGATGATTTGGATGACGACACGAAACTGATGCTGGATATGATCACCCGGAACAGCAATCGCATTAACCAACTGATAGCCGACTTATTGAATTCCACAAAATCCACGGAACTTATATTTCAAAAATATCCGATCAATCAATTGATCGATGAAACATTGGTGCTTGCAAACGACAGGATCCATTTGAAAAATATCAAAGTAGAAAAAAGGTATGAAGAAAGAATTGCCGAGGTCAATGTAGATGTAGAGAAAATAAAAATAGCATTTCTTAATATCATTGTTAATGCCATCGAGGCAATGGATTCTAATGTAGGAGTGCTGAAAATAAAAACGGAAACCAGGAACGACAAATGTGTTGTAACAATCAACGATAACGGTTCCGGCATCGACAAAGAATCCCTGACTAAATTATTTGAACCTTATTTTACCAGCAAGCCAAAAGGCAACGGACTCGGATTAACCAACACGCAAAACATCATCCTGAGTCACAATGGTTATATCCAGGTTGAAAGCGACAAATCAAAAGGAACAACTTTCTCCATCATTCTTAATTTCTAAACAAAACTGTCACCACTTTTACATGGTGACAGTATAAATGAGGAAAGAGCGAACCTCAGACCTCAGAACTTGTAATAAACTTAATTTAAAGTCGAGAAATGATTTTGTGAATTTTCGCCCCTATTCTGAAGATCTATTCAGCGCTTCCGCGAATAACTTTTAGCAACACTGCAACAACCGCAATTACCAATAAGATATGGATTAGTCCACCGGCATGATAGCCTAAAAATCCAATGGCCCAGGCGATCACAAGTATCACCGCAATCAAGTATAATAAATTTCCCATGATAAAAATTTTAAAGGTTAAAGAATACCAAACTTTAATAGGTTAAAGACATATAAAATATTGCCAGTAAAATTTACGCCAGTAAATGCCTGTATATGAGTTGTTTTGCGCAAAAGCAATTACATGCCATCAAAAAAATGAGTAGTTTTCTCTACATTTTGTTATTTTTTGGAAAACATTTGTTGTAGAAAAAGGGTTTTCGGTGAATGGAGATATTTTGGCAGGATGTTTATTATATACATACAGGAATATTTATCCTTTTCAGGTAATTTTAAACACGAAATAACAGCATGAAACGAATACTAATAATTGATGATGATATTGACATGTGCAGCTTGCTTAGCCGCTTTTTGCAACGAAAAGGATTTGAAACCGACACGGCTCACAATGGCAATAAAGGCATAGCAAAGTTTAAAGAAAATAATTTTGATATCATATTATGCGATTTCAGGCTTGGTGACAAAGAAGGACGCGATGTTTTACGTGATATTAAAGCAATCAATCCACAAACCATCGTAATTATTATTACCGGTTATTCTGATATCAAAATCGCTGTGGATGTGATTAAGGCCGGTGCTTTTGATTATATCACGAAGCCGCTTGTGCCTGATGAAGTACTAACGGTCATCAATAAGGCTTTATCTGCACCTCCCGTTGGGGGATCTTCTCAGGCAGCCACTCCCGAGGCAAAACCAAGAGTTAAGTCTGCCAATATAAATAATGAATTTTTGGTTGGACAATCTGCCGTTACAAAAGAACTCTACCGTCAAATCGAATTGGTAGCTCCCACTAATTATAGCGTGGTCTTGTATGGAGAGAGCGGAACAGGTAAAGAAGTAATTGCAAGAACCATTCATACTTCGAGCACGCGAAAAGACAAACCTTTTGTTGCGATGGACTGCGGCACTTTGTCGAAGGAACTTGCGGGCAGTGAACTTTTTGGACATGTAAAAGGTGCTTTCACCGGAGCATTGAACGATAAGGAAGGACATTTTGAACTCGCAAATGGAGGAACACTTTTCCTCGATGAAGTCGCGAATCTTTCGTATGAAATACAGGCGGCACTATTGAGAGTTATCCAGGAAAGAAAATTCAAACGGGTCGGCGGTAACAAAGAAATGGATGTTGATGTCCGTATCATAGTTGCATCGAACGAAAATTTGCAGGATGCTTATCGTAAGGGAAAATTCAGGGAAGATCTTTTTCATCGCTTCAATGAATTCTCTATTATCCTCCCTCCGTTGCGCGGACGCAAGGAAGATATTCCATTATTTGCAAAATTCTTTCTCGATAAAGCAAATGAAGAGCTGAACAAAAAAGTAGAAGGATTTGAAGACGAAGTGATCCAAACATTTTTAAATTATTCGTGGCCGGGAAATCTTCGTGAATTTAGAAATGTGGTGAGAAGATCAGCTTTGCTTTCTCCTTCGGGGATTATCAATATGAGAGTGCTGCCCACAGAAATTACCGGTGCGCAATTGACAGATATTGCAAAAGATAATTTTTTACACACACCGCACAATGTTGTTCATCATCCAACCGAGATGAAAGAATTAGATTTAAAAAATGCAGCGGCACAAGCCGAGTACGATACCATCATGAATGTATTAAAGCAAGTGAATTTTAATAAATCAAAGGCCGCTGAGATTCTTAAGATAGATCGGAAGACTTTGTACAATAAAATAAAAAACTACGAATCCCAACTGTGAGGAATTGTTTCCCCGATCTTCAGCATATTTAATATTTCAAAAATATCGAATGCGCTAAAACCCTTTACTGTAAAGGGTTTTATTGTTTCTGTCATCTCTGGTACAGAATTGGAATTTGATCGTTTATATGCTGTGATGAAAACAGAATTACAAATCGATTTAATTCACTAAAAAAATATTTTTATGATCAAGCCAGCAGAGATGACAACTTTGAGTCAGATCATCGAGAAATTAAGATTGAAGAGACATGATAATGAATTCCTGTTAACGCCAAACGGATTTAGCGTTGGGAATGGAAAATTTTATCACCCGGAAGATTTAAAAATTATCAAGACCTATCGCTTCGAAGGAGAATCAGATCCATCTGATTCATCCATACTATACGTGATCCAGGCAAAGGATGGGTTGATTGGATACAGTATCGATGCTTATGGTGTGTACAGCAACCACGATGATGTGAACTACGATGAATACATCCGCAGAATTCCAATAGAAGAAAAAGACACGGAGTTTTGATTGAGTTGATTGGTTGATTCTTTGCGCTTTTGCGTCTTTGCGTGAGCATTTTTCACGCAAAGACGCAAAAGCGCAAAGAATCAACCAATCAACTCAAACCGCAATCCCATCTATTGTTTTATGCCCGCACAATCCTATTTTTGTATCGCCACAAAATGGCGATCAATTATGAAAATCATTCTTCTGGCTCTGTGCGTAATTTTATCTTTCGGATGCTATAGCCAGGTCAATACTTCTCTTCCACCCAACGAATTTAAAAACGGGGCCTTGCGGGAAAATGTGCAGGTCCTGGATGTAAGAACGCCCGGTGAATTCCAAAGCGGCCACATTCAACACGCTCTTCTTGCAGATTGGAACAATCGTTCGCAATTCATGGAAAGAATAAAATATGTGGACAAAACAAAACCCGTATATGTTTATTGTCTCAGTGGCGGGAGAAGCGGAGCTGCAGCAAAATGGATGAGAGAAAATGGTTACAACAGCGTGTACGAATTGCAAGGTGGCATCAATGCATGGAAAATCGCTTCGCTTCCATTGGAAGGGACGCCCAATACAAAACAGATGACTGTTGAAGAATATCAATCGCAGATAGGAAATAGCGGTTTGGTTCTTGTCGATTTTGGTGCGGAATGGTGTCCGCCCTGCAAAAAAATGGAACCGGTTATTGATCAACTTCAAAAAGATCTCGGCAGAAAATTTAAATTGGTGAAAGTAGATGCCGGCGTGCACATAGATGTGATGAAACAGATAAATGTTTCTGAAATTCCCGTTTTTATCATATACAAAAACGGAAAAGAAATTTGGAGAAAAACAGGAGTAGCAGAATTGGATGAATTCAAAAAACAAATTTCTGCTAACTGATTTCCAATGAAATTTTTCGTGCTCGTATTAACGACAATTTATTCTTTCTCTCTTTCCGCGCAAAAGATTGAAATACTCACTGAGTATAATAACACTTCTATCCGCGGACTCAGCGTAGTGAATGACAAAATTATTTGGGTGAGCGGCAGTCATGGTACTGTTGGCAAATCCGTCGATAGCGGCAGGACCTGGCATTGGATAACAGTGAAAAATTTTGAGCAAAATGATTTCCGCGACATTGAAGCATTCGACGAAAAAAAGGCTATCATTATGTCTGTCGGCGAACCAGCTTATATTTTAAAAACAATCGATGGTGGCGATTCATGGAAAATTGTATTTGCAGATTCAACGAAAGGAATGTTTTTGGATGCAATGGATTTCGCAGACGAAGCGCATGGAATGGTAGTTGGAGATCCAATCAATAACCAGACATTCCTTGCATATACAAAGGACCAGGGAAACACGTGGAAAATAACAAACTCATATGGATTATATCGACTTTCGGAAGGTGAAGCACTGTTTGCGTCGAGCGGAACAAATATTAAAATGTTGCCGGACAGAGACGATCAAAAATCAAGTTTTGTATTCGTAACAGGTGGAAAAAAATCTCGTGCATTTTTTTACAGCCCGGGACAAGAATTAAACATGATTCAAGGTGAACAATCGCAAGGAGCCAATTCGATTGCCATTAATCAAAACAAAGGAGTGATTGTCGGCGGTGATTTTTTGAGAGATACGATCAGTAAAGGCAACTGCGTTCTCTTTACACTGAACAGTGAAGGAATCGACTTCGAAACACCATCCCAACCACCGTGGGGCTACAAAAGTTGTGTGGAGTACATCACTGAAAATAATCTCATATGTTGTGGCACTTCAGGCGTGGACCTGTCCGATGACGGCGGAAAACACTGGAAACATATCTCTAATATAAGTTTTCACGTTTGTAAGCGGGCCAAAACTGGCAACAGCGTTTTTTTAGCGGGAATAAATGGCAAAATAGGCATTTTAAAATGATGATTTCTCCCCTGCCGATTTGCCTAATTGAAAGCTGTAGAGTATTTTAGCGCGCGGAAAAGAAGGTTGAGATTAAGATTAAGATTGAGCCCTTAACCTTAAACCTCAATATCAATCTGACCCTCAATTTAAACCTTAAAGCCTACTCAAACACCTCTTATGGAATGGATATCGATTTTGAAGTGCCCTATTACCGGAAGCGACCTTCGATCGTTGACTGCTGACGAAATCAGCACACTCAATAGCAAAATCTCACAGGGCCAATTGTGGCAGGCCGATGGAAAGCAATTCAACGAGCCATTACAACAGGGTCTTATTGCCATCAATAACACGTATATCTATCCTATCATCAAAGAAATCATTTTGTTGCTGAAGGACCTGGCTCTTACAGATGACAAGCAAAAAATTATCCCTGATACAATCAGTGACGATAAAAAACTGGTGAAGAATTTTTACGATCAACGTGGATGGTTCGCTGATGAAGCGGGCAACTATGAGGACGCTGTTATCTATGAAGATTTGCGTGAAGTGTCGAAAGATTACCTCAAAAAATGCCATGACCGTGTGAACCGTTTTTTAAATCCTTCGGGAAAATATATGCTGGATGCGGCTTCAGGAGCATTACAATATGCCGATTATCTTCAATACTCGGCAAACTATCAGTACCGGGTATGCGTAGATTTTTCTTTCCAGGCCTTGAGCGAAGCCAAAAGAAAATTGGGCTCAAAGGGGCTTTGTATTTTGTGTGATATCACAAATCTTCCTTTTAAAGATGGTGTGATGGATGGTTTTGTATCTCTCAATACCATCTATCATATCCCAAAAGATGAACAGGCAACAGCAATCAAGCAACTTTACCGTGTGTTGGCTCCAAAAGGAAAAGGTGTTGTGGTATACGACTGGTTCAAACATTCACCATGGATGAATTTCTGGATGCTTCCATTCAGAGGATTTGTTTTTATTAAGAACAGGATACTCGATGGCATCGGAAAAATTACCGGCACCAAGGGAGCAGAAAGAAGACTTTATTTTTACGCACATACCCCAGAATATTTCAAACAAAATCTTCCGCCATATCAACTCAAAGTATGGCGCTCATTGAGCGTGCATTTCATGCGTTATTATATTCACTCCTGGTTATTCGGAAAACAAATCCTGGAAAAAATTTATCAGAAAGAAGAGAGAGAACCTGAAGTTTGTGGATTGAAGGGCGAGTACCCGATGTTGGTGTTTGAAAAGCAAGCGTGATTCACCGAAAGAAATTTGAATAATTGATACATTCGCTGGTCTATTTTTTGCGAACAATAGATCGGTTAGCGGGTCGAATCAATCAACAAATAACTTTCAGCCAAAATCTGACGAATCATGTTTCCAAAAGCCTTAAAAACAATTCTATTCCTTCTTATCTCGAATAGTTTCATGACCCTTGCCTGGTACGGTCATTTAAAATTCAAAGAATATTCCTGGGGGAAAAGTCTCGGATTGATTTCCGTAATCTTAATAAGCTGGGGACTTGCCTTTTTTGAATACATGTTCCAGGTTCCGGCAAACAGGATCGGCTATAAAGAAGATGGCGGCCCTTTTAGTTTGGTTGAATTGAAAACGATCCAGGAAGCGATCACGCTGATCGTGTTTATGATTTTTACACTCGTATTTTTCAAAAACGAACGGCTCGCATGGAATCACATCGTTGGCTTCTTGCTGATAATCGCAGCGGTGTTTGTGGTGTTTAAAAAATGGTAAGGGGTTGATTGAGTTGATCGGTTGAG
>JAFDYD010000020.1:0-73405 GCA_018267615.1 Bacteroidota bacterium | reverse complement strand
CTCAACCGATCAACTCAATCAACCATTCAACTCTCATATCGGATAAGTCAAAGTTCAATTCAGGTTTCTAAAATCAACAGGGACTAACTTACTCACTCCCGGCTCCTGCATCGTGACGCCATATATCACGTCCACGCTATTCATCGTCATTTTATTATGCGTAACGATGATGAACTGAGAATTTTCGCTGAATTGCCTGATCATGTTCGTGAACTTGGTAACGTTCGCATCATCGAGCGGCGCGTCTACCTCATCCAAAATACAAAATGGTGCAGGCTTGATCAGGTAAATTGCAAAGAGCAGTGCTGTTGCGGTTAAAGTTTTTTCTCCACCACTCAATTGTGTTATAGAAGATGGTCGTTTGCCTTTTGGTTTTGCTACGATATCGATTCCGGTCTCCGCAAGATTCTCCGGATTTTCCAATATCATATCTGCCGTATCCTCGTCGGTGAAAAGAGCTTTGAATACTTTTTGGAAATTATCCCTCACTTTGCTAAACGTATCGAGAAATTGTTGGTTGGCCGTTGCTTCCACTTCCTGTATCGTTTGCAACAAACTGTCTTTTGCATTCACCAAATCATTCTTCTGCTCGGTGATGAACTCAAAACGTTTTTTCATTTCTTGGAAAGCTTCGACCGCTGTTGGATTTATTTCACCAAGATTTTCCAATCTCTTTTTCATTCGATCCGCTTTTTCCTGCAATTCTTCCACCGGCACCTCTCCTGTTCTTGGCTGATCAATGATATCATCGAGATTGATTCTGAATTCGACATTCAATCTTTCCTTCATTCCCGCGAGTTGTAGTTTCAACTCATTGATCTTATCTTTTATTTCTCCCAACAAATGTTCAACATGTTCTTTTTGTTTGATCTTATGACGAAGATCACTTTCTTTTTCACTCAATGCATTGCGCAAGTTATAATATGATTGATCTGCCTCATTCAGTTTTCTTTCCTCCTCTTCTTTTTTCTGCAAAAGCTCTACGAGTTCTCCTTCTGCAGTATCAAGCGCCAATTTGCTTTCAGCAATACTTTCGTTAGTTTGATTTAATTGTGATTGATTCGTTTCAATTTGCTCACGTAAATCATTCAACTGTTTATTCTTGAATTCAAGTTCCTGCTTCAATGCCGTGATTCTGCTATGCTGTCTTGCAACTTGGAGATTGAATTCATTATAATTTTCTGACGAACTACTAAAAGCAGTTTCGGCATTTCTGTAGTCTTCCTCGGCAATATGAATCTTCTCTCGTAATTCATTAAGCGCTGTTCGCAATTGCTGCCACTCATTACGAATTCCCTCAACAGATCCAACGGTTTCCTGCAGGCTCAGTTGCAATTC
Source organism: Bacteroidota bacterium (assembly GCA_018267615.1). GTDB lineage: Bacteria > Bacteroidota > Bacteroidia > Chitinophagales > Chitinophagaceae > Puia. Next base: position 72,067 of record JAFDYD010000020.1, on the reverse strand, counting down.
TTCAATTCGATTTTGGGATACATGCTGCGATACATGCAGGTTCTCCATTTTATTTTCCAAAGAAGACACATGGTTGATCAGCAAATTAATATCTTCCTGCGTTTGTTTTATTGCCTGCTCTTTCAGTTGCTCGTTATAGGTAATCACTTCGTTATTTCTTGCCTGGATATCTGATCGCAAATTTCCCACCACAAGTTCCTGCGCTGAAATTTCTTCACTGAGCTTTTCAAGATTTTTTGCACGGCCGATTTTTTTCCCTTCAAACAATCCAACGCTCCCGCCTGTGAGTGAATATTTTCCCTTTACATATTTACCATGCTTTTCCAATACCACAGAACCATTGCGCGGAACTGAATCAAACCATTCGAGAGAAGGCTCATTTTCCGCAATGAAAACATTTCCTAAAAGATGTTCCGCCAACTGGCGGTATTGCGGGTCAACTTCAATAACACTGATTGCCGGAATCGTACCGCTTGGCACTTCGTGTGCTGTTTCATTAAAATTTGCAAATTTGTTAAGCAGGAAAAAATTTGCTTTCCCTTTTTTGTGATCATCCAACAATTGTACCGCCTGCAAACCTTCTTCGAGATTATTCACCACATAATAATTCAAATAAGGATCGAGTACATTTTCCACAGCCGCACGAAATTCTTCTTTTACATAAATGATATCCGAGAGAATTGGCGCGGTATGATTCCAATCAGGATTTTTGTGAAGGAACTTTACACTTTCAGGATATCCTTCCATCGAATCGATCAGGCTTTTCAACAAATCGTATTCATTTTTACGTGCGTCCAATTTGCGATTTTCATCAGCAAGCAATTGCCGCAATTCTTCCAGCTTTTCCTGCGTTTGAGCGATTTGTTCTTTTGTTTTTTCGTGATGTTCCTGCAATTGATTCAAGTCTGTCTTTCTTGTTTCCAATTCCTGTTCCTTGATCAATTTCTCTTCTTCCAATTGCTTTAATTGACTTTCACGAGAAGCTCTTTCTTCGTCGATCTGTTCAATACTCTGTGTAATATTTTGGATAGATGTATCTGCAACAGCAATACTTTTCTCAACTTCAAATTGGTTGCGCTGCACTTGCGAATTTTCATTACGCAAACCATCTACAACTGTTTTTTGCTGATCAAACACCTGGCGCGTTTCATCAACAGATATTTTCAATGCAGCGAGATTGGACTGCAGATCATTCAATTTATTTTCTTCCTCGCCTGCCTGTTGCTCCGTAAACACAATGCTTTCCTCCAGACCTTTAACCTGTCCCTCACTTTTTAACAAAAATTCTTCGAGGTTTGCAGTTTTTTCTTCGAGGAAATTCAATCGCTGCGTAATCAGGCTCTTTTCATTCTCTTTATTTCTTAGATCCTGTACCAGTTCGTTAAACGCATGTTGCATTGCCTGCAACTCTTTTTCTTTATTGATAAATCCAAGTTTCTCTTCCTCTAATGAAGCTTCCTGCTGCGCAATCTCTGCTTCGAGTTGAATTCTTTTATCGGTTTCAACTTCTGACTGAACATTTAATTCTTTATAAGTGATATTAAATCCTTCCAGCGCGGCTTTCGCCAGTTCAATACTGAGTTCGCGATAATCTTTTTTTATCTCGTAATATTTCTCTGCTTTTTTTGCCTGGTTCTCGAGACTCTTGAGTTGATTGTTGATCTCGAATAAAAGATCTTCAATTCTTGCAAGGTCCTGTTCCGTGGCATCCAATTTTTGCCGCGCTTCTTTTTTTCTCGTTTTGTAAATTGAAATGCCTGCGGCTTGTTCCAGCATACGGCGGCGACTATTGTCTTTGTCTTTGATGATATCATCCACCATACCCAATTCAATGATGGCGTAGCTATCTGTCGACACACCCGTATCCATAAAAAGATTCTGAATATCTTTTAACCGGCATGAAACATCATTGAGACGATATTCGCTTTCCCCGCTTTTATAAAATTTTCGTGTGATGGTAACCGTGCTAAATTCGGTTGGCAGCAGGTTCTTTGTATTTTCGAAAGTGAGACTCACTTCGGCAAGTCCGGATGCGGAACGGCTCCTCGAACCATTGAACACAAGACTTTCCAGGTTCTCGGATCGCAGGTGGCTTATTTTCTGTTCGCCAATCACCCAGCGAATGCTATCGACAATATTACTTTTACCGCAGCCATTGGGCCCGATAATGCCGGTAACACCCTCATTAAACAGAATATTTGTTTTGTCGGGAAAACTTTTGAAACCCTTGATTTCTAGGCTCTTTAATCGCACAGGTTATAGTATTTGTGGTCTTTCGGCAAACCTACGTTAAAATGATTAAAATGCTCAACTCTCAAACGCGCTGTTGATAAGTAGTGGATAGATAGGTGTTGAGAAAGAGCGAAGAAACAGGGCGCAGAGCGGAGGCTTTAACGCTCTTCGCTCTGTTTCTTCGCTCTTGTCTTTAACCAATCAACTTTTCAACTTAATCAACCAATAACTCCTGAATCTTGCATGCACATACAAAATGTAGTAGTTTGTCGAATCATTCTCTCTGCATGCATAGCCGAAATAAAATATTCCTTGTTACAATACTGTCGTTGGTATTTTTTGCAGTGGCTTCCGCAATGAATTTACTATGCGCACAATCTCACAAAAAAAATAAGAAATTTTATATCAGTACTTCTGGAAAAGATAAAAACCCGGGCACGATTGAAAAGCCATGGCAAAGTTTTCAACCGCTCAATCAATTGCAATTAAATCCCGGCGACATTGTGTATTTGCAGTCAGGAAAAATATTTCGAGGGTCGATTGAATTGGACATGATGGATTCCGGAACGAAAAAAAAACCAGTTATAATTTGTTCTTATGGCAACGGAAAGGCAACGTTGGATGCAGGAAATTCGGATGCAATACGATTGAATGGCAGCAGACATGTTATTATCAAAGATCTTGTGATTAAAGGCAACGGACGCAAGAATGGAAATACGGGACGGGGAATTTTTATTTTCAATGCGAATAATATTGAAGTAGACGGAATAGACGTAAGTGGTTTTCAGAAATCAGGTGTTGAAATCGAAAACTGTTCCGATGCGCGCGTCACCAATGTATATGCTCACAATAATGGGTATGCGGGAATCGCTGTTACTGGTGATCACTATCCGCAACTCAGCAATCATCGGATTTATATCGGCCATTGCAAAGCGGAAAATAATCCCGGTGATCCAACAGAGCTGAAAAATCACAGCGGCAATGGAATCGTGGTTGGGTTAACATCAAATGCATTGGTGGAATATTGCGTTGCCACAAATAATGGATGGGATATGCCGCGCAAAGGCAATGGCCCGGTCGGCATCTGGGCCTGGGAATGTGATTCTGCGATCATACAAAAATGCATTTCATTTCGGAATCGTACATCACCCGGATCAATGGACGGTGGCGGTTTCGATTTGGATGGGGGCGTTACCAACTCTATTGTACAATACAACCTGAGCTATGAAAATGACGGATATGGTTTTGGGATTTTCCAATTCAGCGGCGCCACCAACTGGCATCATAATACTTTTCGCTACAATATCAGCTTTAATGATGGCAATACCACTGCGCATGGAGCAAGTGTTTTATGGTGGAACGGAAGTAAGGACAGCAGCCAGTTTCATGATTGTCTTTTTTATAATAATATTCTCTATAACAGCAAGGGATATGCGCTTGGGGTTATCCCGGACCAATATGAAAACAGCCAGTTCTTTTTTCTAAATAATATAATTGTCGCGAAAGACGAGATGATGACCGGCGGAAAAATTACAACCGAAGCGTTTTACGGAAATGATTGGTGGTCCATCGAATCACAATTTAAAATGAACGGCGCTACAAATTTTGCAAGATGGATAAAATCAACAGGCAGGGAAAATCTCTATGGCAAAATTGTTGGCATGAATATCAACCCGGAATTCTTATCGCCTGTTGCGCCCGCTATCGATGATCCGGCTCAATTACAAAGATTTATCAATTTTCAATTATCACCTCATGCTTCAATACGCAATAAAGCGCTTGACCTGAATAAGATCTTTCATATCAACCCAGGCAAATTTGATTTTTTAGGAGATCCCATTCCCAAAGGAGCCGGATATGATCCGGGCGCCGTGGAGATGGAATAAGGAATTTAGAATATTCCGCGAAGGGAAAAGAGCGAAGGAACAGAGCGAAGAGCGAACGGTTGGACACTCTCCGCCCTATTCCTCCACTCTTCAATCTTATCTCCCAAATAAAAAATAAAACAAAGGATTATAATTGAACCCGAATGGGAGAAATATCAAAGCGGCCAATAACACTCCGTACAAACAAGACACTGAAATTTCTGTCGAAGGGAATAGATTAGGTCTGAATAAAATATAATAAATGATCCAACTGGTGTAAGCAAAGTTCATCCATCTTCCAAAATCCGCACCGATCAAACAAAGTATCAAAGGAAAAATAAATGCAGTGATCGCACACAGCAGATCCACCGCGCGCAATTTTCCTGAGATATTGTTTGTGAAATAGGAAAGAAAACCAACATTGAGGATAGAAAGCATAATCGGGAACACGAAGGACAAACTTTTATCCGTATGAAAAAATTTTATCATCGCATGGAAATCGTATCCCAATGTTCCTTCCCTGCTCAAAGGTAAAAATGCTTCGAGATCTTTTGCATTGGTCATCCCGCGGAGCGCGCCATAATGATTGAAATAATTATTTTTCAAATCCTCGAAGCCGGGTTTTGGCAACGTGATCACAAAAAGTAAAACCAAAATATTTGCTGCAATTGCAAACAATTCAAACCTGAAAGATTTTTTTTGTTGAATCAGAGAGACAAGATTAAAAAAATGAAAAGGAAGAGACAAGAATATATACGCTTCATGCACCATCAGGCCAATGATGTCCGCTATAATTGATCCCGCGCTATTTTTAAATGCGATGGAAATAAAAAGCAGGCCAATCAACGCCATATCATAAAATCCTAAAGTGAATGTGAAATGATAATAAATGCCAATAGGCGACAGTAACAGAACGGGGATAAAAAATCTTTTTTGAGTTATACTAAAACCTTTTTGTTTTGCCAATAACAGTAATCCAACAATAAAAATTACAAACCCGATCATTTGCACCATGTACAACTGCAAAAAATAATTCCCCGATAAAAAAGAAACAATTGTAGGAATCAATCCTCTTTTTATAAATCCGAAAGATTGATAAGATACAGACAAAAAACATATCTTATAAAGATCAACCGGATTTAAAACGGTATGCCCCAAAGACTCATGCCTGATATAAACATCTTTTAAGAAATACAATATTTTGGAAACAAGTGTTATTGTTATTGCGAGCGTAAATATTTTTTTATTCTCCAGGCGAAATGTTTCTGGAAGCTTTTGCTTCGTCAGATCATAAAGTAGCCAGCAAAAAAGCAATCCACTAATAACTAATAAATCGTATTTGAGTATGATGGTTAGTAAAATCGTGATCGTTACGATTGGAATCATCCATACCAAAAGATCAACCGGAGAAAAATATCCTCCATCATTAAAAATTACAGATTCAATTTTAGGATTGCTTCTCAACCATCCGTCTGCCGCATTATCAGACGAAGAAGAATTGTATTTGTGTCCGCCACCCGGAGAAGTTAATTTGAGATTGTCCATGGCTCACCAATAAGGTTTATTTGTAATACGGGTTCTGATGGCGAGCACAAATCAAAAGTCAGTCAAAGTAGTTATTAAATCATTAGGCATTTGTTATTGAATTGTTGTTGAAATGCTAATGCAGGCCTTATAAAAAGCACGATGGTCGTTTGAAATATTTTCAAACGACCATCATAAGAGCAAGTAATTCATTCCTATAGCTGAAAATCTATTCGCCTTTCGCCCCTGCCCTTTTTTTCAATTCGCTGATCGGCATATCGATTTGCCTTCCAATTGGCTTGCCATCACGATAGGTAATCACTTTTAACATCACCGCTTCTTTCGGAATTGATAATGGCGATGAGTATTTGGGATAGAAATTATCAGGATGTGAATTATCGAAACTATAATAAATATCGAGTCCTTCTACTTCTGTTGAAAGATCAACCAGCAAAGAATCTTTAGCATCTTTTTTTACATTAAAGATTGGGTCGAACATTGTACGTGCATATTTTATTTGTTCGATGTCCATTCTTCCAAAATTATTCTCCACTTTTTTTGCAAAGCTGCTCCAGTTCTTTTTCTCTTTTGGAGACCAAACAGATTCCGCAACCGCCAATCCGCGTGGCCATACCATGTATTGTAAATGTCTTGTATTGTAAATCTGCTCGGTCCATAGATTGGCTTGTCCGCCTTTTATATATTTCGCATCTACACCATCCGGAACCGGCTCAAACTGGTAAGTTTTATTCAAACGCAAAGTTGCATATACAGGAGGCTCGCTGATTTTATCACCTTGCATGTAGTCTATATAAACAAATGTACTTGGACTCATCACCACTTCATGACCCATTTTTGCGGCTTCTATTCCACCCTTCATACCGCGCCAGCTCATCACGACCGCATTGGGCGCAAGTCCGCCTTCCAACACTTCATCCCATCCCATAAATTTTTTCCCTTTCGACTCAACAATTTTTTCTACTCTCTTTCCAAAATAGCTTTGAACTTCCTCCATATTCTTCAACTTATTTTTTTGCATCAACTGTTTCACTGCATCACTTTTCTCCCAGAAAGTTTTGAATGTTTCGTCGCCTCCCATGTGAATATATTCGAACGGAAATAGCTGTGCAATTTCAGTAATCACTTTATCGAGAAAGACATATACGTTTTCATTCGCCGGGCAAAGATTATCATCCACCAATGCAACATGATGCGACCAATCTTTAATTTCCTGTCCTGAACTTACGCCGTTATTGCCGACTCCTCCGGAACATGATAACTCAGGGTATGCAGTAATGGCTGCAAGACTATGACCGGGAACATCTACTTCCGGCAAAATATTCACAAACCTTTCTTTAGCATATTGAATCACTTCTTTGATATCTTCTTGCGTGTAAAATCCGCCGTAGTCGCGCGGTTCACTTGGTGAAGGAATATCGAAAGTTCCGAAAGTACCAACTCTTTTTACGTTCCAAGCACCTACTTGAGTGAGTTTTGGCAAACTTTTAATTTCTATGCGCCAACCTTCATCGTCCGTAAGGTGCCAATGAAGTAGATTGAATTTGTAGCGCACCATGTTATCAATAAAATCTTTCACTTCCTGTTTTGTAAAAAAATGGCGCGACACATCAAACATCAATCCTCTCCAGCCAAAACGTGGATAGTCCGTGACAGTAACTGCAGGCGCTTGCCACGAAATATTTTTCACGGGCGATTTACTCTCGATTTCTTTTGGAAATAATTGTAAAAGTGTTTGCACCCCATAAAATAATCCGGCCGGTTGATTTGCTTTTATCGAAATTGTTTTTGAGGTAACTGATAAATTATATCCTTCGCTGCCCAAAACTTTATCGGCTGTTTTATTTAGTGAAAGTTGAATGGTTGCGCCTTCTGTAGGTTTGCTGTTAATCGTGACGGAATAACCCGTAGGCGCAGAAAATCTCTCCTTTAATATATTGGCAACTTCCCTTAATTCGGCACTTGCCGGCATGTCAACGCTTACACTTTGAGGCAATACAAAATAGCCATCATTTTTTACAACACTCACTGGTTCAGGAATGATACTGATTTCTGTACTGTTTTGGGCAAACGAGAAGACGTAAAAAAATAAAAGAGAAAGAGAAATAAATGATTTTTTCATACGGCTAATAAATATTTTTAAAAAATTTGTATTGGTGAAAATAAGTACTTTTATTTATGTTCATGAAAATTTTCAACTTTTTCTTTTGCTTTGTATTCGTCGTTTTTGCAGCACTGCAATACAACGATCCCGATCCATATGTGTGGATACCAATTTATTTATACGCTGCAGTATTGTGTGCGTTGGCTGCGCGAAAAAAATTCTATCCAAACGCTTACTGGCTGGGCATTTCAGTATATGCCGTATATGCTGTTTATAAATTTTTCTGTAAGGATGGAGTGCTCGATTGGATACGCATTCATCACGAACAGAATATTGCGGATACGATGAAAGCATCTACTCCCTGGGTAGAAGAAACAAGAGAATTTTTTGGATTGGTGATATTGATTGTAGTGTTGTTGATTGATTGGTTATATGGGAACAAAGTGAAGAGTAAAAAGTGAAAGGCAGAAGATCGAAGGTACAAGATGTGTCATATCTTGTATCTTGTACCTTGTAACTTGTACCTTGTACCTTGCACCTTCGATCTTCTGCCTTTCACTTTTCAAATTCTGCTTTAAGCTCTACTTCCATATCTCAATGATTTTATCTTCCTACCACTATGGCAGTCGCTTATCAATTCATTTAGTCTCTTGATCTGAGTAGATTCTTGTTTCGCGGTCATCACCCATCGCGCCACAATTTTTTGATATGACGGTGCTTGTGATTTATAAAAATTCCACGCTATTTTATCTGCCTTCATTTTTTTTCATACTCTTTTTTCAACGGAATTGCGGCGTTTTCATAAGCGTAAATTCCGGATTTTTTTTCTTTCCTTTTTTCAAACACTTCCAATCCCGCTGGCATCACCAATTCAAGATCGATAAGTGCTTTCATTTTTTTAATATTCACAAGGCTCCAAACACTATTTGGTTTTCTTTGAGTGAACCTGATAAAATAACTTTCCTCATCGATTGATTTACGAACCGCATCGATCCATCCAAAGCAAAGCGCTTCATCTACAGATTGCGGCCAGGTGATACTTGGCTTACCGGATTTCACTTTATAAAATCCGACATACAACTCATTTTGCTTTTTATGATTTTTGATAAGCCATTTCCTGAATACCGTTTGGGTCTCAAAAAAAACAATGTCCATTGAATTCGATTTGCAGATAAAAGTCTATTATCCATAGGTTAAAAAGTAATTTACGTCAAAGTTTGTCAATGAATATCTGTTGACGAAAATCACCCCGCCAACATCCACATATCACCAATTATTGAATGGAAAATAATATCTTTGGCCTGTTTAGCCACCATCTTAAAACAATTGCTTATGAATACTTTTCTTGTTCCTATCGACTTTTCAGAAACATCCAAGAATGCCGCAAGATTTGCCGCCCACCTGTCGGAACAGGTACACAATGCAAATATTATTCTTTATAATGTATTTGACACTATCGAGGCAGGATCTGATGGATCTCCACTATCCAGCGATGACGATGCAAGAAAAGCTATTATGGAGCTGGCACTAAGCAGTGTTCAAAAAGAATTGCAAACAATTACCGATTCAAAGATTTCATGTGTTGCCGAAGAAAGCAATGATTTTGTCGGAAGCCTTGAAGGTTATGTGCGTCACAACGGCGTACAATTGGTGATTATGGGAATTACAGGAGCAACAAGACTTGGACAAATATTTATGGGAAGCAATACATTGAAAGTGGTTAATCGCAAATTTGCACCGGTAGTGATTGTGCCTCCTGATGCAATCTTTAAGGGAATGAAAAATGTGATGTTTATTACTGACTTCAAAGATGTAGACACAACAATTCCAATCGCAGCGATCAAGGAAATACTTAATCTCGTCAGGCCCGATTTGCATATTGTGAATGTAGACAGCGAGCATTATGTAGAGTTAACCGAGGAATACAAAGCTCAGCGCGACAAGCTCCATAAAATGGTTCAGGAATTCAACCCTGAATATTATTTTATCCGCATGTATGATTTTATGGATGCGATTAATCAATTTGTCGTTGATAAAAATATTGACATGATCCTCACAGTTCCGAAAAATCATTTTTTCCTGTCAAATCTTTTTAAGACTACGCACACTTCCAAACTTGCTTATCATAGTCATGTGCCGATTGCTGCAATACATGCTTAGTAAATGTGCGAATGTTTGAACCATGATTAAAGGATTAAAGGATTATCATGAGAAGGTTCCATCGATTTTTCTCATGATAATCCTTTAATCCTTTAATCATGGTTCAAAAACATTATCAAACTGCAGGTTCCTGCTGGCTCAAACAATGAAAACTTCCCAATCCCCAGATGATCTCCGTTGAATCGATTCCAATGGTTTCGCGCCCGGGAAAACATTGGCGAATAATTTCGAGAGCCCTTTCATCATTTGCTGAACGAAATGTGGGAACGATGACTGATTTGTTGGCGATATAAAAATTAGCGTAAGAAGCAGGCAAGCGCTGATCATTATAAATAATTTCATCGGGCATTGGCAATTCAACAATGTTCAATTGCTTGCCATTCAACAATCGCATTTTTTTTAAAGCGACCAGATTTTGCTGGAGAAGATTATAATTTTCATCATTTTTATTTTCTTCCACGACCGTTATTACCGTGTCTTCATTTACAAATCGGACGGTATCGTCAATATGGCCGTCTGTATCATCACCCACAATTCCTTCATCAACCCATAACACCTGTTCCATTCCATAAAAATTCAACAGGTATTCTTCGATTTGTTTTTGGCTGAGATGTGGATTCCTGTTTTTATTCAATAGACAACAAGTTGATGTGATCACAGTACCATTACCATTGAAATCAACAGAACCTCCTTCCATAATAATACCGGGATAATAAACAGGAATATTATAATGCCTGGCAATCAATGTCGGAATCACATCATCCAAATCAAAAGGCGGATATTTGTTTCCCCATGCATTATAATTCCAATCAACGATAACTTTTTTTTGTGCAGCTTTTGGGTTGATCAAAAAAGCCGGACCGTGATCACGGCACCACGCATCGTTTGTAGGATGAAAAAAAAATTCGATTTTAGAAAGATCAACATTTTCTCGGTTCAGGCAATCGACGGCAAAACTCTTCATCTTTTCATCACGCACGTTGATACAAACTTTTTCTCCTTTGGTAAGCGCTTTTATAAATTTGCTGTAATAAGGAAAAATAGTGTGTATTTTCCCCGGCCATGACTCTTCTTTGTGTGGCCAGCTAAGCCAGGTTGCAACATGTGGCGCAAATTCAGCAGGAAAATAATATCCGAGATCGCGGGGAGTGTCCATGGTTTGTTTTGTTGGTTTGTCGATTACTCATAAAAAAATATTAAATATTCAACAATCAATATTCAATGTTCAAGTTTAAAATTCAATAAATGTATTTGCATTACTACTTGAACATTGAATATTGATTGTTGAATATTGAATATTTCTCACCAGTTATTTGCAGTCATTATATTTCTTCGTCAATAAACCTCTTCGTAATCGGCTGGTATGAATCGATGCGTCGATCTCTCATAAATGGCCAGTGTGTTCTATAACTATCCGTTTTTGCGGTGTCTATTTCCCGGACAATCACTTCTTCCTGGTCATGCGTTGCCTGGTAGATGATGCTTCCAAATGGATTCGCAATAAATGATCCGCCCCAGAATTTCATTGCGCCTTCCTGCTCGAATCCAACACGGTTCACACTCACTACATGCACGCCATTGGCGACAGCATGACTTCTCTGGATCGTTTGCCATGCGTTATATTGTTCAGTATTGGTGGCAGAATCCTGAGATGTGGCCCATCCAATTGCTGTAGGATAAAATAAAATCTCTGCGCCCATCAACGAAGTTATTCTCGCTGCTTCAGGATACCATTGATCCCAGCAGATCAACACGCCGATGTTTGCAAATTTTGTTTTGAAAATTTTATAACCAAGATCCCCGGGTGTAAAATAAAATTTCTCATAATAGGCAGGATCATCGGGGATATGCATTTTGCGATATTTCCCGAGATAAGCTCCGTCGGCATCTAAGACTGCTGTCGTGTTGTGATAAATTCCCTGCGTTCTTTTTTCAAACAACGAAGCGATTATTACTACTTTCAAATCTTTCGCAAGCGTAGCAAGCTGATCGGTCGATGGGCCGGGAATTGCTTCCGCCAATTTAAAATTTTCATAGTCTTCAACGTCGCAGAAATAAAGCGAAGTAAATAACTCCTGCAAACAAACTATCTGAGCGCCTTTTGATGCTGCATCTTTGATTCTATCCACCGCTTTATTGAAATTAGCGTTCTTATCGTTTGTGCAGCTCATCTGCACCATACCAATTTTTATTTTGCTCATGGTGGTTCTTTAAAGTTTGCAAAAATACAATATTATTAATGTGCGGGTGGATTGTTGATTGGTTGAATAGTTGATTAGTTGACAAGTCGATTGGTCGATTAGTTGAGCATGCATGATACCACATGAAATGTGATCGACCGGCATATTGAACTAATCGACCAATCGACTTTTCAACTAATCAACCAATCAACAATCCATCCCCACATTAAGCTGCTATCGTCCCATCTGTCTAAGGAAAGCTACATGCGAAGCAATCGCGAGCCGGACTCTCGGATACTCGATATAAGTGATGCCGTATTCCTGGCAGGCCTGCTTGATGATCTTACTGATTGCAGGATAATGAACGTGAGATATTTTAGGAAATAAATGATGTTCTATCTGAAAATTCAAACCACCGACAAGCCAACTCACCACTTTATTTTTTGTTGCAAAATTTGCCGTCGTCTTAATCTGGTGGATCGCCCACTCATCTTCCATTTTTCCAGTTTCCGGATCGGCTACGGGAAATGAAGTATGTTCAACTGTATGTGCAAGCTGGAAAACCAAGCTCAATACCAAACCTGCAAAAAAAGTAAATGCAATAAATCCAACAACCCAATGTCCAAATCCTACCATGTAAATCGGAAGTGCTACAAACAAAAATGCATTCAATAATTTAAAGCTCCAGAAAATAAAATGATCTGCGATTGTCATTTTTTTCAATTTCATTTCGCCCACCCTGCTTTTGAAATATTTCTGATAATCCATAAAAAATATCCATGAGATATACAGGAGTGAATACAAAATCCAAAAATATAAGTGTTGGTATTTGTGTAGCTTATATTTTTTTTGAGTGCCACTCATTCGCATCCAGGGCTGAACGTCGATATCATCATCGATGCCGTCTACATTTGTATAAGCGTGGTGAATGATATTGTGTTTCATATTCCACATAAAACTATTACCACCTAACAAATTCAATGAAAATGCAGCGAGCAAATTCACTGATTTATTTTTACTAAAACTTCCATGTGCCCCGTCATGCATGATGTTAAATCCAATCGCAGACACAATTCCTCCAAGCAATATACACTCGAGGATCGCCCATAAATTAGAAGGAGTGAAAAACACCAGGTGAATATAAACAACCGCAAAAGCGGTCATCAGGATAATGGCTTTCAGGAAGAGACTTGCATTACCTGTAGTCGATTTGCCAACCTTTTCGAAATAATCGCTGATTCTTTGCTTCAATTCGCTATGAAAAGACTGAGGTAAGTTAGAAAATTTGGGAATGGACATGACAGATAATTAATTCATTAATAAACAACCTGCAATTTAGCGATTTTCAACCGATAATAGTGTTAAAAAAAATAAAACATAACAACGCCAGCGGACAGGTTTTTGTTGTGAAAAACCGGATAAGACAAGAAAAATCTAAGAAGGATTAGAAAAGTAATCAAAAAGAATATTCAATCAATATTCAACAGTCAATGTTCAAGCACGAAATTCTAATGTTCTTTGATTTTAATACCCTTGAACATTGACTGTTGAATATTGTTTTTAATATCATCCTAGCCCCCTCGCTTTTCTCGATATTCCTATGTATCAAACTGCACATACGAATCAAAGCTCCTTATCCCAATCATCTTTTCGCTGATAAAGCCCTCGGCATATTCCACTCCGATCATTTTTCCGAACATCTGGTGTCTTCCGATGATCGATCCTAAAAAAGCTGGTGTAGATATATATGTCTGCGGTTCGTCTTTCTTATATTCTGTTGAATGGAATTGAGAAGAATATGCTTTTATCGATTCAAGCTTTCTTTCAAACACAGGCGTGATGTCATAAACAAATGACGGTGTGAAATATCTATCCTGGATAAAATGAAAAATATATTTCGGGCGCCAGAACTCCTGTGCAATTCCATCATTATCGACAGATTCAATTTTTCTAAGTCCACTTAAAAAACATGCTTCTTCAATCAATTGTCCCGCTCTTCCGTGATCAGGATGCCTGTCATTTTTTGAACTTGCCAATACGATTTCCGGACGGTATTTACGGATTGCTCTTATCAATAATCGTTGATGCGTTTCGTCGTTTTTAAAAAATCCATCTTGCATGCCGAGATTTTCTCTCACATCCAAATCAAGAATCGCCGCTGCTTTTGCCGATTCTTCCGCACGCAATTCCGGAGTTCCTCTCGTTCCAAGCTCACCTCTAGTCATGTCGAGCACACCCGTTTTTTTGCCTTGCATTTTTTCCATGAGCAATACGCCCGAACAACCAAGCTCAACATCATCCGGATGAGCCGCTATTGCAAGAATATCCAATTTCATAATTCGATTTTTCTATTGAGGTGCAAAAGTATTGGAAAGAGTTGAGATGTTGAATTGTTGATTGGTTGATTGGTCGAAAAGTCGATTAGTCGATTAGTCGATAAGTCTATAATTAGGTCTAGTCTGGCACTTCAATTTGAAATAGACTTCGTCATTTCGACTAATCGACTAATCGACATATCGACTTCTCGACCAATCAACCATTCAACAATTCAACTATATTCAGTAGTTTGCCCTAACTTTGCCCTCCATAAAAAAATAAATCTATATGGCCTACGATGTAGTTGTTCTCGGAAGTGGTCCCGGTGGATATGTTGCAGCAATCCGCGCATCCCAACTGGGTTTCAAAACGGCAATCATTGAAAAGGAGAGTTTGGGTGGTATTTGCTTGAATTGGGGATGTATTCCAACCAAAGCTTTATTAAAAAGCGCTCAGGTGTTCGAGTATATCAAGCACGCCAAGGATTTCGGGATTAATGCCAGCGGAGAACAGGATTTCCCGGCGGTTATCAAAAGAAGCCGTGGAGTAGCCGACAAAATGAGCCGCGGTGTTCAGTTTCTTATGAAGAAAAATAAGATCGATGTGATCATGGGATATGGTAAACTGAAAGCGAAAGGACAGCTTGAAGTGACAGGCGCCGATGGTAAAACGCAGATCGTTGAAGGAAAACATATCATCGTTGCAACGGGCGCGCGCAGCCGCGAATTGCCAAATATCAAACAAGATGGTAAAAAGGTAATCGGATATCGTGAAGCCATGTCATTGCCTCAACAACCGAAGAGCATAATCGTTGTTGGTAGCGGCGCTATCGGCGTTGAATTCGCATATTTCTATCACAGCATGGGAACCAAAGTAACAATCGTCGAATTTTTGCCGGCAATCGTTCCTGTTGAAGATGAAGAAATCTCCAAAGAACTCGAAAAGATCTATAAAAAATATGGAATGGAAATCTACACCAAGAGCGAAGTGACAGGTGTTGATACAAGTGGTAACGGCGTCAAAGCAAAAGTAAAAACACCAACAGGTGAAGTTACACTGGAAGCTGATATACTGCTTAGCGCTGTTGGCATCGCAGCGAATATTGAAAACATCGGTTTGGAAACAGTGGGTGTAAAAACAGAGAAAGGAAAAATTGCTGTTGATAAATTCTACCAGACAAATGTTCCGGGAATTTATTCAATTGGTGATTGTGCTCCCGGACAAGCACTCGCACACGTCGCTTCCAAAGAAGGAATTATCTGCGTCGAAAATATCGGATACAACGAAAAGAAATATGCACATCAGCCGGAGCCGTTGGATTACGGAAATGTTCCGGGCTGTACCTATTGCTCGCCTGAAATTGCATCGGTTGGGTTGACGGAAAAACAAGCTCGTGAAGCAGGCTATGATGTGAAGGTGGGTAAATTCCCATTGAGCGCGTCAGGAAAAGCTTCTGCTGCCGGACATACGGAAGGTTTCGTTAAAGTGGTATTTGACGGTAAGTATGGAGAATGGCTCGGAACTCATATGATCGGATATAATGTTACCGAGATCATTATAGAAACCGTGCTGGGCAGAAAACTAGAAACCACCTATCATGAAGTATTGAACAGCATCCATCCACATCCTACTATCAGCGAAAGTGTGAAAGACGCCATCGAAGTGGCATATGGTGAAGCGATTCATCTGTAGGCGAGTGTTAGGCGAGAAGTAAATGGCGAGTGGCAAGAGGTATATCACCATACCTATTGTCACTCACCACTAGCCTCCCGCCCCTTGCCCTACTGTATCTCGGTCTGCAAAATCGTTTAAAATCATGGTCCAAATTTCTGTTTGGGAAAAAGAAAGCTTCTATGCGCCGAAAGACATCGTGATCATCGGAAGTGGGTTTGTTGGGTTATGGTCTGCCTATTTCTTAAAAAAGAAAAATCCAAAACTTTCTATATCCATTATCGACAGGGGAATTATTCCAACGGGCGCGAGTACACGAAATGCCGGATTTGCGTGCTTTGGGAGTGTGACTGAATTGATAGCGGATACAATGTCTATCGGCGAAGAAAAAATGCTCGATATCGTTGAGATGCGTTACAAGGGATTGAAAAAGATCAGGAAGATATTCAACGAAAAAAAAATCGGGTATGAAAAACATGGTGGTTACGAATTGATCTCCGAAAGCCAGAACATGGATTTTAATATTCTCAGAAGTAATATCGACTGGCTAAATCAAAAATTAAAAAAAATAACACACCGCCCAAAGACTTTCCAGTTGAGCGATGAAAAAATTCATCAGTTTGGATTTTTGGGCGCAAATCATTTGATCGAAAATAAACTCGAGGCCCAATTGCATTCGGGAAAATTATGCCAGGCTTTGTTGCAGCTTGTGGTATCGATGGGTGTAACTGTAATCAATAATATCGAGATAAAAAACTTTGAAAAAATAAATAATAAAATCGAACTGCACACAAATCTGGATTTCAATTTATCAGCCACTCAACTTTTAATTTGTACGAACGCATTTGCAAAACAGTTATTACCGTCAATGGATGTAGAACCTGCACGTGGACAAGTGTTGGTAACTTCACCCATTGAAAAACTTAAATTCAAAGGCACATTTCATTTTGACGAGGGTTTTTATTATTTCCGCAATCTCGGTAACCGCGTGTTACTCGGTGGCGCGCGCAACAAAGCTTTTGAACAGGAGCATACATACGAGTTAAATACTTCGGATAAAATTCAATCCGAGTTAGAAACATTTCTCCAGCAAATCATTTTACCCGGTGAATCGTACACCATCGATCATCGTTGGAGCGGCATCATGGGTGTTGGCAGTGAAAAAAAACCGATACTGGAAGAAATTGATAAAAATATTTTTTGTGCTGTTCGTATGGGTGGAATGGGTGTTGCATTAGCGCCTGAGATCGGTAAAAAGGTGGCGAAAAGAATGTTGAACAGATCTTAGCAGATACATACAAGAAGCAAAAATCACTTCAATTTAGAACTTCACCAATTTTGTTACTGTATTATTTTTCCCATCATCAGATTTCAGATAATATATTCCTGATTTGAGCAGAGAAATATTCAATTGCTGAACCTGTTGCGTGAGCTTCACAGTCATCACTCTTTGCCCCATTTCATTATAAACATTCAACATAGAGTTCGATGTGTTGTCCTTTGAAGATGTTTGCACAAATACGGCACTTGTGGCTGGGTTAGGATAAACTTTCACAATAAAATTATTCGACTCTTCAATGATTCCCGATTGCAACGGTGAATTTGATCTTCCGTTTGCAGCTACAGAAGAAAGCATTGCATTTCTTACACCACCGGACGCAAATAAACTGCGCATCCTTTCACGCTGACCATTGGTAAATAAATTCATGCACGCATCATCCGTGAAATCCATAAAATTCATGTACATATCGCCGAGAGGTCCATTACCACAAGTAACCCGTATCGTATTTGGACATCCTCTATTAGCGGCGCGTTGTGGAGGCGTGTCGGCTACTTCATCGTCACCGCAGTCGGCATCACCCCATGTATGAAAAAGATTCAACCAGTGACCAACTTCATGAGTTGTTGTTCTTCCCCTATTGAAAGGCGCTGTAGCCGTACCATTTGTACCAAAAGCGGTGTATTGAATTACTACACCGTCTTTATCCTTTGGACTTCCGGGAATACTTGCATAACCGAGAACACCGCTGGATAAATTCGTTACCCAGATATTCAGATAGTGATCAGGATTCCATCCATCATCACCGCCGTTCGCAGAAAATTTTACATCATCGCTGATATTGAAACCGAGAATATTTGTGTTCTTATGAATGATTCCTGAAGTCGGATTTCCATTTGGGTCAACTGTTGCAAGTTCGAAACGAATTCCACAATCCGCAGCCACATTCCGAAAAACTTCAGGTGTATTTACCGCATCCGCATTTTGCCTGCGATAATCTTTATTCAACACATCAATTTGTGAAAGCACTTGTGCATCACTTATATTTTGAGAAGAAGAATGATAAACAACATGAACTACCACAGGTATGGTAATTATTTCAGGCACCGCCGAAGATGAAGCAGTATCACTCGTTGTAGTTTTTTTATCAATAAATCTGCGCGTAAACATTTCAATAGCGGCAGCTTTCGAAGAAAATCCCGCAACACGATTAAACAATTGTTGACGGTATTCAGTCGAAGTACATTGCTGTTGCGAAAGAGCATGCAATTGCAGAGATAGAAGCACCAGTATAGTTAAAAATAATCTCATTAAGATTTTCTTGTAACCGGTGTTTCACAAGCGTGGATTTAGAGGTTCATATCATAAGAATTGAATACGGTACAGTAACAGCAGGATATCAGATGTGATAGATAAAGGTATTGGACGGGAAAAATTTACCGGAGATAACTACTCATTCGGATCGATTAGTCGGAAATCAAATGACTCTACGAAGTTTAAAATAGGAATTGGCAAGCAACAAATAAAAAACCAAAGATTTGTATGAGTGAATATCAAATCGGGAAAGCATCCGGAGGAAAAGATGATTTGCAGAATGGTATTCAGACGATAAGCGATTGTAAAACAACAGTTTTTTAAGCATAATTCCAAATATTTTTTAGCAAAAAACTAGCATATGGTTAGGGTTTTGCCCCTTATTTTTGCCTTTTTTTCCACATTTATGATAAAGAACATTACCGGGATCGCACTGATAGCCCTTTTTACTGCTTGCAATAGCAATGCCACCGACAGCGGGTCCGCTTCCAATGATCGCGCAGATAACAGTAATAGCATGCCTGTATTGAATTATACGGTGGTGAATGCGTATCCGCACGATACCACATCATACACGGAAGGATTTTTGGTGCATGACGGGCAACTTTATGAAAGCACCGGGCACACGGATGGGGTTCCCAGTTCAAAATCTTTGTTTGGAATTGTCGATCTGAAAACCGGTAAAATTGATACCAAGGTTCACCTGGATGATAAAAAATATTTTGGAGAAGGAATTACTTTTCTCGATGGAAAAGTATTTCAGATGACGCTCGACACACCAAAAGTTTGTTTTGTGTATGACGCAAAAACTTTTAAAAAAATCACACAGTATGATTTGAATTCTGAAGGTTGGGGAATGACGACTGATGGCACCTATCTTATCCGCAGCGATGGAAGCAGTAACTTAAGCTATCACGATCCAAAAGATTTTAAGCTGATAAAAATATTGGGTGTGTCGGATAACAATGGTCCCATGGCCATGATCAACGAACTGGAATATATCAATGGATTTATTTATGCAAATGTTTACCAGACAAATTACTTGGTAAAGATCGACCCGGCGAACGGGAAAGTTGTGGCAAGGGGAGATTTTACCTCACTAAGAGATCAACAAAAATTAAAATATCCTGATATTGATTATTTCAATGGTATCGCCTACGATTCAACTACAAAAAAAATATATATCACCGGAAAACTCTGGCCGAATATTTTTGAGATAAAATTGCAATAGGTTTGAACCATGATTAAAGGATTGAAGGATTATCATAAAATGAATTTGTCCATATGGCAAACACGTTTCATGATAATCCTTCAATCCTTTAATCATGGTTCAAAACCTCCATCATTTTCCAATAACATAAATCAGCGAGCTGCAGTATTCTTTGTTGAACACCGCTTTCAAATTTGAAACAGCGCCATTAAAAAATGCTTTTACAATATTTGAATGGCCCGTTTTATATTGCTCGCTCAGCATGCTGATATAGAAACTATCAAACCACATTGGTTTTATTCCGTGTAAAGTCAATCCATGATTTTCTAGCAGTTGTTCCATGGATGCGGGAGAAAAATGATAGAGATGTCTCGGCACATCATATGCTGCCCAATAAGATTTATACAAACCGGCGTCATAAGAAGTATAATTTGGCACTGCAATAAAAATATATCCCGTAGGTTTTATTATTTTTTTTATTTGCCTGATGCAATCATGCAATGCATGCACATGCTCCAATACATGCCACATCGTAATTGCGTCGAATGATTCCGCTGGAATTATGTTGAGTTCTTCTATAGGTAATAATTTTACCTGGTGCGCTTCAAGGGCGCGCTGCCTTGCCGTTTCATCGGGTTCGAGTCCGGTGGCTTTCCATCCGTGCTGCTCCATATGCTGCACAAATGCACCTGTTCCTGCACCGATATCCAGCAACGATCCGGAATTTCCGTTGTTTGCCGACCGGGCGTTTACCAATCTTCGTTTACGCGTTAGCGTTTGTTTTCGAACAGCATGATAAAGTTGGTTGACCAGTCCTTTATTGGTGTTGGAATGCGAGATATAATTTTCAGATTGATAATAAGCATTGATCGCAACCGCATCCGGTGCATTTTGCGTAAACCGGAAAGTACAGGTTGAGCATTCCCATATCTCAAACTCCTTTTGCGAAACGGTATAATCCTTTGCCGCCAAAACACGATGGATAGTGGCTGAATGACAAATCGGGCAAGAAATATAGTTGATGAAATTTGTGTGCATGCAAAAAGTGTGGACTCAGTGTTTGATCGTGAAACGTGAAACGACAGACGTGAGCATAAACATCCTAAAAAGAACTACGTTATGATTTATTTTCCACGTCTGTCGTTTCACGTCTCACGATCAAACGTAAACAAAGTCAATACCTGCTTATTTATTTGTTTCCAATTTCTCCTGGTTTCCTGCAGAATCAATTTTCCATCCATGCGTAGAAAAATGGAAAAGGATAATCAACAATGCGATCACCCCTGCAATGATTGCGGAAATCCACCACCATTTCTTGCTTTTTTGTTCGTCTGAGGTATGTAGCAATTCATTCATCTCAACGCTGGTCCTTTCCGTATCCCCAACGAGCAATAAATGTTTTGCATCAGGGTGAATTACTTTTCTCGCAGGAACAGGTTGCAGAAAAAATGGATTTCCCAACGATGATTCAAATACAATATTACCTTCATGATCTTTTTTCAACTCCCCTACTCCTTCCCATTTTACACTTTCTTCAAGACTGATTTTATTACGCAACTCAAATGCAAATTCACTGTAAATTTTAAGCGCCTCATAGTCTTCGATATTTTTTTTTGAAGCCAGGTAAGAAAAAAATTCCCGTTCGGGTGCATCGACATATTTATCAAAACGAAAATAATAGAGCGGAGGCAGAATATTTTTTGTACTGGTATCAACACTCGCCGGCAATGTCTCCATGATAATGGTTCCAAGCCCGGGTATACTGATACTTTTATGCTGAAATAAATAACTGTTCAATGTCTCGAACATATCTTCAACTGTTTACCACACGAAAGAACGGAATTTTGAGGAAAATAAAAAACTGAAGTCTGGGTGGTGGTTGATTGTTCGATAAGTTGATTGGTTGAAATGTTGATTGGTTGAAAATTCCTAATGCTAACAATGATTTATATAGATAAGATAAGATAAGTTAACTTATCAACCGATCAACGTTTCAACCAATCAACCAAATCGACTTATAGACTAATCGACCAATCAACTCAACTCACCGCTGTCCAAAAGAAAAAATAACTCCGCCAAGAATATTGAAACCATAAACCTGATATTGGTTCCAACGCTGATATTTATTATCGAAGATATTATTCATCTGCAACCACAGATTCAATTGCTTTGTAATCCTGAATTCAATACCTGCATTAAGATCTAATCCTCTGTCAGCATTGTGTGGAGTACCATCTTTTGCAAGATATGGCGCACCATTAAATGCCCACAGATCACCCTTCACCCAGAGATCTTTCAATATCTGCCATCTCAAAGTGGTCGTGAGTTCGAGTGGTATCAATCCCCATGCTTTAAGCTCATTCGTGATATTCGTGTATTGATTGATGTTAAGTGCAGCAGTGGCGCTGAATTGTTCGCCTTCCGTGTAAGTTATTTCGCCATGCATTTTTAACGCCTGCAAATGATCGTAGCGAACCACAAATGTTTTACCGTCGATGCTGTCATTCACAAACAATGGGATGTTCCAATATTCAGCAAATCCTAATTTGGCTGCATAAGAAACGTGGTCGTTCAATGATCCTGTAAATCCTCCATAAAATTCCTGGACCCTTGTATTCAGCAACGCGTTGGGTTGCGCGAGCCAGGGATTGATCGTTTCGAATCTTTGATAGCTTCCTTTTTCATAATATCCGATCCAACCCAATTGCAGTGTGAAATGTTGATCGTTTGTAGAAATATCGGCCATGAAATTCGGCAGAAGATGAAACGCTTTCTGATCCCACGATGGAGTCAGTTCCGCCTTCAAAAAAAGATTCGAAGATCTGTATGAAAGTGCCGGAGAAATATAATAGAGATTATTGTTGATGGCCGATTGATTATTCAATCTATAATTGGTAAGATTTCCCGTAAATGCCAAATCAAAAGCAAAATTTTCCCCGATTGTTTTTTTCAGCGGAAGATTTAATACAGTGTTTGCTTCCGAGCCTTTTGGCGAATGATTATCGCTGAAAACAGTTACATGAACATTGGGATTATAAGTCAATCCAAATTCTGTAGGAACCGAATTACGCAATCCAAATTTTCCTTCAAACGTTTGGAAATTCTGTTGGAGTTCTTTCTTTTCATATTTCAACGTGTCTGGCCGGAATCCATATAAATAATTTCCATCTGCGCGAAATCCAAGTTGTCCATTCCATTCGAGATTATTTTTTGTTTTCACCGTCCCGGCAATACCCACACCAATCAAACTATTTTTCTGATAAGACAAACTTCCTTTTGAAGTATACGCATCAGCAAACGCATTGAAAAATGTACTTTGTCCATCGCCAAAACTAAATCCCGCCTTAACATACGGCTGATGAATATTTCCTATTCCCACTTTTATATAATTATCATTGTGCCAGGAGAGCACAGAGTCCACATGCAACGCAACGGGACTTAATGCTGAAGGCTGATAACTTAAAAAAAGATATTGTGAAGGAATATTGTAATTCAATTTGGGTGTTGCTGTATCCGCTGTGGGTGGAACCGCATTAAAATTCACTTTCACTGCATCGCGTAAAACTGGTTTGAACGTAGATGTGATATTAATCGTTTTGCGCTTGGTTGTATCCTGCGCCTTTAGTGCAATGCCAAATCCCAACGTACAAATTCCCAAAACAAAAAATGATTTTATCATCATGTATTTAGTGTTGTTACATCTTTAATTTATGAATAGCGAGTGGCGAGTGGCGACTGAAGTCTGTCAACTTGCCACTTGCTAACAGCGCCTCAATTCTAATTACTTACTTTACTATTTGCTTTTTCTTCTTCGTTTACCTGGTCCAATCTTTTTTGTGCCTGCTGGCGTAAATCTTCAATCTTCGCATTTTCCACTACACTTTGAAATGTCGCTTTCGCATTGAAATAATCTTTTTCTTTAAAATAGATTTCTCCCAATAACATATACGATTTCGTAACCCAGTTTTCATACGAACCGGATTTATTGATCACTTCGAATGCTGCTTTCTCAGCATCTTTCAATTGATTTTGTTGAAATAGACAATCTGCTACCTGGTATCTCGCTTCCGCACCATACGCGGCTTTGCTCATACTTGCAACGGTCCGGAAATATTGCAAAGCGGTTTCGCATTGATTGCTCGTTTGATAAGATTTTGCGATCACCATATTAGCAAGTATCTTATCATCTGTACTCGAACCTTTCTGCTCAAGTAAATCTTTTGCATTGGCAAGTCCGTCCGTCCACTGTTGCAATTCAAACTGGCTGCGCAATAATCCGCGCATTGCTTCCATTTTGTTTTCCTGCGACGAAGCAAAATCTTTTAGCTTGTCGAAATATTTTTCGGCCTTTGCAAAATCCTTGATATAAAAGAAATTGATGCGCGCCGCCTGCAACAATGATTTTTCTGCAAACTTATTCGGCGTTTTATCCGCCACTGCTTCATAACCGGAAGCTGCCTTCGGCCAATTCTTTTGGTTAAAATAGATTTCACTCTTATAATAATTGGCTTCGATAGAAAATTTTCCATCGGGAAATTTGCTCAGATAATTTTCAAATTTCTGAACGGCACCGTTGAAATTTCCATCATTGAATTGAACCTCTGCTTCCTGGTATGCCAGTTGATCTTCCTGGCTCGATGAAATATTTACGCCAAGTGTTTTCGCAAAATTCACATAGTCGCTGCTTTTTCCTTCGGCAACATAAATTGATTTTGCATTGTCCAATGCCTCCTGCGCTTCTGCAGAGTTTGGATATTGTTTCAATAACGCATTGTATTGATTCAACGCCTCTGTATTATTATCCAGGTTATAATATGCAATGCCGGCACGCAGGTATGCTCTTGGTTTTAATGCATCGTTGTTGGTGGAGCTGATGATATTTTTCAGATATGGTAAAGCCTGGTTGTATTGTTCATTGGAGAGATAAGTGTTCGCAATTTCCATATTCGCATCGGGAATTAATCCTGAAGAAGGATATTTTCGGATCAATCCATTGAGCAACGTGATTTTCTCATTGCCATTATTCACTCCTGCTACCATCGCTTTCTGGAAAGTTGCATAGTCGCTCGATGGCCAGGAATAATCAAGCGCTTTATTATACATACTCAACGCCGTTTTGAAATCACGATTCATATAATAGCAATCCGCATCACGGATATAAGCATCTTGTTCCAGCGGAGAAGAATTTATTTTTGGTGATTTTACTACCTGTTCAAAAAATCCTTGCGCTTGCCGGTAGTTTTCTTTTTTTAGGAAACAATAACCGAGATTATATTTTGCATTGCTAATATTTGCTTCTCCATTGGCCACACCACTTTTCAGGTATTCGAAATAATATGGAATCGCATCATCAATGCGGTTGAGACGATAAGATATTTCCCCTTTCCAGAAATTAATATAAGGAAGCACAGAAGTGTTATTCGGTTCTTTCAAAGCTTTATCGAGTAGATCATTTGCCTGCGATAACAAACCATCATTGATCAGTTCCGTTGCGCGTCCATATAAAATCCGGGGATATAATTGCTTTGCGGTTGGCGAAGGATTTTGTACACTGTCCATTAATGCCAATGCGTCTTTATAATTGCTGGTATTCGCCATAACATTCACGAGTAACTCTCTTGCTTCTTTGCCATATGTTGACGAAGGAAACATGCGAAGAAATTCCCTGAGTTCTGTCAACGCTATATCCTGGTATCCCAATTCATAAGAGAGTTTTGCATAATTGAATTTTGAAATTTCTCTTTGCGTGTTATTGCTGCTATTGGATGAACACACCAGAAATGCATTGCGCGCATTTGCTTTCTGGCCCGTTCTGAGATATGCATCGCCCAACAAATACATTGCGTTCTGCGTGAGCGAATCTTCCTTTCCACCGATCTGCCGGAAACCTTCGATCGCTTTTGTCCAGTTTTTTGTTTGATAATAACAATAAGACAACTCGTATAAATCCTGTCTCGATACTTTTTTTGATTTGCTTACATATTGCTCCAGGTAAGGCAATGCTTTCTCAAATTCTTTTTGCTCGTAATAACCGTGACCGGCTAATTGTCTTAATTCAGTATCGTAATATTGTCCACCCTTGTTCAATTTTGCCGAAGCATAAGAAATGGCTTTATCCTTTTGCCCCTGCATCAAATAAATATTGGCTACATAATAAGGAACCACGGATGCATACTTAGGCTTGTCTTCCACAATCGTAAAAGCGTTTAGTGCTTCCCGGTAGTTTTTATTATAAAAAGAAATAAATCCATAATAATAATTAGCATCGAGATAATTTGGATCTTTTGGCAATTGACGGATAGCATCTAAAAGTGGTTTTGCCTTGTCAAATTCCTGACGCGTAAAATATGCGTAACCCTGGTGAAATTTTAAATCCGCAATTTCCTTGTTACTAAGATTGTCGATGCTGGTGTTTTCATACAAGTGAACAGCGGCTGCATAATCCTGTTTACGAAAATAATATTCAGCCAAATGATAGCTGAGCATCTCAGATCTCGCTTTATTATTTTCAAGTGCAATGAAAGATTTAGACTCCGTAACTGCGCTACTGTCGTTTTGTTTCAGCGCACATACCAATGTATAATATTTGATTTCCTGGTATTCGATGGCCGCATCGCTTTTATCGGCATCACGTAAATTAGATTGTAAATCTTTGAACAATGGATAAGCCAGACTATAATATTCCTTTTGAAAATATTCTTTCGCCTGCTTGAAAGTAGCCTGCGGATCATTGATAAATAGAGTTTGCTGGGCGAGTAAGGACGAACTAAGAAAGCTTATGAAAACTACTAAGGTTGCACATTTCATCCGACAGTATTGTTTTTGAGTGAAGGCTTACGCGGACAGAGGGTGTAAGAGAAAAGTTGAAATTGAGATTAAGATTGAGATTAGGGTTAACACAGAAGTTCGCGATTGCTCAACCTTAACTTTAATCTCAGTCTCACCTCAACCTAATCTATATCCAATATCCATCCAATGTCCAAGGAAGCTTAACGCGCTAAAGTTTCTAAATATTTTATCCTTTACCAAACATCGTTCCAAACAGGTGTGGATAACTGAAAGGATTAACATTTCTTTAGTGATGTTTCATGAAATACATTTGACTTCAAAACATCAACATGAGGAGAATTTTTTCGACTGGATACACAGAAACTGCTTTTAACCTGGCTACTTTCGTGTTGAGAGTTGCATGCGGTTTGCTACTTTGCCTCAACTACGGAATTATGAAGCTTACTCATTTCAGTGAAATGCAGCATACTTTTTTTGATCCGCTTCATGTGGGACATAAATGGTCGCTTATATTGACAATTGTCTTGGAAATATTTGCAGCCATCTTGGTAGTACTTGGTCTTTTTACAAGAATCGCCGCGTTTTTATTGGTTGTTGAAATGGGCATCATCATTTTTTTACTTCATCATAGTCAATCTTTCGATCACCAGGAAAATGCAATTTTATTTTTGGCTGGATTTTTTGTAATCCTGATGGTTGGACCCGGACGATTTAGTGTTGATGCAATGGCGGGGAAATAGATGCATGAGAGTTGATTGGTTGATTAGTCGAAAGGTTGACTGAGTTGATTCTTTGCGATTTTGCGGCTTTGCGCGAAAAAATTTTCACGCAAAGCCGCAAAATCGCAAAGAATCAACTCAATCAACCCCGCACATCGCCACTCATACGCGATGAAAATCTCCTCTCCAATTAAGTATAGATTTTTTGATGGTGTTCGCATCCATATTTTGTTCAAGTGCTTTTTGCGCCAGCAATACAAATTCTTCATCTGATGCAAATCTCAATGCGATGATCTGACTCGTGCGCAATCGCCGGTCGAGTAGTTTACCACTCAATACAAAATGCCTGAGATTTTCCTCTGCACGGATGGCTCTGTCTTGCGCCTTGAGTGGAAATTGTCGAATAAAAACGAAAAACAATCCCAATATGATCGCTATTAAACAAATCAAAGAATTCGCATAAAGATTATCGCTATTTGAATGCACAAGATTTACTATTGAACCTCCCAGCAACGCAATAATAAGTAATAGTGTAATGACATGAAAACCGATAACAAACCTCTTGTGTGTTTTATAGTTTTGAACTTTCATACGATTGGTTTAGTGTTTAGGCAATATGATAATAAAGGAACAAGATACAAGAAACAAGGCACAAGGTGCGGTCTTACTTGTACCTTGCGTCTTGTTCCTTGTATCTTGTATCTTGTATCTTGTATCTTCTTTCTTGTTTCTTACTCCACTTATTTCAACAAATCTAAAATCTTCCACATTTTGCGTACGATCTCATTCGATGATCCATCA
This sequence comes from Bacteroidota bacterium, assembly GCA_018267615.1. Classification (GTDB taxonomy): domain Bacteria; phylum Bacteroidota; class Bacteroidia; order Chitinophagales; family Chitinophagaceae; genus Puia. The sequence continues at coordinate 43,885 of JAFDYD010000020.1, read as the reverse complement.
TAATTGTTGACGATAATTGCAAAAATATAATCTTTGCCGTCTTTCGATGACTGGTATCCCGCATAGCTTTTCGCTCCTCCAATCGATCCGCTTTTCATTTTCATTCCGTTGATCTCGGGAAGCGCACTGTAAAAAGATTTATACCATGTGCGCGTTGCAGCGTATTGCAAGGCTTTCACCAATGCATCCGGAGTAACACGGTTTTGAGGAGAAAGTCCGCTGCCGTCGATTATATTAATCGCTGATGATTCGATACCCTGACTCTTCCAAAAATCTTTCACCAACTCTATGCCTTTATCTGTAGAACCAAATCCTGTTTTTTTATATGCAATTGTTTTTACGAAAGCCTCACCATATAAGTTGATACTTTTTTTGAGAAACCAATAATTCATGCTGTCCAGTGTGGGAGAGTAATGCGTAAAAAGAGTAGATTGAATAGAAGGCCAATTTCTTTTTTCTATCAGCCGGTCAATATTCGTTTTGAAAGGATGTGCGGTTTTAATTCCACTTCTTAAAAAATTTTTTTCCAACAGTTTTGCAAAATAGGCAGGCGCATCCGGGATCGAACCAGAAATACTAAAATTAGATTCACCCAATGGCATTGTTCCCTGTGTAAATGCAAACAGGGAGTAAGGAGGCAAATAAATATACGCGTTATCACCACTTCCCTTTTCTGCAGTTTTGAATTGATTGATCAAAACATTAGCGGGCAATCCCGGTTTGGTGGCTGATATGCCGGCGTCGTCTCCAATTTTGGCGCCTGTTTGCAAAATCATGTCGTATTGATTCTCGTGCCAGTTGATGCCCCAACATCCAGCACCATAATAATTGCCGATATCCTGCCATATCCATCCATCCGGTATCGGTTGAATGGAAAATTTTGAATCATCAATAAAAACATCTCCTGTGATTCTATTGATACGAAATTTTTTCAGCGCCTCTGATATTTCTGTCATCACATTCTCTTCTTTTGTCTGATCCCATCGTTCACTTCCAAAAGTCGGATCACCTGTTCCAAAAATATGCAGGTTGCCTTTAAGCGTGAGATCCTCTATCTTTCCGTCGTATCCTATCTCTGTTTTATAACGGTAATCATGTCCAAGCAATTCAAAAGCCGCAACACTTGTAAATAATTTCTGACAACTCGCAGGAGCGAGACCTATTGAACCATTCTTATCAATGATTACAGTCCCGTTTTTTGCGTCAATAATATAAAGCCCAAGAATTGCGTGCTTCATTTGCGTATCGGATACTAATTGCTGCGTTGCATTTTCGAGTTTTTCCTGGGTCGATTGCGCATTGGCAAAAAGAGTTACTAAAAATAACAAGCAGCACAAACAAACTTTTTTCATATTTCGATCATTATTACTTTGCATGCGATTTTTTTCAAAGCACAAATGTAATGTCAATAATGATACAGGCATCCATTATAACAATAGGAGATGAATTGCTGATCGGACAGGTAATCGATACCAATAGTGCCTGGATGGCACAAGAGTTAAATAAGATTGGCGTTTGGATGAAACGGCGTATAGCCGTTGGCGATACATGGACCGAAATATGGAATGTATTGGATGAAGAAAGCAGTGGCGCAGAAATTATTTTAATTACCGGCGGTCTCGGACCAACTGCAGACGATATCACCAAGCCATTGCTTTGTGAATATTTTGGTGGAAAATTAATTGTTGACGATGGTGCTCTTGCAAACGTGAAAAATATTTTTCAAAATATTTTGAAGAGGCCAATGATCGAGCGCAATCTGAAACAAGCCGAAGTACCGGATGTGTGCACAGTTATTCAAAACAGACGTGGAACGGCTCCGGGAATGTGGTTCGAAAAAAATGGAAGAATATTTGTCTCGATGCCGGGTGTGCCAAACGAAATGAAAGGAATGATGACGAACGATGTGTTGCCCGCATTGCAAAAACGATTTGTGTTGCCATCGATCGTGCATAAAACTTTACTAGTTGCCGGAATTGGTGAATCTTTTTTAGCGGAACACATCAATGCATTCGAAACAGCGCTGCCACATCATATCAAGCTCGCATATCTTCCGAATTACGGAATGTTACGCTTGCGATTGACAGCAACAGGCAGTAATGAAAAAATATTGAATGATGAATTGACAATTCAATTCAACGACCTGAAAAATTTAGTGTCAGAATGGATGGTGATCGATGAAGATGTTACGATTCAGGAAGCGATTGGCAAAATGCTAAAACAAAAAAATCAAACGATCGGAACTGCAGAAAGTTGCACGGGCGGGTATATCGCACATCTCATCACTTCTATCGCTGGCTCCAGTGATTATTTCAAGGGGAGTATCGTGAGTTATTCGAATGAAATCAAAGAAAACGTTTTGCATGTAAATGAAGAAACCCTGTCTTCAAACGGCGCGGTAAGCGAAGAGACGGTGAAACAAATGGTGCAAGGTGCACTCATAACATTGAACACAGATTATGCAATAGCAACGTCAGGCATTATGGGGCCAGGTGGCGGATCGGAAGCAAAACCGGTGGGAACTGTTTGGATCGCTGTTGGAAATCGTGAAAAAATTATCGCGTTAAAGTTTTGGTTTCGTTTTGATAGGATGCGAAATATTGAATTAACTGCAACAAATGCATTGAATATGTTTAGAAAATTCATATCGGGAAAACACGATTCGGGCAATTGATCTTATTTCTAGGAAATAATTACCTTCGTGCGTGAGCAACTTGACAATGGGGTGATTTTTTGATTTCGGGATTTAGAGATTTTTGGAAATCACTAAATCTCTAAATCCCAAAATCAAAAAAATCGTCTTACTAGTTTCCAGCTTTAAAAACTTCTTTAAAAAATCACTATGGCTCTTGTGGATCTTGTAATGCCAAAGATGGGTGAAAGTATCATGGAAGCCACTATTCTTAAGTGGCTCAAGCAACCCGGCGACAAAGTAAAACAGGACGAAACAGTATTGGAAATCGCGACTGATAAAGTTGACACCGAAGTACCTTCTACTGCAGAGGGCACCATAGAAGAAATTCTTTTCAAAGTGGATGATGTGGTTCCGATCGGTTCGGTGATTGCCAAAATACGCACCACTGCAGATGAAGAAATCAATCCAAAAAATAAACCACAGGAACCCGAGATAAAAGTACAGGAAGAAAAACCGCGTGTCGTGGAATCTGCTATTTCGAATGGTTCCCGCGAGCGACAGTCATATCAGCCACAACCGGGCTTCACTGCAGCAGCTACTGCAATAAAACCACAAAGCACTAACGGCAACGGAAATCGTTTTTATTCACCACTTGTTTTAAATATTGCAGCGAACGAAGGTATCAGTATGACCGAACTCGAATCGATTCATGGAACAGGAAACGAAGGAAGAGTTACAAAAAAAGATATTCTTCAATATGTGACGGACAGGATCCAGGGTGAGAAAAATGCAAGACCAGAATTTACGGCCAGACAAACATCCACACAGCCGGTAAGCAACCAACCGTCATCCATAGCCGAAACAAAATCTCCTGAATATATTCATGGTGGTAATGTTGAGATTATTGAAATGGACCGTATGCGGAAATTGATCGCAGAGCATATGGTGCGCAGCACGCATACGAGTCCGCACGTTACTAGTTTCACCGAAGCGGATGTAACGAATCTCGTAACCTGGAGAGAGAAAATAAAAAGTGAATTTGAAAAAAGAGAAGGAACAAAAATTACGTTCACTCCATTATTTATCGAAGTCATTGCGCGCTGCATCAAAAAATATCCTTTTGTCAACAGCTCGGTTGACGGCACAAAAATCATCCTGAAAAAAGATATCAATATCGGGATGGCTACTGCGTTGCCGAGTGGTAATTTAGTTGTTCCTGTTATAAAAAATGCTGATCAATTTAATCTTGTGGGTTTGGCAAAACAGGTTAATCGTTTGGCAGAAAATGCAAGAAATAATAAGCTTAAACCTGAGGATACTCAGGACGGAACTTTCACGATGACCAATGTTGGAATATTCGGTAGCTTGATGGGCACACCGATCATCAACCAACCGCAGGTTGCAATACTTGCCACGGGATCAATCAAAAAACGTCCGGTCGTTATTGAAACAGAACAAGGCGACACCATCGGAATCAGGCATATGATGTACCTGTCGCTATCATACGATCATCGCATCGTGGATGGCAGCATTGGCGCAAGTTTTTTGGCGGATATCGCAAAAGAGCTTGAGAATTTTGATCCCAACAGAAACTACTGATTAAACAAGGCACAAGAAAAAGACACAAGAAACAAGACACAAGGTACAAGAGTCCTCTCATCTTGCCCCTTGTATCTTGTCTCTTGTGTCTTGTCTCTTGTGTCTTTTTCTTGTGCCCTCTCATCCGCATTGAATAAAAATATAATAAATCATTTCACCTGTCCGTTAAACTAAATAAGGATGTAATGATCTAACAGATGTGGATATGTGAAAAAAAACAATAAAGAATCGCTCGGTTTTTTGTAAATTGAATAACTAAACCCATAGCGCCATGAAAACATTATCCGAAACCTGGTTCGCCGATGGATATATCGATTTCGAACTAAAAAAATATACGCTACTCGCCTACCTACAGGAAACGAATAAATATTTCAACCAGAATAAACTTTACCCGCATCTCGCTGATATTATTTTTCATTATCACAATCTTGTCGCTTTCAGGGAAAATAAAAAATTCCTCCAGGAACAGTTTCCAAAAAAACTTACAGGCATACAGATAGAAAAATTACAGGTGCTGTATGAACAGATTATCCAGGATGATGAGCTGATGAAAGAATTAGAGGATATTATTAATTACGCTGCAAGCAAAATGAAAAAAGCAATTAATAATGGAGCCGAGATCTATGAATTTGTAGAAGAAAAATTGAAAATATATCCAGTTGGAATTATTCCGCTTGATACCAACGAAGGCTATTTCTTTTTAAGTGAAGGAAAACTAAACCTCACGCGCGTTTACCAATATCGCCTCAGTTTTTATGAAAAGCATGATGAGAAATACCGGAGTATTCGTACAGAATACATCGATAGCTGGCAACGCAGTATCAGCAATACTTTCGAAAGCATTAAATCGGAATTGATCAAAATAAAAACCGAACTACCAAATCCTGCGGTTTATTCAATCGAAACAGAACTTAAATTTCCTGTTGAAGAAACGCTTCTACCCATTGCAAAGAGAACCTTGGTAAGGTTTATATCGTTGCCGGCTGCTTAGTCTGAACCAGGATTTATGCGATTTTTCTGATTGATCTGAAATCAAAACAAACTAAAAAAATACTAAACGCTTTAAACATCTGCATAATCAGTTTAAATCGTGTAAATCGTGGTCTATTTACCCACCATCATTTTATTCGTGAAGGAAGTAACCGGAGATTGAGCTTGTGATTGAACTTCTGTGTTCTTAACTCTCTTGCGATAATTTTTGAAAAGCGATTGAAAACGAAGATTTAGAACGCCAAGAATACCTTCTTTGACGATGCCTTTATTCATTTTAGAAACACCATATTTACGATCTTCAAAAATGATCGGCACTTCTTTTATTGTAAAGCCTAATTTCCAAGCCGCAAATTTCATTTCGATTTGAAAAGCATAACCGACAAACCTGATTTCGTCGAGATTGATTGTTTCCAACACTTCTTTTGTATAGCAAACAAAACCCGCGGTCGGATCTTTTACAGGCATCCAAGTCATAAGCCTTGTATAATAAGAACCACCTTTTGAAAGAAGCACACGATCCCATGGCCAGTTTACATTTCCACCACCCTCTACATATCTCGAACCGACTGCCACATCAGCACCTTTGTACTTGCAAGCCTCATACAACCGGTCGAGGTCGTTGGGATTATGAGAGAAATCGGCATCCATTTCAAATATATAGCGATAACCTCTGTCAACCGCCCATTTGAATCCATGGATATAAGCGGTACCCAATCCAAGTTTACCTTTTCTTTCTTCAAGGAATAATTCTCCGGGATATTTTTTTTGTAATTCTTTGACTATTTGCGCGGTGCCATCAGGAGAGCTGTCGTCTATCACAAGTATATGATAGCCCTGTTTGAGCAAAAAGATAGACTCGACAATATTTGCGATATTGTCTTTCTCGTTATAAGTTGGTATGACAGCAATCTTTTCCAAGCTACTAATGGGATATTGATTTACTGGATTTAAAGATACAAATTTAGGAATTTATCCGTAAGAACCTTATGCACAAATTTTACCCCGAACCTTTTACCCCTTTTTTAACATGGCCCGATTAAAAATCTCTGCCAGTTTTTGTTTTGTATGCAGGGGAAAATCGCCCTTCATCATCCAATCGTAGTATTGTGGTTCCATTTTCAATACTTCCGCTACAGAACGACCTTTGTGTTTTCCGAAATTAAACACTTCTATTCCATTTTCCATCGTAAATCGACGCGCAAAATCCACAATTTCATCCTCGCCGGTCACCTTAAGAATACTTTCGACATTGGTTCCCAATTGCGGATATTTTACCAATTGTGCCTCCAGCACTTCCCATGTTGCCGCCGCATCAGCATGCGCTCCGTGCGCTCCCTCGAGATTTTTATTGCAATAAAAACGATAAGCGGCGCTTAACGTGCGTTGTTCCATCATGTGGAAAATGCGCTGTACATCGAGTAATTTCCGTCCTTTAGTATCAAATTCCATTCCAACACGGAGGAATTCTTCTACCAAAAGCGGTATATCAAAACGATTGGAATTGTAACCCGCGAGGTCGCAATTATCCAGGAATTGTTTGAGTTCGTTTGCTGCCTGTTTAAAGGTTTGTGCATCTTTTACCTGCTCGTTTGTAATTCCATGAATGTCGGAAGACGATTTTGGAATTGATATTTCCGGGTTTATTAATTTGTGCTTTACTGACGTGCTTCCATCAGGCAATACTCTTATGATCGCTATTTCAACAATGCGATCCGTGGATAAATTAGTTCCTGTTGTTTCCAGGTCAATGATAGCCAAAGGTCTCGTTAGTTGTAGCATTCAATCGAACTATATGGGTTATTATAAAAAATGAATCACAGTGTTTTTTATTTTTTGATTTTGAAATTTAGAGATTTTGTGATTTGAAAGAAATCGCAAAATCTCCAAATCTCAAAATCAAAAAATCACCATTGTCAATTTCATTTCGCAATTTGTTTCGCAAATGTAATCATATCTACTCCATCATAATTTCCAGAACTCATCAACAGCAAATTAGCGTTTTTATAAGATTGTTGCGCCAGCCAATCCGATAACTCTTTTTTTTCATTGATAACAATCAATTCTTTCTTACCAAATCCTTCAATTACTTTTTCTTTTGGTAGAGGCGGCATACGTTTTAGTTCCAACGCATGATTGGAATAAAAAACAACGGCTTTGTCGGCCTCCTTCATGCTGTCGTGATATTCGCTCATGAATTCTTTATTGAGACTACTATAAGTGTGCAGTTCCAATACCGCAATCAATGTGCGATCGGGGAATTGTTGCTTGACTGCTTCGATAGTTGCTTTCACTTTTGACGGTGCATGTGCAAAATCGCGATAGACATTCGTCTCGCTATTTTTTGCCAATAATTCTAATCGCTTCGAAGCACCGGTGAAATCTGATATCGCTTCTATAAATGCTTTTGCGTCTACACCGAGCTCTTTGCAAGCCAGGTATGCGGCGTGCAGGTTTAGTAAATTATGATCCCCAAATACCTGCAGTCCTCCTTTGAATCCTTCCAATGTTATAAACGTTTTTCCATTTTCTATTGAATGTGCAGGCACATCATACGCTGTCTTCCTAATATCGGGAGCAGAAATTTCTCCTACGAGTTTTTTCAATACGGGATCGGTTACATTGTAAATTAAAATACCTCCCGGCTGAATTTTCTCAATAAATATTTTGAATTGTTCAAGATAAAAATCAAAAGTTGGAAATACATTGATATGATCCCACGCGATGCCTGTAATAATCGCGATATGAGGAAAAAGAAAATGAAATTTAGGCCGTTTTTCAATGACGCTGGCGGGATATTCATCTCCTTCGCAAACAATTACCGGGGCGTCTGTAATGTCGACCGACTGCGAAAAGCCTTCTAGCTTCGCGCCCACCATATAATCGAACTTTTTTTCAGTTCGCCGCAGCACATGCATGATCATCGATGTGGTTGTCGTCTTACCATGACTTCCTCCCACCACCACTCTTGTTTTATTCCTGCTTTCCTGGTAAATATATTCGGGAAATGAATAGATTTTAAGTCCAAGTTCACGTGCTTTTGCCAACTCAGGATTGTCCTCTTTTGCATGCATGCCGAGGATCACTGCATCAAGTTGAGGCTTGATTTTTTCCGGATACCAGCCCATTTCCGGGGGCAATATTCCTTCTTGAGCGAGATTGGTACGGGCGGGCTCAAATATCTCGTCATCGCTACCGGTAACCATATATCCTTTCTTTTTCAAGGCAATTGCTAACTGATGCATGACGCTGCCGCCGACAGCAATAAAATGTACAAACAACGTGGATGAATTTGGGTAAAAATATCCCAGCCAGAGGGATTAACAAAAAAATATAAGACATTTCCCAAGCCGCGGCTTGCATTTCTGTCTTTTTTGGCTTTACTTTGCACTATTCCTCAACATTATTTCGGAATCCTGTCTATCCGTTCCTCTGAAGTACCCTGGTGATCGTCTCTCTTATACCAGGCATTTTAATTTTAATTTTAAATACCCAGAAAATGAGAAAGACAATTTTAATCTTAGTACTTGTAGCAACAGCTACAGCTTTCATTACTTCTTGTAGCAGCTACAGGGGGTCAGAAAGAGGCGGTTGCAAATCAACCCAGGGCTATGTTGGTTATGGCAGCAGATAACTGCTATATCCATCCCACCATATTTTTCAGAGGTTATCAAACGATAACCTTTTTTTATTCGTAAAACCAGGCAGATTTTTTCGATTAGGCTATCGCGTTAGTTCTACCTAAAATATTCATATAAGAAGCATAAAAAATATTTCCACTTAGTTCAATATTATACTTCTGATAATTTATTCGGTTCTGGCATTGTCGATAAAAACTGTTTGAACGCTGGACTGATCATTTATTATTCTGTAAAATTCATCCAGAAAATTGATCATGTCCTTTCTATTACCAGGTGTAATCAAATCAAAATTATTAATGAGTGCATAGATATTGTCTTTCTGTTGGCGATATATGGCAAATACCTGCTGCAGTTCGGCCATCGTGCGCGGAAATCCGCGGTACAAACGCTGACGCACAGATTCAATTTCAAGCCCCGGAGCTGGAATTGCATAGTCTGTATTTACAAGACCTGCGAAATCAAAATCATAGGGAACTGCATATGGACTTGCAGTAGTATCAGCTTTTGGATAAATCAATCTGATATTGTGTAATACAGGTACTGCCCAATCCGTATTTGCGATCATGTATTCAAAAACCGAGACCATTGTCATTTCCGCGCGGTTTGTTTGCTCCGTTAAAACTCGATCCTTCGTGTATTCCTTACAGTGATTTCTCTTCGCCATTGCCTTTATGTCCTCGATAAAAAAAGCATATTGCTCCATCGGTTTTTTCTTGCCTTTACTGTCCTGGTAATTCATTTTAATAAGCCGCACGCGAAAACTTTTTGGATTTAAGAGGTTGTAGATTTTGTAGATAATATATTCCTTCAGCAAATATTGCTCATAAGTGTTCCCTGTTTTACAAGCGCAAACCAGTTTCAATGCATCTAATGACGATAACCGCGGAGATGTTGTGTTGTGAAAATTAAGCCTCAACGAAGGTATATAGCATGTTTTCCTTCTGAATTCTCCTCTTGCGCGAATTCTTATTCCTTCTGTAAAAGCAGCGCTGTCGGGCAATTTACAGGTAAGCGTTGCGTCCTGGTACTCGGTTTTCGATTTGGTACTCATAATATTTCCGAGATCGGTAACGAGTGTGGCTTCTACCGGTTTATCATCAAGAAAAAATTTTTCTTTGTCGATATAGTGAGCAGACTGGGCAACAATTATCTGACTTTGGACAATCAAAAAACCAAAGAGCAGCAATCGGTATAATTTCATAGCAGGTGGGTTTAGCCATCGGAAAAATTGAAATGCCTGATTAAAGTACGAAATTTCCACACGTAAAAAACACATGGTAAATGTTGTCTGCGCAAATTATGAGTCGACAATTGACAATTGGAAGTTAACGGCCGCACAAAGACTCTTAACTCAATGAAACCTGTTACCCAAAATCCCTGTTTATATTTAAAAGATTAGCCTATATTAGAGATATAAACAGCCTTTGCATTTAGCCAGGGTGCAGAGACCAGGACCAAAACTTATCTGCGGTTGAAACCCGCTCCTGTAGCGGCTTTCAACGTTGATAGATTTGCACTCGATGGAAACGATAAAATGATTTGCAAATACTCCAGCCATGAACTACAATGCATTATTACAACAGATAAGTGATCACGTTCATTCTTTTTTTGTAGAGCATGCACAGCCGGCATTGCTTTACCACAATCTGCCACACACGGCCGAAGTAGTAGAAGCAACTAAAAAAATCGGCGGGAACTATAATCTCAATGACCGTGATTTTTTTATTGTGGTTACCGCCGCATGGTTTCACGACACAGGCTACCTGGTGAATGGATCCTCACACCATGAAGACAAAAGCGCTGAACTCGCCGAAACTTATTTGAAAAGTATCGGCGTTGGCGATGATGATATTACTGAAATCAAAAAATGTATTGTATCTACAAAAATGCCACAGCGGCCAGTTTCGCTGTTGGAAAAGATTATTTGCGACGCCGATCTTTTTCATCTTGGGACCAGCGACTTCAAAGAAAAAAGCAAACTGCTACGAAAAGAAATTGAGGCTTTAAAAAACATAAAAATTGATGGCGACGAATGGAGACAAAAAAACCTCTCATTGCTCGAGTCTCACGAATATCACACAGACTATTGTAGAACATTACTCAATAAATCCAAAGCCGATCAAATAGAAAAATTAAAAAGAAAACAGCAGGAGAAAATTTTAGAGCGAGCGTCGGCTATGTCGGCACAATCTGTGTTAGCACCAGAGAAAATAGGCGAACAAGAAAATCCGAAGAATATTTCTGGCTCAGGAATACCACCAGTGAAAACGCCAGACAATAACGGTGCGCAAAAAAAGCAAGCAGCCAATAATAAAAAACAGGAGAAACCGATCAGGGGCGTGGAAACCATGTTCAGGGTTTCTTCTTCAAACCATCAAAAGCTGAGCGTGATGGCAGATAACAAAGCGCATATCATGATCTCCGTCAATTCGATTATCATTTCCGTTGCACTTGCACTCGTGATACGCAAACTTGAAGACAATAAAAACCTTGCTGTATTGGTAATGCCTACGTTGATTCTTCTTGGTGTAAATGTTATCGCTATTATTTATGCCGTATTGGCCACAAGGCCTAAAATTCCGAATGGAAAATTTACCAAAGAAGAAATAACTAATAAAACCACTAACCTTTTATTTTTCGGCACTTTTTATAATATGAGTTTTGAAGACTATGAAGACGGCATGCAAAAAATGATGATTGACAGCGAATTTTTATACGGCAGCCTGATTCGCGATATCTATTCACAGGGAAAAGTATTGGGAAGAAAATACAAACTGCTGCACAAATCATATAATGTCTTTATGTATGGGATAGCCATTTCCGTTATAGCTTATGCATTGGCCCTGCTGTTTCATATTGGAATAAATCTATGATTTTGGATACCTGATTTTTGCAAATCAAAAAAATCAACACATCACAAATTCTCCAATTAATAAATTCCCGGATGCGCAAAACGATCATACTTCTTTGCTTACTTCCAATGTCCGCACTGCTCTTTTGCGCCCAACCGGATACATTCGAGAATCCTTCCGGCTACAATTTCAGCAAACCTAAAAAGTATATATTAAAAAATGCCCTGCACGAAATTTCCGGAATTATTTTTTTGAATAATGCTACCTACGAAATTGGAGCTATCGAAGATGAGGACGGGAAATTTTATTATTTCCGATTGGACGACGACGAATACAAGCAAACAAAATTTGGGAAAAAAGGAGATTATGAAGATGTTGCACTCATGAATAATAAGGATATTATCGTTCTCAGAAGCGATGGCTCTTTGTTTAGCTTTCCCCTGACGCAAGTTGGAAATAAAGATGTAGCTGGTACTCGTATATATGAAAATATACTGCCTGCAGGCGAATACGAGGGGATGTACGCGGATGGCGACAATCTCTATGTGCTTTGCAAAAACTGTCCAGATGACAATCAAAGAAAAGAGATTTCTATGTATGTGTTGCAATTGGATAACACGGCGAGCCTGCATATCACCAGGCAATTCAAAATCGATTTGTCCACTCTTCATCTTAAGAAAGATAACCCAAGACCAAAATTTCATCCATCTTGTTTTGCAAAACATCCCGTCACGCACGAATGGTATGTGATTTCATCCGTAAATAAACTATTGATCATCCTCGATGATCAATGGAAAATAAAAAGACATTATGCGCTTGATCCTTTCTTGTTCAAGCAACCAGAGGGAATTGTATTCGACGACAAAGGCAACTTATATATTTCAAATGAAGGTGGCGAAGGAAAGGCAAACATTCTGCAATTCGATTATAACCAGTCGCGTTGAAAAGCGCCAACCCAGGATGAGAATAGTAAAAAAGATAATCATAAGCTTGCGTGAAAACGAATTCAGAAATTCGGTTATCATGAAATCTTCATGTTTAGGTTTCTTTTTTCTTTTTTTATTCAACACAACAAACGCACAGCGTTATATCGATAGTCTCACTAAAGAATATGATCGTGTAAAATATAAAAACGATTCAGTCAAAGTTGTCACCATAGCTACATTAGTCAAATACTTTGAATCAGAGCATCAGCCAGACAGTGCACTCAAATACTTAACAATAATGCTGGCTGCGAAGGATACAATATTCAACCAGGCAAAAATGCAATTGCCTGTTTTTGATGAAAAACAAAAACTAAAAGAAATTAGTGACGCTCAGGAAAGATATCGTAACGAAGTTCGATTATACGTGTTGGTGTTTGTAATTTTTGTAGTCCTATTGCTGTCGGCCATTCTCTACCGAAATAAGCTGCAACGCAGGAATGCAGATCAACAATTACAAAAACAAAAAAACGAAATAGATGACACGCTTGATGAATTAAAATCAACCCAAGCCAAACTTATCCATTCGGAAAAGATGGCTTCAATTGGAGAACTGACAGCGGGCATTGCGCATGAAATTCAAAACCCGCTGAACTTTGTAAATGATTTCTCTGACGTAAATGAAAAACTTATTGATGAAATGAAAGAAGCGTTGCGATCGGGAAATAATGAGGAAGCAGTTCGGCTGGCTGACAATATCAAAGAGAACCTGGGAGAAATAGCCCAGCATAGACATCGTGCAGACAGCATTGTGAAAGGATTGCTTCAACATTCTGTTATCGATTCGCGGGGAAAAGAGCCAACCGATATCAACGCGCTCGCTGATGAATATATTCGGCTGGCCTACCCTGGAATGAGAATAAAAGACAAATCATTCAATGCGGATATTCAAACCAATTTTGATACACGACTTGGTAAATTAATGCTGGATCCCAAAAGTATCTCGCGCGCATTGTTGAACCTGATTAATAATGCGCTTTATTCTGTAAATGAAAAAAGAAAAAAAAGTGGTGAAGATTACGAGCCATCCGTTACCGTTAGTACCAGAAAAATTCCTCCTGGTGCCGAAGGATGGCCAACTTTGGAAATCAAAGTCATTGATAACGGAATGGGCGTTCCAGCTCCGATTCTGGGTAAAATTTTTCAACCTTTTTTTACAACAAAAGGTCCGGACCAAGGAACTGGGCTTGGATTATCTTTGGCATATGATATCGTTAATAAGGAACACGGGGGGCAGATAGATGTGGACACGCACGAGCGTGAGTATGCGGAATTCATTATCCGCATTCCGCTCAAGGAAAATCTTAAATAATTCATTTATGAAGATTTTAAAAATCTTTTTCCTGTTTCTGTTTATGTCATCGACAGATTGCATTGCGCAAGACGCCGGTTTTTATATTTTGCATTTGGACAGCCTGCCGCCGCAGGGTGTCAATATCGATAAGGGATGGAAATTCCATGAAGGTGACGATACCTCATGGGCAAGCGCAAGCTTTGACGACAGCAAATGGCAAACGGTCGATCTCGGGAACGTAAATAGTTATTTCTCCGCTTTTAATAAAAAAGCAATCGGGTGGCTGCGTATCAAATTACATGTTGATTCCACCACCAACAATAATCAGGCGGCAATTTTGCTGACGCAACTCGGCGCATCGGATTGGTATATTAACGGGAGATTGTTTATTCAATTTGGAAAAATCGTTGGCCCTGGAGTTGTTCAGAATTATAATCCACATGAGAAGCCGATCTTGTTTCCGGGCAATCTTGGTGATAGTGTGTACATAGCCGTTAGATTCGCAAGTTCTTTTTTGCCGAAGCCATGGATGTTTACCAACACGGCGCTTCAGCCTTTTACCGTAAAGATTGGACCGTGGATGAATGCCTTGAGCAGCTACAAAGCCGCACTTGTTGAACCGCGGATGAATATTGGCTATTCATTTATGAGTATAGGCCTGGGATTTTTATTTATTCTATTATTTAGTTTCTATCCGAAGGAAAAAATTAATCTTTTATTCGGCATCTATTGTGTTTTTACTGCTCTCATTCCCGTGTTGCAATCGCAGATATTGGAAGGCAGCCTGGACGTCAATACTGCCAGTTGGGTGATGTTCGGTCTCGATATCAATGGGAAAATATGCGGCCTCCTTGTCTTGTCGATCCTCGCTTTGGAAATTACCAACAAAATAAGTATCCACCAGTGGATATTGATCATATTGATCATATTCGTGGACACACTCTTAGTTGTGTTTTTCCCGCCATCAAAAGCATATTTCATTTTCAATATTGCATTGCGTATCGCCTTCACGGCAGAACTCTTAAGGCTATGCATCATCGCCATCATCAAAGCCAACTACACCATGGCAATCGCCGCACTCAGTTGCGCTGCCATGAATGCTGCTTTTATCTTGTCACTTTTCAAAATAATACAATTCTCGCCGTCGATCACAGGTGCAAATGCGTTTGTATGTTTTATGATCATCAGCATTTACCTGGCTTTTAAGTATGCGCAAAAGGGCAAGCATCTGGAATACCAGTTGTCTGAAATACAAGCACTGTCGCGGGATAATATTCGCCGCGAACAGGAGAAACAGCAATTACTCGCAACAGAAAATGAAAGACTGGAAGAACAGGTTCAAGAGCGAACTGCTAAACTCAACCATTCATTGAAAGAATTAACGGAGACACAGTCGCAACTAATACAGTCGGAGAAAATGGCTTCCTTAGGTGAGCTTACTGCCGGCATCGCTCATGAAATTCAAAATCCACTGAATTTTGTCAATAACTTTTCAGAAGTCAGTATCGAACTTGCAGATGATCTCAAAGACGAATTGCAAAAAATCAAAATAGATCCAAAAGATAAACAGAATCTCGAGAGTATTGCCAATGACCTGATTCAAAACCAGGAGAAAATAAATCATCATGGTAAAAGAGCTGATGGCATTGTAAAAGGCATGTTACATCACTCACGGTCAAGCACAGGTCAAAAAGAATTAACGGATATTAATTTACTTGCCGACGAATATTTGCGTCTAAGCTATCACGGCTTACGCGCCAAGGATAAATCTTTTAATGCAACATTGAGAACGGATTTTGATGAAAAGGTTGGTAAGATCAATACCGTTCAGCAGGATATCGGAAGAGTGTTTCTGAATTTATTTACCAACGCGTTCTATTCCGTTACGGAAAAGAAAGAGTCAAAAACGCTTAAGCAACCGGGTTATGAACCTACGGTTGCAGTTACAACGCGTTTGGTGGAAGATGGAAAAAATAAAATAGTTGAAGTACGTGTTTGGGACAATGGAATGGGCGTTCCGCAAGCCATCCAGGATAAAATTTATCAGCCTTTTTTCACAACTAAACCAACGGGAAAAGGAACAGGACTCGGATTGTCGCTGAGTTATGATATTATCAACAAAGAACATGGGGGGCAGATTATATTGAATACCAAAGAAGGCGAATACGCTGAATTTATTATCCGCCTACCAGTTCCGTCATAATTAAGGGAAATATGTATATTATTGCGAAAAATCCTCACAATCTAAATGTGTAACTGACTATGATGAAAATTCTGGTGGTCGATGACGAAAGAGACATGGAAGCTCTTTTCGAACAGCGGTTCCGAAAGGAAATCCGCGGTCACGAAATGGAATTTGTTTTTTCTTATTCAGGTGAAGAGGCGCTGACATTTCTTGAAGCACATCTTTCGGAAGTAGTGTTGATATTGTCGGATATCAATATGCCTGGTATCAGCGGCCTCGATTTGTTACAGCGGATAAAAACAAGATTCGTAACGCCACCCCCTATCGTGATGATGATAACTGCATATGGAGATGCCGAAAATTATTCGCAGGCGATGCGCCTTGGTGCAGATGATTTTCTAACCAAACCACTTGATTTCAATTTGTTAAAAGAAAAATTAAAAAAAATACCTCATGACGAAAATCCTGGTAGCTGATGATGAGGCGGACCTGGAAATGCTGATAAAGCAAAAATTCAGGAGGCAGATCCGAGAGCAGCAGTATTCTTTCGTGTTCGCGGCAAATGGCGTGGAAGCACTAACCAGGCTGGAACAGAATCCGGATGTTGATATTGTATTGAGCGATATTAATATGCCTGAAATGGATGGACTAACGTTGATCAGTAAGCTAAATACGGTCAGTCCACTTATAAAAGCAATCGTTGTATCTGCATATGGCGATATGGATAATATTCGTACGGCAATGAATAGAGGCGCATACGATTTTTTATGCAAGCCGGTCAACTTCGAGGACCTCGAAGTAACAATTGAGAAAACGATCGTGCATGTGGGACAACTTCGTCAAACTTTAAAAGCCATCAAGGAGAATAATATTTTACGCATGTACGTAGATGAGACGGTGCTAAATTTTATGAATCGTCGCGAGTTTGAAACGAGCTTATTGCTAAATGAGACCATCGACGCCACCGTTGTATTCATTGATATCTGCAATTTCACTTCCATTTCCGAGAGCGAATCGCCGGATGTGGTGGTGCAAATGTTGAATAATTATTTTGATATTATCGTGAAAGAGATCATCGCACAAAATGGATATATCGACAAATTTATGGGAGATGCAGTGATGGCTATTTTCAAAGGAGATTACCATCTCGACAGAGCCATCGATGCGGCGCTGGCCGTGCGAAAACAAATCGAAAAAATACCGGAACACCAAGGGAAAGCTTCCTTTAAACCACGCCTCTCCATCGGCATCAATAGTGGCGAAATGATTTCAGGCAATATAGGTTCGGCTAACCTTCGCCGTTTGGATTATACCGTAGTTGGAGATGTAGTAAACACGGCACAAAGATTACAAGGTGCAGCCGGGGCCGCCCAGATTCTTATCACCGAGCAGTCATATGAAAAAGTGAAAGAGTTTTTTAATTGCAAAAAACTTGGAGAAATGAATTTCAAAAATAAAGCGAATGCAACTGTAGTGTACGAAGTGATTGACTGAATCGAGATTTTCTTGCTTAAAAAAATTTCGAAGAAAGTTAATTCTTTGCGATTTTGCGCCTTTGCGTGAAAAAATGATCACGCAAAGGCGCAAAATCGCAAAGAATTAACTTTCTCAAATTAAGTAAATCAAGATTCTTTCTCTAACAATTTCATATTCGCTTCTCTGATTCGTCTGCAAAGAATTTTGATTACACCTCTTACTACCTCGGGCCTGGATTCCATCATATCGTAAAAAGGTTCCTGGTCGATGCGAAACAAAATGCAATCCGTGGAAGCTGTTGCAGTAGCGGATCTTGTTTCAACATCCAGCAACGCGAGTTCACCGAAAAAGTCTTTCTCCCTGAGTTCTACCAATACTTTTTTTTGTTTGTGAATACTAACGCGCCCATCGAATATAATGTACATGCAGTTACCCACCTCGCCTTCTTTTACAATATTAGTTCCGGAAGAAACATTCATGACCACCATCAGATGAACAATTTCAGCCAATATCGTTTCGGGTGTATCGCTAAAAACCGAAAGAGATTTAAGGAGTAGAACTCTTTCTATCAGCATTAACCCTGATGTTTTCGTTTCGTGTGTGTTCATCCTTTTTAAAAAGTTTTTATGCTCATGTATTGGATGTTTCTATGTCTTCCAATACAGCAATAGCAGTTTCCTTTAAGATCGGGTTATCGGATTTCGAGTATGGTTCAACAAGTGTTATATCCAAACGATCACCCTGCGATTTAAGTCCGTATAAACAACATGCTTTTGTCCATTCATTATACTGATAATTTTCATCCTTGAGGATATCGTTAATAAGAGAGCTGGCAGTCACCGGTGCAGTTTTAAAAAATTTATTCACTTGCATGCTCTTGTATGACGGATCGCCTTGTTCAAAGATAAGCATGAAAGGAACTGAAAATTCTTTGGGTACTACCATATCGATCAATTCAAATGCATTTGCATTCGATTCTTTCGTGTTCAATTCAAAACCGATTTTTGATTTACGGATCTTTTCCCTGTCATACAAAAACGAAAAAATAAATAAACATTTGTCGCGGATATTCATCAACTCCAATTCCAGTGCACGGATCAACAATTGATACGTATGATTATATTGTTTCAATGTATCCAATGCCAGCAAATGTTTCGACGCATTTTCCATATTCTTTTTCAAAAGCAGCGTGTATTCGTAACCGTTTGCAGGAGCGACAAATTGTGGCTGATATAAAATAGAAAGAACATTGTATTCGTCTGCGGGAAATTGTTGGAGGCATTGTTGTAGCAAACCTGCGGCTGCGTCACCACCAATTTTCCCCAATAAAATATAAAGCTGGTATCGCTTTGTCTTGCCAGGATTTCTTGTTTGTATAAAGTGCCTAATTGGCTCGACCGCCTTCTCTCCCGCAATTTCCAACGCTTTCAATATGGATTTATCTTTATTCGACAGGCCATACTCATTTAGCAGTTTATCGAGCATATTCGCATTTCCCAATTTACCCGCAACCAAAAAAGCATTGGCTTTTATTTTTTCATTTTCATGTGCGATGAGATTTGCTACATCATCGGAAAATTCATGGATCTTCAATTCGCCAACAATTTCCAATCCACTCATAAGATGACGATGTTCGCTCGAAGCAAACAGGTTTTGTATATGATTATATGCTTTCCCTTTTTGCGCGTGATGATCGTAAGTGAGGAAACCCATCGCCACTGCATTCGAGACTTCATGATTTTCATGCGTGAGGTAAGAAGAAATATCTTCAGTATGATCCAGTGCAGTGATGCTCCGTAATAATTGAGGAAGATAGACCTGCACATCGGGAGCTTGCAACATCTTCTTCAATTCGGGAAGTAACGCAGTATAATGCTGTGAGCGTATATACCCTATCGTTAGTTGCTTTACCCGCACGGAAGGATGACGTAGTCCCGCCAGGTAACATTTTTCGTGACTGATAGTCTGAGCAGATAACAGTTGAATAATTGTCAACGCTTCATCTTCTGTACCCGATTCAATTTTCTTAAATAGAAAATTCAGGGAATCATTATCGGTTACAGATATATCACGTTCGTCTAATAAGCGCCGGCGTATTGCGGCCGATAAAGTTTGAATATAATTGCTATCAACGGACAACGCAAAGAAAATCCAGAACACAGTTATCGCAAGCAATATGATGCTTAACAATGTCAAATTAACTTCATTATCAGCAGAAGGAATTGCAATCAGCAAAACACCAACGGAAAGAAACGCAAATGGATCCATCAATCCCTTGATAATAGTGTGTCCCTTTAATCTTTGGTGAACCGGTAACGGCTGGAGCGTCGTCAACAAAACGGGAGATTGAATTGCTGATCGTAAAATGTCAACCACGATGGCCATCACGAGAAATAAATGCAGCGGAACGATCAGTTTTTCGCTAAAAAAAATCGCGATGGCACTTAAGATCAGGAGCACTATAGGTGCAACTAAAAGTGATTTGCGAATTCCTAAATTATCGAGTAGCCGATTTACAAATAATGGTTTTATGATAAGGGCAAGTGTCCTGCTCACAATCAGAAAAACCGCGAAAAATCTTCCAAGTGCTATATCGCTATGAAACTGTTTTTTTACATAACCATACAGCACATAATTGGTGACGAGATAAAAACAAAATGAAAAGAAAGAAACAAAAGCTGCGTTACGAATAAGTTTGTTAGCAGTTACGGCTGCTTGCAGATGTTGCAGACTTTGTGTTGCGTAATGATGGTGATCTTTTGGTGCGATATCTTTTAGCTCGTCGGATTTTGCAAGCGGCATAAAAAGTAAAATGGAAAAGAGCATAAAGAAAGCAGATATCCATAGTAAGTTTTCGGTACCAATGGTAGCACCCAGCAAAATGGAAAGAATATATCCCATCACGCGGGCGGGACCATCCCATGCGCTTACAATCGCGAATAATCTTTTGCCCTGGCGCACATCGAATAATATCGCAACCAATCCCCAAAATTCAAGATTGTTGAGCAAGTATAAAATATTGAAAGAAGCGAGAAAGAGATAGAGGAACCATGTTTCCGTTTCCAAATGAATAAACGTGCGAAACAACAGGATACAAGCGCCGTTAAAAATCAATACAAAATAAATCAGTTGTTTCGTAAGCAGTCGATGCTCCAGCTTATTGTAGATAAATCCGAATAGCCAAAGTAGAAATGCAGAAAGAATAAAAACCTTCGGTAAATCGGATGGCGGAAGATGATCCACGAAAATTGTGATAGCGGCCAAAAAATAGAGTGCGATCGCCGCACCCTGGAAAAATTCAAACACAAATAGCCTGGAAATAATCCGGCTTTCAGACTCACGAATCAGTAATAATTGCAATATGGATTTACGCAGGTTCAGGGATGCAATATAATAATTCGAGTGTTGATTTGGATAGGTTGATTGGTCGATAAGTTGAAAAGTTGACTCGTTGAAGGGTTGAAAATTCTAAATAGTAATAACGGTGAATTATATTGACAAGACAAGTTAAGTTGTCAACCAATCAACCTTTCAACTTTTCAACCAATCGACGAAACAACAATCGACTACTCATCTCCCTACTTCCACGTTACAATTATCATTCCCCCGATTATCATCGCTGCGCCTAATAATAATTTTGGAGTGATTGGTTCTTTGAAAAAAAGAAACGATAATACAATCACGAATAACACGCTGCTTCTATCAACAATACTAACCTCTGAAGCTTTTCCTGCCTGCAACGCACGAAAATAAAAAAGCCAGGATAAGCCGGTGGCAACGGCAGATAATATCAAAAACAGCCATGTGTTTCTTGAAAGCGTTGATATTGGTCGCAAATTATTCTTGAAAATAACAATGCCCCAGGTTATGATCAGGATGATCACCGTTCTGATAGCCGTGGCAAGATCTGAATTCACATTTTTCAATCCTGCCTTGGCAAATATCGCTGTCAGTGCCGCAAACAAAGCAGATAACAATGCATAAAACAGCCAAGTTGAAATGTTGCCCATGTTAAATACTTTAATACAAATTAATGCAGCGCCATAATCTACGAACCCAATTTGAAAAAAATATTCGAGCTCACTAACCGATCAAATAATTAATCAGACAATAAAAAAATTTTATTTTGATGCAAGCTTGTCGGTAGTCGATACTGTTCTTTTCTCTCCCTTGCTATTTGCAATTTCAACAGATGAAATATTCTTGTTGATGTTAAGAAATCTGCCCGATTGAGATAAGAATGACGATCCAAAATATATTTCTTCTTTCCTTGACTTTCCGTTTGTAAGTTTGAAAATAGCGCTTATATCACCTGGCTGAAATGAAATTGATTGTGATTCTTTTTTCGATGCAAATATTTTAAGCGGCCCGCGATTTTGTCCTGCAGCAAGCAAACATCTTCCGCCAGCACTTCTTAATTTCACCAATGCTTTTCCATTACCCGGAATAAAAATTCCGCTTTGCAAAATAGTTTGAGGAACAAAATCTCCTTTACCATCACCTTTTAAAAATAGTCCGTTCAGCGCATCATATCTTCCTACAGAAACTTCCGTACCATAATCGTTACCATTGATAACAAGATCCAAATTACCATCGCCATCAAAATCATCGGCAACCATTCCGTTGATTACTGAAAGCTGTGCCTGGTAAGGCAATGGCATCAACGTAAATTTGCCTTGTCCATCGTTTCTTAAGAAGATCGAATGAAAATTATTTGCTTCCAATATCAACGCCCCTTTTCTTTCCTGCTCAGTTAATAACTGATCCATTCCCGACAACGCATAAGATTTATACGTTGGATATTTTTTGCGCATGGCGTTTACCTGTTTGAGCAGGTCATCGCGGGTAAATGCGGGAAATTCTTTTTTTCTTCCTTCCACATCGGGAAGATATAAAGATGGGATCACATCAAAGATTCCATTGTTATCAAAATCTTTTGCATAAGCACGCACGGGGTATTCATCGCTCGCGCGATAGAAAGAATTCAAACCTAAATTACCTACCACATAATCCATATCGCCGTCGTTATCGAAGTCACCTGCAACAATACTATTCCACCAGCCTCTCTGGTTATTGACCCCGGAAACATCACTTACATTTTTAAAAATCCCTTTGTCGTTTTTCAAAAATCTTACCGGCATCCATTCTCCGGCTAATATAAGGTCCGGCCATCCGTCGTTGTCAAAATCCGTCCATATTGCATCGCAGACCATGCCGATATTTACGAGGTCTTTTGCAACGGTGGCAGTGACATCCGTAAATTTGATCACTCCATTTTTCGAATCATTGCGATAGATAAAGCTTGATACGGGCTTTGGATAGTTGCCCGGATCAACGCGGCCGGAAATAAACAGATCCAGATCGCCATCGTGATCAAAATCTGCAGCACGTACACAAAACTTACTGGTAAAATTTGTGGGCAGCGCGCTGCTATCAGCAAAGAAATTGCCTTTGCCGTCATTTACGTATAGGCGATCCCGATAGGCATCTGTCTGATGCTCCCCTTGATAGCCGCCACTCGCAATATATAGATCAAGATCACCATCGCCGTCCGCATCAAAGAGAAGAATTCCTTCGTCCTCCGTCCGTTTTCCCAATGTATCATTACCCTGCAAAAGATTTTTCTGTATAAATTTTCCATTGGGTTGCTGCAGTAGCAGTTCTGCACTATTGTTGACAGATCCACCCATCACGATATCATCATAACCATTTCCGTCGATATCACCCACGGCCAATGCAGGTCCGTATTCGGAAAACTTGTGTGGCAGTAATTTTTGAATATTAAAATCGATGTAGTCGCGTTGTTTTTGAACGCTATGAACGTTTACCGAATCAGTAATTTCTCTGAAAATTGATTGCGTTGCGATAACGGGCTTATTTTCGGAATATGGAGTATTGGCATCGGAATTTTTAACGGTGAGCTTTTGGTCGGTACTAACGTGTAGCAATAGCTGCATTTTACCATTTGGCCATTTGACGATCACAGAATCCACCTGTTTATTTTTCCCTAACCCAAAATGGGCCCCGCTTTCCACTGTTGAGAGGTAACCGCGATAAGGTGTGTTGTCGTACACCTGCATTTTTCCTGAATCGTAATGAAGTTCCACGATAGCGCCAAGCCCATTCCTGTTAAACCCGTCGCCCACAAATTCCACTTGCAGGTAGTGATTATTTTCCTTATCTCCTTCCCGCGCATTATTCCTGTACACCATCGCCTCGTCGTTGATATTATTGATAACAATGTCGAGATCGCCGTCATTGTCCAGATCCGCATACACGGCACCGTTAGAGAAGGTCGGCGTAGTAAAGCCCCAATCGGTGGACACATCGTCAAATCGCAGTGAACCTGTATTGTGATATGCGTAGTTGTGCCTCTTTACTTCCGGTATCTGTTTCAATAATTCTTTTTTAGAAACGAGGTTGACTGCTTTGTTTCTAAAAGCGATAAAATCGTGTTCGGTAACATCCTTGGGAAATCCATTGGTAATAATGATATCACGATAACCATCATTGTCAAAATCTGTTACCAATGGGGTCCAGCTCCAATCAGTTTCTGCAACACCGGCATAAAAACCCACATCGCTAAAAATGGGATTACCGACAGAATCATTTTGTTTTACGCGCGGTCCCTGGTTTACCTGTAATGTATTTCGGACGTATTGATAATTATAATTGAAGAGGTTGGTATTAATATAAGTTTGATAGCTATTGGGATTCAACATCATTTTTTTTCTGTAGTTGTCCTCTGGATTCATGTCGAGCACTATCACATCAGCCAATCCATCGTTATTGATATCGCTAATATCCATACCCATTGCATTCGCAGATGTGTGTTTGAAATAATCGGATAAGTGTTCGCTGAAAGTTCCATCATGATTATTAATCCAAAGAAGATCGTTGGGCAGATAATCGTTGGTTACATAGATATCTTTCCATCCATCGCCATTGATATCTGCAATATTTACTGCATGTCCATAGCCTTCTGTTCCCACTCCAGCTTTTTTGGTAACGTCAGTAAACACGGGATGTTTTAGTGAATCAATCCAATCATTTCTGTAAAGATGACCGGAACTTCGGAATGAACCATCTGTACTAATTTTGTGGTAATAATTTGGAGTATTGGAATCAACAATTTCATTCACGACAAGATACATATCCAGATCGCCATCATTGTCATAGTCGAAAAAAGCGGCCATCGTCGAATGCATGGTGTCATCGAATCCATATTCTTTTGCCATTTCCTTAAAATGGGGAATGCCTTCGTCATCAACACCCTGGTTGATATATAGAAGGTTTTTACGCTTAGATGGATCTTTCTTAATGGTGGCGCAAACGAATATGTCGGGCCAGCCATCATTGTTGATATCAACTACGGCAACACCCCTGCACCATTTACCCTCTCCATCAACACCTGCTGTAGCTGTTATATCTTCAAAATGGAAGCCTCCTTTATTAAGATATAATTTATTTGATACAAGATTTCCGGTGAAATAAATGTCCTGTAATCCATCCTTATTAAAATCTCCGATGCCGACGCCTCCTCCGTTGTAAACATTAGATACATCTAATACATTTATCGAATCAGATTCTGTTATCTGGTTATTGAAATGTATGCCTGAATGATCTGAGGTGATTTGTTCAAAAAGGTGATGATCATTCTTACATGAATTCATTAGCGAAAAAAATATAACTAAAAGTAAAGTCGTCCGAACGCCGATCAGAAATTTCATGTTGTCGATATTTCGGGATCAAAATATGAAAAAATCAAATGCAGAGAAGTTAATTTGACTTTGAGAGAGCAGAAATAAAAAGGGAGCAGGAATAATCCTGCTCCCTTTCTTATCGTGAACAAACCATTAAAGATTAGTATCCGGGGTTTTGAGTAAGAACTGATTTTCCACCAGTAGTACTCTTGTCAATTTGAGGTTGTGGAATTGGCAAAAATTCATTTTTACCAGTTGTGAAACTTGCTCCCACGTCCAGAACATATCCACTTGCTACTTCATGAGCATAGAAAGGATCAAGTTCTTGTTTCGCAATACCCCAACGAGAAAGATCAAAGAAACGTTGACCTTCCATTGCCAATTCGAGCTTGCGTTCGAAATAAAGCGCTGTTAACGCTGCATCTTTACTTGCGAATGGAGTTGTATACAATCCTATCTTGTAATTAGCAGCAGGTGTATTGCTATATCCACCTGTTGGATTTGTATCGTCTAAATATTTGTGAACCCAGGTTGATGGATCGCTATTACGATCACGTACCTGGTTAATATAGCCACGTGCTGCATCGAGAGATCCTGCCTGAATTTCTGCCTCAGCAGCCCAGAGCAATACATCTGCATAACGAATGATGTTTACATTGTTTGCAGTGAACCCTGCAGTCCAACCGGAGGCATCTGTGAGTACATTTTTTGTTGCGGCATAGAACATATTTTTAACTGGCTCGTATGGACCAGCGGAAGCCTGGTTACGTACCCAGTTAGCACCTGCCATTGGACCCCAATCCAAGAAAGGAATTCCGCGGCGTCCGATTGTCCAGTCAATACGTGGATCAATCGGTGTAACTGCATCTGGTGTATATGGCGTGTTTGAGTTGATACCCTGATCATTCTTTAAGTTGGTGTTGTTATAGCTGCCATCCAAGAAAGGCAAACCATTTGCATCAACTTTGAATGAGTTAGCGAGACTGAATGATGGCTGGAAGAATCCGCAGCAACCAGTTTGTCCGCCGTAAGGGAAGTTCAATCCATCTCCCTGGTTTGAGTTTGCACCGCTCGCACCGTCGTTAACAGTCATTTGCGCAGCGAAAACGCTTTCATCAGAATTTCTTGTTGAAGGATTAAAATTGTCAGAGAAACGTGCGTTCAATTTATACGCGTGACCCGCAGTTGTTTTACCATTTGGCTTGATCTGTGAGTCGAACAACGTTTTAGCATCTGAAAATCTTCCTTCAAAAATATACACTTTCATCAGATAGCATGCAGCAGCCCATTTGTTAGCGCGTCCAAGATCTGATTGTGTTTCTGGTAAATTAGTATAAGCATAATTTAGATCAGCTTCGATATCAGGAAGGATATCATGGTCGTTTGGAATAAGAAAATTACCGGCAGAATAAGTAACATTCTCGTCGATATAAGGCACTTTTCCAAACAATTTGCGCAATTCAAAATGATAATGTGCGCGCAAGAATTTTGCTTCTGCTGTTACCTGAATTGTATCTGCAGGAAGCAAATCTGTAGCCAACCTCATAATGCGAATTGCTTCATTGGCTCTCTGTACACCGTCATAACGTGCTTGCCAAACGTCGTCAAGATAAGCATTCGATGCATTTACTCCCCAAGTTTCGATAGGAGTGATGAGGTTTTGGTCACCAGGATCGGAGCCCTTATGAGCATCTCCACCTGCAACGCTACCATACACCCAGTTACTGGCGGCAGTTGCCCATGGACCATTGTTTCCACCGGCACCACCAATACCATCAAGCAATGAATATGCACCTACCAACAGTGCTTCTACCCCGGCTTTTGTAGCCACCGTATTCGGTTGGAGAAAGCCTGCGGGCGGGATATTCAGAAATGACTTCGAACAAGCCGCCGCTGCAGCGACCGCGGTTGTTATCAGTATAATTCTATATTTTTTTATCCTTTTCATGTTTATGAAAATTTATCGATTTTAAATATTAAAATGCAAGACTTACTCCAACATTGTACGTTTTTGCTGGCGGATAGTTGCCATAGTCAACGCCAAAGCTTGATTGATAAGTTTGTCTGGTTCCATCCTGATTTAAGTTACCTCTAGTCAGGTTTGAGTTTGTTGCAATTTCAGGATCCAAACCGGTATATTTTGTAATAGTGAATAGGTTTGCAGCCTGAATATAAATGCGCGCTCTGTCGATACCTACTTTTCTCAACATAGCCGGAGCAAAGTTGAAACCAATCTGCATTTGTTTGCAGCGGAAGAACGATCCATTTTCCATGTAGAAATCGTTGATTACTCCATTAGTGCTGAAATAAGACGCATTTTCAACAATTGGATATTTTGCATTTGGTCTGCTTGGCAACCATGAATCGGTCAACAAAGCTGCACTCTTTGAGTTCTGGAACTGTGGATAGAAATCCTGGAAGTAACGAGTGTAGTTCAGGATTTTGTTTCCACTTGAACCGTAGAATGTAGTTGAGAAATCAAACTGTCTCCAAGAAACGCTAAGGTTAATTCCGTAAGTGAATTTTGGATTTGGATCACCAAAGAATTCTTGGTCATTCTGATCGATCTTACCATCATGATTTGCATCTTCATATTTGAAACGGCCAGGAGCTGCGTCTGTTTCAACAGGTGATTTAGAAACATCGTCAAGACTCTGATAGATTCCTATGATGTGATACCCGTAGAATGAACCAACTGGATGTCCTGCCTGATTTCTAACCTGTGGACCGGTATTATGTGTGTTTGCTTCTGTGAAGAAACCTGCTGTTCCGGGAATTTTCACAACAGTGTTTTTGTAAGATGTGAAGTTAACAGCAACGTTGAATGTAAGATCATTGTTGATTCTTCCATGATAAGCGACGTTCGCGTCGATACCTGTATTTTTGATATCACCGATATTCACGTTCGGAGGAGTTGCGCCGCCGACAACGCCTGGTGGCTGATCCTGGAACAAAAGATCATTAATCTTCTTCTGATAAACTTCGAATGAGAGGTCAATCTTGTTATGTAAGATCGTTGCATCAAATCCCACGTTAGAGATAAGATCGCTTTCCCATTTACTATCAGGATTTGCATTTGTTGAATATTGGAATCCCTGAGTTACACCAGTTGGAGAACCGCCGATACCGTAATAAGATGAGCCGATACCTGCGCTATAAGTAGTGTATGAGTTCAAAGATCCTGTGTTGCTGATTGATCCAAGTACACCATAGCTGGCGCGAATCTTCAAGCTGTTCAACCATGAAATACTCTTCATGAATGATTCTTGCGAAATCTGCCAACCTGCTGATACTGATCCGAAATTTGCTTTTCTGTTTTTTACTGACACCACTGACGCTTGGTCCTGACGTCCGTTCAATCCTAAGAAGAATTTATCATTGAACGAATAGTCAACTCTTGCGAGCAAAGAATACAAGGCAGATTTGTTAAAGAAGCTGTAGCTAGACTGTCCTGTTGCACTACCAGAAGTAAGTGTTAGGTAGTTTGGATCATCAGTGAAGTAGCCAAGTTTTGTACCGCCTAATTCTCTTTGTCTGAATTCAGCAGATTCGATACCAACCAATACTTTCACATTGTGCTTTTCCGCAAATGTGTTGGAATAGCTGGCAGTATTTGTCCAGGTCCAGTTGGTAACGTGACCACCGTATTCGTTATAAGAGTTGTTCGTATTATTTTCAGCATTTTCATAGGTATGATAACCGTGTGAGAAGCCTGAATAATTGTCGATATTTCCACCGAAGCTTGTACGAACAGTAATATGCTTGAGCAAATCTACTTCTGCCCAAACATTACCGATCATGTCGTAGTTATATCCTCTATCACCGGCAGCTCTTGTTCTGGAAGCGTAAGGGCTACTTGAGTTACCAAGTTCCTTACCAGCGTTACCTGCAAAATTACCGTTGATATCTTTTACAGGAATGATTGGCTGCATCCATGCAGTGGTATTTACTTCATTACCTTCTGTATTGTTTGTGATGCGTGGATTTTCTTTATAGAACAAATAGATATTTTCTCCGATGCGGATATGATCCTTCACATTGAAAGTTGTATTTGCTCTTACAGCGTATCTTTTCAAACTTGTGTTCAACAATATACCTTGTTGGTTAAAATAGTTGAAAGAGAAAAGATAATTTGATTTATCACTACCACCACTTGCAGTAAGCGTATGGCTTTGAATGTTGGCTGGATGAAAAACAGCATGGAACCAGTCGGTACCTGATTTATTAGCAGGAACAATCTGGTAGATTGGACCCTTGCTATAGTCAACATTATATTTTGAAAGGTCAACTGCAGGATCACCTGCAAGTACGCCTGAAGAAGGACCGGCTAAGATATAGTCAGGTAATCTTGGTGTAACAGCAGTACCGTATTGTGCTGAAGCGATACATCCAGCGCAAGGTTGACCGTTTGGTAATGTATCAGCAATCACCTGTCCCGAGTTGGTTGCGGCTAGCCAATACAGATCCATCATTTGTTGTGAATTGGCTTTTTTCCAGACGTTGCCCTGAGGAACGCGTTGGGTTCCGTAGTAGCCATCGTAAGTAATAACTGCCTTTCCAGATTTACCTCTTTTGGTTGTGATAAGGATAACACCCGCAGATCCGCGAGCTCCATAGATAGCAGCCTGACCGTCTTTGATAACCTGTACTGACTCGAGATCATTTGCACTTAAGTCATGTAGCATTGTCAAATCACCAGGAGCTGATGGCACACCATCAACAACGATCAGTGGATTACTTCCTCCGAAGGATGTAAAACCACGAATCATCACGTTGCTATTATCACCAGGGTTTCCTGAACCGATAACGGTTACACCGGAAGCCTGACCTTGCAACATTTGTTCAGGAGTACCTGCTGGAACACTTTTCATGTCCTTGATACTTACCACAGCGACAGAGCCGGTGATTTCTTTCTTTCTCTGGGCAGTATAACCCGTAACCACCACATCATTCAATGATGTTGCGGAAAGAGAAAGAACTACATCACCAACAGATGTACGTCCTGAAACAGGAACTTGCAGGGCTTCAAACCCTACAACTGTAATAACTAATGTTCCGATTTCTTTTGTAGATGTGACGGTGAACGATCCGTCAGTGCCCGTTTGCGTGGCCACCTTGGTTCCTTTTATCTGAACCGTGGCTCCAACGATCGGCTGTTTGTCTGAATTCCCAATTACTCTACCAGTAACTGATTTTTGAGCTAGCAGGCTGCTGCTCAAAAGCAAAAGTACCGCGCAGCAGCAGCTGGCAAGTACGTTAGTTTTGAATGGCATAAGCAGGATAGTTGTTTGAAATGATTAAAAACAATTAAAAATCGATGTGAATTTACAATTAAACTGAAATAAAAATAATATTTTTTTAACAATTTCTTGGCACTATCCGATCAAAAATAATGTGTACATCAGACACATCGACATTTTCCCCTATGAAAACGCAATAAAATCGTTTTAAAATTTTCTTTTTTTCATTCAAAAAAAAACTCTCTGCCGAAGCAAAGAGTCAAATATTTTTTTACCAGACTGTAAGCAATCCACTAAGTCGCCCAGGCCTTGTCACCTTTTTTGTAAGGAACACATCCATCATACCTTCCTGGAACAGCTACATAACGGAGAGCCTTAGTCGCTCCTATTTCAGATGTGAAGTATCCCCACAACGTCAATTCTTTCATCATACGGAAATAGTGTGCGGGATCTTCTGGTTTCTTCTTTCCCATATAATCTTTTTGCTCCTTATCTAAGTCAACCAGCAAATCATGTCTTTGCTGCGGAGTGCTCTCGAGAAATGATTTACCATTTTTCTTTTTGGAAGCTTCTTCCAATTTCGTCATGCCCTCAACAAATATTTTCTGATCTTTCTCCTCGTAACAATCTGTTACAATTGTTTTCATGAAGTCACCAATTTTTGCTTCTTTAGCACCAGGTGTAGTTGTTGCAGGAATAATTGTTTCTCCGACTTCATCGAGGAAAGCAATATCATCCTGCGAAAAATTTAGACCTGCAGTTCCGATTTTTTTATCACTCGTTGTGCAGCCCGATAAAAAAGCTTCAGCTCCTATGATGGTACCGCCTAATAGCAGCGCCACGCTGGATAATGCTTCTCTTCTGTTCATATGAGTAAATGTTTGTTATCCCGTATCCGGCCTGTCGGTGGACAGCGGGTGGTTATAAAATTAAAGTTGCTATTTTTTTAGAACAATACAAAACGATTTTTTATTTACATGTCCCCTTATTTTTCGATTCTCAATTTTTAATCAACTCTACTCACTTGTTCTCTCGAATTCTGAGCGCTTCGCAACTTCGCTCACCATATCACATCTCCCGACATCCAATTTTATTATCAGGCAAGATCCATTCGCACATTTTCACATCCGCCCATTTGCCAATCTTCAGATATTTCCTTTTTTCAATTCTTCCACCGCATGATTGGCTGCTCTTGCGGTAAATGCCATATAAAGAATCGAAGGACTTCCATATCCCGTACTCGTCATACAGGCACCGTCTGTAACAAAAACATTTTTGCAATTATGAAACTGATTCCATTTGTTAAGCAGAGAAGTTTTTGAGTCCTTTCCCATCCTGCAGCCACCCATCTCATGAATATCTCTCCCCGGCGCCCAATGATTATCGTGCTGCGAAATATTTTTGATTCCGATATTATTAAATAGTTCTGCGCTCTGTGTTAAAAAATCTTTCAATAATCTTTCATCATTATCATCATAAGCAACATTGGTGATGAGCAACGGAATTCCCCATTGATCTTTTTTATCATTACTCAACGCGACATGGTTCGTTTCTTTCGGAACTGTTTCGCCTTGGATATACATATACATGTGCCAATCTCCCGGCTCCGACATCGCTTCTTTATATGCAGCTCCAATTTGCTCTTCTGCATGCGCACCTGCGCCACGATCGCGCCATGCACCCATAAAAGCCATATAGCCTCCGACAAAATCTGTATCCTGCTTATGCAGGTTTCTGAAATTCGTCATCATGCATTCAGCCGTTCTTCGACCGTAATAATATTTATCCTGGTAACCTTCCACATCCCCGCGAGTCGATCCGCGATAATTCTGGAAACAAACATATTTACCAAGCAGCCCATTATCATTTCCAAATCCATTTGGAAAACGATTCGATTTTGAATTCAACAAAATCAAATTGGTGTTAAGCGCCGATGCATTTACAAAAATTATTTTCGAAAAATAGTCGATGCTTTGTTTTGTGTTGGCATCAATAATACGCACACCTGTTGCTTTTCCTTTCTTCTCATCATATATGATCGAATGAACAACAGAAAAAGGTCGCACTGTTAAATTTCCGGTGCGTTTCGCCCATGGCAATGTAGACGACACGGAACTAAAATATCCGCCAAAAGGACAACCACGCATACAAAGATCTCTTGCCTGGCATTTTGCTCGTCCCTGCTGCAAATGAATTGAAGTGGGTTGCGTCAACTGCGCCCATCTTCCCTGTATCATAAACCGATCTTTATATTTTGATTTTATTTTTTGTTGCACATCTTTTTCAACACAATTAAAATCAAAAGGCGGAAGATATTCTCCGTCGGGCATCACTTCAAGTCCGTCGCGATTGCCGCATATGCCTGCAAAATTTTCTGCATGAGAATACCAAGGTGCGATTTCGTCGTAGGTAATTGGCCATTCAATTCCATAACCATATCTCGCGGGTGAAGTAAATTCAAAATGACTCCAACGCGGACAAGCTCTTCCCCATATTAATGATTTGCCTCCTACCTGGTATCCTCTAATCCATTCAAATGGCTTCTCCTGCACATAAGGATGGTCGTTATCTTTTATAAAAAAATGCGCGGTGCTTTCATCAAAACCCGCTGCTTCCGTTATCAACGGATTTGCTTTCATGAATGATTCCGTCATTCGGCCACGATGCTGAAAATCCCAGGGATTCATCGTTGCAGTTGGATAATCTTTGAGATGCTCTACATTTCTTCCTCTTTCCAACACGAGCGTTTTCAATCCATGCTCACATAATTCTTTTGCAGCCCATCCTCCGCTAATTCCGGATCCGACTACAATTGCATCGAAAGTATTTTGGGTTGCTGCTTTGTTGTTGATATGTAAAGTATCGCCTGGCAATTGAATACTGATTTTTTTTTCGTTATTTTTTTCTTCTCGACTTCGCTCGAAGAAATTTGTTTAAATTCCTATGGTTCAACTTTGCTCACCACTCGATTTCGCACACTACTTAACTTCACTATCATGTAACACTTATTCGCACATTTGCACATTCAGATATTTCCTTTCTTCAACTCCTCCACCGCATGATTCGCCGCGCGTGCAGTGATGGCCATAAATGTCAGCGAAGGATTTTGATTTCCTACGGATGTCATGCAAGCGCCATCTGTTACAAAAACATTTTTACATGCATGCAATTGATTCCATTTATTAAGCAAAGAAGTTTTTGGATCTTTTCCCATACGAACGCCACCCATCTCATGAATGTCGAGTCCGGGCGCCTGGTGATTATCACGCCCCGAAATATTTTTACATCCCGATTTCTCCAACATCTCCGAACCCTGCTCCAAAAAATCTTTGACCATCTTACCATCATTTTCATCATAACCGACCGACGTAATCAATTGTGGAATTCCCCATGCATCTTTTAAATCTTTACTAAGGCGCACATGATTTTCATATTTGGGAATTGTTTCTCCCTGCATACCCATACTGATTTCCCATGCACCCGCTTCTGTTATCGCTTCTTTATAATTTGCACCAATACCATCTTCACCATTACCCGCTCCGCGCCATGCGCCAAAATATCCAAGATATCCGCGGAGAAAATCTGTTTGTTGCTTGAATACATTCCTAAATGAAGGAATAAATGCCTGTGTAGGTCTTCGCCCATAATAATATCCATCTTCAAATCCTTCGTAAGTAGCGCTTATGCTTCCCCGGTAGTTATGAAAAGCAACGAACCTTCCAAGTACTCCGCTGTCATTTCCGAGACCGTTTGGAAAACGATTTGAAACAGAATTCAACAAAACAAGATTTGTATTTAGACATGCGGCATTTACAAAAATAATCCGCGCAAAATATTCTGTTTCTTTTTTTGTATGCGCATCGATTACGCGCACGCCGATTGCTTTATCTTTTTTTTCGTCGTAGATAATAGAGTGTACAACAGAATCGGTTTGAAGTGTAAGGTTCCCGGTTTTTGCCGCCCAGGGAATCGTTGCAGAATTGGAACTGAAATAACCACCAAATGGACAACCGCGTTCGCACATACTTCTTGCCTGGCACTGGCCACGCCCTTGTTGCAAATGAATTTCGTTTGGCTTTGTAAGGTTTGCACAGCGACCAATAATTACCTGGCGATCTTTATAATTTTCTTTTATTTTTTCTCCAATATGTTTTTCGACACAATTCAATTCCCATGGAGGAAGAAATTCGCCATCGGGTAAATTGGGAACACCATCTTTATTGCCACTAATACCGGCAAATTTTTCTACATGACTATACCACGGCGCCATTTCTTCGTAGCGTATCGGCCAGTCAACTGCAAATCCATCACGCGCGGGCGCTTCGAACTCATAGCGACTCCATCGTTGAGTTTGTCTTGCCCATAATAAAGATTTACCACCGACCTGGTAACCACGTATCCAGTCAAATGGTTTCTCCTGCACATAAGGATGATCGTTATCTTTTACAAAAAAATGAAGTGTGGGTTCTCTGAACGCATAACACCTGCTGACAACAGGATTATTTTTTTTGACTTCTTCCGGCAGTTCACCGCGATGTGGAAAGTCCCAGGGATTTTTTAGCGCAGTTGGATAATCTTTCAGGTGAACAACATTTCTTCCTCTCTCTATTACCAGTGTTTTCAAACCATGTTCGCATAATTCTTTTGCGGCCCAACCACCACTGATGCCGGAGCCGATTACGATTGCATCAAAAGTATTTTGCGATGTAGCCTTGTTGTTTATATGAAGTGTATCGCCAGGCAAGAGTTGGTTTGATTATTAAATCGCTGATTGAGTTGACAGACGAGAGACGACAGTTGACAGCACAAGACACTGTCAACTGTCATCTCTCATCTGTCAACTAATTTATAAATTCTGTTTCTTCAACTCGCTTACTGCATGATCAGCGGCGCGCGCAGTAAATGCCATATACGTCAATGACGGATTTTGACACGCAGCAGACGCCATAAATGCGCCATCGGTAACAAACACATTTGGTGCATCCCAAACCTGGTTCCATTTATTCAGCACTGATGTTTTTGGGTCTTTACCCATACGCGCCGTACCCATTTCATGAATACCGCGACCAAGATATGGTTCATTGTCGCCGCTTTGAATATTTTTCAAACCAGAAGCCTCGAGCATTTCGCGTGCATCCTGTTGCATATCTTTTCGCATCTTCAATTCATTTTCCTTTAGCTCACAGTCGAAGTTCAATACATTCAATCCCCATTTATCTTTTTTATTTTTATCGAGTGTAATTTTGTTATCGTGATATGGCAATGTTTCTCCAAATCCTCCCATACCGAAATACCATGGACCTGGTTCCGTCATTGCTTCTTTTAAATCTACACCGATAGCATATTCTGCAACCTGCGGTCCTCTTTCGCGACTCGCGCCGCCCTGGTAACCAAACCCGCGCAGATAATCTCTTTTATCTCCAAAGAAATTCCGGTAACGCGGAATATAAACTCCATTCGCACGACGGCCGTAAACGTATTTATCAAGATATCCTTCAAACTCGCCGCTTGCATAAACACCGAGATGATGATCCATTACATTATGTCCTAATTCGCCGCTGCTGCTTCCCAATCCATCAGGCCATACATCCGTGGCGGAATTCATCAATATCCAGGCGCTGTTCAATGCAGATGCATTCAGGAAAATTATTTTCGCGTTGTATGTGTACGTCTTATTTGTTTCAGCATCGAGTACTTCCACACCAGTTGCTCTTTTCTTATCCTTATCGTATAAAATTTTTGTAACGATTGCCCAGGGACGCAGTGTAAGATTTCCAGTTTTCATCGCAGCGGGCAATGTAACTGATTGGGTGCTGAAATAACCACCGAACGGACAACCAAACCAGCATTTGTCGCGATACTGGCATTGCCTTCCATTCAAAGGAATCGTTGCATGCGCATTGCGACCGATAATCATTTTGCGTGATCCTTTGAAATGCTCTTTCACTCTTGCAGCGACATCTTTCTCCACGCAATTCATTTCCATCGGGGGAAGAAATTCGCTGTCTGGTAATTCTGCGAGACCTTCCTTGGATCCGCTGACGCCAGCAATTTTTT
Source organism: Bacteroidota bacterium (assembly GCA_018267615.1). Taxonomy (GTDB): domain Bacteria; phylum Bacteroidota; class Bacteroidia; order Chitinophagales; family Chitinophagaceae; genus Puia. Next base: position 7,230 of record JAFDYD010000020.1, on the reverse strand, counting down.
CAACATAACTATACCATTGTTCGATATCCTTATAACGAACGGGCCAATCGATCGCTATTCCCTGTTTTGCATTTTCTTCAAAATACAAATCGCTCCAGCGATAACTTTGTCTTCCCCACAATAGAGAACGTCCGCCGACATGATAACCTCTGAACCAGTCGAAACGTTTTGTTTCTGTATATGGACTTTCAATATCGCTCGCCCACCAATCAAGATTTCTTTCATTAAGTGGATAATCTCTTTTTAATGCAGGATAATCTTTGATCATTTTTTGCGTGCGCTCTCCACGATGCGGATAATCCCACGCTTCTTTATTAGCTTCTTTGTAATCTTTTATATGCTCGATATTTTTTCCTCGTTCAAGCATAATTGTCTTCAATCCTTTTTCACAAAGTTCTTTTGCGGCCCAACCACCGCTGATTCCTGAACCAATTACGATTGCATCAAATGTGTTGTCTGCCATGTTGCTTAGTATTTTTCGTTAAGTGATTATTCTTTGCGCGAGTGTCTAGTGGTGAATGGCTAGTGAACAAACCACTGGCCACTTGCTACTAACCACTGACTCTTTACAAATTATTTTTTTTCAATTCGCTTACTGCGTGATCTGCGGCACGTGCGGTGAATGCCATATAGGTCAGCGATGGATTTACACAAGCTGCAGATGTCATAAATGAACCATCGGTAACGAAAACATTTGGTGCATCCCAAACCTGGTTCCATTTATTCAATACAGATGTCTTGCGATCCTTTCCCATACGCGCAGAACCCATTTCATGAATGCCTCTGCCTAATGTTCCATCACCCTCTCTTCCTTTTACATTTTTTACTCCTGCTTTTTCCAACATCTCTATGGCATCGTCTTTCATATCCTTGCGCATCTTTTTTTCGTTGTCTTTATATTCAACATCGAATGCGAGAACATTCAAACCCCATTTATCTTTTACAGTTTTGTCGAGTGTGATTTTATTTTCGTGATAAGCCAGTGTTTCACCGAATCCACCAAGACCCATCGTCCAGTGACCTGGCTCTGTTAATGCATCTTTTAAGTCTGCACCGATTGACAATTCTTCTGCTGAACGCATTGCACCTTGTCTGCCGCCGCCACCCTGGTATCCGAATCCACGCAGGTAATCTCTTTTATCTCCAAACAAATTCCTATAGCGGGGCACATACACACCATTTGCACGGCGACCGAAAGTATATTTGTCTTCATAACCCTCAACAATACCCGAAGCGCCCACACCAAGATGATGATCCATGATATTGTGTCCTAATTCTCCACTGCTGCTTCCCAAACCGTCGGGCCAGATATCAGTAGCTGAATTCATCAATATCCATGCACTGTTTAAAGTAGATGCATTCAGGAAAATTATTTTCGCGTTGTATGTGTAAGTTTTATTTGTTTCTGCATCGAGTACTTCCACACCTGTTGCTTTTTTCTTATCCTTATCGTATAAAATTTTTGTAACGATGGCCCATGGACGTACAGTGAGATTTCCTGTTTTCATCGCTGCCGGCAGTGTAGAAGATTGCGTACTAAAATAAGCACCGAAAGGACAACCGAGCCAGCACTTATTTCTGAATTGGCAATTCGTTCTTCCCTCATGCGGCACCGTTAGATTCGCCGTTCGTCCGATAATGATGGATCTTTTCCCTCCGTAAATTTCTTTAACTCTTGCAGCAACATCTTTTTCTACACATGTCATATCCATGGGAGGAAGAAATTGTCCATCCGGCAACTGTGGAATACCATCGCGGTTACCACTGATGCCCGCAAATTTTTCTGCATAATCATACCATGGTGCAATTTCTTTATAACGAACAGGCCAATCAATCGCAATTCCATCTTTTGCATTTGCTTCGAAATCAAAATCACTCCAACGATAACTTTGTCTTCCCCACATGAGTGAACGTCCACCTACATGATAACCTCTGAACCAATCGAATCTTTTTATTTCAACATAAGGACTCTCTTTATCATTTACCCAATAATCCAGATTGGATTCATTCAAAGGATAATCTCTTTTCAAAACAGGATAATCTTTTTTCATTTGTGTGGTTGCCCTGTTATGATGCGGATAATTCCAGGCTTCTTTATTTGCATTTACATAATCTTTCACGTGCTCAATATTGCGACCGCGTTCGAGCATAATTGTTTTCAATCCTTTTTCACAAAGTTCTTTTGCTGCCCAGCCTCCTGAGATACCTGAACCAATTACAATTGCATCGTAAGTATTTTCCGCCATGAACTTCTGATTTATTATGATTAAAATGATTTACTGTGATTTGGCTAGTGGCTAGTGGTGAATGGCTAGTATAAAGACCACTAACTACTAGATACCCGCCACTCGCCGATTACACATCGCATATCTGAATACTCTTTCTCAACGAGGCAACTTTATCTGTTGCTGCCGGAATAAATTCCTGCGCCACATATCCTTTATATCCTGTTTCAAGAATTGCTTTCATGATTGCAGGATAATATAATTCCTGTGACTCGTCAATTTCATGTCTGCCGGGAACGCCACCTGTGTGATAATGCCCCATATACTGATGATTATCGCGGATCGTGCGAATCACATCACCCTCGTCGATCTGCATGTGATAAATATCATAGAGCAGCTTAAATTTTTCCGATCCAAGTCGTTTGCACAATTCAACTCCCCAGGCTGTTTTATCACACATATAATCTTTATGATCCACTTTACTATTCAACAATTCCATTTGAATGGTAATCCCATTTTTCTCGGCGAGCGGTAATATTTTTTGTAATCCTTCCACACAATTTTTCAAACCAGTTTCATCATCCATTCCTCTGCGGCTTCCGCTAAAACATATTACGTCGGTATAGCCAGCTTTCACCATCAAAGGAATAACTTCCAGATAATCCTTGATCAATTGTTCATGAAAAGATTTGTTATTGAAGCCATCCGTTAAACTAACTTGTCCGCCGTGATAACACATCGAACTATAAATTCCATATTTCTGCAACATGGGCCAGTCTTTTGGTCCCATTAGATCGATAGCATTAAATCCGATTTCTTTTACAGTTTTGCAAAGCTCTTCTACAGATAGAAAGTTGTAGGTCCACTGGCAAACGGAATGATTGATATTACCTTTGAACGTCAATTTTTTTTCAGTTTTATCGGTGGCAGAAAAAGATGACAGCATGTGGGTCCCTCCCACCAATGCTGCAGAACCGGCAACAAAATTTTTGATGACCGTACGACGTGAAGATTTACCTGGCATGGTGTTAGTGAATGAGCGTTTAATTTACGAAATGTTGTAATCTTTCAAAGAATAAATATGTTCATCAGTAATATTAAAAAGATGAGCGGCTGATTGGTTTTTGTTAATGAATTGCAATCACGCTCCGGCTGCCCTTAACATCTCGGGCTTTTTCTTTCCCCTCATATAGATGTTCAATCCCAAAAATGCAAAAATCAAAATGATAGGAATCACCAATGTAAAGTTGATCACTTCGGGACCGGCTGCTTTTTTTGCTTCTGCAAGTGCGTTGGCAAATTGCGATCCTGCAGGCGCTTCATTATATAATTTGAAATCTGCACCAGCCGGAAGTTTACCGGCAACCAGTTGATCATAGTGCTTGCTCATAAAAATCATATACAAGGAAACAGCAAACATACCTGCACCTCCCATGAAATTCAAACCGACTGCACCAGTCTTTGGCAAATTTTCCGCAACGAATCCAATCATCGTCGGCCAGAAATAACAAACGCCCAATCCGAATACAAGAGCCCCAACAAAAATCATATTGCCGGTTGTATGTCCGAGCATGTACAATCCCAATGAGGCAAGTACTGCTGAAGCGAGCAACACACCTTGCGGTGATAATCGATGCACGACTGATCCTGCAAAACCTCTTCCGATAACCATCACGCCTGTTTCGAGCGTCAGGATCAGGAGCGCATTATCAGTTACGTTTTTCAATAACACATCGATCCACTGACCAGTAAACAATTCGGTGATTGCTGTACCGAACATGCAAAGGATCATAAATAGAAAAAGAGGTCTGAACAAAGACGAATACATTTCTCCTGTTGAAACACCTGCAGCTACGCGTTCAGTAACTGGAAAATGTAGTTTTGAAAAAAGATATCCATAGATCAATGTCGGGATCAGCATCGTTCCAACTTCAACTTGCCAACCCACGCCGGCTTTATTTAAGAAGAATACGATAAGCGTTCCAATCACAATTCCACCCGGGAACCAAAGATGGAAATAATTTAATCGCACGGTTTTATTTTCGGGAAACAATGAAGCGACAAGCGGATTACATGCTGCTTCAACAGTACCGTTGGCAATTCCAATTAATAGGGTTGATAAGAATAAGGTCCAGTATCCGCCCGCAAAGATCGTGAGCAAAATACCTGCAAGGTGAAAAAGAAAAGCCAGCACCAACAGTTTCTTCATTCCAATAATATCGACGATCATTCCGCCGATAATAATTGCCAGCGGGAAACCCCAGAATGCAGTAGCTGCAATCGTTCCTAATTCGGAAGCGGTCAAATTAAATCTTACACCGAGATCACTGAGAATTCCGGCGCGGATGCCGAAGGAAAGAGAAGTGACGAGAAGCGCTAAACAACTCGCAACAAAAAGTTCATTACGTTTGATGGATGTTGACATGGCAAGTCAGAATTTTTTTGAATGAACCAATCGCGGACAATTTTTTTACAGAGCCTGATTGAAGCAACGTAAATTTACCGTCCGTTGATTCAAGAATCAATTTTAATAAATAGATTCGTAAATGTAATTTTTTATTTTAAAATAAAAAATGAAAACAACTCATAAGTTGACAATATTTGCAGTATACTATTAAATTATATTAAAATTGTATCAAAGAATTTTATATAAAACGAAACCAATATGAACAGAAAATTAAGAATGGGAATGGTTGGCGGAGGCAAAGATGCCTTTATCGGCGCCATTCATCGCATTGCTGCCAATATGGATGGACAGATAGAACTTGTTTGCGGAGCATTAAGTATTAACCCGGAGATTGCGGTTGACTCTGGCAATTCACTCTTCCTGGCAAAGGACAGGATCTATATGACCTATGAAGAGATGATGGAGAAAGAGAGCAAAATGCCAGCAGATAAAAAATTGGATTTTGTAACGATCGTCACTCCGAATTTTGCGCACTTCGCTCCCGCGATGGCTGCGCTCGACAATGGTTTTAATGTGGTAGTCGAAAAACCGATCACATTTACGATCGATGAAGCGCGTCAATTAAAAAAGAAAGTGCAGGAAACCGGTCTCACACTTTGTCTCACCCACACTTACTCTGGTTATCCGATGGTAAAACAAGCGCGGCAAATGGTGCAAGGTGGTGTGTTGGGAAAAGTCAGGAAAATATGGGTTGAATATCCACAAGGATGGCTGAGCAAACTCACCGAGCGTGAAGGCAATGCGCAAGCTGCGTGGAGAACGGATCCAAAAAAATCCGGGAAGAGTGGTTGCATGGGTGATATCGGTACGCATGCGGCACATCTCGCAGAATATATCAGTGGATTAAAGATCACACATCTTTGCGCCGATCTGAATGTGATGGTTGAAGGAAGAGCGCTGGATGATGATGGAAATGTTTTATTAAAATTTGATAATGGCGCAGCCGGCGTATTGATGGCATCGCAGATTGCCGCGGGTGAAGAAAATGCTTTGAAAATTCGTATATATGGAGAGAAAGGCGGAATTGAATGGGCACAACAAGAGCCGAATACTTTATTGGTAAAATGGCTCGACCAGCCCACGCAAATTCTCCGCGCGGGCGTTGGATATAAAGATCCATTGTCTGATTATGCGCGACATAATTTCCGCACACCAGGCGGACATCCTGAAGGATACCTCGAAGCATTCGGAAACATCTACAGAAATTTTGCATTGACTTTAGCTGCAAAAATTGATGGCAAAGAACCAACAAAAGAAATGCTCGATTTTCCAAAAGTAGATGAAGGTATAAGAGGCATGGCATTTATAGATAATGTGGTGAAGAGCGGAGCGAGTAAGGAGAAGTGGACTGCTTTTGAAATTTAAAATATTTCCTAAATCCTTTGCGTCTTCGCCTTTGCGAGAATATTATTTTCTCGCAGAGGCGCAATGACGCAAAGAAAAAATTTCTTTTCAATGCGTACAATTAAAGGACCGGGACTTTTTCTAGCACAATTTATGGGAGATGCTGCGCCATTTAATACATTAGAATCAATTTGCAAATGGGCAGCGGGACTTGGATTCATCGGTGTACAAATTCCATCATGGGATAGCCGCTGTATCGATTTGCAAAAAGCAGCAGAGAGTAAAACTTATTCCGACGAAATAAAAGGGATTGTAAACAGCGCCGGATTACAAATTACTGAATTATCAACTCACTTGCAGGGACAATTGGTTGCTGTTCATCCTGCGTACGATGCACTGTTCGATGGATTTGCTCCTACATCAGTTCATAATAATTCAAAGGCAAGAACAGAATGGGCGGTTCAACAATTAAAATATGCTGCGAAAGCATCTCAAAATCTTGGTCTTGATGCACATGCCACTTTTAGTGGTGCATTATTGTGGCCTAACGTATATCCATGGCCGCAAAGACCGGCAGGACTTGTTGAAACCGGTTTTAAAGAATTGGCAAAACGATGGACTCCGATACTGAATGAATTCGATAAATATGGCGTTGATCTTTGTTATGAAATTCATCCCGGCGAAGATTTGCACGATGGCGTTTCTTACGAGATGTTTCTTCAACATACAAACAATCATCCAAGAGCTTGTTTGTTATATGACCCATCACATTTTGTATTGCAGTGTCTCGATTATCTGACGTATATCGACCATTATCATGAAAGAATAAAAATGTTTCATGTGAAGGATGCGGAATTCAATCCGACTGGCAAGCAAGGTGTATATGGCGGTTACCAGGGATGGATCGATCGTGCAGGACGTTTTCGCTCTTTAGGAGATGGGCAAGTAGATTTCAAATCTATTTTCAGTAAGCTTACGGCTTACGATTATTCAGGCTGGGCTGTGTTGGAATGGGAATGCTGTATCAAACATCCCGAAGATGGAGCAAAAGAAGGAGCTCCGTTTATCAAGAATCATATCATCCGCGTAACTGAAAAAGCATTTGATGATTTTGCAGGAACCGCATCGGATGAGAATTTCAACCGGGCAGTGCTGGGATTGAAATGATTTGAAGGCACAAGGTTGAAGGTACAA
>JAFDYD010000001.1:183141-247432 GCA_018267615.1 Bacteroidota bacterium | reverse complement strand
TCTCCGCTCTTTTTCAAAACAACTGTTCCTTACCCGCTTTTAAAAATGGAATGAATGGAAAGCTGCTGATGATTTTTAAATCCTTGAAAATATTCGTTTCGCTATCGAGAAAACTAAAAATATCTTCTACTTTATTTTTGCGAAACATATTTGTAAAAACTTCCTCTCCCGCAACCTTCGATGTGGCGAGCACATTCAATAATACGCTATCGTAAAAATCAAATTTAGCGTCGCTTTTGCTCGCTGGTGGTTTTCCATTTTCAATCAAAGATTTCACAATCGCACGCGATTGCTTTTGGATGAATTGAAAAGTATAACCGGTAGAAGCTTTTGTTTGTCCGCCCGCCGTACCAATATTCAGTATATTATTTCCGGGCGACGCTGATTTATTATTTGTCATAGGTATGACTCCAAATTCTTCTTCCAATATGTTGTACTCTTCGATTCGTAAAAATTCTTTGATATAGCTTTTGAGACAAATATCATATTGCTCTTTATCCAATAATCTTTCAGTAATCAACGTATATTCTACCAGGGCGCTGGTTGATGAAAATGGCATGACGTAAAAAAAATTTGTTCCATTTTCCTGGCTCACCCTAAAATCCATGAGCGTGGCTTCCTCGCTGTTGAATGCGTCATTATCTGTTTCAATAACCCAACCTTTGAAATGTTGCAAAAGTTGAAACTGCTTATTTTTTAATACGGGCGATTGCGGAGGCAGGCTGCTGAAAATATAATCGCCTGAAATTTTCTTTTCATCACAAATAATAAATGTTCCTTCCTCATTGGAGTTTATTTTTTTGATACTGCCAGTAAGAATTGAAATATTTTTTTGCTGCGCGATGATATCAAAGCAATAGTTGTAGAAATCCAATCCTCTTATCATTTTGTATTGATAAGGAACGATGTTCATGCATTTCTTATAGCTGGAGCCGTAATACCAAAGTTTTTCCCAACGCTTGTAAACAATCGATTCAAATAATCCATCTTCTTTTTCCCAGAAACACCAGGTGCGGTCGTTATCTGTTTTATTTACTTTATCGACCAATAGGATTTTTTTGTCAGAAAATTTTCCGGAATGGATCATATGCATTGCCAGGCTCAAACCGGAGCAGCCGGCACCGGCAATGATATAGTTGTAATGATCCACGAATGGTTTAATTTATTAATAGGCATAGGGAGTAGGTGTAGGGTGTGACGTATAAGGTATAAGGTATGGCATACCTTATACCCTATACCTTATACCTTACACCTTATACCTTATACGTCACACCCTACACCTACTCCCTATTGCGTCAGACCGCTTTTAATTTTTTCTCCCTCCGTACTTTATCCAAGTATTTTTTATGGACGAACAGCATACCGAAAGATTCTCCTTCTTCCCTGCCCATGTGTTTGTGATGCATCTTATGCGCCCAGCGAATCGCGCGAATATATGTGTTATCAGATCGGGTGAACCATTTGAAACGTTGATGGATGATTACATCATGCACTAAAAAATAAGCAAAGCCATAGGCCATCACACCAAATCCAATTGCCATGAGCCAGTAAACATGATAAATTGTTCCGAACAACAAAGAGAAAAATGTTGGCACTGCAAAGATGATAAAGAAGCTGTCGTTTTTTTCAAACAAGCCCGGCTTTGGCTGATGATGATCCTCATGCAGTAACCAAAGAAATCCGTGCATGATATATTTGTGGGTGAGCCATGTAATGCCTTCCATAATAATAAAGGCTGCCAAAAAAATTCCCACATACACAAACCAATTCATTGCAATATTTTTTATTCCGTTTTACGCCCGTCCGACGATCAATTGTTTTCACCCTGTTCCATTTCGGTTCTTTCCAATATCCATTTCTCCACCATTGGAAATGCGATATGAAACCATGCGGTATATTTTGCAGGCTGTGATGTTAACGAGGATTTTATTTCATCCAGCGATTTAAAACAAAAATCGCTCACTTCTTTTTGATCGGGCTCAATGTTGCCATCATAGATCCCGATGAAAACATGATCGAATTCATATTCAGTCAATCCGTTTTCAAATGAAGATTTATAAATAAAATCAAATATCTCCTCGATGCTTGTCACAAATCCCAATTCTTCATGAAGCCTGCGTTGAGCAGCCATTTGAATATCTTCTCCTGGTTTTGGGTGGCTGCAACAGGCGTTCGTCCATAAGCCCGGACTATGATATTTAATCATGGATCTTTGCTGCAGCAACATTTCTCCTTTTTCATTAAAAATAAAAACGCTAAATGCTCTGTGCAAAAGTCCTTTGCGATGCACCTCCATTTTTTCCATCACGCCAACCTGCTGATCTTGTTCATCGACCAGTATTACTTCCTGCTCCATAATAACTTTAAATCTGTTTTAGTTGATTCTTCAACCCCGCCCGCATAATAATCATTAATTTCCTGTAATTCGGAATACGAATCCGCATTGACATGATACGTGAAGGCTGGACAGATTTTATTTTATCGAAAAGAGACAGGTAATATTTATATGCAACATATACGCTAAACCTGGCCTTAACGGGTAACTGTAAAATGCCTTCATACGCATGATTAAAATCACGGGTAATATCTTCTTCGATATTACTCTTTATACACGATGTAAAGTTATTAAAATCAACGCCAGGAAAATAGACCCTGTGCAAATCATTATAATCCGACCTGATATCCCTTAAAAAATTCACTTTTTGAAAAGCTGCCCCCAATGAGCAGGCATAAGGTTTCAGAGATAAGAATTTATGCTTGTCGCCTTCGCAAAAAACATATAGGCACATGAGCCCGACGACTTCGGCGCTTCCATAAATATATTCATCATAAGCATCCTGGTCATATTGTTTTTTATCAAGATCCATCTGCATGCTCTTGAAAAAAGATTCTATCAATGACCGGTCCATATTATAATAATTGACCGTTGCCTGGAAACTGTGTAAGATAGGGTTCAGACTTATCTTATTGTCGATCGCGAGAAAAGCATCGTTTTTGAATTGAGTCAATAATTTCTGCCGGTCGAATCCATGAAAGGTGTCGACGATCTCATCAGCGAATCGTACAAATCCATAAATATTATAAATCGGCGTGCGAAGATCTTTATGTAATAAACGAATTGCAGAAGCGAATGAAGTGCTATACGTTTCTGTAGTTATTTTACTACAACCTTCACTTACCCTTTGAAACAAATGCATCATAACAATTAAATTTCCATATAACCAGGAAAATCAATTTAGGTTGTTTTCTTTTCGCGCTTACACTATGTTCAACGTTTTCATTCAGGGATTAAGTTTTGGTTCAACCAATCTATTTCGGATCATAATAACGAATAAGAGTACAGTCGTTGTTACGTACGTTTGTTCTTTAACAATAGATTTATTGGAAAAGTTTCAAGGCCTCATTAGCTGCAATCTCGCCGCTAATCAATGCGGGCGGTACACCAGGACCAGGAACTGTTAGTTGGCCTGCATAAAATAAATTGTACAGTTTTTTACTTCGGCTGGAGGGTTTGAGAATCGCTGTTTGTAAAAGTGTATTTGCAAGTCCGTAAGCATTTCCCTTATAAGCATTATATTCTTGTATGAAATCTGTTTGTGCAAATGATTTCTTATAGATGATAGCGCCTTCTATGTTTTGATTCGTATGCTTTTCCATTCTTGCTATTATCATGCGAAAATATTTTTCGCGCATCGATTCGGAATCTCCGGAAAGTCCCGCAGCAACTGGCACCAGAAAAAATAAATTCTCACAGCCTTCAGGCGCCACGCTATCGTCCGACACCGAAGAAGCGCTTACATAAAATAAAGGATCCGACGGCCATCCGGGTTGCTTATAAATTTCAAGTGCGTGTTGATCAAAGGAAGTATCGAAGAAAAGAGAATGATGAGAAATATTTTTTAGCTTCTTATTCAATCCAACATAATACAAAAGACATGAAGGCGCCATCATTCTTTTATCCCAGTATTTTTCCGAATAGGTACGATCGTTTTCTTCCAATAAATTATTTTCGATAAAATGATAATCGGCGGTGCCGATAACTACTTCTGCCTCGTATTCATTTTTGTCGGTGATTATTTTTTGTATATAACTGCTGGAGGATTTTATGGAGGTTACATTTTCGGAGAAAAGAAATTTTACGCCCAATTCGATAGCCAGTTGATACATTGCATCCACCACACTAAATATTCCACCAGCAGGATACCAGGTTCCTCCAACAATATCGGCATAGTTCATCAGTGTATATAAAGAAGGAATCTGATCGGGCATTGCGCCGAGAAATAAAACGGGGAATTCGAGCAATTCGCGGATGCGTGGATTTTTAAAATATTTCCGGACATGTGTTTTAACCGAGTTGAAAAGATCGAGACGAAATAATGCCTTCATAATATCCGGATCCAGAAATTCAGCGATCGATTGTCCGGGTTTAAAAACAAATTTATCCATCGCCGTTTTGTATTTGAATGCGGCTTCTGAAATAAATTTTTCCAATTGTTTCGAAGATCCTGGTTCAATACTTTCGAATAATTTTTTTAACTCCGTAAAATCTGCGGGGATATCCATCGACCCATCATTTTTGTAAATACGATAAGATGGATCTAATCTTTTTAGAGAATAATAGTCTGATGTTTGCTTTCCGAATTGATGAAAATATCTTTCAAAAATATCCGGCATCCAATACCAGCTCGGTCCGCGATCAAATGTAAATCCTGATTCTTTTAACTGGCGTGCACGTCCACCGGGGCTATCGTGCTTTTCTAAAACAATAACATCCCAACCAGCTTTTGCCAAAAAGGAAGCGGCCGACAAACCTGCGAAGCCGCTCCCGATGACAATAGCATTTTTAGCCAAGGTAATTACACATTAAAAAGGTTGAATCTGTGACTTCAACAATTTCCGCGCGAAGTGAATTCTGCTTTTAATTGTTCCAAGAGGTTCTCTTAGCATATCCGCAATTTCATGATACTTGAACCCTTCAAAGTATAATAGAAAAGGATTGCGAAACAAATCAGGCAGATTATAAATAGCAGCCTGGATATCTTTTATCCTGAGGTTGCTTTCGGCCGTACCGGATACAACAGCCTGTTGACTGTTATTCAGTATAAATTCATTGGGTGTGTTATCAAAGATTGTTTTTTGTTTCGATTTGCGCCGATAGTTATTGATAAAAATATTGCGCATGATGGTATATAACCATGCTTTGATATTCGTGCCCACATTATACTTGTCTTTGTTTGCCAAAGCGCGGTATAAAGTTTCCTGGAAAAGATCTTTCGCGGCTTCGCTGTCGCGGGTCAATGTGATCGCAAAGGGTTTTAAAAATTCTGCATTGTTAACCAAAAGTTGGTTGAATTCCAAGCTCGACATAACATACTGTTTAATTATTTACACCATAAATTTAAACAATAGGGAGGATTTAAAAAAAATTGTCTATTTGTTTTAACAAAAAATATGAGTAAGGGATGAACAAACCACTTAATAAATTACGGTTGATATCATCAATTGGTTCAGAGAGAAGCAATATATTCCATGACTTCTGACAAAGATTTTTTAAAATTAATTCCGGGAGGGATTTTGCGGATATGCGTCCGGGCAAGCCGGCCCGAGATAAAAAGGGGAGTATTTGGCAGCAGCTTGTGGATGCGGGTAAGAAATTTTTCAAAGTTAAAATTACCGGCTACCGAAGTCAGATGAGTGTATATAAAATCAGGATGTTTGATTTTGGAAACGAATTCGACATCTTCCAAAGGGATATTCGCCCCGAGATAGATCACTTTCGCTCCGCGGTTCTTGAGCAGGTAAGAAACATATAGCAAACCAAGTTCATGGTATTCGCCTTCAGGCAGGAATAACATGACGGTTTTATTAACATTAAAATGACTAACGACTCCCTCTATCCCTACTATTAATTTCTGTCGGATCAGATTCGTAACAAGATGTTCCTGAGCGGGGTTGATATGATTTGTGAGCCAGAGAATACCGATCCTGTCCAGAAATGGAAATATAATTTGGGTGATGGTTTTGTCGATTCCGCGCGTCATGATATAATTGTCCAACACACACTCAAAACGGTCGATATCAAGATCCACCATATGCTGGATAAGCTCGTTAACGATCCGTTCCTGCTGCGCTTGGGCAAAGGACAAAGAAATAATTTTCTCCTTTACTTCTTCTTCGTCCATCCTATCGATATGAGAAATCCTGTAACCATACTTATGAAGCAGCGAGATATTCAGGATATTTTTGAGCTCATCCGTGTTATAGTAGCGAATATTTGTTTCTGTTCGCTGGGGTTTTAGGAAGGAATATCGTTGTTCCCATACCCTGATCGTGTGCGCCTTAATGCCGGAGAGGTTCTCCAGATCTTTAATAGTAAACTCGTTCATAACTGACTAACAAAGTGTGCAAATGATTTGTTTAAGAAAATTATATAAAATATTAAACATATCAAAAAAACATTTTTTTGATTTTTTGTTTGAATAGGCGGTAAAATGTGATGGAAAGGCGGTAACTGGTGAGTAATGGCAGAAATGCCGCTGGACGAGTAAGGGGATTGTTAAAGTTATAAATCCGGATTCTGCAACATTCCAGAATCAAGCAGACGGTTAACCGTATCGGTGACTGTGGAAGAGGATTTCAAAATCTGAATATGCCGGAGATGGTGTAAATCGGTTCCGACGAGGTTGATATATTTCTTTTTTATGAGATAATGAGCGAGTTCTTCTTGTTTTTTTCCATAGAACCCGCAAAGTGAAAGCATATTCAACTGAAATAAACATCCCATTTCTTTCAGGTCATCGTACCAGTTTTTGTGCGCGCCATAATAAAGATAACGTTCCGGGTGGGCGATGATTGGCTGGTATCCTTTGATCTGCATCTGGAAAAGTTTTTCTTTCAGGTCGATTGGCTGGCGGATAAAAGAAAACTCAACAAGAACAAGGTTATTTTTTATTGTGAGCAAAGGCTCATCTTCTTTTAACAACTCATCAAAATGTTCGTCCATGAAATACTCTGCTGCCGCAACAAATTCTACATCGAGCTTATTTTGCTCGATTTTTTGTTTTACGGCGGCTGCGCCCGCCAATATCATTTCATGGGTATTTTTATACATTTCCCACTGAACATGCGGAGTAGTGATGAGTTTTTTATATCCCAGATCCATCATTCCACGAACCATGAGCATGGAGGTTTCCATGTCGGAAGCTCCGTCATCAATTCCTGGAATTATATGTGAATGCATATCAGCATATACACTACTCAGGTCAGCGTAATGTTTAGTCTTTTTTCGAAATAAGGACAGCATAATTTAAAAATACTAAAACTGATTATACAACTGCCGCTTGACTTATGCTACCTGATTTTTTCAGATAGTCATTGTACACTTTCCGAATGCCTGCTTCGAGGCTTATCGTCGGCTTCCAACCCATTTTATTCATTTTACTTACATCCATCAATTTCCTTGGAGTGCCATCCGGTTTCGAATGATCATTTTTTATTGCTCCTTCAAAACCCACAATCTTTTTGATAAGATACGCGAGTTCCTGAATTTCGATGTCTTCACCTGTACCGATATTGACAAATCCCGCATCGTTATAGTTCTGCATAAGAAAAAAACATCCTTCTGCTAAATCATCCGCATGTAAAAACTCACGGCGAGGCGTACCCGAACCCCAGATAGTAACGCTAGGTTCATTCTTTATTTTTGCTTCATGAAATTTCCTGATCATTGCGGGCAATACATGCGAATTATTCAAATCATAATTATCGTTCGGTCCATATAGATTAGTCGGCATTGCCGAAATAAAATTGCATCCATACTGTGCCCGAAACGCATCGCATGTTTTTATTCCAACAATTTTTGCAATGGCGTATGGTTCATTGGTTGGTTCCAGTTCGCCACTCAGCAGGTACTCTTCTTTCAAAGGTTGCGGAGCTAATTTTGGGTAGATACAGGATGAACCCAAAAACATTAATTTTTTAACCTTATTCTGCCAGGCTGCATGAATAATATTACTTTGAATAAGGATATTGTCGTACAAAAATTCAGCACGATAAGTGTTATTTGCCATGATACCGCCGACTTTCGCGGCAGCAAGAAAGACATACTCTGGTTTTTCCGCCTGGAAAAAATCGTGTACAGCCTGTTGGTTCCGTAAATCCAATTCATCCGAAGTTCGCTGAAGCAGATTCCTAAAACCTTCCCGCTCCAGTTTCCGGGTCATGGCTGATCCAACCATACCGCGATGTCCGGCAACATATATTTTATCTGACTGATTCATCAAATTTTCAATTTTATCTTCCGACTTGAGCATTGATTGTTGAATGTTGATTATTGAATATTCAATAATCAACATTCAATGCTCAAGTTAAAGTCTTCACATTACTCATACTGGTTCTTCACATAAAATCCCGATTCCTTCAACACTTTTTCTTTTCTGAATAGCTCTATATCGGCATGAACCATTTCCTTTACCAACATGGGTAAATCATATTTGGGTTTCCATCCAAGTTTTTTTCTCGCCTTGCTTGCATCACCCACGAGGAGGTCTACTTCTGTTGGACGATAATATTTTGGATCCACCGAAATTAATTGCTTTCCATGCTCCAGTTGGAAATCGGGATTGCTGCACGATGCAACAACTCCGACTTCTTTATCATGCTTCCCTTTGAATTCAAGTTCTACGCCAATTTCGCCAAATGCAAGGCGGACGAAATCACGAACGGTTGTTGTAATTCCCGTTGCAACCACATAATCTTCCGCTTCGTTTTGTTGCATCATCATCCACATTGCTTCCACAAAATCTTTCGCATGACCCCAATCGCGTTTTGCATCTAAATTTCCAAGGAAAATCTTATCCTGTAATCCCAACGCAATTTTTGCAACGCCTCGCGTAATCTTTCTCGTGACAAAAGTTTCGCCACGCAGCGGCGATTCATGATTGAACAAAATTCCGTTGACTGCAAAAATATTATATGCTTCACGATAATTTACCATGATCCAATATGCATACAACTTTGCCACGGCGTAAGGTGATCTGGGATAGAAAGGTGTAGTTTCACTTTGGGGAACAGCCTGCACCAAACCATATAATTCGGAAGTAGATGCCTGGTACACTTTTGTTTTTTTGATCAGTCCAAGCAATCTAACGGCTTCCAGTATGCGCAGCGTGCCTATGCCATCTGCATTGGCAGTATATTCAGGTGTTTCAAAACTAACATGCACATGGCTCATAGCGGCCAGGTTGTAAATTTCATCGGGTTGCGTTTCTTGTATGATCCTGATCAGGTTGGTCGAATCTGTGAGGTCGCCATAATGCAATCTGAAATGAACATGTTTTTCATGCGGATCCCGATAAAGATGATCAATGCGATCTGTATTAAAAAGAGAACTTCTTCTTTTAACACCATGTACAATGTATCCCTTATCTAATAAAAATTGACTTAAGTAGGCTCCGTCCTGACCAGTTACCCCGGTTATCAATGCAACTTTTGACATACTATCTTATTATAAACTGAGAAATTTTTCTTAGTGGCTTCAAATATAAAGTAAAAAAATAAGGTCTTAAACCATTCAATTTCCAGGCCAGCCTGTCTTCCCTATTCGCCCTGATTCTGTTCCAAACCGATGCATTGCTCATTCCACCGGTACTCATTTTCACCAGCACATGCGGAATGTAATAAGCAGTTATTTTATTTTTTAATAAAAACCTGAGCATCATTTCATAGTCAGCTGCGGATTTCAGCGATGTATTGAATAATCCGAATTTTTCATAGACCTCTCTTCTTACAAAAACCGTTGGATGAGGCGGCATCCATCCTAAATAAAATGAGCGTTTTGAAAAATGGCCCGACTTCCATGTTCTCACTACTTTATTTATATTTTGATGCTGCACGTATTGTAAATCGGCATAACAAAGATCTACCTGTTCGTTTTCAAAAACCGATGCAATGGTTGAAACAACATGATTGTTTACATATACATCATCTGAATTCAAAATTCCGATAACCTCTCCGCCTGCAAGGGATATTCCTTTATTCATCGCATCATAGATGCCTTTATCCTTTTCAGAAATAACTTTTGCAACATGCGGAAAATCGCCGACAATTTTCAAGGTTCCATCCTGTGATAATCCATCAACGATGATATGTTCGATATTCGCGTAATCCTGCTCGCGAATACAATTCATCGTATTGCGAATGGTAGCCTCGCTGTTAAAAGTAGCAGTGATGATTGACACCTTCATGAGCTATCGCGTAATTACACAATTCTCCAAAACCAGCATATCCATATTGGTGCGTAAAAAACATTCCAATGCTTCCGCGGGTGAATTTACGATGGGTTCATTTTCATTAAAAGAAGTATTTAACAAAACAGGAACTCCCGTTTTTCTCCGAAACGCATCAATCAGATGATAATACCTTGGGGAGATGGATTTATCGACAGTTTGCAATCTTCCTGTTCCATCTGCGTGAGTAACCGCTGGAATTATTTTGTGTTTTTCCGGTCTTATAGGAAAAACTTTTTCCATAAAAGGAACATCATCCGTCAACTCAAAATATTCCCCCACATACTCTTTAAGGATCGAAGGAGCGAAAGGACGGAAACTCTCTCTGCGTTTTATTTTAAGGTTCAAAAGATCTTTTGCATCCGCTCTTCTCGGATCAGCAAGAATCGATCTTGCACCCAATGCACGCGGACCAAATTCCGCGCGACCATTGAACCAACCTACAACGCCCGCATCAACGAGCCGCTCCGCTACTTTTTCATACAGTTCTTCATCGCTGTATTTTTTATATTGAATATCGCGAGATTGCAAATATTTTTCTATTTCCTCATTTGCAAATTTACTGCCCGTATATGCCGACCATACCGGATTAGCTCTTGGCTTGTCCAGCACCTGATGATAAACATACATAGCGGCGCCCATCGATATCCCGGCATCATGCCCCGCTGAAGGTATATACACATTTTTAAACGAAGTGTTCCTGGTAAGCTTTCCATTGACCACAGAATTTTGCGCAACACCACCGGCAATACAAATATTTTCCAATCCTGTTTTTTGCTGCAGGAATTTTAAAATATGAAAGATAAGTTCCTCGGTAATACGCTGAACTGATGCTGCAAGATCCTTGTGGTATTGCGTTAAAGGTTCTTCTTTCTGTCGTAGTCCACCGAATTTAGCAGCCATCTTTTCAGAAAATAGCGGCTCTACTTTCGGCGTATGATCTTCTCCGTAAGTAATGATACCGCTTTTCGCCGACCGGAAATAATCCAGGTTTAGCGTAAACAATCCATTTGGTTTAAACAGCAATACTTCCCGCAATGCGTCCACATATTTTGGCTCACCATAAGGAGCGAGACCCATTATTTTATATTCGTCGCCATAATGAGGGAAGCCGAGTAATTGTGTAAACGCAGTATAGAATAATCCGACACTGTGCGGAAAATCCACGGACTCCAATACTTTAATTTTATTTCCTCTCCCTATCGCGGTCATAGTAGTAGTGAAATCACCGGAACCATCGATGGATAATAATGCAGATTCTTCAAAGGGAGAAGCAAAGAATGCCGATGCCAGGTGGCTTCGATGGTGTTCAACCTGGTGGATTTTATTTTTTTTTCTTTTATCGGAAGCAGTTGCATCAATGCTTGCAAATTCATTTTCAAGCGAAGAAACTTTTTTTGCATTTCTTATGCGGTCGCCTACTGCCTTGAAACCACCACCGGGATTTTTTATTAGAAACAATATTTTTTTTCCCAACTTGGCATAAGGATCACGGCCAATTGCAATATGATCTACTTCATCCAATTTTATTCCGGCTTCTCGAAGGCAAAATTCCACAGCCATAGACGGAAAACCCGCCCAATGTTTTATTCGCCTGAACCTTTCTTCTTCCGTTGCCGCGATCATCACTCCATCTTTGAAAATAGCCGCAGATGCATCGGCATGATACGCGTTGATTCCTAAAATATACATTCAGCTAAAAAGTTTTAAATATTCTTTTCTTAAATCCAGTTGTTGGACGTAGTCGTGGGCAAATTTCCAGGCGCTATAACACCATGCATCATACTCCTGCTGATCAAAACCTGCCACTTCGCGGATAGCATCAGTAAACAAAACCGGCTGATCCAGGGGCAAATCCCAACCTGCTTTTTTTTCTTTGAGATGAATCCACGGCGTTTGGTCACTGATCAACGCTGGCCTGCCGGATGACAAGGATTCAAATATAGCGTGCCCGAAATTTTCGCCTTTTGTCGGCAATGCTAAAATATGATGTTTCGAAAGAATGCCCGGCAACTCAGCATTTGGCAATTCTCCCTTATGCATCACCGTTATATTCGAGGGAAGTTTTGCGATCAGTGTTTCGCAGGATTGCCAATATGTTCTGTCTTCCATGCTCCCGACAATGGTCAACTTCACTATCGCATTAATACTTTCTAGCACCCGCAATAAAAAATCGAGATTTTTTATCGGGTGAATTCTACCGACAAATAATATGAACAGCTCATTGACTTTTTTTTTTGTGCTGCCAGGAAAATTGCTAAAACCCGCAGGGAAATTGGGCACTAAAGAAATATTTGCCGCCTTGCCAAAGCAAAGAGCTATATCATTATATTCTGTATCGTCCGCAGCCTGGAAATATATTTTTTTTTGAAAACCGAGCGAACGGAACAGTGATAGAAAAATATTTTTTTTGAAAGATTTGAATTGAAGTGCGCTTCTCCGCAACATGCCTCTCGGTGCAAGTATTATCTTAGCCTTGACATGATATCTTTTATACATCAATAATGGATAAATGGAAAAGTATTTGGAAAACATACTATTGACGTAAACAAAATCGGGCGACACTGTTAAGAATTGTTTCCTTATATTTTTCCAGTTCAGCTCGCCAGGGGAGCAATAATATATATTGACGTTCTCATCTTTTTCGATCCATTGGTTGGTTTGGATATTTTCATAGGCGGCGGTGCCACCGAGATCTCTGTCAGAAGTAAAAACATGGATGATGTAAGCATCCTTCATCTGCTGCACAAAATTTACACAGGAGCGTATCGGTCCGCCGGCTCTATAACCCGGTTCGTACCAGTCTGAAAACAAAAGAATCTTTTTTTTACCCGACATTATTTTTTTCCATCCAATAATCCAAAACAACGAATAACCAGATCTCGGCCCAACGTATATTATTATTTCCCTTAAGAAAACATTGCCAATATTCATTCAGTGCTTCACCATGAATAAAAGAGCGCTGGGACATATTTTTTATATGCTTCCCACAAAACGAACGCAATTCATTTTTTAACCAGATATTCCATGGAAAAAGAAAGCCTTGTTTTTTTCGGAACACGATTTCATCAGGCAGCATAGGTTTTACCGATTCCACCATCAGGCTTTTTGGATAAACCGGCTTTTTAAATTTATCAGGAATGGCTAATACGAATTCTATCAGGTCATGATCAAAAAATGGTTCCCGCAATTCGAGCGCAACGGCCATGCTCATCTGGTCGGCATCCTTCAATAAAGTTTGTTGCGTATAACCAAGATATTCAGCCACGGAAACCTGGCTCAGCAACGGTAGATTATGCAGGTTATTTTTTTTATCCATTAAATGCTGCTGCAAAGTTGTTAAAGATTTTTCAGCGGATAAAGTCGTGAGCTGATTGATCAGCTTCGGTGATAATATCTGCCTGAAAACCGGGTATGCATTTTCTATATCAGGCGAATCTGCTTGTAATAATTGCTGAACTCTTTCCTTTTTATCGCCCGCCTGCAATGCAGACATCTTTCTTATACCAACAGGCAGTTTCCACAACCAGTTTTTTTCTTTCAAACGCAGGAACTGGCTAAAGTAAGAATATCCTGCAAAAAGTTCATCACCACCTGCTCCGGACAGTGCCACTTTCATTCCTCGCTGACGAACGGCTTTCGATACCACATAGGTATTGATACCATCTCCGCTTGGCGTATCCATTGCGTTCAACGCATTGTATAATTCATCCAGGAAAGAAGTGGGTTTTAAAAGTATCCTGTTATGATCGGCATTGAATTTTTTCGCAACTATATCTGCATACTGCGATTCATCATATTCTTTTTCATCAAAAGAAATATTGAAAGTATTGGGACGGCTCTCTCCTGCCTCTGCCATCAATCCAACAACGACACTCGAATCAATACCGCCCGATAAAAATGCACACACGGGTACATCGCTCACTAATCTTCTTTTTACCGATTGCAAAATCAATTCCCTGGTATGTTGTTGTATTTTCTTTTCTTCTCTAAAATCAAAATCAACCGCGGTATTGGTAATATCCCAATACACTTTTTTCACCAGTTTACCTTTTTTAATTTGCATCCACGTGCCAGCCTCGAGCTGTTGAATTCCATCTATGATGGAGTTGGGTGAAGTAACCGACTGATAACTGAAATAATCCACCAGCGCTTGTTCGCTAATTTTTCTTTTCACGAGGTTTGTACCAAGGATCGCACGCGCTTCCGACGCAAACAATAATTTATCTTCATCGAGGTAATAATAAAGAGGTTTTACGCCCATCCTGTCCCGCAAAATAAAAATCTCTTTTTCCTGTCTGTCCCAAATAGCAAAGGCGAACATACCACGGAAATGACGAATGCAATCTGGTCCCCATTTTGCGTAAGCTGCGACTAACGCTTCGGTATCACTTGTAGTTTTGAAGGGATAATCGCCGAGCATTGATTTTATCTCTGCATAATTATACATTTCACCATTAAAGATGATCATATAACGGCCAGTGATATCCGAAAAGGGCTGATTGGCTTCTACTGACAGATCAATGATGGCCAGTCGACGGTGACCAAGTGCCACTTCCTGTTCTATAAAAAACTGATCCGCATCTGGTCCGCGATGACTTAAAGCATTTGTCATTCCCTGGATCATGTCTTTTCTTGCCTGTTCGCCGTTAAAATATACTATGCCCGCAATACCGCACATGGTTAAGAAGCAATTAATTTTTGTGCCAAGTCCCTGTATAATAAAACATATTGATTTGCCACCTCTTCCAAGCTAAAGCGTTTGACATTTTTAAATCCTTCATGGATAATTTGCTCTCTGAATGCATCATCATTTATAATACGTAATAGTCCGTTTTTTATTGAATCGCTATTAAAGGGATTAACAAGACAAGCGCCTTTTCCGGCAATATCTTTCATAGGAGATAAATCACTCGTCAATACTGGCCGGCCAATTGCCTGTGCTTCTATTACAGGCAAACCGAAACCTTCGTACGTGGAAGGAAAGGCCAGGATATCGCAACGTTTATATTTTTCAATTAAAGCGTCTTCTGTGATGCCGGATGAGCGTTCAAATTTTATTCCTTGATTTGTCAGTAGATTGATTTGATCTTCTGTCGGTCGCCCGATAATATCCAATTTTGCATTGATATTTTTCACGCTGTCAATAAATCTTTCGATGTTTTTATTGGGTGTTGTGCCAATAAAAAGAATTCTTGGATTCTGTTTATTAAAAGCGAATGGGGTTGGCTTAAAAAGGGGATCGACAAAGTTGGGAATGACTTTTATTTTATCCGGATTGCATTTTGTAAACCGCAACAATTCTTTTTTTGTATTCTCTGAGATCACTGTAACAATGTCCGCTTTTCGCAGCGGCAAATCATACCAAACTTTTTTGATGAATTGAAAACGAAGACTTGTGACAGGATATCTATGCAATACGACACAATCATGCACGGTGAGAATGTTCACATTTTTTTTACTGCATCCCAATATAGCATAATGAACATCACCCGTAATATGATTAATGTCAGCCTGGTGTTTCCGCATATACTGAATATTGGAAAAAATTGTTTTTGGCTTACTTGGAAATGGAAGAACAAATTCATTCACCATAAACTCGGAAGTGTATCCTGACGAAATAATGGAAGAAATTTTTTTAAATAATTTCTCCATGCTAAAATATATGGGCTCTGGATGCCGGAAAAGATAAGCAAGTCTATACATCTAAAGATCTATACGGAACGCTATATGGAAAAGCCTAAAAACGAGCCAGGTAAAAAAAGCGGCTTTTATTAGAGATCCCATTGTCGTCAATAAATCGGTTTCAACACCTATTGCGTAAAAGAAAAGAAAAGGAAGCCATAAAATAAGTGTCGGCCTTTTTTCGGCTAGTTTTAATATCCACGACAATGCTATGTTAAAAAAAAGGCCATAAAAGAACATATAAAATACACCACCAACAATTCCAAAATTTCCGTAAGCTTCGCCCAGAGGGCCAATATTCATACTGTATCCAACCAGGTTGAATCCCCAGAATCGTTTGATGTTTGATTTGCCTCCCGCGTCCGGTTTATCGGGCCAAAGAAAGCGCGGCAAAATAGCTGCGGCCACTGACTTCCAAATTGTTTCTCCATTTGCAAAAGGGAATTTCGCAGGGACCCGATCCATAGTAGTTGCCACCAGCCATCCCTGATTCATACGAACAGCAATGCCAAACAAAGCCTTTTCCTCGATCATAGTTGAGGGATCTGAAATTCTGTCGGATATCAGTTCGGCAAAATATAATGGGTCCGCACCTGTTCCTTCCAACCAGCTTCTCTTACGATAATCTAATTTTATCGATTGAATAACGACGATAAGGAAAATTCCTGCGATAACATATGCGAGCTTTCGTTCAAATCTTATTTTTTTCCCAAGGAGAATTAGCACCAACGAGCATGCCAACATAAAGATAAGTTCGCCGAACATCCCGGTAATAATAGACTGTGTTATCATCAACAAAATAACTCCGGGAACGATAAGGTGCTTGCGTTTACTGTGTGAATAAAATACATAAAACACACCTACGTAAGTAAGGTGATCTAACAAATAGAAAACATATCTTAAATTACTTGGAGAGAGAAAATCCAATAGGCTCGATGCCACCCCGATGGCGATCAGAATCAATCCGAGGTTACCCCTTGTCTGCAAATATTTCTTTACATTCTCGAGGTACATTTTAGGGTCCTTATTAATTTTTCTTTTACCAAGAGGCAATCGCAAGCCAATCACCATTGCCAGAATAGCCGGTGTTGCAAAAGAAAAATATTGATCGGAGATGATGGGCATATATTTGATCCAGATTCTGGCAAGACGATTATCCCGCGTATAAAAATGATAAAAAATAATTGGCATTAAAAGACAGGTAAAAAGTGCTATCAATATGGAAAGATCCATAATGATTATTTTCGAGCCCAGATTATCCAAAAATTCAAGAAAGAAGTAGATAAATAATACAAGAGAAACCGCCTCCCATGTGGTTAGTGTGGTATCAACCAGACAGATCACCAGAACTAGAAAGGAAAATATCGCAAAATATTTTTTCATAGATTGTTTAGATCATAAAATTAAACGGAGATTATTGCTGTTTGTTTAGTATGGCAATTAATTCTCTTGAATCTGTTTTCGCAACTCCATTAATCGGATTTGACGATCCTTTTCAGAATTCATCGAAGTCAGATAGCGTATAGCCCCGTTTTCAGCGATCGTTCCTGGTCGGCACCGGGCTTTTCTACTAACGTAAGCTTTTCTACCCAACTAATGAATTCAAAAATAATAATGAGATTTTAAGCATCTGTACTGAAGGATCCATCAATGCTTTCTATTATGAAATACTCAAATCCTTCAACATCTATTTTTGTGTATGAAGGCGTAATTGAATTTTACTTCCAAACCTTCCTATTGGCGAATAAAAATCCATATTCATCAAATCAACAGAGTAAACGTAAGAATCGTTAATGAATAGTTCTAGAGAAATATTTTCTATTAAGTTGGGGATTTTAATTACAATATCATTTTGCAATTGAAGGATTCGCTCCCGGATAGATCCAGCAACAAATAAAGGGAGCCATTTTGCCAATCGCAATTTTCTCCAGAAAGACGGCATTGTACTAAATAATTTTGACAATAAACGAAACGTCATTTAATAATTAATTGGTGATCCGATCGAATAAATTTAGGTACACATCTTCGCAAAAGAAACCAGAAGATTGATATCGTAATCCATCTGTTTTAACCGCCGCAGGAAAATCTATATCATCCAATTGAGAAAAGTTAAATGCTTTTATTTGCGGAAAGGTACCAGTTGTTAAATACGACAATGCAGTTTTCATATTTTCAGGAAACCACACGTCAAGTCCACATGCGAAATATTCAAACAATTTATTGGGGGCGTTATAAACATAGTTTGGAATATGTCCCTTATAGAGGATAACGCCTACATCATAATTAGCCAATATTTCCGGGAGCAAAAAATAATCCACAGCCTCAAAATATTTTATTCTTTGATTGTCTAATGATTGCAAATATGCTTTTGTTTCCAGATTTGTATTGGATGAATAGATATGGAAAGTAACATGGTCCGGCTGTTTTAACACCCACTCCGCAAATTCTTTCAGATACATCGTATCCATGCTAAGAGCGCCGGTATAAATAATTTTGAGTGAAGACATAGCTGGCTTCTTTTCCCTTTTTAAAATCCACGAGGCAGGAGGATAATTCGGCATTATATGCTGATTATCAGCCGTAGCTAAATTATTATCCTGTAAAAAAAGCCTCATCCTGTCAGCATTTGTTTGTGATACCCATTCTGCAACGGAGTACAATTTTTTTTCCTGGCGATGCAGCCAGTGCGAAAGTATTCCTCCATTTTCATACTCGCCCGGGGAAACGTATTCATGATAATGGATGAACAGTTTACATTTCGAGTGGAGAATTCTCTTATAAAAATATGCAGGCAACGATGACAGGGTTTCATAATATAAAATCGCACCCGGTCTCCAGGATAAAATTTCAGCAATAGCACCAGCATAAAATGAGAAATAGCTACTGTATGCTTGACTGGCTGAGTCTTTTCGAAATTGCCCCAATCTGCAAATTTTGACCAGCAAACTATTCGTTTCAAATAATTTTTGCGAAGAATCTGCATGCATTGTAAACACACGAACTTGTAAATTCTGATCTTGTTGCGATGCTATAAAATTCAACAAATTCATCACAGGAGGGTATAATTCGATTGGATTAAAGTGTATGATGGCGACTTTATTCATATAATTTTTCCAATTCCTGAATTGCTTGTTTCGTCCTGTCTTTGTATGTGTACCCTGAATTTACTGATCTGTATCTCGCACTATCACGAATATCTTGCACCCGCTGTTGCCCTAAGGAAAGAATCGTCTTTATTTTTTTCAAACAGTCATCTTTATCCGAAAACAGGAAGATTTCTTTTCCTTCTTCAAAAAAAAACCGGTGTTCCGCCGTGTCCGCTGCAAGCATAATACCACCAACGCCCGGGATTTCAAAACTGCGCATATTGTGCGAGTCTTCATTATGTTTGCGCATGAGGTTTAGCTGGATGCGATAACGGCGAAGTATTTTCCAAAAATTGTCACCATAAACTGCAGAAAAAACTTTTACATGCCGATGTTTTAGGAAATGAGACCAGTCATTACCGTACACATCAATCTCAATTCCTCCATCAGCTAACTCTCTTACAAAGGCAGCCCGATCATTATCGGGATTACCAAGAAAACAAATTTTCAGGATCTCTTTTTCCTTAATGCTATTTCTATATTGAGCTTCGCTTAATTCAAATCCAAATGGAAGAAATGCCGTTTTGCAACGATATTCCCCTTCCAATTTTTTTTTGATGGATAGGTTGTAGGTAAAATGCAGATCATAGAGTGAAATACTTTTTGTGATGTTACTGTTGCCACTTCCCTTTCCCGAAAAAATAAAAGGATTATCGGGATTATAGTTCACTACCAGTATCGATTTCTCTTTTAGGGCAAGAATAGTCTCAGGAAATATTTCCATCCCCTTAAATATCCAAACCACGTCGGGTTGATATTCATCTACCTTTGTCAGTAATTGTTTGTTTATCACATGATAGATAGACGAAATTCCAATTTTAAAAAATATTTTGTTCGCAAGTGAGTTATTATAATAATCATAAAAAATGTTTTGCGCCGGAAAAAGCTCCACGTGGATCCTTAATTCTCGAAGGTACTTCAGGTACATTCTTTCAATGGACCAGACTTGATCGGATCCGATCAGTAAAATTTTTTCTATTCGCAATAGATAGTTTAAGAATTTCTTAAGGAAATATTTGTAGCATTGATACCGGGATAATACGGGGCGCGAGCAGCGATCAATCCATCTTCAGAGTATGATTGATCGAGATTAGCCGATGCAATAATGATAAATTGTCTTTCATTCAAAAAGTCGAGACATTGCTGGTGAATGTCGTTTGCATGCGTTGAAATAAATACATAACCTATTTTCTTTTCTGCGAAGGTCTTTTGTGCGCCCTGAAGCATTTCATATTCATATCCCTGTATATCACTATGAAGCATGTCGATAAAGCTGACATTATTTTCTACTGTAAAATCATCAATGCAAATTGTTTTAACAGGATTATTATTTTCAGTTTTTTTTCCGACAAATGCCTGCACAAAATTTCCTCGAAGGTTATTTAATTTGAAATTTCTTTTCCCATGTCCCAGATTGAACTTGTCTGGCTCAATCATAAAATTCCTGGCATTTTTTACCTCGCTGTTAAACCACATCGAATAGAAACTCCAGAAGGCTCCCATTTCAATCATCACAGCATTTGGCGGAATTGTTTTCAGCACCTCAAAAAACACTCGTTCTTCCTGAGGCTCATGTACTCCTTTATTTAAAAGCAACATTTGCGAATATTCAGGTCCGTAGTAACTTCCAAGATGTATCTTGAGCCCGTTATGCATAATCTGCTTTCCGCGTTTGATTTTTCCAGCCTCATCCGCTCTTGGAATAAATTTATTGTCTGGGCTGCTTAATACATCATTAATTCTTTTTTTCCAGGAATCCGACAATTTATATTTAACAATCACCTTGTCGAAAAGCCCTGATGACGCCAAATGGTAACCAACAATATTTCTGATTAAAGTATTTTTCTGACCAAACTTTCTAATTTTTTGAAGCATCGCTGAAAATTAACACGAGTTTGAAATAATAACTTAACGAATAAAAAAGAATCAGGTTCTATTTTTCAAGGCCCAAAAAAAAAATTTCTTTTTCTTTCTCGTTTTCTTGAAGTATGGTTCTTCGAAGACTTTGTATGATATAAATGCTACAGGAATAACAAGCGATACTGTTGCAATGAAAGCCATTTCCATATTCAAAGCCGACAATTTATAGGCACTTATGAAAAAAGAACTCACCTCAACCGCAATTATCCAATGCCACAAGTACATGCTGTATGAAATCCTTCCGGTGAACAAAAAGAATTTTGAAGAAATTATTTTTCTAAAGATAGATTCAGAGTTCAGCAGGTTCAAAACCATTAACGCAAACCCGAACGTCAACAACGGTTCTGCACAAGCCCTTGTTACAAAGGCAAGGTTGCCAAATTTTTTACACGCATCAGTTGTCATTAACAATCTTCCGGAAAACGCAATAGCAAGTGTTATCAGAAAACCCAGGTTTCCATTTAAAATATTGATCAGCTTCTTTTCATCTGTGTAGAACCACGCCGCCAGAATTCCAAAACCGAATTCTGGAAATCGATACCATATCCTGTCGCTTGCAACGGTCTCTGATTTTGAAAGATCGTATTGGTGATACAACACAACACGGAATACCATGCAAATTACAATAAGCGCGATAACCCGCATGACTGGAAACTTCCCCGATTTGTTGTGAATAAAAATAAATGGCAGGAAAAGATAAAAATGCCACTCCGTAGCAAGCGACCAAAATGGCGGTGATAGTACATTGTTATCTACAAAAGTATTGACAAAGAAAAGATGAGAGAGAAAACTTTTTGCCGGAAAAATTCCATTTAAAACAAAGTAGCCGATACATTCAAAAAGAACTATAAAATAAAATGCTGGCGCGATCCTTTTCAACCGTTTTAAAATAAATTCCTTGTACACCTGAAAGCTGAATTTCCTTGTCTGCTTCGAGTGCATCAGGTACATACAAAAACCGCTGATCACAAAAAATAGATCGACGCCAATACCTCCGAAAGATAATATCCGATTAATATCTACGCCGGCGAAAACAAACGGAAGATTACCAAAAAACATCCATACATGAGCCCATATCACACCCAATACCGCGCATGTTCGCAAACCGTCAAGGGATTCAATTCGTTTCATTGCGAGATCAGCTCAATGTTTTTTTGTAAAAGCAAATTTGGTGAGTCCGGATGCAAAGGGCCCTCATAATAAATTCTATTGATCTCTTGAGGGCGAATAAATTCATGCAAATGGTCTGCATGCATAATTAACGGGGAGTCTGATAAAAACCCCGCCCAATAACTAAATGTACTTCCGGCGGAGGCAACAATAATTTTGCTTTTACTCAGCAGCAACATATCCACTATATCTTTGTTACCCTCAATCACTTCAATTCTTTTCAAAGAAAGTAATTTTGGTATTTCCTCACGGTAGCCGTCTGTAAAGACGCAAACCGGAAGCTCACTATTGTTAATACGCCTAATTGCATTTATGATCTCAATAAAATAATCTTCTGGCGTACGGACTGCTCCAGTTTTTTTAAAATCCTCCCCTTCCTTCAGTTTTCGAAAATCACCCATACGGATATGTACACCGATGCAGGGCACCGGCAGTGTCTCTAATTTCCGAAGAATCGATTTGTTGATCATTTTCCAGAACAATTCAATAACCAATTCACGATTCTCCCTAAGGCCCTCGAAATAATCTTCCCAGTGGGGAATGGCTGAAAAAATAAACTGCTTTCGTTTTTTTTGATCGTCGGCAATTTTTTCGATTGCAGGCTCCTCCACTTTTTCAAAATTTCTATGTCGCCAAACAATGAAGCGATCAATCTGCTCCCCAAAAATATTTTTCTGAAAATTGAAATACCCATTGTACCTGCGTTTGATCTTCTCTCCTCTTAAATAAGGGCCGATCTTAAATTGATTGTACCCAACAACAATAAGAGGCAGCCGATTCAAATTGGCAAAGACGGCCGATTTCAACAAAGGAAACAATTGATTTCCCAAGCCTGTTTTCGGAAGTCTGCATAATACGAATCCACTCATAATAACATTCTCATTATAGCGATGAGACGGAGGAAATAATATTTTGAGAAATGATATCTATCGAAAAATTTCCAACGATTTCTTTAGATTTTTTTCCTGCCCTGATAGCAAATTCTTCATCACCTAAAATTTTTCCCAGGCAATGCGCCAGCTTCGTGATATCTCCTTCGGGGAAAGTAAATCCATTCTCACCGTTTATTACAAGATCTGTACTGCAACCAGATGTTTTGGAAACGATAACCGGTTTTTCAAAATTCATGGCCTCGTTAACTGACAGTCCCCAAGTTTCCCCCATGCCCGAGCACATCACAAACACATCTGCTATTGCATAATATTTCGAAATATCCGACTGGTTAATGAACCCGGTGAGAAATACATTACCGAGATTTTCATCCTGTATATATTTTTCCATGGACAATCGCAATTCTCCTTCGCCAACCATTAGCAATGCATAGTTGTGATTGTTGAGCAGACGAAAAGCTTTTAGCAGATCCAATGGACGTTTTTTTTCGATGTATTTTCCGGTGAACAGAATTATTTTTTTTTCTGCAGGCAATCCTAATTGTTCACGGATTTGTAAAACACCATTTTTTAATTGCTCGAATTGAGCGGAAAAAAAATTATTATCCACTGCATAAGGCGTGTATAATAATTTGGAATCAGGAACACCGTAGAACTCGAAAAACAATTTGTTTTCCGTGCCGATATAAAGGCATTTGTCAACAAAAAACCTGAACAAAATATATTTTAAAAATATTTTTTTTAAGAACAAGATTTTTTTACTCTTCTGTTTTTCCTGGTTGAAAGGATTTTCCGCACGGAGCCAGATTTTTTTTCCGAATAACCTGGAAAAAAAAATTGCGAGCAATGTGGAACTGTATGTCCACCCATTGACAATTACATATTTTGCTTTCTCGTTCCACAGGGTTTTTATTACGCCGGGGTTAAAAACGTCGAGAAAATGATTATCCAAAGAATGGCGACCGGAATAATTTTTAAGAAAAACATATTGATATCCATCGAGCAGTGGGATATCCCACTGCACCTTCTGCCCAAAACCTTTATCCCTGCTTTCAGCAGTGTTTGGGTTTGAAAAATAATATACTTTTAACCCAACTCCTTTTGATAATTTTTTCAGCAACGGTGAAAAATATTGTACCGGATGGCTCAGGAAATAAACTATTTTATTTTCCACTTCAGTTTATTAATTGTGCGATCCGTTCAATCTGTTTTTGATAGGTGTTGTCGTCTGCAAATGCAATTCTTTGTTGCTGGCGAGCGGCATCATTGAAATAATCGAGCCGGTGAATAACCGTTTTGAAAAGATCTGGCAATTTTACATTGTCATCTCTTTCTTCAACCATTTGGATCAGCTCGGGATGATCTTTATATGTTGTTACATTGTTCGAAATAATTATTTTGCCTGTGCTCAGGTATTCCATGATCTTATGATAGTTGGTTCCGCCGCTCTGATCTTTTTTTACATCATAACAAACCAAGAAAGCATCCATCCGGTGAATAGCAGTAGCCAATTCCGCCGAGGGAATTGCGCCATGTAATACAATATTCTTTTGCGCTTGCAGATCGCTGATGAATTTTTTTGTTGCCACATCCTCACCGCCTCCTATATTAGACTGGTTAGTTTGATAACTTCCCCAACATTCAAATATTATTTCAGGATTTTCCCGGACGATATTCAACAATATTTCCCTATCGATATCTGGTCTCAGCAAATTTCCTGACATGCCCACGCGAACAGGATTACCCGCAGGCTGGGAAGTATTTACCCGAAGCATGAACTGAGACGCCAATCCATGATTGATTAGATATTTTTTTGCCGGAAATTTTTTGTATTTGTCGAGTATTTCATTTGTTACCGAAAAAATATATTCTGCACCGCAGGCAGACTCGATGGCGGCCTCGTTCAATGGTTCGTCGACAGGATGAAATATCTTTTTCCCTTTCTGAAAAAAAATGAACGGGTAAAGATTTCCCAAATCAAATGACCATACGATATCCAACGGTTTGCCAATTCTTTTTATTACCTGTTTTATATGCGGCCGCATCAGGGCATGAAACAAGCTGATAAAATGAAATTTGATATTGTAAGGAAAAGACAACCGTTGATGAATCAAAAAAAGGTTTTCATGTATGCCAGAGGGTTCAATCAAAATTTTTTGACTCGCAATTGGATCGGGAGGATTGAGAAAATAAACCGAGTTGCCATTTTTCGCCAGCTCAATGGCATAATGATGTTTGGATACAAACATCTTACCCCAAGCTTGTGGGGAAATAATAAGAATTGTTTTATTCTGCAAAGAATTCATGGCAGAGATACTGAAAGTCAAAAAAATCAAGTTTATCTACACTTGTGATATCAGGACGTTTCGCGTTATGCGTTATGCGTTATGCGTTCAGCATTATGTGTTAACTGTTCAGCATAAAATTTCTTTATCCCATTAGCTATATACGCAATCATTTCTTCCGTCATCTCAGGATACATCGGCAAGGAAAGAATATCCTGCTGCAATTCATAAGCAACCGGAAAATCGGCTGGTGTGTGCTTGAGATATTGATAAGCCGGTAAGAAAGGTAAAGGCGTTGGATAATGTATCAGTGTTTCAATACCCAGTTTCTCCAAATAAATTCTCAATTCATTTCTTTTCTTTGCGCGGATCACATACAAATGATAACTGTGTTTACTTTCCGGGCGCATTTTGGGCAAAATAATTTCTTTTAGCCCCGACAAATATTGATTGTAGAGAGATGCGTTCTTATTTCTTTTTTCCGTCCAGTCAAGGATATAAGGCAATTTGGCTGAAAGAATAGCAGCTTGCAAGCCATCGAGCCTGCTGTTTATTCCTTCTATCTGATGATGATGTTTTTTTAATGCACCGTGGTTAGCATACATCCTGCATTTTTCAGCAAGAGCATCATCATTCGTGATCATACAACCTGCATCGCCATAAGCGCCGAGATTTTTTCCCGGAAAAAAACTAAATGAAGCCGCAATGCCTGTCAGTCCCGCGCGCACTCCCTTGTATTCTGAAAAATGCGCCTGCGCACAATCTTCGATCAAATGAATGTTATGCAATTTGCAAATAGATCCAATCGTATCGATCTCGCACATTTGTCCATGCAGGTGCACTGCAATCACAGCTTTTGTCCGTAGTGTAATTTTTCCCTCCAGTTGTTTTTCATCCATGCTGAAATATTCCGGGTGTACATCCACGAATACCGGTGTTGCTCCTGTTTGTGTGATCGTTTCAGAACTGGATATCCAACTATTTGCAACAGTGATCACTTCATCACCATGCCCAATGCCGAGCATCTTCATCAAAATATATAATGAGTCGGTGCCATTAGCACAGGGTATCATGTGCTTCACACCATACAATTGCGCAAACTGGTTTTCAAATGTCTTTACATATTTGCCACCGATGAATGCGGAATCGCTGATTACATTGGCGATGGCCGAATCTATATCGCCTTTGATGCTGTTATATTGAGCCTGAAGATCGACAAAGGGAATCATGAACTTCTGATTTTTAACTTCTGATTAAAATGATTTAAGTGATTTGCTATGTAGGAATATTTTTTAACTAAAAAAATGCTGACGTTCTAGTTTATACCACATAGAATATCATTTAAATCATTCCAATCAGAAGTTCTGTTATTTGATTTTTTTCGCTGGGTTCCCAGCGTACACTCCCGGCTCCTCAATATTTTTTGTAACAACGGCTCCTGCACCTATCACTACATCTGCGCATATGGATACGGGTAAGATGGTTGCATTGGAACCGATGGAGACATGATTGCCGATAGTTGTTTTTTTCCATTTACTGCTATCTCCTCCCGCCGGACCGCCTTCGGAAAAAAGATCATTAATAAACATCACACCGTGGCCGATGAAACAATCATCGCCGATTGTTACCAGCTCACAAATAAATGTGTGAGACTGGACCTTTGTTCTTTTACCGATCACAACATTTTTTTGTATCTCAACAAATGGACCGATAAAACATTGCGCTCCGATAGTGCATCCGTATATGTTTACCGGCTGCACCACTTTTACATTTTCACCGAAAACTACATCGTCGGTGATCTGGCTATTTAGAATGATTGGGCGCATGAGTGATGATTAAGCTGATTAAAAACTTCTGATTGAAGAACTTCTGATTGGAATGATTTAAATGATTTTTTGTGTAACGTCATCTTCTTTTTAAAAAAAACAGCTTTAAGAAATTAGTATATACCACATAGTAAATCATTTAAATCATTCCAATCAGAAGTTCTTTAATCAGAAGTCCTTTTTGCAGCTTGGTATATCTTCTCAATAATTTCCACCGTTTTTAATCCTTCGAAAGAGCTTGTGGAAATAGACGCATTGTGCTGCAATACTTCAATAAGATTATCGTAAACCTTATCATGATTACTCATAGAACCCTGGTAATTGCCGTAATTATTAGCACGATTACCTTCGGGCAGATTTTCAATTTTATATCCTTCGATGTTTTGGTACTCGAGTTCGTTGAGATATTGTCCGCCAATTTTTATCGTTCCTTTTTCTCCAAAAATCGTCAGCGAGCCTTCCATATTTTTACCAAAGCTATTAACCGTATAGTTGATTGTTCCGATAACACCATTTTGAAATTCGAGAATAACAACACCTGTGTCTTCAAATTCGATGATGCCTTTATGAGCAAAATTTCCCATCATGGCCTGCACTTTTTTTACATCTCCAACCATCCAGTAAAGCAAATCAATAAAATGACTGAACTGCGTGTATAAAGTTCCTCCATCTAATTTTAAAGTTCCTTTCCATGAATTGTGATAGTAATCCGGGTTCCTGTTCCAGAAACAGCTCAGTTGTATGCTGAATATTTTTCCGAGCCTGCCTTCATCAATTAATTTTTTCACCGCTTCCACGGGTGGATTAAAACGATTTTGTTTGATAGCAAATAATCTTTTATTTGTTCTTTCAGCGGCCTTTATCATTTCTCCACAATCATAACTCGTCAGCGCCATGGGCTTTTCGCACAGTACATGAAATCCTGCCTGTAGAGATTGAATAGCGTGTTCAGCATGCAATCCATTGGGTGAACATATAGCAACCACCTGCATATCCCTCTCATTCTGTAAAAATTCTGTTACGGAATAATATGCCTTGGCTCCATATTTTTCTGCCATTGGATCTGCTTTCTCTTTTATTACATCACAGACTGCCAACAGTTTTCCTCGGTCAGCAATATGTTCCGCATGTCGCTGCGCTATACGTCCGCAACCTATAATACCAAAACGTAAATTGGATGATTTCATAAAATGAAAATATTATTCAGCTATCGAAGCCGTGCGGTTATTCACGAGGTCGCTGATAATATCTTTTGAGAGTTGAAGTAATTTTTCCTGCTTCCACCATTGTATCAATTCCTTGGAAGTGGCAAACCAAGGATCTTCTTGTTTTAATAATGCGAGAAGCTTTTTATAAAATTCGCCAATTGGCCCAACGAGAAAATTATTGTGCCAAAGCAATGTGAAAACGCCTTTGCATTCTTTTACTTTTTTTATAAGTTGCGCACAGATATTAATAGCTTTATCTTCATCCAGTCTCATGTAATAAAATAAGGTTGCATCCATTACGATCAACGGCAACTCAACAATGTCTATAAATTTATTTTGATTGATGTCGAAAGGGTAGTACGGATAACACATGCCATTTCTAAAACCAACACAATCGGCATAACCGAATGTGGTATCGTATAAAAATCCGGCCTGAGACAAAATATTCCATGTAAGTGGGAGTTCGAATCTCAAATAGTGGCTCCTGTATCCATCAATGGTTATACCAGTTTCATTCTGAAGTTTTTCTTTTTCCGCAATCAATTTATCAAAATTATTAAAAGCCTGGTGGCCGCCGTGCAATCCGATTTCAGATTTGTCATTCATTACCATTTCAATCTGGTTGCAGATCGTTTTGATATTATAATTAAAATCACGTTCCCGTTCTTCCAAAGTCAAAAAATAATAACTTGATTTGATACCGTAACTATTATCAATTGCGATTAACTTTTTCAGATCATACTCATTAAATACCCGTGGCTTTATAAGTGCCCTGATATAATAATTTCCCAACTCGTATTTGCCTTGCCACATATTCCTGGCCGCACCTAACAATTTGCGATTGAAGGACTGATTCAGATACAGGTGATCGACATCATGCGAAACACAAACGGCAAAATCTTTATTATCTGGATAATGAGGTATAAACCCATTATCAAAGAATTTTTTTGAAAGAATAGGAGAAAATATATCAGGATTTTTGGAACTATAAATACGTGCCCTGCCGAATTCATCCGGAAGCGAGTTATAGTATTCGTTAGCATTCGAATAAATTTCAAACAAACTGGTCATCTACTTTTTTTTAAGCGATAATGTATATCCGTTCTTTTGTAATCTCTTAAAACCAAGTTTCCTTAAAATTTTCCGCAGGATAATTATTAAGTAATCTAGTGGAGGAAGAGACGAACTCCATCCTTCATCAAGTGGTGTTTCATAGTACCGATAAACGAGTTCTTCTATTTCGTATCCGTCGGAGACTTTATCAAAACGGAGGCTCTTGTGAACGTGCACGAAATATTTATAAAAAATATATGGGTTATACGGTCTTGTGTGACTAATATCATTATAGAACATTGGCCACAATAACGGCGTACTGATAATAATATGACCTCCGGATTTTAATACCCTGTTCATTTCATGAAGAAAGGCATAAAGATCATTGCTATTAAGATTATCTATAAGGTGGCTCAGATGTATCGCATCGATACTTGCATCTTCAAAAGGTAACCTTTCTGGTGCGAGATAAAATATTGAATTCGGTGTGTGATTTTTATTTTGCTCTACGGTCTTTTGATTCGCGTCGAGCAGATAAATATTTTCAGTTTTAATGCCGCGCTTGGATAGGTAGAACAAAAACTCACCTTCCCCACTGCCAATATCGAGTACTTTATCCGAACTACCAATATATTTTCCAGCTATTTCAAAAAAAGGCTCCCTGTTTAATGTCAGGTACTTTTTTTTAAACTTCGAATACTGGTAAAAACCATCAAGATGCATAGGTTAGATCTTTTCGTAGAGCCCGATGATCCAATAACTTTTGCTTTCTCTGGGCCAGAGGTTTTTTATTCCATTCTTAATATTTCTAATCAAACCACCAGCTTGCGGCGTTCCAATAGTATTTGTATTGGGCCCAGACTGTTGTTGTGGTTTTATTTCTGTGTTGCAAACCGGACAAACAGTATAATGTTTCGTTTTATACTTCTGTTCGGGATAAAACATTTTTACATAAAGATCATGGTATTTATAATTTTCGGTCCAACCCAATCTATCCCAAGTCTTGCAGACAAATCCATATTTGTCAAATAAACCTTTTATTTTTTGTTCATCAAAGTTCTGAATATGTCCGTCATAATGATATATGGTATGACATACTGGGCAGCGCGTCATATTAGATTCCAGGTTTTCTTTGTAAGGCACGCTCACAATAATATATTTTTTTGTGAGCCTGACCATTTCTTGTAGTGCCGTTTCAAATTCGACCGGGTTCAGATGTTCAAGAACTTCCATCGCATACACGCAATCAAACTGATGATCCGGATAAGGAATGCTCGTAATACTGGCCTGCACTTTTTCAAATGGAACGTATTCCAAAGCACCTTCGCTGTAATCAGCCCCTACACAACGCAGATCGTTTCTTTTTGCAGATATCAGTTTCAAAAATCTTCCATGGCCACATCCTATATCAAGTATGCTGCTTACGTCTGCAGGAGTTAGTTTTTCGGTGAACTCATACCGAACCTGGTTATCATCATTGGAATCAACCCAATTCCAGATTTGTGGATCATCAAAGATATTTTTTTTCACGACTGAAGTTAAATGAAGAATTATGATAAATTAATGAACGAATGACTTCTCGTTCAAAATCTGTGTTAACCGCTCGTTAAGAGGAATTACTAGAAATTAAAAAGTGGGTAAGGAATTAATTTTTTCAGCAGCCTCCTGAAATTTGCAGTTCTTAGAAGCAAATTCATATAAGCGCCTCTCAGGTTCCTGTCTGATTTAAAATCTTCATGCTTTTTTATGGGTAAACGCATGATCTGTTCAAATTCAAAATTTGTCAATCCGAATTTCTTTAAAACATATTCTTTATCGGATTGCAATTCGACTGAGGAATACAAAGGCTTTTCCAATTCAAGAAGTGCTTCTTCTTTTGTTATTTGTCCTGAGCAAATCAGGGTTGATAAATGCGCCTTTCGTTTGTCGATGCCAAATTTTTGCGGTAGTATATAAGCCTGGTAGAATTTTGTAAAGGTCGATTCGCAATGCTTCCCACCGTAGTCTCTCCAATCCAACTCTTTTTTTAAAAACTCTTTTATATTTTTCTGATTGTAGTCTACGTAATTCAGAATGGATATCGATTTCAACTTCAGCAACGCAGAATAATAAACAAATTTTTTAAAATCAAAAACCGGATATGTTTTTAATTTCCGTTTGCCATAGGTTGCATAGATATGTTTCAAATTGGCAAAATCCATTTTGTGATATAGCCAACTGGGAGGCATGATAAATTCCGTGACCAGATTTGTACCGGAAAGTATGTATCTTATTTTATTTTTCTTGGCGAGTTTATACATTGCGGCAAAAATTGCATGATCGGTAACCACCTCAATATCTACAACCGAAGCTTTCAGATAAGCCAGTTGGAGATCCTTGAATTCCTCCCAATTTACGACATGAGTGTAGAGATCGATTTCTAATTTGGTAACAACGTTCTCGATATTTTTTACTGCGAGTTCCGAGTTCCATCCGTTGTCGAGGTGAACAGCCAGCGGGCGCAAGCCAAATTGTTTTGTGAGATAAGCAACGTATGTGCTGTCCATTCCGCCGCTGAGGCCAATCAAACAATCGTAGCGTTTGTTTTTACCTTCTTTTTTTATTTTATCTACCAGTTCCTGCAGCTTCTGCTCCCTGATACCTGTAGGTAATATTTCTTTTTCAGCCTTTTTATAATCTTCATAGTAATCACATACCCCTTTTATATTAAAACTGATATCAGGATCTGAAATATTATCCATAACTGTCAAGGCACACTGGCGGTACGCCGGGTCGTTCTTTGATAGGATCATCTCTAAGGATATTTGGACTTAATAGTATTCCCTTAGAGTCCTAAACGTTAATCTGTCATTAATCGTATCAGACGATCTTAAAAATTTTATCCACCAACTGTTGCTGATCAGGATAGCCGATCAGCACAGCCTGATGTGGTCCATGAAATACAAACATACTTCCTGCAGAAACAGCGGAGGCGCCGCTTTTTATCGCGAGCACCATATCATCCAGGGAAGAAGCGCCACCCATTGCGATTACGGGTATATTTGTGCCTGAACTGACCATGTTTATCAAATTCAAATCATATCCCGCTAGTGTCCCGTCTTTATCAACTGCATTCAGCAAGATTTCACCGGCACCTGCGTCTTCCATCTGTTTCGCAAATTCAACGGGATCTTTTTGAGTATTGTGGGACGCATTGCGTGTGTAAACTTTATACTTACCCCACAGATTTTTTTTTACGTCGATAGACACCACGATACTTTGATTGCCCGCATATTTCGCAGCGTCTTTAACCAATTGTGGATTATCAAACGCCACGGTGTTAAGTATTACTTTTTCGATACCGGCCGCTATCAGTTCCATGACCTCTTCAAGCTTTGTAATCCCGCCACCATAACCCACGGGCATAAACGCTTCTCCAGCGATTTCTTTTATACGTTGAATATCTGGTGGCCTGTTCTCCGCAGTTGCGGAAATATCCAACACCACAAGCTCGTCAACTTCTTTTTCATTAAAAATCCTTACCGCATTGATCGGATCACCGATATATCTATAGTCTTTGAATCGAACAGATTTTACAAGCCCGTTGTTCTGAATCAACAAGGCTGGTATTACCCTTATTCTTCTCATCAATAATTTTTCACAAAATTTTCAAGCAATTTCATTCCAAACTTGTGGCTTTTTTCCGGGTGAAATTGAACTCCAACAATATTTTCTTTTTCAAGAGCAGCGGCAAAACGATATCCATAATTTGCGTACGCAAGCTCATCTTTTTCGTCTTGCGGTTTTGCATAATAAGAATGCGCGAAATAAAAACGCGGATCCTTGTACATGTTATCGAAGATGCGGGACGATTTGGCCGATTCAATTTCGGACCAACCCATATGGGGAATTTTTGTACCTGCAGGCATTGATTCCTGGACAAATTTTACAACACGGCCCTTGATCCAACCCAGTCCCGGCAAAACGCCTTCATCACTTCCTTCTGTAAACAGTTGCATGCCTACGCATATACCCAACACTGGTTTTTTTTCCTCATTTACTTTTTTGTTGATAGCATGGATAAGACCCGACTTCTGCAATTTTTGCGCACAAGTATCAAAGGCGCCTATTCCCGGAAGAATTAATTTTTCAGCCTGCAACAACATCATTTCATCTGCGACGATCATAGCGTCGATACCGATTTTCTTCAACATGTTCTTCACCGAAGCGAGATTTCCGACACCGTAGTCAACTATCGCAAGCATTACGATAATTGCATTTTAAATATCTTACAAAAACGATTTAAAGAAATCGCACGAAAATAAATTGGTTCGTATGCCCGCTTCCCTTCCGTAAAAAGGTCGAACCGTTCTAATAAATCTTCAGAAAAAATTTTCGTTTGTTGCACGGCTTCTTCTAATTGTACTCGAATTTTTTCTTTGTTCGCAAGCATCCAAACTTTATCCGGTGCCACAAATCCCATTTTGTGACTTCTGGATTTCACCGGTTCTGGCAATACCGTCACCGCTTCTCTTAATACATATTTTGAATAACCATTTTTTATTTTGTAAGCATCGGGCAATCCGATTACATATTCAATGAGACGGTAGTCCATAAAAGGCTCCCGTACCTCCAATGAAAACGACATGGAGCTTCTATCTGCTGAATGCAATTGATAAGGCAAACTTGAATGAAGAATTTCCTGGATGCTGAGTTCTTTAATGTTATTACTGGGAAAAGTCAGTACTTTTTTTCGCGCCATCTTTTCCCATGCTGGATTGAGCCAGGGAAAATCTTTTTTAGAAATTATTCGTTTAATAAATTTTATCAAGGGGTGATAATATTTTTCTTTCAGGAACGCAGATACTAGTTGGCCGATACTCATATTGCCATTGTTATTTTTTTCACGCAGATTTTGCAATGCCTTTGCAAATTTTCCCCGGCTGAACAGCGCGTGCGTATAAGTGCTGAAAAATTCGCTATAACCGCAAAAATATTCATCCGAACCTTGTCCGTCCAATAATACAACCACTCCATTTTTTCGAGCTGCATCAAAAACGCTGAATTCTGAATAATGCGAAGCACCACTGAATGGCTGATCATGGTGATAGATCATTTTATCGAGTTGACCGTGATCCAGCAACTGATCCAATTGCGGAAAAACTTTTACTGACGTGAAGCCGGTTTGTTTACTCACGGCGTCGCTGAATTCCTGTTCGTCATATTGCTTATCCTTATAACAGGAAGTAATGGTGATAAAATTTTTGTTGGCAAATTTTTTATCATGAATGATCGATACAATAGAACTGCTGTCGATCCCCCCCGACAAACAGCTTCCGACGTTTACGTCTGCGCGCATGCGAAGGTTGATACTGTCCGTCAAAAGATTATTTACCATTTGGGTCGCTTCTTTTTCCGTTGCTTTGGAATCACTGATCGCTGTTCGCAAATTATACCACTGATTAATTTTTATTTTGTGTGTTTTCAAATCATAGATCATATAGTGACCGGGTCGCAATTCGCACACGCCTTCAAAAAAAGTTTCTTCTGAATAATTGAGCCAGCCATTTGTAAGAAAATTAACCGTCACCTCTTTGTTAAGAATGGGTTTGAATTGAGCGATGGCTGTAAACTGTTTAATTTCAGAAGCCGCGAGAAACAGATCACCGACTGTTGTATAATAAAGAGGTTTCACGCCGAAACGATCCCGACATAAAATAATTTCTTGTTTGCTTGCATCATATAACATGAATGCCCACATTCCATTGAATTTATCAAACGCCTTTACGCCCCATTCCCAATAAGCGGGCAACAGGATTTCGGTGTCGGTGTGGCTCTTAAAAATATGACCTAATCCTGTAAGCTCCTGGATCAGCTCGAGATAATTATATATTTCACCGTTGTAATTGATACAGTAATTATCTCTTACCATCGGTTGATGACCTGCCTGGCTAAGATCGATGATACTTAATCGCCGGTGTCCAAATGCAAAATTTTTTCCATGATAGTATCCTTCGTCATCAGGGCCGCGATGAATCACCATATTGTTCATATTACGGAGCTGCGAATCTTCAACAGGATTATTTTTTTTGTTTATAATCAAACTGATTCCGCACATAGGAAAAATAGGAGTTTTATATTATGCACTTATGTCGAACAATTTTTCATTTAGTTTTCTTTACAATTCTTCTCAACCTCGACAATAGTATCAGCGTGTTGAGTTTAATTTGCTGATCCCTGATTATTTTCTTTACCTTAACAATTTCCTGTTTGCTCAACGGACAATCAGGGTGATTTAAACTTTCTTCCATTATTGGTTTTTTCAGCTTGTCGTAATTTTTGCGGGCATAGTCTGTCTGCGATTCCTGCCCTTCATGTATCCGGTTCCAATATAAATCCAGTGGCAATTTTACCATCGAATAATAGCGCGAAATCTTAAACCAGAATTCATAATCTCCTATCATTCTTTTTCCGGAAAAACCACCGATAGCATTAAACACTTCTCTTTTTATGAGTCCAGAACCAGGCGCCCTGTCGAAATGATTTACTTTACCAAAACTTTCCAAGTATATTTCCCTTGGAGAAATCAGCGCCGGAAATGGTCTCGCCTCGTCTGGATAACATCCTAAACCAAAACCGGCCTCGGGAAAGAGTTCGGTGAATTTTACCATCACTTCCAATCCATAATAATATAGCATGTCGTCTGCATCCACATATTTCAGATATTTTCCTTTTGCATATCCGGCTGCCTTGTTCCTATTTGGATAATCACCGATATTTTTTTCGTTGCGATAAACAGTGATGCGTTGATCCTTGCGGGCATACTGTGTAGCTATTTCAAACGATCTGTCTTTTGAACAATCATCTACAATAATCAATTCGAAATTAGAATAAGTTGAAGTCAGGACACTTTCGATCGCCTGTTCAATATATTTTTCCCTATTATAAACAGTCATCAAAATACTAACCAATGGATCGGCATTCATACTTATGTGGTCTTGCTTTTACGGATAAAATAAACGAACCCTGCAGGATAAAATTTTTTATCTAGCCGGGAAAAAAAAGGTGAAGGGAAATATTTTTCTTTTTGAATTGACGATTGTTGTAAGAAGAACGAAAAATAAGCATCTGCAGATTTTAGAATATCGTACTTGGTCTTAGCTAATGATAATCCATTTTTCTGTAACTGCTTTAGCTTATTCTTGTCCATGTAAAGTTCCTGTATGGCATTTGCAAATTCCGAAGGAACACCCGGCTGGCAACGAT
Organism: Bacteroidota bacterium; assembly: GCA_018267615.1. Classification (GTDB taxonomy): domain Bacteria; phylum Bacteroidota; class Bacteroidia; order Chitinophagales; family Chitinophagaceae; genus Puia. Next base: position 210,718 of record JAFDYD010000001.1, on the reverse strand, counting down.
AGCCTATCGAATCGTCGACAATATCGCGGATGCCGCCGGGGAGATCAGATACTACTGGCACCACTCCGTTGGAAATCGATTCCAAGATCGAAACAGGAGTTCCTTCAAACCCTGTTGGCAATACCAACACATCCTGGTTATTTAATATCGCATACACTTCACCGGTAGTAGGAGGATTGATAAAGACGACATTATTATTTTCTTTCCATTGTTGTTTCAATTGAACTTCACATGGACCAGAGCCAATGATCGTCCAATTTGCCTGAACACCTTTTGCCGCCAGCATCGATTCAATAACATGAAGCATAAGCACCCCTTTTTCCTCGACCCATCTGCCTAAAAAAACCAAATTTATATTACCTGAACCTTTATTTATTTTCTCTATAGGCTGCTGCTCCACACCATAAGGAATAAAATAAGCTTTTGCGCTGTATTTAAATGGTTCCGCGGTACATAATATATCCTTAAAAAAAGAAGAATGCGCGATGGCAGTGTCTATCACTGGTTCATATTGTAATGCGTTTTGAATGTAAAAATAATCGTGTACCAGGTAAATAATTTTTTTTGGATTTCTACACAAAGAAACTGTATTGAGCGTAAGACTATTGTCAGTTATAACGCAGCCGGCATCAGTACCAATCAGACTATTTAATCTTTTGCAGACGTAATATTGATTTTCAAAAACAGAATAATCGAATCGAATAACCTCGTCAGCAGCAATAACATCCCTGTATGCCTGCCGTTTATCTTCCCTCGTGCGTAACAAAATTGCTTTGACCCTACAATTTTTTTTTAAGGAAGCATAGTTAATGATATTCCTGTTGAAATTCGAAACGCCGCCCATACAATCAGGAAGTGTAAATACCAATTCGGGTTTTGTAGTTATTGCTGTGTCGCTTTGTACCATGCAATATAAGATTGAATACCTTCTTCCAATTCAGTAGATGGTTTAAATCCAATAGCTGAAATCTTTTTTGTGTCTGCGCGCCAGTTTCGTGGATCACCTGTTCTGCTATTTCCGTTGAACAAGATTTTCTTACCTGCACCATAATATTTCTGAAAAATTTCTGCAACACGCGCGATACTAGTTTCAATACCGGTTCCCCCATTAAAAGTATTACACTTGAAATCATCATTCGCTATGATGCATTGCGTTAGCCTTGCCAAATCGGTAACATGCAAAAAATCTCTGGATTCATTTCCGGTCCCAAACAATTCGATTTCATCCTGGTCAAACAATTTTTCACAAACATCCCAAAACAATTGCTTGCATAGGCCGTTTCCGTAAACGGAAAAAGGTCTTATAACAGCAATGGGTAAACGATATACAGTATGATATTCCTTACAAATATTCTCCGCCATAAGCTTGTGCCAGCCATACGGCGACAACGGAGCGGTAACGCTTTCTTCATCAACCGGCAATTTCAGCGGCGTACCATAAACTGCTGCGCTGGAAATATGGATATATTTTATATAGGAATTATGTCGGCGCATAGCATCGAGCACCCTGATAGCATCCAGAGTATTGGCCTCAAAATCAATAAAAGGATGATTCATGGAATATGGCACATTGCCACTTCCCGCAGCATTTATACAATAGTCAAAGTTAATTGAAGAAAAAATATCATCCCATTCGGACGATAGCCGGGAAACTTTGTGATATGTATAACCTGCATGCCTGGATGTTTCGAACAAATCGCATCCGTATACGTCATTGCCATTACTTGTAAAATAATGTGTCAGATTACTTCCGATAAAACCTTCTGAACCGACGATTAATATTCGCATTGTTATTGTTTGTTCGAAGCAACTTGTTTTACAACCTGGGCCGGATTACCTGCAACAATTGTCCATGCAGGTACATCCTTAGTAACGACGCTACCCGCGGCAACGATGGCTCCCTCACCTATTGTTACACCTTTCAAAATAATTGCATTCATACCAATCCATGCATTTTTACAAACCTTGATAGGTTTTGTGTTCACACAATCCCAGTTTTTATTTGCAATGAAATTGATGCCATTCCGATAATCTGCGAGCTGTTGAAGTATATCTTTTTGGCGAAGGAGGTAGTCCTGGGAATGAGAGTCATGATCATAAAAGTAAGCTCCCCAGGCCACAAAAATATCAGTTTCAAATTCAACCCGGGTTCTGCACATGATAGTACTGGTCCCGATATATACTCTGTCTCCGATAATCACCTCTCCTTCCCCCGATTCAAAAAGAATATTGCAGTCCAACATGCAATCATTGCCAACTGTAAGATATTTTTTTTCAATTTTAGGATTCATGATCCAAATAGAAAAGTTTTTTTGCAAAATGGAATTGCCAATCAGCGCGTGCAATTTTACGATTGTATCGGTTGAAGATAAATTTCGCTGATTTTTCTTCCTGTAGTATTTCACTAACCCGTAAGGAGTGATTGTTTTAAGAATTTTTTTTACATTCATCAGCAATTATTTCTTAGATCGACCGGGAAATGTAAATTATACTACCGGAAATTTTTATTGAGCATTTTCTCAATGTAGTACTGCAGCACTCTTTTTCTTCTATTCAATGAATGGATAATGCTCTTCGAAGTTTGTGCAACCGGTTTAACGGTTTTTTTATTTTTAATGATATGCTCAAGAAATAAAAAAACATTTCGGTCATTGATGTATTCAGGCACAAAATTGTTTGGGAAAACAGGTTCCATCAACATATTAATAGCAAGCTCTGGGTTTTTTTCTATTTCCAACATGGCCTCAATCAGTTCGTTTGCATCCGTGTAATCAGCATAATCAAGGAATTTCTTTTTATTAAAGTCATTCCCCACTAATGAGTTTCCCCAATAAACCGGAATGCTTTGAACATATAATGGGTCCAGGATTTTTTCTGTGGTATAACCCGGGTAGGAAGAATTTTCAAAAGCAATAACAAATTTATAGTCGCTTATGAAGGAAAGCTTGTCCTTTACCGGACCGCCAATATTATTTAAATATTTTCCACCGGAATCAACTTGTTTTACTTTGGAAAGCTCATGAAAAAAATCTATTCTTTTTTTGGATATTCCATTAGACACGACCATGCAGCAAAATTTTGTTTTCTTCGCCCAGGCAGCCAATGCCTGCTCTTTTGTATTCACACGAAGAAGTTCATTTAAATTACCACGTTGTTCAATATACAAACCGTAAAGCGGAAGGCGGTAGTGTTTTTGATTTTGCAGGTAATCAAATGTCATTGCATAATCACATCCTGAAAAATCCGGGCGCATATTTTCTGCAGAAAAAAAAATTCTCACGCAATAGAATTGCAGGTAATCCTTTCCGTAGCAAGAGTAAAATAGAATATCCGGTTCATCCGCGATGCTCACTTCATAATGTTGTGAAAGCAAGTTGTAAAAATAATTATCGCTCTTGATAAATCCCGGCCAGAAATCCGTAAAGTTTATTTTTAAAGAGGCCCTCATCAATACAATCATTTTCTGGCAAAGAGCGCATTTCCCATGTCCCAACCGGAAGGTATTGCTTCCACTACGAGATAAAATCCTTTGCTTTCGAGAAAGGTCCTATATTCTTGATATTGGGGAACATCTTTATAAGTTTCTTTCAAACTCACTTCGGTATGAATGACCTTAACTGTTGAAAGCATTTTTTGAGATGCTTTTAACATATTCAATTCAAAGCCCTGCATGTCAAGCCAGAGCATATCTATTTTGGAAATATTATTTTGTTTTGCCCAATCGTCGAGTGTCAACATTGGCACTTCAATTTTTTTGTTAAACCGGGTATCGGGGTGATCAACCAAATGCTCCTTCGGTTCAAGTAAGGAGCTGGATGCGTCGGAATTACCTTCACTCACATAAAACAAACCGACTCCGTTATTATCGCTCAGCGCAAATTGATAGCAATGAATGCTCTTATATGCTACGGTATTTTTTTTTAATCGTTGAAAAATTTCGCTGACGGGCTCGAAAGCGTGAATTGTACCACCGATGATCCTTGATAATTCAACTGAATCGGTTCCATCATGAGCCCCGCAATCAATCGTCACAGGATTTGCGGGAAGATATTTTTTCAAGACCGATTTGGAGATCTTGTCGTATTGAATAGTAGGTAACCCCGCCTTCTGGAACAAATAGAAATTTTTTATCGCATTCAATTTGATCCTGATCTTTTCTGTTATCGCCATTTGCGTATACACTTAACTGTTATATATAAAAAAATCAATTTCTTGCCATCGCACTTTTAAAAGCACCCAATAAAGAATAAAATTGCAACGTGTTCATTTGACCTTCTTTCCTGCCGATACTATCAATGAATACACCGGGGTTGAGTGCTATAAAAGACATAAGAGCTTTACACATTCTCAATTTCAAGATAAGATTTATGCCTGCATTTTTTTTCTGTCGTTGCGCAGAAGAATATCCAAATCCCTGAAATAGTTTAAGACAATATTTCCAGCTGAGTCTCTCTTTTGTAATATAATGTTGGAACTTCAAACGCATCGTTTTTTTTACGGTGTAACCATATGCTTTTGCGTAGTCACAAATTTCCTTGTCCCCACCCGCCGTGAGCAGATCACCCGCCCTGTCTTTTGTTTGAAACTGATTTGTAAAAATATTCACCGCAAGTTTAGTTCTCAAAGCCATGCCAGCTCCCCACACATATTCCGGAAAATCATATAACTCTTTCATGCTTCCGCCTACAGCGTAGGCTGTACTTACCTTACTAAACCAAGGGGGTTCCGTTGTTTCGTACACGCCTTCCGACCAACCGCCAAGCACTCCTGCTGATTCATCTCTTTCAAATTCTGCATAAACTTCAGCCGCATAATTATTGGCCAGCCAATTATCATCGTCACAAAAAATAAGATATTCAAGCGATGCTTCGGCGACGCCTTTTTTTCGGGCGAAGTTCAACCCGGCTTGCTTTTCTTTTACGACGCGAAAAGGAAAAGGGTTTTTAATCTCATCCCATGTTGCTGTGGCTGTTGCAACCGTGTTATCTGTGCAATTATTCTCAACCAGTACAACTTCCATTGCGAAATTTTCATGGGCCTGTGCGCCAATCGCCGACAATGTTTTTGCAATCACGTTTTCACTGTTATAGCAACAGATAATTATCGATACTCCCTTGTTCATTTTTTTATATGAAATATTATTTTAACCAAATTAGAATAGCAATACCTGAAAGAAGGGTTGTTTATTCGATCATATAATTTTTTGATTTCCATATTTTTTTGATCCAGCAAATCGGGATGCAAAATGTTTTCATACTGCAACGCTGATTTGGGTAAATCAATTTTTGTCTTGCAGAAGAACAGCATGTTCTGTTTGTACCAAAATTCGATTTGCGGAATATCCCAGACCAATGGTCTGATTAGGTCGTAATAACAAAAATTTCTCTCCTCGAATTTTTTTATCCAATAAGATTGCCATTGTTCGTTGATATGATTCTGCCCTCCCTGTGTTGGGATCGCCGCCGAAAAAATAATGCGGTCACCGAGTGAAGTCAGCAGATCGACTAGGTCGCCAGAGAATTTTTCCTCCAGGTGTTCCGCGACTTCCAAAGACAATACGAGATCGAATTTCCTTTTGAGATCAAGTTTTTTGCGTAAATCGTGGGCCTGGAATTTTTCTTTTGGAATGAAAAGCGCGTTAGTATCTACGTTAACTCCATCAACTCCTAAAATATCGTCAATGCCATGATCCTGAAATATTCTTAACCAGGTACCTGTTCCGCAGCCGATATCGACGACCGATGAAGGTTTTAATTTATCGATGATGATGGGAACAACGAGCTTCGGCGTTTTCAGATTGTGAATTTCCGCTGAATGTTCGTATTGCACTTCATGATCAGACATACAACAAAAATTTATTCAGATTTAATTAAGTAAGTAACACCGCTTGGCGTAGTCCTTATCTTGCTCGCTGATTTTATCGATGACAAGTAATCATGAACTGCCTTTGAACACCCATCCCATGCTAAATAATCGTCGATGATAATCAAACCGCCTTTCACAACGAGCGGAAAAAGAAATTTAAGTGAAATGCTGATGGACTCATACCAGTCACCGTCAAGCCGAAGTAAGGCAATATTGTTTGATCCATTAAATTCTGGCAGTGTGTTTTCGAACCATCCTTTTATCAACTTATAATCGCTCCCGGTTGCTGACATGGCTTTGATAGCAAAATCTTGTTCCGCACGACAATTATCATAATAGAAATCGCCGGTCGTATCCGATTGCCATTTCGTGGCTCTTTCGCCATCAATTTCTTTTGCAGGAGGCAACCCTTCGAAGCTATCGAATAAAAAATATTTTCGTTGCTGACCTTTTAAGGCTTCTGCGATACCCGCTATCATCCCACCTCTCCACACACCACATTCAACAATATCTCCCGAAATATTTTTCAGGTGATTTTCTGATAGCAATAAATTTTCAAAAAAAATCTCAGGCGGCGTCATTGTAAATTCGCTGTACTTTCTATATATTTTTTTATGTGCCGGTTTGATAACTGCCCTGGATACTTTGAATCCGATTAATTGCAGAGCATTACTGATTTTTTTTGTTGCAGCCATTCGGTGCTTATATTGTGATAATGGTTATTAAATTTCAGCGATCGAAGACACAGGAACACTATATCCATGCCCGTGATGATGAGGAAACGTTCGCCCCTTGTTTGGTGAATGAACGACTTCAAATCCTAAAATATTTTTTTGGAAATCGTAAGTTTCTGTGTTATGCGGCCCGATCCAGATTGAAAGTGAATAATTATCAGGTATCAATCCATTTAAAAAAATTTCTGTCCTGAATCTTTTAACCTTTTTTTCAAACTCTATAAACGGTTGGATCTGCGGAATGGCCTGCATGATAGTGACACCCATGCTATTTTGAATATCGAAAGCTATAAACGCGGGTTTGTGAATGCCTTCCGCTTGTATGGATAAATCGACTGTTAATACAAGTTCGGGTTGATCACCTGTCAATTCAATCGAAGCATTTGCAATGTATGGAATCAGTTTCGGTTCTGGATTGGTCCACGCATCGAGCTTCGACAGGTTGCTATTATTAAGATACAATTTGATGCCTTCCGACATATCTCCACAAAATGCAACTCTTCCTTTTTCGAGCACAATACCGTTATTACACAAATTGGAAATAGCATCCATATTATGACTTACAAACAATACAGTCCTCCCATCATTCTTACTTGCCTCTTCCATTTTTCCAAGGCATTTTTTCTGAAACTGTGCGTCTCCTACTGCAAGCACCTCATCCACTACCAGGATTTCCGGCTCCAAATGTGCCGCAACAGCAAAAGCTAGACGTACATACATGCCACTGCTATACCGTTTTACCGGCGTGTCTAAAAACTTTTCGATTTCAGCAAAATTTACAATTTCATCAAATTTGCGGCGGATCTCAACACGACTCATTCCAAGAATTGCGCCGTTGAGGAAAATATTTTCACGACCAGTTAATTCTGGATGAAAACCTGTTCCGACTTCCAACAAAGAAGCAACACGTCCACGAATGGTAATTCTTCCACTAGTTGGTTCGGTTATCCGACTTAAAATTTTCAACAGTGTGCTTTTTCCAGCACCATTGCGGCCAATAATTCCAACCCGATCACCTTGCTTAACATCGAAAGTTATATCATTCAATGCAAAAAACTCTTCACGCAAAGCCCGTCTTTGTTCTTTATTATTTGATCTGGCAAATTTTTTTGCCCTTTTGGCTATTTCGTCACGAAGCGAAGTATAACGCTCCGGAGCCTCATGACTAATAACGAACTTTTTACTTAAGGATTCTATTTTGATTACCGGCAATGACATGAAGTTGTAGTTGATGCTTGCTTTTTTTTGAGATAATTTTTCGAGGCTGATAAGGTAGCATTATATATTATCCGCGAAAGTTTTCTCCGTTTTTCTAAAATAACGAACACCGATTATGCAAAATAAAAAGATAACAGCCCAGGATATTAGAAAACCCGGTAAATATATTTTTTCATCTCCCAATATACACCACCTAAATCCATCGATCACTCCCACCATTGGATTGATTGAATAGAGTAGTCTCCATTTTGCAGGGATAACAGAACTGCTGACGGCAACCGGTGAAATATATAAGCCAAATTGTACGATGAAAGGAATAATATAACGGAAATCACGGTATTTGACATTCAATGCAGTGATATAGAGACTTACTCCGAAGGAACAAAGAAATGCCATAATAATAAACAATGGCAACAATAAAATTTGTATTGGGGGAAGGAAATGATACCATCCCATTAATATTAGCATAAGTACAAAAGAAATTGCAAAATCTACAAGACTTACGATCACCGAACTAGCGGGGATTATCAGGCGCGGAAAATAAATTTTTGTTATAAGGTTGGAATTTCCTATCAGGCTGTTACTCGCTTCTGATAAAGCGTTGGAAAAAAATTGCCATGGCAAAACGCCTGCATATACCATGATTGGATATGGAGCAGATCCGCTATAAGGTATCTTTGCCATTTTCCCAAATACGGTAAAGATCAACATGGTAAGTAATGGGCGCACAATACTCCAAGCAGCACCAATTACCGTTTGTTTGTAGCGCACTTTAATATCGCGCCAGCTAAGAATATAAAATAATTCCCGATATACCCAAAGGTCTTTCCAATAATTTCTTTCAATTCTTCCGGATTCTATAATGAGTTCAGTAGGCATCAGGTACTATTGAATAAATTAAAAATTGCAACGATCAGTAACGGTATTTTTATGGCAAGTAATCAGACAATTATTTAGCTAAACCATTTATTCCACCACCGAACAAATTGTTTGTGGGGCGGAACCGCCTTCTTTTTAGCGGGCTTTTCAAAATACCCTGATTCAATGCCATACCCATATCCACCATAATATCCATATCCGCCATAATATCCGCTATAATATCCGCCTTCGAGTTTTACGTCATTTAACACGAGTGAAATGGAAGGAAGTTTTTTCTCTATGTACAAATCTTCAACCAATCTGAGAATTTTGCGATAAGTTTGTCCCATTCTTATTACGAATAAAGTACAATTAGCATATTTACCCAATGTGATCGAATCACTCACCAATCCGACAGGAGCGGTGTCCATAACGACTACTTCAAAACGACTACGCACCTCATTCATCAAATCGTCAAGTTTACTATCGAGCAGCAATTCGGCCGGATTTGGGGGTATCGGTCCGCACGCAATCACATACAAACTTTCAAAACCAGGCACCGGAATAATGATATCATCTATTGTTGCCCTGCCAATAATATAATTCGTAATACCCATTTTTCTTTTGAGGCCAAGGCTTTCCAAAACTTTTGGTTTACGAATATCGAATTCCATGATCACCGTTTTCTTGCCAGACAATGCCATCACGGCGCCAATGTTCGTACTTATAAATGATTTTCCTTCGCCACTGAAAGATGAAGTGACAAGTAAAGAAGGATTTTCTTTTTTTGCTGTGAGATATTTCAAATTACTTCTTAAAATGCGAAATTGTTCTGCCACAAAACGACGACTGTTTTTGGTAACTACCAATGCACTTTCATCATCCGAATGGCCAATCTCACCCAGTATGGGTGCATGTGTGTGTTTCTCAACATCCAGGCGATTGTCCACTTTATCGCGCATCAGTTCTAGTAGTGCAATTACTCCAACTGGAATGATAATCCCCATCAATAAATAAAAAGTATAGATTTTATTTTTGTTGGGGCTAATCGGATTGTTATTGATCATGGCAGGTTCCACTACTTTTGAATTCGAAATTGTAGAGGCCGAGGAAATAGAAGTCTCTATTTTTTTTTGTAGCAGAAATGAATAAAGGTTTTCTAAAATTTTCTGTCGTCTGTTAATACTTACGAGCTGCATCGATTTTCCCGGCAAAGATCTTAGTTGACCTTCGAGACCATTTTTTTGTTGTGTAATATTATTCCGAGCAATCAGATACCCTTGTTTCACATTGACCAGCGCTTGTGCTATATTATGCCTAATTTTTTCGAGATTTCCTTCGATTGTAAGAATAAGTGGATTATCGGGTCTGGTGGTCTTAAGGTTGGATTTTCTATCCAGCACCAGGCGATTGTACTCGGCCACCAAAGCAGTTAATGCCGGCTCTTCAATACCGAGGTTGATAGGCACCAGCTCATAAATATTTTTAGTATCATTAATATAACTGAGTAGGTAATCAACAATACTGATTCGTGTTTCTTGGTTAGCAATGAGCCTGGCGTTCTCACCGATATTATCTAAATACATTTTGGATTGTCCTTCGATATCAAAGACCTCTTGATTTGCTCTGAATGACCTAATGCCACTTTCAAGACTACTTAATTGGTATTCCAATGTATCAAGGCGCTTGTTGATAAAACTGAGCGTATTCAATGCAATACGGTTTTTATCTTCGATGATCAGCGTATCATACACCCGCATCAACATATTCAACACATCTCTTCCCAAATTAAAATTTTCGCTTTCATATGTTAAGGTTAGTATAGTTGACTGATCAGCAGGCGGAATAATTTTTAACCCTTCTATCAATGCATTTCCAGCGACACTCAAAGGATCCCATCTTACGTAAAATATAGGACTTGAATAATTATTTACACTGATATCTTTGTTTCTGTAAAGAGTACATTTGTTGGCACCTATATCGAAAGGTTGTCCGAAGGATATTGGATGTGTCGATTTACCGAGGGTAAATCTATTATCGTCCAACACAGTCACCTGTAAATCGAAGCCAACAGAAGAATCGCCTTGATGGATCACGCTTAATTCGATTGGTCCGTTTGGATAAGACAAACTCGAACGTACTTTTCCTGTTCCATAATAGCGTGTCTGAAAATTAAGATTGTGGGCCACTCTTTGCATCATAGGACGCGAGGAAAGTATTTGAATTTCATTGCTTAGGTTGGTGGATCCCTGGCTCATGAACAATTCATCAAATCGATCATCTTTTGAATTTGAATTGCGGTCATTCTTGATCAACATCGAGGACTGGACATGATAAATACGCGGAGTATATCTTATTTTAATATAGGCAAGCGCCAGTGCTGCAACAACAGAAATAATGATCCAAGGAACGTATTTTATGTTCTTAAAAATAAAATCCCTTGGACCAAGCTTCCACGAAATCTCGTTTATCGCTACACTTTTTTGTTCAAACCCGTTTGTTGCTTCAGGCATATAAAAATTGGATCAGTAAATTTATCTTCTAAATAAACTATAAATGATCGCAAAGGTTGATACAAATGCGAGCGCTATAGATATATTGCGTGCTGTAACAACGTCATTTGCGGCTGCTTTCTTGTTGTTAGCCTCTACGATAACCAAATCATTTTGTTGAAGATAGAAATAGGGCGAAGCCATAATTTCCGGTTTAGTAAGATCGAGTCTGGCAAATTCCCTTTTATTGTTATTTTCCCGTATCACCAGAACATTGTCGCGCCGACCATAAAACGTCATATCTCCCGCAAGGGAAAGCGCTTCCAATAGGTTCACCCTTTCCCCAGGAATAGATATTACACCTGGTTTTCCTACTTCTCCAAGCATCGTGAACTTATAATTTAGAAAACGAATATTATAGTAGGGATTGGCAAGATATTGATTTAAATGTGCATCCAATGTATCCTTCAACTGTGCCTTCGTTAAACCTTCAATATGTAATTTGCCCAACCCTTGGAAAACAATATCCCCTTTTTCATCGACCTGGTAACCAGGAGCGGTAGGTGATGCGGTACTTCCTCCAGATGAGGCCATTCCTGGTGTCGCGCTCAAAGCACCAGATCCAGACGTATTTGGGGTTACTATTAAAGACTGATTGTATATTTTGGTGGCTTCCGGATTATCACTAAATACAATAATACTTAGAAGATCTCCTTTTCTAATGATCGGATCAACAGGGTTTACCTGGCTGAGTCTTGCGGTATCAAACTGACCTTGCAAATATGTTAACTGTCTCATATTAGCGCAGGAGCTAAATGAAAGAACCACCGCAATTAAAACTAACCCACATAAGAAATCTCTTGATGAACGAAGAATTTGCATGGCGTTGTCCCGATTATTTTCAAACCTACAAGAATACTTTGAAATAATGCAGGATTTTCTTTTGTCAGTTTTTAATGTTCCGATAATTTCCATTACTTTTTTGTTAAAACCACGTTCGATTTTTCTATAAATGCAATCAGCGAATAACCGATGCTCTCAATAACTACCTGCACTTTATTTCCCTGCACTTTTAATATCCTTGCTTCCTTATCCATGAATATGCCCTGTTGAATTTTTACTTTGCTTTCCGGTTTCAGATCCATGGGCTGCGCGATCACATTATCATATTCATTTAGGAATTTTCTGATCACATCAATTTCTTTGTCTTTCACGACTGCAGGCTTACCCTGCCAATAAACAAAGTTCATAACGCCGGGGGTCATGCGCACCTGGCTCTGCAACTCATCATTGATACGAACAAAAACATAAGATTTAAATAATGGCTCTTCAATGGTTTTCATCCGGTCGCTCCATTTCCGTGTCACTTTATTCAGCGGACAATAACTTTCAATATGTTTTTCCGAGAGCAGGCTATACACTTTTTTTTCCCATCGAGGTTTTGTGTAAAGTGCATACCATTTTCTTTCTACTCCCATGATCAGTGATTTTTGAATAATTGACTTAGCGCCGATTTAAATGATTGCAAAAATCTCAAATAATATCACATCAACATCAAACGTGAAATCATTTAACGATATTTATTTACCACGCATTCATGAAATCCAAAAACTGCACAGCTTCGCCACCTCAGTCACAATTATTTTTTGTAACCGATTAATAGTCAGTAAATTTTTCTGACCACTGTAAGCCGTTTTTTAATTCGGCATATACCTTAAACAGAAAAGGGTACAAGTGAGCATCTTAACGATAACTCATTATACCCTTCCAAATATTTTTAACAACAAATGTAGTAGACACCAGCTCTTAGTCACAGGATTATTCATTTTTTAGCATCCGGTTTTACATCACTCATCATCGTCACCCGGCTAAATAAAATCAGCGCTTTTCATAAGAAAATAAGATACCAGATTCAATTCCGTGCAAATATAATAGATTTTAATATTTACATTCGCAGTTTATTTATTGAAAAACAGGCTTTTAGTATGAAACAACGACGAGCCTTTCCTGCGTAACTGGCGATGATAGTCTGTGATAAAGCGGTCAATCTGTTTCTTTACTTCCTTCGGGCCTGAATTCCAAATATTAAGAGCTTATGAACCAGCGTTTTTACTCACTCGACGTTTTCCGTGGCGCCACCGTTGCTTTTATGATTTTGGTGAATAATGCGGGCAACTGGGAGAATATTTACACACCACTCGAACATGCCTCGTGGCACGGATGCACACCTACCGATCTTGTTTTTCCTTTCTTCTTGTTTGCAGTCGGCAACTCGCTCGCATTTGTAATGCCCCGACTTCAATCAGCCGGTGATGCAGCATTTTTAAAAAAGATTTTTTCCAGGACACTGATCATTTTCGGTATTGGTCTATTTCTTAATTGGTTTCCATTTGTGAGATGGGAAGATAACGAACTTGTGTTCAGGCATTGGGTCAATCCTAAAAATCCGGAAACAGGTGTCAGGATTCTCGGTGTTCTCCAAAGAATTGCACTCTGTTATTTTTTTGCTTCTCTTATTATTTATTATTTCAAGATACGCGGTGCATTTTTTATGAGCGCCGTATTATTGCTCGGATATTGGATATTGTGTTTATTGCTGGGAGAACCTGGCGATCCTTATAGCCTGCAGGGAAATTTCGGAACAAATATCGACAAAGCAATTTTGGGTGTTGCGCATTTGTATCGCGGCGAACATGTTCCTTTTGACCCGGAAGGATTGATGAGTACAATACCTGCAATCACACAGGTGATCTTCGGTTATTTCGTTGGAAATTATCTTGTAGAAAAAGGGAGAACATATGAAGCCATCACAAAACTTTTCGTAGCTGGTTGTGTACTTGTGTTTTTAGGTTTTTGCTGGGATATGAGTTTCCCCATCAACAAAAAAATATGGACCAGCTCATTCGTCGTCTATACATCGGGGTTAGCTATTCTGCTTTTATGTGTGCTGATGGATGTTATAGAGTTTAGAAATTGGCGCGGCAGATGGAGCAAAGCATTTGATGTGTTTGGAAAAAATCCACTTTTCATTTATGTGCTGAGTGGATTCATCCCAAGATTGCTCGGCCTGGTTCGCTGGATCGATAAGACTGATGAAAAAGGAAACCCGGTTTATATCACACCATTGCCATGGTTGTATGAACATATTTGCAAACCTGTTTCGGAAGACCTAAAGATTGGTTCTCTTTTGTATGCATTGATCATCGTTGCATTTTTTTGGATGATCGCAGTGATCATGGATAGAAGAAAAATTTATATCAGAGTATAAACTTTGCGACTTAGCGCCTTTGCTTGAAAATAGAAAGTTTCGATCTTCATGCAGATGAAATTTAAGTATTCACGCAAAGACGCAAAGGCGCAAAGATTATACCTTGACATTTTTCCACTTTCCTCTTCTGAATAAAATGTAAGCGATAATAGTGATCAGGGTTTCAGATACTGGAATTGCAATGAACACTCCTGTTGGACCAAGTTCAAAATACCTGGCCAGTAAATATGCCAGCGGCACCTGGAATAACCAAAATCCAAAAAGATTTATCCATGTGGGAGTCCATGTATCACCGGCACCATTAAACGCATTTGTCATCACCATACCGATTCCATAAAAAACATATCCAGAGCTAATGATGCGCAATGCTTTTACTGCAACTTCTTTTACATCCTGCTGATTGGTGAAAACAGAAATAATGGGATCAGGAAATACAATGAAGATAAGACAAACTGAAGCCATGAACAGCGCATTATATTTTGCTGTTTTGATAACTGCTTCCTCTGCGCGCTGTGGTTGTCCGGCACCAAGATTTTGTCCGACCAATGTGGCCGCCGCATTGCTGATTCCCCATGCAGGTAATAGAAAGAACATCACAATGCGTATGGCTGTTTGATATCCTGCAGAAGCAACACTATGTCCTGTTTCCGCAACCAAACGCGAAAGTAATATCCAACTGCAGGAACCAATGATGAACTGCAATGTACCTGGTGAAGCAATACTTACGATTGATTTTATCACAGGCCATTCCAATGGCAAATGACGCGCATGAATTTTTACAATGCCTTTTCCTTTGAACAAATGGTAGAGTTGATAACAAACGCCGATTCCTCTTCCGGTTGTTGTTGCTATTGCCGCTCCTGTCAAACCAAAAGCAGGAATTGGTCCCAAGCCATTAATCAATAGTGGACATAAAATAATATTGCAAATATTGGCGAGCCACAAACTTTTCATCGCCATGGAGGCATCACCGGCACCGCGAAAAATTCCATTGATAAGAAAAAGCAACATGATCACGAGGCTTCCGGCCATCATGATGTGAATGTAGTTGATACCAATAGCAACAGTTTCCGGTTCGGCTCCCATCAAACGCAATATATCTGCAGCGAAAATAAAACCCGAGATACTGATTGCTGCAGTTAATATCACTGCGATCCATATTGCCTGCACACCTGCGCGAGCAGCGCCATCGGGATTTTTTTCACCGATGCGTCTTGCAACAACGGCAGTTGCCGCCATACTGATTCCTATTGCCAATGAATACACGATAGTAAGAACAGATTCTGTCAACGCAACTGTTTGCAGTGTATGCTGACTGTTTTGAAGATGACCTACAAAAAAAAGATCAACTACAGCGAACACACTTTCCATTGCCATTTCGAGGATCATCGGGATGGCGAGCATGAGCACTGCTTTGCGCATGTTCAGCGTTGTGTAATCTTGTTGTTCACCTTTAATGGCCCGTTTTATAAAAGAAAAAATTCCTGGTGATCCGTATGCTGTTTGCTTCGACATATAATTATTTTATGATTGATAGTTTCATTTGTCAATTGATTATAAACAAAAACCCCCGCAAGTCGCGGGGGTCTGAGTATTGTTAGGTTTACTTTTATAACTTAACACATAACATATTCCTTTCCGCAAACTGCATAGTCGGTCACGACTAGCGGGTTCTGGGTGATATACATGAATGTTAGTGTCATCTTTCGTTTTTATTGAGATTGCAAAGATGGAATTTTTTTTTCGAATGTTCCAAATAATTGGAGAATATTTTTTTGTTACCTGAAAATTATTACGTGTAACAGCAGTGAATTGTTCTGAGTTGATTGGTTGATTCTTTGCGCTTTTGCGTCTTTGCGTGAGGATTTTCACGCAAAGACGCAAAAGCGCAAAGAATCAACCAATCAACTCGATCAACTCGATTAGCTCATAAAAATTCACAAGCTATTTAACATCAAATTTTCAACCCGTATAGCTGAACATTTACAATATACCAGTAGCCATAATCCTTTATATATCGCAGCTCAACGACCCAATGATCATCGATGCTGATCTTATCCGGCGGATTTGTCAGATCGACACCATATTTTCCTCTTACATAACAATGCTCCTTACTAAACTCGCAGCTTTCGACTTCAGCATATCGAAGATCAATTTCAATAAATACATCTTTAAACCGATTGATGACTGACTGAAAATCTTTTTCCGATAGTCCGCAACGGTCATTCAATTGCAGATCGATCTTATCAAAATGACCCATAAATTCAAATGGCTTTTTTGAAAAGATATACGTGATGCATTCATCGATCGCTACTCTTGAATTATCATACTCATGATCCGGATAAAATTCATCGTATATAAAAGAACTCATCATTCCCGGAACATTGATATCCGCGATTTCTTTATCAAATAACTCCTCAATAGTGAAACGATACAATTCTCTAACTGAAATATTTGGACTACAACAGGCAAGATCTACACCGTGCTCGTTCATATAGTCCATCAGCTTTTCATATTCCGTTTCAATATCGGCTTCGGAAATTGATATCACGGGCTTGAAATGTGTCGGGCTTCCAATTTTTTTGAATACTGTTGTATAAACAGGATTTGCATGTTGCTTTTCAAAAGCCATGACATATCTCAGAAAATCATTTTCGATTTCCGGCGGACCTTCATTCGAAATATAAAAATCTGCTCCGTGCTCAAGCATCATTTTCATTTTAAGAAATTCGTTTTCCGCTTTTATTTTTTCTTCGGTGTTTAACTTTTCAAATTCATCAGACATAAAAAAAATTTAGGTCTGTAAATTACACAGCATAGAAAAAAATAAATGGGTGAAATCACGGTGAGAAGGAAGTATTATGACTGAAGAAGAGCGGAGGAACAGAGCGAAGAGTGCATAGCCATTCGCTTTTCGCTCTGTTCCTTCATTCTTTTTTCCCGCTCTGTTTTTCTGCCCTTCTCTTCAACTAAAAAAACTAAAACAACTTCCCCTGCTCTCCTGGTCTTCGGAAATTTGTGCAGTCAAGCTCCCATCTTTCTGCATTTAGTCCATAGATCTTTCCATACTTTTTATATTGCTGATTCACCATGTCGGCAATATTTCCTTCGCCACGCATACGTAGTCCCCATCTTGTATCATTTACTTTTCCATCGTGACTATTTTCTATCAGATGCCATACCTTGTCTGCTCTTTCCGGAAAATTTTTATAAAGCCAGTCATGGAATAAAAATTTGATCGCACCATTCAATCGTATAAACGTGTAGGCCGTAAAGGTGGCGCCATTGTCTTTTGCTTCTTTCATGATGCGTTGCATTTCGTGTTCATTAAGTCCGGGTATCATTGGCCCCATCATTACTCCCATGCGCACGCCGGCATCGCTCAGCTCCCGGATTGTTTTTAAACGCTGGTTGGCAGTTGTCGTTCGCGGTTCCATCAGCCTTCTTAATTCTTCATTGAACGAGGTAATAGAAACGAGAATAGAAACAAGTTTTTTTGAGGCCATTTCCTGCAACAGATCTTTATCGCGCAGCATACCTGCATTTTTTGTGATCATCCCAACCGGTTGATTGAATTCGTTACATACTTCCAATATTCCTCTCGTCAACTGATATTTTTGTTCCGCGGGTTGATAACAATCCGTGTTACCACTCAAACCTATCGGGACGCATTCCCATTTGGGGTTCATCAAAAATTTTCTCAGTAGTTGCGGAGCATTTTTTTTGACGATTATCTTTCGCTCAAAATCAAGTCCCGCGCTATAACCCCAGTATTCATGCACATTTCGCGCATAACAATAAATGCATCCGTGCTCACATCCTGCGTATGGATTCATGCTGTACATCATACCAACATCAGGACTATCCACTTTATTTACGATCGTTTTTGATTCCTGCTCGATATACTGTGTCGCTACATTTGTTTCCGTCCAATCGTCGATGCCTTCAATATGTTCCTTTGTTCGTTCATCTTTTAAAAAACGATTTTTTGTATTTATTTGTGCGCCCCTTCCTTTGAGATATTGATCCGCATCTTCTTTTAAAGAGCCGGACACAGGCACATGATCCTGTCTCAGTTTATTTGACATGATTTAATTTTTTGTGATGAATGGCTAACGGCGCGAGTGGTAATGCCTGATCACAAACCTGAGACGTGAGAAGCAATTATAAAATCTGTGTTATTATTATGCGAGAATCATTTTGTTTAGTTAAAAAATTTTTTCAATCCCTCGTTAAGGAAATGAATTCATGGTTCGTAAATTCTTTCACAGCAAATCTATATTGGCATCAAAGGCTCAATCTAAATCTCAACCTTAATCTCAACCTCAATTCACTCTCTCATCTTCTACACAAAATCCAGTGTTCCCTGTTTTGTTGAAACAGGCATATTCATAAACTCAAACCGTTGCGCAATCTGCCATGCCTTTTCTCCCACCCTGCGTTTCAACAATAACATACTGTCGGCAATAAAGCGACCCGTAAAATGACGATGTGAATATTCAAGCCATCCCTTTTCATACTGCCATGGCAAAAGTTTTCTCGCAACAGTAATATGCGGCTCATCAATAAAATGCGGTTTATTGTCCTTGTCGAGCTTCATCAACTTCTGCACTTCACGAATTTCTTTTACAAGATTACGGATCGGTTCTTTCGTTATCACATTTATATAAATGGTGTGAGAAGGAAAACTTCCGAAATCTTTCAATTCAATTTTAATCGGATGATATCCCATCGCAATTGTCTTTAACCTGTTCACGATACGATCTTCCAACATTTCGATCTGCACAAAATTTACAAGCGTTACATGAGGTTTACCCCACGAAGCAGTTTTCGCTTCGTACTTGTCGTAAAATTCTTTTTTTACTTCCCTGATCTTGTTTTTTAATTCTTCATTCGGACTTAATACCAACAGGTATTCATTAATCCTGTAACCCGGCGTGTTTTGAATAATTGTTTGCATAACTTTTCGTTTTGTCATTTCACCGCTCACCGCGGATTTCTTTATTTCGTTTCAATACTTATACCAGTGCCTGTACATGTGCGTAACCACATTAACCCTGTGCACATCTTTGTTTATTTTTTTAGTCAATTTTTTTAATAAAAAAATTTGATTGATCAAAAACTTAGCATAAATTTACTAAAATATTTAGTAAATAAAAATAAATTTTATGGAAGGGGATTTTTTTTATGAAGCGGCTTATAAAGGGTCGAAGAATTTTTCGCAGCATGACGTGCAAACAGCCAACGCAACCGGTTTTACCGCCGCTGCCGACGACTATATGGAAAGAGGTATAGATCTCAATGAGCAGCTGGTGCGCAACAAGCCTGCTACATTTTTTATGAGAGTGAAAGGTGACGCTATGACTGGCGCCGGCATTTATGATGGCGATGTAGTAATCGTAGATCGTGCGGTAAAAGCAATAAGCGGAAGAGTGATTATCGCAGCACTCAACGGCGAAATGCTGATTCGCCGGCTCGAAAAAAATTTTAATAAAATAAGACTTTTACCGGAAACACCCAGGTTATCACCGATCGATATTGACACTTCCAGCGCAGAATTTATGGTGTGGGGAGTGGTAACGTATGTGATTCATGCGCCATGAGCAATATTTATTTTCTCAAGATGCATAAACTTGAGTATTGAGTGTTGAATATTGATTATTGAATATTTTTTTGGGAAACATTCAATAATCAATATTCAACACTCAATATTCAAGGACAAACATTTTTATGTAATGATATTGTTCTCGGGTAAGTAAAAGGACGCCGCACTATTTGTGACAGATTTTCGAATGTGCAAAATCATTAACCATTAAACCTATCCAAAAAATATGCACCGAAGAAATCGAATCATCAAACCATATTTCAATGGAACAAAAATTTAAACTCGATACAAAATTGCAGGAGCCTGCGTCTGCTCCGCGTAAATGGTTTGCTATTGTTGACTGCAATAGTTTTTATTGTTCCTGTGAGCGCGTGTTTCGGCCAGACCTGTTACACAAGCCAGTGGTTGTATTAAGCAATAACGACGGATGCATTGTTTCCCGAAGCGATGAAGCAAAAAAATTAGGGGTTGGAATGGCAGAGCCATATTTTCAATCCATGCACATCATCAAAAAAAATGATATCGCTGTTTTTTCTTCCAATTATCATTTGTATGGAGACATGAGTTGGCGGGTGATGGAAACACTTCGCCAGCTTGCTCCTGCAGAAGTATATTCTGTTGATGAAGCATTTCTTAGTCTCGATAATTTTTCATCTGCTCAACTGCATGCATATGCGAAACAAATTAAGGAGACAGTGGAACAGTGGACCGGAATTTCTGTTTCTGTCGGCATAGCACCAACAAAAACACTGGCCAAGATTGCGAACCATATGGCCAAAAAAAATAAGCAGGCTACAAATTGTATCAAGGTAATGGATACCGATGAATCGCGCATTGCAGCTTTACAACAGACAAGGGTAAGCGCAATTTGGGGTATCGGTGGAGCCTATGCAAACAAACTCATCAACTGGGGTATTACCAATGCGCTGGAATTATCGCTGATGCCCGAACCATGGGCGCATAAAAACTTAGGAGGCGTGGTGGGATTAAGGCTTATCAAAGAATTAAATGGCGAACCATCTATTACGATGGCAAAGGAGCTTACAGAAAAAAAAATGATTGCGACCACGCGCATGTTCGGCAGACCTGTTTCTGCATTGAGTGAACTAAAAGAAGCCGTGGCCACTTATATTTCCAGAGCAGCAGAAAAATTACGCCGGCAAAGAGGCGCCGCAAAAAATATCAACGTGTTTCTTGTTCCGCGGGAGTCGGATCATTCTGCAAACTTTCATTATGGCGGATCCGTCAGCGCAAATATTACATTGTCGTCGGCAAGTTCTCTTACGAATGAATTGATCAAACTCGCTCTTCAGCTTGTAGAAGATCTTTTTGAAGAAGGAAAACAATATAAAAAAGCGGGTGTAATGCTTAGTGGACTGGAGCCTGACAAATCGATCCAGGGAAATTTATTTCATTCGGGCCAGGACAATATGCATCGGTTTTTAATGAGTGCGATCGATAATGTCAATTTTAGCATGCGCGATGACCCGGTGAAATTTTGCTCAACCGGCATCAACAAAAATTGGAAAATGCGACAGGAGCTTCGTTCGGAGAGGTATAGCACGCGCTGGGCAGAATTGAGAACCGTGGTCTGAGTCTGAATTTGTGTAGGTTGATTAGTCGATTGGTTGAATAGTCGATTGGTCAACCTGATAAACCCTGATATAAAATATATTTCTCATAGGCTAAGACACTTATCGACCAATCGACTATTCAACCAATCGACTAATCAACCCACGCAGATCCTGGTGCAGACAAAATTTTCCTGAAACTTAAAATATTATGAACTTTCATCCGTCTACCGCAATAGACATGGATGATGTATTGACGATAGAACCGGAAATGAACAGCCCTTCGCGGAAAAATATAACCAACGTTATTGGCCAGTTTGGTAAAAGGCTATTGGGCTTTATCCGCCAGCGCGTGAATAATGAAGCCGACGCAGAAGATATTTTGCAGGATGTCTGGTATCAGTTCACCGCGGCAGGCGAACCCATCGACCAGGTAGGCAGCTGGCTTTTCACAGTTGCGCGAAATAAGATCACGGATAGTTATCGTAAAAAAAAACCGGCATTGCTGGATGATCTTCTTCCGGAAGAAGATGAAGAAGGAATGACAGGTTTCAGGGATATTCTTTTTGACGACAGTAGTAATCCCGAAACGGAACATCTGCGGAATATTTTTTGGGAAACTTTGAATGAAGCCTTACTCGAATTACCGCAGGAGCAAAGAGAAGTTTTTGTACAACACGAGTTGGAGGATATTCCGTTCAAAGAGATTGCTGAGAAAACCGGAACAACCGTCAATACATTGATATCACGCAAACGCTATGCAGTATTGCATCTGAGAAACAGGTTAAGCGATTTGCGGAATGAATTACTGAATTACTAAAAAAATAAATTGTATGAAAAAGAATTTCAGGGCATCAACATTTTTTAAGATCCTCTTTTTTGCGGTTCTTTTCCTCGGAGGTTTTAGTGCGATCGTAATGCTCTTATGGAATAATATTTTGGCAGGTGTATTACATGTAAGTGTTATTACATTCTGGCAGGCACTCGGAATTTTTGTATTGTCAAAAATTTTATTCGGAGGTTTTCATGGAGGAGGCAGATGGGGGCGCCATCAACGTTGGAAACATAATATGCATCAACGTTGGGTAAATATGACTCCGGAAGAAAGAGAAAAATTTAAGCAAGAATGGAAAAATCGTTGCGGCGATCGTTTCGGCGGACGCTTTAAAGACAGCGACCATTTTGAAGAACAAAGTGAACCTATAAAATAATCGGACCGGTTACCAAAACCTTTATCTTTTTTTATGCAACTGATAACAACAGCGCCGACATTGAGCAAGAGTGCAGGATATATGAACAGATTATCAAACTGCCTGCGAATCGCGAAAAATAAAACAATTACGGAATGGACAATCGATCAATTGGATATTCGTCCTTACCAACACATACTTGAAATCGGTTATGCATCAGGATACACTTTGCAGGAAGTTGCGAGAAAACTAAAAATTGGTTTTCTCGCGGGGATCGATTCGTCGATCACGATGTATCGGCAGTCTTATAAAAGAAATAAAAAACTGATACAGGATCAGTTGCTGCAATTGCATATCGGAAGTGCACACGAACTCCCTTACCCGCATTATTATTTTCATACTATTTATGCAAATGATTTTATTGCGCCGGGAAAAGAATCGCAGCAAGCGTTAATGCAATTAAGTAATATGCTCAGAATCGGCGGCAGATTGGTAATGGTATCGCGTCTCGAAAAAAATAGCAATGAAGAAGCGGCGCTGGAATTCGCAGAAAAAATCAAACAAGATTATTTACAGTCAGGTTTGCAAAATATTCAGATCGAATGGCACGATATGGGAATGGCGGTCATTGGGTATAGGGAATGAAGTGCGAAAATGGTAGCGGATGTGAATGGCAAGTGATGATCAGCAAATGCGAGCGTGGTAGACGGGCTTGTGTATCATTGAATAGATGTTGCCTCATAATTCCTCCGCTACCCGCCGGTTCCCACTTCTCACTTTCTTAACACTAACTTTAACAATCCCGGGTAAACGAAGATTAAATTTTAAGGAACTAAGCAAGTCTTATAGTTGTCAGTTCATGTTGACTGATATAATTGAATAACTAAAATTTACGACTATGAAACGCTTACTCCTCGCTTCCTTAATTATTGCTGGATGTTTTGTCGCTACTAACGGTAATGCACAAGTGTACGTTCAGGCAAGAGTTAATTTTGGCCCTCCGATACCCAGGGTGTTTTGTCCTCCACCTGCCCCTGTAGTTGTTTATAATGATCCGGCACCGGTTTATTACCAGCGTGAATGTGATCGTCCTGTTGTAATCAGGAGAAATAGCTACGATGGATATGGCTACGAGAACACAAGATATTATAACAATGATTATAGGAGAAATGACCGTGGTTATTATCGCGATGATTGTGATCGTGATGACAGGGAACATGGCCGTGGACATGCCTATGGTCACAGATGGAGAAATGAGAGAAATTGGTAAGAATAGTCTTGTGAATATTTTTTTGATTTTGGAATTGGGGATTTTGAGATTTATAACAAATCTCAAAATCCCCAAACTATTTAGCAGTATCACAGTTTGAATTTTCTATGTGAACCTATGTTTCTATGTGCCTATGTGGTGAAAAAAATTTACCACATAGGTTCACATAGGAAATTTAAACCGTGATACTGCTAAATAATTTTATCATTCATCATCCCCCGATACTGTCTTTACAAAAGCCGCTCTTTTCGGTGCCGGAACTATTGCCTGCATTCCTTTTATCCCTTTCCACAACACTTCATTGAATTGATTTTCGGACACACGATCCTCCCCACTAAAATCAAATTGTGCGGATTTTTTTGAGAGTTCATTCGAACTCATATTTTTTTCATTCAAATCGATATTAGCAGGTAATGACTGAAAAGCAGCAGAATCCGGCGACGTAGAAAAACATCGCCACATCGGTGTCGCCGCTGCGTCATACTGGGTCATCGGCCCCATACCAAGAATCAATTCCATTGTTCTCAACATGGATGTTGTTGAGTACATCGTGTGATCAACAAAATGCCGTTTCACATAACCACCAGCAATATACGCAGTGGTGCGATGTGCATCGACATGATCCGCGCCACTCTGCGCATCGTCTTCTAAAATAAAAACTACACTTTCATTCCACACAGCACTTTTGCTCAAGTAAGCAATGAATTCTCCAACAGCAAGATCATTGTCTGCCACATGCGCAAACGGAGTAGGCCTTCCTTTTGTCATTCCTTCTGTGTGATCATTGCCAAATCGCATCGTGTTTAATCGTGGAAGTGCATTCGTTGATAACAAAGAATCGAAATCTTTTTTCCACTGACTCACCCGCGTTGTATCCCGCACACCCAAATCCCAACCGGTATAAGAAACGCAATAGTGATCTTTTAATACAGGAATATTTGGTTTGGCATCATCAGCAAATTCTCCGTACGTTCTATAATTTACTCCGGCGCGTTTACATTGATCCCAGATAAATCCATTTTTGTTATTTGCAATGAGCCGGTTGCCTTCACCATCATAATCTCCTCCCCTGCCACCATAACCTGTCGGCCAAGTTTTCTCCAGGTAATCCGTTGCATAACCACCCATGCTCCAGTTATGTCCATCAGCACTTACTTCTGCATCGCAATAAAAATTGTCAAGCAACACAAATTCTTTCGCCAGCTTATGCAAATTCGGAGTGATACGTTCACCAAACAACACAAGACTTGTATCGCCATTGCCTTCCGGAATATCACCCAAAACCTGGTCGTAGGTTCTGTTTTCCTTAATAATATAGAACACGTATTTAATCGGCGAATTATTTCCTACTTTATTTGGAACAGGATTATCTTTTTCTCCGTCGGCTTCTAATTCTTTTGATTTGTTATAAGGAGTATTCTGATAAACCAATTGCGAATAAACACTCAATGATTTTTCGTCGGGTTCTTCAAATATGCTAAGTGTCCCTTTAAACAATCCGCCAATATATTGCACTTCGCGTGGCCGGTTTGTGTCGCCTTGCTGGTAAACTGTTTTTTGTTTCTTTGCAAATGGGTTTGGACCAAAAGGATTTGCCATTGATGTAAATCCTTTTCCATTCGCAACAAAAACTTTTTTTGCAATAACTTTTACTGCTGTTGGATACCATCCTACTGGTATGAAACCCTTTGACAAACTATTCCCGAGTTTGCTAACATCAAATACTGCAACACAATTATTATCTGCATTGGCAACGTACAATGTTTTTTCATTTTCACTCAATGACAACGCATTGGTTGTTGACCCACTTGGCGCATCGGGAAACAAAGCTGCATTAAGCGTCTCAATCACCTTTCTTTTTTTTAGATCGACTACATCAACTGAATTATCGTTTGCATTAGCAACAAATAAATAATGATTGTCCCTGGTAAGACAAAGATCATTCGGGTTATCGCCGACATGAATCGATCCGATGAACTTTCTCAACTCAGTATCAAAAATTAAAATCTTATCGCATCCCCAACACGAGATATATAATTCCTTTTTATTGCGTGAGAGTATGCAAGTATAGCCCTCTCCTCCAAGATCAAATTTCTTCAAAACAGTTTTTGTATGGAGGTCGACTACATAGAGTGAATTATTTTCTTTCGTCACAACGTATAGCAATCGCCTGGTGTCGTCTATATCCAATCCTGCGGGAGAAATTTTTTGAGGCCATGGCTTTCCAAGAATAATCTTATCAGCTAAAATCAATTTATTATTCCGAATAGCATATTTCAAGATCCAATTATCATTTCCTCCGGATGCGTAGAGAAATTTTTCATCCGCACTAAACTTCAAACCCAGCCAGGATTTTGCGATGACAACACTATCGAGGATTATTTCTTTTTTCGGATCAACCAATTGCAGGGATTGAACGCTTTGTCCATTACAGGTTATTGCCAGAAATTTTTTCGAGGGTGATACAGCAATACTTAATGGAAGATCACCAAGTGGAAGACTTCTGCCGACAGGCGTCAACGACCATCCGTTTGGCAGCGTGATCCTTTTTTTTACTGCTATATCAGATGACTGTGTTTGCGAAAAACCAATAAAAGAAATGAACGTTGATAAAATAATGAAGATTGACTTTTTCATTGATTTCCGATTTTATGCTGACATCTTCCAAAATATTAAACCGTCTCACAAAAATCAAAATAATTTATTCAATCAAAATTAAATTTATCTGAACAATTTCTCCGCTTCCGCTACGGATTCTGTTCTACCCACATCCACCAGCTTAGAACCACTGTGATCAAAACTTTTTATGGTTGAGGTTTTACAGATTTCGAGGTATTCATCAACAATGGAAAATTTTCCTTCGCGTTTCATAAATGAAAATATTCGGGGCGATATAATATGAATTCCGCTAAACGCTTTTTCAAATAACCGTTCTTTTTGTCTTGATATTTTTTCTTCTCCCGATTTTGTATTTCGCCACCCGCACAATTCATCATTTTCATCAAACAAAAAATATCTTGAGCTTTTGCGATCAGTTGTAGCCAGCGTAGCAATGGGATGATTTTCCTGGTGAAACCTAATCATTTTCTCAAGATTTAAATCAGTCAGAATATCCGCGTTCATTACCAAAAAAGGATTGTTATCAAAAAACCAGGAAGCTTTTTTCAGTCCGCCCCCGGTTTCTAAAACCTCGTCTGTTTCATCACTAATAGTAATCTTGCTTCCCCAACCTTTATTTTCATCAATTGATTGTAATATCTGTTCTGAGAAATGATGAACATTCACAATAATCTCCGTAACACCATAATGTTGCAGATATTCTACATTTCGCTGCAATAAACTTTTACCATTCACCAGTGCAAGCGCTTTTGGATGATGGTCTGTCCAAGGTTTGAATCTTGTCCCGAGGCCAGCTGCAAAAATCATCCCTTTCATGAACTTCTGATTTACGTGATTAAGACGAACTGCCGATTTGAATGATAGAGATGAACTTCTGATTTGAGTGA
>JAFDYD010000001.1:82852-183097 GCA_018267615.1 Bacteroidota bacterium | reverse complement strand
TCACTCAAATCAGAAGTTCATCTTTATCATTCAAATCAGAAGTTCACAATACTATATTCTGAAGCAACTCGCTTTTATTTGGATAGTCGGTGTTAAAATGTAGCCCGCGACTTTCGTGACGAAATTGCGCGCCTTTTACAATCAGGTAACCGACCGTAATCAGATTTCTTACTTCACACAACTGCGGCGAAACTGCAGTCGTTTTATACAGGTCCTCAATTTCCTCATGCAAGAGATCAAGTCTTTTCATTGCACGTTCTAAACGTACGTTGGTGCGAACGATACCCACATAATCGCTCATCAATAATTGCAATTCTTTTACACTTTGTGTGATCAGGATCATTTCGCGCGGTTCTGTTGTTCCTTTCGCATTCCAATCGGGGATCGATTTGTTTAATTCGTAGCCGTCGATTTCTTTTACGCTATCAAGATAACATCTGTGACCAAATACCAACGCTTCCAAAAGAGAATTACTCGCGAGCCGGTTTGCTCCATGCAATCCTGTTGATGCACATTCTCCGCAAGCATATAAATGTTTGATAGAAGTTCTTCCCCATTCATCCGTTTTTATTCCACCACAACTATAATGAGCAGCTGGAGCCACTGGAATCATCTGCTTTGATATATCGATTCCGATCGATTTACATTTCTCAAAAATATTTGGAAAATGTTCGATGAATTTTTTTATATCCATGTGACGGCAGTCGAGATACACATGTTCTGTTCCTCCTTTTTTCATTTCGCTATCGATGGCGCGGGCAACAATATCACGCGGAGCAAGATCTTTGCGCGCATCATATTTTTCCATGAATGCTTCTTCCTGCTTATTCCGTAAAATTCCTCCATCACCCCGAACTGCTTCTGTAATCAGGAATGAAGGGCTCACGCCCGGTTCATATAAAGCAGTCGGATGAAACTGGATGAATTCCATATTCTCAATCTTACCTTTTGCGCGATACACCATCGCAACGCCATCACCTGTTGCAATTTTCGGATTCGTAGTGGTACGATATACCTGGCCATTACCTCCCGTTGCGAATACAGTGATGCGTGAAAGAATTTTTACGATTTTATTCGCGTGAAGATCCAACGCATAAATTCCATAGCATTCGATATCCGGCGTGGCTTTTGTAACCAGGAAACCAAGATGGTGTTGTGTGATGATATCAACTACAAAACAATGTTTAAGGATCTCGATATTTTTCTGTTTCGAAACCGTTTCCAACAATGCCCTTTCAATTTCTCTTCCGGTAATATCCTTATGATGAAGGATACGAAATTCAGAGTGACCGCCTTCTTTCCCAAGTTTAAATTCACCTTCTGCATCTTTATCAAACTGTGCGCCCCAGTCAATCATTTCCTGGATTCTTTCCGGCCCTTCTTTCACAACGATCTCCACAACTTTTGGATTACATAAACCATCGCCGGCGATCAGTGTATCTTCAATATGCTTTTCATAACTGTCATGCTCAAGGTCTGTTACGCCAGCAATACCACCCTGCGCATATTTAGTATTGGTTTCATCTGCTCTTGTTTTCGTGATCACAAGCACTTTCTTATCCGGACATTGAATGGCAACTTTCAATGCGTAACTCAATCCGGCCAGACCGGAACCTACAACTAGAAAATCTGTTTGCTGCGTCATGAATGTTACTTGAACGTTTTGTAAGGTATGAGGTAGAGGGTGAAAGGTATATCATACCTCTTACCCTTTACCCTCAACCCTAATACGCAATGGTGTATTCAAACTTTTCCGGGTGTTCAAATACTTCAATCATATTGTATTTGATCGTTAGTGTTTTTTTATCGTCGGAAAGTTTGCTCAATGCGTTATCGATTTTTTTTACCGGGCGAGGAAGTTTAACGATTAAAGTGTAAGGAATTTCGATTCCCATATTTGTTGCCTGTTTCATTTGCGCGAACTCAGGTGATTCCTGCAATGACTTCCATTTCTCACTATTTATTTTCCTGGAAATCATTCCATCTTTACTTTGAAAATCATAGATAGCATTAAACTGGTTCATATCTGGCATATTACCATTATTAGGTCCGGGACTGTCAGGCGCATCTGATTTGCCAGACGCCAATCCTTTGAAAAGATTTGCCGTTCCCAATGATCCATCGTTCATCGAAGTGTATAATTGCTGCAGGTTATTCAAACTGGTAAAAGGAAAATGCATATCCGCCTTGAATATTTTTTCATCCATATTTAATTTCATATGGATCTTCCCATCGCGTACCAATGCTTTTTTTTCAGGAGTGATATTTTTTGCAGTATCGACAACATCTTTCATCAGCACAGTTGTGTCGATTGCCTTTTTTGGTAATTGCTTGTCCATTTCATCTTTCCCGATATAAGTCTGGATCATCTCCAATAGCTGGCTCATATTTGTGTTTACAGTCAACTGACCACTGCCGTTGTCTTTCACATCAATTTGTTCTTCGATCTCAAAACATCCTGCGAGCGTAAATAAAAACACCAGAGGCAATAAAAATTTTATCCACTTCATTGTAAAGAATTTTATTAGGCAAGGTACATTTTTACGACCAACTTAACTGATAACGAACCGTAAAACTTTTTGAATGGCCGGGTGCCAGCATAATCAATCCCATTTTGTTGTTGAAGCTATCCGGCGCACTGCTCAGGTTTTCTATCGCGATGCTTTTTCGATGTGGCGGCGTATAAATTTGCAGGTATGGGTAACTGTTATCCGGGAAAAAAGAAAGCTTTAATTTATTCTGCGGATTGAATAATTCGCAGGCAGGAAGGCTGGTTCCATTGTTGAGCAAAAAGCAATTGTCAAAAAATTTCGACCCGATTGTTGAAAGATCTTTAAAAAGATCATAATCCAATAATTTTCCAGTAGGAATTAATTTATCATCAAATTCAACGATTGCCTTCGCGTTAAAACGGAGCATCCATTCATCTACATTACCTCCTAATTGAAAATAAGGATGCCATCCGTCTGCAATCGGAATTGTCTTTTCTGTTTTATTGGTAATAACTGTTTCTATCTTGAGCTCGTTATTGGCACTCAGAATATACTTCACATGGCATGCATATCGATAAGGATAACCGGGATCATCTTTCATATAATCGTATTGCAAAAAAACCGCTACGGACCCTTCATCGGTTTGTTCGTGTGTGATAGCAAATGGCTTGCTATGTATTAAACCATGAATCGCAGATCCGTCGAAAAATTTATTCGTAAACTCCCATTCACGATCTGCAAAGGAATATTTTCCTCCGGGAATGCGACAAACAAAAGGAGATAGTTTCGCGCTTTTATAAGAAACCGTCATTTCTTTTTTCGCTTGCGCGAGATCGTTATAATTGTCGATGATATTGACAGGACCATTACCAGATTGAATGGTAAAATCGTGCAATGCTACACCAACGGATGGCAATACAGAAACCGATGTGCCTGTTTTCTCGTCTTTCAGCACAACAAGCTCCACTCCTTTTTCGAATATCTTTTTAAATGAAAAGCGCATATGACAAAGGTTATGCAATGTAAGAAAATCATTATTTTTCCAGCATGGAAAAAAATATCCGGCATCAATTTCAGCAATATTTTGGAAAGGAGGCGCTGATTGCGGCGGCGGCACCGGGGCGCGTGAATCTTATCGGGGAGCATACCGACTATAACGAAGGTTTTGTACTGCCGGGTGCGGTGGATAAAAAGATCTGTGTTGCTATCGCAAAAAATGAAGAACAAAAAATAAATATGTATGCAAGTCAGTATCAAAATAAATTTTCCTTTGGCACAAATGAACTTCATCCCGTAAAAGGATGGGCCACTTATCTACTTGGGATGATTTATTTTTTGCAAAAACATAATAGTGATATTGGCGGTATCGATATTTTGATTGATGGAGATGTACCGGTTGGGGCAGGTATGAGCTCGTCTGCGGCTATCTGTTCCGCGTTTGGTTTTGGGTTGAATGAATTATTTCATTGGAACAATAGCAGGATGGAACTTGCATTGACCGGCCAAAAAACTGAACATGAATTCGCCTCCGTAAAATGTGGCATCATGGATCAGTTTGCGAGCCTGCATGGAAAAAAGGGACATGTTATGAAGCTTGATTGCAGGAGTCTCGACTACTCTTATATTCCTTTTGATTTTCCTGACTACAAAATTGTTCTCGTTAATACGTTAGTGAGTCATTCACTCGCAGGTTCAGAATATAATACGCGTAGACAACAATGTGAAGAAGGAATTGCAACACTGCAGAAATACTTCCCAAATATCTTTTCATTGCGTGACGTAACAAGCGAACAATTGGAATCGCACAAAACTTCTCTCAGCGAAGTTGTTTACCGAAGATGTCATTTCATCATTCATGAAAATATGCGCTTGTTGCAAGGATGCGAACTTTTGGGTAAAGGCAATATCCATGCTTTTGGAAAACTGATGTATGCGTCGCATGATGGTTTGAGCAGAGAATATGAAGTGAGTTGTGAAGAATCCGATTTCCTTGTTGAAAATGCAAGATCATTTGCCGGAGTTGTTGGTAGCAGGCAGATGGGTGGCGGCTTCGGCGGATGCACCATCAACATTATAAAAAATGACCAGGTGGAAAATTTCAATCGGCATATCCGTTCCGTGTACGAAAGAGAATTTGACAAGACACCTGAAATTTATATAACGCAAATTGAAGAAGGGGCGCATTTGATTTTGTAGTTGTGAAACGAACTTAACTTGCGCATTGATTGTTGAATATTTCTTGAAAATTTAATACTCAATATAAAATTTGAAAGAACAGTCTCGAAATCCGTTCCGGAGGGACGGCTGATCGGTAAAAAAATTTAGAGTAAAGTTATCGTCCCGTAGGGACGTTTGATCAACTCATCAGGCGTTCCTACGGAACGCGATGCTTTCATTGATATCATGCTACCAATCAGCCGTCCCTCCGGGACGGATTTTGCAACCATTTTACCAAATGAAATAAATCAACATTCAATTCTCAAGGATTTTATCTTTTAAAAAAGTTCTCCAAGATTCACAAAAAATCCTCTTGAATTTCCCAATCCAAATCCATAATCGATTGCAATATTTGTATTGGAATTTTTATTTGCTTTGATTCGAATACCCAATCCATAACCGGGCCATATAGCATCAATATTATTTTTCGGATAATTCGAAAAACTCTGTGCATTTGCAAATACCACACCACCTATCAATCCATTGTTTGTGATTTGAAAACGATACTCTGCTTCTGCATACAACATATTTTTTCCACGAAATCTTCCTTGTATATAACCACGGCCCGTATTATTATACGCATCCCATGCAGTGGCAGGCAAATCGAGGTAAGGGGGATTTCCTGAAGGCGTGAGCCATGCGTATTCCCAAAACGCAAGAATATTATTGCTGTTGCGCGGAAATTTTACATACTGTCTCACATCGATGGTCAACGATTGCCAGTTAGAATTACTACCAAGCCAGGTGAAATTGGGATGATAAAGAACATTTGCGTATAACCCTCCCTGTGGGTTGATTGAATTTTTTCGGTTATCATAAAGAACATTGATAACTGGTCCGGATGACATTGATGTCTTCGACAATCCGTATTGCTTTGCATCGGTCATTACACTATCAGGACCTTCATCTTCGATATTCCAATGATAATCGAGCCAATAACCAGCGCCCGCATAGAAATTAGGTAAGAATCTCCGTAAGAAAGACTGACGGATACGCACATGCGAATAATCAAGTAGATCGGCATCGTCGAGGGAGGTATGTCCACCAAGCCCATATGTGCTTTGCGGATATTTATAATAGCGCCAGTCGGCCACAATATTATATTTATTATCTCTTGTCCAGATATTGATCAATATCGGAAGTGTTAGCTGGTTGTATTGTGTGTAGATGATCGGACTTGAAATGCTGGATACATTCGTGCGTGCGGAATCGCTTGTATAGAAACCAACATTGGTTGCCACAATACCGGCCCAGCCTGTCGTCAATGTATAACCGAAAGCTGGCACAACAGTAAAATGATACTTGCCAATTTTTCTTGCAGTATCCCCTTCATTTCTTTTATTTTTTTTGAGCGATTTGAAAACATCCACGAGATCTTTTTGCGGATAAACCTTTGGATGAGATGTATCCTTCAATACAGTTCCTGTTTCTATTGATAGACGAGTAGAATCAGATTGTGCGAGCAACGGATTAAACAATAACCCAAAACAAAAAAATGATATGACCAGGACAACCTTATTCAATACTTTGAAAATTTTTTTCACTGATGATACGATGATTCGTCAAGTTGAGTATAAATATGACCCAGGCTTAACAAATCATTAAATGAAAACGGCTAGTGGTGAGTGGCTAGTGGCTAGTAGACAATCTACCACTCGCCACTAGCGACTCGCTGCTTCGGTGTTATTCAAAAGTGCAGGTATTTTTTAGGGATCGATCCATTCATTGCTTTCCCTTAGCAAATTGATAAGTTCATCAACGGCCACATCGCTATTTACTCCTCGTTTCACCACTTCTTTTCCTTTGTACAAAGTAATTTTTCCTTGTCCGCTTCCTACATAACCAAAATCGGCATCCGCCATTTCACCAGGTCCGTTAACGATACAACCCATGATTGCAATTTTAATGCCCTTCAAATGATTGGTCACGGAGCGGATCTTTGCCGTGGTTTCCTGTAAATCAAAAAGCGTTCTTCCACAGGAAGGACAAGAGATATATTCTGTTTTTGAAATTCTCGTCCTCGCAGCTTGCAGTATCGAAAAAGAAGTGTTGTTGAGAAACTGGTGATTATTTTTTGCAGGCAGATATGTTCTGCCGCTCACTTTTACATTGACAAATTTTTTCGGATCATTGATGAGCCATATTCCGTCGCCCATACCATCGGTTAATAATGCGCCGGTTTCAATCGCGAAATGTATCAACTGCTCGTCGATGGTTTCATTCTGACTTTCAACAGCCAGTATGACCGGACATTCAATTCCCTGGCTTGTCAATTGTGTTATATATTTTCTTACCTCGGCCATTGGATGTTTTCCACTCGAGTAAAGGCAGAGCACCACATCGTTGCTGGCGCGTCTGATATCTTGCAAAAGCAGATTTGCACTCTCATCATTCACATCAACTGCAATAAAATTCAGAATACCCGATCTTTCATTCGCAGTGAGATACTCTTTATCCTTAAATAATGGATAATATTTTTGATCAGCATCGCCGTTACTATCGCTTGTAATTTTTTCTTTCCAGGTTTCATAATTACAAATCACTTTCAAAGTTCCAGGCAAAGCAAAATCAATTGTTTTACCAGCCGTATAAATATAATCTGCAGCGGCGTCGCTGATATTCCATTTATCAGTAGATGCATTGTAAGTATATCCGATCGCTTGCAGATCATCCGGATCAATTGTCTTCGCAAGCATAAAATCTGCAACCACAACCGGAACATGTTTGCCGCCAATATTATTTACAGAAAATGTTTTTCTCCGTTGATAATCTAACGGCACGCTCATCCCAAGCGAAGTCGGGGGTGCATCTACACCAATTGTTTCGACCGATGCCGGGAAACAATACCTCTTCACAATATCCTTACAAACCGGAATCTCAAATTCCGGATCTTCGGTTAAGGATACCCGTATGGTATCACCAATACCTTCTTCCAATAAAGTTCCTATTCCAATGGCCGACTTGATCCTTCCATCTTCTCCATCACCCGCTTCTGTAACGCCAAGATGCAAAGGATAACATTCATTGAATTCGTCTTCCATTTTAGCTACGAGCAACCGATATGCTTGTATCATCACACGCGGGTTGCTGGATTTCATACTCAATACAATATTGTGGTAACTCTCGTTCCTGGCTATACGAAGAAATTCCATAGCACTCTCCACCATTCCCATCGGAGTATCACCATAGCGGCTCATGATGCGATCACTTAAAGAACCGTGATTGGTTCCGATACGCATTGCCGTTCCGTATTCCTTACAAATTTTTATCAGAGGAGTAAAGCGCGCGCGAATACGTTCGATTTCTTCGTTGTATTCAGCGTCAGAATATTCGATGAACTCGAACTTTTTCTTATCGATATAATTTCCGGGGTTCACTCTTACTTTCTCAACAATTCTTGCAGCGATCTCTGCTGCATTTGGGGTGAAATGAATATCCGCTATCAGTGGCGTGTGATATCCTCTGCGTCGCAATTCATTTTTTATATTCAAAAGATTTTCGGCTTCATTTTTACTCGGAGCGGTTATACGCACCAGCTCCGCTCCCGCTTCGATACAACGGATCGACTGCTCAACAGTTGCAATGGTATTCATCGTATCCGTAGTAGTCATCGTT
The DNA here is from genome assembly GCA_018267615.1 of Bacteroidota bacterium. GTDB lineage: Bacteria > Bacteroidota > Bacteroidia > Chitinophagales > Chitinophagaceae > Puia. The sequence goes on along the minus strand of JAFDYD010000001.1, from coordinate 174,773 downwards.
TGAATCCTGAGCGGATGAAAATTTCCCATCAGCAAATCGCCGATTTTAACTTCGACAGTTTTTAAACGGGAATATTTAGGAGTATTGTCCATTTTATTTTGGCAAAATTAAGGAAAACGGGGAAGGCTGAATGCTGAACGCGAAACGCCTAACGCTTAACGCTTAACGCTTAACGCTGCTACCGCAATGCAGCAGCTTGCGTTCTGCGTTATGCGTTAGGCGTTCAGCGTTCTCACCAATCCTTATCCGGCTGCGAACTCGATTTTGTTTTATTCTGATTCATCTTGTCCTGCACATCTTTTTCTTTCTGAGTGAGTGCTTTTAATAATTGATCAACTTGCTGTTTGCTCAGTCTGCTTTGCTGCGGTTTTTGCTGTTCTTTTTTCTCTTCCTTTTTCTGATCTTGTTTTTCTTCTTTTTGTTTTTGTTTTTCCTGGCTCTTTTTCTCCAGCAATGCTTTTTGGAGATTTTCTCTTGTCTCTAAATCGTCAGGATTTAATTTCAGCGCGTTCTTCCATGCATCAATACTTTCATCCAGTTTTTGTTGTTTGATAAGTGCGACGCCTTTGTTATAAAGTTCTTTCTGCTGCATATCCTTATCCTGAGTACGCTCGAGTCCGGCATCAAAAGATTTAACCGCATCATCAAAACTATTTTTCCTGAATTGTGAATTTCCGAGATTATAGTATGCGTTGGGATTATCGGGCGACTTAGTCAGGGCCTTTTGATAATCGGCCTGCGACTCATCAAACTTTTTCTGTTTATAATTTCTATTGCCCTGTCTTATCAGGGCATTTCCACTCTGCGCAGAAACTCCAAATGATATAACCAGGAGAAAGAAAGAAAAAAATATAACTAAAATATTTTTCAAGCCAATTTTGTTTTTCGTTCGGGTAAGAAAAATTCAATAACCAGCAGCAATAAAGCGACCGCAAGAAACCACTGAAAATAATTTTTATAATTTATAAAGTCTGTATCGGTCAAAGCTTTTTTTTCAATTCCATTCAATCGTTGAGATAGAGCAATCACCGCAGCATCCATATTATCCAGCCGCATATAAATTCCATTCGTCGCATCTGCAAGCTGGCTCAATTCTGCTTCATTCAATTTAGAGATTACCACTTGGCCATTCTCATCTTTTTTAGATTCCCTGGTCACCGGATCGATGATCGGCGCACCATCAGGTGAACCAATCCCGATTGTATTTATCATAACGCCATCTTCCGCTAATTGTTTTGCCACGTTCAATGCTTCCGGATCGTGATCTTCACCATCAGAAATTAATACCACCGCTTTATATTTATGCTCCTTACTGTTGAATGCATTATCCGCCATTCTCAGTGCTTCTGCAATTACTGTTCCCTGCGTTGGCACTGCATCCGGGCTCGCATTCTGAATATACATCCTCGAAGCATTCTCATCTGTTGTCAAAGGCATCTGCATATAGGAATGACCGGCGAATAAAATCAATCCAACTCTGTCGTTTTCTAATTTATCGAGTAGCCGCATCAACAATTGCTTCGCCTTTTCCAAACGACTTGGCTGAATATCGTTCGCAAGCATACTTTTACTGACATCAAGCACGAGCATAACATCCACACCGGCAAGCGTCACATTTTCCGGCTCACCTTTTTTTTGCAAATTGGAAGCACCCAAAATAATTCCGGTGATGGCAGTCACCGCCAGGATAAATTTTATCAAAAAGTTTTTCGGAGAATAACTTCCAACCAACTGCTGAATCAATTTCTCATCCCCCATTTTCTTTGCTGTTTTCTTTTTCCACTGGAGTATCCACCAAAAAAGAAAAACCAAAGCAGGAATGGCTATTAACCCAATCAAATATTCAAGATGCTGTAACCTCATTGCGGATTGCAGGATTTAAAGTGATTCACCTTTGCAATATAAATCGCGGATTTAATGATTCGTGGAGATTTCAAGGATTTTTGCAAAATTTAGCGTTTCCCTTTGCGACTTGGCATCTTTGCGAGAGATGATTTTCTCGCCAAGACGCAAAGCCGCAAAGAATCAACCAATCACAGTCACTTCTTTCCTTCGAAAAAACGCAACTGTGTTAATATGCTTTTAAGCATATGTATTCTCACATTCGCCATATCGATATTTTTATCCGGAGATTCGATATTCAACACAAAAAAATACGGATGTTTGTTTTCTTCAATCCAACCTACGATCCAACCAAGTTCGTGCCCGTCTTCTTTTACTCCCCACCCGGTCTTATAACTGAGTTTATAATTTGCATTGTCTTCCCACAACATTACTTTTCGAACAATTTCCTGCGTGCGCTTAAAAAACGGCAACTGATCAAAATATAATTTTTTGACAAGACCCAATTCTTCATCAGGTGTTATTTTTAAATGATTATTTAGCCAAAAAGAATCAATTGGACCACTGATGTTTTTATTACCATATCCCAATGTGTCGATCCATTTCTTCATTGTATCGTGGCCAATCCTTCTCGCCACTTCCTGGTAATAATTGACGGCCGATACTTTGAACGCTTCAGTCATCGTAAGATCTTTATTCCAATCTTCATTCCATCTTTTTACACTATCCCATTTGATCACCATATTTTCATCGGAAATTTTTCCTGTTTGTATTCCGATCAAAGAATTCACAATTTTAAAAGTAGAGGCCGGCGTGAATGCGCTGTCACGATAACGGGGAAGATTGTAAATCGTAAATTTTCCAAGTGCATTATCAAACAATCCGAAGCAACCGGTTACGTTTGCGCTGTCAAAATATTTTTTGAGAGAATTATCAATATTGACATTGTTCGGCGAACAGGAAAACAAGAAAGATCCGACGATGAAAATGATAACAAGTAATTTCTGCATGGGAAATTTTTGCAAAGATAAATATCTGAACTGTGATTTATGGGATGATTGAGATGATTGGGAAATTATATGCTGAAATTCTGTCTAATCTAAAATCATCCTACTCATCCCATCAGTCCCAAAAATCCCGGTTCAGACTACTCTTTCGGTAACCCATAAACGCTAGCCAATTTCAGCAACACGCCATTCGTCCATCCAAAACCATCCTGGCCCGGATATTCTCCACCCCCTGCTTCTTTATCCGTGCTCACAACATCATATTTTTCCATGAGCTTCTTCGATTGCTTGTAGGCTTTGATATTTAATTTCATCCACCTGTTAGCAGCTTCCGCGGCAAGCTCTTTTTGTCCGCAGCGGTCCAATCCCCATATCATCATCCACTCTAATGGCGCCCATCCATTTGGTGCATCCCATTGTTCGCCCGTTGCAAATTCAGTAGTAGCGAAGCCACCTGGCTTTAATAATTTTTGCCTTAATACTGCCGCCACCTTCGTTCCGAGAAAACTCATATAGTCTGGTTTCTCATTGATAAAACAGAATGGATACATTCCTGCCGGTGTGATATTATTATTTCGTTTTTGTGTCTTGAAATTGTAATCCGTAAAAAAAGAGAGCTGCTTGTTCCAGAAATATTTGTCCATACCTGTACTTCTCAAAAGTGCTTTCTGACGATATTCCTTCGCGGAAGAATCACTGCCATTGATGGTTTTTGCTTTCGAGATTGTTACCTCAAGATTATATAACAATGCATTCAGGTCGACAGCCAAAATATCCGTTGTTTGAATAGTCACCAGGTTTTTTTTATCGGCGAACCACCTGCTGCTAAAATCTATTCCGCTTTCTGCACCTGCGCGAAGATGTTTATACATCTCGATTTTATTTCTTCCGGATTTTTCTGCTGTCAATACATCTTCTCTCCAGCTTTCCTGCCGCGGAACCATACTATCATCCCAATAGCGATTGAGAATTGATCCATCTTTTAATTTTACTACGCGACGATATGCTTCACCAGGTTTTAGTTTTTCAGAGCCATCCATCCAAAACTGATATTCTTTCTCCATCGCTGGAAGAAATTCCTGGTAGATGCTATCACCTTTTACACTCGCCAGCAATGCTACCATCGCTGCAAAAAAAGGCGGTTGTGAACGACCAAGATAATATGTTCTGCTTCCATTGGGAATATGTCCATATGTTTCGATGAGATAAGCAAAATTTTTCACCATGTTATCTATCATTTCTATTTCACCGCTTTCTTTCAATCCCAGCATGGTGAAATAAGAATCCCAATAATATATTTCACGGAATCTTCCGCCGGGAACGATATACGGATAAGGCAAAGCAAGCAATGAACTTCCTTCAACAACTCTATCAGGGTTTCTTTTTAAAACACTCCACAGTCTTTTAATATGTGCCACCACATTTTCTGTACTGTCGGATTTATAATTATTAACAGGAGTAACCGGAATTTCAAAATTCTCTTCCACAAATTTTTTCAAATTGAAATTCGGACCTTTCTGCAAACCGTAATCATACATGATATCAGTTGGTTTTCTTTTGGGGACACAATCCACAAAAGTTTTTCCATCTGGGAAAATATGTTGCATCTGAACTTCGACAAATAAATCTCCATAAATCTTATCCGGAGCAGGCGGCATCTGAATTTGCGAAAAGGAGAATAAAAATGATAAGCTAAGAAAACTTAAAAATGAAATTTTCTTCATGCGGGGTTTTTGTTATTGAAGATACGAAGGAAAAATGTGGAAATGTGACAAATGTGGAAGTGTGGGAAATGTGGAAATATGAAAATATGAAAATACAGTAGCTCAAATTCCTCAATGAAAGCGTATCAGTTTTTTTATTCAATTATCATTCTCGGTATTTTCACACTTCCACATTTGTCATATTTCCACATTTGCTTAAAACTTTACCCCCAACGAAACATAAAACGATCTGCCATCAGCTGGCAGAATTCCGGGGCCGGGATACATATTGATTCTCCTGGTGAAATATTTTGCGTTGGCCAGATTATTAATGCCTGCGCTAAAATGATAATTCGTGAAAAATCTCCAACTAATAGCGAGATCCCAAACATGATATTCCGGCACGACGCCTGTGGCGCCTGTCGGATTGAAGGCCGTATTATTTGCATCACTAAATCCTTTGCCAGTATAACTATACTGCAGCGTTGTGCTGAAAGTTTTATAAAACAATTGCAGGCCACTTCGATTAATGCAGTCGGGCACACCTTCCACATGATTTCCCGCCAGACTTACATTCTTTCCATTATAACTGACTTCCCCGCTGGTATAACGCACATGATTATACGCTAGTGAATTAAACACATGCAGATCAAAACCAGCGTATGTTTTTGCAAATATTTTCCATATTGAAATATCGAAATACGCTTCGAGCCCCTTTGCTTCCGAATTTCCGATATTGGTTGTGTAGAGATAAGTTGAATTATCAGGATTGGTTAATGTGAGTTGTCCAACCCTGTTCCCATAAAATAAATAAAAAGCACTTATATCAAAGGTCAATACATCCTTATAATGTCCTCGATAACCGAGGTCGATATCATAACCGCGACTGTCTTTCATATTAGGATCGATGACGCTGATCTGATCAGCAGGTGTGATGTTCGCATATAAGTAAGGTCTGTATGCCTGCGAAATATTTCCATACAATTGCGTGGAAGCATTCGCCTGGTATTGTAATCCTGCACCGAACAATGGAAAATTTCTGTTTTGATTATAATGCACCGGAAAACTCGCGTTGTTGATCACACCGTTTAAATTGGTGTTGATGATTTCATAGCGGACTCCCGGCGTAAATGATAATCGATCCGTTACCTGGAAAATATTTTCTGCAAAGGCTGCGTAATTATCTGTTGTAAAATGCAGATCGATTCCATATGATTTTGTGAGGCTCAAATCAAAATCACTTCCGGTAGTCCCAATTCCTTTTTGTTTTCTTTTGGTGATAGTCGTAAAATAACGCAGCCCGCCGGTGATTGTACTTTTTATTTTTCCGAGTTGGTAGCGATGCAACAGTCTTGCTTCTGTTGTAAAGCCGGAATAATAATCGCGATCTACCTGTCGCGGATTGTATGTGCCCAGCGAAGCATTCACCGTGTCATAAATATTCGGTGTGTTGATAAACTGTACACTATTTCTTTGTCCGAACAATGCATGCGTTGTGATCTGCAAATGTGTGTTCCTGGAAAAATTATAATTTAAAATAATTGCGGGCACGTTGATCTCCGGGTTAAAATAATTTCTTCCGCGGAATGATTGTTTTGAATTTTGGTTGAATTGCGCATCCGTTAATCCGCCAGCAATCTTCTGTACATAATCCATTCGTGAAAACTGGAATATAATGTTCGCTTTATTGTTGAAATGATAACTGAGACTTGCATAGTACGCGTGATAGTTGAAGGATGCATTTGGTCTCCATCCATCGCCACGGCGATAATCGTAATACGAATAATAATTCCATTTTCCTGATTTGCCTCCTACAGCATTAAACGAATTGAAGAAACCAAATGATCCTGCAGTCTGTTCACTTTCTACACTAAAAGGTTTTGTGCTGTCGCCATCTTTCATCACATAATTCAACATACCGCCGAACTGACTTCCGAATTGCAATGCAGCAGATCCTCTCACAAATTGTATTTCTCGAATTGCCTGCATCGGTGGCGTATAATGATCTTCCGGATAACCGAACATATCCGAGTTTGTATTATACCCATTCTGTCGCATATTCATTTCTATTGAACGATGTGCGTCTGTTCCCCTGCTTCCAACATTAACCTGTGTGCCTGCTCCATCCATTTCCCAAACATTTAGTCCGGGCACTTGTGCAAATGCCATGCGCGCTACATTGCCCGCAAGATTTGCCTTGCTTTCATCGAGTGTATAGCTGATTGTTTTTTTTCCTGAATAGATATATACATTTTCTGTTTCGGGCAATGATTGCGCAGTTGTTCTTTTCAAAGAAGATTTTATAAGAACACTGTCCAGTAATTGCGGGCGCACGGTATCTGATTTCGAGTCCTGGGAGAATGAAAAAATGTATCCGGAGATGAAAAATAAAATTAAGATGATCTTTTTCACTGTACACTCTTTTTAAATCTGATCATCGCAAGTAAAAAAATAGGCACGCCGAAGAATCAGCGCGCCTTAATTATTGCTTAGACCATTGAACTAATTTTAGTTTGGAAAAAATATTTTCCAATTTATGCCGGTATGGAGTTTTTTCGGTAGCAAACCATAGAGCAAGCAGTGCGCCATAACTGCCACCGCGTTCGATCCATTCGAAAATTCCGTATTGAGGATAAAAAAGTTCACTTGCTGTTTTCCAAATGAAAAGTATAAATAGTACCGGGCGAACGGGTTTTATCAATATTGCAAATGCTGTAGTGATCTCGAAGATACCAACGAGCAATGCTGTTTTCGCCGGATTTGAAAAACCGAGCGAATGGTATTGATTGAGTATTGCTTTTTTCTCAATCAGGTTAAGCCAACCATGACCTGCAAGTAGCAAAAACACAATCACACGCAAACAATTTTTTACCCGCTTCATGGCTTTCTGATCCGCTTCAATTCGGGAAGGGATCGGTGAGAAAATATTTTTAATATTATTTTTAATTCCACCAGTTAACAACAACAATGCGAGTGGTACGCCATAATTGCCCGCGCGTTCGATAAATTCTGCGAAAGGCTCACCTGACAAAGGCCTCATAGAAGCAGTCAGCAATCCCCACAACACAAGCCACAAAGGAACTACGCGCATGGGATATGCCAATATTAAAATGCCCATCAGGATATCGAATGAACCAACCCATGGCATTAATTGATATGCGAGATCATGATTGATTCCGACAACGCCAAAATAATTACACCATATCGGTTTGGTGATGATACCAAATGCACCATGCCCGATGAAACACATCGCTATCGCTATGCGTAGTGTGTAATAAATTTTTTGTGAAGAATCCGTTTGTATCATTTCTATTTTCTTAATCGACTGTTCAATAAAAAAATAAGAGAAAGAAACACTGCGAAGAATCGCAGTGTTTTATTGCTTAAAACATTGAACCTGCTAAACCATTAAATCATTTTTTAAAAAAACCCCACGAAGAATCGTGGCGTTTGTATTGCTTAATAACCATTAAAGAAAATTTTAATTCCCTCCATCACTCTGAGCGCGAAGCACCGCGTAGTTGCCAATATTTTGCCCCACTTCCAATCCTACTGAACAATCACTTGGATAGTGGATACCACCGATCACTCTCGATCTCGACGCTTCTGCTGCCATTGCCTGGTATTTACTTGCATTCTCAGGAATGATATATGCAAGCACTGTTGATGCTGCTCCGCTGAATGTAGAGTGACCAGATATATATGCAGGGAAATTTGGAATACCTGTTAATGTTTTGATAGATGGATTCAATTGCGTTGGACGTGGATTGAAATAATAATATTTCGTGTTCCAACAAACGATGCCTGCATCCATCAACGACATATTTAATAATGCCATGTTACGAGCCCATCTCACTTCACTGAAATTCTTTTTGATGAAGTCTTCTGCGGCGATTGCATCCCAATGTCCGGGCGGCGTATATGTACCTACACCATCGGCCCAGAATTGAACGATCTTGATTTGATCGCGATCAGGATTTTTGATATATCCATATACTTCGTCTGTTTCTTTTTTCATCTGATCACTATGCGTCGAAGGCGGTGGACCAGGACGCAACGAAACTGCAGTGAGTGAATCGAAGAGGAAAGGTTTTACATTTCCGAAGAAAGGCAACATGGGATTACGTTTCGGAACCTCGAGACTGTACCAGGGAATTTCTCCATTTGCTGTTGCAACTGTTTCAAAGTTCGCCCAGTCTGTCGGAGTGCCTACAGCTTTACCTGCGTTATCAGTTCTTCCACGAGCAACAAATTGTTGCGCCACTTGTCTGCCCAATGCTTCACCAGCGGTTATATCACTGCGTGCAGCTTGTCCGCTCATGATCGCTGCGAGCTCCTGCTCCTGCATTTTTTGTTGGATGTATGCGATCTCTGTAGGAAACAACAACTTCATCATTTCTACAGTAACACCCGCGAGCACTGCCGCTTCCGAAGGATAAGCGGGCAAATCTGTTTTATTAATTCCAAGTGCCTGCACCGATGAATCAATTTTGTACGGAGCAGCGCGATTGTATTTTGTTTTGTAAAACCAGCATGCAACCAATGCATCATATTGTGCCGCGCTTACATATCCGTACGCTCTTCCCGCATAAGGCGGATTTGAAAATGGAAACATCGGATATGCGAAGGGGTTAGCAGAGCTCGGGATCGGGTAAGATCCGTCTGCATTCTGATATGGAGGCAAATTATATTTTGCAACCAATTCGCGCATGATCTCGTTCCATCTCAACACACCGCCTGCAGCCCAATATTTGATAATATCTTTTTGCGCCGCTGTTATGTTATGCTGATAACCTTTTATTTCATTCAAGTCTGCGATATAACCAGGCGTGTTAGTTGCCACTGGTGTAGCAACCGGAAAAGTATCCGCGCGGAAAAGTAACACGGGTTTCCAAGTACCCGCCGTGAGATCGAGATTATCTACAGTCAGCGGAGCGAGGTTTGCCGTTCTGTCCGAGATATCTTTTTTACAGGCAACGGGTATCGTTGCGATTGCAGCGAGTGTAATGAACATCAACCATCCAATCTTTTTCATATCAAAATATATTTATGATGAAGTGTAATATTTATTTAAACTTAAAAATGTAATAAGCTCCTGCATGAAACATCAGAGCTTGTCCAACGTTCCTGCCTGCGACAGTATACGATCCGCCTCCCAATACTTCAACATGTGTGAAGAATGGAAGTGTGTATTTCGCATGTACGCCCACGTTAGTCATATTCATTTTATTGCTGGGGAACGGCATATCATTTCTACGAATGTCGAATCCTCCTAAGGTGGTCATATTTTCTACATTCACTTCTCCAACGAAGTATTTTATACGCACGCCAAGATTTCCGTTGAAGTGAAGCATGTCGGGCATTTGTACTTCATTGGTGATATGTTCTTGCGTATCATAATAGGCTGTTCGGTCAATTTTTACATTGCTACGCCAAACGTATGCGCCGGAAACAGTTGCATAAAATATTCCGTGTTGATAATCTGCTGTGATTCTTCCGCTCACGTTGGTACTTCCGAGTCCGATTGCAAGCGGCATAAAATCGATCACATAATTTGATAGCGGCGTACTAAATCCGGCTACACCGAAAATTTTTAATTTTCCACCCGCGAGTTTGGTGGTGAATGCCTGGTACTTCACAGCAGCACTGACATCCTGGAAACCATGCAGTCCATGTAATGTACCAGCTGTTACATGTGTCCACACATAAGGCACACTCACGAGCACATTGAGTTTATCCGTAATGCCATAGTTAGTCATAAATACTACAGACTGGTTTGTAAATCTGCCTATATTATCATTTTTTCTTTTCAGCGTTCCTTCCCAATATTGATCCCACCCGGAATACATATAGGTAAAGCCGTTGCACCATTGCTTTTTTTGCATCATGATGCCATCGTTTTCCGTTTGTGCCTGTGTTTGGTAGCACAGCAATAAAAGCAGAGGGGAAAACATCTTCACAAAATTCCATTTACGTGTTCTCATTACCGTTAGTTTATTGGTTATTGATTTTGAAAGCAAGCGGCGAGTGATAAATGGCTAGCGGGGTCAATACAAACCGTTTTCTTTTTACCAGCCACTCGCCTCTCGCCACTCACTGTTTTCTTTAATTAAAATCTCACTGTGACGCCCAGGTTAACTGTATAATCAGCGAACGCAGCATCGCCGTGTACATCCTTGCCTTGTATTTCTGAAGAAATTTTATCCGGAACGCTTTGCGTACGGTTACGTACAATTGCAACCGGAACGAATGCATATATGGCTACTCTTTTTATAGAATATGCTAAACCCGGTTCTGCAGAAATTATATAACCAGGTCTTCTAAAACCACCACTTCCGCCGACAAGATCATGCACTGGTAAACATTCGTCGCGAACACCGGCAGAGAAAATAAAATTATCAACCGTATAATTGATACCGACTCTCGCCATGTATTGATCAGGCACGCTCATCACTGCACTTCCGTTTTTTACGGCAAGTGCTGAAGGCGTTCCGCCACGCGCCGTGGAAACACCATTTTGTTCACGAGGATTGCTCAGATAATAAAAATTTCCGTAAGCGCTGAAAAATTTTGAAAAATTGTAGTACGCATTTATTTCACCCGTGATTCCTGTACCGCCATCACCTAACTGAATCGATTGATCAACTGCTCCGAGTCTCGTTGATGTATCGGTGATATGAAAATAGTCCTGGTAATTATAAGCGCCTGTTGGAAGTTTAATTCCTAATCCTACCTGTACATTCCATCTTGGAACTTTCACCGGATCTTTGATCCAACTATATACTGCAAAACGGATATCGCCTACGCCAAAGGAGCTGGTCGTATATCTTCCCAGGTTTGCATGTTCGTATAAGGATGACCGTGTGTAGGATTCTACCGGAACATCAATCAGAACGGACCATCGTGGATTTATAATTTTTACCAACGCGAGATCCATTGTGTAAGAATGATTGATCACTTCCGTTCCCTGCTCCTGTCTTTGTTTCTGTTCCTGTGTTCCTATGAAATGTTTGTATGATTTGAAATAACGATTATTGGCGCTAAACAACCAACCAGAAGATGAACCGGTCTGGTTTTGCTGACAGGAAGTGATGATACCTCCTGTGCTCCTGATTGCCACACAACCTTGTGCTGCAATTCGTCCAATCGCTGCGAAAAATAATAATGTTATAATTAGAAATCCCTTTTTCATAAACAGTAGTTTTGACATGGTTCTATTTAAGTTTTTTTCATTTTTAATCGTGTCACTACAAGATCACCCACTTTTTTTCCATATTCAGTTGATACAATGCATGACGAATGGAAATGTATTCCTCCATAAAATCTTGCCCAATTATTTTCCAGTGCAGCATCGCGGAAAGATTTGAATGACCGGCTCTTGATTCCGAATTCAAGTTCTGTGGTGTCGGTATAGGAGAAATTGTCGCCGAACACATTTGTCAGTGCTTCAGCCGCAGCCGCTGAACCCGTAGAATGACCACAAGTGTATTCAGGAAATGGCGGCGTTTGTAAATGAGGGCGCCAATTCGGATCGATATATTTGTTGATCACTGTTTCGGGCCTTATTGTGTTGTGCCTGTATTTTTCATCCCAACATTGAATGAATGCATCAAACAATGCAATGGATGTTTTTGCAAATGCACAAACAGTTGTACCAAAATCAGCATTTGCTTTTTGAGCAGCGATACCGACAATACTCATCCAATGTCCCGGTGGTGAAAACTTTTTTGTTCCGAACATCAGGTGGCCAGATACATTTAACTTGAAAGGATTATCATCCCAGAAATCGGCGATATGTGCCTGTTCGGGAGTGAGACTATCAGTTGCATTTTTAATCGCGATGACTTCTTTGTAATAGTCACTGTTCTTATCAGTAATATTGAATTTAAATGGTGGTGGCGGAATGAACTGCGTTGCACTGTCCATCACAATCGTGCGGATTTCCATCCAGTGTGGTTCTGCAGCCGGTGAATATGCAGGAGGTGTAGGAACCCAACGACCCGGCGAATCCATCACTGTATATTCAGGCGCACCGCGCGTTTGCAGATAATTATCTTTTTTGCTCCACGCCATGATCACAGCGCCGACGGTATCCGCATATTCAATAGAATTTTTCATCACATCGTCAGGCATTCCATGATCTTTTGCGAGTTGTTTCAGACTATCCACATATTCTTTCATACTTCCTGCAGGAAAAGTTACCGCCTCTCCCAATTTGCAATAAGCAAGGATGGATGCAAATTCGAAATCAATTTTCTTTCCCGCTTCCGGTTTAGGAACTGACGTCAATCCTCTCACCTGGCCGGCGAGGGAATAATATTTATCCGGGTAACCGCCCGCAATCACCTCATATCCTGCAACAGCAGCGTATGTATAATTTCGGGACGCTACGATCGGACTGAAATTATTTCCCATTACAACCGTGTTCAGTTCATGAACAGTTTTGCAATAAAGAATAGGATCGTTAAAGACCTTATCATAATCTTTTTTCTCATTGCAAGATGCAATGCCTATTGCCACGAGGGCAATCACCAATAAATTTTTCATTAAATGTTAAATTAAATTTTGCACGCGCCGGTTTAACCTAAACCAACAGGGCTTATGAATGAAGGAATAAAAACTAACAAACGTCAGGAGGTTGCTCTGACACAAGTGTAAAATAAGAAGGAACGGTAAAGATGTAGTGAGCAACTTTTTTCGTGGTAGTAAAATAAAGAGTGCTCAAATCAAACTGACTATTGACCGAATAATAATCAATCGAAAAACTTTTATAAGAAGTAGCGTGAGAATCTGATTTTTTTCCCTGACCAGGAGTCTGAAGATCGTTAACGAGCTTAAAAAATTCATCTTTTGCATTCTTCAATTGCATCGCTGTGTGATTGGGAATGCAAAGCATTTCTATAGAATCATTGAAAACGCGACGCTTTACATAATTATATTGTACACCGTTTATTTCAGCAGTTCCATCAACGCGTTCAAATTGCGCAGCGTTGACATAATAACCAAGATTTGTAGCAGGAACTTTGACTGACACCAACTGAGATTCATCAAAATTATTATTATCGAGACTGGTCCTCAACTGTACATCTGCTTTGCTTTGCATGTAAGAAGTAAGTAACCGGTAACCGAACCAGTTGAATAGCAGAATCCCCAGCAACAGTATGGAAGCAGTCTTTCTCAAGAAGGCTAAATTAATAAAATTTATTTAACTACATAATTTTTCCTTTCAGGGCCAACTCCAGTAAGCGTCAACTTGTTCCAACCCGGGGGCAATTTTGATTTCACCTGGATGATTCCTTTCGATGTGATATCCAATCCGCCAAAACCCATCAATACACTTTGAAGAATTCCACCGGCTCCTGTAGCAAAATAAGGATTGGTGCCGCCTTTGGTTTCAGCAATTACACGGAATGGAGGAACGATATTGGGATAATATGCTTCTTTGAAAAAATGAAATGCTTTTTCTCCATCACCAAGTCGCGCATATAGCAAAGCAAAAATGGCGTGCGTCATTGCAGGTGTTCCTTCATTCGGAACTCTTGTTTCATAGTAGTGCAAATCTTTTTCTACCTGTTTTGGATCGGTGATTAATTTTAAAGGATAAGCGAGTAAGTTCACATCTCCTTGTTTGATTCCTTCTCCATTATATGAAGCATGCTCTCTTGTAACGCCGTCGGCCAATTGAAGTATAGGAATATTATTTGCCACCACCATCCAATCCGGATCAGGAACGATACCCAATAATTTCGCGGCCTCTGTTGCATTTTGCAAAACGGTTTTTGCCGCAGCATTGGTGAATGCGTTGTTGTCAACGTTCTCCGCCCATTCGTCCGCTGCAACAACATTCTTTATATCGTAATGGCCAGGTCCATTTCTTTCAACGCGTGAAGCCCAAAAATCTGCTGTTGCGGATAAAATAGGCCAGCCTTTTTCTTTCAACCAATTCTTATCCTGCGTTACACAATAATAATTCCATGCAGCCATGCCAACACATGCAGTGATATGATGTTCGAAAGGACCGCTCAATGCCCATACAGGAGTTTCTTCTACACCGGAAGCAGCACTTTCCCAGGGAAACATTGCTCCCTTATAACCATGCGCAAATGCATTTTGCTTCGCCGGCGCCAGCCTTTCATAACGGTATTCAATAAGCGATTTTGCAATTTCCGGATGCATAACGAGCACTGCAGGAAACATCCACAGATCCATATCCCAAAAAATATGACCATTATAACCGAGTCCGCTTATTCCCATTGGTGAAATTCCAAATGCAGTGCCTTCTCTCGCGAAAGAATAAAGATGATACAACATACTATGAACATCCTGCTGCGATTGTGCATCTCCGTCAATAGTAATATCACTTTTCCATAATTCATCCCATGCCTTATTGTGAAACGCGATGAGACGATCCCGTCCTTCTAATTTTGCAAAGATGGTTAAACGCTCAGCTTCGTTCAGCGGATCTTCATCATGCGCAGAAGTGATGGACGAACCTGCAATAGAAAACCGATAAGTTTCTCCGGCTTTCATGTTCCTGACAAATTTCATCAGGTGCATATTATTATCCCACATTTCATGAATCACTTTCGGTTCCTGTCCGCGCGTTTCATTAAATAAGAAAGTATTGGATGCGCACATTAATAATTTACCAGTTGGACTCTTCGCTGAAGAGGTTAGCAAGCTGAGCAATGCATGTGGCCTGTCGATTTCATTGTAATAATTCTGAACATCTTTCAATGCGTCTGGTGCTTCCATTACACTAGCAGGAATAATACTGATATCTTTTTTTGCCGTGATGGAAATATCCATCAACACCGTAAAAGGAAGTTGACGAAGAGAATAATACGTGTAGGTGACAGAAGCCTTGTCGGCATAATCGAAACTGGTAGTGAAACTGGCGTGATGCATATCCAGTTCCTGTTTCATATTTGAAATATCTTTTGCTCCAATACGCCTTCCATCAATATCCATATTCATGTTCAGCAAATTGAAACTCTTCAAAAAATTGCTGACTCTTCCTCTACCATACATATCATATGCACCAGCTAATACCACATCTTTTACTTTGAAAGGTTCGGGAGAAGATATGATACCAATCATGCCATTAGCGACGGTGATACCAAAATAATTAGAAGGATTGATATCGGTAGTAGAAATTTTCCATGGATCCTGTGAGAAACATGGAACAAAAAAATAAATTAGCAAGCCAAAAAAAAGCAATCGCTTAAACATATAATGAATTTACAAGTGCAAGGTACAAGGTTCAAGGAACAAGGGACAAGCTGCAAGGTACAAGGCGTAACGTGTATCTGTTTCAGCTTGTGCCTTGTAACTTGATCTTGTGTCTTTTCCTAATTATTCAATCGAGTAAACCCTCCATCGATCGGGTAATCACATCCTGTAATAAACGCAGCCTCATCCGAACTAAGGTATAACGCCAAGCCGGCGATCTCTTCGGGTTTTGCCATTCTTCCAATGGGTTGTGTCTTCGATAATTTTTCAAACATCTCTTTTTCTTTTCCAGGATAATTCTTCGCAATAAAGCCATCGACAAACGGCGTATGTACGCGACCGGGAGAAATGCAATTGCAACGAATTTGATGTTGCAGATAATCTTTCGCGACAGACAAAGTCATTCCGATCACCGCTGCCTTAGTCATTGAGTATGCAAAACGATCAGGAATACCAATCGTTGCCGCAACAGAAGCCATATTAATAATAACTCCTCCTTTCTTCTTCATATATGGAATCACCTCATGCAAACAATTATACATGCCTTTCACATTTACCTGTAACAACCTGTCAAAATCTTTTTCCTCTGTGTTCTCTGCATTTCCCACATGCGCAATTCCTGCATTGTTAATCAGGATATCAATATATCCGCTGCTGCCAATAATATTTTGCATCACTTGCCTGACGACGGGTTGAACAACCACGTTGCAATTTTCAAACGCCGCTTTTCCTCCTGATTTCAAAATTTCATCCACAACATTTTTTCCGCCAGCTTCATCCATGTCCAATATAAAAACAGACGCGCCCTGTTTTGCAAATATGTGTGCGATTGCTCTTCCGATGCCGCTTCCGCCACCCGTTATCACTGCCGTTTTATGATTGAGTTCAAACATCGATAAAAATATTTTTAGATAGATAAATCCAGGCTATAAAATTCATTTGCATTCGAAAAAAAAACTTTTTGCTTATCGTCTTCAGAAAAATTCTCCATATATTTTTCTATCAAACTTTTCCATTGAACATAGATGCCGGATAATAAAATTACGGGCCAGTCGCTACCGAACATGAGCCTATTTACACCGAATGCTTCGAATACAACATCGAGATAAGGATAGAAATCACCCGCGCTCCAATTTTTCCAGGCTGCTTCTGTAAACAATCCCGAAAGTTTGCAATAGATATTTTGCTGTTTCGCAATTTCAATGATTCTCGATTTCCATTCGTCAATTGTTTTATTCCTGATGTCAGGTTTGGCGCAATGATCGATCACCAGTTTTTGATCGGGGAATTTTGAAACAAATTCCACCACATCCTTCAACTGGTGATGATAAACCAGTATATCGTAGGTATAATTATATTTTTTCAGAGCATGAATTCCTCTCTGAAAATCCGGCTTCAATAAAAATCCGGCCGCTTCTCCCTGCACAATATGACGATATCCTTTGATGATTTTATGTTCAAAGAAATGTGCAAGTCGCTCTTCGATATTCTCAGCGCGCAAATCGATCCATCCCACAACTCCTTTTATAACAGGATGTGTTTTTGACAACTCAACCAAAAAACGCGTTTCTACTTCTGCCTGTTCAACCTGCACAGCTACGCAACCAATCACTCCATTTCTTTTCATATTGATGGCAAGATGCTCTGGCAGATAATCCTGCTGCAGTGTTTTCATATCGTCGGTTATCCACGCGTCTCTTTTTTTGTTGTACTTCCAAAAATGGACGTGCGTGTCGATGGCCTCCCCTATCGCCTCAGGCGAGATGGAGGGGGAGTTTGGTGAAAATTGTTTTTGCATTTGTATCATTTTCGTGAGACGTGAAACGTGAGACGTCAATTTTTTGAATCGACATCTCACGCTTCACGTCTCACGTTTCACGAAATTAAATCACTGAGCACTTTCCCAACTCACCAACTCTTGTCTTGCCGATCCTAATCCCTCAATTCCCAATTCAACAATGTCACCGTGTTTTAAATAAATCGGATCTGGTTTTTGTCCCATGCCGACTCCGGCCGGAGTTCCGGTGCTGATAATATCTCCAGGCAATAAGGTCATGAATTGACTGATATATGAAATGATAAAAGGAATTTTATAAACCAGGTTTTTCGAATTGCCATCCTGCATCATTTTCCCGTTAACGGTGAGCCATAGCCGAAGATTATTGATATCCTTGATTTCATCGGGAGTAACAAGATAAGGTCCGAGCGGCGCGAACGTGTCGCAGCTTTTTCCTTTCACCCACTGGCCGCTTCTTTCGATCTGGAAAGCGCGCTCACTATAGTCATTGTGCAACATGTACCCGGCAATATGTTTCGCTGCAGTTGCTTCATCTACATAAGAAGTTTTTTTTGCGATTACGACTGCGAGTTCAACTTCCCAATCAGTTTTCTTACTTGTTTTTGGAATGATAACATGATCGTTTGGTCCGCAGATCGCCGTAGTTGATTTGAAAAATATAACAGGTTCGGGCGGAACGGTTGCTTTTGTTTCCGCAGCGTGATCCGAATAATTCAACCCGATGCAAATGATTTTGGAAGGTTTTTTCACCGAGGGACCGAAACGTTTTACCGGATCGATCACCGGGCATTGCTGCAAACTATTTTGAGTCCAAGATTTTAATTTATCCAATCCGTCGCCTGCAAAAAAATCTTCATTGAAATCCTGTCCGAAGGCACTGATATCCCTGTGTTCGTTATTAATAAAAATACCCGGGGTTTCTTTTCCAACTGGTCCGTGGCGGAACAATTTCATGTTTGTAATGTTTAGAGGAATAAACTTAAGATTTTTTTATTAGACTGATTGAGTTGGAGGGTTTGCAAGGCGTAACGCCGAACGCTAAACGCGAATGCTGCTAGCAGATCTGCGTTCGGCGTTGAGCGTTCAGCGTTCCGCATTAAGCGTTCCGCACAATTTCAACCCAAACTAACACTCATTAGTTTTTCATTATTTTTGCTTCTTACCTTCTATCAATGGATTTTACAACTAACAGGGTTCGGATAGTTACAGCCGCTGCTCTTTTCGATGGTCATGATGCCGCAATCAATATTATGCGGCGCATTCTGCAAAGCAAAGGTGTTGAAGTGATTCATCTCGGGCATAATAGAAGCGTTCATGAAATCGTGGAAGCAGCTATCGAAGAAGATGCACATGGTATCGCTATTACTTCATACCAAGGCGGACATGTTGAATTTTTCAAATACATGAAAGATCTGCTTCGTGAAAATGGATGTGATCATATCAAAATTTTTGGTGGTGGTGGCGGAACAATTTTACCTGAAGAGATTGATGAACTTCATAATTATGGGATCACAAGAATTTATTCGCCCGACGATGGAAGGAAGATGGGATTGGAAGGGATGATTGAAGATGTGATCAGAAAAAGCCTCCCCCCAGCCCCCTCCGGTGGAGGGGGAGTTAGTTGGCAGGACACTGACTTTTGGAAAGCGGAAAGAAATTGGACAGATGGATTACCGCTGGGTGAGGTAAGGGATATAAGAAAAATTGCAAGGGCCATTACAAAAGCAGAAAACGGAATTAAACCAGAGAAAAATAATTTTGACGGGTCTTCAATAACGGTCAATCAATTCGAGGCTGATCCAATAATGTATGGAAGACTAAAAGAATTCGCTTTAGCTCATCGGAAAGATTCGACGATAGCAGAAAATATTTTGTGGGACAAACTGAGAAGTAAAAAAGAAGGACACAAATTCAGAAGACAACATATCATTGGCCCATTTATCGCTGACTTTGTTTCATTGAAAAAAGGATTGATTATAGAAGTTGATGGCCATTACCACCAACTTCCTGAAATTAAAATAAGCGATGCAGAAAGAACAAAAACACTAAATGAGCTCGGTTACGAAATAATAAGAGTGACGAATGATGAAGTGACCTATCATCTCGACGCGGTGATAGAGAAAATTCATTCTATTTTATCCAATCTCCCTGACAAAAAAATCAACGACGAAAACACCAACCACAAAACCAATCTGCCAACAACAGACTCCTCCCCCACCGGGGGAGGGCGGGAGGGGGCTGTCATTCTCGGCATCACCGGCACCGGTGGCGCTGGCAAAAGCAGTGTCACTGACGAAATCATCAGAAGATTTCTAAATAAATTTCCTGATAAAAATATTGCTGTTGTTTCTGTCGATCCTTCCAAGAAAAAAACTGGTGGTGCTTTACTTGGCGACAGAATCCGTATGAATAGTATTCATTCTCCAAGAGCATATATGCGCTCACTTGCCACACGCGATAGTGATGTTGCCTTAAGCGCATATGTTCAGGACGCATTGGATATATGCGCCGAAGCCGGATATGATTTCATCATTCTCGAATCTGCGGGTGTGGGTCAGAGTGATGCTTCGATCCTGGATTATTGTGACGTGAGTTTATATGTGATGACTCCTGAATATGGCGCCGCCAGCCAGTTGGAAAAAATCAATATGCTTGATTATGCGGATATCATCGCCATCAACAAATTTGATAAAGCGGGCGCGCCCGACGCATTGATCGATGTACGAAAACAATATAAACGCAATCATGCATTGTGGACCGCAAAAGATTCTGATCTTCCTGTGATAGGAACCATCGCATCACAATTCAATGACAAAGGTGTCAACCATCTTTTTGATTTATTAATTTATACCATTGAAAAAAAATGCAACACAACATTTGGTAAAGAAAAAAAGAATTCGATCCCGGAAAAAAAATCAGAAGACAAACCAATTATTCCACCAAATCGTGTGCGTTACCTGAGTGAAATTGCAGACACGATAAAAGAATATGATCAACTCGTAAAAGATCAATCCGCCATCGCTTCTAAAATATATCAATTGAATGGTGCCCTCGAAGAAATAAATAGTGTGCCGCACAACTCCTCCCCCATTGCGGGAGACCGGAAGGGGGCTGCTGATTTTTTAAAAAATCAAATTGCATTTTACGAACAGCAACTCACTCCTGTCAGTCGCAAACTCATTCAGAAGTGGCCGGAAAAAATAAAAGCATACCACGCAGATTATTATGAATACGATGTGCGTGGAAAGACTTTTCGCCAACCGATGTTCAGCACGAGTTTGTCCGGCACTCGTCTTTCAAAAGTGATCCTTCCAAAATATAAAGACTGGGGTGATATTCTACGCTGGCAGGCGCAGGAAAATGCGCCGGGTCATTTCCCATTCACTGCTGGTGTGTTTCCATTAAAACGTGATGGTGAAGATCCTACAAGAATGTTTGCAGGCGAAGGAAGTCCCGAGCGCACCAACAAAAGATTTCACTATGTATCGATTGATCAACCGGCAAGACGACTGAGCACGGCTTTCGATTCGGTTACACTTTACGGTGAGGATCCCGATCATCGTCCTGATATTTATGGAAAAGTCGGTAATAGCGGTGTCAGCATCGCAACTGTTGATGATGCAAAGAAATTATATAGCGGCATGGATCTTTGCGATCCCAAAACTTCTGTGAGTATGACCATCAATGGTCCGGCGCCAATCATACTTGCATTTTTTTTGAACGCCGCTATCGATCAACAATGTGAAAAATATTTGGACGCAAATCAGAAAGGCGAAGAATTAGAAAAAGACATCCAAAAAAAGTTTGGAAAATTTCCCCAGCCTTTTTATGTTGATCATTCATCACCCGGCCAACTCCCTGAAGGCAATAATGGACTAGGGCTAAAGTTACTCGGACTTTCCGGCGATGATATTTTACCAAAAGAAATTTACGAGAAAATAAAAGCAGAAACTATTTCTGTTGTTAGAGGAACGGTGCAGGCAGATATATTAAAAGAGGACCAGGCCCAAAACACATGTATTTTCTCTACCGAATTTGCATTGAAATTGATGGGAGATGTGCAAGAATATTTTATTCATCAAAAAGTAAAAAATTTTTACAGCGTTTCTATCAGCGGATATCACATTGCAGAAGCAGGCGCAAACCCAATTACTCAACTTGCATTCACATTGTCAAACGGATTTACTTATGTAGAATATTATCTCAGCCGCGGAATGCATATTGACGATTTTGCACCGAACCTGTCATTCTTTTTCAGCAATGGAATGGATGCAGAGTATAGTGTTATCGGAAGAGTTGCGAGACGCATCTGGGCGAAGGCGATGAAATTTAAGTACAAGGCGAATAAGCGCAGCCAGATGTTGAAATATCATATTCAAACAAGTGGAAGAAGTCTGCATGCGCAGGAAATTGATTTCAATGATATACGCACAACGTTGCAGGCGCTCTATGCTATTTATGATAATTGTAATTCGCTTCATACAAATGCATACGATGAAGCAATCACAACTCCAACGGAAGAAAGTGTTCGCCGCGCCATGGCAATACAATTAATTATCAATCGCGAATTGGGTACAGCAAAAACCGAAAATTTTATACAGGGTTCTTTTGTGATTGAAGAGCTAACCGACCTCGTAGAAAAAGCTGTGATGGACGAATTCAATAGACTCACAGAACGTGGCGGTGTATTGGGCGCGATGGAAAGAATGTATCAACGAAATAAAATACAGGAGGAAAGTCTGCATTATGAAAGTCTAAAACATAGCGGTGAACTACCCATCGTTGGCGTAAATACTTTTCTCAACAAAAAAGGTTCTCCAACCAATATTCCCGCAGAAGTGATCAGAAGTACAACAGAAGAAAAAGAAAAACAAATAGAAAATCTAAACGCATTTCATCAGCGACATGAAAATAAATCAGCAGAAATGTTGCAAAGACTGAAAGAGGCAGCCATCAACGACAAAAACTTATTTATGGAATTGATGGAGACTGTAAAATATTGCAGTCTTGGGCAAATTACACATGCGTTATATGAAGTAGGCGGACAATATAGAAGGAATATGTAGTCGCTCTTCTCAAAAATCTTCGTTACACTTTATATAGCCTTATCCTTGGTGCTTCGCAGAAGTCCAATTCCACCAAAAAAGAAAAGCAAACCTAACACCGCATATACTGCTATCGTTTTTATTTCATATTGATTTTGACTATTCTTTTCAACGAAATTATATGCGGCCATTATCAAACCCCCGATACCCAGAATTGTAAGAATGACACCAAAGATTCTTTTTTCCATGCTTTTGTTTTAATACAATCCAACAAAGCATGTGCCTTTTAATTCTTCTGATAAAAAATTAACCAAGAAAAAAAACGGGGTTTATTTTCCTCAATTTAATTATTCGATAAAAAAATTTCACCGGGCAAAAAGAGAATTTCACCGGCTTTATTTCCGTTTCGGTGAAATCTATACCGACACAAAATGTGCTTTGCCGGATAATTATTTATCTCCGCCGTATAACTATTTTCATCCGCTGATCGCGCGAGTAGTTTTGGTTCTTCATTATCAAAACTTATAACTATGCGTAACGTAATTGTGTTGCTTTTTTGTGTAGTACTGGCTGCCGCTGCACAGGCTCAAAATATAGCCGGTAATATAAAAGATGACCAGGGAAAAAATACCGCATCTGCTTCGGTGACCTTAAAGAAGGCAAAAGATTCCGCCATCGTAAAACTCGGTGCGAGTAATGCGCAGGGACATTATGAATTCATAAATGTTCAGCCGGGTAAATATTTTATTACCGTTTCACATATTGGTTATGCAATTGCAAATTCATCAGCATTCGAAACCAATGGATCGGGAACGATGAACGCTCCGGAGATTGTGTTAACAAAAAGTACAGCCGGGTTAAAAGAAGTAACTGTTGTCTCACGTAAACCAATAGTCGAAGTGAAATCTGATAAGATTGTATTGAATGTAGAAGGAAGCGTTAATGCAGTCGGACAGGATGCGCTCGAATTGTTACGCAAATCACCGGGAGTAATGGTTGATAAAGATGATAACTTAAGTCTTAGCGGTAAAACCGGTGCGCAAGTATATATCGACGGACGCCCAACGCCTTTAACCGGAAAAGATCTTTCGGATTATCTCAAAACAATTCAGTCATCTTCTATCGAATCGATAGAACTGATTACAAATCCGTCGGCAAAATATGAAGCTGCGGGTAATGCCGGAATCATAAATATAAAATTGAAAAAGAATAAGTCGTTTGGGACTAATGGAACTGTGAACGCAGGATACAATATCGGGACTTATCCAAAGTACAACGCGGGATTAACGTTGAACCATCGCGATGCACATGTTAACCTCTTTGGAAATTATTCTTATAATAACAGCAAGAACGAAATGAATATGTTCCTGTATCGTACGCAACTGGATACACTGTTCGATCAGCACGGAACATTTCTAACAAAAAACAGCGCACACAATTTCAAAGCAGGCATGGATTATTTCATTAATAAAAAATCTACCATAGGTGTGATGGTGAATGGAAGTTTGTCGGATAACAAAACGTCGAATTATAGTCGCACGCCTATTTCTTATATTCCCGATAATGAAGTAACAAAAATTCTTGTTGCAAATAATAATTCTAAATCGACGAGAAATAATATCAACGCGAATATTAATTATCGTTATGCAGATACCAGCGGACGTGAATTGAACATAGATGGTGATTATGGACGATATCACATTCGTAACAATCAAATGCAACCCAACTACTATTACGATCCAACAGGAAAATATATCACCGACAGCAATATCTATAATATGATTTCTCCGACTGATATCAATATCTATAGTTTCAAAACCGACTATGAACAGAATTTTAAAAAGGGTCGTTTAGGATTGGGAGGTAAAACATCTTTTGTTACCAGCGATAATAATTTTGAAAACTATAACGTCATTCAAACACTGAAGCACTATGATTCTTTGCGAAGCAATATTTTCAACTACAAAGAAAATATCAATGCAGTGTACGCTAACTATAGCAGGTCAATCAAAAATTTCTCCTTCCAGGCTGGCCTACGTGTTGAAAACACAAATGCATCGGGACATTCCAACGGATATAAATTAATTGGTGATTATGTTGTTTATGATAGCACATTTGATAAACATTATACTGATTTCTTCCCGAGTGCAGGAATCACGTACAAGAAAAATCCGATGAAACAGTGGAGTCTGAATTATAGCAGAAGAATCGACAGACCTTCTTACCAGGATTTGAATCCATTTGAATTCCGGTTGGATGAATACACTTACCAGAAAGGTAACACTGCGTTGCAACCACAATACACAAATAGTATCGGTCTAACGTACATGTATAAGTACAGATTAACAACTACTTTGAATTATAGTCACGTGTCGAATGTATTTACGCAGCTTGTGGATACTGCAGATAAATCAAAAGCATTCATCACTAAAAAGAATCTCGCAACACAAGACATCACGAGTTTGAATATCAGTTATCCTTTTCAATACAAATGGTATAGTGTGTTTGGTAACCTGAATACGTTCTATTCAAAATACAATGCAAATTTTGGAGCAGGGAGAACAGTTAATTTAGATGTGTTTGCTTTTACATTCTATGCACAAAATAGTTTTCGTCTTGGCAAAGGATGGACCGGAGAATTAAGCGGATGGTATGCTTCACCTTCTATCTGGCAGGGAACTTTCAAAACAAAACAGATATGGAGTGTTGATGGCGGTTTACAGAAAACAGTGTTGAATGGCAAAGGAAATATAAAAGCATCGGTAAGCGATATCTTCAACGCCTTACATTGGAATGCAACAAGTGATTTTGCGGGACAGCATATTAATGCGAGAGGAAATTTTGAGAGCAGGCAGTTTAAATTAAATTTCACTTACCGTTTTGGTAATAACCAGGTGAAAGCGTCACGCCAGCGTAAGACAGGAACTGATGACGAAAATCAAAGAGTAGGTAGCCAGGGTAGCGGATTGAATGCATCGAAATAATTTTTCAAATATTTTTCTTTGCGTCTTCGCGTCTTTGCGAGAGATTTTTTCTCGCAAAGACGCAACGGCGCAAAGTTTTATATTTACTAAATGAAAATTCCACTTTTAGTTTTATCGATATTCACTTTTATGCAGTCAGCTTTGACCCAGGTTCCTGTTTATGAAGAACCCCGACATAGAATTGCCTTGCAAAATGAGTATGTGCGATTGATCGACGTAAATATTCTTCCGCATGATACATCACAATATCATCATCACGCTACCCCATCAGCAATTGTCTTCTTATCAAAGAGCATCACCGGATCGCAACCAATGGGTGGAGAAAAGAATACAGGTGGAAAAGTGTCGCCGGGATATTCGGTCTATGCAGATTTTGCAAGCAAACCGGTAACGCACAGAGTTTGGAATGAAGGTGATTCTGTTTATCATGTAATGGATATCGAAATCTTTCCCAGAAAAAATCTTGTTTCATGTGATAAAATCAATAGCGCCGACTGTCAACTCGCGTGGGAGCAAAAAAATGTTCGCGTTTATAATATTCATATCGCACCTGGAAAAACATTTACTGTTGGCAAATCGGCTTGTCCGCACCTGCTGATACTTATTTCTGGCGACATAGAAACGAACCCCGAACAAGAACAAATAGAGGCGGGCGAATTCCTGTGGTACAAGGAAGGGTCAAAATTTAAAATAAAAAATCCCGCACGTACAGATACTGAATGTGTATTACTTGAATTGATTTAAGATATTTCTGATTTTGATATTGAGGGATTGCCGGGTTGAAGATATTTCAAAATCAAAAATATCCCATTCGTTGAGCGCTCTTTCAATACAGTAGCTGGCACTTATTACAAAAAAAAGTTCTTCTTCCTGTTTTCCCTAAATACTTCTTCTCAATATGGGCATTATCCCTCGGACAGGTTTTCTTCGAATAGGCTTGCCAGTGTTTTCGAAGAACAAATTCTTTTTTCCACTTTAAAAAATCAAAACTGTAATTTCTGGCTTCTTTAATTAACTCATTTAATTTTTTGGAAGGGATTTCCGCAATCTTGCTTTCAGGGTGAATCCTCACCCGAAACAGCACTTCACACTTTATAATATTTCCTACTCCTGCAAAAATATGCTGATCAAGTAAGGCATCGCAAACAAGCATATCCGGAACTTTTTTTAATTTCACTTTTGCTTTCCGGGCATTCCATTCATCATTCATAATATCTCCACTCCAGTCATATACATCATTCAACGGCTCTTCGATAAATTGTATAGAACATGTATAAAAATTTAATTCGCCTTTCTTGAACCTCAGAGATAACCTGGGTGAGCTGTCTCTCCTTTCGTTAATGCGATAAGATCCAAAAAGCATAAAATGGATGCGAATAGTAAATCCTTCAAAACAAATCAGGAAATGTTTGCCCCAGGATTTAAAATCGATGATCTTTTTGTTAAGCAACCTTTTCTTATCAATTTTTGTATTGCCGGAAACGCTGATAATTTTTTTCCCTTTGAATCCCTGCACCGCCTCCTTCAAAATGATAATCGATGGACCTTCCGGCATGTATTATTGTTTAAAAAGAATATTCAAAAATTGAGCCTCTGGAAATTTGGAGGAATTGATGATTAAAAAAGAACTGGACTGGCGTGATTTTTTTATACACGCTGTACAATCGCTATGCATGAAATGGTTCATCGGCTGTTCAGGTTTTCATTATAAGGACTGGAAAAAATCATTTTATCCGGAGAACTTACCACAGAAAAAATGGTTTGACTATTACAGCAGTCAATTCAATACGCTTGAACTCAATGTTACCTTCTATCGGTTTCCCCAACTTCAGATGTTGCAAAACTGGTATGAGAAAAGCCCGGCCCATTTTTGCTTTGCGGTGAAAGTCCCGCGACTCATCACACACTATAAAAAATTCAATGAAACTGAAGAATTGCTTGGCGATTTCTACCTGACGGTTCGAAAAGGTCTACAGGAAAAACTTGGACCAGTCTTATTTCAATTGCCTGCACAAATGGTTTATGAAGAAAACCTACTGAAAAAAATTATCGCAAGCGCTGATAAAAATTTTCTCAATGTTGTTGAATTCAGACATGAAAGTTGGTGGAGAAAAGATGTTTATCACAAACTTGCCAGGAAAAACATAACATTCTGCAGCGTGAGTTTTCCAAAATTGCCAGATAATGTCATAAACAATACCCCAACTATTTATTATCGCTATCATGGAGTCCCTAAACTTTACTATTCCGAGTATGAGGAAATTGTTATGAAAAGAATGGAGATGGAAATAAGTAAATCCTCAACAATAAATTCGGTCTATGTTTTTTTTAATAATACCGCTACGATGGCAGCAATTAATAATTCGAGGCAGTTGAAAAAACTTGTTAAGGAATAAATATTGAATGGATTTTCCCATAGTTCACTGTTGCATCATTAAAAAATTTGGTAGTGGGTCAATTTGAAGTGTAATTCCATCTTTAGATACTTTAGCTATGTGTAACTATGTTCCTACTGTGGCTATGTGGTAAAAAAAATTTACCACAGTAGGAACGTAGTTGCACATAGAATTTGAACCTGACCCACCACCAAAAATTTCATCAGTTGTAGATTCACTAAATTCGGGTTACAATAAATTTTCATGATGCGGAAAATTGTTTCACCCATTATTATTGTGTTGTTATGGAGCTGTGCGCCCAATCCATATCGCACCTCGAACAAAATGTACAAAGCAGAAATAAAAAATCTTGCTGAGAAATTGAAACAAAAGCCACCCGGATACGTAGCGGATAGTGGATCCATTTGGATAGGCACCACGAATTTTGATTTGCGCAAGCCGAATTTTGTGATTATACATCATACAGCGCAAAATAGCTGCGAGCAAACCTTGCACACATTTACAATCACCAGATCCCAAGTGAGTGCACATTATGTTATTTGCAAAGATGGAACAGTGCATCATATGTTGAATGATTACCTGCGGGCATGGCAGGCGGGCGTAAGCAAGTGGGGAAATAATACTGATATCAATTCTTCAAGTATAGGAATAGAAATCGACAATAACGGCTTTGAACCTTTCACCGATATGCAAATCAGTAATCTCATTTTGTTATTGGATACCTTGAAAAAAAAATACAATATCCCGACTCCGAATTTTATTGGTCATGGTGATATTGCTCCCGGAAGAAAAGTGGATCCGAACTGGAGATTTCCATGGAAAACACTTGCTGATTCAGGATTTGGAAATTGGTTTGGTGACACCACAAACTTAGTTGTGCCTCCAAATTTTGATTACCTGCTGGCATTGCGAGTCATTGGCTATGATATGAAAGATACTACGGCTGTCATCGCCGCTTTCAAAAGACATTGGTTGCAGGATACCATCAATATTCATATCAATGATGCTGATATGAAAATACTTTATACACTTTCAAAAAAAATGTAGGCGGAAAATATTTCAAATTAGTTCTCAACCTAATTCGTCTACAAGTACAATAACTTATGCCCATGTTTTAAAAAAATCGTAATTTTATTTTTTCGTTTGCTTGTCATCTGATGCGAATACGGTAATTGGTATTTTTATTTTTAAACTTGAATAAGACGGGGATAACCTCTGAACGTTCTTAAACCTGTTAACCACATTTTCGGATGCGTGTGTTAATAAATCCTATGATATCCCGTGTCGAAATATTAGCCTATGACAGCAGAACAACAACGTCTGGCAGTAAACAGTGCAAAAAAAATCCCTCTCGAACAATGGGGCCCTTATTTAAGCGAAAGACAATGGGGAACCGTTAGAGAAGACTACAGTTCAAACGGAGATGCATGGCATTATTTTCCATATAGCGACTCACACAGCCGCACTTACAAATGGGGAGAAGATGGAATCGCGGGCATCTCGGACTTTTTCCAAAACCTTTGTTTTTCGGTGGCATTATGGAATGGAAAAGACAATGTATTAAAAGAAAGACTTTTTGGTCTCGGTAATAGCCAGGGTAATCATGGTGAAGATGTAAAGGAACTTTATTATTATCTCGATAATATTCCGACACACTACTACATGGAATATCTCTACAAATATCCTCAGCAACTATTCCCTTATGAAAAACTGCTCAAGGAAAATAGAGAACGCTCCAAAGATGAACCAGAATATGAAATACTTGATACTGGCGTTTTTGACAACAACGAATATTTTGATGTAACAATCACTTATGCAAAACAAAATGCAAAAGATATTTTCATCAAAATAGATATCCATAACCGTTATACAAAAGCTGCTGATATAACGGTGTTGCCTACCCTCTGGTTCTATAACCGATGGAACTATGACCTGGAAAAAAAACCTACAATCAGCGTACGTGACAAAACATCTGTAAAAGCCACACATAGCAGGCTCGGCACTTATTATCTCTACTTCCAACCAGCGAAAGATCGCTTATTCACAGAGAACGAAAGTAACCTGGAGAAATTATTCGGTAAGCCGAATGCATCCGCATTTGTGAAAGATGCTTTTCATGATGCCATTATCAGGGGAGAAAAACTGGAAGCGCTGAGACAGAAAAAAACCGGAACTAAATTTTCACCGGTTTATCGTTATACCATTGAAGGAGGAAAATCGCAGCAAATTTATCTTCGACTGAGTAATAAATCGCTTGATATGCCATTTGCTCAGGGGTTTGAATATATTTTTCAAAACCGGAAAGAAGAAGCCGATGCTTTTTATGCGGATATACTTCCCGTAAGCAGCGATTCCGAATTGTTTACGATTCAGCGCCAGGCAATGGCGGGTTTGTTGTGGAGTAAACAATATTATCATTTTGATGTGGAGAATTGGTTAAGCACGAGTGATGGAATTACTCCTGTCAATCATGGCAAACAAAATGGACGCAACCACGGTTGGAAACATTTAAAAAACCAGGATGTAATTACCATGCCCGATAAATGGGAATATCCGTGGTATGCTGCATGGGATATGGGCTTTCAATGTATTCCGATGGCAATGGCAGACGCGTGTTTTGCAAAACATCAGTTGTTGCTGATCATGCGGGAATGGTATATGAAACCTGATGGACAATTACCTGCTTACGAATGGGATTTCAGTGATGTGAATCCACCTGTGCAGGCGTGGGCCGCATTGCAGGTGTACAGGATAGAAAAAGAACAAACCGGTAAGGGCGATATAGATTTCCTGAAAAGAATTTTTCAAAAACTACTGATCAATTTCACGTGGTGGATTAACCGAAAAGATCCTAATGGAAATAATATGTTCGAAGGTGGATTTCTTGGATTGGATAATATCGGCGTGTTCAACCGCAGTATAGAATTACCGGGACAAATGCAATTGGAACAAGCCGACGGTACGAGTTGGATGGGAATGTATGCGTTGAACATGATGGATATGGCTTTGGAAATTTCGATGAAGGACGAATCTTTCGAAGACACGGCCACGAAATTTTTTGAACAATTTGTATTAATTGCTGAAGCATTGAATGAACAGGGCATGTGGAATGAAGAAGATAAATTTTTTTATGATACATTGTCAATTGCAGGTTCGGCTCCTTTACAATTGCGCATACACTCGATCGTTGGTATCACCACTTTGTTTGCAGTTTCGGTAATCGATAAAAAGAAATTGGATAAGCTGGCTGATTTCAAAAAAAGAGCTCAATGGTTTGAAAACTACCGGTTGAAAAATAACCGCTTCTGGCCCAATGAAGAAAAAATTGACGGAGAAAGTATTTTACTGTCGTTGGTTCCGCGCGAAAGACTTGTTTATTTACTGGAGAGACTGCTTAATGAAGACGAATTTCTTTCGCCGGGCGGCATTCGCGCTTTATCAAAATACCACGAAAAAAATCCTTATTCGGTAACGATCGATTCTGTCAACTACACGATCCGTTATGATCCGGGAGATTCGACATCGAATCTCTTTGGAGGAAATGCAAACTGGCGCGGTCCGGTGTGGATGCCGATCAATTATCTGATCATTCAATCCATTCGCAAATACGGAGAATTTTATGGCGACAGTTTAAAAGTAGAATGTCCTGTTGGTTCCGGCGTGTTCATGAATCTTGAAGAAGTAGCAGATGAATTAACAATGCGCGTGATAAGTCTTTTTGAAAAAGATAAAAGTGGGAATTCGCCTCAATATGGCCACCATAGCTGGTTCTATCAACGACCCGAAAATAAAAATCTGAATTTGTTCTACGAGTTTTTTCATGGGGACACTGGGTTGGGATTGGGCGCTTCTCATCAAACCGGTTGGACCGCCCTCGTTGCTGAACTGATCAGCGAGTACGCATCAAGAACCAAAAAGCATATTAAGACGCCGACGGCTACTGTCGAGACCGAGCCATCATAGCATGTAAAAAATATTTGCGGATTCTTCACATCAATTATCATTTCCTACGTTATGGTAAAATATTTTATTTTTACCGCTATTCATTATGCAAACCATTGTTGAGGACATTAGGAATTTATTTTCGTCGTTTAGCAACGAACCGATCGTTAGTATTGAAAAAATTCCACAGTCAGGCAGCATCAGGATTTATTTTCGTCTCCTGACAAAAAGTAAATCGTTTATTGCGACCTATGGAATCAATGTACAGGAAAATCTCACTTTTATCCGGTTCAGCCAGCATTTTAGAAAAGCACACTGCCCGGTACCCGAAGTGTACGCGGTGAACAATGATAATACCATCTATATACAAGAAGATTTTGGAGATGTTTCGTTACTGAATAAACTCGAACAACACGGATATACAGATTACGTGCATGGTCTATTCAAACAAAGTTTGAAAGCCTTGGCGCATTTGCAGATAAAAGGAAATACAGATCTCGATTATAACTGGTGTCTTACCTCAAAAGAATTTGGCAAGCAGGCAATCCTGAGTGATCTCCTTTATTTCAAATATTATTTCCTGGATTCTCTCCAGACTCCATACGACAAGGAAAAATTGATTGATGATTTTGAGGCACTGAGTAATTATCTCAGTTATGTGGATCACAAATATTTTATGTTTCGTGATTTTCAGAGTCGCAATATCATGATCGAAAATGAAAAAGTTCATTTTATAGATTTCCAGGGTGGAATGAAAGGTGCATTGCAATATGATGTGGCATCGATGTTATGGCAGGCAAAAGCAGAATTGCCCGATGAATGGAAAAATAATTTGTTGGAATATTATATGGATTGTGCAGAAGCGCTTCTTGAAAAACCAATTGATAGAACAAGATTTATCAGTCAGTATAATGGATATGTTTTGATCCGTCTATTACAAGTGCTGGGCGCTTATGGATTCCGCGGACTGTTTGAAAGGAAGGCGCATTTTCTCATTAGTATTCCGCTCGGATTAAAAAATCTCAAATGGTTTTTGATGAATAAACAGGTTGGCATTGTGCTGCCTGAATTTGAGAGGTTACTAAATTTTATCGTGGATGATAAAATCATCAAGCGTTTTGAACCGCTACACGCAACTGAAAAAACTCCACTCGTAGTTCATATCAATAGTTTTTCTTACAAGTCTGGAATTCCTGGCGACAATGAAGGAAATGGTGGTGGTTTTGTATTTGATTGCAGAGGAATTTTAAATCCGGGCCGGCTTGAAGCATTTAAATCGCAAACAGGAAGAGATAAAGATGTTAAAGATTTCCTCGAACAGCAAACACGCATGCCTGAATTTCTAAATAGCGTGTATGATATTGTTGATATCAGTGTGGAAGATTATATCCGCAGAGACTTTGAAAGTTTGATGATCAGTTTTGGATGTACCGGAGGTCAGCACCGAAGTGTTTACGCTGCTGATGCACTGGCGAGACATCTGAGAAATAAATTCAAAGTAAAAATTGAACTTACTCATAGAGAGCAGGAAAAAAAGAATTGGCAAAATTCATAAGTGAATAGGTGGCTAAAGAAATATTCAATAATCAATCAATCAATATTCAATTTTCAAGTTCTGAATTGAATAAACGTTTTTTGAATTTGTTCTTACTTGAGCATTGAACATTGATTGTTGATTATTGAATATTTTTCAAGTCTTTCATTATTCATCATTGCCCTCCCGATCTCTTATCTTTGCCTACCTAAGCAGACTCCTCGGTGATGTATTATTTGATTTACGCTTTACTCTACGCAATTTCTCTTCTTCCACTGAGATTTTTGTATCTCATTTCGGATGTCGCATACGTGATCCTTTACAGGATCGTCGGCTATAGAAAAGATATTATCATGAGCAATTTGCAGCTCGCATTTCCAGAAAAAACCAGCGATGAACACCGGAAAATTGCAAAGGACTTTTATATCAATTTTGTTGACAATTTTATGGAGATGCTCAAGCTGATTTCAGCGAGCAAAAAATTTATTGGTAAACATTTTACACTCGATAATCCTGAGATGCTCGAACATTATTATGCGCAGGGCAAAAAATGCCAGATGCATCTCGGGCACATGTTTAATTGGGAAATGGCAAATATTGCAATGCCTTTTGATACAGCTTATGCTTTTATTGTTGTGTACATGCCACTCACCAATAAAATTTTCAATAGGCTATTAATTCATTTACGTTCACGCACTGGAACTATCTTAATTCGTGCGACACATATGAGCAGGGAAATTCTTCCCTATCGCAATACACAGTATATGCTGGTATTGGTAGCCGACCAGTCGCCGGGCGATTCATCAAATTCGTATTGGTTGGATTTTTTCGGTTATCCCACACCGTTTGTCCGTGGCCCGGAGCGCGGAGCGCGGGCCGGAAATATACCCGCGATCTTTGTGGATTTTTATAAACCAAAAAGAGGATATTACAGAGCAAGATTAGAACTCGGATCAGAAAATCCTGCAGAACTTCCAGAAGGAGAACTGACGCGCAGGTATGTTGATTTCCTGGAACGGTCCATCAGGGAAAAACCTTCCATGTGGTTATGGAGTCATCGTAGATGGAAACACAAATGGAGCCCGGAGTATGCAAAAATGTGGATTGGAAAAAAAGGAATCGGCACAATCCCTAATCAATAATTTTACCAGCACTTTAGGCTCATTTTCCTATCTTAGTGCATAGTGTTTTTTTAACCCACGGCCAATGCATGGCCCATTGCTCGTTCATGTATTATTTTACGTACAGTTGCTTTTACCTGGTGTCTCTCCTGCCGATGCGCGCTTTATATTTTATAGCCGACGGTATTTATTTTATTGTATATTATTTGTTCGGATACAGGCGAGAAGTAGTGATGAATAATCTGCTGATTGCATTCCCTGAAAAAACCGAGCAAGAGCGAATCCGCATTGCAAAACAATTTTACCGGAATTTTATCGATTCATTTATTGAAGTAATCAAACTCATTTCCGCCAGTGATTCATTTCTTCAAAAAAGATTTTCTGTGAATATGGATGTGTTGGAAGAATTATATAAAAGCGGAAAGAGTTGTCAGCTTCATCTCGGGCATACATTCAATTGGGAATGGGGACAATTGGTTTTATCGGCACTCACTCCATACAAACTAATGGTGGTGTACATGCCAATCAGCAATAAAGTATTTGAAAAATTATTTTATAAACTGCGCACGCGCAGCGGAAATATTTTTTTACCCGCCAATAATATGCGTGAAGCAATATTTCCTCATTTGGAAAATCAATATCTGCTTGGCTTGGTAGCTGATCAAAATCCGGGAAAAACAGAAAGTGCGTACTGGTTCAACTTCTTTGATCGCCCTACACCTTTTGTGCCCGGCCCGGAAAAAGGAGCGAGGGCAAATAATTTGCCGGTAGTATTTGCTTATATGGAAAAACCGCGGCGCGGTTATTATCACGCAGTAGTCGAATTAGCTACGCCGGATGCAAGTCAACTGGCGCCGGGGAAAATCACACTGCAGTACGTGCGCTATCTCGAAAATGTAATCCGTCGAAATCCTTCTATGTGGCTTTGGAGTCACCGTCGTTGGAAACACAAATGGAAAGATGAGTACGAAAGCGCCTGGATAGATAATGTTCCTCCACCGGTACGGAAGTCAAAGCAAGAGGAAGAATCGCATACTTAATTCAGTACGCTTTTATCTTTTACGATATCAATTTTCTGATTCCTGATTGCATTCCATCCACCCAGTACATTGTGCAAATTATGGATGCCTTGTCTCTTCAGCATTGAAGCGGCAATCACACTTCTATATCCTCCGCCACAATGAACATATACATTGTAATGCTCTTCAATATCCGCCATGCTTCCCGGATCAACCAATTTATTTACAGGAATGTTTACAGCACCCTTGATATGACCTTCTGCAAATTCAGATTCACGGCGAACATCGATCACCACAATTTTATTATCAAAAGGAAGATCCATTGCAAGTTCATCAGCTTCCACATTAATGATCATATCGATTGGCTGATTCGCATTTCTCCAAGCCTCAAATCCACCTTCTAAAAATCCTTTCATCTGATCAAATCCAACTCTCGCCAAACGCACCAGGCTCTCTCTCTCTTTTCCTTGTTCGGTTATCAATACGATCGGTTTGTCGAATGGCAACAAACTTCCGGCCCACTCAGCAAAACGGCCATTTAAACCGATACTTATTGAACCCGGAATAAATCCATCAGTAAACTTTGTTGATTCGCGCGTATCAAGCACAATTGTATCATCTTTCTTCAACCAATCTTTGAATTGCTCGATCGTCAATGCGTTCATACCATTCTCCAATACTTCATCCAGACTTTCATATCCTTCTTTATTGATTCTTGCATTGATGGAAAAATATTGCGGTGGCACATCCAATCCGTCTGTCACCGCTTTGATAAATTCATCCCTTGTCTGATCCTGCAATGCATAATTAGATTCTTTTTCATCGCCAATGGTGCTGTATGTATCCGGACCTAAATTTTTACCGCAACTACTACCCTGACCATGGGCAGGATAAACAATCACACTGTTTGGCAATGGCATAATTTTATTTTGCAGCGAGTCGTACAACATAGAAGCCAATTGAGTGTCGCTCAAATTACCACTACTCAAATCCGGCCGTCCTACATCACCAACGAACAAAGTATCGCCAGTAAAAACGGCAACCGGGTTTGATTTTTCATCTTTTACCAGGTAGCAAGATGATTCCACAGTATGACCGGGTGTATGTAACACTTCCAACTGGATATCTCCAAGAGAAAATACTTCACCGTCTTTTGCGAGATAGATGGGAAAATTTGTTTCTGTATCAGGACCAAATACAATCGGTGCGCCAGTAGCTTTTGCAAGATCGAGATGACCGCTTACAAAATCTGCGTGAAAATGAGTTTCGAAAATATATTTTATGGTTGATTTTCTTTCGCGCGCGAGTTCGATGTAGGTTTCAATATCACGTAATGGGTCAATTATTGCAGCTTCGCCCTTGCTCTCTATATAGTACGCAGCTTCACTCAAACAGCCTGTATATAATTGCTTAATGAACATGCTTTTTTTTGACGCAAAGTTAGTCAATTATCTTGCTATGTTCAACCGCTGCGGACGTTTGGAAACTTAAGGAAAACAAAAAAATGAAATGAAATAATGGATTAATCGATCAAATCATCTACCGTTTTCATAATGTCGGCAATGCGATCATGATTGATCGTATAGTGAATGAATTTGCCATCGCGCTCAGTCTTGACGATACCAGCTCTTCTGAGAATTGCTAAATGCTGGGAAGCCACTGATTGTTCGAGTCTCAATTGGATATATAATTCTGTAACTGTCAACTTTTTATTTTCGTCCAGAATTCTTACGATCTGCTGGCGCAACTTATGATTGAGTGCTCTCAAAATCATTGAAGCTTTCTTAAGGTTCAGGAAGTCGACCTTTACCGGAGTTCCTTCGGAACCATCTACGTTCACGATCATCCAGTAATTGCTAGTGGTTGCGCTCATCTTATATTTCTATTTTGAATTAGGAATATTATAAAGTAAACAAATTTAACCCCTCAACACCACAAAATCAATACTGGCGCATTAAATTCTAATATATTTATTTTTTTTCATGAGTATAGAACTCCTTCAGGTAGATGGGCTCGCTATAAATCAGGTCAGTAAACTCCTGTGTTAAATATTTATTATGAGAAAG
Source organism: Bacteroidota bacterium (assembly GCA_018267615.1). Classification (GTDB taxonomy): domain Bacteria; phylum Bacteroidota; class Bacteroidia; order Chitinophagales; family Chitinophagaceae; genus Puia. Next base: position 137,084 of record JAFDYD010000001.1, on the reverse strand, counting down.
TTGGGCGAGATATGACGCCAAAATTGGTGTGTCAAGAAATGAGGCATTGGAGCTTTGAACCACCTCTTTCCATTTTTTCGAGCCATTTCCAGCGAAAAAAATATGTTGCTTAAAAAAATAATCTTCAAATGAATTTTTATTTAATATAAGAGCGGAAGGTTTCATAACTTCCTTCATTTCTATATTGTAGAGAGCAGTAAATACCTCCATCCGACGTGCATCGATCATGGGACAAATTAAACTATCGGGTAACACTTCATCGCGAACTGCAAATGCTATTAAATAAAGCGTGCCTATAGTAATCAAAGGTATTTTTAGTGCATAACAGAATCCTTTAGCCGCCGCCATTCCCACTCGAAGTCCGGTATAAGAGCCGGGACCGCTTGCAATGCCAATGGCATCCAAATTCTGCATCTTATATCCGGCTTCTTCAATCATTTTCTTGATCGATACATGTAACCACGCCGCATGATCTTTTTGATCTTTGTTTTCGGCAATAATCAGTGGCAATCCGTCTTTAGCCAGACAAACTCCTGCATTTTCTAAGGACGTATCGATATTTAAGATGAGCGACATTAAAAATTTTTCAACTTGTTATTTTGCAAGCATCGTTTCTTTCTCCAGCATCGTGGATATTGAATATCTGTCATCGGTCTTCTGCAATGCACGAAGTAACTGTAGAATATTTTTCAACCCGATTTGCGTTGCCCAGTCAAAAGGACCGTGCGGATAATTCGTTCCTAATTTCATGGCAATATCAATATCTCCTTTACTACTTACCTGTTCCTGCGTTGCAAAATAAGCTTCGTTAATGATCATTGCAATAATGCGTGCGCTGATCATTCCCGGCTTGTCAGGAACAAGTTGGTATTGCCAAGATAAAGCATTCATGATTTTTTTTGTTGCTTCGGCGGTGGAGTCGTTGTCTATCGCCAGTTCACAAATATTTCTCCCCATAAAAGTCGGCCATGCATTGATGCGTATAAAGGGCTGACCAATTTCTTCCAAAGTATTTATCACTGCATTGATAAAAACGGGTCGTGGCAAAAGAGACACTAATTTTTTAATGCGATCTTGATCCATTTGAAATTCCAGATCAAAAAAAGCATCGGCATCATCCGCACTCAACAAGTCTTTTAATGTTTTGGCACGCACCAATTCTAGTTCTTCAACGGCTTTTAATTTGCCCTGCAATTCTTTTAAGATTTCATCTTCAGCAATCACGGCAATTTTCATCCGGAAATTTTAGCGCAAAAATAATGTTGAATGACGATTTAAAACGAATTAACTGGAGACCCCGTAAGTCGTTTTGGAATCATACTATACAAAAATTTATTAAAAGCCTTTATTTGAAAATAGGTTAAAATCGTTGTTCCATATTACATTTGACAAATGGAAAAAATAATCATCAGTACACCCAACGCGCCAGAGCCGATTGGTCCATATAACCAGGCAATCATGGTAAACGATACGCTTTATATTTCCGGGCAAGTTGCGATCAATCCGACTACTGGCAATATCGAAGCAGTTGATATCATCTCTGAAACGCACCAGGTAATGCATAACCTGAGAGCAATTCTCACTGAGGCAGAATTGGAATTTAGTAATGTGGTTAAAACAACTATTTTTTTAAGCGATATGTCTCTGTTTGCAATGGTGAATGAAGTGTATGGAAAATATTTTCATGGAGAATTTCCCGCGCGTGAAACTGTGGCCGTAAAAGGTTTGCCAAAAAATGTAAATGTGGAGATCAGTATGATAGCAATTAGGTAATTACATTTAGCTTCTTGCCAATTTTTGTAAACGCATCAATCGCTTTATCCAAATGTTGTTGTTCATGGGCGGCACTTAATTGTACACGAATACGAGCCAGGCCTTTTGGAACAACGGGAAAGAAAAATCCGATCACATAAATTCCTTCTTCCAATAATGCAGCGGCAAAATTCTGCGCCACTACAGCGTCGTACAACATGATTGGAACGATTGGATGATCGCCTGGTTTTATATCAAACCCCGCAGCAGTCATTTTTGTGCGAAAATATTTTGTGTTTTGTTCCAGTTTGTCGCGCAACTCGGTTGTCTCACTAAGCATATCCAACACTGCAATCGAAGCTCCCACGATAGAAGGTGCAAGACTATTTGAAAATAAATAAGGCCGGCTTCTTTGTCTCAGCATTTCGATGATTTCCTTTCGTCCACTGGTAAATCCGCCACTCGCACCACCAAGCGCTTTTCCAAGTGTCCCCGTGATGATATCGATTCTTCCCATCACATTCCGGTATTCGTGAGTGCCCCTTCCTGTTTTGCCAAGGAAGCCGGAAGAATGTGAATCATCAATCATAACAATTGCATTATACTGATCGGCTAACGCGCAGATCTTATCCAATTGTGCAATGGTTCCATCCATACTGAACGAGCCATCCGTAACGATGATCCGGCTGCGTGTGTTCTCCGCCGCTTTCAGCTGCTGTTCCAGGTCATCCATATTATTATGTTTATACCGAAAACGCTGTGCCTTGCACAAGCGAACACCATCGATGATGGATGCATGATTTAATTCGTCAGAAATAATTGCATCCTGGTCGTTGAATAAAGGCTCGAATACGCCTCCGTTTGCGTCAAAAGCCGCGACGTACAATATCGAATCTTCTGTTCCCAAAAAACGCGCAATCTTTTGTTCGAGCTCTTTATGAATGTCTTGCGTTCCGCAGATAAACCGGACGCTACTCAGACCATAGCCCCTCGAATCAATTGCTTTGTGAGCAGCTTCGATAACTTTTGGATGAGAGGACAGGCCCAAATAGTTGTTGGCGCAAAAATTCAATACCGTTTTGCCATTCACCTCAATCTCGGGTCCCTGATCGCTTGTTATTACTCTTTCATTTTTAAAAAGACCGGATGATTTTATTTCTTCCAGTTCGGCTGCAATACGTTTGACAAAAGTTTCATTCATGGCTCTTCTTTAAGAGCATCAAAGGTAATTACTTGGGTTGAAAGGCGAGTGGCAAGTAGCAAATGGCGAGCAGGTGTGGCTTAATCAGGGAGATGCGTCCGCTAATTTCTACTTGCCACTCGCTCCCAGCGCCATGCAACATTCCTCTATTTTGCTGATCCTTATACAATAAGAAATATTTTCCGAATGTAACTTTCGGGCTTGCTGCACGTCTTATATCGAGACAGGCAATAAACACTATCATACCAGCAGTTGCTTATGACTGAGAGCGATTACAACGAATGTGTAAGAAATAATGCGGATAAAGTCTATCGTTTCATTTTGAAGAATATCAGGAACGAGGAGGATGCAAGGGATGTGGTTCAAACCGCTTTTGAAAGATTATGGCGCAACCGCAATGACGTGAATGCTGAAAAAAGCAAATCGTATCTTTTCACCATTGCCTACCATCATATGATAGATCATCTGCGGAAAGTAAAAAGAATACAATTGAAGGATGAATTCGGCGCTGAATCCGGAATTCAAAATCGGCCGGAGAACAACCTGAAAAAAATACTGGAAGAAGCGTTGATGAGATTGAATGAAACACAACGTTCGCTGGTGATGTTGAAAGATTATGAAGGATATTCGTATGACGAGATCGGTGAAATCACCGGGCTCAATCAAAGCCAGGTGAAAGTATACTTACACCGGGCAAGAATACATCTTAAAAACTACCTGGTGAGTTTAGAAAATGTTATGTGAACGTTTTAATAATTTATAATTTCTATTTTATAGATTTAAGAATCGCAAACAGCAAGCGATGAAAATGAACATAGACAGAAATAATTACGAAGAATTTTTCCTATTGTATGCAGACAATGAATTGTCTGCCGCCGAAAAACAATTGGTGGAATCTTTTGTGAAAGAAAATGCGGACCTGCAGGAAGAATTTAGTTTGCTTGCACAATCAAAACTTGTAGCGGATAATAATATCGTGTTTGAAAACAAAGAATCGTTAATGAGATCATCTCTTGATACAAGTTCACTGATCAATCACTCCAATTATGAAGAATTCTTTTTATTATACCTGGATAATGAGTTGAATGAAGACGATCAGAAAGCTGTCGAAAAATTTGCTGATAAATATCCATCATTATGGTACGATATGATGATGTTGCAAAAGGCACGTGTTGAACCTGATTCTTCCATTATTTTTGTTGGGAAAGAAAAATTATACAGGAAAGAAAGAAAAAAAGTATTCCTGCTTCCATGGCAAAGAATTGCAGCGGCTGCAATATTATTGATCCTAGTAGGATTTTTTGTTTTCAAATACGCAACTACAAAATCAAATCATAATGAAGTTGTGGTTATTGATAAGAAATCCGTAGATGAAGTTGTAAAAAAATCTGATACGGATGTAACTTCCAAATTGCTTGATACGTTAAACAATACGAACACAGCGAAAGAAGAAGAACAATTAAGAGTAGATAGAAAAGAAAATTCAACACAAAAATCTACTCCAAACAAAAGGGACGTTGCGATAAAAAATCCGAAGCAGGAGAAAGAACCAATGGAACAGCCGAACGATATTTTGCCAGTAGCAGTTGAAAATAAAAATATTGATAAGATAAGTTCAATCAATACTGATAATATATCCGTTCTTACTGACGCCACCGCAAACATAGCGGAATTGAAAACTGTTGATCCTACCAAAAATCAGGCAAGCGAACAGCAAATTAAGCCAGCTAGCTTTAATGATCAGGCTAATTTGCCCGAAGAGCCAAATGGTTTCCTGGCATTTTCTACCAAGAAAAATAAAATGCGCGGTATCTTCAGAAGAGTATCCAGGGTTTTTGAAAAAACAACCAATGTGGAAGGAGATAAATCCAGCGTTCTGATTGGAAATTTCCAAATCGCAGTTAAATAATTTTTATAAAAAGCGAAGTATGAAAAAAGAGTTTTTACTAATGGCAGGATTATGTCTTTACCTCTCGGGTTGGGCGCAAACTGATACAACCGGAAAAAGCAATATCAACAACCAGGGCGATACAATCAAAATCGGTTCGATGATCATCATTAAAAAAGGAGACGCGGATACCGGGAACGGCACGGAAGTGCATTTTCATAAAAGGCATTACTACAGACCATCGAATGTTAGCACCAATTGGTTTATTGTTGATCTTGGTTTTGCAAATTTTAATGACAGAACAAATTATCAATCCGCATCAGCGCAAGCTTTCGCGCCGGGTAGCACGAGTGACTGGTTTAATTTACGAAATGGAAAATCAGTTGATGTAAATATTTGGGTGTTTATGCAGCGACTGAATGTGATCAAACATGTAGTGAATTTTAAGTATGGATTGGGAATCGAATTAAATAATTATCGATATACGGAAAATATCAAATACCTCACAGGTCCCACGAAGATTATTATGGATACCATTCATTACAGCAAAAATAAACTTGCGGCCGATTATGTAACCGTTCCATTCATGTTGAATTTTAATTTTACTCCGCATCGGAGACAGGAGTTTGGACTCAGTGTTGGCGCGAGTGCCGGGTATCTTTATTCTTCAAGACAAAAATTGATAAGCAGCGAATTCGGAAAAAAGAAAGAACATAATTCATTTGATCTTAATCCCTGGAAAATATCATGGATCGCAGAATTGCAATTTGGTCCGGTAAAACTGTACGGCTCTTATGCCACGCAAAGCATGTTCAAAAAAGGGCTTGACCAGGTGCCGTATAATGTTGGAATCAGGTTAAGCAATTGGTAAGATAAAAAGAGCGACCCAAGTTCCAGAATGGGGAAGAAGTATCTTTTCTAGAATAAAAAGTTAAAATAAACCGGGCCGGAGTTGGTACCGGTTTATTTTTTTTATTTGCCTATCAATCAATCGTTAAAATTTATTCACAGCAAAAATATTCAGGCACAATAGAACGTTGAATAAAACTAAAATTGGGTGGTATGCCAAGAAAACGAATTTTCCTTTTCAGCCTGTTGTTTTTAACTCTTTTCTCGTTCCGTGATATCAATAACAAAAGAGCGGTGCGTAAAAGTTTCTTTAATCTGCATCTTGATGGCGATATCAGCATCGTCGTTGTAAAATCGGATTATGAATTAAAAGTATATGACAAAGACGGCTGGTACGCTACTTACCCTGTTGTTTTTGGCAGCAAATCCCTCGATGATAAAATGATGGAAGGAGATCGCAAAACACCAGAAGGAGTTTATCATATTGCTTCAAAACGCCCGCATGAGAAATGGGATAAAATGATGCTGATCGATTTTCCTACAGAGGTAGATCTCGAAAAATTTAAAGAACGCAAATCAAAAGGATTGATTCCGAAAAATGCAAAGATCGGAGGCGGCATCGCCATCCACGGCACATGGCCTCATGATGATCTCGCAGTGGATCTATATCAAAACTGGACCAATGGATGCATCGCTTTGAAAAATGACGATGTAGATGAATTGTTTGATATGGCCGCAATTGGAACTCAGGTCACAATTAAAAAATAAAATCATTAATATAAGAAACAAGGTACAGGATACAAGGCACAAGACTGAATTTCATAACGGTTTTAGAAATTCAACCTTGTGCCTTGTACTTTTTATCTTGTATCTTACCAATTAGATTCTTCCATTTTTAATTTCTTCCACCACTGCAGGATCTAACAACGTTGTAGTATCTCCGAGGTTACTCGTTTCTCCTTCGGCAATTTTTCTTAAAATTCTGCGCATTATTTTTCCGCTTCGCGTTTTTGGTAGTCCGCTTACAAATTGAATCTTGTCAGGCTTTGCAATGGCGCCGATCACTTTCGCAACAGTTTGCACGATGCCATGTTTCAACAATTCTTTATCGTCCATGTTCCCATTGAAAATCACAAACGCATATATACCTTGTCCTTTGATATCGTGCGGATAACCCACCACTGCACTTTCCACAACACCTGTATGCATATTGATTGCGTTCTCAACTTCGGCAGTGCCTATCCGGTGGCCGCTTACATTCAATACATCGTCTACCCTTCCTGTAATCCGGTAGTTACCTTGTTCATCGCGCAGAGCTCCATCGCCCGTAAAATATAAATTCTTATATGTTGCAAAATAATTTTGCCTGCATCGCTCGTGATCACCATAAGTGGTTCTTATAATTGATGGCCATGGAAATTTAATACAAAGGTTTCCGCTCACGCCATTTCCTTTTACTTCATCACCTTTTTCATCAACAAGAATTGGTTGAATTCCCGGCAATGGTAGAGTTGCATGTGCAGGTTTCTGCGGAGTAATACCAGCAATATTTGAAATCAATACACCTGCAGTTTCTGTTTGCCACCATGTATCTACAATAGGACATTTTTTCTTACCGATGTTATCATCATACCAATGCCACGCTTCTTCATTGATCGGTTCACCAACAGTACCCAGCACTCTTAATGAAGAAAGATTTTTCCCATTTACAAAATCAAGCCCGAAACCCATCAGGCTGCGAATAGCTGTTGGTGCCGTGTACAAAATATTGACTTTATATTTATCGACGATCTCCCAAAAACGTCCTGCATCCGGCCAGGTTGGAATTCCTTCAAACATCAATGTCGTTGCGCCCGCACTGAGTGGTCCGTACACAATATAACTATGCCCCGTTATCCAGCCGATATCCGCAGTACAGAAATAGATATCGCCAGGTTGATATTGGAACACATTCACAAAAGTATAGTTGGTGTACACCATATATCCGCCGCAAGTGTGCACCACTCCTTTTGGTTTGCCAGTGGAACCAGAAGTGTATAGAATAAAAAGCATGTCTTCCGAATCCATGATCTCTGCGGGACAATCAGCATTTTGAACTTTATTGATTTCTTCGCTCCACCAAACATCCCGGCCGTTGATCATACTAACGGGAATATGTGTACGAGAAAGTACAATGACTTTTTTTACGGAAGGAGAAGATATCAACGCATCATCAATCACGGCTTTCAACGGAATGACTTTACTCCCACGAAAACCACCGTCTGCAGTGATCACTGTGCTGCATTGAGCATCCTGAATTCTGTCGGCAATACTTTGCGCGGAGAATCCACCAAATACTACCGAGTGAATTGCGCCGATCCTCGCGCATGCTAATACGGCGATCGCGAGTTCGGGCACCATCGGCATATAAATACAAACGCGGTCTCCTTTTTTGACGCCGTTGTTCTTTAAGACATGGGCGAACTGGCAAACTTTGAAATGAAGTTCTTTGTAAGTGAGCACCACCTTGTTGTCTTTTGGATCGTTGGGTTCCCAAACGATAGCCGGTTGATCTGCTTTTGTTGCGAGATGCCTATCCAGGCAATTTTCAGTGATATTCAATTTTCCACCTTCAAACCATTTTATAGAAGGCTCAGTAAAATTCCAATTCAGCACTTTATCCCATTTCTTGCGCCATAAAAAATTTTCAGCAATAGCGCTCCAAAAACCTTCCGGATCTTCTACACTTTTTTTATACGCGGCATTGTATTCTTCGAGTGACTTAACCTGGTAGGAATAACTCATTGCAATCGCCAATTTAGATGTGTGATAATTTTGGACGGTAAATTTAGAGTTTTAAACTTATATAGTTTATCGATACATCAACTTAATTATTCCATTTGTTTCTTCGTGAGTTATTTAATAACTTTCATCCGCTTTTATTTACAAAACAAGGAGGATTGAATCATGAAATTCGCATTACTCACCGTTTCTTATGCGGGATTATTTTATTCAGGAAAAGCGTTGTCGATCGAACAACAGATTTACAAGGCAAAGGAGCTAGGTTTCGATGCTCTGTCGATAGAAACAAAGCGCCCGATTGCTTCACCGATCGATTTGAGTAAAGCTGATCGCAAACGGATCAAAGAAGTTGCAGCCGGAGAAGGTATTGCGCTTTGTGCAATTGAAAGCCTGTCTAATTTTTCCAGTAACCTGATGGAAGAAAGGGAGAATAATATAGCGATGATGCAATACGTACTTGAATTGGCAAGTGATCTTGAAATTGATGTCGTAAAAATTTTTGCAGCATGGCCCGGCATCATTAATGACGAAGAAGAATGTGCCTTATATAATTCATTTGACCGCACACCTTATTATAAACGTTTGTTCCCCGCCGATCTGAGGAGATGGGATCGCGCAGTAAAAGGAATTCGTGAAGTATCAGCAAGAGCTGCTGATTTGGGAATTACATTGGCACTTCAAAATCATGCGCCGGTTATCCGCCAGGGATATGAAGATGTATTGGCAATGATGCAGGAAATCGATCGTCCGAATATTAAGCTTTGTCTCGATGTGCCTTTATTTTACGAAAGACAAAGTGATGAATATGTTCGTGAATCAATCGAACATTGTGGAGCATCTACGGTTCTCACCCATTTTGGAGCTTGGAATTTTTCGCAGAACGCAGATGGCGAAATAATACAAGATCCATCACCTTCCTCTGGCGAAACAATTAATTATAAGGCCTTCTTTGGCGGATTAGATGAGATCGGTTATGAAGGATATCTCGTTTCAGAATATTGCTTGCCTGTCTATAAAAATCACAAGATCGCGGGGATTGAAGAAGTTGACCATGCAAATAAGATATCTCTGAAATATATGAAGGACCTGTTGAGAGAACGCAGGCCGGCAATGCAAAAGAGCCGCGCTACACTGTAAATCGTTGAATCGAAAATTTTCAGTTAACAATCATAAAGAATGGCATAACCAAGATCGCTGAAGTTTGGGGAGCGACGGGTGATGCCATTTAATTTTATCATCAACCAATGAACTGTTTACAACGACTGCTGCTGCCATGCTGCGCATTATTTTTTTTCATTCAAATTCTCGGATGTAACGAACCCGTTAGAGAAAAGACCGCCGCTCAAGATTCAACATCAACCAAAAAAAATGACGATTGGGCGCTGATACCTTTCACAAAAATTGATTCTGTCAATCCTATTTTACAACCAGGCAAAGGAGAATTTTTTTGTCCACTGCAAAAGCGAAAAGTATTGTGGGAGGAAAAAGATGTTTTCAATCCCGCAATCGTCGTTCGCGGAGATACGCTATATATGCTTTATCGTGCACAAGACAAAATAGGAAAACCCGACGGCACCTCACGGATAGGGCTAGCCGAAAGCACAGATGGTATTCATTTCATACGAAATAACGAACCTGTATTATTTCCCGATAACGATTCCGAAAAAAAATATGAATGGCAGGGTGGTTGTGAAGATCCAAGAATTGTTGAAGACGAAAAAGGAACTTACTACATGACCTATACTGCCTTTGAAGGTAAAACTGCAAGGTTATTGGTTGCTACTTCAAATGATTTGAAAAAATGGACCAAGCACGGACCCGTGTTTGCTAAAGCATATAATGGAAAATACCTCGATAAGTGGTCCAAGTCTGGCTCTATCGTTTCTTCTTATACTCCTGAAGGAAAAATCATTGCAACAAAAATCAATGGAAAATACTGGATGTATTGGGGAGATCAAAACATTTGGGTTGCTACATCAGATGACTTGATCAATTGGACACCAGTGGAAATGCAGGCTGGCGAAAAAGCACCCATTGAGCTAAAAGGAATTTCGTTGACGATGCCTGATTTAAAAATTGTAGTCCCTACAAGAAGCAAAAAATTCGACAGTGACCTGGTGGAATCGGGTCCACCGGCAATGCTAACCGAAAAAGGAATAGTGTTAATTTTTAATAGCCGCAATATTGTAAGTATTGGAGACAGCTCGCTACCAAATGGAACGTATGCTGCTTCACAGGTCTTGATCGACAAAAATGATCCTACCAAAATTATAGAGAGAATGGATCATTTTTTTATGAAACCTGATAAGCCATATGAAATGACGGGACAAGTAAATAACGTTTGCTTTTTGGAAGGACTTGCAAGATTTAAAAACAAATGGTTTTTGTATTACGGCACGGCCGATTCGAAAATTGCTGTCGCGAATCATGAATAATCAGGTGATGAAAGATTGTGCGGAAAATAAATTGCATCAAAAAAAAATTGCAAGGTCGATGTAAGCGTTTATTTATCTTCCAAGTCAATAATAATTTTAAAAATCATGGCTCTTTCTTCGACACAGGGAATTCGTAAAGTCATTCTTGCATCATCTTTGGGCACGTTGATAGAATGGTACGATTTCTATATTTTCGGAAGCCTCGCAACGGTTATTGCGAGCCAGTTTTTTCCGAAAACAAATCCGACTGCAGCACTGCTTTCCACACTCGCCACATTTGCTGCCGGATTTATCGTTCGCCCATTTGGTGCATTGGTATTTGGAAGACTGGGAGACCTTATTGGACGCAAATACACATTCTTACTAACGTTGATCATCATGGGCGGTTCCACTTTTGCCATTGGCCTGGTACCGGGTTATGAAAGCATTGGATTTGCTGCCCCACTAATTGTTTTATTATTGCGACTGTTGCAGGGGTTGGCGCTAGGTGGAGAATATGGCGGCGCCGCAACTTATGTGGCTGAACATTCGCCCTCAAGCAGAAGAGGATATTATACTTCATGGATACAAACAACTGCGACACTTGGCCTATTTGTTTCATTGGGTGTGATATTGCTGACCAGGCATTTTCTTGATTCCAATCTTACAAAATCAATTGCAAAATTTAATGACTGGGGATGGAGGATTCCATTTCTTGTTTCTATAGTGTTGGTAATTGTTTCGATATATATCCGCCTTAAAATGCAGGAGTCTCCGCTGTTTGTGGAATTAAAAAAATCGGGCAAGACATCTTTGAATCCCCTCAAAGAAAGCTTTGGACATAAACTGAATTTGAAAATTGTTTTGCTCGCCTTGTTTGGAGCTACGATGGGTCAGGGTGTTGTCTGGTACACGGGACAATTTTATGCGCAATCATTTATTGAAAATGTTTGTAAGATTGATTTCGATCAGTCGAGAACGATATTGATATGGGCGATTGTTTTTGCGACACCATTTTTTGTAGTATTCGGAGGATGGAGTGATAAAGTCGGAAGAAAATGGATCATGATTGCGGGTATGTTTTTGGCTGTTGTTACTTATCATTTTTTATTTAATCAACTTTTGAGTATCGCGGATTTAAAAAACAAAATTGAATTGACGGAAAAAAAAGAAGTTAATAATTCTCTCGTTCCAATTGGAAGTACAGGCAATGCATTAAGGACAACGACAACGAAAACATTTTTCGACGATGGTACAATCGTATCAGACACAAAAAAAGATACTGCATACGCGGCGACAGATCGCAAGACATTAAAACCTGAAGTAAAAATTTCGAAGCAACTGGGAAGTGTTGGCTATTGGAAAATGGTATTGTTGGTTTTTGTTATGATCCTTTATGTGACGATGGTATATGGGCCCATTGCTGCGTTTCTTGTCGAGATGTTCCCGACAAAAATCAGGTACACCTCTATGTCGTTGCCTTATCATATTGGCAATGGCGTTTTTGGCGGACTTACTCCATTCATTGCAACTTTGCTTACGACAATATATGTTGATAACAAACTTGTAGGTTTAATGTACCCGATTATCATTGCAACGTTGTGCCTGATCATCGGAGCAATTTATATTAGCAATAAAATCGATCTGGATCTTTCGGATTGATTCACCACATAAACAAATTCCACCATGAATAAATTAAAAAGAATATTGGGATTGATATGGATAATAACCGGACCGGTTGCTATCTATTACCTGATTAAAACCGGAGCTGGAGAAATAGCAAAAAAACCCGTTATCGATACAAAAATTCAATGGGGCGTTTTTATAGGGATCTTCATTCCAATTGCAATCGGCTTCGTGATATTTGGCTATTACTCGTGGAAAGGGGAGTATGATGTCTGAACCGTGATTGTAAACGATTTTACTGATTATTCTGATCAGAATAATCAGTAAAATCGTTTACAATCACGGTTCAAATTGGCTATTTTCGCACCGTAAATTATCCGCATGTCCATTGAAGTAAGAGATCTCACAAAAATATATGGAGAACAAAAAGCGATAGATACTATTTCTTTCAAAGTCAATAATGCAGAAATTGTAGGATTTCTTGGGCCGAACGGCGCGGGTAAATCGACGACGATGAAAATCATTACTGGATACCTGCATCAAAATAGTGGAGATGCAATCGTGTGTGGTATCAATGTAAAAGAAAAGCCACTCGAAACGAAAAGGAAAATTGGTTACCTACCGGAAGCAAATCCGTTGTATTATGATATGTATGTAAAAGAATATCTCGGCTTTGTTGCAGACATACACGAAATCTCCAATAAAAAGCAAAAAATAGATGAGATAATCTCTACTGTTGGACTTACACCTGAGCGTAAAAAAAAGATAAGCCAGTTATCGAAGGGATATAAACAAAGAGTTGGACTTGCGGCATCATTAATTCATGATCCTGAAGTATTGATATTGGACGAGCCGACGACGGGTTTGGATCCAAATCAGATCGTCGAAATCAGGGAAGTGATCAAAGAGCTTGGAAAAAATAAAACTGTTCTTTTCTCTTCTCACATTCTGCAAGAAGTTGAAGCGATATGTGACCGTGTAATCATTATTAACAAAGGAAAATTAGTTGCCGATAATACCCTGACCCAACTTCGCCAACAGCAAAAAAATAATATTATCCAGGTAGCATTCAGAGAAATCGTCGATCCCGGAATGATACAGGGATTAAAAAAAGTCATATCCGTTACCAGGAAAGATGATCTGCATTGGGAAATCGAAACAGACGACATTACAGACGTAAAAAAACAATTGCTTGAACTCGCTTTGCAAAATAACCTGAACATTGTTTCTTTGCAGAACGAAAGCGGAACCCTTGAAGATGTATTCAGGAGTTTGACATCAGAACTGTGATTGATGAGGTGCATGGGATTAATAGGAAAATCAAAATATTGACAACATCCCGTTCCCACAAATCCCATAGATCTCATCAATCACAGTTCTGACAATTTTTAAACTACAATAACCAAAACAATCATGAGCTACATAGCAGAAATTCACGCAAGACAAATTTTAGACAGCCGCGGCAATCCAACAGTAGAAGTAGATATTGTTACCGAAGAAGGAGCAATGGGACGTGCCGCAGTGCCAAGCGGCGCAAGTACCGGTATTCATGAAGCCGTGGAATTGCGCGACGGTGATAAAAAAGTGTACCAGGGCAAAGGCGTGTTGAAAGCAGTTAACAACGTAAATAATGCTATAGCTGAAAAAGTGTTGGGATGGGATGTGTCGGATCAGGCGGGTCTGGATGCCTTGCTAATTTCGCTCGACGGAACTCCTAATAAATCTAAGCTAGGTGCCAATGCAATGCTTGCTGTTAGTATGGCGGTTGCAAAGGCAGCGGCTCAGGAAGCAGGTTTGCCGTTGTTCCGTTATATCGGCGGCACAAACGCAAAAACATTACCCATTCCGATGATGAATATTCTGAATGGCGGCGCGCATGCGGATAATAAAATCGATTTCCAGGAATTTATGATCATGCCTGTTGGCGCCAATTCTTTCAGTGAAGGATTGCGCTGGGGTGTTGAGATTTTCCATAACCTGAAAACAGTATTGAAGAAAAAAGGATTCAGCACGAATGTGGGTGATGAAGGCGGCTTCGCACCAAATATTCAGAGCAATGAAGAAGCGATTGAAACTGTACTTACCGCTATACAAGCTGCAGGATTTAAAACAGGTTCTCAAATTGTAATTGCAATGGACGCTGCTAATAGCGAACTGTGGGATTCAAAAAAGAAAAAATATGTTTTCCATAAAAGCAGTGGAAAGGAATTGAGCAGTGATCAACTGGTGAAATATTGGGAAAGCTGGGTTAAAAAATATCCAATCGCATCTATAGAAGATGGAATGGCAGAAGATGATTGGGATGGTTGGAAATCACTTACAGAAACAGTAGGAGATAAAGTGCAGTTAGTCGGCGATGATCTTTTTGTAACAAACGTTGAAAGACTTCAAAAAGGAATTGATAAATCAATTGCCAATGGCCTGCTTGTAAAAGTGAACCAGATCGGCACCATCACAGAAACAATAAATGCTGTTACCCTGGCTCAACATAACAGCTATAATACGATTATGAGTCATCGAAGCGGTGAAACAGAAGACACTACCATTGCCGATCTCGCAGTTGCGCTGAACTGTGGCCAGATAAAAACCGGTTCTGCAAGTCGTACTGATCGTATCGCAAAATACAATCAGCTTATTCGCATCGAAGAAATTCTCGGCAAAAATGCTATTTATCCAAAAGGAAAAATTAAATTTGGCAGATAGTCTTAACCAGGATTTTATACGATTAAACTTATTTAGCTGATGGTTAAATAAAATAAATCGGAAAAATCAGTTTAATCGTATAAAATCCCGGTTCTGACAATAATCATCACTATGAAATTTTTTCAAAATATCCCTTCATGGTTAAAGAACAAATACCTGTTGACCGCAGCAGGTTTTGCCATATGGATATTATTTATTGATGATAGAGATTTTATAACTACCCATTTCAGACATAAAGAAGAATTGAAAAAACTGGAGCAGAGCAAAAAATATTATGAAGCGCAAATTGCCGCCACCAGGACAGAACTTGACAAGCTCAAATCCAATCCCTCTACTATTGAAAAATATGCCAGAGAGAAATACTTCATGAAAAAGGATAATGAAGACATCTTCCTCATCAAGGAAAAATGAGCCTTTTCACCGGCATAAACCTCTGTTGACCCCCTTATACTAAAAGAAAGCCTGGTATCATTTATTTTAGAAAATAAACAATAAGAAGTTCCAAGCAGCGTTTTTAATACGGACGTTTCATTTTTACTGCTTCGGAAAAATTAGGACATTAAATGGTTTCGCCTATGACACTCTTTACACCGGAGGATCTTTTACTGTATTTGTATAAAGAGTCTTCCCCCGACTTAACCGCGGCCATAGAGGCTGCGCTTAAAGAAGACTGGACACTTCAAGAAAAATTGCAATCTCTGCAATTAGCTGAAAATCAACTTGAAAAAGTAGTAGTAGCTCCCAGAATGGAGGTTATCCTAAAAGTGCTCAATTATGCACGGGAAACAGCCGTTGAGTCTGCTCATTGATCGCTGATTTTCTTTTACGCTACTGATTCCCTTAAATTCGCGGTCATTCAGATTTTCTCATGACCAGGAAAAAGCGTTTTCAGTTTGTAATTGACTATTTCCAGCAACATTCTCCCAATGCCGAAACGGAGTTGATCTATGATGATCCGTTTCAACTATTGGTCGCAGTTATCTTATCAGCCCAATGCACCGACAAGCGGGTCAATATGACCACTCCCGCGATATTCGAGAAATATCCCGATGCAAAAACGTTATCGAAAGCCAGTTTCGATGAGCTATTTCCCCTTATCAAAAGCATTTCCTATCCTAATAATAAAACCAAGCACCTGATAGGCATGGCGAAAATGCTCATGGAAAAATTCAACGGGAAAGTGCCGCTGACAGTCGATGAATTGGTAGAACTTCCTGGTGTTGGAAGAAAAACCGCGAATGTAATTACTTCAGTCGTCGATCAGCAACCTAATATGGCCGTAGACACGCATGTCTTCCGTGTGTCAGCACGAATTGGTCTTACGGTAAAAGCCACAACTCCACTTGCAACAGAAAAACAACTGGTGCAACTCATACCGAAAGATTTGATTCACGTGGCACATCATTGGCTCATTTTACATGGCCGTTATGTTTGTGTTGCACGTAACCCTAAATGTGAAATTTGTGGATTGAAGCCTGCCTGCAAATACTACCAGGAAGTGATCAGCAAGAGAGAATCATCCATCAAAAAATAATACTTCATCTCTCACGACTTTAACTTTCAAAACTATTGGGTAGATTGCTATAACCTATATCCAAGGGCATATGGATTATATCAGGCAGTACAAGAGTTTTGTCAACAGCCATTATTTAAGTGAAGGAATAAGAATTACTGTTGGACTTACTTTGCCTGCCATTCTATTGAGTTATTTCAATCATCTCTCCGCTGGCATCACCATGTCTCTCGGAGCCAGTTGCGTAATCATTGTAGACAATGCAGGCCCGATTCATCATCGCAGAAATGCAATGATCATTTGTGACGCCCTCATTTTTTTAGTGACATTGCTGATCGGGTTTATTCTTCACTTGCCGATATTTCTTGGGGTCGTGATCGCATTACTCTGCTTTATATTTTCCATGATTGGAGTTTATGGAAGCAGAGCAAGTTCAATTGGACTCGCTGCATTATTGGTGATGATTTATAGTATTGGAGGAAATAGTTTTGGTGGAAATGTTTTCATCAATGCGCTGAATATTTTAATGGGTGGCGTTTGGTATACCCTATTAAGTTTGGCGTTGTACAGCTTTCGTCCCTATAAATTGGCTCAGCAGGCTTTGGGTGATTGCATACAGGCCACTGCTACGTTCTTACGTACCAAAGCATCCTTTTATAATAATCAGACCAACTACGATAAAAATTACCAGGAATTATTAGAACAACAGGTATCCGTACACGAAAAGCAAAACCTCGTAAGAGAATTACTTTTCAAAAGCAGATCCATTATTAAGGACACCACTCCTATCGGTAGAATCCTCGTCATGCTTTTTTTGGATATCGTGGATCTTTTTGAAAGAGTATTGAGCACGCAGCATGACTATACTGCATTGCACCAGGCATTCGACAAATCAGATATTCTGTTGCGATTTCAACAAATGATCATGGAAATGGCAGGTGAGCTCGACGAAATCGGGATCGCTGTTAAAGCTGGAAAAGTTTCGGAAATAAATAGTTCTTTGAATACTCATATCAAAGAACTAAGATCTTATTTTAATGATTTTAGAGACCAACAAAGAACTGCAGCGAACGTAGAAAATTTTATCGATCTCCGGCACATATTAGAAACCATAGAAGATATCGGAGATCGCCTATATACACTGCACAGCTATACAACATACGATCATCAACTCGCAAAAAAATCCGCTCCTCCGATAGACTATGAAAAATTTATTACTCACCAGGATATCGATTTTAAATTGCTGCGCGATAACCTGACCTTGCAATCAAATATTTTCCGCCATGCGTTGCGCGTATGTGTTGCAACGACTATCGGTTATTCAGTTTCAAAATTTTTTCCGCTAGGTCATAGTTATTGGATACTACTCACCATCATCGTTATTCTGAAGCCTGCATATAGTCTTACAAAAAAAAGAAATTACGATCGGCTTATCGGCACAATATCAGGCGCCGTCATCGGGTTGACTATTTTATATTTTACAAAAGACAAAGATGTCATATTCGGTTTCATGATCGCTTTTATGATCGGCTCTTATAGTTTCATGCGCACACGTTATTTGATATTTGTGCTCCTGATGACTCCTTATATTTTATTATTGTTTTATTTGTTGAACCCTGCAAATTTCAAAACAATTATCACAGATAGAATCATAGATACTACTATTGGATCCGTGATCGCATTTGTAGCAAATATATTTTTATTGCCGGCCTGGGAGGATGAGCAGTTCACTGATTATCTGATCGAAGTTATCGAAGCCAACACAACATATCTTCTTGATGTTACCGGAAGATTTACAGGGCGACCATTTAGTGTAACACAATATAAATTATCGCGCAAGCAGGCTTTTGTTGCACTCGGAAATCTTTCGGATGCTTTCAACAGGATGTTGTCCGAACCAAAACGAAAACAAAAAAATATCCGCGTCGCCAATCAATTCGTCGTATTAAACCATATGCTTACTTCGCATATTGCCACGCTGTCTTCGTATGCGCAAAAGCTCGCGGAAAAATATCAATCGCAGGATTTTCTACCTATCATCAAAAACATACAAATACAAATGAATGCAGCGAAAGCAACTTTACAGAATGAACCGTTGCGGGAATTGAACATAGTTCAGAAAGAATCTTTGCGTGTATTAAATGATAAAGTGACTTCGCTTATGGAAAAAAGAAAATCTGAATTGGATGGCGGTATTATCGAAACCGATACTAAGAAAAATTTAGGAGAATTAAAGTTTATCGCTGACCAGTTCAACTTTATAACAAAAATTGCGACGGATATTGAGAAGTTGTCCAAAAGCTTTGCGCTGAACGCTGAACGCCAAACGCCGAACGCTAGTTAAGGTTGCGTTCGGCGTTTCGCATCGAGCGTTTAGCGTTATATCAATTATTCGATCCTAACATCTCATGCATTTTCATCACAAGTTCAGTTTTTGTGATGGGGATTCCCATGATCTTATTATATCCTTTGGCATCGACAAAATATTGGTCGCGGATAATTTTAATCAATTGCCCGTTATTGATTTCAGGAATTAACACCTGCTCATAATTTTTCAGGATCTGTCCGAGGTTTTTAGGGAAAGGGCGTACATAACGCAGATGCGCATGCGCAACTGCATAACCTTCATATTGCATTTGCGCAACGGCGCTCTTTATGGCGCCATAAGTGCTGCCCCATCCAAGAACCAATAATTTTCCTTTTGCAGGGCCGCTGTCAATTTTTTGCTCGGGAATATATTCTGCAATTTTATCTACTTTTTCCTGGCGCAATTTTATCATCAGTTGATGGTTCTCCGGATCGTAGCTAACATTGCCCGTGATATTTTGTTTTTCCAATCCGCCGATGCGATGTTCCAATCCCGGCGTTCCGGGAATAGCCCATGGACGAGCCAGCTTCCCGTCGCGCAGATAAGGCTGAAATTGTTTTTCATCATGACCCAATTCCTTTTTGAATTTTACTTCTATTGGAGCAAGGTCGGCACTGACAGGAAATTTCCAAGGCTCTGCACCATTTGCAATATATCCGTCACTTAATAAAATTACCGGGGTCATATGTTGCACTGCGATTCGCACGGCTTCATAAACGGCATCGAAGCAATCACTCGGCGTGGAAGCAGAGATGATAGGCATCGGGCACTCACCATTTCTTCCATAATACGCCTGCAACAAATCGCTCTGTTCTGTTTTTGTTGGTAATCCTGTTGATGGACCGCCACGTTGCACATCGCAAATGAGTAATGGGATTTCGAGAATAACAGCGAGTCCCATCGCTTCTGCTTTCAATGCCATACCTGGACCAGACGTTGTCGTAACGCCGAGCAATCCACCATAACTGGCACCAATAGCCGCAGTAATTCCGGCAATTTCATCTTCAGCCTGGAAAGTGCGAACGCCAAATGCTTTGTGGCGACTCAATTCGTGAAGAATATCTGAAGCCGGTGTAATCGGATATGAACCGAGAAATATTTTTAGTCCACTTTTTTGAGAAGCTGCAATCAATCCATAAGCCAATGCCTGGTTGCCCATGATAGACCTATACACACCAGGCTCCATCTTTGCTCTCTCAACTTTATATGTTGTCGTAAATGTTTCAGTAGTGTCGCCGTAGTTATATCCGGCCTGCAATGCTTTCACGTTGCTCTCAAAAATATCCGGTTTCTTACCAAATTTATCCTTTAAAAACTGAATCGTATTGTCCATATTGCGTCCATACATCCAATACAAAAAACCGAGGATGAACATATTTTTCGCACGATCTTTTTCCTTCATCCCCATCGTAAAATCTTTCAAAGCCTCTCTCGTCATTTTTGTAACATCAATCTTGATTACTTCATAACTATCGAGACTATTATCTTCGAGCGGGTTCACACCATCGGGATAATTAGCGAGGCGAAGGTTTTTACTGTCAAAGCCTTCAATGTTGGCAATAATCTTACCGCCTTTTTTCAGCGCCTTTAGATTTGATTTCAACGCTGCAGCATTCATGGCAACGAGGATATCACATTCATCACCTGGAGTAAATATGTGATCACTGGAAAATCTTAGCTGGAAACCGCTCACACCAGGCAGTGTACCTTGTGGCGCTCGAATCTCTGCAGGGAAATCCGGAAATGTAGCGAGATCTATTCCAAGTAAAGCAGTGTTGTTCGTAAACTGACTTCCCGTCAACTGCATTCCATCACCTGAGTCGCCGGCAAATTTTATAACCACATCCTGAAGCACTTCTTGTTTTCGATTCATATAGCAAAATTAATAAAGGTTAGGGTTGATCAGGTCAGAAAAAAGGAGGTTTGAAAGAAAGTATCATGCAAGATAACGTGCGTATGGCAATTATGTTATAGTTAATCGACTTTGCAACCGATTTAACCGGTAAATTAAAAAAATTTTAAGAATATCCGGCGTATAGAGGGAGAATTTTTTAACTCACTGATAGAGTTGAGCGTTGATTGGTTGAAAGGTTGATTAGTCGACACGTCGATAAGTCGATAGGTCAATCAGTACCTAATAGCAAAAGCAGGTTTCATTTAGGATCACGTTGGTTCATTTCGACCAATCGACTTATCGACGTGTCGACTAATCAACCTTTCAACCAATCAACCACTCAACCTTTCAACCACTCGACTCCCATCAATCCCCCATCGCCTTGTAAATTGCTTCCATAATATTTCCGCGCACACTCATCTCTCCTAGTTTATTGCTGCCGGTTGGATTTACCCGGTTGGACAGAAAAACGAAAATGAGATTGTATTTGGGATCAACCCAAACACATGTTCCGGTGAAACCAGTGTGACCAAAAGTTTGCGGCGAAGCCGACAAGCAAGGATACGGCTCCTTGCGTGTTGCATTATCCTTCTCCGGTTTATCAAAGCCGATTGCCCTCCTGCTGGTATCACTGTGATACGCCGTGAAATAATCGATCGTTTCTTTTTTCAAAAACTGGTGACCATTCATCGTTCCTCCATTCAATAACATTTGTTCGAGAATGGCCAGGTCATACGCATCGCTGAATAATCCCGCGTGCCCGGACACTCCACCGAACATTGCCGCTCCCGGATCGTGCACATCTCCTCGTATCAACTGGCGGCGGAAAATCTGTTCGAATTCAGTCGGCGCAATACGGTCGATCGGAAACCTCTCTCTTGGTTTGAATCCTGTGGTAGCCATGCCAAGCGGATCATAATAAGTTTGCTTCACATATTCATCCAACGTTTTTCCAGTGAGCTGCTCCACAATTTTTCCCATGAAAATAAAATCATTGTCACTATAAATATATTTTCCTGCTGGTCCCACGTCACTATGCAAAATGCGTTTGAAAATCGTATCCAGCCAACTCCCGCGCATATATAAATTTTCGGCTACGCGTACCCGGTAGGCCGTATCCTGCCTGCGCGAATAAATTCCTGGTAACGGTAATCCCTCTTTTGTTTTACTGATGGTTTCATCAAAGAAAGGAATGAATGCTTTCAAACCCGCCTGGTGCAACAGTATATCCCAAATTTTGAGAGACGCTTTGTTTGTACCGGCTACCCACGGAAGATAATCGCCGAGCGTTTTTTGCAAATCGAGTTTTCCTTCATCATACAATTTCATCACCGCCATGGTTGTTGCGCATATCTTGGTTACCGAAGCAAGATCGTAAAGCGTTTCAGGATAAACCAATTCCGCTTTGTCATAAGTAAGATATCCGAATGCTTTTTGATATGCAATCTTTCCAAACCTGGCAACCAACACCACACAACCCGGAGCCGCCTGCTTTGCAATCGCATCTTTACAAATGGAATCGATCACCAATAATTTTTCTGGTTTGAAACCGAGATCGGCTGGATTGATATCTGGCAATGTCTTGTTTGATACAATAATTCCGTCACCATATTTGAACGAAGAGCAGGCTGTAACAGGCAATTTGCCTTTCGCCATAAATTTTCCATTCAGCCAATCGGCCGCAACAGTTTGTGTGAGTTCATTATCATCATAAGCCGCCAACAACACGCGTGCATCGCAGAAATATTTAACGGCATATGGATTCCCAAATACAATCGCCAAAGAATTATTTTGCGCCTGCAATTGTTGCAACAACCATAAAGCCGGTTTGCTAATTCCAAAATCATTAGCCGGAAAACGATTATATGCATGCAAACCGATGATCACTGCATCGTACCTATTCCTTACTAATTCTAATAATGCCGCAGCTTTCACGCTATCCAAACCATAATCAAAATAATATACATTGGCATTGTAATCCTTTCTCATCCTCCGCGCAAATTCGTTATCCATCGAGAGCCCAACTCCGATATATGCAATTTTTTTCTTCACACCTGCATAGATCGGATATACTGAAGCATTGTCATTACGGAGAAGCGTAAACGCACTTTCGCTAATACGTTTATTGATATCACTAGCTTCCTTATTGAGATCTTGCAAAAGATGTGTTGTATCTATCGCATCTCTATTGGCTAACCCGTATTGATATTTTGCATAAAGCACTTTTTTGATCCTCGGGTTTAAATCCTTCCATTTTATTTTTCTTTGTTCGATGGCCTGATTTATTTTTTGAATCGTCGTGGCTACATCTCCAGGCAAACACAACATATCATTTCCCGCAATCAATGATTGCACGGCTGCCGCGCCGTCTGGAAAATATTTTGCCACTCCTTTCATTTCCAGTGCGTCGGTAAAACTGAGTCCTTTAAATTTGAGTTGCTTGCGCAATAATTTGGTAACCGTATTATAGGAAATAGAAGTCGCAACATTAGGCTGATCGTCTATAACAGGAATATGCAAATGCCCAATCATCACACTTCCCACTCCGGCTTTAAATAATTCTTTGAAAGGATATAGTTCCAATGTATCCAACGCATTTCTTGTTTTATTAATCAAAGGGAGATCAAGATGGGAATCAACAGCAACATCGCCGTGACCGGGAAAATGTTTGGCGCATGCCATCACGCCTGCATCCTGCAATCCTTTCATATATTGAATTCCATACTGCGCGACTTTGTATTTATTTTCTCCGAAAGAACGATCATTGATCACGGGATTGTCCGGATTATTATTGATATCAACAACGGGCGCATAATTCACCTGGATGCCCATGCGCCGGCACTGTTCTCCCACAATTCTTCCATACTGATATATCAAAGACGGATCCTGAACTGCTCCTAACATCATCTGGCGTGGAAACGGAATCACACTATCCATACGCATGCCCAATCCATTTTCAGCATCGATCGAAATCAAAATCGGCGTTTGCGAAATTCCCTGGAGAAAATTTACATAGCCGGCCTGTGTGATTGGTCCGCCTTGAAACAAACAAATTCCACCAATATCAAATTTCCTCACCGCATCTTCCACTTCCTTATCATAAAAAGTTATTTTCTTAGTTGCTGGATCGATAGAAGACAAACGAACTATAATTAACTGCGCCAACTTTTGATTGTACGAGAGAGATTCAAAAACACTGTCAACCCAGCGATCGGCAGACAGATTGCTCCTGGTTTGTGAAAATGACTGCATGGCGAGGCAAACCAGCATGGATACGACAATCGATTTTTTCATATTACGAAACTTAAGGCTAAAAATTATTCGTGTAAATTGCAGCTCCAAATTAATACAGAATTGCCAGACATTATCCAATTATTACCTGATAACATTGCCAACCAGATTGCGGCGGGAGAAGTAATTCAACGTCCCGCTAGTGCTGTGAAAGAATTACTGGAGAATGCGATCGATGCCGGCGCCGATCATATCCGGTTGTTGGTTCAAGATGCGGGCAAAGCGTTGATACAGGTTATTGACAATGGCAAAGGCATGAGCGAAACCGATGCGCGCATGGCTTTTGAACGTCATGCTACTTCAAAGATCAGGAACATCGAAGATCTTTTTCTTATCCGCACGATGGGTTTCAGGGGTGAAGCGCTTGCATCAATTGCTGCCGTTGCGCAGGTTGAATTGAAAACGAGAAAAACAGCAGATGAAACGGGCACTTATATTGAAATAGAAAATTCACTTGTTAAGAAGCAGGAAACAATCGCATGTGCGTCCGGAAGTAATATCGCGATGAAGAATTTGTTTTTTAATGTTCCTGCCCGCAGAAATTTTTTGAAAAGTAATGCCGCAGAAATGCGCCATATCATCGATGAATTTCTCCGCATCGCTTTGTCATTTCCAGAAATACTTTTTTCATTAACCAGCAACGGACAGGAAATCTTTCATCTTGAAAAAGGAACATTGAAGCAGCGCATCGTACAAGTGCTGGGAACAAACTATAATGCGAAACTGGTATCCGTACAGGAGAATACAGACTATTTGAAAATTTATGGTTTTGTAGGAAAACCTGAGACTGCGAAAAAGACAAGAGGTGATCAATATTTTTTTGTCAACAATCGTTTTATTCGAAGCGCTTATTTGAATCATGCGGTGATGGGGGCTTACCAGGAAATGATTTCGTCAGACAGTTTTCCGCTGTATGTTTTGTTTATCGATCTCGATCCTTCACGGGTTGATATCAACGTACATCCTACCAAACAAGAAATAAAATTTGAAGATGAAAAAATTGTGTACGCATTTGTGCAGGCTGCGGTAAAACATGCGCTCGCACAATTCAGCATAACACCTACACTCGATTTTGACCTCGATCCGGAAATTCAAAAACTGGATGCGGTGAACAAACCCATCACCGACGAGCAAAGAGCAGAAGTGATATCGGGTTCTTCATTGTATAAAACATTCACACAAAAAAACCAGGCGCACTTTATCGAGCCCAGCAGAAAAAGTGAATTAACACATTGGAGACCTGGTTTCAATGATGACGAAAAAGAAACCAGGAAAGAAGATAATTTTCAACATTCAACATTCGATACTCCATATTCAACAGAATCTTTTTCGATTTCTAATTCGTTATTGAGCGTTCACAAAGATTTTCCACTGATACAATTGCACAATACCTATATCGTTGCTTCAACCAATCGCGGTTTTATTTTAATTCATCAGCAGGCGGCGCATGAACGCATTTTATATGAGCAACTTCTTGGTGCGATGGATGGAAAATCCATTTCTGTTCAACGCAGCATGTTTCCGATTACATTACAACTTTCAACACAAGATGCAGTTCTATTACAAGAACTCATTCCAGATTTGCATCAGCTTGGTTACCTGATCGAGCAGTTCGGCAAAGATGCTTTTATTATCCAGGGAACTCCAGCCGATGTGGAACAAGGAAATGAGAAAAAAGTGATTGAAAGCATGCTCGAACAATTTAAAAATTTCAGCAATAACAAAACGTTTTCGCCGCGCGAAAAACTTATTCGCTCATTGGCCTGGCAACACGCAATAAAATCGGGAAGGTCTCTTACACAAAAGGAAATGACGACATTGGTGGAAACTCTATTCAATTGCGATCAGCCAAATATTTCACCTTCGGGTAAACCAACTTATCTAGAATTCAAACAGGATCAGTTGGAGAAATTGTTTGGGAGATAACGACCGAATTAATTTCTTATCATTGAACTCCGCCCTAAAGGGCGGAGCTAGTTGGTGACATCGTGTTAGATTTGTCTATGATCTTTATTGAGCAAATTTTAATTTTATGAAATGCTCCGGCATTAGCTCCGCCCTTTGGGGCGGAGTTTAAATAAAACCGATTTTCAGGAGTATTTCGTCCGAGTTAATATTTCTTATGCAGAGCCAACAAAAATCCTTCTACTGCTTTTCGAATCGTTCCTGAATTTGTGTTATGATTATTAACCAGCACAGAGAATATGAGCAGTTTTCCTTTTACAGTATATAAATAGCCGCTTAAGCAAATCACGCCAGTGAGCGAACCCGTTTTTGCAAAAATATAATTGTTATCACTTTTGTAATAGCTGCGCAATGTTCCTCTGCCGCCGGTCGGAAGAATGCGTTTCATCCTTTCCATCCCAAATTCATTTTTCATTTTATTCAGTAACCAGGTAAAATCATTTGGACTAAATAAATTAAATCGGCTCAACCCGCTTCCATCCGCCCAATAAGGGGTTTGCGGCAATTCTTTCAAATCGGTTTTTAATAATGTATCGATGATCTTCTGGTCGTTCATCACCCCCAGTTTCTCATTACTGGCCATCAACAGCGTTTGTTCCGCAAAAAAATTATCACTTCTATACATCATCGGCACAAAAAGAGAATCTGCCAGTTGCGAATGAATGATTCTCATTTCGTCATCGGCTGGTGGTCCCGTCTCCATGTTCATCCCGCCGATATGAGATGATTTTATTTTATAAGATGGTTGCCCGGTTCCTGGTAATCGTTTTGTAATTAAAATTTCTTTACCAATTGTATCTTTTAATAGTTCTATGGCAGAAGCGAGTCCGTTTGTAACAAAAGGAACATCTTGTGCTTTGTAGGTTTCATTACCCTGCGTGATATCGAAAACATTTTCGTCCTTTCTTCTTTTTACGAAAAAACCTGGCTGCATATTGCCTGTCGTAAATTTTACTTTCCAGTTTACTTCCGGGATGGAATAAATAAAAGGCGACGGTTCGAAATTGTTTTTTTGTTCCTGTTTTTGTTTTTCTTCAACCCATTTGATGATATTTCCATACACGGGCAGTGCACTACGTTCAACCATATAATCATCATTATAATCATCCCACGACCATCCGAGACCAAGCGCTTGTTCATCCCAGTTAAAATCTACGACATAAATATTTTTCTTTGTGGCTTTCAAAAAATCAATCACCGGCTGCTTCTTAAAATCTGCATGCAACAGTGTCGGGTCGCCGGCCGGCAGTAGAAATATCGCGGTATCTTTTTCGATAAACCTGATACCAGTTAATGAATCACCGAGATATTTCATTCCTGCATACAAAGAGAATAATTTGGTATTGCTGGCAGGTACAAAATATTTTTCACCCTGGTGATTGTATAAATACTGGTTGGCAGAAGGATCAAACACACTGATACCAATATGCGCGGTTTTCAATGACTCATTATCAAGCACATTAGTTTTGGCGATTCCATCGATTTTTTTTTGTGTACTGCAGGAAAATAAGAAAATAACCGAACCGCAAAGTAAAGATCGAAGCATTCTTATTGTCATTAAGGAAAAAATTATTTACTTGAGTATTGAATATTGATTGTTGAATATTGAATATTAAATAATCAAATATAAAAGTTCACTGTTAGCCTCTCTCCTGCGCTCTCAGCCATCTTTCGGGGATTTCATTACTGCTGGCGAGTAAATAATCGTTATAAGAGCAGGCAATATATTTCTGATCGGGCAGTTGCATCCACCAGCGGTTTGTTTTTTTGCTTTGCAAAAAGGTAGTCTGAACTTCTGCAAAAGCAGTATGAAATTCCAGGAAGGATTCTTTTTCATTCAATGCGGCTTCCCTTCTCCCCCGGCTCTTTCCATCCAGCAAATACCAGAGCATATGTGAAATCTGTTTTGCAGTGAGGTTATCCCTGTCCTTCTCCGGGAAATATCCGTAAATACCGATCGTGTTTACATTCGGACTCAATCCCGCATAACGCATCAGCGTGCAAGCTTCTTCGCCGGTAAAACCATTTGGGGAAAGGGAATTTGCGGGCGCATAAGCATTCGCGATAGATGATATATCAAAGCTGAATAAATTGGAATTGCGGATCACTGGCTCCATTTCTTCGATACTATCTTTTACGTTGCCGACACGAAAACAATCGAAACGCAACTTATCCATTGTTTCCAACATATTCGGATGCACATAATAACTTTGAAAACCGATATGATTATAATGATGGATATAATTCGGCTCGTCCGTCAGCATCTCCATCAGGAAATTATCGTTTTTAAAAAGAGAATCGATATTAATGTCGATGAGCGCATCTACACAAGTGACTTCGATGAGTTTCTTCCGCGAGGCGTAAGTGTAATATTGAGAAAGCGTGAGATCATGCGAACCGCCCAATATGATAACGGTTTTACCGATACCAATTAATTCTGCAACAACTGTTTTAAGTGCGGCATAAGTATCGGCAAGTGTTGCACCCATTTTTATATTTCCGATATCTGCCAGCTTTATATCAGTATGCCAATAATATAAACTATAAAATTGTTCACGGATAATATCCGGGCCGTTGAAATTCGTTTTTCCTTTGCGCGCTCCACGTTCTTCGCGACAGCCGACAAGAATTATATCTGCCGGTAACAAATCAGGGAAATCTTTATCGTACACCGCGATTTGTTTTCCAATTTGTCCGTCGTTGTATTCTTGCTCAGATGATATTTCCTGCAGGTTGATAGGATCAATAAAATCGACGATATGCAGGTTATAAAGCATGAATGATTTGATTTGATAACAAACTTACAGGAAAAAAATGTTTGAACCATGATTAAAGGATTGCAGGATTACCATGACTTGAACACTGATAAGGAAACCGGAACAAAAAAAATCTATTTATAAGATTCATGGTAATCCTGCAATCCTTTAATCATGGTTCAGACCTTCCGCCTTCCCCGTTTTCATTATCTTTGCCGCATGGATCAGTTGTTACAACAAATTGAAGCATACAAACAGGAAATAGCATCCATCCAGCCAAATGGCCCCGATTCGTTGGAAGCATACCGCATTAAATTTCTTGGTTCAAAAGGAATCATGAAAAATCTTTTTGCGGAAATGAAAAATGTTCCGAATGATAAGAAAAAAGAATTCGGACAGATACTAAATGAATTCAAACAATTTGCAGAAGCAAAATATGAAGATTGGAAGCAATCGGGTTCTCAACAGGATTCAGGAAAGACGCTGGCAGATAATATCGATCTTTCTCTTCCTGGAGATCAACTTCCGCTAGGAACGCGTCATCCGATCAGTCTTGTTAAAAATGAGATCATTCATATTTTCGGGAGACTTGGTTTTTCCGTTGCAGAAGGTCCGGAAATAGAAGATGACTGGCATAATTTCACTGCGTTGAATCTGCCGCTGAATCATCCTGCGCGCGATATGCAGGACACATTCTATATTCATCAGCAACCGGATTGGTTACTGCGCACACATACGAGCAGCGTGCAGGCACGCGTGATGGAAAAACAAAAACCGCCAATCAGGATTATCTGCCCGGGCCGAGTGTATCGCAACGAAACCATTAGCGCAAGAGCGCATTGCTTTTTTCATCAAACGGAAGGTTTATATATAGATGAAAATGTTTCGTTCGCCGATTTGAAACAAACACTTTATTTTTTTGTGCAGGAGATGTTCGGGAAAGATGTGAAAATCCGTTTCCGCCCTTCTTATTTTCCTTTTACTGAACCCAGTGCAGAAATGGATATCAATTGTCGCATATGCGGCGGCGTTGGATGTAATGTATGCAAGCATACCGGCTGGGTTGAAATATTGGGTAGCGGTATGGTTCATCCTAAAATGTTGGAGAATTTTAATATCGACAGCAACAAATACACCGGCTTCGCATTCGGTATGGGCATCGAAAGAATCTGTCAACTTAAATACCGCATCAACGATCTTCGGCTATACTCACAGAATGATGTAAGGTTTTTAAACCAGTTTGTGTCTGCCACGTGAAAGGTGTAGGGTATAAGGTATGGCATACCATATACCTTACACCTTATACCTTTCTACCATAACTTTATCTCAAATTCTGATTATGCAAAAAATCTGCGTTTGCGGAGCGGGCACCATGGGCAGTGGTATCGCACAGTCGATGGCGCAAAATGGATTTAGCACTATTTTGTTTGATCTGAATGCTTCCGTAATACAGCAAGCAAAAATCAATATAGAAAAAAATTTACAGGGATTAGTTGAGAAGAATAAAATCAATCCCCAACAAAAAAATGCCATTACAGAAAAATTATATTTCACCAGCGATATCAACGACTGCAAGGCTGATATTATCGTCGAAGCCATCATTGAAGTAGAAACTGCAAAAACGGATTTGTTCAATCGATTGGCTTCCATCAATCAAACAGAAACCATTTTTGCAACAAACACATCTTCACTCTCTGTTACTGCCATTGCAAAAAAAATAATACATTCGGAACGTGTGGTGGGAATGCATTTTTTTAATCCGGCCACCATTATGAAACTGGTAGAAGTTGTGGTAACGGATGAAACCAATGAAAATACAAGATCCACAATTGTTGAACTCGCTCGTAAACTCAACAAAACTCCGGTGCTTTGCAAAGATGCCCCAGGTTTTATCGTGAACCATGTAGCGAGACCTTATTATATAGAAGCGTTGCGATTGATTGAAGAAGGTATCAGCGATTTTGAAACGATCGATAAGATGATGGAAAATTCCGGATTTAAAATGGGACCTTTCCGGCTTATGGATCTAATCGGAAATGATATTAATTATGCAGTCAGTAATTCCGTGTATGAAGCCATGGGTAAACCAAAAAGATTAAAACCTTCTCCAATCCAGGAAGAAAAAGTTTTAAAGAAAGAACTGGGAAGAAAAACAGGAAAAGGATACTATGAGTATGAGAGTGGGGAGTGAGAGCGGAGAGTGAGGGAGAGAAAATACGATATTGCATCGCTCTCGCTCTTCGCTCACACTCTTTGCTTCAGCAAAAAAAGATTGTCTTACTATGAACAGTGTATTTGTCACAGGTGGTACTGGTTTTCTTGGTGCTTATATCATCAGCGAATTGGTAGGTAGAAATTACCAGGTGAAAGCGCTTCGTCGAAGTCAGAAACTTCCTTTTTTTATTCCTGCAGATATTTTATCAAAAGTAGAATGGGTGGAAGGTGATATACTCGATATATCCATCCTGGAAAAAATGATGGAAGAATGTGATATTGTTGTTCATGCTGCCGCAAAAGTATCTTCCAATCCCGCCGAAAGAAAAGAGATGTACAAAACAAATATTGATGGCACTACCAATATTGTCAACGTTGCAATCGAAAAAAAAATAAAAAAACTGGTATATGTCAGTTCCGTTTCCGCACTGGGAACAAACGAAGATGGCGGTACAATCGATGAAGGAAAGCAATGGGAAGAAAAACATTTGCAATCTCATTATGCCATCAGTAAATATCATGCTGAAATGGAAGTATGGCGAGGCATGGCTGAAGGATTGCATGCCGTGATCGTAAATCCAAGTACGATACTCGGCTTTGGCGATTGGAACAACACGAGCTGCGCTTTGTTCAAATCTTCTTATGATGAATTCCCCTGGTACACCGAAGGTGTAAACGGATTCGTGGACGTTCGTGATACTGCAAAAGCAGTGGTGATGTTATTACAGAGTGATATCGGTGGAGAACGTTTTTTAATAAGCAGTGAGAATTGGTCTTTTCACCGGTTGCTTGATACCATCTCTGATGGATTTACAAAAAAAAGACCTCATCTGAAAGCCACTCCTTTTTTAGCGGCTCTTGCATGGAGATGGGAAAAATTGAAATCTTTTTTTTCTGGTTCATCCCCCTTGCTTACAAAAGAAAATGCAAGAAGTGCACAGGGACAAACCTATTACGACAGTCGTAAAATTCAGCAGTATTTCCCCGATTTTACATTTACGCCGTTAGAGCAGACCATCCGTAAAGCCTGCCAGGATTATCTTTTCCATGTAACGAAAGCATAAAACTAAAATCTAGCATACTTCATGCTATGGTTATTCGTTATAAAATAACCTCAATCAATCTTCATGAAGCAAATTTTGTTAAGCAGCCTGGCTGTTGTGTTATCTTTCGCAGCATTTGCGCAGGACAAATATTTTTCCATATCGGGAAAGATCGTATCACAAAAAACCCAGCAGCCTCTCGCGGGGGCATCTGTATTTTGTCAGAATACAACTAAGGGAACGGTTTCGAATAATGACGGGAATTTTTTTCTACGTCTCGCAAATGGAGGATATGACCTGGTTGTTTCCTACACCGGTTATGAAACGAATGTTGTCCGCATCAGTAATGCCGACAAACAAAAGGATTCCATCAAAATTGAATTGAAGGAACAAGATAAAGCCATGACAGAAGTTGTTGTTGCCGGAAGTGCAGAAGTTGCCGATGGATGGGAAAAATATGGACAGTTCTTTCTAGCTAATTTTATCGGCACCACTCCCAATGCAGATTCGTGCACGATAGAAAATAAAAGCGTGGTGAAGTTTTACTTCTATAAAAAAAGAAATAAGTTAAAAGTAAAATCAACAGAAAATATTGTGATCACCAATAATGCACTCGGTTATAAAATAAAATACCAGTTGGATTCCTTTGTTTATGATTACAATACCCGCATTAGCAGTTATACTGGTTACCCATTATTTGAAGAACTCACTGGAAGTCCGGAGCAACAAAAAATATGGAAGAGAAATCGCTACAGAACTTATATCGGATCGAGATTGCATTTCATGCGTTGCTGGTATGATAGTACATTAAAAGATGAAGGGTATCAAATCGAAATGCTGGATGCGGCAGACAATAATAAGGCGTCTGTACTTGAAGATCCTTATGATCCGGCCATTTATTCTGTTGACAGTGGAGATGTTGAATTAAATATCAAAGGACGTATCCGGGTAAATTATAAAAACCAGGTGCCCGATAAAAAATATCTGGCTATTAATAAATTTCCGGCTACCGCGAAAGTGCAAATATCAGCTTTGGATATTGTCGATGGTTTTATCATTGAAGAAAACGGATATTTCTATGAGCAATCTGAAGTAACTAATATCGGTTATTGGGCCTGGAAAAAATTGGCGGAGCTGCTGCCTTATGATTATAACACAGAACCTTGAGTAAGTTAAGTTTTGAACCATGATTAAAGGATTGAAGGATTATCATGAAGTTTACAAACGCCAATGGGATCATATCAGATCATTGACGTTTGCACTGATAATTAATAGAATTTCATCATAATCCTTCAATCCTTTAATCATGGTTCAAAACTTATCGACCAATCAATTTTTCAACTAATCAACTTCCGCCCGACTCCATCACCTTCTTCCACAATTCCGGAATTCTTTTTATCCAAACCACTTCTCTTCTTTTTTTTGCAGCATCATCTGCAGGATATCCAAAATAAGTTTTATTGCCTTCGAGCGAAGATGGTACGCCGCTTTGTGCAAGCACCACAGCATTGTCGCCGATAGATAATGTTTTACTAACTCCAACTTGTCCCCATAATATAACGCCATCACCTATATTCACGGCGCCCGCAATTCCAACCTGCGCCGCAAACAAACAATTTTTCCCGACGAAAGTATCGTGACCAATATGAATCATATTATCCATTTTGGTGCCACGACCAATAACGGTATCGCTTGTTACGCCACGATCAATGGTGCAACCGGCACCAATCTCAACATCATCTTCTATAACTACTCTTCCGCAACTCTGCATTCTCTTATACCATACCTCGCGATCTTTTTTTGTGTTATAATAAAATGCATCTGATCCGATAACAGTTCCGGCTTGGATCACCACATTATTACCGATAATTGTATAATCAAGAATCGAAACATTCGGATGGATCATACAATTTTTCCCAATTACAACATGGTGACCGACGAACGATCCGGGATAAATATATGTTCCTTCTCCAATGACAGCAGAGTCGCTAACACTTTTTACAGCCGGTTCAAATGGACGAAAATGATTTACAATTTTCAGGTATGCCTCGAATGGCTGATCAACAATCAACAATGCTTTTCCCTCCGGATATGGAACAACTTTATTAATAATAATAAAAGATGCCGCCGAGTTAATGCATGTATCATAGTATTTAGGATGATCCACAAATGCGAGGTCACCTTTTTCTACTTTATGCAATTCATTAATGCCGGTAGCCATATCATTTTTATCGCCCATCAGTTCGGCACCAAGAAATGCTGCCATCCATTGCAATGATACCGGGGAAGGAAATTTCATACTCCAAATTTTATGTAAACCTAATTAAAATAGTGTATGCTATTCCGGATTTTCAAGTTACCGCCAATCAAACGTGTACTGCTCAACAACTGCAAAACTTGTTTTTATGTTAGTATTTTGGGTATAACGGAGCCTTTTTAACCTTATTTGAAAAAAAATTTTTTGAAGGGTTTTCTCCATGTTTTGCACATAAAAAACGTGAAAATTTGAGGCAGGCAAATCACAACTTCAACAATTATTTTTTTTAGTTCAAAAAAACGAATCCTCTGAAACGCTGTATTCATCAGCATTGCAGCGAAATCAAAAAAAATAATAAAAAAAAAATTCAGGATTTATTTTAATGATTTTCTTCTTTCGATCAGTTTTTTTAAGTCGGTTTTTATACTCGCTTTCCACAGATGCTAAAAAAATGTGTATAAAATTTATTGGAAAATTTTTTTGAATAGAAAAAATTATTTTTAATATTGTGTAGGGAATTTCATTTCCCTGTACTTACTAACCCATCCAAATAATAAAAGTCCCGCAAAAAAGCGGGGCTTTTTATTTTCATAACAGTCAGTTTGATTCATGATTTTGTTATTTANNTAAATAACAAAATCATGAATCAAAGTCTCTGCTCACCTTGTAAAATTTCTTCTTGGCTCATTATTATATTATATATAAACCGTTCCAGGTTCTATCACAATTCACATCTGAAGATGGAAAGCAATCATTGAAAGATTTTTTTCAAGTGCCGAGAGATGTGTACCCTGTAGGAAGGTTGGACTATGACAGTGAAGGGTTGCTCATTTTAACCAATGACTCGCAACTCAACCATCGATTATTAAATCCGTTGTTTGCCCATGAAAGAGAATATTGGGTGCAGGTAGATGGCGATATTAGTCAGGCTGCCATCGATCAATTGCAATGCGGAGTTTCGATTACTGTAGATGGAAAAACATATCGAACTAAACCCTGCAGTGCAAAAAAATTGGAGACTCCACCGAATCTTCCCGAAAGAATTCCGCCGATACGGGTGCGAAAAAATATTCCTACCAGTTGGATAAGTCTCGTCTTACGCGAAGGAAAAAACAGGCAGGTGCGGAAGATGACAGCTAAGGTTGGATTTCCAACATTGCGTCTTGTTCGTTATAGAATCGCAGAAATTACTATCGAAAAAATTTTACCGGGAGAAATGGTGAGGATGGAGGAAGCGGATGTGTATCGGAAATTGTTTGGTTGAAGAGAAGAGCGGAGAAACAGAGCGAAGAGCGGACAACCTTTCACTCTTCGCTCCGTTTCTCCGCTCTTCTCTTCAACCAAACAACCCATTCAAATAAACTACTTATCTTTCCGTATAAATCTTGACACTATGGTAAAATCCATGACAGGCTTTGGACGTTCCGAACAAACGGTTGGCGATAAAACTTTTCTGGTTGATATTAAATCTCTGAATGGAAAACAATTCGAACTACAACTTAAATTACCAGGGTTTCTAAAACCATATGAATTTGAAATCCGCAAACTGATTTCTGAAAAACTCGGCCGCGGAAGTCTCGACTGCAGCATCAGCCTCAAACAAACAGGAAATGCAAAACCCGTCAGCATTAACACCGATCTCGCAAAAGCCTATTATAAGGCGCTGTCAGAATTATCCAATGAACTAAAACTGGATCCTTCTAATATTCTAAGTACGCTTGTTAAATTGCCGGAAGTGATCACGCCAACCGGCGATACACTGACCAGGGAAGAATGGCTGGAGTTTAAAGACGTGATTCTGCTTGCCATTGAAGATCTCAACCTGCATCGCCTTGATGAAGGACGAATACTCGAAGAAGATATGCGGCTTCGCATTGATAATATTTTGAAACAACAGGATGAAGTAATTCGACTTGAGCCTTTGCGCCAGCAGAAAATAAAAGAAGGTCTGAAAAAAATGCTGGAAGAACAGGTTGGTAAAGAAAATTATGATTCCAACCGCCTCGAACAGGAAATCATTTATTACATCGAAAAAATCGATATCAGCGAAGAGCAGGTTCGGTTAAAAAACCATTGCGATTATTTCAAAACAATATTAAACGAATCGGAAGAGGGCAAGGGTAAAAAACTTTCGTTTATTTTGCAGGAAATAGGAAGGGAAATAAATACAACCGGTTCCAAAGCCTATGATTCAACCATTCAAAAATGCGTTGTGATAATGAAAGACGAATTGGAAAAGGCAAAGGAGCAGGTGCTGAATGTGCTGTAAGGGAGTCGAAGATGAGATGGAATTTTCAATCTTCAACAATCAATATTCAATATTCAAGGGACGGTATAAATAATTTATGAAATTTCAACGCCAGCATTATAAGCCACGATTTTCTTTCTTTTCGTTATACATCTTGTTTCTTACCTTTTTTATTTCCTCCTGTTCGATGACCACCGGTGTTTTTGAAAAAAACATCGTCATCCCCAAGCAACAATGGGAAAGCGGTTTTAAACCGGAGATCGATTTTACAATCAAGGATACAATTTCATTGTATAATATTTATATCGTGCTTCGTCACACAGAAGCTTATAATTTCAATAACATCTGGATCAAAGCTGCTGTGCAGGAACCCGGCGATCCGGCTGTTAAAAGTCAGCAATACGATCTTACTTTGGCGACTAATGGAAAAGGCTGGCTCGGAACTGCGATGGATGATATTTATGAGAACCGCGTTCTCATTCAACCCGAAACAAAATTCAAAAAGGCGGGCGACTATCATTTCACATTGCAACAAATTATGCGGGAAGATCCGCTAAAACATATTTTGAATGTCGGCATCCGGGTGGAGAAAGTAAAATGAGCATAGTGACTCCATATTCCAGTTAACATGAATATTTTCCAGAAAAAAAGATTATTCATTGCTCCTGTTCTTTACTGGTTTCTTTTAGCATATACTATTGTGGCGCTCGTGTTCTGGTTTATTGAATTGCAGAAACAAAACCAGCAGATGATCAGTTATAAAACGCAGGAATTGAAAATGGATGATCCTGCCTATTTGAGCAAAGCCGATAGCCTTGCTGCGGAGCAACGAAGAAAGACCGCGCAGTACCTGGGTGAAGGAGTCACATTTTTATTGGTGATATCGGTGGGCGCCGTATTTCTGCTTCGCGCGATTATGCGACAGATCAAAGTACAACAGCAGCAGCAAAATTTTATGATGGCAGTGACGCATGAATTGAAAACACCGATATCCGTTGCCAAACTCAATCTGGAAACCCTGCAGAAATATAATCTCGAAGAAGCACGGCAAAAAAAAATTATCCAGTCGGCCTTGCAAGAATTAAGTCGGCTCGATACACTTGCCAATAATATTCTTGTATCATCGCAATTAGAAGGCGGATACTACCAGATGTCGAGAGA
Source organism: Bacteroidota bacterium (assembly GCA_018267615.1). Taxonomy (GTDB): domain Bacteria; phylum Bacteroidota; class Bacteroidia; order Chitinophagales; family Chitinophagaceae; genus Puia. The sequence continues at coordinate 99,160 of JAFDYD010000001.1, read as the reverse complement.
TGAACTGGATTTTTCTGCGCTCACACAAAATGCGGTTCAGGATTTCATTCATCGTTTCGGTGATAAACAATGGCAGGTAAATATTCAACCCGGTCTTTCTATAACCGGTGACTATTTATTATTGCAGATCCTGGTAAACAACCTGGTAGAAAATGCGGTGAAATATTCATCAAAGAACAAGATGATCACTGTAAACTTGACAAGGGAAAATTCAAATATTGTATTGCAGGTTAAAGATGAAGGTCCCGGTGTGTCTCCAGTGGAACGAAAGAAAATTTTTAAAAAATTCTATCGTATCGGCAATGAGCAGACGCGCACCACACAAGGAACCGGATTGGGATTATATCTATGCAAAAAAATCGCGACCGATCATAAAGCACAGATTGTTGTTTCGGATAATCATCCGGATGGAAGTATTTTTACGGTTGTATTTTAGGGAACATATAATAATAAATATTTCTTCTTTGTGCCTTTGCGTCTTCGCGCGAAAATTTAACTCTCCGATCTTCGAGATATCAAATTTTCACGCAAAGACGCAAAGGCACAAAGAGAAAGAATCCGTTTAGAAGAATAAAATGAACGAGATATCAAAAAAAACTATTCTGCTCGTTGAGGATGAAGAAAATCTGCACGATGCACTCAGGCTTAATCTTGAGCTGGAAAGTTATGAAGTGACATCTGCCTATGATGGAACAGAAGCGCTCAAAGCCATTCAAAAAGAATATTTCGATCTTGTTATACTGGACGTGATGCTGCCCGGCATCGACGGAATCAATGTTGCTGAAACCATACGTGTTCAAAATAACAACGTTCCTATATTAATGCTAAGCGCAAAAAATACAAGTGCTGATCGGGTGCTTGGACTGAAAAAAGGAGCCGACGATTATTTGAATAAACCATTTAACCTGGAAGAACTTTTGCTACGTGTACAAAAGCTGATCGAAAAGAATAAGAAAATGCAGGATCGCGATACCATCAGCGATATTTATTCATTTGGAAAAAATACAATCGACTTCAAAGCGCAGGAAGCTACTACTAAAAAAAATGAACGAATCCAGTTAAGCAAAAAGGAGACTATGCTCCTCAAACTCCTTATAGAAAACAAAAACGAAGTCGTTACCCGCGAGAAAATATTGCAGGCGGTATGGGGATATAATGTATATCCAACTACACGCACCATTGATAATTTTATATTGAACTTTAGAAAATATTTTGAAGAAGATAGTCGCAATCCGAAATATTTTCATTCGGTAAGAGGCGTTGGGTATAAGTACACTGAAAGTTGAATAGTTGAAAAGTTGATTGGTTGACTTATAGCCGTGCTAGAGCGAACATCGACAATCGGCGTGAGATAACTACGGCCGGCATGTCACGATAATTTAGTCGACTTTAATTTTAGAACTAGTTCTTCCGCCTGCTGCAACAACGCCTGCATGTTTTCGGTATTATAATCCGGCGTATATAATTTCATCTCGCATTCGTTCAATATATCTATTAGTGACGAAGTAGTTTCCGCTGACCAGCCGCGCGATTGCAATTGCAATGAAATATTATATTTATTCAATTGGCTAGCCGGAATATTTATTTCTTCCGACACGGCTTTCCATATCGTTCTGTTCACTTCTGTATAAAATCCGCGATAATCCCCTGTGTCTAATAATCGTTTTGCTTCCTCGAAAAGATCTGGTGCTGGTGGTAATGGCACTGCTGCCAGTTCCATTGCTTTTTTTGCTGCTGCAACTTTTTCTGCTTCCTCATGTTGTCTTTTGAGTCTGCGATTCTGCAACATAAAATAAATAGCCAGCCCCGAAAGGATCAATACAGCAAAAAAAGATTCGAGATGTTGTTGCAGAAAATTACTCGAACTATTCTTTTCATCCGCGGCAGATGTTTTTGAAACAGCTGGAGCCGAAGCAGATTTGTGTTTTAGTTTTCCCACAGATATGTTCAATGCGTCCGTGCTCATCGTTTTATAGGAAGCGCTGACAGGATCAAAAAAAGAAAATTGTATTGAGGGTATCACATAATTGCCGGACTCTTTAGGAGTAAAACTATATTCAAATGTTTTTGATCCGCTCAGAGGCGCCACCGTTTTATCAATATCTTCCTTGGTATTGGTAGAAGCATCATAATTTTCAATACCTGAAGGCCATTGTACTTCCGGTGCATTAACTACAGGTAAATTGCCATCACCTTTTACTGTCAATTTTAAAATAGCTGCATCCTGCGCCGTGATATTTTTGGTTTCAATATCTGCCTTCACCGTAAAATGTCCTACAGCGCCATTAAAATCTGCCGGCTTTTTTTCTTCAGGCAATGGCTTTACAGAAATCTCGACAGGCTGGCTCTCCAGTGTCACATGTTCATCTACCGGTATTGCTTGTACGCTTTCATCAAAAAGATCGTCAAAGATATCCCGGGGCGAATTTGTGTTGTTATTATTTTTACTACTTGAATTCTTTAAAAAATGAACGGTATTATCGATCTCAACTGGATCAAGATCTATGGTTCCCGATTGCAATGGTATGAGTTGCGCCTTCCTGATAATATGCACCGTGAATGGTTTGCCATTTACTTTTTCCACCGATGAAGCATCATTATTAGGATCGATCATATCATAGACACTGAAGCCGTTCAATGAAGGATGTTTTGTAACTCTTGATTCGGATTGTAATCTTGAATATAATTTATAAGTAGCAACGATGGGTTCACCAACATAACAATTCGTTTTGCTGACATCCACTTTTACAAATAAATTCTTTTTGATTTTGTCAGACGCTTTCTCGCCGGGTTTTAAAAAATATTCTCTGTCCACCTGCGCTTGTTCTCCCGGCCAGGCCGGCAAAGCCATCGGTTGCGAATTACCCTGGTTATTGGAAGAAACATTTGCCTTCACTATAATCGTGACGGCATTCGAATGCATTTGCTTACCGTCGATATCTGCAGTAGCGCCAGCGATTGTGAATTTGCCCGTTTTTATCGGCTGTAAAACAAAGGACAGTGCTTTGTATTGCGACATGTTTCCATTCACCACACTCATCCCGCTTGATTGAATCGGTCCCTGTATGATATGAAAATCCTGGAATGAAGGATGCTGGAGATGTTCTATTTGCTGCGCATTCTCTACAACAAATTCTATTTGGACATAATCGGTCTTTCCTATTTCCTTACTGCTGGCAATAGTTGTGAAATTCACCTGCGACATTGCCTGGAAAGATGCAATGGTGCATATGAAGATCATCACAAATCGGGAGCGTAAAATTGAAACGATAATGTTTGATTTAGTTTGATTCAACAGATTCATTGCATTCACTGTCTCAACTTACAAATATAAACTTTGATCGTCAAGGATAATTGATCAGCGGCGGTTAAAAGTCAGTTAAATCATATCCCTGCTTTTTGGTATATTAGATGTATGCTCCCGCCTATGCTAAAAAATGCGCTGCTGAATACTGTCATGCTCTTTATTTTTCTAACAGGATTGAAAGCGCAGATACCGGATTGGAGCAACTACAAAGACATTAAGGAGCAGCTGACCGCAATGAATAAATATGGGCGGACCTGTATTATCAAACAACAATATGATCAGGCGCTGGATGTTTTTAAATCTGCCGCGCTGGTTGCGCAACAATCTTCGCTCGATAGTTTTAGGGCAAGATGTTTACTAAATACCGGACTTACTTACCGGTATAAATCTGTTTTTGATTCTGCTATTATTTATTTTAACCAGGCATTGAAAGTCGCTGAATCAAAAAATTATTTTGACGTGCAGGCGGCGGTTCAGCTGGAATTTTTCAATATTTATAATATCACCGGTAAAACTGATTCCGCAAATGCAAGAATCAATATGGTACAGTCAATGGTAACCAAACTCGACACGATCGGATCTGAGCGCGCGAAGCTTGAACTATATCTTGGACATTTAACCAAACGGGAAACAAAATACAGCCAGGCCTTTACTCACTATTTTAAAGCGTTGAATATTTTTAATTATCTGAAAGATTCAACAAATATTGCTGTTACTTATATCTCGATAGCGAATGTATTCAATAACAGAGGCGAGCAGGACAAAGCTTTGGGATATTTCAGAGAAGCAGTTGCCATTCTTACCAAACTAAACAGGAAATATGAGTTGGCGAATGCATTGTTGAATATGACCGATGATTATTATTATCTGAATAAATTAGACTCTGCTGAAATAACCGATTTGCAAGCGTTGGCATTGTCAAAAGAGCTCAACCAAAAAGCATATATGGGTTATGCGTATATGCATCTGGGATATATCAACAAATTGCGCAAACAGTTTTCAAACGCTAAAAATTATTTTCAGCAATCGATTCGGCTTGCTGAAGAATTGGGTTCCGAAAGTTTACTCTATGGCGACTACCAGGGAATGGGTGAAACGTATATGGCGGAACAGGAGCCGGCGAAAGCAAAAGTTTATCTTGAAAAACATCTTGCCATCGTAAAAAAAATAAACAATATCGAAGAAATCATAGAAGCTTATGCTGATTTGAAAGAGAATGAATATAACCTGCACAACTATGCGAAAGCACACGAATATGAAAAGTTGTATGCGATTTATAAGGACAGCGCTTATAATGAATCTGTGACGAGAAATATGGCTGATATAGAATCAAAATACGAGAATCAAAAAAAAGAGCAGGAAATTATTTTATTGAAAAAGGACCAGGAATTGCAAAACATCGAATTGCAAAAAGCGAGAACGACAAAACTCAGTGCAATTATTTTGTCGGGATTGTTATTGATCATCGGTTTATTAGTCGTGAACCGTTATCGGGTGATTCAAAAAGCCAGGCAGATGGTAGAGATTGAAAAATTGAGAAATAATATCGCGAGAGATTTGCATGACGATATCGGCTCTGTACTCTCAAGTATCAATATCAATAGCAATGTGGCTTTGAGTAATGCGGGCGAGGAAAGAATTGTAAAAGGCCAGCTTGAAAAAATAAAAGAACACTCGGGTAGAATGATGGAAGGCATGAGCGATATTGTTTGGGCCATCAACCCGATTAATGATTCACTGGACAAAATGATTATCCGCATGAAGGAGTTTGCCGTAGAGATATTGGAACCACAGAATATCAATTTCAGTTTTAAAACAGAAGGAAATGTTACGGAGGCTGCACTTGATATAAGCAGGCGCAAAGAACTCTACCTGATTTTTAAAGAAGCTATCAATAACGCGGCAAAATACAGTGGATGTAAAAATATCGCCATCAACCTTGGAACGAATAGAAATCGTATACAATTAAAAATATCAGATGATGGAAAAGGGTTTGATAAGAACCTTATCAAATCAGGAAATGGCTTACACAATATGGAACAGAGAGCAGTCGCAATAGGCGGAAGTATTGAAATTTTTTCAACGATGGGTAAAGGAACGGAATTAAATCTCGAGATTCCTATCGCATGATCTGGGTATTTTTACAATCGAACAACTTTAATAAGTTGCAAAGGCAGAAAACTGATTTATGAAGATTGGAATTCTATTATTCGAAGACAATAACGATTTGCGGGAAAGTCTATGCAATATGATCAACTTCTCGAAAGATCTTTTATTGCTGGGAAGTTATCCCGATGTCAGCAAGGTGGAGCACCAGGTAAGAGAAGCGAATCCCGATGTTATCCTGATGGATATAGATATGCCGGGAAGAAACGGCATCGAAGCAGTAAAAATAATCAGGCGCTTTAATCAAAAGGCGCAGATAATGATGCTGACGGTGTTTGATGATAACAAACATATTTACGATGCCATTTGCGCTGGAGCTTCCGGTTATCTACTCAAAAAAAATATCTCGGATAAATTACTTACTTCCATCCACGAGATATTACAGGGCGAAGCGCCAATGAGTCCCGGTATTGCAAGAATGATCATACAAAATCTTCAGCAGTTGCCGAATGCGGAAGAGAACAAATACAATCTTACTCCTCGTGAAAAAGAAATCCTTCTTTCACTTTCACAAGGAAATAGTTTTAAAATGATCGCTGCACAACTTTATATCAGCATCGACACTATCCGGACACACAGCAAAAACATTTATGAAAAATTGCAGGTGCATACGCAGATAGAAGCCGTGTCGAAAGCGATCAATGAGAAGCTACTTTAATGCGAACCATGATTTATCTGATTTAGAAAGATTAATCTGAAGTATAAAAAGATTCTTTCACCATAGTGGTACGGGCTGGAAATTTCTATGTGTAACTATGTGCCTACTGTGCCTATGTGGTGAAAAAAAATTTACCACATAGGCACAGTAGGCACATAGTTACACATAGAAATTTCAAACTGGGTCAGCCCAAAAATCAGAAGTTATATGTCGCCCAACTGAGGTCTTAAAATAATATCTTCTACACAAGCTGATGCAGATAATTGTGAAGCGGCAAAAATCATTTCAGCGATATCATTCGCTTCCATAAAACGATTTTTATCGATGCCGCTTGATGCCCACGAATCCGTATAAGCTGCGCCCGGGTAAACAGCAGTGACTTTTATTCCATGCGGTTTCATTTCTTCGCGAAGGTTTTTTGAAAATCCTGCGAGTGCAAATTTGCTGATGCTATAGGAACCTCCGTTGGGATATGCCTGGAAAGATGCAATGGAACAAATATTAAAAATATGCCCGCTTTTTTGTGCCATCATAACGGGAAGCAATAGCCGCGTCAGGTGATAAGCGCTATAAAGATTTACTTCGATCATTTTTTCCAATATGCCTTCTGCTTCGTTGTGAACGCTGCCGGGAAGAAATTGGCCGGCGTTGTTGATTAAAACGTCAATACTGTTGTGCATAGCTCCTCGACTTCGCCCGGGGGTTTTTGTGAACCCGCTCCCTTCTACTTCGCTAAGGATCCATTTTCCAAATTCTGTTACTCGCTTTTTATCGGAAAGATCGAAGGCTTTGGCTTTGATAGTGATGTTGGGATATTTGGTCGTCAATGACTCCATGGCTTTGTATAACAGGATTTCATTCTGCGAACAGAGCAAAAGATTATGGCCATGGGCTGCAAACTTTTCTGCCATGGCGAAACCAAGTCCACGTGATGCGCCAGTGATAACGACATTCATGTTTGAAAATTTTTAAAAACAACTTTTCCAAAGTTTTAAACTTTGGAAAAGTTAAACACCCTTCAAATGTACGTCATATACGCAGGAGCTGATTCGTAAAATACTATTATTATAAAGTGAAATCGTAAATTGCGCAATGCAATACCGCCATCTTTTTTTTGACCTGGATCATACGCTCTGGGATTTTGAAGCCAATAGCAGGCTCACGTTGCAAGAAATATATGAAACACTGTCGCTGAAAGAAAAAGGCGTTTATGATTTTGATCTCTTCCATAAAAATTATCTTTTGCATAATGATAAATTATGGGAACGCTATCGAAAAGGTTTTATCAAAACAGAAGAGTTGAGATGGAAACGCATGTGGCTTACGCTGCTCGATTTTAAAATCGGCGATGAAGAATTGGCAAGAAAAATGGGCGTTGTATTTCTCGATCTGCTTCCTTCGCGGAAAATATTATTTCCTTATACAAAAGAAATACTGGACTATCTGACAGAAAAAAAATATTCGCTTCACCTGATCACGAATGGATTTGAAAAAACCCAGCATCAGAAACTACAGAATTCGGACATCGACGGGTATTTCCAGGAGGTCATTACTTCCGAAGGATCTAACAGTTTAAAACCTAACAAAGAAATTTTTGAATATGCTTTTTCGAAAACGGGCGCTGAAAAAAAAGAAAGCATAATGATCGGGGATAGCATCGATGTCGACATTCAAGGCGCGATCAATGTTGGTATTGACCAGGTATATGTGAATCATCTTAACATAGAGCCAGCCATCAGTCCAACATATACGGTACGCTCATTGAAAGAGCTGGAAACAATATTTTAATTTTGTCTGAATTGCGATTGGGAAAAATCAAAAATGATCAAATAAGCTTTCTGAAAATCCCAATCATCACATAAATCATGGTTCAGACTACCATTCCGCCAACACAGTTACTCCACCCTGCACGACTTGATTTAATTTCACACTTATTTTTGTTCCGGGTGGTAACAATACATCGACTCTTGATCCGAATTTGATAAAGCCCATCTCGTCGCTTTGCTTCACGGTTTGACCAATTTCCAAATAATTCACGATACGTTTTGCCAATGCACCTGCAATTTGTTTCACCAAAACATCTCCCTTATTATTCTTGATCACCACACTATGTCTTTCGTTTTCGGTAGAAGATTTGGGATGCCAAGCAACAAGATATTTTCCGTTGTGATACTGATTATATATCACTGTTCCGCTGACAGGATTTCTATTTTGATGCACATTCGCCGGGCTCATAAAAATAGAAACCTGGATGCGCTTATCTTTAAAATATTCTTCATCAAAAGTTTCTTCGATCACAACAACTTTTCCATCAGCCGGACAAACCACCTGTCTATCATCCACAGTTAATTTTCTTGCAGGAACACGGAAAAAGGAAATCAAGAAAAGTAATAGGCCAAGCGTGAGAAAAAAAATGACCCAACTCAACCAGGGCAGATGAAAGCTTACAAAATAAAATGATACCAGATTAATGATGGCAAAAATAAAAACACCGATAGCAATTGATTTATATCCTTCTTTATGAATCGTCATGGAATAAATTGAATGGCAAATGTAGGAAATGACCGGGATAAGGATCCTATTTTCGAGTAATGGATTAATTTCAGTCGATGGGCCGATATGTCGATTGGATAAAATGATAATAATAATTGTGAAATAAATCCGCTCTTTTAGCTATCACAGACTTATCGACTATTGACTAATCGACTCAAACTAACCCCATCATTCATCTCAGGAACTTTTCTATATATAGCCATACGAATGGCGTAGCAAGTAATAACGAATCAAAGCGATCCAAAAATCCACCATGTCCGGGCATGATGCGACCGCTGTCTTTTACGTTGGCGAGGCGTTTTAATTTGCTCTCTAGTAAATCGCCGAATGTTCCAGCGATGGATACGATGGCAGCAATGATCATCCATTGAATAATTGTTTCCCAGTCCAATTCGCTACTGACGAAATAACTGATAACACCCATAACTATGATGGATAACAAAATGCCGCCGATTGTTCCCTCCCATGTTTTTTTGGGTGAGATAGAAGTGAGTTGTGTTTTTCCAATGAGCGATCCAACGATATAGGCCATGGTGTCGTTGATCCAGATTCCTCCGATGATGATCAATACCGGTAAGCGATCGAAAAAATTTAGAGAGCCCCCATAAAAAGGACCTTTAATACTGCCGAGGTCGGTTAATAATCCAAGGCTCAGAGAAATATAAATCAGCCCGAATATAGAATGAGCAAGTAGTTTTGGTTTGATTTGCCGGGTGAATAAAACTTCAAGTGCAGGCAACACAAATAATAATATCAATCCTCCCCAATAACCAACATTGCGCAAAGAAATATTTCCGATACGATAGAGATCGTTTGTGAAATAAAGCATAATGCACCAGCCGGCAAGCATCACACCATATTTATGAAAGCGCGTAATTTTTGCATATTCGGGATCTATCAATCCAACAAGACGCTGGTATTCCAGCCAACAACCGAAATGTATAACCGAAAATAAAATAAGAAAACTCCATTGATTCCATAACAATCCGGCAAGCATGATTGCCGCAAATACCAGTGCGGTGAGTGCCCTCGTTCTGAAAGTAACTACGTTCAGCGCCATGAAGTGAAGTTAAAACCGATTTGTTTCGGGAAAAAAGACTATTATGAAAATAAAATAAAAAACCGGTTTAACCGGAATTTAATTTCTATAAGGGTTTATCTGGAAAATCAGTAAATACGTGGTCGTCCGCTTCGTACACTTTTGCATAAGTAGTCAACGAATTTTTGCGGAGATAATTTAATAAAGCGATCACAATTACCAGGGCGATTATGCCAAGTACACTCAGTGGTGTGTCGTGGCCACCTTTTTGTTCTGTTATATCTGCTCGTTTAAAATACACCAGCACGATTGGTATGGCATTGAAAAGAAAATGCGCTATGATGGAAGTCCACAAACTTCCGCTGTACCAATATAGCGCTCCGAGTATGATACCTAAAATCCATCTGGGAATGAATCCAAGAAATTGTCCGTGTACAGCCGAAAAAATAGCAGCGGTTACTAAAATACCCAACCAGGGGTTTTTAAAAATTTGTATAAAAATTCGTTGCAGTATTCCGCGGAAAAATAATTCTTCTCCGATAGCGGCCATAACACCTACAAGAAATAATGATACCAACAGATCTTTTGCGTTGTGCATGTCGAGAATATTCTGCAGCATTGCATTCACTTCCGATTCGCCTTTTTCGATCCATGCCTGCGCAGATTTTCCAAATAAGATTTTTACGAGCTGCTGATTTAATGCCGACATCCATCCAACCATCAGATAAGAAAATAAAATGACGATGATTGCAAGAAAAATAAAATTGGCACGATCTGGTTTTTTAAACCCGGCAAACTTCAAAGGTTTCGGATCCGCAAAAAAAGAAAAAATAAGTGACGGCAATAAAAAGAAACCAAAAAACTGAACAACCAGCAAACCTTTGACGATGCCGGCATATTGAGGTTGGGAATAATCATCCTGTTTTAATGTACCTAGTTCTTGTAGAGACACATGATTTATCTGGGCAATAATTGCAAAACCAAGAAGACTAACGATGAGAACCACTATAAAAGTTATTCCTCCAAATATTAACAACTGCATCCATGCAGGCTTTTGTTTCAGATAACTATTCATTGTTATATTCATGCGAGTCGTTCATTATGCTAAAGGAAGTGTGTACATTTGCGTCCCGATCAGAAAAACGCTTTTTGAGCGTTGTTTAATGGTTGCAAGATACGGATAGAAAGATGTTTTTATTTTATAGGAACTACCGCACGAATAAAATTTATGGCAGTAAAGATCGCCAACATCATATTACCTGATTTTCCTTTATTACTGGCTCCGATGGAAGATGTCAGTGATCCGCCATTCCGTTATGTGTGCAAACAAAATGGCGCCGACCTCATGTACAGTGAATTTATATCAAGTGAAGGTCTCATACGTGATGCGATTAAAAGCAGGCAAAAACTGGATTTTGTAGAATACGAGCGTCCTTTCGGCATCCAGATTTTTGGAGGTGATGAAGATGCGATGGCAATGAGCGCAAAAATTATTGATACTACCAATCCTGACCTGGTTGATATAAATTTCGGTTGCCCGGTAAAAAAAGTTGTGTCCAAAGGTGCGGGCGCTGCAGTTCTGAAGGATGTCGATCTGATGGTACGATTAACCACAGCTGTTGTGAAATCAACCAATCTGCCGGTAACTGTAAAAACAAGATTGGGTTGGGATGATCAATCCAAAAATATCGAAGAGGTTGCAGAGCGTTTACAGGACGCCGGTATAAAGGCGTTGAGCATTCACGGCAGAACAAGGGCTCAATTATACAAGGGCGAAGCAGATTGGACACTTATCGCCAAAGTAAAAAACAATCCACGCATACAGATCCCTATTTTTGGAAACGGTGATATTGATACTCCTGAAAAAGCGCTCGAATATAAAAACAAGTATGGAGTGGATGGTATTATGATTGGTCGCGCCGCGATTGGTTATCCATGGATATTTAATGAGATCAAATATTTTTTGCAAACGGGCGAGCATGCCACGGCTCCGACCATCGAACAACGGGTTGATGTTATCAGGCAACACCTGAAACGTTCTGTGGAATGGAAAGGAACGGTGCTCGGCATTCTTGAAATGCGCCGTCACTATACTAATTACTTAAAGGGTTATCCGAATATCAAAGAATTCCGCAACCAGCTTGTACAAAAAAATTCCGTGGAGGAAATAGAAGAAATTTTACAACAGGTGAGTTCGGTGTATGCAGGAATGCAGGTTCAGAAACAATCTTATACTCATACTCCAATTGCAGAACCTTCGTGCGCTTATTAAATTTCTCAGGCAGCTTTATTATTGATGAATTTTTCCAACAGGCTTGTATATACGCTTGCCCTTTGCGCCGCAATTTGATCAGCGATCAACAATAGAGCAGCTTGAATGACCAATGTAATTCCAAGTCCAAACCAAAATATTTTATCCGGATCATTGCGATATAAAAAAATCAGCGTACCACCCGCGATAAGAAATGCAATTTCTATCCATCGATAGATAACAAAATTTTTATTGACTGTTTGCATCCTTGGGAATTCCTGCATCTTGAGCTTACCAGGATCCATATCATACGCATATACATTACCGATACGCTGTTCATCACTTCTTGCATACACAGTGTAACCGACAACAGCCTGCGCAATGCCAATTACCAATAGCGGGATGGCAGCGCCTTTGTAAAAATTAGTCTTTAGATATGAATAAAAAATCAGTGAAAGCACAATGGCAATGATGCCCACCACCAGGAACATAAGACTCTCATGTTTTTCCGCGAGGAAATATTTTTCAATATCGGCCTTAGTGAGCATGATAATGATAAGGGCTCGTTTTGTTGATTTATTAAAATTAAATCTTTAATCATTCCGCTTCCAAATAATCTTATTGCTCAATAGCGGTAGTGATTTCCTCGCTCATTGGAGACAAAGCAGGATCAAAAAAATGAGTCAGTATTCCTTTTTCATTGATAAGATACTTCGAAAAATTCCATGTAGGCTGTTGATCGTTCCATCCATTTTCCTGCTTATTGGTTAGCCATTCAAATATTTTATTTTGTGAAGGACCTTTGATAACCGTACTTTTTTTTGCCAACGGAAAATCGACGCCATAATTTTTTTTACAAAACCCCGCAATCTGTTCATCGCTTCCTTTTTCCTGTTCACCAAAATCATTTGCAGGAAACCCGATAATGATTAATTTGTTTTTATAAGCATTGGACAATTCCTGCAAGTCGTGATATTGGGGCGTGTAACCGCAATCGGATGCAGTATTTACCAACAATACTTTTTTCCCTTTCAGGCTTTCAAAAGAAAGTTCTTCACCATTGTTGGTAATCGCTTTCAGAGAATAAAAAGAAACAGGTGGTTCCGATAAATTTCTGTTCATTTTAATTTTTTCTTTTTTTCCAAATACTTTACTTATTCCCATCAACATCGGGTAAAATGCTTTCAATATTTTTTGCCTGAACTTCAGATTTAAATGATTTTAATGATTTACTATGTGTGAATGCCTGCGAAATTCGTGGCAAGGTAGTAAATTAGAAAGAGTCTCCGTTTTAAAAATAAATTTATTACCAGAGACACTTTCTGTCTGCTAAATTTTTTTCAATATGTAGGAGAAATGTAGTTACACATAAAAATATCAAACTAAGACACTAAGTTCAAGAATGTTTTAACCAACTCCATAGTAAATCAATAAAATCATTCCAATCATAGTTCATTTTATAAACATCTTGAACCATTTCAATTTTCCTTTGAAGGGCGGATACTTGATATTCGGATCGAACCAGTTCGGCGTTTTCATTACCGGCTTAGCATGTGTGAAAACATCAAATGTATATTTTCCATGATATGCTCCCATACCGCTGTACCCAACTCCGCCAAATGGCAAATGATGATTTGCAAATTGCCAGGCGGTGTTATTTACACAACCGCTTCCAAACGAAACCGCGTTGACCCATTCTTTTTCTTTTTTAGTATTCGATGTAAAAATATACAGCGATAATGGATTTGGATTTTGCTGAATGATATTCAAAGCCTGTCTCATATCCGTAAATTCATGTATCGGCAGTATCGGGCCAAAAATTTCTTCCTTCATCAAGGGAACATCCATTGCTACATGATCGATAATAGTTGGTGAGATATACAGTTTTGATTTATCGTGATTTCCTCCTGCAATAATTTTTCCCTGCGACAAATAATTAATCAACGCATCGAACCTTCTTTCATTGATTATTTTTCCATAGCTGGAACTGTCGGATGGATCTTCGCTATAAAATTCTTCAATCGTTTTTTTTATAGCATCGATAAATTTTGCTTTTACACTGGAATGAATAAGCAGATAATCCGGTGCAATACATGTTTGTCCGGCGTTAAGAAATTTCCCGATCGCAATCCTTCGCGCAGCAACTTCGATATTTGCATCGGCTTCAACAATCACCGGACTTTTTCCTCCTAATTCCAATGTAACAGGAATCAATTCAGGTGCTGCCATTTGATAAATTATTTTACCAACGGGAATGCTGCCTGTGTAGAAAATATGATCGAAGCGAAAAGAGCGCATGAGGTTAGGAATAACGGATGCTCCATCGCCTTGAACTATTTTAATATATTCAGGTGAAAAAATTTCTTCTATAATTTTTGCGGTGATATGAGAAGTAGCTGAAGAAAGTTCCGAAGGTTTTAACACTGCGCAATTACCACCCGCAATTGCTCCAACCAATGGTATCATTAAAAGCTGGAAAGGATAATTCCATGGCGCGATAATCAAAGCAACACCCAATGGATCACGATAAATCAAACTCGACGAAGGAAGGTTGACAAGATTGGTAGATACTCTTTTTGGTTGCATCCATTTTCGGAGATGCTTAATCGAAAGATTTATTTCCGCGAGCACCAATCCAAATTCGCTGGCATATGATTCTTCCGGGCTCTTTTTAAGATCTGAATATAATGCCTCATTAATTTCCTGTTCATATTTTAGCAGCGCCTTTTTTAATAAAAGCAATTGCTGACGACGAAATGCGTAGGTTTTGGTGATCCCTTTATTATAATAGGAGCGAATCGCGGCAAGTTCTTTGTCGATCGATGATACGCCCGTTGCTGGTTGAGTAGTCGTCAACATATCCGGGAAATTTGGTATGATATAAAAGTACGAAAAGGAAGCTGCTGTGGTTTTATTGTCCCTGTCGGCAAAAGAGGTAGTGTCTCAGTTTGATTTCAGAGGTGGAAGGTATAGGGTGTAGGGTATGGCAGGCTTGTTTCAATTCACGATTTTTATTTTTCAACCTACGCAACATTATTAATTAATTACTTGCCATACCTTACATCCTATACCTTACATCTCATACCTTACACCCTATAACTTCCACCTCTAAAATCAAACCGAGACCCTACCAAACATTATCAATACATCTCCAATCATTTTCGCTGTGCGTGTCAGGTTTGAGGCCGTATTCTTCAAAGCTTCATCCAAACTTGTCAATTCGTTATTGATTGGCATTAGCACATCGAAATACTTCTTCAACTCGATATCAATATGATCTGGAATTTTTCCAGCCATGCCAATCACCGGAATATTTTTTTCCTTTGCACGACGCGCAACACCGAAAGGAGCTTTGCCCTGCAGTGTTTGAAGATCGATGCTGCCTTCTCCGGTTATCAGCAGATTTGCTTTTTCCAAACGCTCATTAAAGTGCGTGAAATCCAGGAAATATTCTATGCCATTCACCAATTTTGCGAGGAGAAAAACAGCTACACCTGCGGCTGTTCCTCCAGCAGCGCCGCCATATTTGATGGCCCCGATATCGACTCCGGTTTGCGCAAGTGTTATATTACGGAATTTTTCAAGTGCCGCGTCTAATTTTTTTACTGCGTTTTTATCGGCACCTTTCTGTGGACCGAAAACATATGCCGCACCATTTTCGCCCAATAATTTATTATCGACATCGCATAACACAACCAATTCGGTATTAAAAATTCTTTGATCAATGCCGGACAAATCTATATGCTCCAGATAAATAAGATCAGCCGGTAAATTTTCGAGTGGCTGTTTATTCTTATCAAGAAATTTTACGCCCAAAGATTTTAATAAGCCACTCGCTCCATCAACTGTGGCGCTGCCGCCGATACCAAGAATAATTTTATTGACTTTGTGATCTAGTGCTGCAGTGATTAATTCTCCCGTACCAAATGTTGTTGCATGCATCGGATCGTACTCATTCCTTTGAAGCAATCGAAGTCCAGATGCATCGGCCATTTCAATAACGGCGGTTCTGCCATCATCAATCAAACCAAAAGAAGAATTAATCTTTCTACCAATTGGATCATGCGCTGCAACAGTAATTATTTTGGCTTCCGGATTTTGCAAAAGAAGAGCGGCGGTTCCATCTCCACCATCACCAATAGGAAAAACGGTGCAGGTGCAGGAGAGCAGGCTTTCTTCCAAACCTTTTCGAATGGCGTCGGCAACTGCCGTGGCATCCAGGCTATTTTTAAAAGCATTCGGTGCAATCAGGATATGCATGACCGTTATATTGACAGACAGTGAGTCGGGTTGGGAGTTAGGAGTTGACAGATGACAGTTGAGAGTTGACAGTC
>JAFDYD010000001.1:82203-82820 GCA_018267615.1 Bacteroidota bacterium | reverse complement strand
GACTGTCAACTCTCAACTGTCATCGGTCAACTCCTAACTCCCACCTCCAAACCCGACTCAGCCAAAATTGAAAAGATTGTTTCCCTACAAGGTAATATCAAAAAATAAAATTTATAATTTTGATTTAACATGACAGACGAATACTATATGCTACAGGCTCTCAAGGAGGCGAAAAAAGCTTACGATGATGGCGAAGTTCCGGTAGGTGTTGTCATTACTATGAATCAAAGGATCATTTCCAAAGGATATAACCAAGTGGAGCGTTTGAATGATCCTACTGCGCATGCGGAGATCATTGCACTCACTTCGGCTTTCAATTATCTTGGATCAAAATATTTGCAGGAAGCCACTATTTATATTACGCTTGAACCTTGCCTGATGTGCGCGGGTGCACTTTATTGGAGCAAGGTCGGACGTGTTGTGTATGGAGCAGACGATGAAAAAAATGGTTATAAAAAATATATTATCCCCTGTCCTTCCGTTGAGCAATTTGGAGTTGCTCCATGGCCATTTCATCCGAAAACAGAATTGTTGAGTGGGGTGTTGAAAGAAGAATGCGGAAAGTTGATGAAAGATTTTTTTAAAGAGAGAAGAAATATCTGAACTGGGATTTATAA
>JAFDYD010000001.1:0-82117 GCA_018267615.1 Bacteroidota bacterium | reverse complement strand
TTATAAATCCCAGTTCAGATATTTAAATTTTCCTGATCTTCATATTCTTAAATCTAATTCCGCCTCCGTGGTCTTGTATAGCGATGAGGCCGGATTTGGCTTTACCATAATCTGGATAATCTTTCCATTTGCCTTCGGCTTTTAATTTTTCCCATTCGGGTGTCCACGCGGTAAAGTCTGCCACTTTCACTCCATTCAACCAATGTTCTACATGAGCGCCATTAACAAGAATGCGCGTGTGATTATATTGTCCCGCTGGTTTTGCAGCTATTTTCGATGGAGGATGCATTGCGTAATCAGCGCCGCTTTTTTGCCAATTCTCTAATTTGTCTGTCATGCCAAGATCATCGATCAGTTGGTATTCCGGGCCGGTTTCGTAAGATGATTCATGTGTTTCCAACACGTGATATAATAACCCGCTGTTAGAACCTTTTTCAAGTTTCCAATCAAATACAAGTTCAAAACTTGCATATTCCTCTTTTGTTACGAGATCGGCGCGATTGGTTACTCCATCTTTTTTACAAATCAATTCTCCGTTTGCAATCGTCCAACTATCATCAGGAAGATTTTTAAACGTTCTCCATGCATCGGTTGTCTTTCCATCAAACAATAATACCCAACCGGCTTTTTTCTCAGCAGCAGTTAATGTATTACTGGGTTGTTGAGAAGGTATAAAAAATGAAAGCAACATAAGCGATGTTGCAGCCAAAGCAGTCGTTGTGATTTTCATATTCATATGTGCATTTTTTTGATTGACTAAAAGAAAAAATTAGAATTACAGTTTTGATTATGATTTTTTCAATTCCAATTTCACGGGATCCCACTTGATTGTTTTTTCCTGGAAATAGCTGTCGATGCAAAGCAATGCGGGTGCAGCAGCGCGATAACCAAACAATGCATCTTCAATAACGGGTTTGCCGCCGCGAACTGCTCTTATCCAATTATAATGATGATCAAAATGAGCACCTTTATATCCGTTCTCTGCTTTATAAACAATTGCATCACCATTTACCATTGCTTTCCTTTCGTAGGCTAATGGATCCGGTTTGTTAACCATTAAATCATTATTTCCTGTTGGTGGATAAGATTTATTTTTTGTGAGTGTTACTTTATCCCATTCCACAATCATCGACCCTTCGTTGCCAACGAGACGGAGATATGTGCTGTCGGCTGTACCATCAACAAAATTCACGCGTAGTGATAAATTAAATGCAGGATGTTTATCGGTTTGCGGATAATCGAACATTCCTAATAATACGTCAGGAACTTCGCGTCCATCTTTCCAATATCTCAATCCACCGGTCGACATTACTTTTTCTGGTCCGTTAGAGCTTACAATAAAATGCAAACTCGAGAAAAGATGAACGAACAGATCACCGGAAACACCAGTTCCGTAATCTCTATAACAACGCCAGCGGAAAAATCTTTTTGGATCGAATCCGTGATCAGGATTATTTTTTATAAACTTTTTCCAGTCGACTGTTTTCTCTGATGCATCCGCAGGAATTTCATATTGCCATGCACCGCCGGGAGAATTTCTTGCCCAAAAACCTTCGGCATAATTCAGCTGACCGATTGCTCCTGCTTCGTATAGTTGTTTTGCTTTTTCATTTCCTAACGAACTCATACCCTGGCTGCCTACCTGGAAAACGGCTTTGTTTTTTGTTTGCGCTGCGATTACTGCAGATCCTTCGGTGATATCATGCACCATCGGTTTTTCACAATACACTCCTTTGCCACTATTCATCGCATCAATGGAAATATCTTTGTGCCAATGATCGGGTGTTGCGACAATAACCGCATCTATATCTTTCCTCGATAAAATCTCTTTGTAGTCTTTTGTAACAAAAATATCGCTGCCATATTTCTTTTTAGCGTCTTCCAATCTTCCGTCATACAAATCGCAAGCTGCAATTATTTTTACACCAGGCACAGTAATGCAGGTATCTGCATCTGCATTGCCCATACCACCTGCACCAATAAGCGCAATCTGCACATGATCATTGGCAGTATATATTCCAGATCTTTTTAGCAATTGTATGCCCGGAGCTCTTCCGGCTGCCGAAACTATTTCCGGAACAATTGCTGTAGCTAAAACGCTTTGCGTTATTTTATTGATAAATTTTCTACGGGAATGCCCGGAAGAATTTTTACTCATGCTGAAAATTTTTAATTGGTAAGACAGAAAGGTACTACAAAAAAGATTTAATTTTTTCTTATTGTAGAAATTATTCTACTGGTAAATGGGAACGAAAATCGCGATCAGGATGTGAAATGTAAAATATGAAAATGACGCTCGTATTTGAGATTTTTCTTATCAGAATTTCCTTCCTTATTTCTTATTTTCATTTTGAGTAATCAACCATTGATCAGTACATTTGTTATCCCAACAACAATATTCATTCAACATCAAAAACAATAGTTATGGCATTCACATTACCTGCGCTACCTTATGCACATAGTGCACTAGAGCCGCACATAGACACATTGACGATGCAGATACATCATGGGAAACATCACCAAGCTTATGTTGACAATCTGAATAAAGCGATTGCTGGCACACCGAATGAAGGAAAATCATTAGAGGAATTGGTTCAGCATGCCGGAAGCATCAGTCCGGCTGTTCGCAATAACGGTGGCGGACATTGGAACCATAGTTTTTTCTGGGAGAGTTTAGCACCAAATGCAGGAGGTTCTCCAAAGGGAAAACTGGGAGATTCTATCGAAGCAGAATTCGGTTCTTTTGATTCTTTCAAAGAAAAATTCGCGCAGGCAGGCATGACAAGATTCGGAAGCGGATGGGCCTGGCTCGTTGAGCAAGATGGAAAATTGCTGATTTCTTCCACTCCAAACCAGGATAATCCTTTGATGGATGTTGCTGAAATAAAAGGAACGCCTATCTTGGGTGTGGATGTTTGGGAACATGCTTATTATCTCAAATATCAGAACCGGCGCGCCGATTACCTCGCCGCTTTCTGGAATGTTGTGAACTGGGATGTTATTAATAAGCGTTACGAAGCTGCATTGTAATTTTATAAAAAATAATCATCGATCCCGGTACCAATCATTACCGGGATTATTTTTTTAAAACCATCATCATGAAAAGAATAATTTTTGCCATTTTGATTTTAACGACGATCGCGTCCTGCTCTCACAAAAAAACAATCTTAGTGTACTCGAGCGGAGAAATAAAACTAGACGATTCGAAAAAAAATATTACTGTGAGTGAGGGAACTACTCACCAGGAAAATGAAATTGAATTTAGTACGAGTGGACCGGTAACGTTGAATGTACAAACACCTACGGGCAAATATACTTTGGAAGCGCCTGATGATGGTCTCTATATAGCGAATCTGAAAAACGATACTGTTGTCGGCAGTTATCAACGTGTGGGTTCAACAAGCAATTCAAAAATTACACAGGAACAATTAAAAGCCCAACTGGATAGTTTGCAACAATTGATCGTGGGGAAAAATATCAGCGTTGCCAATAAAAATTATTTTATTCCTCCAGGCAAAATTTCAAAAATCAACACTACAGGTACAACAAAAATTTTTGGTCCATACACTTCCATTCCTGCCTCATTTGATGCAGGTTCCGTCTCTGAGATATATAAATTTTATACGAATAAAGAAGTGAGAGAAATTATAGACAAGCTGGTGCCGATGACGATTTATAAACCGGAGAATAAGTAAGGGAAGAGTTGAGAGGTTGATTGGTTGATAAGAAGAGCGGAGGAACAGGGCGGAGAGCGAAGGGTTATTCGCTCTCCGCTCTGTTCCTCCGCTCTCGTCTTAAGGCACCGGATCATATCCATGTCCGCCCCAGGGATGACAGCGACTGATTCTTTTAATTGTTAACCATCCTCCTTTTAGCAATCCATGTTTTTTGAAAGCTTCTACTGCATAGTGCGAGCAAGTTGGCGTGAAGCGGCATTTGGGACCCAGCCATGGTGAAATAATCAATTGATAAATTTTTATCAATGCAATAAATGGCAAACTAAGTATGAGCAATATTGTTTTCATCCGTAATCTGAATAAGCTTTTCTAAAATGCTGCCCATTCTTTTGTAGGCATCATGATAAACCGGCAATTCCTTTCCAATATAAATAAAAAACACAGCGAGGTTTTTGTTGTTCGCTTCAACGGACTTTTTAAGAGATTCTTTTTGTAAGCGGTAGGCTTCGCGAGAAATTCGTTTGATCCTGTTGCGATCAACTGCTCTGCCGAAATTTCTTGTGCTCGCGCCAAACCCAGCTTGCAGGCCAATAGGCGTTTGCGTATAAAAATAATTTATTTTATAAGGAGGAAAAGTAAAACTCCTTCCTCCATTGAACACCTGATCAATGAGCTTACGACTTTTTAATCGCTCTTTTTTTCCGAGTGTAAATCTCTTGCTTATGATTTTATTTTTTGTAAAAATAAATAGCTCCGGTGTTGATTCCGGAGCTATGGGCTATAATAATATTTCGGTGTTGTTACACCTGCGATTTATTTCAGTTTTGATTCGTCGGACACAGTGAGTTTCTTACGACCCTTTTTGCGACGGCTTGCCAATACCTTACGGCCGTTAGCAGTCTGCATACGCTTGCGGAAGCCATGAACCGTTTTGCGGCGGCGTCTGTGTGGTTGAAATGTACGTTTCATTTTTACAGTTTTTTATTTTAACCTTTTGTTTTATTCCTGCTGAGAAACAGGAATATCGTTCAATCATCAGAACGGGTCACCATACCCGTCCCGCCACAGGCGGAATGAAAGGGATCGCAAAATTAGGGGAAAAGAGAGTTACTGCCAACTGAAAATTGGTTTTAGGTTCCAAATAATCAATCCGCTAGTATCCGACGGAAAAATATCCTTCAGTCAGTTGGGCCGACTGCGTGTTGGAGGCATCGACGGCCTTAAAGCTAAAGCTTCCGCGTATTCGCTTTGTTGTCGAATTATTTTCAATAACCGTAAGGGTGCCATCACCCATTGACACCAAAAGTGTGCTTGGGTCAGGGCTATATTGTCCCACAAAAACGCCACCGAAAATATCAAGCGTATATGTACCGGGCTGCACATTTTCAGGCATGTACAGTCCAACGAAATTGCTGCCATCCGATGCAGCGCCTTGCACAAAAAAGCTTCCTGAAACGATTGGCGCGGCGATACTTGATGCGGTAAAACTAGTGCCGTTGATTTTTACTTTGAAAGTATCTGTTATACTTGCGGGTGGCAGGGTTGAAGAATATGGTAACCGATCAAAAACGCCTTCTGTAACTACTTTTGTTACTGTGGTCGCATCATCATAACCATTAAAGCTAAAAGTTCCTGAAATGGTTTTATTGGTTTGATCTATCGATGTAATGGTAACTGTTCCGCTGGATTTTGCCGGATCTGAGGATTGATTGGTTCCATAGATAGCCGGACCAGTTGCTTCGGTTTGATTCAACGAAGCAAGTCCATCTGAATTTTCATCGAGCGCATATGTTCCTGTTGCGCCGGCAAGTAGTGAAATATTTATTGTTTTACCATCACTGCTTGTGCCTGTAATATTGATGAGTCCGGTGAGAACGGTTGCAGAAATGTTATTTGTTGCTACCCAACTTGCACCATCGATCTTTGCCCGGAAACTTCCGGCAACACCTTTTCCATTCTCCAACGCTTCGTTACTAAGCTCTTTGCTACAGCTAAAAAATGATAATAACAATACTCCTAAAGCCACATGAGATAACCCGATCCTCTTCATCATAATAGATAATTTACCAAACAAAAATAGAATAAATAAGAAAATATGGAAATATGGGAATGTGAAAAATATGAAAATAGATGAACTAACATATTCTTCCAAATTTGAGACATCTCAAAATCCCGATGGTAGAAAATCATTTCTCACATTTTCATATTTCCACATTTTCACATTTGCTCTAAGTGCACATGTTTCGATTCCACTTTTGCATTGTAAAAAATGCTTGCATGCTGATCGAAATCTATTGTTGAATCGGTAGTAAAAAAACTGCGTTTACCATTCTTGCTGCATTTTTTTTCTATTTCGGGATGGCGTTGCAAATATTCTGCGAGGCTTTCGGCAACAATTTCTCCTTGGGATACGATGGTTGAGGTTGATGGAAGATACTGTTGAATTTTATTTTTTATCAAGGGATAGTGCGTGCATGCGAGTAACACGGTATCTATATCTTTCGATTTGCTCAGCAATTCATCGATATATTTTTTTATGAAATAATCTGCGCCGGCTGTATTGTGTTCATTGTTTTCAATTAAAGGAACCCACATCGGACATGCCTGCTGAAATACATGGATGTCGGGAAAAAATTTTTTGATTTCGATAGGATATGATTCTGATTGAACTGTTCCTGATGTTGCGAGAATTCCAACTTTGCCGGTCTTTGTAAAATTACCGATGATCTCTGTTGTGGGCCGGATAACGCCGAGCACTCTTTTTTCCTTATCGATTTTTTGAAGATCGTTTTGTTGAATAGTACGCAATGCTTTTGCCGACGCAGTGTTGCAAGCAAGTATTACCAAAGGCGATTCCATTTTAAAAAACCATTTTACTGCTTCTAACGTGTATTGATATACGGTTTCAAATGATCTATTGCCATAAGGAGCTCTCGCATTATCACCAAGGTAGATAAAATCGTATTGAGGAAGACGCGTGACGATTTGCTGCAAAATGGTGAGACCGCCATAACCTGAATCAAATACACCAATGGGTTGTGAAGAAGGCATAAAACAAAAATAAAAAACGCCGGGGATACCCGGCGTTCTAAAACGATATAATAAAATAATTATTTAACTCCTAACTTCTTTTTCACAAGCGGTAGCAGATCTTCCGCCGGCGGCGAAACAAGTAAGGCATCTTTGATGAACACATAAGTGAACCCGTTTTCTTTAGCCACGGTTTGAGTTGCATCAATAGCTTTCTTTTGGATCGGCGCGATCAGTTCCTGCTGTTTTTGCTGGTATTGTTGACCCGCCTGCTGTTGATAGCCTTGTAATTTCAAATACATTTCAGCCAAACTTTTTCTTTTCAATTCGAGTTGAGCTTTTGTGTACTTCAATGTATCTTTTCCACTTAAAATACTATCCTGTTCATTGAATTCTCTTTTCTGATCTTCAAAATTCTGATTCAATGCGGCTGAAAATTCAGCGAGCGCTGAATCTGCTTTCTTCGTTTCGGGCATAGACTGTATCAATTCAGTCAGACTGATATAACCTAATTTGCTTTGTGCGTGCGACTGGTTGCTTGCTCCTATCATGCCTGCTACCATCAAAACGATTGTAACAATCTTTTTCATTTTTGTTTACAGTTTTCTTTTTTTGTTTGTTAATAG
Source organism: Bacteroidota bacterium (assembly GCA_018267615.1). GTDB lineage: Bacteria > Bacteroidota > Bacteroidia > Chitinophagales > Chitinophagaceae > Puia. The sequence continues at coordinate 74,784 of JAFDYD010000001.1, read as the reverse complement.
TTGAGTGCTCCTATGGTTTCACGAATCACTTTTGTTTTTGTAATTCGTGATTGAAAATTATTTGATCCCTAGTTCCTTCAATATGTCTTCACTCTTGTCTAGCTTAGGGTCGGCAAAGATAACAGTTATTCCTTCACTTTTATCTAAAATAAAGTCATACATACGCGTGGCAGCAATTTTTTGTATTGCGTTGTAAACCTTATCCTGTATGGGTTTGATGAGCTCCTGCCGCTTTTTGAATAGATCACCTTCAAAACCAAATCTTTTTCGTTGCAAGTCGCGCACTTCCTTCTCTTTATTGAATAATTCATTTTCGCGTTTCTTTTTAAGCTCGTCGCTCAACATCACCTGTTCTGCATCATAGTCTTTATACATCTTATCCAAAACAGATTGTTTGTCGTCAATTTCTTTTTGCCATTGAACACTGGTTTGATCAAGCTGCTTCTGCGCGTCCTTGTATTCAGGCATTTTATCCAGGATAAATTTCGTATCAACAACAGCGTAACGTTGTGCCTGGCTTGCAGCAAAGAATGCGAAACAGCAAATTCCAATGAGGAATAACTTTTTCATAATGTTTTTAATTTTTAGTATTTGCAAACCGAGATGATTTTTAGAAATCGAAATATAGTATTATTCAGGTTCAAATCCTAGCATAAATGTAAAGCGGGAGGCATTTTTCAGCGAACCATTTTCTATGCGGTCGAGTCCTATTCCATAGTCAAATCCTAACAATCCGAACATCGGCAAAAAGAATCTCACACCAACGCCTACATCTCTGCGAAGCCGGAAAGGATTATAATCTCTGTAATCATACCATCCATTGGCTGCTTCGAAAAAGGCTTCACCGTAAATGGTGCTGCTCGGATTCGTTGCGAAAGGATAACGCAATTCCAAAGTATATTTATTGAACATCACGAAAAATTGAGATGCTGCCTGCTGATCAGGATTCACTCTTGGGTCAGAGTTTTGATAAACAGGATAGCCCCTTTGCGATACGATATCATAACCGAGCAATCCGAAATTGTTTGTCAATCCTGCATCACCCAATTGGAAACGTTCGAAAGGTGAAAAATCCAACTTGCTCGTGTATCGCGCCATGAATCCATATTTCACCGCAGCCTTCAAAACGAACTGCCTGCTCTTATCCGCACCCATCGCTTTACCAATCGGAATGTACCATTCACTGGTAAGTCGATACTTCATATACTCTGGCAATTTGAAATTCTTCTGGTCGGTATAATCCGAATTGAATGCAGAATACGGAGGAGTAAACTGAGCACTCATTAGGAAATTCGAACCCTGGCTCGGATATATAGGCTGATTCAGCGAATAACGATTCAATGCTATTTTGAAACTAAGATTCGTTGAATATCCATTCCTGAACTGTGGCGTGAATAAAGAATAATTTGTAAGGTTATAACGGGTATAGTTAAGCGAATATGTCAAAGTAAAATAATCATCAGGCCATTTCAATTGTTTGCCCAATGCAATTACGACCCCAAAATTTTTCAACGAATTGGTATCGCTATATGCATATTTGTTGGTTCCATAATTATAACCACCCGTTTTGAATGCACTACGATACAAACTAATCGTCAAAGAATTTCTTTTCTTTCCACCCAACCATGGTTCTGTGAAAGAAAGATTGTATGACTGATACGCCTTTCCATTTGCCTGCACACGCAAACTCAGCTTTTGTCCATCACCTGTTGGTAAAGGATCCCAGGCTGTTTTCGACCAAATATTTTTAATAGAAAAATTATTGAATGAAACCCCGACCGTTCCTGTTAACCCGATACCTCCGCCCCATCCGGCAGACAACTCCAACTGATCTGATGATTTTTCTTCTACCGTCCAATTTATATCCACAGTTCCATCGTCGGGATTTGGAACAGGAACAGGAGTTACTTTTTCCTGGTTGAAGAATCCGAGATTTACGATTTCTCTCACTGAACGGACAAGCGCTGTACGGCTGAATTGATCACCTGGTACGGTACGCAACTCACGACGGATAACATACTCTTTTGTTTTATCATTCCCCGCGATCGTAACATTTTTGATCATCGCCTGCGGACCTTCAGTCATTCGAATTTCAAAATCTATGGTGTCGTTGTATACTGCTGTTTCCACCGGCTCTACCCTGAAAAATAAATATCCATCATCCATATACAAATCTCCGATACCACCACCGCCTTCCATAGATACCTGTTTCCCTAATTTTTTATTTAAATTATCGAGATTATAAACATCACCTTTTTTAATTGCCAATAACATGCTCAAAACAGAGTCAGGATATTTCGTATTTCCTTTCCACGTAATATTTCCGAAATAATATTTATTGCCTTCATCCACTTTAATATCGATATCCATCTGGTTTTTCTTGTTGTAATGTTTGTCGTCATCAACAATTACAGCATCGCGGTAGCCGAGTGAGTTATAATAGTCTATTATTTTTTCTTTGTCAGTGGCGAATTTCTTTTCGTTAAACTTTGAAGTGCTGAATAATTTAAATCTGAAATATGGATCTATGAATTCCTTTGTTTTTGTAAAAGAGAGAAAGCCCCAGTTGTCAACATATTCTTTGAAAGTTATTTGTTTATTGACTCCAAACTTACTGGTGTCTTGCGGAGGAAATAGCGTGAGGCGAGTCATTTCCTTTGTGTCTTTCAACTGTTTTTTCAACTTCGCTTCACTCACCTGCTCATTGCCATAAAAATTAATTTGGTTGATATGAACTTTGGTGCCTTTTGTTATTACAAAATTTAATGATTCTCTATTTGGTGAAGACGCGTCTTTGACGGCGTTGATCGCCACAGTGACGCCCTGATATCCTTTGTCTGCGTAATATCTTTTGATATTTTCTTCCGCGATCTGCCTCATATTTTCCGTGATCACACGACCCTTGATCAAACCGGTTTTTGTTTTCAGATCATCGGATTCAGATTTCGTAGCCCCTTTAAAATAAAAATTCGCGAGCCTTGGTCTTTCTGCTACATTAATTTCTATGTAGATATCGTTGCCATTGATTTTTGTAAAATAAATACCAACGTTCGAAAAAAGATTTTGCGCCCATAATTTCGTAATCGCCTTGCTAAAATTATCTCCACCAGGAATCATTACTTTATCTCCAACCGTCAACCCGGAAATTGAGATCAACAAAGATTCATCAAGATATTTACTACCTGTAATTTTTATTCCGGCGATGATATATTCCTTGGGAGTTTTTGAATTACCGAGTGCAATTAAATCTGGATCTACTGATATCGGTTGAGTGCTGTCAGCTACCTGGGCTTTGGCAACTGTGATCATCAATAAGCAGAAAGTTGGTAAAAAAACACGAATCAGTAAACTTCGTAACATCCAAACGGTTTTAAAAGCGGCAAATTAAGGGGATTTATTAAAAGTCTTTGTTAAAAAACATCGACAGGCGAAGGCTTATGGCATTCATTCACAATGAATTTTGGCTTTCTGCTTTTATTTCCTGTCTAAGCTGATCACTTGTCTTTCCAAAGCGTCTTTCCCTGCTTTGAAAATCGATGATTGCCTCATAAAGATTCTCTTTCCGGAAGTCCGGCCAAAGCACAGACGTAAAATATAATTCTGCATATGCCAATTGATATAAAAGAAAATTGCTGATTCTATATTCGCCACTTGTTCTTATCATTAATTCGGGATCCGGAATTGAAGCCGTGGTCAAATATTTAGGCAGCGTTTCACTATTGATATTTTTTGATTCCAGTTTTCCTGATTCCACATCTGCGGCGATCGATTTTATCGCCTCGGTTATTTCCCACCTGCTGCTATAACTCAATGCCATCACCAGGTTCAACCCTTTATTTCCGGAAGTGAGATGCAATGCTTCCTTCAATTCCTCCTTTGCATAATCAGGCAGCATTTGCACATCACCGATCACATGCAGTTTAATATTATTTTTATTGAGCGTCGGCACCTCTTTCCGGATCGTGTCCACCAACAATTCCATCAAACCCATTACTTCATATTCAGGGCGATCCCAATTTTCTGTTGAGAAAGCATATAAAGTAAGATAACCCACACCGAGTTCCGCAGAAGCTTCCACAATATCCCGGACACTCTCCACACCATGATAATGTCCAAACAAGCGGTCCTCCCCCCTTTCACGAGCCCACCTTCCGTTGCCATCCATAATAATGGCTATGTGACGTGGCAAACGTTGTAAATCTATTTTGTCTTTCAACGACTCCATCGGGTGAGGCTTTTTTTCAAGGGCACGAAGGTAATTCATTTTTGATCGCGGATTAATGGATTTTGCGGATTACACGGAATAAACCAAGCTTCTTTCTGGTTATTGGAGAGAGAATTCCGCGAAATCCATTTCAATTCTATAATCGGTGATACTATTTAGCTGTGGGACAACGATATGATGTGATATTAATCGAAAGGGTGAGCTCGGCCATAACATACGAATCATTTTGATTCGAGTAACCTCTTTGCCTTCCTTCGATACCGATAGGTGTGCCGGTTTCATAGGAACGATCCTGCATAATTGCAGCCAATGATGGACTTCCATTTGGCAGGGTAACGAATTTGTCCGCGCCTACATAAGTTTTGCTCACATCATCCAGGTAATCGGTGGTTGTGAACCGATAGGTCACTTCAAATCCGAGATTCATTTGAGGAGTCAAACTGTACTTTACGCCAACACCGAACGGAAAACAAGCTGCCATGGTTCCGTAAGGTCTTCTGCCAGGATAAGCCGCTGTTCCCTGTCCTTCCGTCCCCAACGGCCTCAAATAAACTTTTTGATTTTGATAATATGCATAAGGATCGTAGCTAAACACACCGACGCCAAAAGTTACGTAAGGAGTAAACCGAAAACGGGCATCGCCGGGAACAAATTTGAAAAAATTGAAATCTCCCTGCAAAGCAAGTTCCCAAATATTTGTATTAAAACTGAGATTTCTCCGATGTTCAAATTCATTCTGTGTATTATAAATATCGGAGTAGCCAAGCTGAGCGAAGTGACCGCTTATTCTTGCTGCAACATAATTACCAAATTGTTTTCTGAAGAAAAGACCGACCGCGATTTTTGGACGATTCAGATGCAGGTCTGGATTGATATCCCCAAAATAATGCGCCGCGCCCGCAGAAATTCCAAACTCACCTTCCTGAACCGTACTTTCCAATTGTGCCTGCACAGTTACCGATCCAATAATCAAAAGCAGTCCAGCAAAAATTAACTTCTTCATAACGCAATATAAAAGATTATGATTTTTGTAAACGAATAATGAAAAGTTTTCTTTCACAAGATTTGTTAATTTCTGGTATCCAGGCCCCAGGAAAGTTTATTTCTTAGTGTTTGAAGGAAATTATTTTCATTCAATCGTACCAGGCTCAGTGTAAACTTTTCACGACGAACAGCCAATTGAACATTTTTATCCACTAATTCTTTGCGTGAATCCAATGCGCAAATAAAATGATCAGATCGCGATTCAATTTCAAATGAGATAACATTGTTATCAGGCACAACAATTGGTCTTACATTGAGATTATGCGGAGCGACGGGATTGATGACAAAACTTTCTGATTCGGGAAATACAACGGGACCACCACAACTCAACGAATAACCGGTAGACCCGGTCGGGGTAGAAACAATCAAGCCATCCGCCCAATATGTATTTAAAAATTCACCATTTAGATATGTGTGAATTTTTATCATAGGAGATGTATCCGTTTTGTGAATAGCAAATTCGTTCAATCCATAAGGCACTTTCCCGAATAATGATTTGTCGGCATCCAGGTGGATTAGCGAACGTTTGTCGATAACAAAAGTTCGGTTAACCAATGCCGTGACAGCAGTGATTAATTCTTCTTTACCTATTCCCGCAAGAAATCCCAATCTTCCAAAATTGATACCGAGCACTGGAATATTTTTGTCACGCACAAGAGAAACAGTATCGAGTAAGGTACCATCACCGCCCAAACTAATTACAAAGTCGATGGAATCGTCGAGATCAGATGATTCTTTGAAAGTGGATATTGAAGATGGAAAATTAGAACCAGATTGGATCTTTTCATAAAATGAATGATAGATAACCGGTTCAATTTTTTGCTTTCTTAATTCATCAAACAGGTGCCTCACTTCACCCTGGTCTGTTTGATCAACAATACGACTATAGATAGCTACTTTCATTTTAATTTCTTTTAGATTGAAACCCCGGCACAAGGTACATGATGCAAGGTACAAGACACAAGATACAAGGTGCAAGACTTGTACCGTGTATCTTGTGTCTTTTACCTTGTGTCTTGTGCCTTGTGCCTTATTTCTAAAAATCGTTTCTGATATGAAAAAATAATCCTTTTTCCCCTAATTGATTGATACTATATTCAACACGGAAAACAAAATCATAAAAAGTCACCATATCGACTCCTATTCCTCCAGAATAAAGCATACGATTCACCAATGAATTTGCGGTAAAGCTTTTGTTATAAATATAACCGACATCAAAAAAAGTTTTTACGAATATGCGCAAAGGTATTATGTCGTGTGATGTGCCGCGAATAAATGGAATTCTGAAATCAAACAATTGTCGCAATAGAGTATTTCGTGCCAAACCGCCTGCAACCCCGTCAACAACATATTTCTCAAATCCATGCACATAAAAATCTCCATATCCAAGCAGTTGCTGATTGTAGAATGGCTGATCAAATGGAACTCTGATGATCGCGTAATTCTGACTTACAAAATTTAATTTCCTTGCGAGAGGAATTCCTTCATTGGTTTTAACATACACCTGGGTCATGTTCACATCTGCGTTTATCCCCCTGTGTAAGATGCCTGTTTCAAATAAAAAACCTTTTAGCGGATAAGGAACATAGTCGATATTATTATAGTTAAGTATATAAGAAAGCTCCGGGTATACAACCGACAATTTATTTTTATTAAAATAGTATGGTGTTGTTACGGTCACCGCACTATCGATATTAAGTTTATTAAATGCAAATCTTACAAAATGCCTCGTGTGTATACCTGGACGATAATTATATCGCAAAGAAAAATTCCATTGCTCGCGTAAGTATTTACCAGCGTAGGGTATCGTGTCGCTGTCTACAAAGAATTGCTTGTTATTTATTGTTGCAGCGTTCAGTTCCTTGAGGCCATTATAGAAGAATCCGGCTCCAAATCCATGCTTCAGAGATTTGTCGCCGTAAGGAAGATCATAAGAAAATTCCACCTGGTTTGAATATCCGGTGATGAGCCACACGCGAAGATTATCGTTTCGCCCGGTGAAATTACGCTGTGAATATTTCAATCCATAATCAAGCCTGCTCAAACTAAAATGATTATCGGCCCAAGTGGTAAGATTTCTATCAACCGGTCGAACATAAGGAAGCGGAAAAATATACCAACGTTCCTTTACATCGATTTGAACGTCCACAAGGAATCCGCGGAAACCTTTTAATGAAATTACTACATCGTTAAACAACCGCGTATAAATCAAACGTTCTCTCGCCTTTGCAAAAGCCAGTGTAAGATCTGAAATAGTAATAGAATCGCCTCTTTTAAAAGAAAGTTCTCTTTCTATAATGTATGATCTTGTTTTACGATTACCGCTAATGCTTATGTTGCCAATGATGAATGTATTTTTTTCATTCTTATGCGAAACCTGCAATGTATCATTTGTAATATTGCTGAGAGGAATCTGCGCATTGACGACACAAGAAAGAAAAGCAACTACTATGAAAAGAGAATATTTTCCAGCATTCCATATCATGGTTCTGTTGCCTACAGGTCTTTTATGGTTAATAAAAATAATCAGGAGTGATTAAATGCTCAGATAATTCATCAGGTGATCGTAATTGTTTCGCAGTTCATTTTCATATAATTCCTCGCCGAAATAATATTTCACTTTGTATTCATAACGTTGGAACGTGGCAATAATATCGGAAATCTCGAGCTTGTTAATTTTTAAAGTGATATAGAATGTTGAAGTTTGCGCGTCAAAATATGTGTTCAGTTGCGTGATCTGTGCATCATTGGTCTCGACCAGTTTGCTTATTTCTGAAAATGAAAAACTCACTTTTTCCATTTCCAAAACAATGATTCCGCCGGGATCAGATGATCCCATCATTTTTCCAACCTGCTTTAATAAATCGGCACTGCTAATTGCGCCGATATATTCCAATTCTTTATTGATAACGGGTACTACCGATAGATTGAACTCATTCGCCAATTGAACCGCCTCTATAAAATGTGTATCCGCATGTACCACGATGGCAGAGAATTCATGTTGCAAACGGGAAACGGGTATATTATCATCGGCAGCATTAAGAAGAGCATCCTCATTGATAAGCCCAAGCAATTTGGATTCATCACCGACTACAGGCAAATGAGAAACATGATAGTCGATCATGAGCTCCTGTGCGCGGGCAACTGAATCAGTCGGGTGAAGAGAAGGAATATTGACAGATATGATTTCCTTATTTAACACTGCAATGGTTTTAATCATTAGACGATACAAATCATGCTACTGCTGCAGGTTCATTCAACTTTTTCAAAAATTTATGTAAAATCTCGTTGAATTCATCCGGAACCTCCATCATCGGCGCATGGCCGCATCTATCGATAAAATGCAATTCACTATTTGGAATCAATCGCTGAAACTCCCTTCCTACGAAGGGCGGTGTTATGGCATCATTGTTTCCCCATATCAATAACGTGGGTTGTTTGATTTGATTGAGTTCTTCACCTAAATTATTTCGGATGGCACTTTTGGCAAGTGTTATAATTTTCAAAGCGGTCAGGCGGTTGTTCACGATTCCATAGACTTCATCCACCAGCTCTTTCGTAGCAATTTTGGGATCGTAAAAAGTAAGTTCCGTTTTCTTTTTGATATATTCGTAATCACCACGCTTGGGATACGTGTCACCCATACCATTTTCAAATAAGCCGGAACTTCCCGTTAGTATAATCGATTTAATTCTTTCGGGATGTTTGAGCACATGTAATAAAGCCACATGACCTCCGAGCGAATTACCCAGCAGATGCAGATTCTTATAATTTTTAAATTCAATGAATTTATGGGTAAATTTTTCCAAACCGCCCACTGAAGTATGTAACAGATCCAATTCAAACAATGGCAATATCGGCACAACAACCTTGTAATGTTTACTGAAGTATTTAATAAGATCCACGAAGTTACTTAAAGCACCAAAAAGCCCGTGTAACAAGACCAAAGGTTCCCCCTCGCCCTCTTCAATAAATTTGAACTTTTCTTCTTGTTTGATTTCGTAATGCATTTCGAATAAAAATATCGCCTTAATTTAATCGCTAAAATAAATGATTTAAACCAAAAACCATGTCTTCTTAAACAATAACGATTTTTTCACGGCAAATTTACAACAACTATGGAATTACCAGCTTTCGACATAACAATTACATAATAAATGAAAATGCTCATTATTTAACGCCGCGATCATGATTTTTCTAACTCTCATTTTAGTCTATCAATTAAATAGACTAACAATTTGATTAAAAAACAAAATACTGGTTGCTTAAATAGATTCGCGGTTTACTAAGAATTCGGCAAATATATCAGGCTGCTTTTCTTGCCATATCCGAGAAAAAATCTTCAAGTTCTTTAAACATATTTTTGAACAAAGGAACGATAGCGCCTACTCCATCTATAATTGCAGGGCCCCAAGGTTCTACAAAAGAATATACTTTTGAAGAGCTGATTGTTTCTTTTGAAATAATATGTGCGTGCGTTCCATAAAATAAAACGATACTGTATACTGCAATAAAAAGAGACACATATAATATGACTCCACCGATTTTGTTCAGCCATCCAAGCATTGCAAAATCCAAGGCTGTTTCAATTAGGTTCGCGATCCATCTCACCAATACAACAACAGCAACAAATACCAATATGAAAGCAATTATTGGAAGCCATTTCGAATGGATATGCGCGTCTGCTCTTAAATGATCTGCCACCACTGCCGACAATTTAATAGCAGCCGCCAATCCTGCAATACAGGCTATGACAGAAAATATAGCTACCAGCAATCCCCGGCGCATACCCCTGAAAACTGCCACCAGCATGAGTATAATAAAAATAATATCAATGATCATGCTGCTGCTTGCATTTTTTATGAATAAGGATATGCCGGCAGAGTTTTCGGCTATGCATATCGGTTGTTGTTCCGGAATTTATTTGGTTAGCAATTCCTTTACCAGGGCGCTTATTGTTTTACCATCTGCCTTTCCACCAAGTTGTTTGGTAGCAGCGGCCATCACTTTACCCATATCTGCGGGTGAAGAAGCTCCAACATCCGTAATGATACCGGATAAAATCTTTTTCAATTCCTCCGCGTCTAGTTGCTTCGGCAAAAATTTTTCAATAACATCGATTTCGTCCTGTTCCTTCTGCGCGAGATCGGTGCGATTTTGCTGTTTATAAATTTCCAGGGAATCCTTTCTTTGTTTGATCAGTTTCTGTAATAATTTCATCTCCTCCGCTTCATTGATCTCTCCATTGGCGCCTTCTGACGTTTTTGCCAAAATGATAGCAGCCTTGATAGCTCTGAGACTACGTAATCCCTTTTCATCCTTAGCAAGCATGGCCGTTTTCAAATCCGCCATTATTTTTTGTTCAAGATTCATATCCAAAATTTATTAGTTATACTTTATTTTCTTTTAGTTGTTCGGCTCTGAATTTATTGTAAAAATCCCTTGCAAATTTTTTAATGTCGTCAGTCATTTCCTGATTTTGTGTTGCACGACGATAAGTATCGGCCATCGTCATCAGTGTCTGGTAAAAAAAATCTGCCATCTCATCCATCATCATTTCCTTGGTCCAGAGATCAATTCGCAGTGCAGTTTTATCATGACCGTCCCAAAAAGCAAGCATCATTGCTTTGGCTTTGTTGGCTGTTTCTGCGGTGGAATCACTTGCGTTCCAGCTGATGGAAGTCGGAACTTTGTCGGCATCCAATAATACATCAATATTTATTGAAGATTGTTTCATAATATCATTTTAAAAAATTTCCGCGGCCAAAGTTACGTGAAAGGTTCAGATTGAATTTTCCATTTTTCCTTCATTCAAAATCTACAATGATGAAACCGGGTGACTAAGTGAGGTATGGAATCCCCGCCACAATTGTTCCGATTGCGTTTCGACGTTGAATTTTTCAGAAATAGATTTTCCTTTTTCAACCAGCATATTTCTCAATGGTTCGTCCTTATACAATAGCATCATCTTTGTAGCTAAGTCGGTAGTGTCTGCAAAATCCGCATATAAAACAGCATCCGTATCCAATTCCCCGGGATATCCATCCCTGGTGGTAACTATCGGCACTTGCCTGGAAAAGGAATTTAAGAACGCCTGATTATCCGTTACTGGTAAGAGAAGTGCGTAAGCCGCGGCTACCATTTTATTTATATTGAAGTCTGTTTCGGCATCATAAATGTGAACATCCATGCGATATTTAAATCCATCTATTTTCTCTAAATACTTTTTTTCATTTTTTACTCCAACAACAATCAGCTGCATATTCGACTGTTGCCTTTTTTTGAATTGTGAAAATGCTTTAAGAAGAATTATAAAATCTTTTGTCGGTAACTCCGGCTGACATAATAGAAAAAATTCGCGACCTGAAGCATATTGGACTTTAATTTCCTCCCTTTCCTGCCATGAAATTGGCTTGGCGTTCTCATCCGCAGTGTGCGGTATTGAAATTATTTTGTTTTCAGATAAATTATAAAATTGCGCAATTTGTTCTTTTTTTTCTTCATCCGGAGTAAAAACAATTTTCACTTGGCTAATTCCTTTCGAAAGTTTTTTTTGTATCCAGTTGAAGTATTTTTTCCTTGCATAATCTTCTTTCATAATTCCGGGTATCCATAAACATTGTGGGATTTGAATGTGTGGAGTTACGATTCCGGTTGACACTAATAATTCCGAATTGGTTTCTTTTATTATTTCCGGAAGTTGTTTACGATACCATTGTTTCATCCCTGCGAGGCCGGGCCAGGATTTTCTTACAACCAAGTGGTGGTCCGGACGAAAAAAACGGGCAGTTTGGGTAGAAATTTTACTCGTAGCAAATACGAATGCAGCGTCTGGTTTAGTCTTCTGCAGGTGAAAAATCGCTTTGATAATATAACGGTTATATTCATCCGAAAAGATATTTTTAGAAAGCGGATTGCAATCGATTATAATTTTCATATTGGTTTATACAATAAAATCAGTGAGAGTGTTTCTACATAAAAACACCTATAATTAACTATTTACTTATCAGCAGTTTGTGTTTTTACCATTGAATAAATTGTGGTTTTTACCATGCCGGTAAGTTAAGTATAACTGCGCTGGAATCATGCCTTTTGTTAGATAAATTTGTAGCGTTCGAATCCGTCTCCGTCACCTAAAATCTGTATCTATGAAACACGTATACACGTTGACATTTGTGGCATTGGCGTTCATAGCTGCTTCCATTCCACAAAGAACTTCTGCACAATGCACCTGCTCTTCTGGTTTGCCTGCGACTCCGATAACGCAATCAGTTACTATAGCTCCGACCCAGGCCAGTTCACTTACTTTTAATTTTCAGCAGTTTAATCCTGCTATTGGAGATTTAGCCTGCGTTCGGCTGCGCGATACTATTTCCGGGATATCCACGTCGAGTGCGCTCAACTCTGGTCCTGACAGTACTGCCTTTCTATTTCAGTTAACGCTTGCCAGTAAAATTACGGCACCGGGTATCACCATTAATAAAGTGTTCAATAAAATTTATGGATATGATACGCTGTCTCCGTACGGTGTTCCGGGATATAAGATCACTTATGGACCAGATAATATTTTTACCAACAATTCCGGAACCGGCGCTACGGGTGGTAACGCCTCGTATATTGGTGTGGGATCAGTAGGAATTGTTTACACAGTGAGTGGCGGATTGATCACACTGGATGGTGGAGCAAATGATACTACCACAATTGTCACCACCATTTGGGGTACACTTAACCTGACTTATTATTGGTGTCCTTCAATTCCGCTGGCAACATCGATCAGCAATTTTTCTGCCTTTAAAAAAGATAAATACGTAATGCTTCAATGGCTGGCAGCAAACAATCAAAGTGATATAAACTATGAAATCGAATATAGCAAAAACGGAAATGACTACATGCCGATCGGAAATGTACCGGCTAATATTGCTACAGCAGGTACTGTTACACAATACCAGTATCAATACAACCCTTCTCCAGCTGATGTGGGAGAAATATACTTCCGGATCAAACGCACAGACGCAAGTGGCAACATCAATTACTCGATAATAAAAACAGTAAACCTCAGCGCCACGCAGCGAATAGGAATTCAGACTTATCCAAACCCGGTTACAAAAACCGTAATGGTTCAATTTGACGAAAATCAAAATGGAAACTTCCTCTTGGAATTGGTAAACATTACCGGACAGGTAATACAGAGAAAAGCAGTTTCTCTCTCAGGAACTAATTTTACAAAGTTTGATTTAGATACACATCCAATAAGCGGTTTATATTTTCTTCGCGCCAAAAACACTAATAACAAAGAACAGTTCGTTAATAAGGTAATGATACAATAATCAATGTGAAATGTGGAAATGTGGAAGTGTGAAAATTCTGTTTGTCGAAGCACAAAGAATTTCCACACTTCCACATTTCCACATTTGCACATTTTCCTGTAGGTTTGTCAAAATATAAAGTGAACATGGAATATAATACCACGAGAAATCATCTGGTAATGCGTGAATATGGAAGGCATATTCAAAAAATGATAGAATACTTATTGGCGCTCGACGACGAAGAAAAACGCCAACGAAATGCACAAGCTGTTATCGAGCTTATGGGTTTCTTGAATCCTCACCTAAAAAATGTGGAAGACTTTCGCCATAAACTTTGGGATCATCTTTTTTTGATATCAGATTTTAAATTGCAGGTTTCCTCTCCTTATCCAATTCCCACAAGGGAAACATTGAAGGCAAAGCCGAAGCCGTTGCCTTATCCAAAACGTTATCCGAAGCATTCACATCTTGGAAAAAATCTTGAACTTATCATTAATAAAGCGTTGGCTGAAGAAAATCCTGAAAAGAAAAACGGGTTTGCAAACGCCGTCGCTTATTATATGAAGCTTGCATATAACAATTGGCATAAAGAAACCGTACATGATGATGCTATTCAAAGCGAGCTTAGCAGCATCACAGGCAACCAGCTTGAATTTACAAATACGCCGTACGTAAGAAGCTTTAGATCTAATGATAATCGTGGCGATAGGGATCGCGATCGTGGTGACAGAGGAAATTATGGAGATTATCGCAACAAACGCAATCAGAAATTTCAAGGACGAAATAATAACAATCGAAATAACGACCGCGGAAATAATAAATTTAAAAAGAAAAGATTTTGATCAATTGAAAAATTGATCAGTTCATAAAAAGGTTGGCAGCGATACTGTCAACTTTTTTATTTAAGCTTGTGGTGGTAAGTCAACGCTAAACGCCGAACGCTAAACGTAAAACGCCTGAGTGCTGCGTTCAGCGTTTTGCGTTCAGCGTTCAGCATTTTGCACAACCAACTTTTAACTATGTATTCATTCGAAGTCACCGGTGGAAAAAAATTGAAAGGAGAAATTACTCCGCAGGGCGCAAAGAACGAAGCGTTACAAATAATAAGTGCTGTATTGCTAACTCCCGAGAAGATGACCATTACCAATATTCCCGATATACTGGATGTAAACCTGCTGATCGAATTATTGGGAGAGATGGGCGTAAAAATACAAAGACCACAACGCGATACGTGTATATTCCAATCGGATGATGTAAATATTGATTATCTGCATAGTGAAACATATCGGAAAAAAAGCGGCAAACTTCGCGGATCCGTGATGGTTGCCGGTCCCATGCTCTCACGTTTCAGAAAAGCTTTTATACCTAAACCAGGGGGAGACAAAATTGGAAGAAGAAGACTGGATACACATATTGTGGGGTTTGAAAAACTCGGAGCGCAGTTCGAATATATAACCGCCGACGGATTCTTTCATCTTCACGCACTGAAACTACAGGGAACTTATTTATTACTCGATGAGCCTTCCGTTACCGGAACTGCAAATATTATTATGGCTGCGGTGATGGCAAAAGGAATAACTACAATTTACAATGCCGCCTGCGAGCCATATATCCAACAGCTATGCAAAATGCTCAATAGAATGGGCGCAAAAATCTCCGGCATCGGAAGCAATTTACTTTCAATCGAGGGCGTAACTTATTTAGGTGGAACCGAACACCGCATGCTGCCGGACATGATTGAAACCGGTTCATTTATCGGATTGGCTGCAATGACACAAAGCGACATCACCATAAAAAATGTCGGACTGGATAATATCGGAATCATTCCCGATAAATTCAAACAGCTCGGCATTCAAATGGAATTTATGGGAGATGATATTCATATACCTTCACAGGAATTATATGAAATACAAAATTTCCTTGACGGATCCGTACTTACAATCTATGATCATCCGTGGCCGGGATTAACTCCCGATCTGTTAAGTATTATTCTTGTTGTGGCTACACAGGCAAGAGGAAGTGTGCTCATTCATCAAAAAATGTTTGAAAGCAGATTGTTTTTTGTAGATAAGCTAATCGATATGGGCGCACAGATTATTTTGTGTGATCCACATCGCGCTGCGGTTATTGGTCTTGCAAGAGAACAAAAATTGAGAGGCATTACAATGAGTAGCCCGGATATTCGCGCCGGCGTTTCATTATTAATTGCTGCACTCAGTGCTGAAGGGAAAAGCACCATTCAGAATATCGATCAGATAGACAGAGGCTACCAATATATCGATGACCGATTGAAGAATTTAGGTGCAGAAATAAAAAGGATACAGGTGAACTAACCGGGAAATCATTTTTATTTGCAACATTATATCAAAAATAACCATCAATCAGACTGAATATTTTAAATGCATTCAGGCCATTTTCATTCAAAACTGATAATTATAACCGCTCCTTCTGGTGCCGGTAAAACGTCTATCACTCACTACCTGTTAAAGAAATTTCCAAATCTTGCATTTTCGGTTTCAGCAGCAACGCGCGCGCAGAGAAGCGGGGAAAAAAATGGTGAGGACTATTATTTTATCAGTTTGGATGAATTCAAACAAAAAATTCAACATGGTGAATTTGTAGAATGGGAAATGGTGTATGAAGGAAAATATTACGGAACACTAAAAAGCGAATTGATTCGCATCTGGGAAAATAATCAAACGCCAATACTGGATATTGATGTAAAAGGCGCTATTCACGTCAGGCAACAATATCCGGATAGCTCTCTTTCTTTATTTGTAGAACCGCCATCCCTGGACGAATTGAAAAGGCGCTTGCAAATACGCGGCACGGAAACCACAGAAGGCATGCAAGACCGGCTGAATAAGGCAGCATTCGAACTTTCATTCAGACATCAATTCAACAAGATCATCGTGAATGATAATCTTGAAAAGGCATGCCGGGAAGCTGAAGCAGCCATCAAGGAATTTATAGGGTAAGGGGTGAAAGAAACAAGGTACAAGGTACAAGATACGACGACTGACATATCTTGTTCCTTGTACCTTGTCGCTTGTACCTTGTTCCTCCCACCTTCTACCTTGTTCCTTCTACCCCGCACCCTCCTCCCTTGCCCCATTCATTTTTTCACTTTATATTCGTAGTTGCTATGATCAATACTAATACGCTTATCTGGATCATCATAGCGTGGCTGATGATCATTTTTTTTACTGGCATTGAGATCGCTTTTGTAAGCGCCAACAGGCTTACTATTGAACTCAAAAAAAAGCAGGGCGTAAACAGTAGTATTATTCTATCGCGCTTTCTCGAAAATCCCTCAAGATTTATCGGCGTTACCCTGATTGGATTTAATATTTTTCTGGTCATTTTTGGATTATTGGTTGGAGAAACTTTATCTCCGCTGTGGGAATTTATTATAAAAAGAACTTCCATACCACAGGCCTGGGTGGATCTTTCAAGGCTGACACTGGAAACGATTGTTTCTGCGATTTTCATTTTGTTTTTTGGTGACCTTCTTCCGAAAGCTTTGTTTCGCGCGAACAGCGATAGCTTGCTTACATTTTTTGCCAGTATTACCAATCTTCTCTACAATATTTTTTACCCGGTTACATTATTTTTCTCCGCGATTTCAGAATGGATATTAAAATATGTTTTCAATGTTCGTATCGACAACCGGAAAGAATTATTCTCGATGGCAGATCTTGAACATCTTTTACAGGAATCAGGAGATGCTGATGAAAACACACAGGAATTAAATACAGAATTATTCGAAGCAGCGCTCTCGCTGCCAAAAGTAAAAATCAGGGAATGTCTTGTGCCAAGAAAGGAAATAGAAGGAATCGATGTGAATCTCACAATTGAAGATGGAAGAAAGAGATTTGCTTCTACCAGTCTCAGTAAATTAGTAGTATACGAAGGCAATATCGACCATGTGTTGGGTTATATACATCAATTGGATCTTTTCAAGAATCCCGCAACCATCAAATCTATTTTACTTCCGATACCTGCTGTTCCGGAAAGTATGAGCGCTACTGATCTCATCAACAAATTTACCCGCGAAAGAAAAAGTATTGCCTGGGTGGTGGATGAATTTGGAGGCACTGCAGGAATTGTTACGATGGAAGATTTGCTGGAAGAAATTTTTGGGGAGATCAAAGACGAATACGACACCGAAGAGTTTGAAGAGAAAAAATTATCCAATGAAGAATTCATATTTGCGGGCCGTCTTGAGCTCGACTACCTGAATGAAAAATATGAATTTGAATTTCCCGAAAACGAATCTGAAACTTTATCAGGTTTTATCATCAACAGGCACGAAACGATTCCCCGTTTGAAAGAAAGGATCATCATCGATGATTATGAGTTTGAAATTCTCGCCGTAAGCGACACCAGAATTGAAATGGTACGAGTGAAAATATTAAAATAAGGCGAGATAAAGCATAGAGTTTTACCCGACTTATACCCTTTCAGTGCCTGGCTTATCTTTAATCCTTTCGTTACTGCAATGTTAACCCCTAGTTAATCAACCACTTATTTTTCTAATTCCTGATTCTTTTGTTGAATTTCGTCGGCAAGGAAATTATGGAGCGCCCATCGGCTCATTCATGATTTTCTTAATCCTTTTGGGGGATTTTTTTCATAGGTCAGTTAGGAGTAAAAAGCACTCTCTTTAGAGTGCTTTTCTATTTCTGCACATTGAACTCTTTGTAATTAAATTTCATATCTATTTCCGTCATAGCCATTTTAAAATTACCTTTGCCACTCTTTTTTCAGGAAGATCTAAATATAAATGGCTTTCAAATTATTTAACAGGAATCCGGACCAGCCGGAAATGTCTTTTATCGATCATCTCGAAGCATTGCGATGGCATATTGTTCGATCTGTTCTTGCTGTAGTTGTTGTTGCCATTTTTGTTTTTATTAAGATAGACTGGATATTCGACAATATCATTGCCGGCCCTATTCATTCAAACTTCGTAAGCTATACGGCCCTGTGCAAATTTGGCCGCGCCATTCATATCGGCGATGCGCTTTGTATGCAGTCCGTTGATAGTCTCAAATTACAAACAACAACATTCGGCTCGCAATTCCTTTCAAGCATTACCATTGCATTTATCGGTGGCTTCATCGTCGCCTTTCCTTATATATTCTGGGAATTCTGGCGCTTTGTGAAACCTGCACTTTCTCCCAAAGAATTAAAAAGTTCCCGTGGAGCTATTTTTTGGGTTACATTCTTTTTCCTGCTTGGAATTGCCTTTGGATATTTTCTGCTGGCACCTTTCACTTTTAGCTTTTTATGGAATTACCGATTGGGAGTTGCTGGTATTCTCGAAACCAGGCCAACATTGGATGACTATATTGAAAATCTCACTGATATTTTAATCGGATCTGGTATCGCATTTCAACTTCCGCTGATTAGTTATGTGCTGACGAGCATCGGTCTCGTGACACCTTCTTTTCTTCGCATATATCGCAAATATGCCTACGTGGCTATTTTGATTATTGCAGCGGTTATTACTCCTTCACCCGACTGGATGAGCCAGACAATTGTAGCGCTTCCATTATTTATTTTATATGAAATCAGTATTCGCATATCCTCACGCGTTATGAAGAGACGTGAAAAAAGAGATAAGGAAGAATGGAGCTAAACCGTCTAAACCAGGATTTTAAACGATTTATCTGATTACACTGACCAGCTCTCAGTATAATCAGATAAATCGTTTAAAATCGCGGTTCAGACTTCATTATAAATAATTAAACCCAATCAATCATGTCATCCTCATTTGATCTTTCCAAACCTATTGCCATTGGCAGTGATCATGCTGGTTTCGATTATAAAGTGGAGCTGATCAAATGGCTAAATCAAAAAGGTTTACAGGTACAGGATATGGGCGTATATGAAAATAAGTCCGTTGATTATCCTGATTACGCACATCCTGTTGCGACCAGCGTCGAAAAATCTGAATCTGCTTTTGGTATTTTATTATGCGGAACAGGAAACGGTGTTTGTATGACAGCGAATAAACATCAAAACATCAGAGCCGCGATGTGTTGGGAAAGCGATGTTGCAAAACTTGTTCGTCAGCACAATGATGCAAACATAATCTGTTTGCCCGCACGATTTATCGCACTCGAATTTGCTAAAAGCCTGATAGAAATTTTTATTGAAACTGGATTTGAAGGCGGCAGACACGCAAGGCGAGTGGATAAAATTGCTTGCGCCTAAAAATTGTTTGTATTTAATCCAAAACTTGAGAATTGAATATTGATTATTCAAATAATTTACGATGCCTGCAAACAAATAACCAATATTCAACACTCAATATTCAATTCTCAAATTTTTTAACATAATTGCACGAAGGCGTTTACTCCTCATGCTTCTTCACAATCCCCATCTTCATCGCACATCTTTCGATATCCTGTTTATAATCTTTTATTTTCTCATCATTCTGGCTACTCAATATAGCTTTCTCGAAAAAATAAATTGCTTTATCAAAATTTAATTTTTGCTCTTCGATCAAAGCATAACGTCCATACACCCACGATTTTTCAATGGTGCGAACTTTCAGGCATTTTTCAAGATGTGTATTTAACTCATCGAATCTTTCCATATCCATCAATAATGAAGCTAGATGAAAATATGGATGCGGATACAATGGATCTCCTCTCATTGCCGTGAGAAAATGATTCTCCGCTTTTGCATAGTCATCAAATTGCGTTTTATATAACCAGCCTAGTGAATTGTGTGCAGGCGCACTGGAAGGCTCATCATACAATATGCTTTCATATTTTTTAAATGCTTCAGCATAATTATTATTCTTGATATCAGCTTCTGCTTCCAGATATAATTCTTCCATGTTGGTATTATTCATAAACTTTATTTTACCATCCCAGTATCCAGGCAAAGATCAGGGGAGCTACAATTGTCGCATCGCTTTCAACAATAAATTTTGGGGTATCGATTCCTAATTTTCCCCAAGTTATTTTTTCATTTGGTACGGCGCCGGAATAAGATCCAAAAGATGTTGTGGAATCTGATACCTGGCAAAAATAGCTCCAGAATGGAACATCATGCCATTCGAGATCCTGGTACATCATCGGCACTACACAAATCGGGAAATCTCCCGCAATTCCGCCACCTATTTGAAAAAAACCAACTCCTTTTCCTCCGGAATTTTTTCTGTACCAGTCGGTCAGCCAAACCATATACTCGATTCCACTTTTCATCGTGGTTGGTTTTATTTCTCCCTTAACCACATATGAGGCAAATATATTGCCCATGGTGCTATCCTCCCATCCACCTACCACAATTGGCAGATTTTTTTCCGCCGCCGCAATCATCCAACTATCTTTTGGATCTATTTCATAATCTTTTTCCATTACTTTACTCAACAACAATTTGTACATAAATTCATGCGGCAAATATCTTTCACCTTTCGCATGTGCATCTTTCCATAGCTTCACTATATTATGCTGAATTTTTCTGAATGCCTCTTCTTCCGGAATACAAGTGTCGGTAACACGATTTAATCCTTGCTCGAGCAATGCCCATTCATCCTGCGGCGTGAGATCACGATAGTGAGGCACTCTTTTATAATGTGTGTGTGCAACCAGGTTCATTATATCTTCTTCAAGATTTGCACCGGTGCAGGAAATAATATGCACTTTATCCTGACGTATCATTTCAGCTAATGATAATCCCAATTCCGCCGTGCTCATTGCGCCTGCAAGTGTTACCATCATCTTTCCTCCTTCCAGCAAATGTTTTTCATAACCTTTAGCTGCATCAACCAATGCTGCAGAATTAAAATGCCTGTAGTGATGTTGTATAAATGTTGAAACGGGTCCTTTTTTCATAAATTCATTTTAACCTGGATTTTTCTTCATCCGGTTTGCAAAAATAAATTTTTTCAGGTTGCACTGACAAGATTTTATCGATCATGGTTTTTGCACTTATATAAAAAGAAAAATCTCCTTAAAAAAGGAGATTTTTCATTCCAACTAAAGCCTGCTTGCGAACTCATTTATCGCATATACAGTGCTACCATATTTATGTAGATTACCTGATTTTTATTTCGCGGTCGTTTTGAATACATTCCAATCGGAACCACTTGATTTAAGAACCACTGTTTCATCCGCATTTTGCAATGTTACATAGTAACTCGTTTGTCCATCAGAAGCCATTTCAAAAAGATCGGAGATCCAATATCCTTTATAATCTTTTCTCAAACTTGTCATCAGGTTGATCGGCAACTGTTCAGAAGTAATGTTACGTGAAACTGCCATCAAATGACCACTTTCGTTGCTGTAGTAAGCATACATAACCTGGTTATTCAGCGTGAATGTAACTTTTACATAATTTTTATACTGTTCCCAACTTGCATTTTTTGCAGTTGAAAAATCTTTTGTGAACGACGCATTGGCTTGTTGATTCACTTCTTTTTCTTTTCCTTTATCGGCGAAAGCCTGTGTAAAACCGGCTACCAATACTACCGACATAATCAACATTAACTTTTTCATGATCCTGGTTTTTATATTTTATAATTTTTATTTTCTTTTCAAATAAGACGATGTGTATTTGTTTTTGGTTACACCTGCGTTTTTTTATTTGATGGGTCAAAGCTAGCACGGAATAAAGACCGGGTCAAGCTCATATCGGCAACATAGAAGATTACTGCGGCGAAAGGGCGAATTCTGTCGGCAAAATGCTTATTGCCGTTTCCCGAAAAAGAAAATCCCGCCGAAGCGGGACTTTCTTCTTTCATTCCAATCACAACCAACTTAAAGAACTATACAATTTTTCTTTTCTTTTTTATAAACTGACCACTGATCAAGTCCCTGAGATTTCAAAATGATTCTTTCATCTCCATTCTCGATGGTAACATAATACGTCGTCTGATCCTCTGTTGCCATTTCAAACAATTCTGAAATCCAGTAGTTTGAATAGTCATTTTTTATTTCTGTTAACAAACGGATCGGTAATTTATCAGAAAGAATATTACGAACAACTGCGAGTAATTCACCCTGGTCATTGTAGTAAGCAAACATCACATGATCATTCAGGCTAAATGTAGCTTTTGCATAATCCTTTTGCTGTTGCCAGCTTACATTCTTTGCGCTTAAAAAATCTCTATGAAAAGATGTAAGTGCGCTCTTGTTAACTTCTTCTCCTTTGTTAGCGAAGGCACTGGTCAGGCCTGTTGTCAACATCACCGCCAATGCTAAAATTGTCTTTTTCATGATTCTGGTTTTTTATTTTTTTTGATTGATTATTTATTGTTCGCCTATATAATCACAAGCCAACGTCAAATGTTGCATCGATTCTAAATCTTTTTTTGAATTTTTATTTTTTATACGATTAACACGTTGTTCATCACCGTTAGAAGAAAATTTCAACGTAATTGTTTCCGCATTATTATAAATAGTAACGAGGTAATATGTGCTACCATTTAAGTTACATTCTTCAGCTCTTCGGATTGAATAGTCGGCATAGTAGTTGAATAAAGACCTGATGATCATCACAGGTAATTGCTGTTCACTGATAAGCCTTACTGTACTTAACAGGCTTCCCTCTCCATCAAAATAAGCTTCAACCGACGCTCCATTATATGTGAAAGTGACTTGGAAAATGTTTTTTCCTTTTTCTATCCAGTTTACATTCGTGGCTTTTGAAAATTCTTTTTCGAAGGACTTCTGCACTTTCTCAGAAATATTATTTGCCTTCGCAGCAGAGACGCTTAACAAAACCAACAATCCAATAATTATCTTTTTCATAATTCTTTTTTTAAATTTTTTGAACCAATTGTTCTGCACATCTAATGAGAACACAATGCCATTTTTTTACTAAGCTGATCATGAGTATCTTATATTTCGTCGAACAATTACAGTGTCCGTTTTTGATATAGTCGTTGTTTGCAAACGATACAAGTGACTTTAATTTTATTCATTTTCATTAAGAAATTGTTAAAGCAATAAAATTTCTATCACACAATTTCGAAACACTTTATCAAATTTACCAGCTAGTCTAAACGTTATCAACCCGAATATTGCTGATCGTTTTGCGGCACAAAAATATTTTTGACGATTGGTGCAGACAAGTTAATAGTGATCAATGGCACGCGATGTTAATACAGGTTAACGAATACTATGCTACTTAAGGTTGATGAGGTTAGTGTGGGAAATGGTAATAGAGAAAATAACATTCAATACTCAACAATCAATATTCAATGCTCAAATTTTTAGGTCAAAGTTTTTTTATTTTGACTTGAACATTTAATATAGGATTAGGTAGAATAAGCGCAAATTTTGTTCCGTAGGGACAATTGATCGGTAGAATTATTTTTTTAGGAGCTGCGTTCCGTAGGAACGCCTGATGACCTTCAAACATCCCTACGGGACGACAAATTTTATTTAAATTTTTTCTACCGATCAGATGTCCCTACGGGACATCTGATGTTTGCGTGATATTATTATGCGCTTATTCTACCTAATCCTACATTAAATATTAATTACCATATCAGCATCTCAACGATAACAAAACTCTATTCTATCTTTGACAAAAATAAATTGTTCATATTTGAATTATCTCGCTCACGCATATTTATCATTTAAAAATCCGGAAATCCTTGTTGGAAATATGATCAGCGATTTTGTAAAGGGGAAAAAAAAATTTAATTATCCGGTCGAGATACAAAAAGGCATTGCGCTTCATCGAATGATCGATGAGTTTACAGATCAACATCAGGCAACTTCTCTCGCAAAAGTTTTTTTTAAACCTGCATACGGACTTTATGCAGGAGCCTTTATGGATATAGTGTACGATCATTTCCTGGCTAATGATCCTAAAGAATTCCATGACGCTAATGATTTGCAGGATTTCGCACAACATACCTACAAACAACTGGCTCCTCACGAAAATGTATTCCCGGAGAAATTTAAAATGATGTTCTATTATATGCAGTCGCAAAATTGGCTATACAATTATCAATTTAAAAAAGGCATTCACAGTAGCTTTATCGGCATGGTACGAAGGGCAAAATTTATTCGCGATGCACAACCCGCATTTTCGATTTTTGAAAACCATTATGAAGAATTAAAAAAATGCTATCAAACCTTTTTCCCCGATATAAAAACTTTTACATACACCCAGCTTCAGTTGTTAAATAACCCCGATCAAAAAAATTCTGATATCAACGAATCATTTTAAATTTGCAGCTCAAATTGATATGTTATGAAAAAGATAGTAGTAATTGTTGTGTGCATATTAATTACCTCTGCCACGATGGCCCAACCCAAAATGCCCATGTTGGATCAATCTCCGATGGATATGTGCTATTATCCTGTTGATTATCCTATTTTAAGAATACAGGATAAAGCCAAAGATCCTTTGATTGCAAGAATTATATATGGCCGTCCGCAAAAAAATGGCCGCACCATATTCGGTGATCTTGTTCCTTACGGCTCGGTATGGCGGCTCGGCGCCAACGAAGCTACCGAGATAGAATTTTTTAGAGACGTAAAAATAAATAAGATCAAAGTTCCGAAGGGACGATACACGTTGTATGCGTTGCCTGAATCAGCTACCTGGACAATGATCCTAAATAAAGAAACAAATATCTGGGGCGCCTTCAAATACGATTCAAAAAAGGATTTGATGAGAACAGATGTTCCTGTTCAAAAACAAACCGAAACATGTGAGGCATTTTCTATGGTGTTTGAAAAAAATAATTCCAACGCCGCGAATCTTGTTATATCGTGGGAAAATACATTTGTAAAACTTCCGTTTAGCTGGTAAGATGGACCAGGAGTAATGGATAATGTAGTTTGAGTTGACTGGTCGAATAGTCGATACGTTGATCGTGCAAGATGGTGAAAAGTGATTGTAAATAAGATCTGCAATTGTAGCAGCCCGTTCGACTGATCGACCAATCAACTCAAAACTACGCTACCGACTTTACTTTATTCATTTGCCTTTTTTCCTCATTATCTTACTATTTTTAACTTATGTGCGGAATCGCCGGCATTTTATCACTCAATCCTTCTTCGATATCACTCGAACGTCTGCAAAAAATGGCTGCAGTCATCGCACATCGCGGACCTGATGGAGAAAAATTCTGGATCAATAATAATGTAACAACAGGTTTTGCCCATAGAAGATTAACTATTATAGATACCAGTGAATCTGCTTCGCAGCCAATGCATTTTCTGGATCGCTACACCATCGTCTTCAACGGTGAAATCTATAATTATATTGAATTAAGAGAGATTCTAAAAAATCAAGGATATCATTTCCGTACACAATCTGACACCGAAGTATTACTTGCTGCTTATGATTGCTACCGCGAAAAATGCCTGCAATATTTCGATGGCATGTTTGCATTCGCAATCTGGGATGAAAAAGAACAAATATTGTTTGCTGCCAGAGATCGCTTTGGTGAAAAACCTTTTTACTATACTTTCGATGAAAAACAATTTCTATTTGCATCGGAAAGAAAGTCTTTATGGGCTGCCGGCATCAATAAAAAAATAAATGAACCGCTGCTACTCAATTATCTTGCATTTGGAATTACAGATATTCCTATTGATAAAACAATTACATATTACCAGGATGTTTTTTCGCTTCCGCCTGCAAATTTTATAACATGCTCTATTGCTTCCAATAGAGTTAATCCCGAGAACGATTACGAATTCAGCATGAGTAATTATTGGGATATTGATAAGGAAGCTAAAATCAAAATCACAAGAGATGAAGCGATTGAAAAATTTAGAGAATTATTTTCTATATCAATCAAAAGAAGATTGCGCAGTGATGTTCCGCTTGGAGCAAGTTTGAGTGGCGGACTGGATAGCTCTTCAATTGTCGCAGAAATTTGCAATCAGGTTGCCTCGGATAATAAGCTGGAAACTTTCTCTGCTACCTTTCCCGGTTTTAAAAAAGATGAGTCCGTCTATATCCAACAACTGGCTGAAAAATTCAATATAAAAAATACTTCGATAGAACCGACTGGGGATGATCTCATAAAAAATTTTGAAACGCTTTGTTATTATCACGAAGAGCCATTTTCGTCAGCAAGTATATATGCTCAATACAAAGTATTTGAAACCGCAGCAAAAAATAATATAAAAGTTTTGCTGGATGGACAGGGTGCTGATGAAATTCTTGGAGGCTACCAAAAATATATACACTGGTATTTACAGGAATTATTGAAGTCATCCACCAAAAATTATTTCCTGGAAAAGCGGGCTTTAAAAAAAAATAAAATTGACTTTTCGTGGGGATGGAGAAATTGTTTGGCGGCATGGTTCCCTGGACAAGCAGCATTTCAGTTGGAAAAAAGAGAAGCCAAAAAGCTAATGCATTTGGATGAACTTGCAGACGAATTCAGAAACGAATATTTTGACAGGCAGTCTATTTTCAAGCCGCTCGTTTTTAAATTAAACGATATTCTTTACTTCAATGCAAAACAGTCTGGCCTGGAAGAATTGCTACGTTATGCGGACAGAAATTCGATGGCGCATGGACGCGAGGTCCGCCTTCCATTTTTAAATCATGAACTAGCGCAATTTATTTTTTCACTTCCCGCGCAATATAAAATACACGATGGTTGGACGAAATGGCTGCTCCGCTCTGCGATGCAAGCTGAATTACCCTCAACTATAACTTGGCGAAAAGACAAAATTGGTTATGAGCCACCGCAAAAAGAATGGATGGAAAATAAAAGCTTACAGGAATATATACACGAGGCGAAAAAGAAATTAGTAGAAGAAAGAATATTGAAACCAGACGTACTTTCAAAAAAGATTCAACCCAAAGATGCTCATGCCGCTGAAAATTATGACTGGCGATACCTTATAGCAGCAACTTGTATGACAAAATAAACGTAAAAGAGCCAAGGTACAATATACAAGGCACAAGATGTGACACTCACTCCTTGTACCTTGTACCTTGTATCTTGTGCCTTGTATTACTTACTTCTCCTCGGCCTTCTTATATTTTTCAATAACCTGGAGGTTGGCGCCGTTATCAGATTTCAAAGTGATCCAATTGTTGTCATCCTCAAGTTTGATATAATATTCAATAGTGACATCTGACTCAATTTCTGTAACGCCGAATATTTTTTGCGTTGGATATTTCTTTCTCAGTCTGAAAAGTATATTCAATGGCAAATGACCTTCATTATAATAACGCGTGGCATTGATAAAATTACCTTCTTTATCATAACTGATTCTTTCGCGCATTCCCAGATCGACAAAGTTGACTACATAATTATCAGAAAACTCTTCCCATTTTACCTCCTGGGCTCCCGGGAATGTTTCTTTAAAACTTTTGATGACTTTATCATCAACACTTGGACTCGCATAACTACTAACGCCTAAAGCTAAAAGGCAAACGGAAAAAATTAAATTCTTTTTCATGGCTTTACTTTTGATTGATAAAAATTTGATCGTGCATATAAATGTATTTCCACTTTGCATTGAAGTCAAGCCAATATACATCTCTGGTAAAAAAAAAAATTCCCAAATGCGAGCATTTAAAAGCGTCAACTACTGAAGCCATGAAAAAACAATTTGAAGTAATGCATTCATGGATTAAAACACATCATTAATTATTTTGAGATCGCGGTTAAGTTTTTGTTAAACTGGAAGTGTGGCTTTTGAAGAGTGGAGAAACAGAGCGAAGAGCGCACACCTCCGCTCTTCGCTCTGTTTCCCGCTTTTCTCTTCAAATTATTCCTCATCTTTGCACCCTAAATCATTTGAGATGAAATTTGCTACCAAAGTCATTCATGCGGGAATCGAACCGGATCCAAGTACAGGCGCTATTATGACACCGATTTTTCAAACATCGACCTATGTGCAATCAGCTCCAGGTGAAAATAAAGGCTATGAATATGCGCGTTCGCAAAATCCGACGCGTTCTGTTTTGGAAGCAGCGCTGGCTGCTATTGAAAATGGCAAATACGGATTATGCTTCGGAAGCGGCGTGGCTGCAACAGATGCAGTGATTAAGCTATTACAACCCGGTGACGAAGTGATTACGGGCAATGATCTTTATGGCGGCACTTATCGCTTGTTCAATAAAGTGTTTGCGAAGTTTGGTATCAAATTTCATTACATAAATATGCTGGACGCAGCCAGCGTCGCTAAATATATCAATCAAAATACAAAACTCATATGGATTGAAACACCTACGAATCCATTGATGAACATTATCGATATCGTGGATATATCAACGTTAGCACGCAAACATAAAATACTTACATGCGTGGATAATACCTTTGCTTCGCCTTACCTACAAAATCCACTTGATCTTGGCGCAGATATCGTCATGCATTCTGCCACAAAATATCTCGGCGGACATAGTGATGTTATTCATGGCTGTCTTATTATGAACGATTCCGACCTCCGTGAAAAATTATATTTTATTCAGAAAAGTTGTGGCGCAGTGCCTGGTCCGCAGGATTGTTTTTTGATTCTCAGAGGAATTAAAACATTGCATGTGCGCATGCAGAGACATTGTGAGAACGGAGAAAAAATCGCCAATTTTTTGCGGAACCATCCAAAAGTTGCAAAAGTGTATTGGTGCGGATTCCAGGACCATCCTGGTTATGCCATTGCAAAAAAACAAATGCGTGGTTTTGGCGGCATGATGAGTTTTGAAATGAAAGATCAAAGTGCGGCCGAATTAAAAAGAGTATTGTCATCCACAAAATTATTTTCATTGGCCGAAAGCCTCGGTGGTATTGAATCTATGATCAATCACCCGGCAACGATGACACATGCCTCCATTCCACGTGAAGAGAGAATAAAGAACGGCTTGAGTGATGCGCTCATCCGTCTGAGCGTAGGTATAGAAGATGTGGATGATTTAATTAGTGACCTAAAAGAAGCGTTGGGATGACTCGTGAGATGTGAGACATCAGACGTTAGATATAAAATATAAATAACTGTAAGCGAATTTATCTTCTTTGACACTTGTTGTTGACGTTTCACGTCTCACGATCAACCATTCAACACACAATGGATAACTACCACCTAAAAGAATTCCTGGATAGAAAAGTAATCGAATACAATCGCCCGGATTTTATCAGCAATGATCCTGTTAGCATCCCTCATTTGTTCTCAAAAAAACAGGATATCGAAATTGCAGGATTCTTTGCCGCGATATTTTCCTGGGGCAATCGCACAACCATCATTCAGAAATCAAAAGAGCTGATGCAAATGATGGATAATGCACCGCATGAATTTTGCCTTAACCATAATCACAACGATTTAAAAAAGCTCACTACATTTAAGCATCGCACTTTTAATGCTACGGACCTGCTTTATTTCGTTCAATTCCTCAAATATCATTACCAAAAAAACAAATCGCTGGAAGACGCTTTCTTCCAAAAAAAATATTTTGTTCAATCGGATAATTTGGAATTTATTGAATCCGCATTGAACGCATTCTATCATTATTTTTTTTCACTGGAAGACCCTCCATCGCGAACACGCAAGCACATTGCTTCGCCTCAAAAGAAATCTACCTGCAAAAGATTAAATATGTTTTTGAGATGGATGGTAAGGCGGGATAATCACTTGGTGGATTTTGGTATCTGGAAAAAAATATCGCCTGCACAGCTGGTTTGTCCGATAGATATTCATGTTTCCCGGGTTGCAAAAAAAATCGGTTTCGTAACAAGAAAGCAAACAGATTGGCAGACTGCCCTCGAATTAACCGATCATTTGCGTACATTGGATGAGGCCGATCCTGTTAAATACGATTTTGCACTTTTCGGCCTCGGTGTAATGGAACATTATTAATGCACTAAAAATGGATCAGGAGCGACAGATAGCAAATTATCTCCACGATCAATGGTCAATTGAATTGAAAGATCAGCCGACCATTGAGGAAATAAAAGAGAAATTATCTCAACATATTTCATATCTGATCAATCATGACTTTGCAGGATTGATAAACATGTTGTACAAGATCGATGTGAGTGAAAAAAAATTAAAATCCCTATTGAAGGAAAATACAGATGCAGACGCGGGTAATATCATTGCCGGTTTAATTATCGAGCGACAATTGCAAAAAATAAAAACAAGGCAGGATATGAAACGGGATGATAACAGATCGAATGAAGACAAATGGTAACCGATCCGAAATTTCTCAGAACATCAACTCTTTCACTTTTTCTTTATCTTCTTTTTCTTTTTTCAGATCGAACATAGTACCAAATACACGGTCCCAGATGGTAGTGCTTACACCAAAACCGCAGTGATCATTTTTATAATGATGAAGATGATGATTGCGCCATAGTGGCTTCATCCATTTTACAGGCGGGTTCCATGCATGAATCGCGTAGTGCATGGTACCGTATAGAAGATAACCTAAAATAAAACCGGGGAAAAACATGAATACAATTTTTCCCATGATCCAATACATCAGGGAAAAAATTACGGAAGCAATGATGAGGCTCGGCACCGGAGGCATAAATAATCTCTCCTTATCTCTCGGAAAATGATGATGATTGCCATGCATCACGTAAATAAACTTCTTTGCCCTTTCGCTATCTGCCACCGCATGAAATGCAAAACGATGCATGAGATATTCGAAGAAGGTCCAGAATAACATGCCACCAAAAAAAGTCAACACGACCCTGATGAGTGAAAATTCAAACCGCACATTGCTTAAATACAAGAAATAAATAATAATGGGCAAATACATTCCCCAAATTACCAGTGGATGCGTTTTAGTAAGCATCTCCAGGTATTGATTCCTGAACAATTGCGCCTGCCCCTTATTATGTATCTTTTCAAATTTCATCACCAGCGATTGGACGTCAAAAATACAATAAACCCGATATATATGCGCTATTTTACTGGTAATGAATTTTTAATTTTTTTAGGTCAGGCGTATATTGCCTTTTTCGTTTTAGCTCATATTGATACATAATATCACCTATTTCCTTAAAAAACGGATACCCTGTTTCATCGTATTCATATTTATCATCGTTGAGAATACCATCGCTGTTCACGTAGATAACTGCGCTCGTCATAAATTCAATGTTATTCTTAAAATCGACGATATAAGCAACGTCCGTTAAAAAGCCATAAGACCATCCGGGCTTATTGAATATCCTGATATAGGAAGGTATTTTCGATTTGCCTGACTTAAACATGAAAAATTTCGCATAGCTGTCAAAATAAGTTGCGGTATCATAACGAGGATGTGTACTTTCTGATGGATATTCGGACATATACTGATATAGAAATTTGTAATCATCTTCTGATAAATCAAATCGCTTTTTTGGTGAAACAGATTGTGGAAATAAAACAGATTTTAAAATCTGTTGAAGATCTTCCAACGATATATTATTATGGGTAGTAAAGTCCATGGGTGATTGTATCAGGCTGTCTTTCGAATTGAAATGAGCCTTTCCGATTAATATTTTTTTACTGAAATCAAATGGATGCTCATTAAATGCCGGCGGTTGCGTATAAAGGATATGATTATTTTCAGTAAAACGGATTTGATTCGTGTGACGATTTTGATCATCATTCATCGGCACAAATCGTCTGGTAATGCGAATATCTTTATAACCCATTTGCCATAACCGCTCGTTGATATACTGTTGGCCGAGAAATTCATAAAGCCTGTTATAAGCATCATTGTCGCTCACTAAAAATATTTTCCGGATATATTGAGCGATTGAAGGCAAATTATTTTCGGCGCTGGTATCCTGTGACACCGCGCTTTGCGCCTCATAAGAACTATCGATTAACATGGTCGTGTATTTATTCACTCCATATTTTTTTAGATGATTTATTTTCTCAAGTGCAAGAAATGATAATGGCATTTTAACCGTGGATGCAGGATTGAAATATATATTTCTATCGACGTTGTAATAGTAATTTGTAAAATGAGGTTGATTGAATTTGTCCCGGTCAATACGGGTGTAAATAACCTGGTAGCGAAATGAATCCGGGTGCTGAAGAATCATTTTCAATTGAGGAGAAGCATGATCCCACAATAGATTTTTTAAAAACGCTGTTTTTGATTGCGCCGAAACAGTCAGTGGAAAAAAATATAATAGGATCAAAATTTTTTTCATGGCCAAAGATAGCGAAACGCGGAACGCATAACGCCCAACGCTAAATGCGCAACGCTGGTTATTAATTATGTAAAGCCATCGCGTTATGCGTTGGGCGTTATGCGTTAGACGTTCCGCGTTTAGCGTTATTCGTTCAGCCTTTTGCTATCTTTGACCACACACAAACCAACTCTAAATCGCTCTTCATGAAACTTGTTTCTTATTTAAAAAATGAGCACGATCAATTGGCGCTTTTGGTAGATGACCTGTTATTTGATATGGAATACATTCATCCCGATCTTCCGAATACGATGAGTATGTTTTTGAATTATTGGGAAGATTGCATTCCTGTTGTTCAGCGTGCGGAAATGGCAATCAGAGATGGGAACAAATTAATGAATAAAGGGGTTCCATATGATTCCGTAACTGTTGTTTCACCTGTGCCATTTCCTACATCCTGTCGCGATGCTTACGCCTTTCGACAGCATGTAGCCGCAGCCAGACGAAACAGGAATGTGCCAATGATTCCGGAATTCGATCAATACCCAATTTTCTATTTCACAAATCATCATAGCATTCAAGGTCCCGGAGATATCCGTTGCATGCCCGATCATCTTGAAAAATTAGATTTCGAATTAGAAGCCGCGATTGTGATTTGCAAACAGGGCCGCAATATCCGCGCATCCGAAGCCGATGAATATATTGGAGGATTGATGATCATGAATGATATTAGCGCGAGAAAATTACAGTTGGAAGAAATGTTGTTGAACCTGGGACCTGCCAAGGGAAAAGATTTTTGTACATCTGTCGGACCATGGCTGGTGACGCTTGATGAACTCAGTCAATTTGAAGTTCCCTGCAAGGAAGGTCATACGGGATTGAATTGGAATCTTCGTATGCAATGTCGTGTGAATGGTGTAGAAGTGAGTGATGGGAATCTTTCTTCAATGGATTGGACTTTTGCTGAAATTATCGAGCGCGCTTCTTATGGAGTTGATTTATATCCCGGAGATATTATTGGCAGCGGAACCGTCGGTACAGGATGTTTTCTTGAACTGAATGGAACGGGAAAATTGAATGATCCGAATTACATCGAACAATGGTTGAATGAGGGCGACGAAGTAGAATTAGAAATTGAAGGATTGGGAAAACTGACAAACACAATTGTGAGAGATGAGGATGATTTTTCGATCCTCGCCGAAAAGAAAATGTTATGAGCAAACGGATTAGTTGGTGGTACTTTTTATTTTGGACCGGCTTTTTTATCCCGAGTATCTATCGTCTTTTAGCGAAGGTAGATTTCAAGCTTGTATTTTTCCGCTCACTCGTGTCCGGATTGAACCCTAATGGAAATTTCTATCTTTCTATTATCTTGAATTTGCTCGCTATTTTAATTTTCATCATTGGATTTATAATTCTCGACAAAATAAAAATCAATATCCATCTCAAGTCTATTTTATATGTCTTAATCGGAATTCTGTTCATATCATTTATAGTGTTGAGTTTTATGCCGCCGCATTTTGATTACGCGGCATGGAAAAAAAGTCATCATCATTATTATGCGCTTGATATTGATACAGAGCAAACCAACAATTCGGGCAGATATTATTACCTGGTAGCGCACATTTTTATTATAATTATTTTTTTATACTTTTTTATCAGAAATTTTCCGTTGCGATTCAGAAAACGATAATATATGATATTGGATCTTGCAAACATGTCTAACCTCGAGCGGCAACATTATCTTCAGCATTCTATTGCTCCGCGACCAGTTTGTTTTGCGAGTACGATTGACAAAGATGGAAATATCAATCTCAGTCCATTTAGTTTTTTTAATTTATTTTCTATCAATCCACCCATTGTCATTTTTTCTCCATCGCGAAGGTTGAGAGATAATACAACCAAGCACACATTACAAAATGTACACGAAGTGCCTGAGGTTGTTATCAATATCGTTGACTATGATATGATACATCAAACCAGCTTAGCCAGTTGCGAATATCCAAAAGGAATAAATGAATTTATAAAAGCTGGTTTTACACAGGAACCAGCAACACTTGTTCGTCCACCGATGGTGAAAGAAAGCAAAGTAAAAATGGAATGCCGGGTGATTGAAATAAAACCTTTAGGCCAGGAAGCAGGAGCAGGAAATCTTGTTCTCTGTGAAATTATGCGGATGCATGTTGACGAATCCATTCTTGATAAAAATAATAAAATAGATCAGCGAAAATTGCATCATATAGCCCGGCTTGGTGGCGATTGGTATTGTGTGGTAAATGAAAAGAATATTTTTATGGTCGAGAAACCGAATACGCAATTGGGAATTGGTGTTGATGCTTTACCCGAACATATTCGCAACAGCAAAGTTTTAAGTGGAAATGATTTGGGAAAATTGGCGAACGTGCAATCTGTTCCCGATATCGATCCATCTTTCCAAGATGATAAAGTAAAAAATATTTTCCAGTATTATTCCATCAATCCTGAAGAAATGGAAAACGAATTACATGTTTATGCAAAAGAACTACTGGATAAAAATTTGGTGAAGGAAGCTTGGCAGGTACTCCTGAACTTCTGATTGGAACTTCTGATTGAAATGATTAAAATGATTTACTATGACTATAAATTTAAAAAGATAAAATTAGTTTTGTTTCCTAACTACATAGTAAATCATTTTAATCATTTCAATCAGAAGTTCCAATCATTCCAATCAGAAGTTCTATTTTTGCACCAATTTTTAAAACACCAGTATGAGTTTATCAGAACAGGAAATTATCAGGCGTGAAAAATTGGAAGCATTAAAAGCTTTGGGAGTTGACCCATATCCTGCTTCCTTGTATCCTGTTAATAGCAATGCATCCTATATTAAATCAAATTATAAAGGAGAAGAAAATAAAAATGATTTTGCGGATGTCTGCATCGCGGGTAGAATCATGAGTATTCGTGATATGGGTAAGGCTTCATTTGCCGTGTTGCAGGATAGCACCGGGAGAATTCAATTATATATCAAGCGGGATGAGATTTGCCCGGGGGAAGACAAAAACCTGTATGATAAACTATGGAAACATTTAGTTGACATTGGTGATATCATCGGCGTGAAAGGATATGTATTTACCACCAAGACAGGCGAAACATCTATACATGTACGTGAGTTAAATTTCCTGGCAAAGGCATTGCGACCATTGCCGGTGGTGAAGGAGAAAGAAGGAGAAACATTTGATGCAGTAACCGATCCGGAATTTCGTTATCGCCAACGGTATGCAGATCTGATTGTGAATCCGCAGGTAAAAGAAACTTTTATAAAAAGAACAAAATTGATCAATGCGATTCGGGATTTTATGAATGAACAAGGCGCATTGGAAGTAGATACACCGGTATTACAAAATATTCCCGGCGGCGCAGCAGCGCGACCATTTATCACGCATCATAATTCACTAGATGTTCCATTTTATTTAAGAATCGCCAATGAACTTTATTTAAAACGTCTGATTGTCGGCGGCTTCGATTGGGTATATGAATTCAGTCGCAACTTTAGAAACGAAGGCATGGATCGCACACACAATCCTGAGTTTACCATTCTTGAATTCTATGTGGCGTACAAAGACTATTTCTGGATGATGGAAACAACCGAAACCTTACTAGAGCGAGGTGCAACCGCAGTAAATGGTTCAACAAAAATAATGGTTGGAGAAAATGAAATTGATTTTAAAGCGCCATATAAAAGAGTATCGATTTATGATGCAATCAAAGAATACACCGGTGTTGATGTATCGAATATGAACGAAGCTGAATTGAGAGAAGCCAGTAAAAAATTGGGAGTGCATATTGATAACACGATGGGGCGGGGCAAAATAATAGATGAATTATTTAGCGAAAAATGTGAACATCATTTTATACAGCCAACCTTTATAATAGACTACCCAGTGGAGATGAGTCCGCTTACAAAAAAACATCGCAGCAAGGAAGGATTGGTAGAACGTTTCGAGTTAATGATAAATGGAAAAGAAATTGCGAATGCTTATAGTGAATTAAATGATCCCATCGATCAACGCGAGCGTTTTGAAGACCAGGCAAAACTCAAACAAAGAGGAGATGACGAAGCGATGTTTGTAGATTATGATTTTTTGCGAGCCCTCGAATACGGTATGCCGCCTACGTCGGGAATCGGAATCGGAATTGATCGGTTATGCATGCTGTTAACCAACCAACCATCCATTCAGGATGTACTGTTATTTCCCCAAATGCGCCCCGAAACAGAATTGTAAATTGAATTTTTCGAAAACATTTGTAGCAATGGCAATTTCAGGATTGATCTTTGCTGCAAATTTTTTTATTCGTGAGAATTATGGTTCTGTCCGCAAGATTCGTTAAATTAGGATACACAAAAACGATTGCTATATGAATAACTCAAACATCTCCCGGATTGGCGTCATTCTGTATGCTTTGGTTATTGGTTTTTTTGGCGTCAACCACTTCATGAATGCAAGTGGCATGGCGCCTTATGTTCCAGCTTTTTTTCATGGCGGCGAATTCTGGGTTTACCTTACGGGCGCAGCATTAATTGCAGCAGCCATCGCTTTTTTAATAGGTAAACAGACTCGTTTGGCCGGACTTTTACTGGCAGTTTTTTTAATCGTTATTGTACTTACCATCCACCTACCGGCGGTGATGCACGCTCCTGATGAAGCTGCATCAAGAGTACCTTTGACAAATTTGATCAAAGATACGGGCCTCGCTGCAGCAGCTTTGATTATCGCGGGGAAGGGAAATATGGCCAGAGCTTGATTCATCAAAATAATCAGTGCGGCGATTTATCACTGATCGCTGAAGAAGATTGACCTCCCTTTCTTTAATGAAAAATTTTTGGTGAACTAAAGAAATAAATCCATCATCAACTTTTGATCGGGATTGACAGCGTATTTTGCAAAATCGGTAACACCCTCATTTCTTAATACGTCCTCATCAATAAAAAAATTACCCGTTGTTTCGAATGACGGTTTTTGCAAAATATAAAATGCCGCATCCGACACTATTTCGGTTGTGCGACTCCGTTGCATTAAAAAATCTCCCCCTAATAAATGTTTGATAGCTGCTGTGGCAATAGTCGTTTTTGGCCACAAAGCGTTTGCTGCAATGCGATATTGTTTTAATTCTTCAGCAAGCCCCAATACAATCATACTCATCCCATATTTACTCATCGTATAGGCAAGATGCTTTGAAAACCACAATGGGTCCATATTTAATGGTGGAGATAAATTCAGGATATGGGGGTTATGTGCCTTTTTTAAAAATGGAATGCATGCCTGGCACATGAGAAAAGTTCCCCGCACATTGATGCTATGCATCAGATCAAATCTTTTAACCGGAAGTTGTTCGGTAGGAGATAAAGTGATTGCACTCGCATTGTTCACAAGTATGTCGATACCGCCAAATGTATTGACCGTGGCTTCTACAACCTGTTTGATATTGTCCTCTGACCTGATATCACCTTGCAAGGGCAACACTTTACCCGGACCAGCATTAGCAATTTCCTGCGCCGCTGTATAAATAGTGCCTTCTAATTTGGGATTTGGTTCAGTCGTTTTACCGACGATGGCGAGATTGGCTCCTTCTTTTGCTAATTTGATTGCAATTGATTTTCCAATGCCTCTGCTTCCACCTGTTACAAGTATCGTTTTGTCTTTGAAAAGCATGCGTTGATAGTTAAAGGTTTAATTAAACTCAAAATAACTCAATTTGAGACATGCCCAAAAACAAAGTAGCTCTGGTAATAGCTTTGTTTGAGTTGATTTGTTGATTCTTTGCGACTTTGCGTCTTTGCGAGATGATTTTCTCGCAAAGACGCAAAGTCGCAAAGAATCAACAAATCAACCTCTCAACCAATCAACTCAAACAAAACTATTGCCGTAAATTTACAGGCTCGCTCTTAGTAATTCTACTAAACAAAAAGTAAAAAGTGAAATATGCAAATCAAGCGGTAATGCGCTTGTATCAGGCCCAGACAATTGTATGTTTACATAGTCAAGTATGATTGATATCAAGGTCCGGTTTCAAAACCAATATCCAAATCCTAAGAAAAACAGTTACCAATTACTGTGAATAACCAACTCCGGATCGTATATGAATCAAATTGACACCATTTAAAATCCAAATTCCGTGTTAAGTCCAATTCCTACGAAGTGAAGTTAAAATTTGTACCTATTGATGACCATGAAAATGTTTTTGGTTAGGTAATGTACAAACAAATTGAAAAGTCCCGGATTAATCCACCGGGACTTTTCGTTTTTAGAACCGTGATTGATTCTTTGCGATTTAGCGCCTTTGCGTGATAACTTTTTCACGCAAAGGCGCAAAATCGCAAAGAATCAACCTCTTCAACTTTCCTCATAATCTTTTTTTATCTTACTAATCATGCTTTACCAATATTGGTATCCAGACAAATTCGCGAGTTGCACTTTTGCCAGGCACAATTGATACTCGTATTGCAATCTCGTTAATTCTGCGCGCTGCAAATTCGTACTTGCATTAGTCAGATCCAGGTTAGTAGCAACTCCGTTTTTAAAGCGGCTTGCTGTAATTTCCTGCGCAACTTTATTCTGTTCGATTTGTCCTTCTGTATTTTTAATACGATTGATATTGGACTGAATATCTGTTAAAGCCTGGTTGATGTCTCTTTTATAATTGTTCTTCAAAGTTTCTACCGCGAGTTCGTTTTGCTTCACATTGGTTTCTGCCAACAATATCTGCTGCTTTGTTCTGCCTCCACTGTATATCGGCACATGCAAACTAACTCCCGCATTGTAATTGAAACGTGGATCATTCACTTTAGGAACATAGTTATCTTTCACCCCAACATTTGCACCCACATTCAGATAGGGTCTATTGGTCAATTTGGTAACACCCAATTCATCCTGTGCCTGTTTTATTTTGTCGTTGGCTATCATAAAATCAGGATTATTTGTTTGCGCTTCACCGAGTGCATCGGTAAGTTGCTTTACGGTCAAATCAAAATCAAACAGGGTGCCATGGCTGGCAGTCTGTCCGGTTTCGTACTCCAGCAAATTAATTTGCTTCTGTAAAGAATTTTCTAAATCAACTTTTCTGTTAATCTCGACATCAACCTGCGCCTGGATATTTAGCAAATCAACTCTGATAGCATCGCCATTTTTCAATTTACTTTCAACAATATTTTTATTGTCGTTTAAGAATGCGATCACACTATCCTGGATCGCAATTGCTTTTTTCATAAAGACAATATTGTAATAAGTTGTTGCCACCTGGAATGCCAGATTGCTTTTATTATAATCGATATTGTGTTTGGAATATAATAACTCTGTTTTTGCTTTTTCAATATTTGCTTTCAATCTTCCAAAATCGAGCAATGTATAACTTCCATTGAGTGCAGCTTCATAGTTATGAACTGCAGCAAATTGAAAATCTGTAACCTCACCATTAGGTCCGGAAGGGAATGGCAATGTGATTTTCGGTTGTACATAGGTGTAAGAAGCTCCACCCGAGACAGTAGGAAGGTTATTCAATTTTGCAAGATCGAGTCTTTGTTGCGCGGCAGCGACATTATTTTGCGCCTCCTTCAGACTCGGGAAATAACCAAACGAACGATTGATCAAATCCTTTAGTTCGTCATTGATTTTTATTTGCGCGGATAAAAAATTAACCATTGCAAATACACCAATAAACAGTAAGAATATCTTTTTCATCTTTTTTAATTTTTGTGTTGTTCTAATGGGCCTCAGCTATTGCAGCAGATGCTGCAGCTTTATTTTCTGGAGTTGGTTTTTTTGTTTTTAAAAATGCTACCAGCGGAATCACGGCGATAAAAAATATCGTGATCAATCTGAATGTATCCAGGTACGATAAATAATATGCCTGCCTGTCGACTGCATTGCTGATTAATGCGTATGCTTTTGTTGTTGCTGTTGTCAGATCCGAACCTCCATTTGTTATGAAATTTTGCGCGATATTACCAGTGCGACTTACAAATCCTGCTGCACCGTCGTATAAATTACTCACCATATCCGTTCTGTGCTGCATGTATCGATGCGCGATAAAATTATTTGCCATCGCAATTCCAAATGCTCCACCCAATTGACGTATCATGTTGTTCAATGCAATACCCGAAGGATAATCTTTGGGCTGAAGTCCCGCCACAGCCTGGTTAATTAGTGGTAATTGAACCATAGAGATACCTAGCGCGCGTAACGCGAGTGGAAAGAAGAATGCCCATTTACCAACATCGGGACTTATCCGTGAACTCATCCACGAGTATGCAGCGAATAAAATAAATCCTGCAACAACAAATGGAATGATGCGTCCTCCCTTCGACATACTTCTTCCGATAATGGGCATCATAACAACGCCGATCAATGTTGGAGGTAAAAGAGAAAGACCTGTTTCATATGCAGTATATCCCAACACTCTTTGTGCCAGTACAGGATAAACGAATACAGATGTAAATAAACCCAAGCCTGCTACAAAAGTGAAAATAGTAGTGAAAGCAAGATTTCGGTTACCCAACACCTTTAGGTTCACTGCCGGATTTTTAATACTCAGTTCGTACGTGATGAAACCAATCAATCCGACAAACGCAATGATGGAACATATGCGGATTGAGTCGCTCGCGAACCAATCCTCTGCTTCACCTCTCTCCAAAACATATTGTAAACAACCGATACCGGCCATTAGCAATGCGATACCGGTGTAATCAATATGGATGCTCTCTTTATTTTTTCCTTCGTTAGGCTTCTTATCGATGAATGTTATTGTAAGAATTGTTGCGATGATTCCGATCGGTATATTGATCATGAAAATCATCGGCCAGCTCATGTGTTCGATAATATAACCACCAAGCGTAGGGCCCAATGTAGGTCCAAGTACAAGACCCATTCCAAACAATCCCGATGCGAACGGCCTGTCTTTTGGTTCGAAAGCGTCAAACAAAATCGCCTGTGATGTTGATAACAATGCGCCGCCACCTACTCCTTGTACAAATCTCCACGCGATGATTTCAACCAAGCCTGTTGATTGTGCGCACATATAAGAAGCCGCGGTGAATATGATCATCGAAACGAGATAATAATTTTTGCGGCCAAAATATTCTGCGAGAAATCCTGTCAGTGGAATAATAATAACATTAGCGATTGCATAAGCAGTAATCACCCAACTTATATCTTCGATTCCCACACCAAGACTTCCCGCCATGTCGTTGAGTGCGACATTAACAATGGAAGTGTCTACCAACTCCATGACCGCTGCAGTTACCGTTGTAATAACGATAATAAATTTTGCAAATCCTTTTGCAGCCATACAAAATTATTTTATAGATACTGTAATGTCGGCGCTCAATCCTGCACGTAGAATATTTCTATATTCATTCAGGTTATCAAAGCCGATCTTAATGGGCACACGTTGCGTTACTTTCACAAAGTTTCCGCTGGCATTATCAGGAGGAAGCAATGAAAATTTAGCTCCTGTCGCTTCACTTAGACTTTGAATATTTCCGCCAATCTTCACATTTGGATAAGCGTCTAGTTCGATATCGACCGGCATGCCTTCATGAAATTTTTTGATCTGTGTTTCTTTAAAATTTGCAACGATCCAATAGCTGGAATCATTGACAATAGAAAACAGTGGAGCTCCTGCCTGAACAAATTGTCCTTCCGTTACATTGCGCTTTCCCAGTTTGCCGGGTTGCGGTGCGTAAATTTTCGTATAAGAAATTTTCAATTGCTGTTGTTCGATAGCTGCTTTTTTTGATGCAAGCAGTGCTGTCGATTTTTTAATCGTTGTTTGCAAAATCGCAATGCGTGTTTGCGCGGTGCTCAGATCAATCTGGCTGTTGCTGAATTGTTGATTTGTTTGTTCAAGAGCATAACGGCTATCATTTAATTGCTTTCTTGTAATAGCCTGGTCATTAAAAAGATTTTGATTGCGGTTGTAATCTTCTTGGGCCTGTTTTACTTTTACTTCATTCAAATCAATACTTCCTTTGTTGCCCTTTAACGAAACAACAGCGTTATTCAATGCAGCTTTTGCGTTCGCAATATCTGCTTCGGCAGCCTGGTAATCTGCCTCCATTTGCCTGAGTTGAGATTGTAATTCATCATCGTCGAGTTCTACAAGCAACTGGCCTGTTTTCACAGAATCATAATCGTTCACCGCAATGCGTTTAACATATCCCGAAACTCTTGGCAATACTGGTGTGATCTGCGTTTCCACTTGCGCGTTGTCGGTAGTTTCGTGCGACAACATGAAAGTGATTTTTTTATAGCCAAAAATGACACCTGCTATCAATACTATTCCTAATATGATAGGTCTCAGCATTGATTTTTTCTTTTTTTCAGTTGATGGTTGATTTTCCATACCTCTAATTGTTATTGTTGTGATTGATAGATGTGTTGACGATTGAAATCAATTTTTATTTTTTAAGAAGATGATCGCGCATCAATTGCCTGATATGATCGATCACTCTTTTTTTAAACTTTGGGTCATCATAAGGAATATAATCGGGCCCTTTTTCTAATAATTTCAAACAATATTTTTGCGATAGCAATACCTGGTTAATCGTGCCAATCAATGTGGCAATTGTTAACTGGACATCTATTTTTTTGAATTCGTTATTTTTTATGGCTGTTTCGATAATCGTTCTGATAGCTATTGCATTGGGAAATACTGCCTGCACAATAGACTGCGTAAGCGTTTCTCTTCTGTCGGTAATCAATTCCTGCTGGATGACGCGATGGAATTGACGATGTGTAAATAACCGTTCTACATAAATGTCAATGATACGATCGATCTTTTCGATGCCTGAGAGTGTTTTGTCTTTCACAAGTTCCTCCAGGCTACCTCTCGACGTAACCGCTTTGCGTTCGATCAACGCATCGAAAAGTTTTTCTTTGGTGCCAAAATAATAATTGACCATCGCCACGTTCACATCCGCTGCAGCGGCGAGATCGCGAATAGAAGTGCCTTCAAAGCCTTTTACAGCGAAAAGCTCGATGGCTTTGTTTATAATATGGTCTCTTTTGTCTATCATAAATGCCTTTTTCCGAAATGAGGTGTCAAAATTAAACAAATGTTTGAATTAAACAAGCGTTTAATTAATTAATTTATTATGAACAAAAGGGAGGCTAAACGCGGAATGCTCAACGCAAAACGCTTAACGCAGAACGCTGGTCGCTAAGGGGCAACCAGCGTTCTGTGTTAAGCGTTTTGCTTTAGGCGTTAACCGTTAATCTTTTACTTTTTGAATCCGCTCTCCGGCACGCCATATGGGCCCGTAATTTGGAAAATGGTATAGCCGCTAAAATCCTGTGGAGCTTCGAAGCCTGTTCCATAAATAATGGTTCCACCTTTTTTGTGGATGCGAACGGCTTTATCTGTATAAAATTTTTCTGTTTTTTGATCCCACCAAAGTTCACGACAATACATCGTATCTCCCTTCACAATATTTTTAACAACAACACTATCTTTTAAAAAAACTTTGC
The DNA here is from genome assembly GCA_018267615.1 of Bacteroidota bacterium. GTDB lineage: Bacteria > Bacteroidota > Bacteroidia > Chitinophagales > Chitinophagaceae > Puia. The sequence continues at coordinate 30,633 of JAFDYD010000001.1, read as the reverse complement.
TGTCAATTTCGCGCCATTTTCCATACCTGGCATCTAACAAACTTTCTATGATGAGCGAATCATTGTAGAAATCTACATGCAATGTTCTTGGAAATTCGATATAAGGAGAATCTACTTCACTACGCAGCATGTATGGAGATGTGAGCTTTGCTTTTACTTTCGCATTCTCACTCATATAAGCTGTAATGGATTTGCCCTCATCCACGCTGATCTGTTTCTTTCGAAATGTCGGAAGATCCTTTTCATTATTTTCACAACCGGAAAAAATGATAGATAACAAATACAATAAAAGAAAAAATCTATTTTTTTGTTCCAACATGCTCTATTAAGCCACCTTTAGGGGTAGCCGAAATTTTTGCGGGCTTTTATCAAGACAAATTAAATTCACTAATCGCATACAGCCCTTTAAAAATTAAATCCGGGTCTGCAAATATCTTCTTTTTCAAAAGTCTGTTGAAATATTGGGAATCACCGCCGCTTAAAAGCACGTTAAAGTTCCCATACTTCTCTTCATAAGCGTCAACAGTTCCTTCTATTTCTTTTGCCATTCCAATTATTACACCACTCAGGATATTCGTTTTGGTATCGTACCCAACTAAGGGCAAATTCCAATCAGCCTTCACGAGTGGCAGCTTCGCTGTAAAAGTTTTCAATGCTTTAAAACGCATTTCCATACCAGGTGAAATCGCACCGCCCATAAATTCGCTGTATTTATTAATAAAATTATAAGTGACTGCCGAACCAAGTCCGATAACAAGATTATTTTTCCCAGGGAAAAGATCCACTGCGGCGACACAAAGCGCGAGTCTGTCTGCCCCAATACTATCAGGTTTTCCAACGGGTGTCGTAATCGGAACTTTGGAATGGTGATCGAGTTTATGAAACAGAGTTTTTTCTTTTAGCACCGTTTCGACGGCAGGATTATGATTGATGACCGAAGAAAGAATTGATTTTTTGGGTTGATATTTTTGAATGACTTGTTCGATGGTTTCCGGATTATCATTTTCCAAAACTATTATTTGTTGAATATCCTTCCCCGAAAATACGGCACATTTCAAACGCGTATTGCCAAAATCAAAACAAATAGTGATTGACATATGAGTTAGTTGGCGATTGACAGATGACAGTTGACGGTTCACAGATCTTTAAAAGTAATTTGCATTAAAGTCTGTCAACCGTCAACTGTGATCTGTCAACTAAATCTTTTTTATAAATTATTCTTCAAACCTGAAAGAAGACAGGTTTTTAAAATGACCATTTAATTTTACTTTCTCTTTTAAAATTTCCATTTCTGCAATTACTGGAAGCACTTTACTCAGATGTCTTTTCATATATTCCTGTCGTTGCTCCTCCAAAAAAAGTCCGAGCAACTCGTATTCTTCCTGCAACGATAAGCCCGCGTGATGCGCAATATCATAAACATTTAATTGGTCATCTGGTTTTTTAAAATCCTTTGTGATCCGTAATAGTCTATGTAGTTCCCTGATAGCGTTTACTACCTTTTGCATCAATTCTCTATTACCCGGGCCTTCCACATTTTCCGGATAGTTCACAATTGCTCCGCCATACAATTTATCCGGCACCGATTTGATAACTTCCAGAATACGAAATACCGTTGTACCGATTGTTTTGATATCCATCTCTCCATTCTCCTGAACGTTTACGATTTCTACAATTTTAACAAGAGTGCCGATCTCATTCAGTTTATTATTGATGACGGTGGGCACGCCGAAATTTTTATTCTCAGCGTAGCATTCATTGATGAGTTGTTTGTATCTGGGTTCAAATATGTGCAGGTTCATCATCTCGCCGGGATAAACGACGATACTTAAAGGAAATATCGGAATAAAATTCGTCATTCCGCAAAGTAACGAAAACCCAATGCGAATAAAAACAGATTCATGCAAAATGAATTACTAATTTTAGCAGTCAAAAACAGGCTAATGACAGCGCTTTCGATAGTGATTATTACTTTTAATGAGGAAAAAAATATACAACGCTGCCTTGAAAGTGTCCGCGCCTTTGCAGATGAAATCGTGGTTGTAGACTCATTTTCCACAGATCAAACAAAAAAGATATGCCTGGATTTTGGGGCGCGCTTTATTGAGCAAACTTTTCTTGGATATATCGAGCAGAAAAATTTTGCACTCGACCAGGCCACGAACGATTATGTTTTATCGCTCGATGCCGATGAAGCGATCAGTGAACCACTGGCATTATCTATTCAGCAAGCAAAAAAAGATTTCAGCGCGGATGGATACCATATGAATCGTTGCGCCAGCTACGCGGGAAAATGGATTCGTCACGGTTCATGGTACCCCGATACCAAATTGCGTTTGTTTAATCGAAAAAAAGCCAGGTGGGGTGGAGAGAATCCGCACGACAAAGTAATTATGCAAACAGGAAAAAAAGTATCTTTTCTCAAAGGAGATATACTGCATTATACTTATGCATCTATCGAAGAACATATTACACAGATGAATCGTTTCACAACAATACAAGCAGAGGCTATGCTTAAAAATGGGAAGAAAGCGACGCTGTTTAAATTATTGGTGAATCCGCCGGTTGCATTTTTTTCCAGTTACATTATCAAGCTTGGTTTTTTGGATGGACGGGATGGTTTACTTATCGCTAAAGCAGGCGCCTATGCCACTTTTATTAAATATATTAAACTGTGGCATCGCCAAAGAAACCTGCCGCCATCGTAACAACCAATTATGAAACGATTACCTACTTCCTCACTGATTATTGCTACTTATAACTGGCCGGAAGCGCTCGAGTTGTGTTTGCTGAGTACAACGAAACAATCTTTATTACCCACCGAAATAATTATCGCTGATGATGGTTCAAAAGATGATACAGAAAAATTGGTGAAGGATTTTCAAAAAATGACATCGATTCCTATCCGTCATATCTGGCAACCCGATGAAGGATTTCAATTGGGAAAAATTCGAAACAAGTCGATGGCGGCTGCCATGGGAGAATATCTTATACAAATTGATGGCGACCTAATATTACATCCTTCTTTTGTCAGAGACCATCTTTCGGTTAGCCGTAAAGGTTATTTTATTGCAGGAAGCAGGGTATTGTTGGATGAGTCATTATCCACCCAACTAATCAAAAAAAAGAATACGGAGGTTTCAATTTTTGCCAGTGGTGTGCACAATCAGTTCAATGGCGTGCATTTGCCGGGGCTTGCGAAATTCATCGAATTTTTCAAAAAAGAAAAGGGGCTTTATAATCTCAGAGGTTGTAACATGTCCTTCTGGAAAAAAGATATTATTGCTGTCAATGGCTACAACGAAAATATCCACGGCTGGGGAAGAGAAGATACGGAGCTCGTAATTCGGCTATACAATACCGGTATAAAAAGAGTTTATTTTAAATTGCAGGGCATCGTTTATCATTTGTATCATCAGGAGTACGATCGCAGTCATGTATTACAAAATGACGAAATTGTAAAGCAAGCGATAAAAACAAATCAAACTCATTGCGAAAAAGGGATTGATCAATACTTATAACCGCTATATGCAACCAGGATCAACAAGGGATTGGGGATTTTTTCTGCAGCAGATCCAACAAGGATCTGTGAAGCATTTATCAAGAAGTATTTCCCTGGTTGAAAATGGAGTTGCCGGATATGAAAATTTGTTATCGCAAATAAAATACAATGATCATGCAAAGATCATCGGTATTACAGGTCCGCCGGGTGCTGGCAAAAGTGTGTTAACAGATGCATTGATTGGAGAAATGGTGAATGCCAACAAAAAAACTGCGGTGCTGTGCGTCGATCCGTCTTCACCTTTTAATTATGGCGCTTTGTTGGGAGATCGAATCCGTTTGAGTCAATGGTATAATCATCCGCTTGTATTTATAAGATCATTGGCCAGTCGCGGGTCATTAGGAGGATTGAATCCAAAAATCATAGAGATCACGGAGCTGATAAAGGCTGGCGATTTTGATTACATATTTGTGGAAACGGTTGGTGTTGGACAAAGTGAAGTGGAGATTGCCGGACTTGCAGATATCACCGTTGTAGTATCTGTGCCAGAAGGTGGCGACGAAGTTCAGACCATGAAGGCCGGGCTGATGGAAATCGCCGATATTTTTGTGGTGAATAAATCAGATCGTCCCGACGCGGATGAATTTGTAAAAAATTTACGCATGATGCTCGCTCCTGCTTTTGCAACTCATGTGCAAGAAATTCCAATTATAAAAACAGTGGCATCGGAAAAAAAGGGAACCACGGAATTATTTGAAAAGATTTTAGAAATTTTGGATAAGCAGCAGGATCACCTCTCGCTGAAAGCATGGCTGATGGCTGAACGCGCCTATCAGTTGTTGATACAAAAACGCATGCAGGGAATCAGCAAACATCAGTTGCAGGAAATGATATCAACACAATTGCGCGATCATCATTTTAATCTTTACCAATTTGTGAACCATGATTTACCAGATTTAAAATGATTCTGCGAAAAGCTGATCGACTTTCCGTGTAATCCTTTTAAATCTGGTAAATCATGGTTAGTCTTTATTACTTTTCCACCAGCGATAACCAATATATCCGAAGATTGCCAATGGGGCGAATGCGAGATAAATAATTCCTGCGTTCAAAGCTTTCGCAGGTCTTTCACCCATTTGTTGTGCAGTTTTTGTACAGATGGAGCATTGGGCATCGATAACCTGAATGCTCAAAAATATTGAGGCATACATTGTGAACGATAATATCAATACCCACTTTTTCATCGGAAATACTTTGCTCAAAGTTACACCGATTATGAAAAGAAAACGATTATGATTATCCCACTTCTTCAGTTTTTAACATCTTCTGGAATTTCTTTCTTTCGTCTTCGTCCAGGATCGTTTTGCGCAAGCGCACATTCTTCGGCGTTACTTCAATACATTCATCCTGCTGTATGTACTCCATGCATTCCTCTAAAGTCATGAGGATTTTTGGAGCAATGCGCGAGGCATCATCACTTCCGCTCGCGCGATGGTTGGTTAATTTTTTTGCTTCTGTAGCGTTTACGATCAAGTCTCCCGGTTTAATATGTTCCGCGATGATCTGTCCTTTGTAAACATCTTCTCCCGGATCTACAAAAAATCTTCCGCGATCCTGCAATTTATCGATCGAATAGGCTGTCGTGCGTTCCTGGTTCTTAGAAAGCAATACTCCATTATTTCTTCCGGGGATCGGGCCTTTCCAAGGCTTGTATTCACTGAATCGATGCGCCATTACAGCTTCACCTGCAGTATTCGTCAACATATTTGAACGAAGTCCAATTAATCCGCGAGAAGGAATTTCGAATTCCAGGTGTTGCATTTCTCCTTTTGTTTCCATTACAAGTAATTCACCCTTGCGTTGTGTTACCAGGTCGATCACCTTACCACTGAATTCATCTGGTACATCTACAACCAATATCTCGACTGGCTCGGATTTCTTACCATCAATTTCTTTTACAATAACCTGTGGTTGTCCTACCGTCAACTCATATCCTTCGCGACGCATGGTTTCAATCAATATTCCTAAATGCAGAATTCCTCTTCCATACACATTGAATCCATCGGCACTATCGGTATCCTCTACACGAAGAGCCAGATTTTTTTCTGTTTCTTTCATCAGGCGATCACGAAGATGCCTGGATGTTACAAATTTTCCATCTTTTCCATAGAAAGGAGAATTATTGATAGAAAACAACATGCTCATCGTGGGTTCATCAACGCTAATTACAGGCAATGCTTCAGGGTTTTCTACATCTGCGATCGTGTCCCCGATATTGAAACCTTCCACGCCAACAACAGCGCAAATATCTCCGGCAATTACTTCTGTCGCTTTCTTTTTGCCCAAAGATTCAAAAACGTATAATTCTTTTACCTTTTGTCTTTTTATAGTGCCATCAGCCTGCATCAATGCAAAAGCCTGTCCTTCTTTAATCGATCCGCGTGTTACTTTTCCGATTGCAATTCTTCCCAGGAAAGAAGAGTAGTCGAGAGACGTAACCTGCAATTGCAAACTTCCTTCGCTGATCGCGGGAGGCGGAACATATTTTAAAATACCATCCAGCAACGGAGTAATATCTTCAGATGGTGTCAATGAATCATTGAACCAACCATGTTTTCCTGAACCATAATACGTCGGAAAATTAAGTTGCTCTTCAGTTGCATTGAGATTGAAAAATAATTCGAATACTGCATCATGTACTTCATCCGGACGACAATTTGGTTTGTCGACCTTATTAATAACAACAATTGGTTTCAAATTTAATTGCAGCGCTTTTTGCAACACGAAACGTGTTTGCGGCATTGGACCTTCGAATGCATCTACCAATAACAAAACTCCGTCAGCCATTTTCAACACACGTTCTACCTCACCACCAAAGTCGGCGTGGCCCGGAGTATCGATTACATTTATTTTAACATCTTTATATTTAACGGCTGCGTTTTTGCTAAAGATGGTGATACCTCTTTCGCGCTCGAGGTCGTTGCTATCCATAATCAATTCACCAGTTTCCTGGTTATCACGAAACACCTTTGTGGCGTGAAGAATTTTATCCACCAAAGTTGTTTTTCCATGGTCAACGTGAGCGATGATTGCTATATTCCTTATCTCCATAATGATTTACCTTTTAACGTTGGCACTTTGCACTTAGTATTTATCAAATAGTTAATTACTAGGAGCTTATGTTCAAGTGCTTTTTTTGGACGTGCAAAGGTAACTCTTTTTAACGGAGAGACAAAGAAGAAACTAATGTGCGGATTTACGAGTGAGTGGTTGATTTGTTGAAAAGTTGATTGGTCGATAAGTTGATTAGTCCATTGTGGCAGACTATTAAGATTTATTTAAAGAGTTTTTTCACGACTTATCGACTAATCAACTTTTCGACAAATCATACTCTCACATAAATCTTCCTCTTATCAAGGATATATCCAACCACCCAGCAGAACAACATCCATGAAATTGCGAAGAGCAGTGATCCGAAATATAAACCTGCATGCTTGTACACATTTTCATAGAGCCAATTATACAATGGCTGCTTTGGATTAATATGAATGATATATAAAATAATTACACCAACTTCTGATACGAGATAAATAAACAATGGATTTTTTCCAAACACCGTAAAGAAATTTGTCCATTTTGTTTTTCCGAGAAAATCAACCAGGTAAATAATGGAAGAAATGATGATGCAGTCAAGTCCCACAGTGTACAATACAAAAGGACTTGTCCAAAGTTTTTTGTTGATAGGGAAAACAAGATCCCACAAATAAGCAGCAGTGAGACATGCAAAACCAGCGAGCATAAGTTTTGAAATTCCTTCGTATGTTTTTCCTTTTTGTTGAAGGAATTGCCCAACGATATATCCTCCGATCACATTCACAACAGATGGAAAAGTACCAAGGATACCTTCCGGCTCGAATGCAACACCTTCGCCATGATACATATGATTTTCACCGAGAATCCATTTATCTATTGTGTATCCGAAATTACCCGTCATGCTGTAGGGATCAGCAGAATTTCCAATCATCAATACTATCCAGTAAAGCAATAAAATTATTAATCCAATTATGAAAGATGTTTTTGGTTTGAGGTAATAAATCATCAATGAAGCAATGCAATATGCAATAGCGATGCGTTGAAGCACTCCGAAAATTCTTGTGTGAGAAATAGGAGACATTATCAGATTATTGCTCTTATCTAATTCAACAAATGGAAACCAATACAACAGATAACCACATAAAAAGATAATGAAAGTGCGTTTAAAAATTTTTCCCAGCACCTGCGATTGAGGGAGGTTCGCCCATTTCGTCATTACAAAACTCATTGCATTTCCAACTGCAAAAAGAAATGAAGGAAACACAAGATCTGTTGGCGTAAAGCCGTGCCACCTGGCGTGTTCCAATGGAGAATAAGAGAATTGTCCACTACCGGGTGTATTAACAATAATCATAAAACAAATAGTCATTCCACGAAAAACATCCAGGGCAAGAAAGCGTTGACTGGAAGAAGCCATAAACAATTAATTTGGTTAAAATAATCAGAGCAGTATTCAACCCTAATATCGGAAACTTATTTCAGTCTGTTATAAAAATCTTCTGATGATTTGAAAAACGAGTGTGAGTAGGATGCTAAAAATGATCATCGTTGTAATGGGAAAATACAAACGAAAATTTTTTCTTTCTATCCTGATATCACCGGGAAGATGACCGATCCAATGCAGCTTGTCGTAAAAAAAATAAATCAGGATACCAACCAGGATCAGCACTCCACCCACCAGTATTATATATTTACCAGTTTCAGGATTCATATTATTCTCTATCTTGTCGAATATTCATCACCAAATTTACTGTATGCGTAGGAAATGGCTTGTCCTAATCCCAGTTGCTGTAATTCTTATCTACATCGCCGGTCCAAGTCCTGATGCGCCAAAATATAATCAAGAAATGCCCGTTGTTCCGGGTGATGCAAATTCATTGGAGAAATATGTGCATGATATAGAATCGCAACATAAATTGAAACCCGACAATGAAGCGAGAATCGTTTGGGCAAACGATTCTACAAAGCAAAAAACGCCATACTCCATAGTATACCTCCATGGTTTTTCGGCTTCACAAAAAGAAGGCGATCCCATTCATAGAAATATTGCAAAAGAATTTGATTGCAATTTGTACCTGTCGCGATTGGCTGAACATGGAATTGATACGAGTGAGCAATTGATACATCTCACAGCCGATAATTATTGGGAATCTGCAAAGCAAGCTTTGGCGATCGGGAAACAACTCGGAAAGAAAGTTATTCTTATGGGAACTTCAACCGGTGGCACACTTGCATTACAACTTGCGGCCGCTTATCCAAATGATATTGCAGGATTAATATTAATGTCGCCGAACATTGCAATCAATGATCCCAATGCGTGGGTATTAAATAATCATTGGGGACTCCAGGTTGCAAGAATGGTAAAAAAGAGCGACTACAATGCATCTGATGATGATAGGCCTATTTACAAACAGTATTGGAACAAGCCTTATCGATTAGAAGCAGCCGTTGCACTCGAAGAATTATTGGAAACTACAATGAATAAAGAAACATTTGAAAAAGTAAAACAGCCCTTGCTTGTTTTATATTATTATAAAGATGAGCAGCACCAAGATGATGTTGTAAAAGTATCTGCTATACTTAAAATGTTTGACGAATTGGGAACAGCTCCTGAATCAAAAAGAAAAGTTGCAATGCCGAATACAGGCAATCATGTTATAGGTTCTCCCATAAAATCGCATGATGTGGAAGGAGTGCAAAAAGAAATTGAAAAGTTTATGAAGGAAAAACTGAACCATGATTAGCCTGATTTAAGAAGATTATGAGGAGAGTTGAATAGTTGATTGAGTTGATAGGTTGATTAGTTGACTCGTGCCTTCAGCATGTCATTCCGAGCCACGATAGGAATCTTTTTTTTCTGATTGAAGATTGAGTGCTGATTTTTTTAATATTTATACGAAAGAAGAATTTAGATCCCTCGCTTTGCTCGAATTGACATGCTGAAGGCACGAGTCAACTAATCAACCTATCAACTCAATCAACTATTCAACTCTCCTCATAATCCCTTTAAATCAGGCTAATCATGGTTCAAGTTTCCGCCCAATCGCCACAACAAATTCACCCGGCAGTTCATAACCGTTTCCATTTTTATATTTATCGATTGATTCAAGATATTCTGCATGCACTTCGTCTTTCACAGCATCACTGAATTTATTATAAGCAAGTGCCATCGGACCGCCCGGAAAAGCCGCACCACAAGCTTCTTCAGCCGATTCATAATATAATTTTGTGGAAATTTTTTTTGACGTTATCGATGAATAACCGGCAACTTTGAAATAAAGTGAAAGCTGATTGGGATTACCGAGATTAAAAAACATCGGGCACACTTCAGATGTTACTCTTCTGTCGATAATATCAAAAGTTCCGGACCATCCGCAATGATCTCGCTGACCCCATACTGCCGCAGCAGCCCTGCCTCCTGTTTTCAACGCACGATACATTTCTTTCAAAGCCTTTAATGGATCGGGCACATACATCAATCCAAGTGCACACATTGCAGCATCGAATTCCTGATCCGGAACCTGCAAATCCTCCGCATCCATTCTTTCAAATTGAATATTTCTTAAGTCTTTTTCTTTTGCAATGTCATTTGAAATCGCAACCATCTTTTCAGAAATATCTGTTCCGAAAACATAGCCGTCTGCTCCTACTTGTTGCTTCGCACGAAAACTCACCAGACCGGTACCACTCGCAACATCCAATACTTTCTCCCTTGGTTGTAATTTCAAAAGTTCGAGCATTAAATCCTGGGCGGGCTTTAATTGATCCTGCCAGAAATTTTCATAGTACGCTGCGGCTTTGTCCCATCCATATCTCTGCACTCTTCGTTGAAATGCCGGATCCATCATCAATTTGATTTTTGAGAAGCTAAATATATTTTACGAACACATTTTTGTGCCCTGCTAAAAACATCGAGGTAAGGACTAAATTGGTCCGCCTCATTAATTACGCGCATGATATCTTCTTCAGAAGCATCACTGTCAACAGTAACCGAATATCTTACTTCAAGATAACCGGGCGGCGTACCTGGTGTTGTTCCAAACAATGCGCCATCATCATAATCTGCTTGCACTTCTACTTCGAGTGCATTGATTGAAATTCCCAATTGCGCAGCGCGCATCATATATCCAATAGCCAAACAACTTCCTAATGCGGCGCGGCCGAAAACTCCGGGAACCGGTCCGGCGGCGTTGCCTCCAACTTGTTCGGGCATATCTGCAACAAATTTCCAGTTGCCTTCTTGTATTTCGCAGGTGAGTCCATTGGTTATGGTTGTTTTTGAAATGCCCGTCCCCAATCCAAAGGAAGGCCTCTGCATCAGCGTTTTTGTAACCCGCTCGATGGCAGTTTTTATTTTTTCGTTGGCAGACATGGTCAGTCGATTTTTAATTAAGTTAAATCATTTTTAGGTTGATATGCCGATAATTCGTGTTAATGAACCTGATAGTCATGAAAAAGGGCTTTTAGCATGGTAAAATCGGCCAAAATCGGGTAGTGAGTCAGTTTGATTTTCGAGGTGGAAGGTATGGGGTGTAGGGTATGGCAAGCTGCTAATTAAATAATGTTGCTTCTCGAAAAATAAAAACCACGAGTAGAAAATGAGCTAGCTATACCCTACACCCCATACCTTCCGCCTCTCAAAAATCAAGTCCTTAACACGGGTAATTATTCGTTTTGATGTCTGGTCTTTTAGTTTTTTGTAATTTTCCATTCTGTCTTAAATGGGGTTATAATGATTCGCTCAAAAATTGCAGGAATTGGAATGTATTTGCCGGAAAATGTTGTTACCAACGACGACCTGACCAAGGTAATGGATACAACAGACGAATGGATTATTGAACGCACCGGCATCAAGGAAAGACGTTTCGCAACTCGTTATAAAGATACTACCACCACTATGGGCGTCGAAGCTGCAAAGATTGCGATCGAACGCGCGGGTATCAGTTCCCAGGATATTGATTTTATTATTTTCGCAACACTTAGTCCCGATTATTTTTTTCCCGGTTGTGGTGTATTGACACAACGCATGATGAATATGAAAGAAATAGCGGCGTTGGATATACGTAATCAATGTAGCGGATTTGTATATGGACTTTCCGTTGCAGATCAGTTCATCAAAACCGGAATGTATAAAAATATTTTGTTGATTGCTTCGGAAACGCATTCGTATGCGCTTGACTTCAGTACGCGCGGAAGAAATATCAGCGTGATATTTGGAGATGGTGCAGGTGCAGTTGTGCTGCAACCAACAATGAAAAATGATCAGGGAGTTTTAAGTACGCATCTGCATAGTGATGGCAGCGATGCCGAGTTGCTTTCTATGATGAATCCTGGTTTTCATGCTGGACGTTTTGTATCGGCCAAAAAACCTCCCGTGCCAGAAAAACCTTATGGAGGATTATTTATTACAGAAGATCTTTTAGCCAAAGAAGATCTTTATCCCTATATGGATGGCCCGGCGGTTTTTAAAAAAGCAGTAATAAAATTACCTGAGGTAATCATGGAGGCGCTGAATCAAAATCAACTGAAAACCTCCGATTTGAAAATGTTGATTCCTCACCAGGCCAATTTACGCATCAGTCAATACGTACAACAAAAAATGGGCTTGAGTGATGAGCAGGTTTATAATAATATTCAGAAAATCGGGAATACAACCGCAGCTTCAGTGCCCATTGCCTTATGCGAAGCCTGGGAAGATGGAAAAATCCAGGATGGTGATTTAATTTGTCTCGCTGCTTTCGGAAGCGGTTTTACGTGGGGAAGCGCGTTGTTGAGATGGTAACACTTCGCCTGGTCCAAATAAATTGCATGAAACCTGAACAGTTGAAATGGTTAAATGGTTAGATAGATTGAAATCACTTATCGTTTAGCGAAAATGAAAAGAAAAATTATCTATCTTTTTAATCCGATTTCAGGCACAAGAAAAAAATCTTCTATTAAATCACTTGTGGCGCGCAAAACCCGCGAACGAGAAATTGAATTTGAAATTCTTCCCACAGCAAAAGATGGCAACTATGATTTCCTGAGAAAAAAAATTCAAAAAGAATTTTTTACGGATATAGTTATTTGCGGAGGTGATGGCACCGTGAATCAGGTGGTATCGTCTCTTAAAGGAATCAAGGTTAATATCGGGATCATACCCATGGGATCGGGTAATGGTTTGGCCTTTGCTGCGAAAATCCCCAAGCAACCATCCAAAGCACTTGAAATTATTTTTGCAGGAAATACTTGCCAGACAGATGCATTTTTTATCAACGATCAGTTTTCCTGTATGCTTTGCGGAATCGGTTTCGATGCGTTGGTTGCTCACGAATTTGCAAAAGAAAAAAGAAGAGGATTACAAACCTATATCAAAGTATCGGCAGTCAACTTTTTTAAAGCAAAGCCATATCCTTTTGAAATCAAATTGAAAAATAAATCATTCCGCACGGAGGCGTTCTTTATCTGCATCGCCAATAGCAATCAATTCGGAAATAATTTTACCATCGCGCCACAAGCGAGTCTTGGAGATGGATTACTCGATGTTGTGATCGTAAAAAAAATGAGCAAATTGATGTTGCCGTTTTCATTGATAAACCAGGTTACCGGCATCAATGCAGTTCAACACACCACCGATTATTTCAAGAATAAGAATATAATTTATTTGCAAACCGATTCGTTGACCATTAAAAATTTGGGAAATGCTCCCTTGCATGTTGACGGCGATCCCGGAGAAACCAGCGAAGAATTTAAAATAAATATTATCAGGAATTGTTTCAGGTTATTGCAGCCCGTTGAAGTTAGTGGCGAGTAGTTGGTGGAAAGTGGTGCTAAGTTTCTATCATTGAACATTGAGTGTTGAATATTGATTATTGAGTGTTTTCAGAAGAATATTCAACACTCAATGTTCAAGTTTACTTTTTCTGACAGTTGGTTAGCTGGATAACTACTCGCCACTTGCCTCTAATAAATTTACTGATTAAACAACGCTAGCGCTTTCCGAAACACTACCTGGTTATCTTTTGTATTCAATGCGTTTGCAATATCTAATTTCTCCTGGCGTGTGAGATGAAAATTTAATGCTGCGCCTTCATCAGCATTTTTCGGAACGTATTGAAAAGTCAGTTTATAAAAATATTTACCCATTGTGCCCTGCGTCATGCTCAATAAATCGTCCTGGTTATATTCCTGCATTTTGTACCAGTTATATTGAAGTAACAGCAATGGTTTTGTAAAAATCTCCGTGATATCTGTCGATTCATATGGATTTTCCCAACCGCCTGTTTTACGATCACGAATTTGAATCAACACAACACCACCGGTATTTTCCAATATCCAATCTTTGAACACATTTAAAAACCGGATAGCTGTTTGTTCACCAAAATTATCGCGGAAGCCAGCATCCATTACGTCAACAACAGGATTTGTAGGAAGCCAGACATTTGGTAGCACATAAGGAAATGTTGCATTCATTCTTAACGCAGTGAGCAGGCGCATGTTCATCGGATCCTGTTTGGAAAAAAACGCGCCGAAGTCGATGGCATCCGGATCCATTTGAGTAACGCGTGTTGTATCCGATATCGGTCGCATTAAAAAACTAATCGGCTGGCTACTGATCAACATGGTGCGGCTATCTCTTGTGACCACCGAGCTGAATAATGTCAATGGAATTTTCGCTGCATTTTCATCCTGTTCCATATCTTTTAATTGGCGATTCAACACACCATTGGTATTTGCATTTAATTTTTGTTCAAATGCGTAGCCACGATCTTTTATATATTCATAATTTCCTACTTTAAATTTTTGCGCAGGTGATGCGAGATCTCTCGCAACAAAAGAAGAAAATAATGGATTGAGCAGATCACCGGATATTGCATCGGCATATCGATGATCGTGTAAATTGATGGAAGTATCTCCATTCGCTTTTAATCGTGCGAGCTCGCGGAAATAAGTTGCGCCAAACATTCCGCCGGATGCGCCGGTTATTAAAAAAGTTTTATCCATTAACTTTCCTTCACTCAATTGATCGAGCTTCTGCAATACGTTCATTGTAAAAGTTGCGCTCCTGTTTCCGCCACCACTTGTATTCAAAATATAAAGGAGCGGTTTTTCTTCTTTCTGTTTTCTTTTCCAATTATCGAGCACCTCGATCATTTTTTGTTTGTCGCGCTCCACTTTTTCGGGTGAGCATAGCTGTAATAATGCATCGCGATTATATTGCGGGCGATCGTTTCGATTTGTATAATTCAATCCGTACGCTTTATTGGTTGGATCGATCACATCATATTTATAGAGGAGATTTAGCATGAAGAAAAGTCCAATCAAAAAAGGAATACTCCAGCTCTGCAGAAAATATGAAAAAGCTCCCGATATCGAAATCAAGATTGCAAAAAAGATCATGATACTGGCAGCCGCAGGTAGTTGGAAAAAAGGTTTGTCCATAAAAAATCCAACGACCACCAAAAAAATAAATGCGATAAAAATGGAAAGGATCGCGGAAAAATGATGCCGGCTGAAAATACTTTCAATGAATTCGCGACTATAGTGAGACACGTCGCGCACGTTCTTGACCGAGAAAGGTGTATTGAGATACCATTTTACTTTGATCAAACGGCTTTCACTCAATTTAACTTCACTATGCCTGAATTGCGATTTAAATAATTGAGGATTGCTGATCAGCGGGGTCATCTGACGAATGATGGATTTATCCGCGCCGAAGAAATATAAAAATGAAATCGTGATGATTAGACCAAACCCAACTAAAAATCCTGCGATCAATAATAATATTTCACCATAGTTCAGCAATTCTTTGTTTGCATCAAATTTCACCGCCTTAAAAAAATAAAACAAGAGCAACGAAAGTGGCAGAATAAAATTATTAATGCAATATTTTAAAAATGGTTTTGAAGCAGTAGCTAGAAAACGAAAGTGACGGCTGAAAAGAATAAACGTGGTGATATTCCAGCTCATGATAAAAGCACCCATCGCAGCACCTACGATTCCAGTGCTCAATGCATTTACGTTATCCAGGTATTCGGGCGCCAGAAACAATGCATCTGCACCGAATGACCTCATAAAAACTCCGTTGATGGTGCTGAATAAAATAAACCAGAATACCAGCAATACCTGGAATTTTTTAAAATGCAGTAATAGTAACTGCACTGGAAATGAATAATAGATCGCTCTGATGTATTGCATGGTGAGGCTTCAGAATGGTACACGAAAATAAGCAATCGATGGAGTTAGGGGTGAGTTGATTGGTCGGTTTGTCGACTAATCACTCTCCTCAACCTCTTTCTCAAACGGAAACTCCATCATAAAATTATACCTTTCTCAACACTGGTCGCACGAGGTAAAGCATATAGATCATCGTTAACAACAACAGCATACCGGTGAGTTGGTGCAGTTGCGCAACCCAATCAAAAAACACCCAGCGATTCGCGACAATACCCGGGCTGGATAACACTGCCGCTATTCCCAATGCAATTTGAAGAACAACAAAAAAAATGGGCATCCACCTGCCTTTGATCAGGTAGCGGGAATCTGAGCGAAGTCTGTATGCTTTTACGGACCAGATGCCTATAAGCACTAAAATGATATAAGCTAACAAACGATGTATAAAATGAATGGTTATGGTATTGTCAATAAAATTTAATCGGAGTGGCGTTTCTTTAAATAAAGAAGAAGGAATAATATCTCCGTTGATAGAAGGCCAGGTTGGCGCCACCGCAGCGGCTTTATGTCCGGCCATTAACGCACCATACAACAGTTGAAAAAACAAAACGAAAATGATGCTCCATGTATAACCTCGAATTGGTTTATTATAAGAAATTTCTTTACGTGGAATCGACAATTGCAAGGCAAACCAAAAAGCATAGCAAACCAATCCCATTGCAAAAATAAAATGAAGAGCGAGTCTTGTCGGTCGCACATAAATTGCATCGCCTGTTAAACCGCTTGCCACCATGATCCAGCCAACAGCTCCCTGCAAGGCGCCGAGCAGGAAAAGAATGATCAATGGTTTTATCATTTCCCTCTTAAGTTCTTTTTTCCAAAGCAGGTACACAAAGCCAACAATAAATACAACGCCAACCAATCTTGCCCAAAGGCGATGGAACCATTCCCAGAAAAAAATAAATTTGAAATCGGATAATTCAAAACCCGTATTGAGCAAGTGATACTGCGGAGTTAATTTATATTTTTCAAATTCGGTTATCCATTGCTGTTGGTTGAGTGGAGGGAGTGCGCCGGTTACAATATTCCATTCGGTGATTGATAATCCCGAGCCTGTTAATCTGGTAATGCCTCCCAATATAACCTGGATAACCAGCATCACAACACCGATCAGCACCCAATAAGCGACCGCGCGAGAAGAAGACTTTTGCATAACGGGTGCAAAGGTAGGGAGAGAAGAGCGGAGAAACAGAGTGGAGAGCGTACAACCTTCACTCTTCGCTCTGTTTCTCCCCTCTTCTCCTCACTCAACCAATCAACTCTTCCTTGCTTTCTGAATCGGACCGA
The DNA here is from genome assembly GCA_018267615.1 of Bacteroidota bacterium. Classification (GTDB taxonomy): domain Bacteria; phylum Bacteroidota; class Bacteroidia; order Chitinophagales; family Chitinophagaceae; genus Puia. The sequence continues at coordinate 13,538 of JAFDYD010000001.1, read as the reverse complement.
ATGGCCCGTACTTATGTTGCTTTTCAGAAAAACTATCCGCATAAGGACCGAAAGGATGATCGATTGGTTTGAGAGAAATATTTGGCCAATCTTCTTTAAAAGTCTTTACTGGTCGTGGTTGTGAATTAACAAAAGCCGCAACATCCCATGCTTCATCGTCTTTCAACATTTCGTGTTCATGGTCCACACCGAATGGCATATTTTCTTTTACATACCCTGCAAAACGTGTTAAACGATATAATCCGGCGCCAGTATTGTAACTATTAGGTCCCCATAAAGGTGGATATAAATAGGTTGTTTGTCCAGGCTTTAATTGTCCTTCGCCATTTGGTCCATGACATCGTTGACAAGTAGAAATATAAATTAGTTTTCCTTTTTCCTGATCGGCGGGACGTTCTAAAAATTTTAATTGCACGATACCAGTACCCAAAGGTTTTTTTCCTTTTTCAACATCTTTACCTAACCATTTCATATAGGCGAGCATCGCTTTCATTTCATGGCTGTTGGTGTCGAGAGGTTGTCCATTCAAACTTCTTTGCAAACAATCGTTCACACGTTGGGAAACAGTTTCTATGGCACCGCGTCTTTCCCTGAATTTTGGATACGTTGAATAAACACTGCCATAATTATTTCCCCAGGGTTTTGTGCCAGCAGCAAGATGGCAATTCTGGCAATTCATTCCATTCGACTGGTGCCGGATTTTTCCATTCGGTCCCAAATATTCGGTTGTGTTCACGATAAGTTCTCTGCCATATCTTATTAATGCACCTTCTTCAGATTGAGGAATTGAGTTGCTGTCGGGAGCAATCCATTCACTCTTTAAAGAAGCAGTCGACGTCAAAACATTTTTTTGCTGATCGTCTTCTGCATGGCATCCGTCAAAAAAAACAGCGATGCCGATGATCGAGCCTAAAATAATCAGCCCGGAAAAAATTTTATTCGACATGAAAAAATAGTAATATGATCCAGGTGAAGCAGCAAAATAACAGGCAGGTATATGCGATTTTATCTGCCTGTTATTTTTTAATATCAATAATCATTATCCGATTTATCCTGCGAAGCAATATGCGCATCCGTGTTCTTGCGCGCGTCCTACAGCCCATACGCCTGAGGGAACAACCTGCACGCCTGGCAATAATCCTGACATCCAGTCTTTCTTCACTTCAACGGGATCCAAATTCATTCCTTGTGCCAGGGCAGTAGAAAAAACAGTCATTGCAGCATCGCAAACACAGAACATTACACCACTTGCTTGCAACTGATCGATACCGATTTCAACAGCACCAAAGCCCGGCACTTTGTAATCGCCTGGTTTTGGTTTCCAAAATGGATTGCGAACAGAAGCAGTTTTTGTTTGTGGATCATCTGCTTTGAACACTTCTCCGAATTTATATTTTGCCCATATGCGATCTTCGAAAGCATATGGAATGCCGTCGTGACGCAATACGACAACTACATTATTGTCTTTTTCTGCGGTGCCTGTTGCTTGGTTGGTCAATAAAAAAACTCTTGGCCATACAAAAGGCATTAATTCATGAGGTCTGGTAACATCGAAAACCATTTTGTGTTTTCCAGTAAGTTTATTGAACCATGCGTCTGCATCGGCAGCACCTGGTGCCGCAGTTTCTGCAGCGGACCGCAACGGTGAACCAATTGTGGCAATGCCAAATGCTGCTGCACTTGCTGCGATTGTTCCCAAAAAGTTACGGCGGTCGGTTGTTTTTTGATTTGTGTCTTCCATGATAAATGTGAGTTTTTAGTTAAGAGATGAAAATTTTGTTACTTGGAGATTACTAAATAAGAAAGGCTGGAATGCAAAAAACAGGAAACAAAAAACTATTCCTTTTGTACACGGAATGACAACGCGAAACTGGTGCCTTAAAAAAAGGAAATTAAATGTGAAGGATTTTGCAGTAAACATATGCCGGCATTTTATTTAGTAATGCTTCAGCAGGCTACTGGAAATTACTCAGGGATCACTCAGTCGAGTAAGGTAAAACATTTATTTGAATCAGCAATAAAAAATACTTTTAACTCAGCGCTCGTGATCGGGGCGCAAAATGAAGGTTTTTGAAACATCATCGTTGAGCAGATCACCGAAAGTGAAGATTCGTTTACCCAACGGTGGCCTGACAAAGTCAATGCGGCAACTTTTCCCTGATCTTTCCATATACCCAGGTACCTCCGATTGCACTCAATAAAGTAATTGTCACAACCGTGAAGCCAGCGCCAATTTGTGCAAACAGCGGACCGGGACAAGCTCCTGTTATTGCCCAACCCAATCCAAATAAAACACCTCCATATATCTGCCCTTTGTGGAATTTTTTAGATCGTAACACGATCGGCTCGCCATAAATTGTTTTGATCTTAAATCTTTTTATGATCCATATTGAAATGATCCCTACCACGATGGCTGAACCGATTACTCCATACATGTGAAAGCTTTGCAGGCGAAACATTTCCTGGATGCGAAACCATGAAATAATTTCTGCCTTCACGAGAATGATGCCGAACAAAATTCCGGCAGCAAAATATTTGAGATTATACCACCAGGGATGCTGTAACTCCGATTCATTCAAACTGGCTGTGTCTAATGAGCGAACTTCAAAATCCGTATTCATTTCAGGCAGCCTCGACTTTTCTATGATTGTTTCCATCACTGATTTTTAAAGTTTCAAAATAAAAGGCAGAATAAGATTCGCCATTATAAATCCACCGGCCATAAAACAGCAGGTTGCAACCAATGAAGGCCATTGCAGATTCGATATTCCCATGATTGCATGTCCGGAAGTGCAGCCACCCGCATATCGTGTTCCAAATCCTACGAGAAATCCGCCTACAACTGTTAACATAATTCCTTTTATGGTCAGCAGGCTGTGCCAGTTAAAGAGATCTGTGGGCATCAATCCTGCAAAATCGCTGACTCCATTTTGCTGCAGTTCATTTACCAATGCAGGATTTATTTGAATAGGATTTGGATTCTTAAGCCAGATTGCGGTCACAATTCCTCCTGCAAATATTCCCGTCACAAAAAAAAGATTCCATGCTTCTTTTTTCCAATTGTATTTAAAGAAAGAAATATTTGCAGGAAAACAGGCCGCGCATATATGGCGCAAGGAGGAAGAAACTCCAAATGTTTTATTTCCCATGATGAGCAGCACTGGAACCACCAGTCCGATCAGTGGACCTGCCACCCACCAGGGCCAGGGTTTGCTTATCCATTCAATCAAATTCATTTTGAAAAAATTTGGAGAATGAAGATAGAAATTTGGTGGTTATAAATTGTAGATAAATTTTGTTCCTTTTCCACCCGATGTCAAAGCATCATTGCACTATTTTTGAAAAAATATTTTCGTTGCTCAAATCATTTTACCAGGCTGCACGTATTGAAGCAGGTTGCGATGAAGCAGGCAGAGGTTGTTATGCCGGTCCTGTTTTTGCGGCTGCTGTTATACTTCCGCAGGATTTCTATCATCCCCTATTGAATGATTCGAAACAAGTACCCGAAAATACGCGCGATGAGCTCAGAATTTTTATTGAGCAACATGCAATCGACTATGCAGTTGCCGTGGTGGATAACAAGGAAATTGACAAGATCAATATTCTGCAAGCTTCTTTCAAAGCAATGCATCTCGCTATCAAAAAATTAAAAAATCCGCCAGAGTTTTTATTGATCGATGGACATATTTTCAAAAAATATAAAAAAATTCCGCATCAGTGTATTATCAAGGGTGATGGTTTGTATGCGTCCATTGCTGCGGCAAGCATATTGGCGAAAACACATCGCGATCAATTCATGAAACAGTTACACGAAAAATATCCTCATTACAATTGGCAAAATAATAAAGGATATGGTACGATGGAACATCGAAAGGCAATCGAAGAATTTGGATTATGTAAATATCATCGACGCAGTTTTAATATTTCTCCTTTCTCTATAAAAGAAGTCGATGATGAAATTGCAATCACGCAAGTGCCCGATGGGGAAATTAAAGTGGCGGCTACAAACTGATTGAATTAAATTGCTCCCGAAAAATATTCGCTCAATTTTTTTCTGATAATAAAATGCTGCTATGATTTCATTTCCTCAAGACCTGGTTTTAGAAGATGAAAGAGTTTTGCTCAGGCCATTGGAAAAAACAGATTTGGATTTCCTTGCTCCTTTCGCCATTAATGAATCTGATATCTGGAAATTTTACATGACGCCGATCAACAGCAGGGAACACATGCAGCAATATATCGGCATCACCGTAGATCAACGAGCATTGCAAAAAGAATATCCATTTATCATATTCGACAAAAAAGCGAATGCCTATGCAGGCAGTTCCAGATTTTATGAAATACAATTGAATAACCTCGCTACGCAGCTAGGATATACGTGGTATGGAAAAAGCTTTCAAAGAACAGGACTCAACCGACACTGCAAATTACTGATGCTGCAATATGCATTTGAAAAATGGGGAATGGAAAGGGTTGAATTCAGAGCGCACTCAAAAAATGAACGTTCTATTGAAGCGATGAAAGCAATCGGTTGCGTTGTAGAAGGAATTTTAAGAAGCTGTGTAGTGGATGTAACCGGAAGAAGAGATTCTATTGTTCTTTCCATATTAAAAAATGAGTGGCTTGGCGGAGTGAAAGAGAAATTGATAAAACAGATTAAGGATTGAGAAGAAGAGCGACGAAGAAACAGAGCGGAGAAACAGAGCGGAGAGCGAAAAATCCTTCGCTCTCCGCTCTGTTTCTCCGCTCTTCTTCTCAATCCTCCCCCCACGCTCCCTGTCCTATTCTCACAACGCTTGCATCACTCGAGGTATAATCAATAACGGTAGATGGAATAGAACCGCCGATGCCTCCGTCTATTACTATGTCTACAAGATGCCCAAACTTTTCGTGCATCAATTCAGGATCTGTATATTCTTCTATTTTATCTCCGGGTAAAGTTGTGCTCAGGATGGGATGTGCCAATTCTTTCACAATGGTTCGCGCAATAATATTATCAGGAACACGAAGTCCGATTGTATTTTTTTTACTCTTGAGAATTTTTGGCACTTCTTTACTTGCCGGTAAAATAAAAGTATAGGGACCGGGTAAATAACTTTTCAGAATTCTATACAAAGGCGTTGAAATACTTTTTGTGTATTTGCTCAGATCGCTGAGATCGTAACAAACAAAAGAAAGTTGTGCTTTAGACGGATCTATATTCTTGATCCGACAAATGCGCTCGATCGCCTTATGATGAAAAATATCACAGCCTAATCCATAAATAGTATCCGTTGGATAAATGATGATGCCCCCATTTAACAAGCATTCGATAATGGTTTTGATATTGCGTGGCTGGGGATTATCCGGGTGAAGATGCAGTAGCATAGAACCATGATTAAGGTTAAAAAAGAGCTCTGCGAAAAATAAACAAAAAAGTTAATTTAATCGATTCATATAAATTTCCTTAAAATCCTTTACAATTGTATTGGTCATGATTTTACCTTTGCCCAAATTTAACCATGGTTCTGCAAGCAGTGGATAAGGTGGCGTCAATTGGTCCAGCGGACTTCAGACGGAATTATTATGACCCGATGAAGCCATTGGTCATTAAAGATATGGCCAAGCAGTGGCCTGCATATACAAAGTGGAATTGGGATTATTTTAAGTCGATTGTTGGTGACGTAAAAGTGGGTTTGTATAATAATACCAAAAGTGATGCTTATACTCCCATAAATACTGCTGATGAATACATGAAGTTTGGCGATTATATTGAAATGGTTCGAAGAGGTCCGGTTGAATTGCGAATTTTCTTATTCAATCTTTTTGATCACGCTCCAGAAATCACAAAAGATTTCACATGGCCGGATCAATATGCGAAAGGATTTGTAAAACGCTACCCGATGTTATTCGTAGGGGGACAAGGATCGGTAACGCATATGCATTTTGATATCGATCTCTCTCATATTTTTCACACGCAATTTGTAGGCAAGAAAAGAGTTTTGCTTTTTCCTTTTGAAGAGCAGCACAAACTTTATCGAAAACCCTGGGAGGTTTTGAGCCTCGTTAATTTTGATAAATACTTCGATAAAGAAAATAACAAGCTGGAACTTCAGAAATATCCTGCGGTTAAACTGGCAAAAGGATATGAAGTCATTCTTGAACATGGAGACACGCTTTTTATGCCGGCAGGTTATTGGCATCATATGGAATATATAGATAGTGGCTTTGCCATGAGCTTACGAGCCATTCAAACTGCCATCTCCGGAAAATTAAAAGGCGCGTGGTACCTCTTCGGCATGCGTGGTATTGATACACTTATGAAAAAAACCGCCCCTGAGTGGTGGTATAATTATAAGAAAGAGAAAACCTTCTCAGCGGCTGAAAAGGAATTGGCTACGAATCAAGCCGGATAAGCTGTTTGAACATCGAAACAAATTCAACAATCAACACAATTACAGGTTATCTTAAAATTTTTTAAAAAAAATATTGCTTTTTAAGAAAACTGTCTTTACTTTTAACAAACTTATTTAATCAATAAGTAACTCTTCAAACCGTTCCTATTCCAATTTCCATTCTTTATTCCAATTTCCGTTTTTATTGAAAGTATGAGGATGAATCATCTTCGTAAGCGGATTTGCAATTGCGTTACGCAGCCTACCCTTTTAAAATTAGTTTGTAAGAAACTTTTTTGCATCAACCCTTTTAATACAAGAATTTGCTTTGATCCCTGGTCGGGTTTATATACCGCCATATTAAAGCATAGGAATTTCGACTTAACAGATGAATATAGGATTCAGGAAAAATATTAGTATCTCTTTCTTTTTGTGGTTTCAGAGGTAAGCACAGGCCGGCGATTTCTATCGCTGGCTCTTTTTTTACAGTGATGAGAAAAAAAATTAGCTGTGAAAAAACCAAATAAAAAAAATCCCGGTAGTTCCGGGATTTTTTTTTGTGAGACGTGAAACGACAAACGTGAGCACTTTAGCTCACGTTTGTCGTTTCACGTCTCACGAAAAATATTTACAAATTAAACAATCGTCCAGGTTTCTCTTCCGCGCAACAATTTATCCAGGTCGCCTTTGCCTTTGGTTTTAATCACATCTTCAATTTGTGCCACCATTACATCTTCATAACAGTGTCTTTCTGTTTCGTAGAAAACGCCGAATGGCCTTGGCAAATGTCCCTCGATGGTTGGGTCATCAAACATTCTTGTTAATATCTGCGCTTTATAAAAATCTCTTTCATCATGTATCCAAAGTTCGTCCACACTAGCTCCGTTTCCGATTTCAACAACGACTGGCTTAAATCCATCCAGTTTTATTCCTTTGTTTTGTTGTGCGCCGAACACAAGTGGCTTTCCTTGTTCCAGCATCAGTATCTCAGAAGCCTTTGTTCCTTTTTCTGTAAAAAGTTCAAAAGCGCCATCGTTGAAAATATTACAGTTCTGATATATTTCAAGGAACGATGCGCCTTTATGTTGATGAGAACGGATCAGCAATTGTTGCAAATGTTTCGGATCCCGGTCCATACTACGCGCTACAAACGTGGCGTCTGCACCCATTGCCAATGCCAATGGATTGAATGGATGATCGATACTTCCAAAAGGAGTTGATTTCGTTATTTTATTTTCCTCGGAGGTAGGAGAATATTGTCCTTTGGTCAATCCATAAATCTGGTTATTGAACAACATAATATTCACATCAAAATTTCTTCTCAACAGATGGATGGTGTGATTGCCGCCGATACTCAATCCATCGCCATCACCGGTCACAATCCACACACTCAATTCAGGCCGGCTTGCTTTCAACCCAGATGCAACTGCTGTTGCTCGTCCATGGATTGAATGCATGCCGTAAGTATTCATGTAATACGGAAAGCGGCTACTGCATCCAATTCCCGAAATAATTACAATATTTTCCCTGGGGATTCCCAATGAAGGCATGATCTTTTGTACCTGTGCGAGGATAGAATAATCACCGCAACCCGGGCACCACCTGACTTCCTGATCTGTTGCAAAATCTTTGGCTGTGAGATCTACTTTTGGCTTAATCGTTACTTCACTCATGTTAGAATAGATGTGATGAATACAAATTTAATGATTTGGTCGATTATCTATAGTCACACATCAAACTTTAGAAAATCTTTTATTCCTTGTTATCATTCCCTTTCAAAGCTTCCCAATACTCTGCGGCACGTCTTGTATGAGGAATAACGATGGTTCCTCCCACAATATTGGCAACGGCAAAAACTTCGTACAATTCTTCTGTGGTAACGCCTGTTTCCAACGATTTTCCCAAATGATACTTGATGCAATCATCACATCTTAACACCATGCTGGCCACCAGTCCAAGCATTTCTTTCGTTTTTATGTCAAGAGCACCTTGCTCGTAGGTATTGGTGTCAAGATGCCATAAACGCTTCATCACAAGATTATTTTTATCCAGGATCACCTTGTTCATTTTGGTTCTGTAATCGTTGAATTCTTTAACCAGCGGACTCATAGTTTTAAATTTTAGAAAACGAAATTAGGTAGAAAGGTTTTTCCTGAAGTGCAATTGTTGGCAGTATCTCAGTTTGAATCTTCACACTTGACCGAGTACTTACTCATTTTGAAATTTCTATCTGTAACTACATTTTTATGTCGAAAATTATTAAAAGTCAGCCCTCACCCCAACCCCTCTTCTTTAGGAGAGGGGCAAGGGGTGAGGGCTCAATTCAAACTAAAACACCGCTCAACATTTAATAAGCAGTTTTTCAATTTTCATTTTTGTAAATTGTAAGAATCAATAAATTCAGTTTTATGAAGAAACTATATATAATTTTTGTAGGTGCATTATTAAGTGTGATTATGGTTGGTAAATGTTATAGCCAGGAAAAACTATCGGTAACAAATAATCGAAAACTAGCATTCGCGTGGATCGAGGCAATCAATAAACATGATACAAGTGCGATAGCATTTTTCTATGATGATCTTATTCAACTTGAGTCGCCTAATTGGGAAGGAACAAAACATGGAAAAGCAGAACTTGACGAAACGAATCGTCGTTATTTTTCTTCTACGCCCGATCTGAGATATGAATTATCCAATATTGTAGCAACGGATAGTGCTGTTGTTATTGAATATCGTTCTTATGGAACGCTCCTCAATCCTGAACAAAACACACCTGCATATATGCGCGGAAAAAAATATTCGTTGCAGAATTGCACCCGAATGGATATACGAAACGGAAAAATTATAAAACAAGCCAGTTATTTTGACCAGGTGGCCTTTTTGAGGCAGATGGGATTTTTTGATAGGTAGAATTGCATTCGGCGATCAATGTTTTTGGGGAATATTCAATAATCAATTTTCAACAATCAATTTTCAAGTGTGCAGATTACTTAGCGAGCAAACTTGAGCATTGATTGTTGAAAATTGAGTATTGAATATTCCCCAAAAAATCCATCACGCAATTCATAAAACAACAAAGAGGGCCATTGGCCCTCTTGTGAAGAATTATCTTAGATCAGATTAATATCTGCTGTTGCTGAAATTATTTCTGCGTTGGAATCCACCGCCGCCGCCTTTGTTGCCGCCGCGTTCTTCTCTTGGTCTTGCAACAGAAACGCTGATAGTTCTGCCATCTACAGCAGCACCGTCCAATTCCTGAATAGCTTTCTTAGCTGCTTCTTCGTTGGGCATTTCTACAAATGCAAATCCACGTGATTTGTTAGTGAATTTGTCCATAATAACTTTAGCAGAAGATACTTCACCATATTCTGCAAAATACTCTTGTAAGTCTTCGTCTCTGACGTTAAAACTTAAATTCGAAACATAAATGTTCATACTGAAACTAATGATTAAAAATTACTAAATAACAAGCTGACTAAAAAGCAGAGTAAAGAAGATTAACTATTACGAAGGTTGTGTAGCAGAAATGATCGTTCACTTACTAAATGCTGAATCAACTTAAATACCGGGCAAAGATAGGGGTAAAAATCTAATAATTAGAAATTAGTTTTTGAAAAATGGGCAGAAGAAATACTCAATAATCAACAATCAATATTCAATATTCAAGTGTAAAATTCGATCAACGTTTTAGCATGAATACCTGAACATTGAATATTGACTGTTGATTATTGAGTATTTTTTGTATCCACGACTCGCTCCTTTTCACTTTTCAAACTATTATAAGCAATAAATGTACTCACCAGCATCAAAATTCCTCCTAGAAGAAATGCGGCGCCTGGAAAATGAAAAGGCGCCTTATCGCTCGTGAAATATGCGAATAAATTTGTCATCAACAAAGGGCCGATGATAGAGGTAACACTCATCAAACTCGTCAATGCTCCTTGCAGTTCACCTTGTTCATTCGGCGGCACATGTCCGGACATCGTTGCCTGTAACGCAGGACCGGCAATACCACCCAAACAATACGGAATGAGAAAAACAAACATCATCCAACTTTGTGTGGCGAAGGCAAAAAGAAATAATCCCAGTGAGTAAAGACCCAATCCAAGATAAATACTTCGTTTGTCACCAATTTTTGGAGTGATGATACGAATCAACCCGGCTTGTACCAGGGCAATCAATAGTCCCACCACCGCGAGCGAAATACCAACCATTTTTGGAGTCCAGTTGAACCGGTATATCGTAAAATAATTCCAATTACTTTGAACAGCATGAGCAGCAAGATAAACAAGAATCAGTGAAAAAATCAGTCCGCTAATTGCAGGATATTTTCTCAAATGTGCCAAAGCACCGAAAGGATTTGCTCTTTTCCATTCGAATGGGCGACGATGATCAAGACTCAATGATTCCGGCAATATAAAATATCCATACAACCAATTGAGTAATGTAAGAATTGCTGCAGCATAAAAAGGTGCGCGCAAACCAAACCCGCTCAACAATCCTCCAATCGCGGGTCCAATAATAAACCCTAATCCAAATGCTGCCCCGATCATTCCAAAATTCTTTGCCCTGTTTTCTGCATTGCTGATATCGGCTATATATGCGGCGGCAGTTGTGAAACTCGCGCCGGTAATTCCAGCTACTGCACGGCCGACAAACAACCAGCCGAATGTTGGCGCAAATGCGAGAAATAAATAATCAACCCCAAAACCAAAAAGAGAAAACAGTAAAACAGGACGACGACCATATTGATCTCCTAAATTTCCCATGATCGGTGCGCAGAGAAACTGCATAAATGCATAAACGAATAATAATAATCCACCCTCGGCGCTCGCTTCATTTACCGGAATATGTTTTAATAAAGAAATAAGATCCGGCATTACGGGAATAATCAATCCCCAACCAATAGTATCAATCAATAAAGTCACAAAAATAAATCCGATGGCAGCGTTTCTTGATTTCATAAAAAAAGTTGGTACAAGGTAAAGAAATCTGGTGGGCGATGGGTTGTGTTTTTATAAATTTATCAAGCATATTCAAGCCAGTTTAATAGGTATCTTGAACGCTTTTAGTACGGCTTTAATAAGGAGTATCTATGGGTCTGATATAAGACTGACCAGGGCAATACTATTCTGACTCTCAAAAAAAGGGAATTCCGGTTCATATATCCACCTCATAACGTATACCCCCAACCGCTCTTATCCTGTCCATGGTTTCCATGAGCAGTAAAGTATCTGCAAAACTCATCACGGGACTTTCCGTTAATCCTTTTCGCAAACATTCACCTGCATGTATTGCTTCATATTCATAACCGAAGCCTTTGGCTTTTTCAAATGGGATGATTTGTTTGCTATCGATGCGATCGGGATAAAATGCAATGGTAGCACTCGGTTCATAAAAACGGCTGGTGAGATGAATGCGTCCTTTATCGCCATTGATATATGCTTCTGTTGGGAGGTTCGAAGTGAATGTAGAAAAAAGTTGCGCCATGGTCCCGTTATTGTATTTAAATAGAACGGCGCATTGCTCGTCCACACCTGTGCTTGCCGGCGTGATAGAGGCTTCGATGATATCAGGTCTGCCTAATACTGACAAAGTGATGAACACATTATAAATGCCGATATCAAGCAGTGTTCCTCCGCCAAGCGCAGGATCATACAATCTTTTGGGAACAGGAGCCTGCGGTATAAATCCGAAGTTCACCAATACACTTTTTATATCGCCTAATTTTCCATCACGAACCATCTGCATCGTGATATTATAGTGAGGCATGAATTTCGTCCACAATGCTTCCATCAAAAAAACCTTTTGCTTTTTTGCAAGGTCGATCATTTCTTTCGCCTGCTTCGAATTGATGGCAAAAGCTTTTTCGCAGAGTACTGCTTTTTTATGTTGGAGGCATAACAAAGTATGTTCGTGATGCAGTCCATGCGGAGATGCGAGATAAATAATATCCACTTCGGGGTTTTCTACCAGCGCTTCATAACTGTCATGCACATGTTTTGCCGGGAAATCCTTTACAAATTCTTCTGCGGTTGTGCGGCTCCGTGAGCCTACTGCGACCAACGATGCGTTTGCAACGTGTTTCAGGTCTGCTGCAAATTTTCGGGCAATACGACCACAGCCCAAGATACCCCAACGTACTTTTGATTCCATACAAAAATTTGATACAAGTTATGCAATTCAGGTATTATCCTTTGGTGCTAAAAAATGAAGTTGCGCCATTAACCAAAAAAATCCTTGCGTTTAAGAAAAATTTTTTAGCTTCAATGATCAAAACCTTTATATATGCAAAATTTGAGAAAATTGACAGTTGCTTCTTTATTGATTGGTGGTATCATTGCCGGAATCGCTGCTACGTCTCCAAAAGCAGACGCACCTCATTACAAAAATCTTAAAGTGTTACCGAAGAATACTACACATGAACAAATGGAACAGATCATGGGTGGTTTCAAAAATGCGTTGGGTGTACGTTGTGATTTCTGTCACGCGCCATCAAAAGACAGTACAGTACATCATCCTGATTTTGCAAGCGACGACAAACCTGAAAAAAATATCGCACGCCAGATGATGAAGATGACAGGTAAAATCAACAAAAAATATTTTAGCGATAATAAGAATGATCAAGGGGAAAGAATTCCGACGATTACATGTATGACTTGTCATAGAGGAAATCCTCACCCGGGTGAAAAATAACAATAGCTATCAAAAAAAATTTTGTGGTACCTTATAAAAAACTTTATGCCGGCGGAATACTACTGGTTTTCCTTACAGTTGGCATTGCTGCAACCAATCCGCCTGAGGAAGAAGAAGGGCATTACAAAAATCTCAAAGTACTTCCCAAAAAAATCAGTGAGGATGATATGGAAAGAGTAATGGCCGGTTTTCAAAGGCAACTGGGAGTTACCTGCATGTATTGTCACATGCCTGCAAAAAGCGAAACCGATCTAAATTTTGACAGCGATGAAAAAAAGGAAAAGATAATTGCACGGGAAATGTTGAAAATGACTTTACAGCTAAACAAAAAATATTTCAACAGAAAAATTGATAAGAGGATTCTTACTAAACCAGTAGTTTGGTGCAGAACCTGCCATCGTGGATTTCCTCGTCCGTGGCGCTGATTTATTCTCCAAATAATTTAAAAAACCCGATAGCAAAAAAGAGT
>JAFDYD010000019.1:18454-96082 GCA_018267615.1 Bacteroidota bacterium | reverse complement strand
CCACATAGGCACAGTAGGCACATAGTTACACATAGAAATTTCAAACTGACCCAGCACCGGCAGTCGGCACCGGTCCGGTTACGATACACGCATTTTAAATCGTTGCTTAAAATTTTTGTCGATCTACTTTACCACTTCTTGATATCAAAATTTATCGGAGGAAAATGACTGAAAAAAATCATAATTAATTTTCGTAGTGGGACAGTTTGAGTCGATATGTCGATTAGTCGATATGTCGATATGATGAAGAATCTCTCATGGCATCGAAGGGGATTTCTCACCATTTTGAGAAATCGACATATCGACTAATCGACCAATCGACTCAAACCGTACCACCACCTTAATTTCGAACTTATTTGTGTTGATTTATCTCACTTATTTGCACTAACTGATATGCATAAACGAAATAATTAAATAACACAATTAATTTAGTTTCGAAGCTAAATTGATATTTTGTTGCTGATTTTTACTTATCAGCATACACCTTCTTTTCTTTATGCCTGATCTGAAACTAAATAACAAATGCTGTTGATGCAGCATGTTGTTAGCCCGCTTGCTGCAATATTTTTGTACTAAACAAGCGGTAACTCAGACGCAATATTGCGGATTGCCTTCAAGAATTTCCTGCTCAAGCTTAGGCACTTCGCCTGCTTTCCATAAACTGGTGCGATGCACAACCCGGTAGGCTACAGGGCCGCCATCAGGCATGTTACTGCGCTCAAGCGGTCGCGGTATACATACAAATTCAGTCGAAAGCTGATCGGAAGTAGCAGTTACTAAACCATAACCGTGACCACCAAAATCGAGAAATGACAAATGAGGTGCTACGTCTGGATTCCGCACAGCACGGGCTTGCTTCATATCCCCGGTTTCCTTCAACTTTAGCGTCGACAGCACTCCATGCATAGCGGTAACGTTCATGGAAGGGATCACTGCACCATCCGGTTGATCGATCAGATGCAAAACACGTTTCGGATGATCTTTCTTCATGGTTACTTCCATCACTTCAAAAAGAGTTTGCTGCGATACAGAGCCGGTGATAAATTCCACGCCCAATGGCTCATATTTTTTCGGTGGCAGCGCTTTCGATGCTAAACCGGCATGAAACGCATGACGGTCGCCTCCAACAACACAAAAGCCTGCGATTTTCTGATCGCGTATGAAATCAAATATGATGTCTTTATCACGTAGGAATCGATTATCCATCACTGCATAGCCAACATCCTTTGGCCATTCCTTGCCCAATTCGCCGGGCAAATTTTGATAATCGCTGCGTACTTCCATGGTGCCAAAGCCATGACCCCATATTTTCCACCGCGCAGTTGAAGATCCCAGCTGATCTAAAAACCACTTTCGTTGATCGCTACCCAGGTAAGTTTGCGCATGAACATTTTTTGTCGGATTCGGAAGGTCTTTGCCATTGAAACGAATGGTATCCGGTGGATTGTCATTATTGTAATGACGACCATAATTCATAATTTCAAAAGGCACTTGTGGGTCTACTCTTGGATACGCGGGAACCTCAAAATCATCAGTCGACATATCGGGAGAACGAAACGACCAATTATCGGTGAGCAGCAAATCAACATTCTTGCCCCAACGCAGGACACGCTGGATCTTCAAGCTATGGATCGCCAGCAGGTTGTTAGGTTCTTCTGAAAGTCCGTCTTCGTTGAATTTGTCCATTGGTGTATCTACTACTGTCGGAGCAATGAATTGGTTGAGCATAGCATTACCAGGTTGTTGAACATGCGCAGGTATAAACTCCCACCAGGCCTGGTTTGCAGATACTTTCTGGTTTTGGGCCGGTGCGTTGTAGCCACCTCCTGCAACATATTCGCTTTGGTAACCTGCCCAGGCAAATTCGTGGTTATCCCAAATACAAACAAAGGGCCAGCGAGCCCGGGCATCTTGCAAATCGGGATCCTCAAGATATGCGCAGTAGAGCGTGCGATAATCCGCAAGGGTAACGGGCAGATGAAAATTGCTGACCTTTCTGCCCTGCGGAAACTTATACAAATTTCTGATGCGGCGGCCGCGGTTTCCGTTCGGATTATCTTCCGCATACCAGGTGACTTCATAAATAAAATCGCCCAGGTGCAACACAAAATTTAGTTGTTGATCTTTGGCACGCGCCTCATCTTCAAAGATCATCTTTCGGTAAGCATTCATTGCCGCTTCATTGGGGCATTGGCAACATACAAACGTAAAGCGAACGGGTGTTTCTGAATCTTCGCTGGGTGCTGTGATCGTACGACCGATTCGGCTGGCGAAACCATGTTCATCAATGAATCGGTACCAATACTCACGGTTGGGTTCAAGATCCTTGGCTATGAAACGACATGTCCAGTCAGCATCAGCGCTGATATTTGCATTACCGCCAGCAAGAATTTTTTTGAATTTGGGTGTGGTGGAAATTTCAACAACCAACTTTTTAGCCACACTATCATTTATGGGCGGACGTCTCGTCCACAAGATTACACTATTGGCTGTCGGGTCACCCGAAGCTACTCCCTGTGGAAAAAGGTCACGTCGCTCAATTGCCAGCAGGGGAAGCTTGTTCGTCCAGCCTTTTGTTGTTGCTATGGCGAAGCCAGCCAGGATCGAGTTTTGTAAGAACTTGCGGCGATTTAAATGCATGAGCTTTCTTTTTATATTTTCCTTATTAGGGTCTGATAAGTAACAATTTCTTAAAAAATTAAGTAAATATTACCACTTTCTTTTTAGTAATGTTCTACCTAATTACATGAGCGGTTAATTTCTCAATGTATGATAGACATTCAAAAGAGATGTATCAAGATTTTCCGTTCAATCACGGAAATGTGATCTATTCCATTTTCGACTATAACTGTCATGCACATACGCGCAAACTCGGCGGGAATATTTTCATTTGGTGCCATGATAACTTTATCCGTTATGGCATAATCAAAGGCAAAAAGACCAGTTTATTGAAGCGGTGGCTTAAACGCGCCTTTGTTATGTAGAGGGAAACCGCAGAGGTCCAGGTGAGAATTAAGCTTAAGAACACAAAAAAGGGTCACAATCATTGTGACCCTCTGAACGCGGACCGGACGGGACTCGAACCCGCGACCTCTGCCGTGACAGGGCAGCATTCTAACCAACTGAACTACCGATCCTTCAAATAATAAGGACTAATCCTTATTTAAAAATTTATCGTCACTTATTAGGAATTTAGCACGACGTCTAAATCAGTCATTTCAAATATTCTTTCCTACATTTCCTGTCGAGAATTTATGACTGCAGAGAATATTGACAACAAGACTTTTGAACATCATTTTATCTTTTCCCCACAATCCTCCCCAATCCCATGCATCATGATTCTGAAGGGTGGCAAAGATATGCGAATTTTGATTTTCTCCAATAAAACTTTACTAAAAAACCTACATACCTTAATTTTACAATGACTTGAAATCGTGCGACTCATCGAAATATCAAAAAATATTTTACGTTTGCCGTTTATCGTCTTACAAAAAATGTTAAGTCAACAATCTGATTATGCCACTTGACAAAAATCGACAGTTCCTGGATTTCGAAAAACCGATCAAGGAATTATTTGATGAAATAGAAAAATTAAAACAGACTGCCGAAAAAACAAAAGTCGATCTGTCGGATCCCATTCGGAAACTGCAGGAACAGGTTATTGAAAAAAGGCGTGAGATCACACAGCATCTTACGAGCTGGCAAAAAGTTCAGTTGAGCCGCCATCCGGATCGTCCATATACATTGAAGTATATTGAAAAAATGTGCGACAATTTTATTGAATTGTTCGGCGACAGAAATGTACGGGATGACAAAGCGATGGTGGGTGGTTTTGCGCAACTCGGTGGACAAACAGTGATGATGATCGGGCAGCAAAAAGGTACCAACACAAAAATGCGCCAGATGCGCAATTTTGGTATGGCTAACCCCGAAGGATACCGCAAAGCTTTACGACTGATGAAGCTGGCGGAAAAATTTGACAAGCCTGTTATTACATTGATCGATACACCCGGCGCTTATCCCGGCATGGAAGCGGAAGAAAGGGGACAGGGTGAAGCCATCGCCAGAAATATTTATGAGATGATTCGGTTAAAGGTGCCTGTTATATGTGTGATCATTGGTGAAGGCGCATCCGGCGGCGCGCTTGGAATTGGAGTGGGCGACAGGGTTTTTATGTTGGAAAATTCATGGTACACGGTTATCTCTCCTGAAAATTGCAGCTCCATTCTCTGGCGCAGTTGGGATCAAAAAGAAAAAGCAGCGGAAGAACTCAGGCTGACCCCGGATAATATGTATAATTTTCATTTGATCGATGGAATTATTCCGGAACCATTGGGCGGGGCGCATTGGGATTATAATGAAGCAGGTGCTTTGTTAAAACCAAGATTGATAGAAACCATTCGTGAGCTGAAACAATATTCACCCGAATACCGCATAGAGAAGCGGATCGAAAAATTCAGCGGCATGGGATTTTGGAATGAAGTAGAAGTGAACGCCGCGCAGACTGTACAAGGTGAATAAAACTTTTTGAGAATCTTTTTTAAAAATAAAAAAATGTTGAGAGAAAATTTGCAAGGAACAGGTGTCGCGCTGATAACACCTTTTGCTGCTGACCTGGAAATCGATTTTAATGCAATGGGTAGAGTAATCGATTTTGTAATCAAAGGTGGCGTTGATTATGTGGTAGTATTGGGAACTACTGGTGAAACGCCTACATTATCAAAAGAAGAAAAAATTGAATTGATCAACTTTACGTATGAACATGTAAATGGTCGTGTGCCTGTTGTGGTGGGTGTCGGCGGTAACAACACGGAAGAAGTGGTAAAAGATCTTGAAAAATTTCCTTTGGATAAATCGATTGCTGTATTGAGTGCAAGTCCTTATTACAGCAAACCTTCGCAGGAAGGACTTTTTGCACATTATAAAGTGCTTGCTGAAGCATCTCCCAAACCAATTATTTTGTATAATGTTCCGGCAAGAACCGGTCGTAACGTAAATGCATCCACGATAATTCGTCTCGCGAATGAAGTGGAAAATATTGCCGGCATCAAAGAAGCGGGTGGCGATATGGTGCAATGCATGCAGATACTGCGAGATCGTCCCGAAGATTTTTTAATCGTGAGCGGAGACGATGTATTGGCAATGTCGCAGATTGCTTGTGGTATGGATGGCGTGATCAGCGTGGCTGCAAATAGTTTCCCGGACAGGTTTGCTGATATGGTTCGTGCCGCACTGAAATCAGATTTCAAAACTGCAAAGCTGATCAATGACCAGTTGTTGGAAGCTTATGATTTATTATTTGCTGAAAACAATCCTGCTGGTGTAAAAGCTGCGATGGCTGAAATGGGACTCATTAATAATTTTCTTCGCCTTCCTTTGGTGCCGCTGAGCGATGGATTGAATGTGCGTATGAAGTCTTACCTGAAAAAGAATTTTTCGCTGCAATTATAAGCCGGCGACGACTGTTTCCATTTTCAGACTCGTGTACATGGTTTTAAAGTCGATTGATTTAGTAAACGATCAGCTGCTGGAATTGTGATTGTACTTGGTTGTATATTTCAAGTGTTACTCCTTTTTCTCCAAATACTGATTATGAAATTTTAAATCCAAAACCATGTACAAAAAATGTTTTGCATGCATGCTTGCGCTGTCATTTGTTTTTCAAAACAAGATAGTGGCGCAGCAGTCGAATTTTTCGGAAGATTTTTCCTCGTATTTACCAGAGATCAAGTCACTGAATAAAAAATTATTGTTGGCCAATGAACCTCCGCCCATTCTACAACCACTTTCGAAACCCATTGTAAAAAATATCAAAGGACCCGGGGGAGATTTGCCTTTGCGGATTTTTAAACCGGGTAATATCCGGGGTGTAGTACTCGAAATTCACGGCGGTGGATGGACTTTCGGTGCAGCGGCAGACAATGACTTTAATAATGATTTGTTGTCCAAGGTTTGTAGCGTTGCTGTGGTAAGTGTAGATTATCGGTTGGCTTCTCAGGCTGCATTTCCTGCATGCCTGGAAGATTGTAAAGCGTCGGCAAAATGGTTGGTGGAAAATGCACTCAAAGAATTTGGCACCGAAAAAATATTTATTTCAGGCGGATCCTCCGGGGCACATTTATCGGCTTTAACTCTTTTATATGTGCGCGATTCACTGCACGCAATTGATAAAGTGAAAGGCGTTAATCTTATGTATGGTTGTTTCGATATTTCACGCACGCCGTCACTCAGGCAAACAACGGATAGTACTCCCATTCTTTCAAAAACAAATGTTGATGCAACATTTGAATTTGTTTTTGGAAAGCTGGATACAAAACAACTTCAAAATCCTGCAAATTCACCCTTGTACGCGAATTTAAAAGGATTGCCACCAGCTTTGTTCACCGTAGGAACAGCAGACCCGGTCATTGACGATTCATTTTTCATGGAGTCGCGCTGGAGAGTTGCAGGTAATAAAACATTTCTTGCCGTATATCCGGAATGTCCTCACGCATTCAATTATTTCCCGGTGGAGATTGCCGCGGTAGCGAATCGAAAAATTCAACAATGGATTATTGAACAATACTCAAATTAAAAAAACTACTATGACTAAATTCCTATTTTTTGTTTTTGCTTTGAATCTTATGATTATTTCTATAAGCTCCGGTCAGCAAAACAATTCATTCGATCAGCTTCAGCAATTGGGCGGAGTTTGGAAAACGGAAATAAAAGGCAAAACAATTTACGAGCGTTGGACAAAAATAAGCGATAATGAATTGTCCGGAAAGTCTTACATGCTCAAAAATAATGACACCATTGTTTTTGAAGCGACAAGGATCGTAAATATCAATAATGAACTTTATTATATCGCCAGGGTAAGAAACCAAAACCAGGGACAGGAAGTTTCTTTCAAATTAGTTTCATCTTCCAATAAAACTTTTGTCTTTGAAAATCCTGATCATGATTTTCCACAAAGAGTGGCTTATCAATTTACGGCGACAGATTCTTTGCATGCATGGATCGATGGGAACCAGGCTGGCAAATTTTCAAAAGAAGACTATTACTACAAGAGAGACCAATGAGGAAATTGATACAGAAATATTCAACAATCAATATTCAACAATCAATGTTCAAGTAGGCAATGCAACATGCTATTTAATTCCACTTGAACATTGATTGTTGAATATTGATTGTTGAATATTTCTTTATCGATTCCTTTCAAACCCGGTAGGTAACTCCTTCCAGTGCCAGCTCTGTATTCGGAAAAATTTCTTTGGCTTCTTTTTCAAATTCCTCGAGCTTTTCGTATTTGGAACTGAAATGTCCAATGATTAATCTGCTCACGCCAGCTTTTTGCGCGATGGTTGCTGCTTGGACAGTGGTGCTATGAAAACGTTTGATAGCTCTTTCCTCAAGATCTTTTAGATAAGTGGCTTCGTGATATAAAAGATCAACACCTTTTATTTTTTCAGCGATGCATTCATTATATACCGTATCTGCAGAGTACGCATAAGATTTTGCTTTTGGCGCGGCTTCAGTAACCAATTCATTTTTTATAAGATGGCCATCTTTCGTCAAATAGTCTTCGCCCCATTTTAACCGGTCAAAAAATGAAGAAGGCACCTGGTGCTGTACAGCTTTTGCAGGATTTACTTTGCGCAAAGGTTTTATTTGTCTGAATTTAAATCCCCAGCATTCTATGCGATGAAAAACACGGAAGGCGCTTACTTCATAGCGGCTGTCTTTGACGATGATACCTTCTTCCTGTAGTGGATGAAACTTCAATTCAAAAGGAAGTTTTGTATCCGCTACTTTTAGTTGCATATCAAAAATTTCTTTCAAAGGAGAAGGTGCGTAAAGATGTATATCCTGCTGTCTCCCCAATAATCCCATGCTTGTTATCAGACCGATCAATCCGAAATAGTGATCGCCGTGAAGATGTGAAATAAAAATATGATTGATCTTGCTTCGCCTGATTTTGTATTTGGCCATCTGCGACTGTGTACCTTCACCGCAGTCTACGAGGAACAAATGTTCATCCATCGTGATCACCTGCGCAGTGGGGTGACGATCAAATGCCGGTAAGGCAGAATTATTTCCTAAGATAGTTACAGAGAGCACAGCTCGATTTTAAAGTTATACGATTTGTTGGTGCAAGGTGTAAGGTATAACTATACGACGTAACCGAAATTCTTATTGCAACATGCAGCAATCATCTTTCTCAAACCTTCCACCAATTACCTTATCCTATACCTTAAATGAAAATAATACAAAATTACAATTGCTACAACCTAATATTGTTTTATTGTGTTAACGATATCCGCGAGATAGGTTTTCCCGAAAAGATTCAAATGTATCAGCAATGGATAAAGATTGCAGATTTGCCATTGCTGGTAGAAATTTTTTTGAAATAGTATATGGTGTTGGTATGCTTCATAAAAACTCTTATCAAAACCGCCGAATAAGGTAGTCATGCCAAGATCCATGTTTCGATTTCCCCAGTAAACAGCGGGATCAATCAAAACAGGATTTTCGTTTTTATCTGCGAGGAAATTGCCGCTCCATAGATCGCCATGAACAAATGAAGGTTGTTCAACCGGGAATATATCTTGTAATACTTTGAACAAATCCTCAAACTTACGCGCCTGCACGGGTTCGAGCAGCTTGTTTTCAAGAGCAAGCCGGACCTGCGGAATAAATCTTTCATCCAATAAAAAATCAACCCAGGAAGCATGGGCTTTGTTGGATTGAGTCAAAGCGCCCATATAATTGTCTTCTTCTAACCCAAAAAAAGAATTGGTGCCATAATGTAATTGGGCTAGTTGTTCGCCAAAAACCTTCCAGAATTTTTCCGTTTTCAAACCCTGCTCGATCCATTCCATGATAAGCACCTGGTATTGATCTGTATTGAAACAGCAAAGGATTTTTGGAACGCGGATCACATTTTTGTTGCGGATCATTTCCATGCCGCGCTTTTCTTTTTCAAACAGCAACGGATATTTTTTTAGAGAGTTGATCTTACAGAACACTTGCAGTTTATCATTAATATGGAGTCGGTATGTATCATTGATTGATCCGCCTCCAACGGAAAATGCGCGAAAGGAATTGATGGTAATGTTCAGTTGCGAACAAAGGTTGCACCTTATCGCCGATTCAACTTCCGGTGTGATCATGAATTTTGATTGGTAAATAAAATCGAAACTTGCATGTCGAGTGCCTTACTCTTCATCGAGCAATTCTCTTTCAATTTCCTCCATCTGTACAATATCGTAGGCTTCGCTTTCGGTTGGAGTGATGTTCATCAATTCCAACAAGCCTTCATCATCCAACTTTTTTTCGATCGATTTGTTTAATTCACAGATCACGAAAGACGCGTTGTTTTCATAAAATGTTTGTTGAGTTGCAACCAAATGTTCCGCCGCAGCAATATCGATTGTTTCGATGTCTTTTAATACGAGCACAAGGTTCTTAACGTCATTTTGGAGTAGTGATAGTAAACATTTGTCCAGCTCTTCTGTCATATTAGCAGCAAGACTGATTTCCTGAATGGTTATGGCATGGAATTTTTCTCTGGTATCAATTTTGAACTTCATACACACTTAATATTTGTTAACGTTCGTTAATAACTCGACGGGAACAGAAATCAAAAATATTCGTTATTATTGTATAAAGCTCAATTACTTAAAATGGATAATAATTTTTCAGCCCAGGTAAAGGAAATAATTTCGTTCAGTAGAGAAGAAGCCTTACGGTTGGGTAACGATTTTATCGGCACGGAGCACTTATTGTTGGGTTTGATTCGTGAAGGCGATAACACAGCAATCCGCATCCTGAAAAGCTTTAATGTAGATTTATATGAATTAAGAAAGGAAGTTGAACTGGCGGTAAAAGACAAAACAGGTAAGAATATTGCCAATATCAACAGTCTCCCCCTCACTAAACAGGCAGAGAAAGTAATTCGTGTAACGGTACTTGAGGCAAAGGCGTTAAAGAGTCCCACTGTAGAAACAGAGCATCTGATGCTTTCTATTCTCAAAAACAAAGAAAACATTGCTACACAAATCTTAAATCAATTTGACGTGGATTACGACTTATTTAGAAATGAACTAGGAGTTGTAAAAAGCAACGATACCCGTAGCGAGTATGCTGAGGAAAACGAAGATGATTTTGATGAAGAGAAAAAATATTCTCAGCAAAAAGTTCGCAGCACCGGTACAGCTAAAAGCAAAACTCCTGTACTCGACAATTTCGGCAGGGATATTACCCGCTTGGCCGAAATGAATGCACTCGATCCAATCGTTGGCAGGGAAGAAGAAATTGAAAGAGTTTCCCAAATTCTTTCGAGGCGTAAGAAGAACAACCCGATACTTATCGGTGAACCGGGAGTGGGTAAAACCGCAATCGTGGAAGGTCTCGCGCTTCGCATTGTTCAGCGAAAAGTTTCGCGTGTGTTGTTTGATAAAAGAGTGATATCTCTTGACCTGGCAGCATTGGTTGCAGGAACAAAATATCGCGGACAGTTTGAAGAAAGGATGAAAGCGATCATGAATGAACTTGAAAAGAACCGCGATGTGATATTGTTCATCGACGAAATTCATACCATCGTTGGAGCTGGCGGTGCCAGTGGTTCTCTTGATGCTTCGAATATATTCAAGCCGGCGCTTGCAAGAGGTGAACTCCAGTGCATTGGGGCATCTACTCTGGATGAATATAGAATGTATATCGAAAAAGATGGTGCGTTGGACAGACGTTTTCAAAAAGTGATGATCGATCCGCCAAGTGTGGATGAAACAATCCAGATATTGAATAATATCAAGTCTAAATACGAAGATTATCATAATGTCACTTATTCAAACGATGCCATTGAGGCTTGCGTAAAATTGAGTGATCGTTATATGACTGACCGTTTGCTTCCGGACAAAGCGATCGACGTTTTGGATGAAGTAGGAGCGAGGGTGCATCTTAAAAATATCAATGTTCCCCAGAATATCGTTGATCTGGAGAAGAAAATAGAAGATGTAAAGAATGAAAAGAATAAAGTTGTAAAGAGCCAGAAGTTCGAGGAAGCAGCTTCTCTGCGCGATGCAGAAAAACGTTTGCAGGAAGATTTGGAAAAAGCGAAGGCTGAATGGGAAGAAGAAAGCAAGCACAAACGGTATCCAATAGACGAAGAAAATATTGCGGAAGTGGTGAGTATGATGACGGGCATACCTGTTAAAAGGATGGTGCAGGCAGAGAGTGAGAAGTTACGCAACATGGCTACTGATATGGCGGGAATGGTAGTTGGTCAGACCGATGCGATACAAAAAGTGGTTAAAGCCATTCAACGTAATCGTGTTGGATTGAAAGATCCTAAAAAGCCGATCGGTACTTTTATATTCCTGGGACCAACGGGTGTTGGTAAAACAGAATTGGCAAGAGCACTTGCAAGATACATGTTCGACTCTGAAGATTCACTCGTTCGTATTGATATGAGTGAATACATGGAGAAATTTACCGTGAGCCGTTTGATTGGTGCTCCTCCCGGATATGTTGGTTATGAAGAAGGTGGTCAGCTCACTGAAAAAGTGCGCAGAAAACCATATTCAGTGATTTTGCTGGATGAAATTGAAAAAGCGCATCCGGATATTTACAATATTCTTTTGCAGGTATTGGATGATGGACAGTTGACTGATGGTTTGGGTAGAAAAGTTGATTTTAAGAATACACTGATCATCATGACATCAAACATTGGTGCACGCCAGTTGAAGGATTTTGGTGATGGAGTAGGATTTGCAACATCTTCCCGTACAGCTAATGCTGATGAGAATAATAAAGCGGTTATTGAAAAAGCATTAAAGCGTACATTCAGTCCGGAGTTTCTCAATCGTGTAGACGATATCGTTATATTCAACTCGCTGAACAAAGAACATATCTTTGAAATCATCGATATCCTGATGAAGGGTGTAATGAAACGTCTTGTTCAATTGGGATTCACTTTAGAATTGACTGAAGAAGCCAAGAATTTTCTTGCCGAAAAAGGATATGACCAGCAATTCGGAGCTCGTCCTTTGCATCGCGCCATCCAGAAATACCTGGAAGATCCGCTGGCAGAAGAAATTTTGAATATGAGTATTAAGGCTGGCGATATTATGATCGCTGATCTCGATAAAGAAAATTCAAAATTGAAATTCTCATTGAAAGAAAGAACAAAAGAGAAATCAGAAGTTTAATATAGTAAAGTTAGAAGGTACAAGAAATAAAGGCACAAGAGTTAATAACTCCTGTGCCTTTTTTCTTGAGCCTTGGGCCTTGAACCTTGTACCTTATCAATTTATTTTGCATTTTTGTGAGCGAAAATTATGGCAAAGGAAAAGAAAATAATTATCACAATAGATGGTTGGTCCGCCTGCGGAAAAAGTACGTTGGCTAAACAATTGGCAAAAGAGTTGAACTATAAATATATTGACAGCGGTGCGATGTATCGTGCCATCACATTGTATTTTTTGCGGAATCATATTGACTGGACGAAACCGGCGAGTGTTGAGAAGGCGCTAAAAAGTATCGTCATAGAATTTGTGTACAATCCAAAGAGTAAGGAGAGTGAAGTATATATGAACAGCGAGAATGTGGAATATCTTATCCGCGATCTTGTGATCGCTGAAAAAGTGAGTGATGTTGCTGCCATCAAATCCGTCAGGGAATTTGCTGTCAGGCAGCAACAGCAAATGGGAAAGCAAAAAGGAATTGTTATGGATGGAAGAGATATCGGAACAGTTGTATTTCCCAAAGCGGAATTGAAAATTTTTATGACCGCCGACAATGCCATTCGGGTTGAACGAAGATTCAAGGAATTGTTTGAAAAGAATCCGAACATAACGATCGATGAAGTAAAGAATAATCTCGAAATGCGTGACTATATCGATTCTCACCGTGAAGTAAGTCCACTCAGAAAAGCAAGTGATGCAGTCGTTCTCGATAATACCAGTCTCAGCCTTGAGGAACAATTGAATCTTGCTTTGAAATGGGTGAAGGAGAGAATGTAGAATTGGGTGTAAGGTGTAAGGTATAAGGTATAAGGTATGACATACCTTATACCTTACACCTTATTGCTTACCAACAGGCGACAATAAACAAAAAAGCCCGTCTCGCGACGGGCTTTTTCTGTAAACTGTATGTTGGTTAGGGGGTTATCTCAGAAATAATATTTCTCTATACTTTGGTAACAACCACTCGCTGTCATCAACAAGCAGCTCGAGTTTATCAACGTGGTAGCGAATGCCATCAAAGAATGGTTCTTTTACCTGGCTGCAATAAGCAATGGCTTTTGTTCTGGTATCATCCATGGCATTGCAGATTTTTCTTGCTTCGATCATTTTGCTTACCATTTCGCTGATCTGTGAAATATGCTCAGAAATTTTTTCAACTATTTTCTTCTGACTGGCATATCCACTTTCCTTAACACCTATTTCTTTCAAGCCTTTGATATTTTCAATAAGCTTGTTCTGATATTTAACAGCAGAAGGAAGAATATGACTTGTGCAAAGCTCACCCATAATACGAGCTTCGATCTGCACTTTCTTAATATATTTTTCCAGTTCAATTTCGTGGCGCGCTTCCAGCTCGACATGGTTGAGGACATTGTTTTCTTCAAACAATTTTTTTGCTTTGTCTGTTACCAACGCATCAAGAGCAAGCGGAGTGGTTTTTACATTTGGCAATCCTCTTTTTTCGGCTTCTTTCTGCCATTCGTCGCTATAGCCATCACCTTCGAATAAAACTTTTTCACTGCTAACGATATATTCACGGATCACATGCATGATCGCGATTTCTTTTTTCTCGCCTTTGTCAACTAACGCATCTACTTCTTTCTTGAATTTTTTAAGCGTTTCGGCAATAATGGTATTGAGCGCGGTCATTGCGTTTGCGCAGTTTGCCGCAGAACCAACGGCTCTGAATTCAAATTTGTTTCCTGTAAATGCAAATGGTGAAGTACGGTTACGGTCTGTGTTGTCAAGCATCAGTTCAGGAATGCTGCGATGCAGATCAAGTTTAAGTATCGCTTCATCCTGTTCATCGAATTTTGCACCAACTCTCTGTTTGATATCTTCAAGTACCTTGGTAAGATATTGTCCGATGAAAACTGATATGATTGCAGGAGGAGCTTCGTTGGCACCCAAACGGTGATCATTACCCGCAGATGCGATTGATGCTCTCAGGATATCAGAGTAGTCATATACCGCTTTGATGGTGTTCACAAAAAAGGTGAGGAACATCAAATTGGTTTTTGGAGTTTTTCCGGGAGCAAGAAGATTTACACCGGTATCAGTTGCCATACTCCAATTGTTGTGTTTACCATTACCGTTGATGCCGGCAAATGGTTTTTCATGAAGCAACGCTCTGAGTTTGTGTCTGCGAGCAACGCGATCCATGATATCCATGCATAATAAGTTGTGATCAACCGCCACGCTTACTTCTTCAAAAATAGGAGCAGCTTCAAATTGTGAAGGCGCAACTTCGTTGTGGCGAGTTCTTAATGGAATACCTAATTTATAAGCTTCTTGTTCATAATCTCTCATGAAAGCATATACTCTTTCAGGGATAGAACCGAAATAATGATCTTCGAGCTGTTGACCTTTTGCCGGTGCGTGTCCGAAAACAGTTCTGCCAGTCATCACCAGATCCGGGCGTGAATTCACCAGCGCCTCATCAACCACAAAATATTCCTGTTCCCATCCGAGTGTAGCATACACTTTAGTAACGTTTTTATCGAAATAGCTGCACACTTCAACCGCTGCTTTATTCAAACCCTCGAGAGATTTTAATAATGGAGCTTTGTAATCGAGTGTTTCACCAGTGTACGAAACAAATATTGTTGGGATACAAAGCGTCTTTCCAGTACCGATATCCATTATAAAGATGGGGGAAGAAGGATCCCATGCAGTGTAACCTCTTGCTTCAAATGTAGCGCGAATGCCTCCGCTTGGGAAAGAAGATGCATCTGGTTCCTGTTGTATCAAGGCATCTCCATCGAATTGCTCGATCGGAGTGCCATCACTTTTGATAGTAAAAAATGAGTCATGTTTTTCTGCCGTGGTGCCAGTCAATGGTTGAAACCAGTGCGTAAAATGTGTTACCCCTTTGCTTTCTGCCCATTGCCTCAAACCTGCAGAAATTTGGTTTGCTACTGTCCTGTCAATTTTTTTGCCGCTCTTTACAGAAGCGTTGAGGCTTTTATAGGCTTCATCGCTCAAAAATGCTCTGGCTGTTTTTAAAGTGAAAACATTTTCTCCAAAAATTGCAGTAATTCTTCCTGCTCCTTCAAAGCCTTGCCCATTTGTAGAAGTAGTAAGATCATTGATTGCTTTAAATCTTAGGGATTCCATTGCTTTAAATTTTTTTATTATGCAAATAAAAGATAATTGAACATAATGCCCAAAGAAATCAGCTAAAATCAAATTTTTTTATGATTAAGGACGTTTTTTTGAATAAATTTTTGAATTTATTATTTAATAATTGATTTTATGTAAAAAAAATATTATATTATTTTTTTTTGTAATTTATTTTCAGATCGATTGATGTGAAAATTAGAATCAGGAGGAATAATTCAGGAATGGTCTTATATCTTACGATGGCGCCTGGAAATGGAACTATATATCCTATAATAAGTATCTGGCTAACACTATAAAAGAGTAGCATTAATAAAAGAGGTTCATCAAAAATCTTCATTGATTTTTTTTCCGGCCTTATAACCAGCAATCCGACCAATATCCAAATGGCCACAACTTCAATTGCGGCTATCCATTGCAGTGAACCTTTTGCTTCTCCAAAAAATGGTCTCACAAAAGTATTTGCAAAGGCTTGCGGCAAAACCTGTACGAAACTTGTAACAGTTGGTTTCAATGTGTCGAGCCCGAACCTGGTATTTCCGTGGAGTAAAAAAAACGATGCTTGTTGTTTGACCAATGGTGTCAAAAAATTTTTGCCCGGCGAGATTATAATACTTCCTATAAAAATCAGTAAGTACACAGAATAAATTAATGCGAAATAATAAATGGCTCCGCGTTTTTTGTTTTTCGAAATGATCCAGCAGAAATAGGCCGGCAGCAGGATAAATAAATATGGCGTGCGGAATATTAGTATTCCAATCGAGCCAGCCAATATCCAGAGTATGTAAATATTTTTTTTTTGTTCGTTGAATTTCGAGGAATAATAGATGATGAACATCATAAATAAGAAAATGAGGCTATCACCCCTGATGCCGCTTAACCAAAAACCAATTGACGGAATAAAAAAAATAGAGATAATAAGCACATTTTTTTTATCGGGAAAAATTGGGAGCAATAATTTGAATAACAGAAACGGCCCCCAGCATGTGGCAAAATTGAAAAACAATACATCTATATAATAATTTCCCCTCGAAAAAATATTAAAAATTGCCAGCAACTTGATCATTATCCAGTATTCGAGATTGCTGATGTAAAATCCAAGGCCCTCTCCGAAATTTTGTACGTTTTTGAAAGCAGGACCTGGGAGAAAGTCTGCTACAAAGACGCGTGGATGATTTACAAGTTTATTATACTCAGATAAGGAATCATTAAAAAAATTCCAGGTATCGTCACCGTGATAATATTTTAAAAAGATGTAACCATATAGGCATCCCAACAAAATTTTGAAAGAGAAAATTGAACTTACTTCACCAAAACTGAAATTATAAATCCTTTTTTGAGTGATTTTATATATTGCGAGTAATAAAATGACGAAATAAAAGACAAACAAAACCATTGAAAACATAAAATGATTTTCAAAACAGGAATTTAATACATCAAATCTATAAATTTGAATCTAATATACGTTGATGAAGGAAGAAAAGACCATTGATAAAAAACTGATTGCTTTAGTATCAAATAGTGCATGGTCCGTATACAATTTTCGCCTTGATATCGTTCGTTTCCTGATGAAGGAGTATGACGTGCTCGTGATTGCCCCTGATGATGAATATTCCGAATTGCTGCGTCGCGAAGGTTGCAGGTTCATCAGCGTAGATTTTAATAATCGTTCAGAAAATCCTTTGAAGGATTTTAATTTGTATCGGCAACTTAAAAAGATCTACAAATCAAATCGCCCTGATCTGATTTTTCATTATGTAATCAAACCAAATATATACGGGTCTTTAGCGGCTGCGTCCCTTTCTATAAAATCTGTAGCGGTAGTAACTGGACTAGGGTATTCATTTGCTAAACACAATTGGCTTTACGCCATCGTACATTTTTTATATAAGAAAGCGCTTAAGCACACAGAGGAAGTTTGGTTTTTAAATAATGAAGATGCTGGTATTTTTGTACGCGAGAAAATGACAAGTATTGAAAAAACAAAAGTTCTTCCCGGTGAGGGAATCAATACGGATCATTTTTTAGCTGCAACTAAACCTGTTAATCATAACGGGTTCACTTTTCTCATGAGTTCACGTTTGCTGCGCAGCAAAGGTATTGCCGTATATGCGGATGCAGCAAGAATTCTTAAGAGAAGAAATTACAACCTGCATTTTGAATTGATTGGATTTTTTGAAAAAAATCATCCCGATTCGATATCGGAAGAAGACCTAAAGAAATGGGAGCATGAAGGATTGATCACTTACCGGGGCTTTGCAAAGGACGTTCGTGTTTTTTTAGAACAGGCAAATTGTTTTGTTTTTCCATCTTTTTACAATGAAGGAGTGCCTCGCTCTTTGATGGAAGCTGCCAGCATGGAATTGCCAATTATAACTTCGGTTAACCGTGGCTGTAAGGAAGTGGTAATAAATGGCTCTAACGGTTATTTATGCAATCCAAACGATGCATTTGATCTTGCGGATAAAATGGAGAAAATTATAAATCAGTCCGAAGATGAGCGCGTGAAAATGGGTAAAAACGGACGAGCTCTTGTGATTGAGAAGTTTAATATTTCCAAAGTAATTGAAGAATATCAGCGAACGCTTAGAAAAATTTAAAAATGTAATTCCTCGAATTTGGATTGTAGAAATTCTAAAACTCCGGATCTTCTGATCTGTTTTTCCCATGTCCAGTTTTGCAAATCAGGACATGAATAAGCAAACTCGTTCACTTTCGCCCAGGTAAAATTGGAAAGATCTTTTTCCAGGAAAAAATAATTACCGCCATAGCACTTCTGAAAATTTTCTATCCATGAATACCGGGAGCTGATAACTGGTAATCCCAAAGCGAGATACTCAAGAAATTTGACGGGCGTTTGTTGATTGAACGGCTCTTTGTCGGGAATATAATTGATGCAAAAAAATGCTTTTGATAAAAACCCGGGCACCTGGTCGTGCGCGACGGGTCCTTTAAAATAAATATTGGAAAAAGCAACGAATCTATTTGCCAGCTTCTCGTAGTCGTTGCTTAATATTAGTATTGTGCGCTTTTCTAAATCTTTTCTTGTAAAACACGTAAGCAATTTTTCAATTTCCCGTTCCGGAGCAACATTGCCAACGTAAATGAAATCGTAGTCTTTTGTTTTATTTGTTGGATTATTTAAAAAAACCTCATCTATTCCCATATCTCTTATCCCATATGGGACATCATCTTTAAAGTCTAAAGACTGTTGCACGTATTCATTCAAAAACAATCGATAGTCTGGTTGTGTATTATAAAATCGTTTTATAAAATTTTTCCCTTTCTGAAATGGCGGTGTCGATGCCGAAGCATATTCGTGGATAATAATGGAATTTTTTCTTTTTCTCTTATTGCTTGTTCCCATAAAATACCATTCTACATCAGCGTCTGTTTCTTTATCTTTTTTTGAGTCGATTACTTCAATATTGATTCCCGTCTTGCTAAAAAAAATTTGGTATGCCTGAATCTCGGGTAGGAATGATTTGTGAGAATGGATAAATGCAATTTTCATTATGTATGAATTAGCTGGTGATAAAATTATGCATAAGATTGGGCTTGCGTTCGTACTTTTGCAGTTTTCCGAGCTACCATGGATATAACCGTAAAAACCGCCGAACAACTCCGGCTTACAGCAGAAGAATTTGAACTTATTAAACAAAAACTTGGTCGACTACCCAACTTCACTGAGTTGTGCGCTTTCAGCGCGATGTGGAGTGAGCACTGCAGTTACAAAAACTCAATTAAATGGCTCAAGACGCTTCCTCGGGAGGGAAAAAAGATGCTTGTAAAAGCAGGTGAAGAAAATGCGGGGTTAATGGATATTGGAGATGGTTTGGGTGTGGTATTCAAAATTGAATCTCATAATCATCCTTCAGCGATCGAGCCTTTTCAAGGCGCAGCTACTGGTGTGGGTGGCATTCATCGCGATATTTTTACCATGGGTGCAAGACCTATTGCGTCTTTGAATTCCTTACGTTTCGGTGATTTGCGTGAATCAAAAACGCAACACCTGCTCGCTGGAGTTGTACATGGAATTGGTCATTACGGCAATTGCTTTGGCGTGCCTACTGTAGGAGGTGAAATTTATTTTGAAGATTGTTATCACACCAATCCATTGGTAAATGCGATGAGTGTGGGTATTGTAAAAAAAGGTGAAACGATTTCAGCAACAGCGGCAGGGAATGGGAATCCGGTATTTTTTGTGGGCAGCGCAACTGGCAAAGATGGTATTGGCGGAGCTTCATTTGCATCCGCAAATATCACCAAAGAAAGTATTGAAGAACTGCCAGCTGTCCAGGTAGGAGATCCCTTCCAGGAAAAAAAATTATTGGAGGCTTGTCTCGAAGTTATTCAAACTGGAGCAGTGGTAGGAATGCAGGATATGGGAGCGGCAGGCATTATTTGTTCTACTGCAGAAATGAGTGCGAAAGGAGAAGTGGGAATGCGCATCGATCTGGACAAAGTACCAACCAGGCAGCCTGGAATGAAAGCTTGGGAGCTATTATTGAGCGAAAGCCAGGAGCGCATGCTCATGGTCGTTAGAAAAGGAAATGAGAAAGCTGTATTGGAAATATTTGAAAAATGGGATCTTCCCTGTGCGGATATCGGTGAAGTGACAGAGGATGGATTACTTCGGTTTTATATGCATGGACAGTTGGAAGCAGAGATTCCTGCGCATGAATTGGTCCTCGGCGGAGGCGCACCCCAATACGATCGTGAATTTCAGGAACCAAAATATTTTGAGAAGGTGAAAAAATTTGATCCGAATTCTATTGGGGTTCCGGACGACCTGAAAAAAATTGGAGAGCAGATCGTTTCAATTCCTTCAATTGCTTCTAAAAGATGGATCAGTCGACAATACGACAGCACCGTTGGCGCTGCAAACGCGTCTACGAATGCAGCGGGAGATGCTGCCGCAGTGCTGGTGAAAGGAACGCGCAAGGCGATTGTTATGACTACGGATTGCAATAGCCGTTATGTATTTGCGGATCCATATAAAGGGGCCATGATTGCAGTAGCAGAAGCGGCAAGAAATATTGTATGTACAGGTGGACAACCGTTAGGCGTAACCAATTGCCTGAATTTCGGCAATCCATATAATCCGGAAGTGTATTATCAGTTTGTTCAGGCCATTAAAGGTATGGGCGAGGCTTGTCGCAGATTTGATACTCCTGTCACGGGCGGCAATGTGAGTTTTTATAATCAGCATCCTGACGGTGCTGTATACCCGACGCCGACAATCGGAATGGTAGGCCTTCTGGAAAATGTCAATGATAAAATGACTTTGGATTTTAAGGAAGATGCGGATTTGATTTTTTTGATTGGTAAAAGCAATAATGATATTTGTTCTTCAGAATACCTGCATAAAGTTCATGGTGTTGAACACAGCCCAGCTCCACATTTTGACATTGAAGAAGAATTTCAGTTACAACAAAAAGTTGCTACGCTTATTCAAAAAGGCATTGTTGAATCAGCACACGACGTAAGTGAAGGAGGTTTATTTATTACGTTGCTTGAATCATCTTTTTTAAATGAGCTGGGTTTTAATGCAACCAGCTCGCTGAGTGATATTCGTAAAGATGCGTATTGGTTTGGGGAATCGCAAAGCAGGGTTGTAGTGAGTGTAAAAGCCGCGAAGCTCGATGAATTTAAAAAGATATTGGGAAATCACCCCTACGAAAAATTAGGTATCGTAACCGATGGCTCTGTTGAAATCGACGGGATGAATTGGGGGAATATCAATAAATGGAAAGAACAATATGATACTGCCATAGAACACTTGCTTGCCGGTTCAGAAACTGAAAGTGCATTGAGCTCTTTATAACGATTGTGTTTATCCCAAAAAATAATTGCCGTTGAAAAGTGATACAAGTTTTATAAACTATTTCAACTAATGTTTGAATGGACAAAAAATCGATTATAGTTGTTACGGGCGCGGCAGGATTTATCGGTAGTTGTTTGGTAGAATATCTTAACTATCGCGGCTACACGAACCTGTTATTAGTGGATGATTTCGGTCGCGATGATAAGATCCCCAATTTGCGAGGCAAAAAATTTTCTGAAAAAATTGAACGCGAACATTTTTTTGAATGGCTTTTTCATAACAAACCAAAAATTGAATTTGTATTTCATATCGGTGCAAGAACGGATACAACGGAATTCAATTATTCAATACATCAGCATTTGAATGTAGAATATTCAAAAAAGATATGGCACTATTGCACGGTGCACAATATTCCTTTAGTATATGCGTCCTCCGCCGCCACTTACGGTCTCGGAGAATTTGGATATAACGATGATCACGAAGTAGTAAATATTTTAAAGCCCCTGAATCCTTACGGTGTTTCGAAAAACGAATTTGACAAGTGGGTGCTGCACCAGGAAAACAAACCGGCCTTTTGGGCCGGATTAAAATTTTTCAATGTGTATGGTCCTAATGAGTATCACAAAGGCAGAATGGCGAGCGTAATTTTTCATGCATTCAATCAAATAAAAAAAGATGGATTTGTAAAATTATTTAAATCGCATCGACCCGATTTCATTGATGGGGAACAGCTACGTGATTTTGTATATGTAAAAGATGTATTAAAGGTCTGCTACTGGTTTATGCTTCATCAGCCAAAATCGGGGATTTATAATCTTGGAACCGGAAAAGCAAGGACATTTAATGATCTTGTAAAATCTACCTTTGCAGGATTGGATATGGAACCGAGCATCAAGTATATTGATATGCCCGAAGATCTCCGGCAAACTTATCAATATTTTACAGAAGCGAACATGGACAAACTCCGGGGTATCGGGTACATGGACAGTTTTTATACTTTGGAAAAAGGGATTAATGACTATGTTAGAAATTATCTCAGTACCGGTAAATATTTTTAATGTTTGAATGAATACATGTGTTGTCTTAACACGCTCTCATTTCACCTAACTTCTTTTTTGTTAATTTTAGCCAAAGCATTAATGGAATGAATAAGAAAATAGCAATTATTGGTGGAGGCAATTTGGGGATGGCAATCGCAGAAGGATTGATTCAAAGTGGATTTGTAATGCCTAAACATATTCTTGTAACAAGGCGGAATATTGCGCATCTGCATGAACTGGAACGAAAAGGAGTTTTGGTGAGCGATAAAAACGAAGAGGCGGTTCACTATGCAGATCTGGTAATACTTGCCGTAAAACCTTTTCAGGTAAACGACGTTCTTACGGCAATAAAAAAGGATTTTAAGGAA
The DNA here is from genome assembly GCA_018267615.1 of Bacteroidota bacterium. GTDB lineage: Bacteria > Bacteroidota > Bacteroidia > Chitinophagales > Chitinophagaceae > Puia. The sequence continues at coordinate 73,500 of JAFDYD010000019.1, read as the reverse complement.
GATAAACATGTGTTAGTATCTGTGGTAACCGGTATAAGTATTGAGCAGATTTCCGGTGTCCTTGGCAAAAAGATTCCAATCGTAAGAGCAATGCCGAATACTGCAATCGCAATACAGGAGAGCATGACATGCTTATCGGCAAAAAATACAACAGAAGAACAACTACAGTATGTGCAAGACATATTCAACCAATTAGGGAAGGCCGTAAAAATTGATGAAAAACTTATGGATGCTGCAACTGTTTTGGGGGCCTGTGGTACAGCATTTGCCATGCGGTATATTAGGGCAAATATTCAGGGCGGAATCGAAATCGGCTTCGATGCGGCTACTGCAAGTCTTATCGCTGCACAAACTGTAAAGGGCGCGGCTGAATTATTACTAAAGAAAGACTCTCATCCTGAACAAGAAATTGATAAAGTCACCACACCCAAAGGCTGCACAATCGCGGGACTCAACGAAATGGAACATCGTGGTTTTAGTTCGTCTCTTATCAAAGGACTCGTTGCCAGCTATGATAAGATAGCGAAAGAATGATTTTGTTGCTACTACTATTTGATTATTAAGACCTTAAAGGGCGACTTATTGTCAGCCCCGGCATTCGTTATTGCCAGCAATAGATTGTACCTTGCACCGTGTTATAAAATAATTAGTTCCTTTTTGCGTTTTTGAATAAACTAATTAAAGGAATACCCCTAAAAGCCAATAAAAGAGAAGTTTAAATCCTAAACTATGAAAAAGAACATGAGTGTGATAGTGTTATTGATTGAAATCGCTGCAATAAGTATTCTCCACGCTGTTAAGATCAAACAATCAGAAAAAACCAGCCAATATAATGTCGCCGCTGCTCATTCTTCAGCACAGGATGCAGATCAAAAGATAAAATCATCTTATATCTTGGCCAAAATGGTAAAATAAGGCTTGTCGCTAGTTTTCCTGCTACCTGAATTATTTTTTCAAGATTTTGCAATTCGTGGAATTGCATTTTTGTGCCTGTGCTTTTGTGCCGCAGATTGTCAACCATTTTTGGTTTTCCGATAGTTATTTTTTCCACAACCATTAATGAAAAGTCCCTAAACCTTCCATTAAAAACAATCTTCTTTACCGGCCGATTTGTTCAGTTCAAGTTATTAATGATAAGGATTCTCAAACATGATTTTATTTTCGGTGTTGCAACAATGAAATAACCCGGTATTTATCCACATCCGGGATGAAGCATTTTTCTTGTTTGGAAAAATTGCCGTAGGTTTGCATGACCTTCAGGAATTTGTTCCATTTTTTATTTTCCGCAGGTCAGCGGTAGGTTCACTAACTAGGAAATTATTGAAAAAAGAAAAGGGCGTTGTAAATAGCGTCGCTGAGTTGGTATTGAACCTTATTACCTATCCACGAAAAATTAATTTGATATCATAAATATTTTTTTAACTACCATATCATGGCTAAGTATATTTTTGTTACAGGTGGCGTAACATCTTCATTGGGAAAAGGCATCATTGCTGCTTCGTTAGCTAAATTGTTACAGGCAAGAGGATTGCGGGTAACCATTCAAAAATTTGATCCATATATCAATGTAGATCCAGGTACACTCAATCCTTATGAGCATGGTGAATGCTTTGTAACAGAAGATGGAGCAGAAACAGATCTCGATCTTGGGCATTATGAACGTTTCCTGAGCACATTCACTTCTCAGGCAAACAATGTGACTACCGGTAGAATTTATCAAACTGTAATAAACAAAGAACGTGAAGGTGCTTATCTTGGAAAAACAGTTCAGGTTGTGCCGCACATAACCGATGAGATCAAGAGAAGGATGTTGTTACTGGGTCAAACAAACCAATACGACATTATTATTAGTGAAATAGGCGGAACGGTGGGTGATATCGAGTCATTGCCTTTTATAGAAGCTGTTCGTCAGTTACAATGGGAAATGGCAGAAGAGGATTGTCTTGTTATTCATTTAACACTGATTCCATATTTGAAAGCTGCAAAAGAATTAAAAACAAAGCCAACACAACATAGTGTCAAACTATTGAGTCAGGAAGGAGTAAATCCTGATATTATTGTTTGTCGTACAGAAGAACCTCTTTCCCCGGAAATTCGTAAGAAGATTGCTTTATTTTGTAACGTAAAACAGGAAGCTGTTATCGAGGCTGCCGATGCTCCAACGATATACGAAGTACCATTAACAATGATGCGCGAAAAACTTGATGTGATATGTTTGAAGAAATTAAATCTTACGGATTATCACGAACCGGAGTTGACAAAGTGGAAAGAGTTCCTGGATAAATTGAAATATCCTAAAAGCAAAGTTAATATCGGGTTGATTGGAAAATATATTGAACTACAGGATGCATATAAATCCATCCTCGAATCTTTTGTGCATGCAGGCGCAATGAATGAATGTAAGGTACAGATCGTAAATGTTCACAGCGAATTTATCACCACCGAAAATGTAGGGGAGAAATTGAGTAACCTGGACGGTTTGTTAGTAGCTCCAGGTTTTGGACATCGTGGAATCGAGGGAAAAATCATTGCTGTGAAATACGCACGCGAAAACAAACTCCCGTTCTTCGGTATATGTCTCGGTATGCAAATGGCGGTTATAGAATTTGCAAGAAACGTTTTGGGTCTACGCGACGCGCATTCTACAGAAATGCAGCCTGATACCCCAACTCCTGTGATCGACCTGATGGCTGAACAAAAAAAGATCACGGCAAAAGGAGGAACCATGCGTTTAGGCGCTTATCCATGCAGTATCAAAGAAGGCACATTGGCAAGCAGGATTTATGGGAAGAAGGAGATACGTGAAAGACATCGTCATCGTTGGGAATTTAATAATGCTTATCTGCAACAGTTCGAACAAGCAGGTATGGTAGCGAGTGGGAAAAATCCTGAAAGCGACCTGGTCGAAATTATCGAACTTCCAAATCACCCGTTCTTTATTGGCGTACAGTACCATCCGGAATTAAAAAGTTCGGTGGAAAATCCGCAGCCAATTTTCGTGCACTTCATAAAAGCTGCGAAAGAATTTGCAGAAGAAAGAAATAATGTAAAAAATCCGGTTCTTCAAGGCGAGATGATATAGAAAATGTGCGAATTTGGGTATGAGCAAGCCTGTGGGTTATTCAGGTGATCTGCATGTCAGCTTCACACATTTTCACATTTTGACATCCTCACATTACCCTATCTTTGCACCTCTTTAAATTCTTTCGTCAATGGGTATGGATCGTAATACAATTATCGGCTTTGTGTTGCTGGGTGTTTTGCTTTTTACTTATTTGTTTATTTCAACCAAAAATAGCCACGAGTTACAGAGGCAAAGACAGATCTATGATGATTCTGTTGCCAAGGTCAAGATGCTGCAGGAATCACAAGCAAGGCTACAGGACAGTTCAAAAAACAAATCAAATGCTCCCGATACCGCTACTGGTTTCAACAAAGCAGTATCAGGCACTGAAAAATTTCTGACTGTAGAAAACGATCTCATCAGAGTAGTATTCACCAATAAAGGTGGTCAGCCAAAAGAAGTCCAATTAAAAGCGTTCAGATCCTTTGACAGCAGCTTTGTAAAGATTTTGGATCCGGCCGCAAACAACAAAATTTCCTATCCCATAAATACGGGTGTTGGATCTTCCCAGGTTGGTGATTTATATTTTGATGAAGGACAGGTAACGAAAAATCAGGATGGCAGTCAATCGATAAGATTTAAATTGCCCACACCACAAGGTGAATCTATCGAGCATCAATTCATAATTCGCCCAGGCAGCTATCTGCTTGATTGGGATGTGCAGATAAACAATTCCGAAAGATTATTTTCTCAAAATAATTTCAATTTGAATTGGCATGCTCAGATGGTATGCACACAGAAAAATCTCGCTTATGAAAAGCAGTTGTCAAAAGTTTGCTTTTCCGAAGACAATAGTTTTGATTACATCTCTTCAAAAACAGAAAGAAAATTCGAGAAACCAGTACAATGGGTTTCTGTAGCCCAACAGTTTTTCAATACAACCCTGATTGCAAAAAACGGTTTTGGTTCAGGTGATCTGCATTGGGCTCGTGATGTAGTTGATACTTCAACAACGATTGGTACTGTTGAAACAAATCTTCAGGCGAAGATACCATCGTCAAATGCCGCTGCACTTTCATTCCAACTGTATTATGGTCCTAACAGCTTTTATATTCTGAAGAATACAGCTCCGGAAATGGATCGTATTGTAGATCTCGGAAGAGATTTTTATTCTTTTGTGCGACCGGTGAATGTTTACATAATTATGCCAGTTTTTAATTTCTTCAAGAAATTTATTTCGAGTTATGGTATAGTGATCATGCTGTTGACAATTTTTATCAGGTTGCTTACTTCACCCCTGGTTTATAGCAGTTATCTGAGTGGCGCTAAAATGAAAGCGTTAAGGCCAGAAATAGAAGAAATGAAGAAGCGGGTGAATGATAAGCAGAAAGAAGGAATGGAGCAGATGAAACTATTTCGTGAAGCGGGTGTAAATCCAATCGGAGGTTGTATCCCTGCACTCTTGCAGATTCCCATATTCTTTGCGTTATATAGTTTCTTTAATTCGAATATTGAGTTGCGGAATCAACATTTTTTGTGGTCGAAAGACTTATCAGCCTATGATGCTGTAATCAATTTTGGTTTTAATATCCCGGCATATGGAAATCACGTAAGCCTTTTTGCATTATTGGCTGTTGTTACAAGTTTTCTCATCTCTCTTTATGGAATGAGTATGACACCGGACCAAAGCAATCCGGCAATGAAGTACATGCCATACATCATGCCAGTGATGCTGCTGCTATTTTTTAATAGACTTCCCTCGGCTTTAACTTGGTATTACACTGTATCTAACGCAATCACTTTAATTCTTCAATGGGTTATACAAACCTATATCATCGACCACGATAAAATACTTGAAAAGCTCAAAGCCAATAGAGCGAAGCCAAAGACAAAACCTAAATGGCAGGAAAGGTTTGAGCAAATGCAGGAATCGCAGAAAAAATTACAACAATCACAACAAAAAAATAAGAATAAGTAGTATCCAATTTTTATTTAAATGCTGTTTATTCTTATTGCGCCTCTTATCAGCTTGTTAAATCAGGAGGAGTTTCCTATATTGGTTAAACTTTGAATTTGCACTGACATCTAATGAAAGATAACCACAAAATGAAAAAACGCCCTCACATAACTTTATTTTTTTTAGTCAATTTTATATTGATCAGTGCGGCATGGTCACAAAAGAAAATATCGGAGCTTACTATTGTTTACAACTATACATTGAATAATAGTGCTGCAGCTAAACCAGGAGCACCTTCCTTCAGCGCAACGAACACCATTTACATCAAAGGAAATATGAGTCGAACCGAGACTGTAAGTTCTTTGTTCTCCTCCAGCACAATATATGATGGGAAAACCGGCTTTGCTGTAGTACTTCGCGAAGTGAATGGACAAAAACTTCTTATCCGACTCAATCCTGAAAACTGGCGGGACAAAAACAGGCGTTATCAGAATCTGGCTTTTGCACCGACGGCAGAGTCTAAAGTGATTGCAGGATATAAATGTGAGAAAGCAACAGCAACAACCGCAGATGGGTTTTTGATAACAGTTTATTATACGAAAGAATTAATCCCTGAAAACAAGGATTATGATCCGCAGTTCAAGAATCTTGATGGGTTGCCACTTGAATATGAATTTGCAAAAGGAACGACGACTATAAAATATACATTGTCTTCTATTAATTTGAATCCTGTTCCTGCATCAAAGTTTGATACTCCGAAAAGTGGATATCGTGAAATGAGTTATGACGAAAGTAAAAAACTAAATATTGAAAGATAAGTTGACGGTTGTAGGTGTGTAAAATGAATTTATAAGTGTGTTAGAATAAAAAAAAATCTCAAACTCTTATTTATTGTAGCGTTGATTTCTAGAAAAAAACTGGAGATTATTTAGGCATTTTAATCTTGACGCCAAGGAACTGCAAGTTTGTTTTTTGGCCGCCATTATTCAACGAAGAAATATTCACTTTATACTTATAAGGAAGGATATAAGTAGTGTTACCTTTCTCATAAGTGATCATGGTATTCAGAGATATCTTGTTATTATCTTTTCCTGGAGTTAAAAGATAACTTCCACCATTATACGAGGGAGATGTTCTGAGCGTAAAGCTGTTCAGGGTGCGAATAGGAGTAAAATTATTCCTGAAAGCGTTGTTGTATTTCTTATCGCCGCCGCCGCCTTTGCTGGCAAAGGTTAAAACAACCATCGCAACAAGGACTGCACAGATCGTAATCTGCCGAGTCAATTTTTTCATCTGATGGTTAGTTATTGATAACATACGAGGCAAAGATAGTAATAAATTTTGGGTATTTTTTAACCATCCATCATTTATTTTACTCTTTTTTAACGATTGAGATGGTGAGAATCAGCCTCTTTTGTCGGTGAATATTGGCGACATTAAGGTTTCTTCCCAATAATCGATACGCGGCTTCTGTTAAAAGAGTTGTTAATCAGACAAAAAATTTGTGAAACCTAATGAATACTTTAATTTAGTATAACCTCTACTAAATGAAAGAAAATCCATACCATCAAGAACACGAAGATCTAAAAGAGCTTCTGAAGCAATTTCAGAATTTGAGAAACGGCCGAAGTCACTCATTTCTCGACGAAGAATCCTTCGAAAAAATTATCGATTATTTTGATGACAAAGAAGATATGCAGCAGGCAACTGAAGCCGCTGATATTGCCATTGAGCAATACCCATATTCGTCTTCTTTATTGATTAGGAAGGCGGATTTAATGATTGCCTCGCGACATTATAACGAAGCTTTAAAAATTCTTGAACAGGCGGAGTTGCTAGACTCCACTGACATAAATCTTTTTATATTAAAAACAGATGCTTACCTCGCACTAGATCAGCAGGAGAAAGCAGTTACGCTATTAGAAGATGCGCTCCAGCATTTTGAGGGACAGGAACGGATCGAGTTACTGTTTGAACTGGCCGATGTTTATGACGACTATGAAGAATTCGACAAAATATTTGATTGTCTCAAACTAATTTTAGAACAGGAGCCGGATAACGAAGAGGCTTTGTACAAAATTTGTTTCTGGACTGACTTTACGGGCCGAAATGAGGAAAGCATTCGTCTTCACCAGATAATAATCGACAATAACCCCTACAGTGAATTGGCGTGGTTCAACCTGGCTGCTGCCTATCAGGGATTGAAGTTGTACGAAAAAGCGATTGACGCTTATAAATATGCGGTAGCGATCGATGAAAAATTTGATTACGCTTATCGCAATATGGGAGATGCATATATCAGACTCAGAAAATTTCGAGATGCTATTGAATCTCTGGAAAAAGTTTTAGAATTGTCAAAGCCAGAGGATGTAATATACGAGGCAATTGGACATTGCTATGATAAGTTGAGCAACTACGCGCAGGCCAGATTTTATTATCGCAAAGCTTCACACTTGAATCAGCATGATAGCAAACTTTATTATAAAATTGCCTGCACTTATCTCAACGAAGGTCAATGGTCAAATGCCGTAAAGCAGCTTGAAACCGCTATTCATATTCACGGTAAGCAACCGGAATATAATCTCGCAATGGGTGAATGCAAAATGCAGCTGGGCGATTACAAAGAAGCGATACAATATTTTTCGAATGTGGTGCGCATGCGTCCAAAAAATATTTCAAGCTGGGAAGCGTTGATCCGATGCCTCTACAATGCTGCTTTTTATAAGGAAGCCCTTGAACAGGTACAGGCAGCAATACGTATTACCGGTGGCAAGCCTATATTTATATTTTATCTTAGCGCTGTATTTTTTGCGTTGGGAAAATCCAAGGAAGGATTAATTCAGCTTGAAAAAGCGATGACAAAAGCGCCCAAACTTTTAAAAAAATTGATAGAACTTAATCCTTCTATTTTACAATATCAACCTGTGGTGGATGTCATCGCACGATTCAAGAAGAATAAATTCTTTTAGCCTTTTCCGGTAGGTTACCAGTCCAATTACTTCTTTCCGAAATACATTTGATATAGTTTCCTATTTTTGCGCCTAACCTTTTTTTTAATAAGAAATGTTTATAGGATGAATTTTAAACTAACGCAGATTCCAGAAAGAGATCAGAAGCCGAGAAAAAAGGGCATTACAATGGTAATGGACAAGGGCCTTAGCATTGAGGAAGCAAAAAATTTTTTAAGCGTTTCACACCCTCACGTTGATATCGTAAAATTAGGATTCGGAACATCGTTTGTCACACCAAATCTTGCTGAAAAAATTGAAGTGTACAGATCGTACAATATCCCGGTATATTTTGGAGGCACGCTGTTTGAAGCATTTCTGATCCGGAATCAATTCGAAGACTATATTTCAATTTGCAAAGAATTTGGAATTAGTTATATGGAAGTTAGTGATGGTTCTATCACCATTCCGCATGCGGAAAAATGTGGTTATATTGAAAAGCTGACCAAAATAGGAACTGTGTTGAGTGAGGTTGGAAGTAAAGACGCAGAACATATTATTCCTCCTTATATATGGATCGAACTTATGCGTGCTGAATTAAACGCAGGCGCATCATATGTAATTGCGGAAGCGCGCGAAGCGGGTAATGTAGGAATCTATCGCGGCACCGGCGAAGTAAGAGAAGGTTTGGTGCAGGAAATATTAACTCAAATTCCACAGGAAAAAATATTGTGGGAAGCTCCTCAAAAAGCACAGCAATTATATTTTATCGAATTGCTCGGCTGTAATGTAAACCTCGGCAATATTGCCCCAAATGAAATGATTGCATTGGAAGCGATGCGCGTTGGGTTAAGGGGAGATACTTTTCATTTGTTCCTCGACAAAACTTTTGCTAAATGAGAAAATTCGGCTTGATTGGATATCCTTTGAGCCATTCTTTTTCCCAAAAATATTTTTCAGAGAAATTCAGGAAGGAAAATATCACCGATTGTGTATATGAGAATTTCTCATTCCCATCAATCGATGTGCTACCTGGTTTGATTTCTTCCCAGCCGGATTTGGTAGGTCTAAATGTTACTATCCCTTATAAACAACAGGTAATTCCTTTTCTGGATTACAGCAATGATGTGGTGCAGAGAATTGCTGCATGCAATTGCATACATATCCGCAACGGAAAATTATTCGGATACAATACGGATGTATTTGGATTTGAACAATCGTTAAAAAAAAATCTGCAGCCATACCATACAAAAGCATTGATCCTCGGCACCGGCGGCGCTGCAAAAGCCGTTGAATACGTTTTGGAAAAAAATGGCATCAGTTATAAAATTGTTTCGCGCAATCCTTTGGTTCATTCCAAAAAACATATTGGATACGATCAGGTTTCGCCTTCGCTAATCAACGAGTATTATTTGATTATTAATACAACGCCGCTTGGTATGTATCCCAATGTTGAGCAATGTCCGCCTTTGCCCTATGACTCTTTATCTCCGCGGCATTATTTATTTGATTTGATTTATAACCCTGATAAAACATTATTCCTGCGAAAAGGAGCGGAGAAGGGAGCAGTGATTCAGAACGGTGCTCAAATGCTGGTAGTCCAGGCGGAAGAAAGTTGGAAAATATGGAACGAGGTTAATAGCTAGCCGTCCAACTTAAGAATCTCTTTTATTTATTTTCGGACAATTTATTTTTTGCTTTTTCAGACAGCGACACGATCTTCTTCAAATCATAATTATAGCAAACCATTGCCGTTTTAGCTACGACGACGGATATATTTTTCCCATTCATTTGCCTTTCAAGTTTGTAAAAAATATCAAAACCAATTCTTGTAAATTCTCCGGCCGCTACCGATGCGTGAATTACATCTTCATAAAATAATTCGTTTTTGAATTCAATAGCAACAGCACTCATGATAAGTCCGGCGCCTTCAACATTCATTTCAGTATATCCAACGCTTTTCAAAAACTGCACACGGGCTTCATGCATGATCGACAAAATATTGTCATTGCCGACATGCCCTCCATAATTTAAATCCGTAATTCGTATAGGTATTTGCGTTATAAAAGGGAACGCGTCGGGTAAATCAATTTTAACTCTCGCCATATATCAACATTTCAAAATTGTGAATCAGAATTCTTGCTGCTGCCTTAAAAAAGCGATTAGTTTATCAGTAGCTTTTTTACGATGACTGAATTGATTTTTTTCAGCAAGCGTCATTTCTGCAAAACTGGATGAGCTTCCATCGGGAATAAAAATCGGATCATACCCAAACCCACTCTTGCCTTGTCTTTCCTCACTGATTTTTCCCGGACAGATACCTTCAAACAAATATTCTTTGTTTTCCCAGATCAAAGAAATAACAGTCCGGAATCTGGCCTTGCGATTTGATTGATCTCGCAATTTTTCCAAAAGCTTTTTGATATTGTCATCGAAAGATCTATTTTCACCAGAATACCTGGCGCTTTTTATCCCGGGCTCTCCACCGAGCGATTCAACTTCCAAACCAGTATCCTCACTGAAACAATTGGCTTGGGTCATTTCGTGGATGGTTCTCGATTTTTCAGATGCATTTGCTTCCAACGTGTCGTGCGGTTCAGGAATATCGATGTGAATACCTGCGCCCTTCAAACTGACTACTTCAAATTTATGGTTAATGACTGATTGTATCTCCTCAACTTTATGTTGGTTGTTCGTTGCAAAAATCAGTTTCATTCAGACGAGAAAAATTTTATGATTTAAGAAGGTTGAATCTTTTAAAAACGTGCCGTCTATATTTCGAACAACTTCCGCAGGCAAACCCATAGTTTACTTTTTAAGACTTTACTTTCTTCAGTGTCCTTGCTGAGTTCTTCCAGGCTGGGAACATACAGATACTGGCGATTATTGTATTCCTGTATTTTAAAAGCCGGGCTATTGAATGGAAGTTTAATTGCCGTTGGTTCCAATCCAAAAAGTAAAACGATTTTTGGATTCAATTCTTCGTTCAGTTCAACAACATTGACGGGATTTATATTGTGATTGATGATAGCAACGTCGTTAATCCCGAGTTTGCATGCATCCAGCATTTTTGTAAAAAAAACCAGGTATTGATCTTCGAGAAAAAAAGGACGCGTTGAATTTACAATCAGGCTGATGTTTTTTAAATTATTTCCCAGAAAGTTAAAGGCAGGCTTTGTTCCTGTCCGATCTTCTATTTCTGTATTTTTTTTATCTGATAGTACCAGCGCATGTTTGAACAGTCCTGCGATAACAGATACGGGGAGTTGCATTTTGTTTAAACTCATAATAAGAATTAATTATTTACCCAATAAACAGCATTAGGATACAAGATTCCGGTTTTAGATGACTATTTTGCTTTTTACGGGTCGTATCACAGTCATACTAACATTTGTTAGTATATTTGTCCTCTTTTTTGATGCAGGAGGATTGTTTTGTTTCTTTGTCACAACAAAAATAACATTTTATGATCGATGCGATGGATATACAAATTACAAAAGTTGAAAGAAGTAAGATAAATGAAGTGGATTTTAATAATCTTCCTTTCGGGAGATATTTTACAGACCATATGCTTGAGGTGGATTATGCTGATGGTGAGTGGAAGACTGCAGAAATCAAACCTTATCAACCTTTGCTGCTCGAGCCTTCATTGGCTGCTCTTCACTACGGGCAAGCCATTTTTGAGGGAATTAAGGCTTATAGAAATAAAGACGGGCACGCTTATATTTTCAGGCCTTACGATAATTTCAAAAGATTTAATATTTCTGCGGAACGTATGCAAATGCCTGCGGTTCCAGAAGAGATCTTTATTGAGGGTTTGCGCAGATTGATCCAGGTAGATAAAAATTGGATGCCGAATAAAGAAGATTACTCATTGTATATCCGTCCGATTATGTTTGCCACTGATACTTCGATAGGCGTTAAACCATCTGATACTTACAAGTTTATTATTTTGTTGAGTCCAACGGGTCCTTATTATGCGGCGCCCATGAGAATTTATGTCGAAGAAAAATATACGCGTGCTGCACCTGGTGGTGTTGGGTTTGCAAAAAATGCTGGCAATTACGGTGGAAGCCTCAAAGCGGCCGCAGATGCTAAGGCAAGGGGATATGACCAGGTTTTATGGACTGACTCTACCGAGCATAAATGGCTCCAGGAAGTAGGGACGATGAACGTTTTTTTTATTTTCGGAAATAAGGCTGTTACGCCTTCATTGGAAGAAGGTACCATCCTTGAAGGTGTTACCCGGGATAGTGCTATTACTGTTTTGAAAGAAATGGGACTTACCGTAGAAGAAAGAAAAATAAATATTGACGAGGTTATAGACGGATATAAAAAAGGTACTTTGTCGGAACTATTTGGAACCGGTACCGCCGCCACCATTTCGCCTATTAAAGAGCTGCGTTACAAAGATTTCGTGATGCAATTCGAAACGGAGAAATGGAAGATTTCGCCGACTTTGAAAAAGTTACTGACCGATATCCGCGAAGGAAGAAAAGAGGATAAACATGGTTGGATGGTGAAAGTATAAACGAGCGGATGGAGGCGCTGAAGCGTTGACTTGCTTTGCCTCGTTTTCCGGGTTATGTTTTTTCTATTCATTCCAATTTAAATTTGGATTTTTATCCCTCGGTCTTTACCTTTGCCGTCCCAAAATAAAACAGGTTAAATGCCTACAATACAGCAATTAGTTCGAAAAGGAAGAGAGATCATCAGAGCAAAAAGCAAGTCCAGGGCTTTGGATGCATGTCCACAGCGTCGTGGCGTTTGTACCCGCGTATATACAACAACTCCAAAGAAGCCAAACTCCGCTTTACGTAAAGTGGCTAAGGTTCGCTTGACGAATAAGGTTGAAGTTATCGCGTATATTCCTGGTGAAGGTCACAATCTTCAGGAACACTCTATCGTGTTGATACGCGGTGGTCGCGTTAAAGATTTACCGGGTGTACGTTACCATATCGTTCGCGGAAGCCTGGATACTGCCGGTGTGAAGGATCGTAAAAAAAGCCGCTCTAAATACGGAACTAAAAGAGAAAAAGGAAAAGCAGGCGCAAAAAAATAACCTGAAATATTTTTAATAAGAATAAGCGAAACCTGAAATAATTTTATAAATCAATGAGGAAAACGCAAGCAAAAAAATTACCCCTCGCAAAAGACGCAAGATACAATGACCAGCTGGTTACTCGTTTCGTCAATAACCTGATGTGGCAGGGTAAAAAAAATACAGCCTTCGAAATTTTCTACAATGCAATTGACAAAGTTGCAAAACAGACCAATGAAGATGGCTACGAAATCTGGAAAAGAGCATTGAATAATGTGACTCCGGCTGTAGAAGTTCGTAGTCGCCGTATTGGTGGTGCTACTTTCCAAATTCCCGCAGAAGTTCGTGCAGACAGAAAAATTTCCCTTAGCATGAAATGGCTTATCCGTTATAGTAGGGAAAGAAATGGAAAAAGCATGGCTGAAAAACTTGCTAATGAAATCGTGGCAGCAAGCAAAGGTGAAGGTGGTGCTTTTAAGAAAAAAGAAGATACACACCGTATGGCAGAAGCAAATAAAGCTTTTGCTCACTTCAGAATCTAGTTCAACCAATTTTTTATAAATGAGTCCGCAGTAATTCTACTGCGGATTTTTTTTGCTTTTTTTTGAGGGTTCTAATCTCGACTTATTGCTCCAAATGCTCAGTCGTTCTCCCCACCGGCTAAATCGCAAAATTATCAGCAATCAAATAATTGATATTTACTTTTCGCCATTTATTTCTAATGCACGCCACTGAACAGCTCGAAACTTTTCAATATCCTCCCTGAACCTGCCATCTTCTAAAGCGTTAACCTGATGAACACCCCTACATGGAATAAATTATTTTTTATTTTGATGATTTCTTCATTTGCAATTGCGCAAAGATTGCATGCGCAGCAGGTGGAGCAAATGATTCACGCAAAACCTTTTGTTTTATCAGGAAGTGTTGACGCTACCGCGATTTTCTACAATGCCAACGGCATTCCCAATCGTTATCTCCCTTTTAATTATGTGATTACTGGTTCTCCTGTCATTTCTATATATGGATGGCGAATACCTTTCTCATTTATTATCGGAAAACAGCAGAATAGTTTCTCGCAGCCATTCAATCAATTCGGAATGAGTCCGACTTACAAATGGATAACCGTTCACGCAGGCTATCGCAGTCTTAATTTTTCACCATTCACTTTAGCCGGACATACTTTTCTTGGCGGAGGCGTTGAACTCAATCCAGGCAAATTCAGATTCGCTGTGATGTACGGTCAATTCAACAAGGCAACTTCATTGGATACTGCACAAAGTCTTTACTTCTCTAACTTCTCTTATCGGCGGACAGGCGGTGCAATTAAAATTGGATACGGAACACAAAACAATTTTATCGATCTGATCGCATTGAAAGCAAAAGATGATCCTTCGAGCATAAAAATGAGTAAGGGTTTTATCGACTCATCGGGGATCACACCTGCGGAGAACACAGTCGTTGGATATAATATGCGTTTGAGCATTTGGAAACAGCATCTCAGTTTTGAAAGTGATGGCGCGATGAGTCTATATACAAACGATATTAATTCTCCGCTCGTGCAGGATTCTTCGTTTGATAACGATGTGAAAAAAATCAGCCGTATTGTTCGCGTGAATACGAGCAGTGAATTATACGGTGCCATCGAAGCTGCTATCCGCTACAAGACAAGAAATTTTTCCCTCAGGTTTCAATATCGTCATATCGATCCGGGATATCAATCGATGGGAGCTTATTTTTTGAACAACGACCTGGAAAGTTACACGGTGGCTCCTTCATTTACCTTATTCAAAAGCAGGTTGCGTTTTAGTGGTAGTCTCGGCATTCAGCATGATGATCTTGCCAAGTCAAAAAGAGCCCGATCAAAAAAAATAATCGGGTCCGCAAATCTGTCTGCAGAAATCACACGGCAATTTGGGATCGATCTTAGTTTCAGTAATTATTCCATCAATCAAACGGTGAAGACTATACGCTTTGCCGATTCATTGAAATTGGTGGAATCGAGCAGGCAGTTTTCTATTACGCCGCGTTATACAATTGCAGGCACCAGCGTCGCGCATTCAATTGTTTTTTCAGCCAATATCAACCAGGCGAGGGAACTGAACCCGGCAAGAATTGACAGCGTCAGCGGTGACATCAACACCACCAATTATGTTTTGAATTATCAATTGAACCTGGTTGAACATAATACTTCTTTTTTCATTTCACTGAATCAGACGGCCATGAAGGGCGATCAATTGACCGATCAAAACATGGGCGCCACGGTTGGTGCATCTAAATCCTGGAAGAAAGGGAAGATCACCATCTCGGCCAGTGGCGGATATCTCTTGAGCAAACGCAACGAAGAAAAAGGAAAAATCATTACAGCATCATTGCAGAGCAGGTACAACTTTTATAAGAAACATGCGCTACATCTGACCGCATATTTTACGAGCAATACGCCTGATCAACCCACATCATATTATCCGAAATATTCAGAGAGCCGTGTAGAAGTCGGATATGGATTTTCTTTTTGACGAAATGAAAATACTCGTGGGTTGACTCTATTAAATGAATTTGACTTTAAATGTTCACGATATGTTGATTCGATTCAAAAAATATTTTTACTTTCTTCTGCTGATCATATGTACATCCGGTACGCACACCGTTTTGGCGCAACAGGAAATCAGCATTAGTGTTCATATCAACCGATTGCCGCAGGGAACATATCCTACTAAACTCTACCAGTTCAGCAATACACCGGGACTGGTAATGGTTATGATCACAAATCATACCGGTAATGCCTATACGATTTACTTGAATGGAACAGTAACCGGGGATAACGGGGTGACAGTAACTACTGCCAAAGGATATCAGCCGGCATCCATCAACCTAAAAGCTTTTGAAACAAAAACTTTGAACGACATTGAAGCCGGCAGTTTATTTGATCCGAACAGCCTCGTATATATTTCCGGCAGCAATAGCATCAAACCTTCTGTTTTTGGCGAACAAGGTTTGCCGGAAGGAACCTACCAGGTATGTGTACGCGCTTTTGATGCGGCCACACACAAACCGTTGTCTGACGAAGATCCTATTGGTTGCAGCAATATTTTTTCGGTTTCCACACTCGAGCCGCCGACCATCCTAAGCCCGATGGATCAGGACACCATTGCGATTACCGGCCTGGCACAAAATATTATTTTCCGATGGACAACACCACCCGGCGCACCTCCATCAACACAATACACCATTCGACTGGTGGAAATTTTTGGTGGCAGAAATCCTAACGACGCTATGCAATCTACCAGTGTTCCATTTTTCGAAACAACGGTCACTGGAACGCCGATGTTTTTATATTCTGCATTATATCCACAATTGCTAGCGGGCCGCACATATGCAATGAAAATAACGGCCAACGATCCTTCGGGCGGCGCAACTTTTCGAAATAACGGAAGCAGTGAAGTAATCGAATTTGAATATGGGCAGTTGGCCACAACGATGATGGCCATGACAATCGATTCAAAAGGCATCGTGACATGTAGCGATGATTGTAAAATGCAGATCATCGATTCAAAATCAAAGAGTAATTTATCTGCTATCCAGGTAGGAAGCAAACTCACCATCGATGGATTCGATTTAACGATCACAAAAATTACCAGTAGCAACGGCGGCGCTTTAACCGGCGAAGGAAAAATCCAGGTGCCTGTTTTAAAATTGATACCGGTCAGTGTCAGTTTTCAGAATATCAAAATCAATAACAGTAACCAGGTTATTTCAGGAAATGCAGTAGCTAAACGCAGAAGCGATGCGGCAAGCCTGTTACCGGATTATGATCCAACGAATCCGAACATCACACTGGATCCTGCACAAGCGCAAAATTTTCCGCAATACATTTCCAATTACATTACCAGTAATTTGAATCCGCAGGAGGCGTTCGGCTACAGCTTACCGTTAGGAATCAGTAATGTGAGTTCGAGCCAGATCACCATTGCTGTTACCAATATGGTCTTCACACCGCAGCAGGCTTATTTTGATGCAGGCGCTGCCTTCGAAATTCCGGAAGAAGGCATGACGGTGGCATTGGGTGGAAGAGGCATTTGCTTCTCGAAGGAAAAAACTTTATGTGGACAAGCGACTATCTATCTCGAAAAAGATTTTGATCTCGCTACAACAGGCATTGCATTGAAAGCCGCCGACGCAGGCGACCTGGGAACTTATATTGAATTTGGCGCAGATGGATTTCAGAGCATGCGCATTCGTGGTGAATACAGTTTCTCTCCGGCACTGTTGCAAAAAAAAGATGGTACGCCGGTGAAAGCGTTACTCACTGTTGAATCCACAAAATCCTGGGCTGATTGGATTGCATCTGTAAGTATTGATGCATTCCATATCACCGGTAATACAGATTTTAATTTTGCGCCCGGTAGTGCTTTTTACGATCATTCGGATAAACAAAATCCGGCTGGAATGCCGGCAGATTATACAGACGGACTTGTTCCAACATGGCGCGGATTTTTAATTCCTTCCATGCAAGTGGAATTGCCCGCATTGCTGAAATCATTTACAGGCAACAATAGATTGGTTGGATCTGCACAAAGTTTTATAATCGACAACCAGGGTCTCAGCGGAACACTTGGCATCGATAATATTTTGCCGATAGATCAAGGCGCACTTGATACATGGGCATATTCTGTTGATCGAATAGAAGGTGTTTTCAAAAAAAATTCCTTCGTGCAGGGCAACATGAAAGGGCGGGTAATACTGCCGATAGCAGATGAAACAGATCCTAATTCAGAATTGGATTATACCTGCACGTTGAGTAACAATAATGGATTGCAATTTCAATTCGTGATTCAGCCGAAGGATAATTTGAATGTGCCGATGTGGATCGTGCATATGAATATCGACAAATCTTCTTATATCGGTGTAACTGTTGGCGGAGATGTAGGATTCAAAGCCACTGCAAAATTGACCGGCAATCTTTCTTTGAATCCGACATTGCCCGGAGGATTGGGACAGGTAGATATCAAAGCGATCAGTTTTCAAAATCTTACGTTGAATTCTTCGGCGCCGTATATCAGCGACGGACAACTTGTAACCGGTCAATCAAGTCCAGAAAAATTTATCAACGGCTTACCAATATCATTTCCTGAGTCACCAAAATTAAGTCCCGACAAACTCGGACTTGTATTTTCATTAGATGTTACACTCGCTGACATTGCCAGCATTCCGAAAGCGCATACTTCATTTTCTATAGTAGGCGGTTTTGATTTGGTCGGTGGTAAACTGAAAGCGCGCCTCCCTCAAGTGCATGTAGATGAAATTGGCTTGGAGGGATGGGTTGGCCCTGTGCATGTTCATGGTTTTGTAAGATTTTTTGATGATAATCCGCAATGGGGAAATGGCGTGGATGGTGTGTTGCAGGATGCCACTTTTCCTCCTGGATTCTCTGTGAAAGCAAGCGCACTTTTTGGTAAAAAAAGTTTCAATTATTTTTTTGTCGGCGCAAGTTTCAATTTACCACCGCCAGGAATTCCTATTGGTGGCGGCATCGTACCATTGAGCATATTTGGATTTGGCGGCGGCGTATATTACAACATGACGCTAAACCAGGAGCCGATGGTAACGAAATATATTACGTCTGTAGATCCGATGTCGATGTATAAACCTGCTGCAGGTGTAACCGGATTTAAAGGAAGCGTCACTTTGGGAACAACCGATGGAAACGTTTTTGTAGGAATGGGGACGTTGAGTGTTGAGATAGATCAACAGACTTTGGCCTTGCATAAACTTGCAATCAATATAGATGCAGGCTTGTACACAAAACTCGGCGAAATAGAATCAGCGATGGTTCGTGGCGACGGATTTATTCAATATGATTTTTCGCAGAACGAATTCACTGCGGGAATTAATATGAATATCAACCTACCTGGTGGTTTTATAAAAGGAAACGGGATGCTCGGCATACTCACCAATTTTAATACGGGTGATTGGTATTTTAAAATTGGAGAGCCCGAGCCCGCGGACCACCGCGTTAATTTAACGTTGTCAACTTTAGGTCTACTCAAGTTCGATTTCAAAACTTATCAGAATGTAGGAAATGTTTTGCGACTGCCTGCCAGTCTGCAATCTATATACGACGAAGTCACCGGAAAAATTATGAGTACGGATTCATATACGGATCCTGTCACACAACAAACAAAAACAATTCCGACTGTTGCAGGTGTATTGTTAGGAGCGAGTGCTGCCGCAGATTTGAATCTTGAGTTTCTTATATTTTACCTGGAACTAAAAGCAGGATTGGGATTTGATCTCGCATTGATCAAAGACGCACGCAAATGCGATAATGGAGATTTACTTGGGCTTGATGGATATTATGCATTTGGAGATCTCTACGCGAGCGGTTCATTTGCATTTGGCCTCGTAGTAGATGTGTGGTTTTATAAAGGCAAAATCAGCGTGGCGGAGGTCGGTTTCAAAGCAACACTGCAAGCCGGTTTTCCAAATCCATTTGTATTTGATGGATGGCTCGAATCAGATTACAGCGTGCTCGATGGATTGATCAGCGGACACATGAACTTTCATGTTAAATATTCAAGCGCGGATGAAGGCGGGTGTAAACTCAGTGCGAATCCATTTGGTGGTTTGCCGCTGGTAAGCGCTATTTTCCCCGGAGATGGAGCTGCGAATATCAGCATCATGAGCAACATCAATGTGGCTTTCAATTTCCCCGTCAACCAGGAATTTTCGGTGACAGTAAAAGATGACAACACCGGTAAAAATGTGCAGAAGACTTTGCTGGTTATCGTGAAAAAACTTAGTGTGAGTGAAGTGGGTGGAAAAGCGTATACATATACTGGTTATATGAACGAAGATGGATCGGTATATACTGAAGGAGGCGCTTCCATCCAGGCAGTTTATCACAATGCGTTGTTGTATGGATGGCAAAATGCTTTTGATCCATCGGCGAAACATCTTGTTAAATTAACAGTGTACGGATTTCAGCGTGATGCCAACGGAAATTGGCAAGAGGTAACTGAGTCCCGCATACAGGATACAACGGTTTCATTTATGACTGGTGGTTGTATTACGCGATTGGATGAAAGTGTGTCGATGGGGCTCGATATACTCGGGCACACAATTGGTGGCCCGGCTGTATGTGCGAATTATCCATTTACCAATCAACGTTATTTTTTGCCGGGTCAGCGTGCACATGGATATATACAGTTAGTGCGCGATATTCCATGCATGCAGGATCCTCCTGCTTCAACGGGCTCCAATTTAAGAACGGCGTTTCAGTCTACTGTAGTAACCGGTTATGATTTGTTTATACAATTTATTTCGACGAAAGATAATTTTGAAGAACCTGTTACGCAGCAAGGCAAGTATCTCAATTTTGATATTCCGCAATTGTCGCCTGCAACGGTTTACAAATTGAGAATTGTAAAAAGACCTATTTACAAAAAAACAGGTGCTGATCTCACGCAATATATCGATCAGTTGAGAATGGGCGCGAATTCTCCGCTTGTTACTACGCGCAACCAATATTTGAATGATCCATCCAACGGAGCTAAGACGAATTATGTGGTGCTGAAAAATTTTGCAGCAGACGCTACTGCTTCACTCAGTAAGCCCGATGATATTGAGATCTACGATTATTTCTTCAGAACGAGCCGGTTTAAAACACTGCAAGATAAAATGGGTGGCGCTTATCAAACTGGCGGCGTGAGTTGGAACCTGCTGATGCCTTTCTTCCAGGTATCGATGCTTGAAGGTTTGGATGTGTATGATGCTAACGGTTGTGCATATGATGGTTCGGGGAATGGATCGAATGACTGGATTATTCCGCCACTTGTAAATCTCGACGAAAAATATGGTGATAACCCATGGATGCTGGGCGTCATCGCACCGCTGGTAACAAACTACAAACAAATGAGTCAGTTTGATCCGATGGTTTCTTACAATAGTCTGTGGGAACTGAACAGTCCTTCCGGCAACACCAGCAATACATTCACGGTGAATCGTGCATATGTGAGAGGAAGGGAACCATTCATGGTAACAGGATATGATCCACCATTGCAGTCGAATGAAATTCCTTATGTATTGTTGGGCAATCATAGTATCCTGACCACGCCCAATCTCAGTGCGGTGAAAACATCGACGCAACCGTCGTCTCCGGTTAAAATTTCAGCAACAAGTGTCAAAATCCAGCCATGATTAAATATTCAAAACATATCACGATGAATATTGGTAAACTGAATTTTTCAGAACAGGTAATAACGGCAACGTACACACGAAAATATTATCCGATGTGGAGGTGCGTTTGTTTGTTGCTTATATGTTGTTTGATTGAAGTGGTCCCTGCTTTTGCTCAGTTCAAACTTTCCAACTCGGGCGCAATGGCTGCACTAAATGGATCGGCTATAACAAGCACTGCACCTACTTCATCCATTAATTACGCTGCGGTTACTATTCCGCCGCCGGCAATATCTATTACAACACCTGTAAAAGCGAGTAGTCCGATCATTACACTTCCACCACCAAACGACAAGAATCTGACTTTCGCATACCAGTCGGCGTTAGCATGGTGGAGTGGTTATTTCGATTACAAAACCGCTGCGCAGAGTTTATACCTGTCAGGAACGCCTCTCGATATCGCACTGGCAATAGCAGCTTCTGCGTATATCCAGAGTGACGCGAGTTTTGTCCAATTCCAAAATTATGGTACAAAAAGATCCACGATGGTTGTGCGCGCGAATGATCAAACGCCCGTGCATTTTCCACCGCTGCAAATCATCAACGGCGCAGCTGTTCAATTCAATGCATATACACCGACGGTTTCATCTTTTAATATCGAAGTTCCGTTGAAATTTTAATTGCCAAATTATGAAACGTATATCTCTTTTCATATTGAGAAAAATGTGGTTGTGCAGGATGATTGCCTGTATCATTTTTCTTTTTTGTTTCATTCAGCATGGAAACACGCAGCGGAAGAAAAAAGCGAAAGAAGAAAAAAATGAGAAAACAACGAGTGTAGTTTCCGGAAGAGACAGTCTTATCAATATGAAAAAGTTGATCGCGATGGGAAAATATTTTGGTTCTTCCGTAATACTACGATGGGCTCCGAAGAACGCTGCTGCGTGGGATAAAACCAATGAATCAGGTTATCAATTGTATCGATTTGAAGTGGATTCCAAAAGCAGCGATCCGCTTACGCATTCAACGCAGTTGACAACCTCTCCATTAAAACCATTTCCACTCGATCAATGGAAAAAACAATTTCCTCCAGAAGATACTGCGGCGGCTATCGCTGCTGAAGTACTGTATGGAAAGAAGTTTGAAACATCTGGTAAGCAAAATGGAAAGTTCAATTGGGGAGAAGCATATACGAAGTATGCGGACATGGAAAATCGTTTAGGGATTGCATTACTCAATTCCGATCTGCATCCTGAAATCGCAACAGGAATGGCGTGGAGTTGGGAAGATAAAACGATTGAAAAAGATAAATTGTACTACTACTTAATTATTTCTCCTGCACTCGGCCAATTGGCTGCGGACACTGTTTCGGTTTTGGTTTCCACCAAACAATCATATAAACTTCCGGATATGCTGCCTGTGTTTGCGATGCCGTGGGATAAGACAATTACGTTGTATTGGAACAAGGTTGCGGCTGTTCATCAATTCACTTGTTATTATCTCGAGCGTTCGGATGATAATGGAAAATCTTTTCGTCGTTTAAATACATTGCCATATATCGATGGTGGAGGCAATGATAAGGAAAGAAGAGATTGGATGCATTACACTGACAGCATTCCACAAAATTATAAGTTGTATGTGTATCGGGTCAGAGGCGTGACTGCATTTGGTGAAATCAGCAACCCTTCTTCTCCCGTAAAAATTGCAGGAGCAGATAAAACGAGTCCGGGAAGTCCATTCAATGTAAAAGCGGAAAATACAAAAGGCAGTGAAGTGAAAATTAGCTGGCAAAAATCCGCAAAGGAAAAAGATCTCGCTGGATTTTTAGTGGGACGTGGAAGTTCCGTCAACGGTCCTTTTTTTCCGCTCGATACTGTGTTGCTTCCGGCCACGGCACAAAGTTATGTCGATCGTTTTGCCGTCACCTGGGATAAAAATTTTTACATCGTTGCAGCGATCGACACAGCGGGAAATGCATCGCGTTCCATGCCGGCGTATGCGATGATTGTGGATAGCATCGCGCCGGCAATGCCGGTGGGTTTAGCAGGAAGCATTGATACTGCAGGAGTCGTTCGTTTGCATTGGCGATGGAACAAAGAAATGGATCTGCAAGGTTACAATGTATATGCATCTAACAATCCCACACATGCATTTTATATATTGAACAGTAAATTCCTCACGGATACTTTATTTACGGATACGATTAGCATCAAAACACTAACCCGTCATATTTATTACCGGATATGTGCATTCGATAAAGCAGGAAACCCGAGCGCGTATTCTAAAATTATTGAATTGACAAAGCCTGATATCGTTCCACCTGTAGCACCTGTTATCAATCACTTTTTAATAACGGATAGCAGCGTGGTATTGCAGTGGGCGCGCAGCAGTAGTGAGGATGTCGCGAGGCAGGTAATTTGGAGAAAAGAGAAAAATGATAGCGTCTGGAAGTCGCTGGATTCCTTGAAAAAAGATACTTCAATTTACGTCGATCGCAATATTGTGCGATTGAAAGAATATGATTATTCTCTGACTGCCGTCGATTCTTCGGGTTTGTCTTCTGAACGTTCATTTCCCTTACGTGCACGTATATACGACAGTGGTAAGCGACCCGCTGTGGATGAACTCAAAGTGGACATAACAGACAATCGTGAAATTCATTTGACATGGAAATATAATTCGGTGGACAAAACGCATATGCGCTTCATTGTATACAGGAACTACAACAATAATGGACTCGAGATGTACAGAAGTGTCGCAGCAGATAAAAATGAATTCATCGATAATACTCTTCCTGGAGAAGGAAATTATCAATATGCAATTAAAGCAGTAACGAGCGACGGTGGCGCATCGGTCTTGGTGAATTCACAAATTGTCAAATACGAAAGAAAAGGAGTTGCTATTGGAAAATAGTGTGGCGTTTCATTAGGGAGATGCCAATAATCAAATGCCTGATAAATTTTTTTTATGAATGATTCATATATCAATCAGAACATGCTGCGATGGTGCGGAAATGTTGTCGTTGGAATTCTTTTTTCTGTGTTGATATCAACCTGTGCGAAGGTGAATGTTTTCCAGGAGCCGCCGGATAATCCGGTTATTGATAGCATTGCGCCCTCGACTGGGCGAACAGGAACACAGATAAGACTATATGGAACCGGCTTTTCCAATCATGCGTTTCAGAATAAGGTGAGTGTAAATGGTGTACTGGTACAAATAGATTCCCCTTCTACGAGCACAGTTGTATTGGCTACGATCAATTCTAACACAGGAACAGGGCATGTCCACATATCTGTAAACAACCAAGAAGCGGAAGGTCCGCTATTTACTTATGATGAAAAAGCAATCAGCATTAATAGCATTTCTCCTTCCTTCGGATGGGTCGATACAACCGTAGCCATTCGAGGAGTCGGTTTCGGGCAGAACCAGGATTCTGTAAAAGTCAATTTTGGAACGAAGCCCGCTACAATCAAAAAATTTTCCGATACGCTGATCATTGTTTCAGCGCCAGATGCAACTAATCAAGCCGAAGCTACTGTTGTAGTAACGGTGATGGTTAGTGGAAAAACTTCGAACGGCGTTCAGTTCAGTTATACTAAATCGGTAAAGCCGGTAATCACCAAAGTTGGGCACGGTTGGAATGAGGGAGGTTATTCTGTCAATTTCGAACCTTTTCCTCCGCAAGACAGCAGCATTAAACTCTATGTTAACGGCGTATCTGTAAAACCAGATCATATCGTGCGGGACGGAATTATTTCTACCTATCCAAACTCCATTTTTACACCGGATGGTAACCAGTTACTGATTAATACAGACAGTACGTTTGAGACGAATATTCCTCGTGATTCTAATTTTGCACAGGTAGTAGTTCGCGTGAATGACGTACCGAGTGATCCTTATCGTATGCAGATCATTCCACGCGTCGACAATATTCAATCGAGTAAAGGAGGTTACACTTTCGGAGGTAGTGATACTGTTACATTCACCGGTCTGTTCTTTGGCGACAGGACGTTGCCCTCGTCAATAGCATTGATATATTTAGGAGTTACGCAAGCAGATCCTCAAATCTTGTCCTGGACTAATCAAAAGATCGTTGTTATAATGCCGCCATATTCGATTCCTTCGAATACAGATGTTTCGATTTTTGTTCAGGTGGGGAATCTGATAAGTGGCGGCACTACAATAAAATACCTTGGCGCCTCGGCCGGTGCAGTAGGCCTCAGTGGCAGTACGTCGATATCGGAATCTAAAGAAGCGTTAGCTGCAGCGGCATCGGCAGGGAAAATTGTTTTTGCCGGTGGTTTAGTAAATGGAGGTTCTTTTTTTTCAAAGACGGCGGATATTTATGATGTGAATACGGGAAGTTGGACAAGCCATCAACTCACTGAGGAGAAATCGGATCTTGCAGGTGCGGCCGCAGGTAATATGATACTATTTGCCGGAGGGCGCAACAACGGCGCCAGTGGTAGCCTGTATAGCAAAACAGTGGATATTTATAATGCTTTATCTGGAACATGGAGCAGTGCTCAATTGAGTGAGGCGAGAGATTTTTTGGCAGGCGCTGGAGCAGGTGATAAAATACTTTTTGGAGGTGGTGATATTTATTATTCGAACAGTGGAAATATTTTTTCCAATGTGGTGGATATATACAATACAACATCGGGCACTTGGACAACTAGTCAGCTAAGCGAACGCCGCGGATATCTTGCAGCCGCGGCGATGGGTAATAAGATCGTTTTTGCTGGCGGGTTGAAGGCGGCTTCACCGGATGCCTTGCCTACCGCAACGGTAGATATTTACGACGTACTCACCGATTCATGGCAGACTGCGCAGTTGAGTGAAGCCAGATATAATCTTACCGCAACCGCGGCAGGCGGGAAGATATTTTTTGCAGGCGGACAAACTAATTCCGCTATCATTAACAGTAATTATTTTTCAAGCACGGTAGATATTTACGATGTATCTGCCAATACCTGGTCGGTTGCTCATCTGAGTACGAAAAGAACAATGCTTGCTGCAACAGCAATTGGCAACAAAGTTCTTTTTGGCGGAGGTGATGAGGGCAGTGTATCTTATTCTCAAACAGTAGACGTTTATGATACCGACACCGGAACATGGACGACAGCGCAGTTGAGTTCGAAAAGAAGAGGATTGGCTGCCGCATCATCCGGTAATAAGGCGTTGTTTGGTGGAGGGGCTCTGATTAGTGGAAGTGTTAGTTCGGTGGTCGACATATTTACATTGCACTGACATGGCAGTGCTTGTGATTTTTTTCGTGTAGCTTTAAGAGATGCGCTCTGTAATCTATATTTTATTGAGTCTTGTTTTTTTCTTTGTTGCAGTGGACGGACGAAGCCAGTCGAAATATATTTTCAGGCATATCAGTCACCTCGATGGATTGTCGAATGATGCAGTTTATTCGATATCGCAGGATAAACGAGGTTTTATATGGATAGGCACACGCAATGGATTTCAGCGATACGATGGTACACGCTTCATCACCTACCGAGATGAATTGAATGACAAGAATAAAAGTTTGATTGCAGTAGTTAATATCAAACCCTCTCAGGATCATCAGTTGTTCATGGTATCCATTGCAGGCAATAAAAAATTTAATTTGCTCACTAATAAAGTTTCAGATTTTGACAGCACAGATATTGCGTTGGATACTGTAGGGAAAAAAAGATATAGCGGTGTAGGTGGCGACTACTGGATGTTTGGATACTATTATGTTTATCATTATGATGCATCCATCAAAAAATTTACCTGCAACTCATTCTCCATAGCGTACGATGAAAAAAACCACCAGACATGGGCTGTCAGTTATGATTATGTATTGATGTTCGACGATAGTACCGGCCAAGTATACACGAAAAAAAATAACGTTCTCCGCCATCCGATCCTTGAGATGGAGAATTCGGGATTTCGTGGTGTTATGGTAGACAGTCAGGATAATATTTGGTTCTATACTTGGAACCACAAATTTTATAAGTGTGTTGCAGGGACTAAAAAAATTGTTACTTATTCATTGCCCGAAATTCGAGCAAAGAATCACGACAGCAATAACAACGACCCGATGTATGTGACTTGCATATTCGAAGATAACCGAAAGCATTTGTGGATTGCGACATGTAATGTTGGATTACTGCGGTATCATCCGGAAAATGATAGTTTCACCAGCATCCGCTCCGACAATAACAATGTCAACGGACTTCAGTACAATTACGAAGTATCAACAATTTTCCAGGATCGCGATGACAATATCTGGTTAGGCACAGATAAGGGCATTAATATTTTCAATCCATATCACGAATATTTTAAAACGATCAGGCATGATGATAATAATGAGAAAACATTGTCGAAGGGCGGCATCACTTCTTTCCTGGAAACAAGAAATGGAGATTTGATGGTGGGTATTTATGGTGGCGGTGTAACTGTGTTTGATAAAGATTGGAACTTTATCAAAAAAATAAATTTTGGTAAAAGTTTTGAGTCCAATATGGTATGGAACTTAATTGAAAGAGATGATGGAAAAATCTGGGTTGGATGCCAACATGGGTACCTGCATGTGTATGAACCATCGACTGGTTCAATTACAACTACTCAGCCTGCTATTTTTGAAAATTCAACCATCCGGTGTATGCGAGCGGATTCGGGGGGAAATGTTTTGTTTGGCTTACACAACGGAAAAATTATCGAGTGGAGTGACAAGAGAAATCAATTTATCAGTTATGGAGGAACCATGTCACCAGATTTTGTCAACAACGGAATACAGTTCATTTATATCGATAGCAAAAACAGGTGCTGGATCAGTACCTATAGTGGTGTAAAAGTATTTGACAGGCAAAGCAGAACATTGTCGGCTGCTTATTCCCCCCAAAAAAATTATGCAAGTGGCTGTATGGGAATTGAAGAATTAAACGACACCACCCTCATCGTAGGACTTGAGAATGGAGGTTTCTGTTTTTTTAATATGATCACAAAACAGTTTACAGTTCCTGATTTCAACAAGAAAATCCTCCCTGCGTCAGTGATGGCAATTGGAAAAGATAAGAAAGGAAATATCTGGTTCACGGCGGATTATAATTTGTATCGATATAATATCGAGGAAAACAAATTGATCAGTTATCACACCGAACGCGGTGTTGTGACCTCGTCTTTTGATATGGATAATTTTTACGTGCTGCGCGATGGACGATGGTTGACCAGTACGGCAACTGAAGCAATTGGTTTTTCTCCCGATTCACTTGATATCAACGTGAACGCTGTGATGCCCGTTGAAATAACAGGGCTGAAAATTTTTGGCAAGCGATTTTTCGTTGATTCGTTGACGTTAGAAAGTAAGCCACTTCGTTTGAGCTATGCCCAAAATTTTTTAACCATTGAATTTGCCGCGCTCGACTTTTCTCAATTAAAGAATAAAAAATATTATTACCGGTTACATGATATCGACCGCAACTGGGTAACCGCCGATCTTTCCGGTGAAGCGAATTACACCAATCTGCCACCGGGTCATTATGATTTTGAAGTGACGACTGACGACCAGGCGAACACGAAAAATATTACTTCATTTAAAATCATTATCGATCCACCATTTTGGCAAACATGGTGGTTCAGGGTTGGAGCAATACTGTTAATTGCTTCATTTATTTATTTGTTGTTCAAAAGAAGGATAATTATAGTTCGCCGCGAAGCCGCGTTGAAACAACAGGTGGCTGAAACAGAAATGATGGCTTTGCGTGCACAGATGAACCCGCATTTTATCTTTAATTGTATCAATAGCATCGATGCGTTGATTCAAAGCAATGATAAATATCTCGCGACTGTTTATCTCAACAAATTTGCAAAACTGATCCGGAATATTCTTGATAGTTCAAAACAAAATACGGTGACATTGACAAAGGATCTGGAAACATTGCAACTGTATATCGAACTCGAGCAATTTAGGAATGATAACAAATTCTCCTGCGAGATTGATGCGGATGCTGCATTGTTGCAAGACGATTATAAAGTTCCTCCATTGGTCATACAACCTTACGTTGAAAATGCAATTTTACATGGATTGAGATACCGGTCGGATGCTAAAGGAAAACTTTCTATTTCTGTAACGAAAGAAAATGGTCACCTGATTTATATTGTGGAAGATAACGGAGTAGGGAGACAGGCAATAAAAAATACAGATAAAAAAGACAAGCAATCTTATGGAATTGAAATGAGCAACGACAGGGTAAGATTGTTCAATAGAGAAAATAAAGCTTCTGTTACGATTACAGATTTACATGAACAGCAAATGCCCACAGGTACTCGTGTGCAGGTAATACTAAAAATTCAATGATCATGCTAAAGGCGATTATTATAGATGACGAATTGAAAGGAAGGCTTGCCTTAAAACAAAAAATAATTGACTATTGCAAAGATCTGTCCATCGTTGCTGAGGCGACCAGCGGTGAAGAAGGCATCGAACAAATAAAAAAATTTCAACCAAATATTATTTTCCTCGATATCGAAATGCCTCGCATGGATGGATTTGAAATGCTTCGGAGAATTGAAAACAAAAATTTTCATATCATTTTTACCACAGCGTACGATCAATATGCAATCAAGGCGATCAAGTTTGCGGCGTTCGATTATTTATTAAAACCGGTCGATATAGAAGAGTTGCGCTCATGCGTCGAAAAAATAAAACAACAATCTCAAAACAATACACCGCAAAAACTGAAAGCGTTAGAGGAAAATCTCCATCCCGGATTAGCCCTAAACAAACTGGCGATTCCGACATTGGATGGTCTGCTCTTTTTTAATATTGGCGACATTATTCATCTCGAAGCTCAAAGTAATTACACCGCCATCTATTTCACCAATCACCCAAAACTGGTTGCAAGCAGAACGCTTAAAGAATTCGAAGATCTGTTGCCGGCAGAAGTTTTTTTCCGCGCACATCATTCTCATATTATCAATCTCCAATACATAAAACGCTACATCCGGGGTGATGGCGGCCAAATTGAAATGCAGAATGGAAATTTTGTGGATTTAGCCAGAAGGAAAAAAGATGAGTTCCTCAAATTGATCGGTTGATTTTGGAGGTGTAAGGTATAGGATGTAAGGTACGGCAAGCAGCCAATCAATAGTGTTGCTTGGGATGAAAAATAAAAATCGTGAATTGAAACAAGCTCTTCCATACCCTACACCCCATACCTTCTACCTTTTAAATCAACCTGTACCACTGCCGCCTTTCCCCAGTTTTCATAATATCCGACTTTTGACATACCTTTGCACACCAAAATAAAAGGAGGAGAGCCCGATGCCACAGATAAGATTAAGTTATTGATAAACAGAATGGTTGTCATTCACGCGAATGGCAAGCTCAAAATGTTACGGGCTATACAAATTGGAAATAGAAACTTTTAATATAAAACAATGGCAGACTTAAGATTTCAAAGAAATTTCGGAATTGCGGCACATATCGATGCCGGCAAAACGACAACAACAGAACGCATTCTGTATTATACAGGCGTATCGCATAAAATCGGCGAAGTGCATGATGGCGCGGCCACTATGGACTGGATGGAACAGGAAAAAGAAAGAGGTATCACCATTACTTCTGCAGCTACAACCTGCTTCTGGAATTTTCCAACCAACCAGGGACAAAAAATTGCCGATACAAAACAATATAAATTCAACATCATTGATACTCCGGGTCACGTGGATTTTACTGTTGAAGTAGAACGTTCATTGCGTGTACTCGACGGTTTATTGGCACTTTTTTGCGCGGTATCTGGTGTAGAACCTCAGTCGGAAACAGTTTGGCGTCAGGCCAATCGTTATAAAGTTCCGCGTATCGGATTCGTCAACAAGATGGATCGTGCAGGAGCTGATTTCCTCAATGTGGTAAAACAGGTAAAAGAAATGTTGGGAGCAAAAGCAGTTCCCCTTCAATTACCAATTGGTGCAGAAGATGCATTCAAGGGAGTAGTTGATCTTATCCAGATGAAAGGAATTATTTGGGATGATGAAACCAAAGGAATGACATATAAAGAAGTTCCTATCCCGGATGATATGCAAGACGATGTAAAGGAATGGAGACAACATCTTGTTGAAGCAGTTGCTGAATATGATGACAAACTTTTGGAAAAATTCTTTGAAGATCCAAATAGTATCACAGAAGAAGAAATGCATACTGCTATTCGTAAAGCTACCATCGATCTTTCTATCATCCCGATGATGTGTGGTTCATCTTTTAAAAATAAAGGTGTGCAAACAGCATTGGATGCAATCGTTCGTTATCTTCCTGGTCCGCTGGATATTGAAGCAGTCAAAGGAACTGATCCAAATACAGGAGAAGAAATCGAACGCAAGCCGGATGCGAAAGCACCGTTTGCTGCATTGGCATTTAAGATCATGACCGATCCTTTTGTGGGTCGTTTAGCCTTCTTCCGTGCATACAGTGGTCACTTGGATTCTGGTTCTTATGTATTGAATACACGTACGGGAAAAAATGAACGCATATCCCGCATCATGCAGATGCATGCGAATAAACAAAATCCTGTTGACTTTATCGAGGCGGGTGATATTGGAGCGGCTGTTGGTTTTAAAGATATCAAAACAGGAGATACACTTTGTAATGAAGATCATCCGATCATTCTGGAGAGTATCAATTTTCCTGAGCCGGTTATCTCTATTGCGATTGAACCAAAAACGCAGGCTGACGTAGATAAAATGGGATTGGCGATTTCGAAACTGGTAGAAGAAGATCCGACACTGCGTGTAAAAACAGATGAAGAAACAGGACAGACTATTCTCAGCGGAATGGGTGAATTGCATCTTGAAATTATCGTGGATCGTATGAAACGCGAATTCAAAGTGGAAATTAATCAAGGTGCGCCGCAGGTTGCCTATAAAGAAGCTTTCCAAACTACCGTTGAACACAGGGAAGTTTTGAAAAAACAAACAGGTGGCCGCGGTAAATTTGCAGATATTGTTTTTGAACTCGGACCTGCTGATGAAGAATTCCTGAAAGAAGATAAAGGACATTACCAGTTTGTGAATGATATTTTCGGAGGATCTATTCCACGTGAATTTGTTCCTGCAATTCAAAAAGGTTTTGAGAGCTCGATGACTACTGGTGTTTTGGCAAACTACCCCGTAGAGAATATGAAGGTTCGTATTTTCGACGGAAGTTTCCACGCAGTTGACTCTGATTCCATGTCATTCGAACTTTGCGCGAAAGCAGGTTTTCGTGAAGCAGCAAGAAAAGCGAAACCAGTATTGTTGGAGCCGATCATGAAAGTAGAAGTGATCACACCGGATCAATACATGGGTGATGTAACAGGTGATTTAAACCGTCGTCGTGGAATTCTGGAAGGAATGGATAGCAGAGGAAATGCACAAGTGATCAAAGCAAAAGTTCCATTGAGTGAAATGTTCGGTTATGTTACGCAGTTACGTTCGCTCAGTTCCGGACGTGCAACATCAACTATGGAGTTCTCGCATTATAATCCTGCGCCAAACAATATCGCTGAAGAAGTGATTGCAAAGGTGAAAGGAAAAGGTAAAGTGAGTGCGTAACAAAAAATGTTTTTTGATAAAATAAAACCCGGCATTGTTGCCGGGTTTTATTTTTTTGAATCAAATTTGAGGATAGTGATTCCGCGGACTTATCATTTTTTTTGTTGAACGGGAATGATAATTCAATTATAATCGCCATTTTTATTTATAAAAAAACTTATGCGGGTAATTGGCAGAAAAACGCTCATTTCTTTTTTTGCGGTCTTATTGCTGTTTGTGTCGATGGTATCCAGGGCACAATTCGAAAAAGAATTTACCTGGAGCAATGACGGGAATTCTTATTACAAATTAATCGCCAACGAAATTGTTCAATTTTCTTTACCAGATAATAAACCAACGGTTCTCGTTACCAACGAGAACATGATACCCAAGGGTCACACACGGCCGCTGCGCGTTCGCCAATTTTATTTTTCAAACGATAATCATAAAATACTTATTTATACCAATACTGCTATCGTGTGGCGCTATGATACGCGTGGCGATTATTGGGTGTATGATCTCAAAGACAATTCATTAAAACAACTTGGTAAATCATTGCCTGCTTCATCCCTCATGTTTGCAAAATTTTCGCCGGATAATCAAAAGGTAGCTTATGTGAGTGGTCATAATTTGTTTGTGGAGAATATCGCCACGGGTGATATTAAACAACTCACTTTTGACGGAACAGCTGCAATTATTAATGGTACGTTTGATTGGGTGTATGAAGAAGAATTTGATTGTCGCGACGGTTTTCGCTGGAGCCCGGATAGCAAACAAATAGCTTTCTGGCAAATCAACGACAATACTGTGAGAAACTATCTCATGCTTAATACAACAGATTCTGTTTATTCGAAAGTAATACCAGTCGAATATCCTGTTACCGGACAAGTGCCGTCTCTTTTTAAAATCGGCGTGGCTGATATCGGCAATGCACAAACGAAATGGATGAATATTCCTACCGATCCTGAATACGGCAGCTATTTAACCAGAATGGAGTGGGCAGCGAATAGCAATCAACTCATCGTTCAACATCTCAATCGCAGGCAGAATGAAAGTGATTTGATGATGTGTGATGTTAATTCAGGGGCGGCTCAAACGATCTATTCAGAAAAGGATACCGCGTGGATCGATATTTTGTCTTCATGGGATGGAGATTATAGAATGGGTGGATGGGATTGGCTGAACAATGGGAAAGATTTTTTATGGGCAAGCGACAAAGATGGCTGGCGGCATTTATATAAAATAAGTCGCGATGGTAAAAAGGAAGTATTGATAACCGTTGGTAATTACGATGTCATCGCGATTAGCCGTGTCGATGAAAAGTCGAATTATGTTTATTACCTGGCATCGCCCACAAATGCAACGCAGCAATATTTATATCGAAGCAGGCTTGATGGGAAGGGCAAAGCAGAACTGGTGTCACCAACAAACCAAATAGGTACGCACGAATATGAAATTTCTCCAACCGCAAAATATGCGAATCATAAATTCTCCAACCACTATACTCCTGAAGCGGAAGAATGGATCACGTTACCGGATCACAACGTGGCTGATCACCGGCACAACGTGTATGATGCTGTTACGAAAGCAGATAAATCGAAATCCAATGTGGAGTTTTTCAAGGTGAGAACAGTGGATGGAATTGATATGGATGGATGGATGTCGAAGCCACTTAATTTCGATTCTACGAAAAAATATCCTGTATTGTTTTTTGTATATACTGAGGCGGCGCAACAAACAGCGAAAGATATTTATGGAGTTCAGTACAACCCGGTTTATATGGGCGACATGGCAGCAGACGGATACATTTATATGTCGCTCGACAATAGGGGTTCGCCGGTGCCGAAGGGCAATGCATGGCGTAAAGCAATTCATCGGAACGTGGGTGTTGTCAATATCCGCGACCAGGCGATGGCTGCAAAAGAAATTTTGAAATGGAAGTTTGTAGATCCTGCACGTATTGCGGTTTGGGGCTGGAGTGGTGGGGCGTCGGCGACACTTAATCTTATGTTTCAATATCCGGACATTTACAGCACGGGTTTAGCGGTATCTGCCGTAACCAATCTGTTGACTTACGACAACGTGTACGAGGAAAGATATATGGGGCTGCCGGTTGAAGACAGAAAGGATTATATCAAAGGGTCGCCGATCACTTATGCGAAGAATTTAAAAGGCAACCTGCTATATATGCATGGAACAGGCGACGACAATGTTCATTATAATAATGCGGAAATGTTGATCAACGAACTCGTAAAATATAATAAACAGTTTCGCTTTATGTCATACCCGAACCGCACCCACGCAATGTCCGAGGGGCCTGGAACCGCCTTGCACCTGGCAACGTTATATACCAGTTATTTAAACGAACATTGTCCCGGTGGACCAAAATGATTTCGGTTCAAAAAAAATCTGCAAATCTTTGATCGTTTAAAAGTTTGTCCATACCTTTGCATCCCCGTTCGAAAAATGGGGTTTGACTTATGTCTCAACGAATCAGGATCAAATTACAATCATACGATCACAACCTGGTAGATAAATCTGCCGAAAAGATCGTAAAAACAGTACGCAGTACAGGTGCAGTGGTAACAGGTCCTATTCCGTTACCCACTAAGAAGAAAATTTTTACTGTTTTGCGTTCACCACACGTAAACAAAAAAGCGCGCGAGCAGTTCCAATTGCATACGCATAAGCGTTTGTTGGATATCTACACGTCTACCTCTAGAACTGTAGATGCATTGTCGAAGCTCGATTTGCCATCCGGTGTGGATGTTGAAATCAAAGCATGATCGCGGATTATATGATTATGTGGATTTCACAGATTTAGTTCTTAGAATAAAGTGATTTGGTGTTACTCATCTCTCAATTTTTCGCCCGAGGCGGAAGAAAAAAGAGCGCTGGGATAAAGAAACGAAGCGATAACACGGTTGGTGAAGTCCTTCGAATCTTTAATCGAAAATAAATGTGGGTTTGAGAATAAGAGAAACCGCTATCCGCGAAATCTCTCTTAATCCTAAAATCCGCGATTACATATGAACAAGCCGTTCGGGGTTTGTTTACTACCGGTACTTCTATTGTCTGCTGAAATTTTTAAGCTGGCATAAACAGAAAAGGTCGGTTGCAAACGGGGGGATTGAAATCATGGTCAGTTTTGCACCAAGCAAAACAGATTATCGAATGTCCTTATACTCCAGGCAAAAAAGTAAAAAAAATGAAAGGAATTATTGGAAAGAAAATTGGAATGACCAGCGTATTCTCCCCCGATGGTAAACAGGTTGCCTGCACCATCATCGAGGCAGGCCCCTGTGTAGTAACCCAGGTTAAGACACAGGAAACTGATGGATATAGCTCTCTCCAACTCGCGTTTGGCGACAAGAATGAAAAACACTCAATCGCTGCAGAAAAAAATCACTTCGCCAAGTCAAATACTTCTCCCAAAAAATTTGTAAAAGAATTCCGCAACTTCTCCATAGAAAAAAATTTAGGTGAAACAATTACAGTCGACATCTTCGCAGAAGGTGAAAATGTTGATGTTGTTGGCACATCTAAGGGAAAGGGATTCCAGGGTGTTGTAAAACGTCATGGATTCAGTGGTGTGGGTGGGGCAAGTCACGGTCAGCATGATCGTAGCAGAGCTCCGGGCTCACTCGGTAACTCTTCTGACGCATCAAGAGTAATGAAGGGTGTACGCATGGCCGGCCGCATGGGCGGGGATCGTGTGAAATTAAAAAGTTTGAAAGTCGTAAAAATTTTCCCTGATAAGAATTACATATTGGTAAGCGGATCTGTTCCGGGTCATAACGGATCAATTGTTTTTGTTCAGAAGTAATAATAATAAGAGTACAATGCAAATAAATGTAGTCAGCATAAAAGGAAAAAAAACCAGCAAGACTGTTGAATTGCCTGATGATATTTTTGGTATCGAGCCGAATGATCATGTAATTTATCTTGCTGTGAAGCAATATCTCGCTGCGCAACGCCAAGGAACACATAAAGTGAAAACCCGTTTGGAAGTAAAAGGTTCTTCCAAAAAATTGCACAAACAAAAAGGAACCGGTGGTTCACGTAAAGGAAATATCCGCAACCCGCTTTACAAAGGTGGTGGTACGATCTTCGGACCAAAGCCGCGCGATTATGATTTCAAATTGAACCGCAAAGTGAAAGACCTTGCAAAAATGTCTGCTCTTGCACACAAAGCGAAGAATAATGCGATCGTGGTTATTGAAGATATTAAACTGGATGCGCCTAAAACAAAAGAATTCGCAGATATTCTGAAAGGATTGAAGATCGAAAATAAAAAATCACTGTTTGTAGTTCCGGAGTATGATGATAACCTGCATCTGAGTCTTCGTAATATACCTCATGTTGAAGGTTCATTACTGGCAGATATCAACACTTATGATATCGTGAATGCAGATGTGTTGGTTCTTTCCGAAACAGCAGCAAAATTATTTTCTGAAGAAGAAGTAACAGCAGAAGCATAAATAATATTTCACAGTCTCGTTTATAGCGGGCATAAAAATTTGATACGATGAGATTTTCTGATGTTTTGATTAAACCGATATTGACTGAAAAAGCAAATGCGCAGCAGGAAAAATTGAGACGCTATGCTTTTAAAGTAAGCAGAAAAGCAAACAAGCTGGAAATTAAAAAAGCTGTAGAAGGTTTTTATGGTGTTAGTGTTATCGATGTAAATACGACAGTAGTTCCTGCAAAAACAAAAGTTCGTTCCACAAAAGCCGGAATGGTACAGGGACGCAAACCAGCTTATAAAAAAGCATTGGTAACAGTAGCAGAAGGAGAATCGATCGACTTATACGCGAACATTTAAGTCCACTAATAAAACGAATGGTAGTCAACTACCGCAAAAGTTGAAAGCATATTAGTTAACCTTTTTAAATGGTATATGGCACTAAAAAAATATAAACCGGTAACAGCAGGAACAAGATGGAGAATTGGTAATGCTTATGCCGAAGTAACAACGGATCAACCGGAAAAATCACTTCTTGAAAAAGTGCAATCAACCGGCGGTAGAAATGCCCAGGGTAGAAGAGCGATGCGCTATATCGGTGGCGGGCATAAAAAAATGTATCGTGTCATCGATTTCAAAAGAAGCAAGAAAAATATTCCGGCTACAGTTGCGTCGATTGAATATGATCCTAATCGAACCGCTTTCATTGCGTTGTTGAATTACAATGATGGCGACAAAAGATATATCATAGCACCGCAAGGTTTGCAAGTTGGTGCAACAGTGTTGGCTGGTGATGATGTTGCTCCTGAAGTAGGAAATGCTTTGCAGATGAAACATATCCCACTCGGTACAAATATTCATAATATCGAAATGCAACCTGGACAGGGTGGCAAATTGGTTCGCAGCGCGGGTGCTTCTGCGCAGTTGACGAACAAAGAAGAAAAATATGCAGTATTGAAAATGCCTTCAGGCGAATTGAGAAAAGTGTTGATCAATTGTTATGCAACTGTGGGTGTTGTTTCAAATAGTGATCACAGTTTGCAGAGCATGGGTAAAGCAGGCCGCAATCGTTGGAGAGGTATTCGTCCAAGAAACCGTGGCGTAGCGATGAATCCAGTTGATCATCCGATGGGTGGTGGCGAAGGAAAAGCTTCAGGTGGTCAGCCTCGTTCTAGAAATGGACAATATTCAAGAGGGTTGAAGACAAGAACGAAAGGGAAAGGAAGTGATAAGATGATTATCCAGAGAAAAAGCGGAAAGAAAATATCGCAGTAACAATGTGAGAAAAATGCAAATGTGAAAATGTGAAAATGCTTTTCATATTTGCGAACAAAAAAAATTTTGAACAGATAATTTGAGAACCATTTTCACATTTTCAAATTATCACATTTTCAAATTAACATGGGTCGTTCAATTAAAAAAGGTCCTTACGTAGACGCGAAAGTCGAGAAAAAAGTATTGACTATTAACGAAGGCAAAGGCAAGAAAGGAGTTATTAAAACCTGGAGCCGTCGTTCAACCATTACACCGGATTTCGTGGGACATACTTTCGCCGTACATAACGGTAACAAGTTTATCCCTGTATATGTAACAGAATTTATGGTTGGACATAAATTAGGTGAATTTGCGCCGACACGCAACTTCAAAGGACACTCAAGTAAAAAAATTGCTGAAGGAGCTTAACGGTTTTTGTTTGATAATAGGAACAGAACTGTAAACTATAAATTGGAAATTAAAAATGGAAGCAGTAGCTAAACTGAGAAATTATCCGACTTCGCCACGTAAAATGCGTTTACTGGCTGATGAAATTCGCGGGTTGCATGTAGAAAAAGCATTGGCATTGTTGGAGCATCACCCGCAACATTCATCTACACCATTGCATAAACTGTTATGGTCTGCCGTAAAAAACTGGGAGCAAAAGAATGAAGGGAAAAGTGCAGCAGATGCGAGCCTGGTAGTGAAAACAATTTTCGTTGATGGTGCGCGTGTATTGAAACGTATGCGTCCTGCTCCACAGGGCCGCGGTTACAGAGTACGTAAGCGCAGCAATCATGTGACACTAATCGTTGACGCTAAAAATTAATTGATAAAACTTTTTAAACCATAATATGGGTCAAAAAACAAATCCTATTGGAGCGAGATTAGGGATTATTCGCGGGTGGGAATCTAACTGGTACGGAAGCAAAAAAGATTATGCTACCAAGTTGATCGAGGATAATAAGATCAGGACATACCTGAATGCGCGTATCAATAAGGGTGGCATTGCAAAGATTGTTATCGAGCGTACATTAAATAAATTGATTGTTACGATCCATACATCTAAGCCTGGTATCATTATCGGTAAAGGTGGTGGTGAAGTTGATCGTATCAAAGAAGAATTGAAAAAATTGACAGGGAAAGATGACGTGCAGATCAATATTCTTGAGATCCGTCGCCCGGAACTGGACGCAAATATCGTGGGCGATACGATTGCTCGCCAGATCGAGAACCGTATCAACTACAAACGTGCAATCAAAATGGCAATCGCATCTGCGTTGCGCATGGGTGCAGAAGGAATTAAAGTGAAGGTGAGTGGACGTTTGGGTGGTGCTGAAATTGCGCGTACGGAAGAAATTAAACAGGGTCGTACACCATTGCATACGTTGCGTATGGATATCGATTATGCCGGCGTATATGCATTGACGGTATATGGAAAAATTGGTGTGAAAGTTTGGATATGTAAAGGCGAAGTTTTGACAAAAAGAGATTTGAATCCAAATTTCGTAGGTGGTAAGAGTGATGTGAGTGACAGGAGGGAAAGACATGGTGGCGAACGTGATCGCAATGATGATAGAAGAGGAGGAGACAGAAGAGGTGGCGGCGGAGGCGGCGATAGAAGAGGCGGTGGCGGCCAGAGAGGCGGCGGTGACAGAAGAGGTGGTGATAGAAGAAACTAAAACAAAATTTTCCGCCTTTGAAAGGACGGATGCGATAATCATTTTTCAAAAATAATACGATGTTACAACCTAAGAGATCGAAACATAGAAAGGCGCAAAAAGGTCGTATTCGTGAAGTAGCGAAGAGAGGAAGCACGGTAGCTTTTGGTTCTTTTGGATTAAAGGCTTTGGAAGCAATCTGGTTAACGAATCGCCAGCTCGAAGCTGCACGTCAGGCGTTGACTCGTCACATGAAACGTGAAGGAAATGTGTGGATACGCGTGTTCCCCGACAAGCCGATTACCAAGAAACCACTTGAAGTGAGAATGGGTAAAGGTAAAGGTAACCCGGAGTACTGGGCGGCTGTAGTTGAACCAGGTCGTATCCTGTTCGAAGCAGATGGCGTTTCAGAACAAGTTGCTAAGGAAGCATTGTTGCTTGCAGCACAAAAACTTCCGATCAAAACAAAATTCATTGTGAGGCACGATAGTTCAGCAGCGGCGGTGGCAGTAAAAGCACAGGTAGCAGCGGACTCGGCAGAAGCACAGGAAGCGGCGGAATAAAACAATATGATTCATTCTCTGCGATTATCGCAGAAAGAAAAAAATAATAAAATGTCAAAGAGAATTGATTTCGTAAAAAGTCTGAAGGAAATGACAGATGTAGATCTGAAGGCGCGTATTTCAGAAGATGAATTGCGCTTGAAGAAGCTTGAATTTGCGCATGCTATTTCTCCGCTGGAAAATCCGATGAGCATTCGTTCTTTAAGACAGGATGTGGCTCGTTTAAAAACAGAGTTGACGAAAAGAAAAATAAACGCATAAATAAATGTGCAATCGTGTGGATGTAAGGATAACCAAATCACATTTTCACTTTTTCACATTCTCAAATTAAAAACATGGCTGAAGATAGAAATTTACGGAAAATCAGGATAGGGATTGTAAGCAGCAATAAAATGAGTAAGACGATTACCGTTGCTGTTGAAAGAAAAGTTAAGCACCCTATCTATGGTAAGTTCTTGAAAAAAACTACCAAGTTTCATGCGCACGACGAAAAAAACGAGTGCAGTATTGGCGACGTGGTAAAGATCATGGAAAGCCGTCCCCTTAGTAAAACCAAGCGCTGGCGCCTGGTGGAAATTGTAGAAAAGGCAAAATAAAAATCAGTAAGCCGTTGACGGAACTGATACGGTAAACTGAAAGAATAAATTCTCGCCTAAGGCGAGACTAAAACCTAAATAAAATGATTCAGCAGGAAAGCAGATTAAATGTAGCTGACAACAGTGGCGCCAAAGAAGTGTTATGTATTCGTGTGTTGGGAAATAGCGGACAGGATTATGCGAAGATCGGCGATAAAATTGTTGTGACAGTAAAAGATGCATTGCCCTCCGGCGGTATTAAAAAAGGAACGGTTACCAAAGCGGTGATCGTACGTACAAAAAATAAATTGCGCCGTAAAGACGGTTCTTATATCCGCTTCGATGACAATGCGGTGGTATTATTAAATCCTTCTGATGAGCCACGTGGTACCCGTATTTTCGGGCCAGTTGCGAGAGAATTGCGTGACAAGGGATATATGAAGATTATTTCGTTGGCGCCTGAAGTACTATAGGACTAACGAATAGGGCTAAACGCTGAACGCAAAACGCAAAACGCGGAACGCAGAAGCCACAAAGAAAAAATTAGAACAGCGTTATGCATTTGGCGTTTCGCGTTCAGCATAAAGCATAAAGCAAAAAAAATGAGCAACAGATTTAAACCGAAGTTTAATATTAAAAAAGGAGACAGTGTTGTCGTGATTGCAGGTGACGATAAGGATCTGAAGAAACCACGCAAGGTATTGGAGGTGTATCCCGACAAAGCGAGGGTGTTGGTGGAAGGAGTGAACATTGTTACAAAACACACAAAGCCTTCAGCGAAAAACACCAAAGGTGGTATCGTGAAAATTGAAGCATCGGTTCATATTTCAAACGTGCTTTTGTGGGATGCAAAAGAAGGCGGACCAGCTAAAGTAAAACGCACGCGTGAAAATGGTAAACTAGTTCGTATATCAAAAAAATCAGGGGAGGTTATTAAATAATGAGTACAGTTAAATATACTCCGCGTCTCGCAGATAAGTACAAGAAAGAAGTTGTACCTGCTTTAATGAAGAAGTTCAGCTACACGAGCATCATGCAAGCTCCGAGGCTGGAAAAAATTTGCCTGAATCACGGTATCAATGGAGCCGTTGCAGATAAAAAATTGGTGGATGTATCTATCGAAGAACTGACAACCATCGCCGGACAAAGAGCGGTGTCTACGATGTCTAAAAAAGATATATCGAATTTCAAATTGCGTAAAGGCATTCCGATTGGCGCAAGAGTAACATTGCGTGGTGAAAAAATGTATGAATTCTTGGACCGTTTGATATCAGCGGCGTTGCCACGCGTGCGTGATTTCAGAGGAGTAAATGATAAATCATTTGACGGACGTGGGAACTATACATTGGGTGTTACTGAACAAATTATTTTCCCTGAAGTTGATATCGACAAGGTAAATAAGATAACAGGCATGGATATCACTTTTGTGACCACTGCTAATACCAACGAAGAAGCGTACGAGTTATTAAAAGAACTTGGTATGCCATTCAGAAACGCGAAAAAAGACTAAAAAATAAATTTAAATGGCAAAAGAATCAGTCAAAGCCAGGCAAAGAAAAAGAGAAGCAATGGTAGCGAAGTTCGCCTCAAAGCGTGCAGCTTTAAAAGCAGCAGGTGATTACAAAGCGTTGGACCTTCTACCAAAAAATGCATCTCCGGTGCGTTTAAAAAATCGCTGCCAGCTTACGGGACGTCCAAGAGGCTATATCCGCTACTTCGGCGTTTCAAGAAACATTTTCCGGGATATGGCATTGCAGGGAAAAATTCCAGGAGTGCGTAAAGCAAGCTGGTAATGCAACAATGAACATTGGCCTATTCCTAATTAAATTATTGAACAGAGTTAATTTTTTATAAATATGGTTACAGATCCGATAGCAGATTTCCTGACAAGAATCAGGAATGCGCAAATGGCGAATCATCGTATTGTTGAAATACCTGCTTCGAACCTCAAGAAACGCATGACTGAGATATTGTATGACAAAGGGTATATCTTGAAATACAAGTTTGAGGACGATAGTAAACAAGGTGTTATTAAAATCGCTTTGAAATACGATCCGAATACAAAAGAGCCCGCTATCAAAAACATGGAAAGAGTGAGTCGCCCAGGTTTGCGTCAGTATGCGAGCCCGGTTGAATTCAAACGTGTGAAGAACGGACTTGGAATAGCAATCATCTCCACCTCAAAAGGCGTGATGACCGACAAAGAAGCGAAAGTGCAGAATGTTGGCGGCGAAGTGCTATGCCATATCTATTAATTTGAATTAAAAAATTGCCTGATACATTAAGCCCTTCCTATAGAGGCTGACCGGTCAGCAAATCACAAATAATAAATAACACTACAAAATAATTTTATGTCACGTATAGGAAACAAACCGATTTCGGTTGCTAGTGGGATAACGGTTACCGTTAGTAATGATAATGTAATTACGGTAAAAGGGCCAAAAGGCGAATTGAAACAGACGATCGACAGAGACATCAAGGTAGAAGTTAAGGACAACACAATTGTATTTACGCGTCCAACTGATCAGATCCGTCATCGCGCGCTACATGGTTTATACCGCGCATTGCTTGCCAATATGGTGAAAGGTGTTGCCGAAGGATATAAGAGACAATTGGAATTGATCGGAGTAGGTTTCAAAGCTTCTAGCCAAGGAAATTTATTGGATCTCGCATTGGGATATTCACATAATATCATTTTTGAAATACCTAAGGAATTAAAGGTAACAACGGGACAGGAAAAAGGAGAGAATCCAAAAATTACATTGGAAGGAACCGACAAGCAATTGATCGGACAGGTAGCAGCAAAAATTCGTGGCCTTCGCAAACCCGAACCATACAAAGGAAAAGGTGTTCGCTATGTGGGTGAGGTGGTTCGTAAGAAGGCAGGTAAGGCAGCCGGCAAATAATTAATATGAAAATGTGGAAGTGTGAAAATGTGATAAATGTTTTGCACTTTCAGGGCTAAAAGAATTTTCACATTTTCATATTTCCAAATTTTCACATTAAGATCCTGGCAGTATCAGGGTTGAAAAAATAAAAAAGA
The DNA here is from genome assembly GCA_018267615.1 of Bacteroidota bacterium. Taxonomy (GTDB): domain Bacteria; phylum Bacteroidota; class Bacteroidia; order Chitinophagales; family Chitinophagaceae; genus Puia. Next base: position 29,210 of record JAFDYD010000019.1, on the reverse strand, counting down.
TGCAAAAGACAAGTAAGAAACAGAAAATCAGGTTTCGCATACGTAAAAAGATTGCTGGAGGTTCACAAAAACCCAGGCTGTCTGTATTTAGAAGTAACAGTGATATATATGCGCAATTGATCGATGATGATAATGGCAAGACCCTTGCTGCTGCATCTTCAAGAGATAAAGATATTGTTGCGCAAAAAGGTACTAAAACAGAAAAGAGTAAACTGGTTGGCGGTGCTATTGCGCGTAAAGCAAGTGAACTTGGATTAAAAGACTGTGTTTTCGATCGCGGTGGAAATTTATACCACGGCCGCATCAAAGCACTTGCAGAAGGAGCTCGTGAAGCAGGATTGCAATTCTAAAATTGGATCGATTAAGTATAAAATCTTAAAAAGATTATGTCAAAATTAAATGTAAGCAGGGTAAAAGCCGGCGATCTTGAGTTGAAAGAGAAAGTAGTTGCTATTAACCGCGTTGTGAAAACAACAAAAGGCGGAAGGGCTTTTAGTTTCTCGGCATTGGTGGTTGTAGGAAATGAAAATGGTGTTGTTGGCCACGGTTTGGGAAAAGCAAAAGAAGTTCAGGAAGCCATCACCAAAGGAATAGAAGATGCAAAGAAAAACCTGATCAAAGTTCCTGTAATGCATGGTACCATTCCACATGATCAACTGGCAAAAGAGGGCGCTGCAAAAGTGCTTATCAAACCAGCGGCTCATGGAACAGGTGTAATTGCCGGAGGCAGTATGCGTGCGGTGCTTGAAAGTGCTGGCGTTACGGATGTATTGGCGAAATCTTTGGGCTCTGCCAATCCACATAACGTGGTAAAAGCAACATTCAAAGCATTGGCGATGTTGAGAGAGCCGATTCATGTTGCAAAAGCCCGCCACTTGTCATTGAAGAAAGTTTTTAATGGATAACGAGGCAGAAGGTTTAGGGTATAGGGTATTACATACCTTACACCTCACATCCTACACCTTAATATAACAGAAATGAAAAAGATTAAAATTACACAGGTTAAAAGTGCTATCGATAGGCCCGAGCGTCAGAAGCTGACTTTACAAGCTTTGGGGTTGAATAAACTGCACACACCAAAAGAAGTTGAAGCTACACCACAGATACTGGGTATGATACGTAAAGTAACACACCTGGTGAAAGTGGAAGAAATCTAGATACAAATGTGGGAATGTGAAAATGTGGAAATGTGAGAAATTAGGATCTCATTATCACATTTTCATATTTCCACATTTATCACATTTATAAAGCGAGGGGCGATTCCCCGTTGAGTTAAAAATCAAATACAATGAACTTACACACGATCAGGCCTGCAAAAGGCGCTACACACAAGCAAAAAAGATTGGGACGTGGAGAAGCTTCCGGTAAAGGTGGCACATCTACAAAAGGTAACAAAGGTGGACAAAGCCGCGCGGGTTATCAGCGAAAGATGGCTCACGAAGGTGGACAGATGCCGATCCAGAGAAGAATCCCAAAACGCGGATTCACCAACATACGCCGTGTAGCATTTAAAGTTTTCAATCTTGGCCAAATCGATCACCTCGTTGAAAAATACGGCATTAAAGAATTCTCACCGGAAAATTTATATATCAACGGGTTGATCAGTCAAACGGATGTTATCAAAATATTGGGTAATGGCGAGTTGAAAAGCAAGCTGTCATTCAAAGTAAGCGCTGTAAGCGAAAAAGCCAAACAAGCAATTGAAGCTGCCGGCGGCACCATCGAAATTCTGAAGTAATTTTTGTGTAAATTGCATGAGATGGTGAGCGATGGTGACCAAAGTCGAACCACGAACCATGACATTTGAAGTGGTGAGGATGTTGAACCACCAAAGCATCAACTAAAAAAAATTACCATAACCAGTGAAGAAATTTTTTCAAACACTCAAAAATATCTGGAGCATTGAAGAACTCAAAAGCAAGATCATTGTGACGTTGTCTTTGGTTCTTGTTTATCGTTTTGGAACACATATCGTGTTACCAGGTATCGATCCCAATAAATTAAGCAGTTTGTCCGGCGCAAAGACCGGTGCATTGGGTTTGATTGATGCTTTCTCCGGAGGCGCTTTCTCACAGGCATCCATACTCGCACTTGGAATCATGCCCTATATCTCCGCTTCAATCTTTATGCAATTGATGACCATCCTGGTTCCTCAGATGCAAAAAGTGCAGAAGGAAGGAGAAAGCGGACGTAAGAAGATCAATCAATGGACGCGTTATCTCACGGTGGTTGTAACATTCGCACAGGCATATGCATATGTTTCTTATTTGAGACAGATGGGAAAAGATGCAATCATCGATTCCTTCAGCCCTTATTTCTGGCTCACTACACCGATCATTCTTACAGCAGGAACTCTGTTCGTAATGTGGCTCGGTGAGAAGATCACAGACAAGGGACTTGGCAACGGAACGTCTTTGATCATCATGGTCGGAATTCTTGCACGTCTCCCAAATGCAGCCATGGGCGAATGGCGCGCAAAAGCAACAATCGGAAGTGGTGGTATCCTCATATTCGTTATTGAAATTGCGATTTTGATAGCAGTTATTCTGGGATTGATCATCCTGATACAAGGAGTGCGAAAGGTTCCGGTCAACTATGCCAAACAAATTGTCGGTAACAAGCAATTCGGCGGAGCAAGGCAATTTCTTCCATTGAAAGTGAATAGCTCTGGCGTAATGCCGATCATCTTTGCACAGGCAATTATGTTTCTGCCTACACTGATTTCTTATACAAGTTTTGAAAATAAAGAAGGTATATCAAAAGTATTTTCCGACCCAAGGAATTACCTACATATGCTTATTTATGCAGTAATTGTTATTGGTTTCACTTTCTTATACACGGCACTTATCTTCAACCCAAAACAGATCGCCGAAGATTTGAAAAGAAACAATGGTTTTATTCCCGGTGTGAAACCCGGACAGCCAACTGCTGATTTTATCGGCGCCGTTATGGATAAGATTACTTTACCTGGCGCAGTTTTTTTAGCATTGGTTGGTATTTTACCTGGCTTCGCCCAACGTGCCGGTGTTACCCAGGCTTTCGCATCTTTCTTTGGCGGAACTTCCCTGTTGATCATGGTCGGTGTTATTCTTGATACGTTGCAGCAGATAGAAACACAATTGTTGATGCGCCAATATGATGGTTTGATGAAGAGTGGCAGAATACAAGGAAGGCAGTCGGTAACGACCGCAGCAATTTAAACAATATTTTATTCAAGTTGTTTATTATAAATGGGTAGGGGGTAGAAGGTACAGGGCATGACATAGCCTACACCTTCTACCCTCTACCTTTAAAATTTATGATTCATTACAAAACAAAGGCGGAAATAGAAGTGATGCGTGAAAGTTGTTTGCTCGTAAGCAAATCACTCGCAAGCATCGCAAAGATTTTAAAACCCGGCATCACTACTTTATCGCTTGATAAAATTATTGGAGATTTTATCCGTGATCACGATGCTGTACCATCTTTTCTAAATTATCGTGGTTATCCTTTTAATTCCTGCATTTCCGTAAACGATGTTGTAGTGCACGGTTTTCCAAACAAAAATGAATTGAAAGAAGGAGATATCGTTTCTATCGATATCGGTGTTTATAAAAACGGTTTTCACGGCGATCACGCATATACATTTGCTATCGGTGATCCCGGGCACGAAGTAGCGAAATTGATACGAGTTACCAAAGAATCATTATACGCGGGTATCGAAAAAGCGGTTGCGGGTAATCGTGTGGGTGATATTTCTAATGCAATACAAGAACATACTGAAAAAAAATACGGATATGGTGTGGTAAGAGAATTGGTTGGACATGGATTGGGTAGAAGTATGCATGAAGATCCGCAGGTTCCGAATTATGGCAAGCGTGGCAGCGGTGGCAAAATGAAAGAAGGTTTGGTGTTGGCCATTGAACCGATGATTAACCTCGGGAAAAAAGAAGTCTATACAGAAAGCGACGGATGGACCGTGCGTACTGTAGATCATCAACCCTCTGTACATTTCGAACACGATGTGTGTGTACAAAAAAATAAAGCTGATATCCTCTCCGACTATAGCATCATAGAAGTGGCTGAAAAATCAAATGCTAATCTTTTCACAGAAGATAAAAGCATGATTGATGCAATGTGATGGAAATATCACCAACCTTTAGCATACCGTGCGCATTACTATATATTCCAGTCTAAAATTTTTTCTGCATTCACAAGATTTTTTTTCTATTTGCTTTAGTCTATGGAATAAGGATTATATTCTGATCCAGTAGACTAATTTTAATATCACTTAGCATAGCCAATCAATTCAATCATTATAATCAGAAGTTCAATTTTTTGTTTATGCCCCAACGTTTGATCGTTATTGGAGGAGGTGCCGCTGGTTTTTTTTGTGCGGTCAATGCTGCAAGAATGAACCGGCAATTGGAAGTGATCATCGTTGAAAAGACAAACAAGCTGCTGGCAAAAGTGAAAATCAGCGGCGGCGGACGATGTAATGTAACGCATGCATGTTTTTCCATTCCTGAAATGCTAAAAAGATATCCGCGTGGCGTCAATTTTATAAAAAAATCTTTTCATCAATTTTTTACAACGGATACGATTCAATGGTTTGAAGAAAGAGGAGTAAAACTAAAGACCGAAAAGGACGGAAGAATATTTCCTGTTAGCGATTCATCTGAATCAATCATACAATGTTTGATGCGGGAGGCTGATACATATGGTGTTTCTGTTTTGATGAATCGCGAAGTAAGAAATATCAAACGTAGCAATGAAAAATGGAACCTGGAATTTGCGAATGCGGAAATAGTAGAAGCGGATTTTATTTGTATTGCTACCGGTGGTTATCCCAAAACTTCTATGTTCGAATGGATTCGCGAACCGGGTCATTCCGTGGAGGATCCTGTTCCGTCGCTTTTCTCATTTAATATGCCAGGCAATTCAATTACCGCGTTGACGGGAGTGGCTGTAAGCGAAGCAGAAGTAAAAATCGCAGGAACAAAATTAGTGGAGAAAGGTCCGCTGTTGATTACACATTGGGGAATGAGTGGTCCGGTGATATTGCGTTTATCAGCATGGGGCGCGCGTGTATTGGCGACTAACGGGCCCGATTATCATTTTACGATTATTGTAAATTGGGTTCCTACATTTAATGAGCATTCTATGCGTGAAAGAATTCTTGAGATCAGGTCCGACAATGGATCACATATCATCGGTAATAAAAATCCTTTCGCGCTTCCTCAAAGACTTTGGGAATATCTGTTACAACAGTCAGGTATAAACGCTGTTACCCGGTGGGCCGATATAAAAACAGTGTCTCAAAATAAACTCATAAAAAATCTTTGCAGCAATGAGTTTTCAGTCAGGGGTAAAACAACATTCAAAGAAGAATTTGTAACTGCAGGTGGTGTAAATTTATTAGAAGTGGATGCCAATACCATGCAAAGCAGAATTCTTCCCAATCTTTTTTTCGCGGGAGAAGTATTGGACGTTGATGGGATAACCGGTGGTTTTAATTTTCAGCATGCGTGGACGAGCGGCTTTGTTGCAGCGAAAGAGATAGCGAGACGCACAATGGGGTAAGAGGTGGAATATTTAATTCAATATTCAATAATCAATATTCAACAATCAATGCTCAAGTCTGAAATTCAAAAGACGTTTTTTGCATTAATAAATACTTGAACATTGGATATTGATTGTTGATTATTTTTTCTACGAGATCTTGCCAATTGGGTCTCTTCAGCCAACTCCCGCCGCTTTCTCACGTTTTCGTTCGCCGTTTTTTCCTTTTTATCAATCCCTTTCATTCATTAAATTGCCGTGATGTCCACTATTGATTCTGCCAATTCAAGTTTTCAGCGTGCGCTGCGGTTTGTCAACCAAACCGCCCAGCATATTTTTCTCACTGGCAAAGCAGGCACGGGTAAAACCACTTTTTTAAAATATATAAGGGACAATGGTTTTAAGAAAATGGCGATTGTTGCCCCAACAGGCGTCGCGGCAATTAACGCAGGTGGTGTTACGATGCATTCTTTTTTTCAACTCCCATTTGGACCGTTTATTCCCACACAGCAACAACAAGGATGGAATCAGCAGTCCGTTGCAACCGATCAATATGGATTGCTTAAGAATATTCGGTTCAACCATGCAAAAAGAGAATTATTACGCGAATTGGATTTATTGGTGATCGATGAAGTGAGTATGGTGCGCGCGGATATGCTCGATGCTGTTGATATCATTCTCCGTCATTTTATCAAACAACCATTATTACCATTCGGGGGTTTGCAGGTTTTATTTATAGGCGATCTTTTTCAATTACCGCCCGTCGTAAATAGATCTGAATGGGAGATATTGAGAGAATATTATGACAGTCCATTCTTTTTTGATGCGCAGGTATTGAAACAATCTCCACCAGTATATCTTGAATTGAAAAAAATATATCGCCAGAATGATGCGCATTTTATAAATATTCTGAATAATATACGCAACAATCAATGCACAAGAGAAGATCTGGAGATACTACATCAGCATTATCACCCGGAATTTCAACCTTCACGCGCAGAAAATTATATTATGCTGACAACGCATAATAACCGCGCGGATTACATCAATCAACAGGAATTAGATAAACTGAATGAAAAATTATTTTCATTCGATGCGGTCACCACCGGAGATTTTGATGAGAGAGCCTATCCTGCAGAAAAACAATTGAACCTGAAGCAAGGCGCACAGGTAATGTTTATTAAAAATGATAAAGGCGAAGCCAGAAGATTTTTTAACGGGAAAATCGGGATAGTGGCTCGAATCAATGCAGAAGAAATATTTATCCGTTTTCCGGAAGAGCAATCGGAAATTTTATTGGAAAAAGAAACCTGGAAAAATATTCGTTACAATTTCAATAGAGAAAAAGGAACCGTTGAGGAAGAACCATTGGGAACTTTTACGCAATATCCGATTCGCCTTGCATGGGCAATTACTATTCATAAAAGTCAGGGACTTACATTTGATAAAGCGATAATCGATGCGGGCGCTTCGTTTGCACCCGGACAAGTGTATGTTGCGTTGAGCCGACTTACTTCTATGGATGGATTGGTTCTTTATTCTCGTATTAACCCCGATGCGATCCAGGTTGATCCGCGCGTATTGAATTTCGCAAGATCAGAAATGGCGGAGGATCAGTTGCAGGAACTTTTTAGCCAGGAACAAAAAATTTTCATCATGCGTTTTATTGCGCAATCATTTACCTGGGAAAAATTGGTAGAAGTATTTGTTGCAAACGAAGCAGAATATGATCACCGGCAAATTCAGGATAAGGCGCTTGCTTACAGATGGGCGCAAAATATGTTGAAAAATATTCGTGAGCAACACGAAGTGAGTTTGAAATTCGGCAAGCAACTCGAACAACTATTGCAAATTGCAGAAGAAGATAAATATGTCACTTTACAAAAACGAATTGCTGCTGCCTGCGATTATTTTATTCAACATCTCGATCAAACACTCGTGTCTATTCAAAAGCATATCGATGAGATGAAGATCAAACTCAAATCAAAGAAATACGTCAGGGAATTAAGAGAATTACTTGCAGTTGTAAAAAGAAAAAAGCAACAGTTGCAGCACGTCTTGGGTATTGTTGACGGATTGATGAAAGGAACTGATGTTGATCATCTCTTTCAAATGACAGACGAGAAAACAAATGAAGTTGAAGAGGGGCAATCGCCAATAACAACAACAAAAAAAATAGAAACGCAAAAAGAATCAAAACCAAAACCACAGAAAGGTGATTCTCATAAAATGACACTTGAATTATTCAGGCAAAATAAATCGGTCGCTGAAATAGCAGCGCTTCGCGGGTTGACATACGGCACAGTTGAAAACCATCTCATTACTTTTATTGCCACGGGTGATGTTTCTGTTGATGAGATTGTACCGGTGCAAAAATTAGAACATATCATCACCAAAATTCGCGAAAACGGGCCGTCCTCTTTAACTGCTATAAAAGACAAATTGGGTATCGATTATTCTTTTGGAGAAATAAGAGCTGTATTCAGGCATTTAGAAAGAACGGAGAATGCTGGCTCATAAAATTCGCATTTAAGTTTGCGGTCACTACTCATCATGGCAGATATAATTTCTGTCTCTCTCGGAATAATGGTATTTTTAATTATTAAAAGATTAAACAATATTGTATGAAAACCTTTTTACTTCTTTCGTTTTTAATGATTGCTTCCACTTATGCTTTCTGTCAAACTGCTGATCATTTTTCTGGGGACGCGGATAAAGCGTTCTCGCGTATAAAAGAAGGAGCATTCAAAAATGGGTACAAGTATCTGATAAAATTTGCAAACACAAATGAGGCTGCCATCAACGTTTCACCCAATACCAGTTATCTTATTTTTTTTGTCTACGATAACAGTAGCCATCCTGCAACGGATTTTAAAGCCCATTTAATGACCCCGGATAGCGTGTTGATGAAAAAATATACGTTGAGGCCTTTCCATCGTGCACAGATTGGCGTGGCGAGGGGTGAACAGCTGGACTTTCGCACCCCGCAATTTTCTGGCGACACGAGACCGGTGAAATTAGTGGCAAAGCCCAAGTCGAACTTGTATGTTTTTTATAAAAAATAGACCGCTTTAAATTTGTTGTCGCTGGTTCAGGCTAATTTCCTTCCGTTATGAGCCTGTTGACCAGCCCTTTAAATCCATAATTTATCTCGCCCAACTTCAATTTTTTTTGTATTTTTGCAACCCCGAAATAAAACCATCGGGATTTTAATTTTTATGTCTGAAAACAATATTATTAACTCAAACGCTGAAGTGCAGGAGTCTTCTGCCGTTGCAGAAACTACAGCGACAACAAATTCACCTGCGCAACCCGAGCGGATAGTAACTGCTCATGATGACTTCGACTGGACGATTGATAAAAGAAATGTTGCAGCTTACAGTAAGGAAGAAAAAGAAAAGTATGATCATGTGTATGACAACACTTTTGTTACCATCACAGACGGCGAATTGGTGAAAGGCCTGGTGGTGGGTTTAACAAAAACAGATGTTGTAGTAAACATCGGATTTAAGAGTGATGGTCTCGTATCATTAAATGAATTCCGCGACATCGTGAATTTGAAAACCGGTGATGAAGTAGAAGTGATGGTTGTTGAGAAAGAAGACCGCGAAGGACATCTACATCTCAGCCGCAAACAAGCGCGCATCACACGTGCTTGGGAGAGAATTGTAGAAGTGCACAAAACTGGTGAAGTAGTTACAGGAACTGTTACAAGCAAAACAAAAGGTGGTCTTATCGTTGATGTATTCGGTATGGAAACATTCCTTCCGGGTTCACAGATCGATGTTAAACCCGTTACCGATTACGATCAGTTTGTTGGGAAGACCATGGAATTTAAAGTGGTTAAGATCAACGAAACAATAAAGAACGCAGTTGTTTCTCACAAAGCGCTTATCGAAAGTGATATTGAAGCACAGCGTGCAGAGATCATGAGTAAATTGGAGAAAGGACAAGTATTGGAAGGAACAATCAAAAACATCACCGATTTCGGTGCGTTTATGGACCTTGGCGGATTGGATGGATTGTTATACATCACCGATATCAGTTGGGGACGTATCAGTCACCCAAGCGAAGTGTTGAAACTCGATCAGAAACTACAGGTTGTTGTATTGGATTTCGACGATGGAAAGAAGCGTATCAGTCTTGGTTTAAAACAACTCACTCCACATCCATGGGATGTGTTGCCTGAGAATGTAAAAGAAGGAGAAATTGTAAAAGGTAAAGTCGTCAATATCGAAGATTATGGTGCTTTCCTTGAAATCATGCCTGGTGTTGAAGGTCTTGTTCACGTGAGTGAAATTACATGGGCAAATACGCCGATCAACGCGAAAGAATTTTTCAAACTTGGTGATGAGCACAATGCAAAAATTGTGACGCTGGATAAGGAAGCGCGCAAGATGAGTTTGTCTATTAAACAACTCAGCGAAGATCCTTGGAGCACTATCGAAACAAAATTCCCACAGGGCAGCAAGCATAATGGACTGGTGAAGAATATCACTCCTTATGGTGTGTTCGTTGAACTCGCTCCAGGGATTGGTGGTATGATCCATATCAGTGATCTGAGTTGGTTGAAACGTTTCAATCATCCTTCTGAATACACAAAAGTTGGACAGCATATCGATGTGTTGATTCTCGGTATCGATAAAGACAATCGCAAATTGCAATTAGGTCATAAGCAATTGGAAGAAGATCCCTGGAATGCACTTGAACAAACATTTGCAGTTGGCACTATCCATGAAGGAACAGTAATACGCAAGGATGATAAAGGTGCATTGGTGCAATTGCCGTATGGATTGGAGGGATTCGCTCCGAGCCGTCATCTTGCCAAAGAAGACGGTAAAACAATCGGCGCTGATGAAACTGCATCGTTCATGGTGATCGAATTCGATCGTAATGAAAAGCGCATAGTATTATCGCATACGCGTATTTGGGAACAAGCAAAGACCGATGAAAAAGAAGCAGCAAGAAAAGAAGCAAAGGTTGATGCAGACAAAACACGTAAGGCTGTAAAAAATATCCAGAGCAAGGTTGAAAAACCAACGCTTGGTGATCTTGGCGCACTTGCAGAAATTAAAGAGAAATTGAAACAAGAAGAAAAAGGTGATGATAAAAAAGAGGGCCAGGAATAATTTCGAATTGTTAGAAATTTAATGGAGATAAAAAAAGTCCGGCATTTATGCCGGATTTTTTTTGCTGAACGCTGAACGCAAAACGC
>JAFDYD010000019.1:0-18426 GCA_018267615.1 Bacteroidota bacterium | reverse complement strand
GCGTTTTGCGTTCAGCGTTCAGCATTCCGCATTTACACATAATCATTCAACGATCTCAACTTTAAATCTGCGGCATCCCACTTTGCTTGTTCGTAAAGTTCAGGCGCGGGAACAACCACGCATTGCATTCTCGCTGCTTTTGCAGAGATCATTCCATTAAAAGAATCTTCAAAACAAATACATTCTAATGGAGAAGCGTCTAACTTTTCTGCACAGTTCATATATACTTGGGGATGTGGTTTGCTATGCGGCAATATTTCTGCGGATGACCATGCCTGAAAGAAATCACGGATATTCAATTTATCAACCACAACCTCGATCAATGCTGGCGGTGAGGAAGTAGCCAGACCAATCTTGAATTTTTTTTCTTTGAAATAGGAAAGAATATAATGTACCCCGGGCATCACTTCACCTTTATTTTTTATTTTTTCGATGGCCTTTTGAACGATTGTTTCACCGGTAGCCGGAGCAAGACGCATATCCAAATCAAAATAAGTGAACCAGTATTCAAGCCACTCCTTTGTTCTCAGCCCTGTTGTAAAATGATATTGCTCCATAGTAAGTGCGATGTTAAATTGCGCCAATGTTTCCACTGCTGCTTCCTGCCAATAAGGTTCCGAATCTATCAGTAATCCATCCATATCGAAAATCGCCGTATTAAGAGCCATGATTGTTTGATTTTTTGAATTCGTTGTGTTATCAAGAGCGAGTGGTGAATGGCTAGTGTAGAGAGTTGTAATGAAATATCAGCCACTAGCCATTCACCACTCGCTTTTCATACTATTGAAATAAATATACAGCAGAACCTTCATTCGATGGTGATTTTTTTTGAGGCGTGTAAGATTTGGAGCGTAGAACTGGGCAGCCGTTAATTAATAATCCAGTAAATTATAAAAAATAAAAATTGTGAATTGAAATAAAGTATGCAATACCTTACGCCCTAAACCTTCAACCTCAAAAAAATCAAATTGATACCCTGCCGAAATTCAAAATACGCAAGGTTATTTGTAAATTGAACTATGAGCGCATTCTTCGACCGGTTTAAGAAAATGAATATTGTTCGTAAACTGATATATGCAGTTGTTGGCGTATGTTCTTATCCCGCGTTGGTATTGATTAATAAGCTGAAAATATCCGGGACCGAACACATCCGCAATCTTCCCAAATCAAATGTTTTATTTGTAAGCAATCATCAGACTTATTTCGCAGATGTCATTACCTTTCTCCACATTTTTGCCGCGGTAAAATGGAGAAAGAAAAACAGGTTGGGTATTCCTTATTATTTGTTGAATCCTTTCACGCGCGTCTATTATGTTGCTGCGGCAGAAACCATGAAGAGCAGTTGGATCAGCCGATTATTTACAACGGCAGGCGCTATAACGGTGAAGCGCACGTGGGCGCCTGGAAGTTCAGAAACAAGAAAAGGATTAGAAATTTCCGATACACGTAAAATCACACGCGCACTCGCCAGTAATTGGATCATTACCTTTCCGCAAGGCACAACAAAACCATTTGCTCCGGCACGAAAAGGAACAGCTTATATTATCAAGCTCACGAAACCCATTGTTGTGCCGGTAGTAATAAATGGATTCTGGAGAGCATTCAATAAAAAAGGACTGAAACTAAAAAAAAGAAATGTGTTATTATCAGTGCAATTCAAACCACCACTGAAAATAGATTACGATGCTCCCGCTGAAAAAATTATGGACCAGATCATGGATGCGATCGAACAAAGTAAATCGTTCATGATGAAGGGCGCGCATCACTGGGTAACGGTGGAGCCGTAGCAAATGAGAGTGGAGAATGAAGAGCGGAGAGCGCCTAACCTCCTTCGCTCTCTGCTCTTTCTTCTCCACTCTCATTTATATTGGATTAGTGAAACAATACGCGTAATTCTTCCGCATCTTCAGGTTTCATTTTTCCGCCGAGTATGAGCCGCAACTGTCTTCTTCTCAAGGCGCCCTCGTAAAGCTTTTTTTCTTCTTCTGTTTCGGGTGAAAGCTGAGGTACAACACGAGGCTTACGGTTAGGGTCAAGCGCTACAAAAGTATAGTATGCTTCGTTGCTCTTATACCTGAATTGTTGTGTATAATCTTCTCCCCACACTCTCAGATGCACTTCCATAGATGTATTGAATGTCCGGGTGAGTCTTGCTTCTATATGAACGGCATTTCCCAATTTGATGGGACTCTCAAATGAAATATTATCAACGGAGGCGGTCACGACCGGCCCATTACAATGCTTGCCCGCAGCCAATGCTGCCGCAATATCCATCCAATACATGAGCCTTCCACCCATGAGATTGCCGTGCACATTTGTATCGTTCGGCAAAACCAATTCGGTCATGATGATATGTGAATCTTTCGGGGTTTTCATAATTTTTTTTGGGTTGACAGTTGACAGTAATATTTTGCAATGTAAGTTAGCTTAAAAGTCTGTCATCCGTCATCTGTCAACCGTCATCTAATTTACACTTCCACCCATTCGCAACTTTTTAAAAAACTTTCCTCGGCATCTGCACCAATGCCGGGCGCATCCGGAATTTCGAGAAAATATCCTTTGTACGTTACACCATTTATTACCGGATCTTTCTTGTGACCAAGCATGCATGTATCCATATCGTAAAAAATAATATTGTCATGCGCCAACACAAAATGCGCGAACGCAGTGAGTGCAACACGGCTTTCCAACATGCCGCCCATCATGCATGGGATATTATTTTCCGCACAAACTTTATTTATTTTTATCGCTTCTAATATACCGCCGGATTTTGCAAATTTTATATTTACATAATCACAAGAATTATTTTTGATGAGCCTTTCTGCATCGTGATGATCAAAGACACTTTCATCTGCCATAATCGGAATCTTAGAAATTTTTTTCAGCACCGGTAATTTGTCATCATCCCAATATCTCATCGGCTGTTCACAGAATTGGATATTATATTTCCCCATTTGCTTTAACGCATGTGATGCATCATCGAAGTTCCAGCCTTGGTTTGCATCGATCCGCAGTATGGTGCCTTCGCCAACGGCTCCGCGAATTTGCTTCACTCTTTCTATGTCTTCCTTCGCATTCTTTCCCAATTTTATTTTGATCATGCGCACACCTTGTTGCTTAAATTCAATGGCGCGCCGCGACATATTTTCTGGCGAATCGATCCCGATAGTAAGATCTGTTTCTATTTCTTTTTTTCTTCCTCCTAAAAAAGTATAAAGCGGTTGATTCGCATTTTTTGCTGCGATATCATACAACGCCATATCAAAAGCGCTTTTTATGGTCGTGTTGAAAGCGGTATGCAAATCCAGTTCATGCATGCGGGTCTTAATATCCAACGGATCTTTTCCTTTCCATAACGCTGCAAAATCTTTTGCCATTTCGAAACATGTCGACTGCGTTTCGCCTACGATCATCGGGAATGCGGAGCATTCACCCAAGCCATAGTAACCCGCGTCTGTATGTAATCTTAAAAAAATATTTTGTGCATATTCCATCGTTCCCGTTGCAATTGTAAAAGGATGCATGGGAATGCTGAATTTGTATATGTCGGTTTTGGTGATGATCATTTTTTAAATTAGTGTTTGCAAAAGCAAGTAAGATTTCTTTTGATTTGGAGACTCATGCTTTCGCATTTTCTTGCAAAAAAATACTCCCCGCTCTCCGCTATCGCTCTCCGCTCTCACTCTCATTTCTTCCCCGGCCCATCAACTACTCTTCCCGGTTTCGCATTTGTATGCTCGCCATCTTTCAACACCTGTATGCCATTTACAAAAACATGTTGCATACCGGTTGCATATTGCTGCGGATTATCGTACGTAGCGTGATCCTTTAATTTTGCGGGATCGAAAATGACGATGTCTGCGTAGTTGCCTGTTTTTAACTCGCCTCGTTTTTTTATTTTCAGATTATCTGCCGGAAGTTTTGCGAGTTGATGGATGGCTGCAGGAATGGTGATCACTTTGTCTTCATTGGCATATTTGCCAATTACACGGGCAAAAGTTCCATATGCGCGCGGATGAGGATGTATTTTTAAGAATACACCTTCCGGTGCATAAGTGCCTTCATCGGATCCAAAGCTTACCCAGGGCAGCGGTACTTCTTTTTTCAGGTTATCTTCAGTCATGACGAAATAGGCGACATCGATGCGACTGCTATCCTGTACAATCAGATCCATAGCCGTTTCTTCTGGAGATTTCCCTCTCATAGTCGCAACTTCCAACAAAGTCTTTCCAAGATATTTTCGCAACGAATCAATTCTGAAACCAAGCATCAATATTTTATCAGGGCCGCCGCAACCATGATAATAATTTTCCCAGTCGGTGGCATTTGAATTCATTGCTTTTTTCATTTGTGCGCGTATAACGGGATCCTGTAAACGCTTCCACAATTTGCCAAAGCCACCATCCTGCAGTGTCGGAGGAAAGGAAGCAGTCAATCCGGTAGCGCCCGCAGTATATGTGTACATATTTGCGGTAATATCCAATCCTTCTTTGCGCGCTCTTTCAACGCGGCGGATCACACTATCCATTTTATTCCAGTTTTCTTTTCCCGCAGCTTTCAAGTGATAGATCTCAGCATGAATATTTGCTTCTTTCGCAATCGTTATTAATTCCTCCACACCTTCATACAATTTATTTCCTTCGCTACGCATGTGGCTAATATATGATCCGCCATATTTTGACGCTTCTTTGCACAGAGCAATCAACTCATCTGTCTTTGCAAAAAAAGCGGGAGGATATATTAGTGATGATCCTACACCAAGTGCGCCATCTTCCATGGCCTGTCTCACCAATAATCTCATACTATCCAATTCGGCGGGGGTAGGAGCGCGGTTGTCTTCACCAACAACATACATGCGTATAGTAGTGGCCCCGACAAAAGATGCCACGTTGCACGATACTCCATGTTGGACAAGCGAATCCAAATATTCTTTGAGTGTATTCCAATTGACTTTATACTTGATCAAGGATTGGTCGCTCTGCATTTCCGATTTCATTTTTGCATTCAGCGGACCCATACTCCAGCCTTCGCCAAAAACTTCAAGCGTTACACCCTGGCGAATTTCATTCTGTGCGCGGCCATCTTCTATTAATGATTCCGTTCCCTGTGCCAGCATATTGATAAATCCTGGAGCTACTGCCATACCCTTGGCATCAATATTATTTTTTGCGTTTGCATTTTTGAGATCGCCCATAAACGCGATTGTATCCGCATTGATGGCGATATCTGCAGCATAGGGTTCACCACCATTACCGTCATATATCATTCCATTGTGAATAATGGTATCATACGTTGGTTTCTCCTTGCATGAAAAAAATAATATGCCCGATGCTGTCAATAGTAATAAGACGCTTTTCATAAAATTGATTAAAACCGAATGTAAGGAAATAAGTTGATTGGTTGATTTGTTGAATGGTCGACTGGTCAATAGGTCAATAGGTCAATAGGTCGATAGGTCGATAGGTCCTTGCAAAAATATACTTCTTGCAAACGCAAAAGACTCATCGACTCATCGACCTATCGACTTATTGACCAATCAACTTTTCAACCAATCAACTTCTTCATACATTTGCCAGAACACCATTACGTTTGTATGATTGAACCACAAGAACCGATTTCTTTCGATAATACAGAGAATGCTTTTGAGTATAAGTCCAATAAGGAACTTAAAAAAGCGAACTTTCTTTTTTCATCAATGGGATATCCTTTTCTTGTCAAACTGGGAACGAAACTCACGCCCTGGGCTATACGCAAAGGACTTCCGATAAAAGGCATCATACGCGATACTATTTTTTCCCAGTTTGTTGGCGGTGAAACCCTCGAAGAAACTGCGGCCGTCGCAAAAAAACTCGGCGTGTATCATGTCCAGGTGATTTTAGATTATGGGGTAGAAGGTGGTGATGATGGCGAAGCAGGATTCGATCACGCCTGCGAAGAATTTATTCGTGTTATTAATTATGCTTCTACTCAACCGAATATTCCTTTTATCAGCATTAAAGTAACCGGCTTTGCGAGATATGGTTTGCTCGAGAAATTGGATCACTCTGTTGAATTGAACCCGGGAAGC
Organism: Bacteroidota bacterium; assembly: GCA_018267615.1. Lineage (GTDB taxonomy): Bacteria > Bacteroidota > Bacteroidia > Chitinophagales > Chitinophagaceae > Puia. The sequence continues at coordinate 12,359 of JAFDYD010000019.1, read as the reverse complement.
CTGATGAAGAGATATAATAAAGCACTTGAATCGCTCACCGAAGAAGAAGGTGCGGAATGGCAAAGAGTGCATCAACGTATGCGCCGCATTTGCCAGGTTGCATCGGAAAAAAATATTGGTGTGCTCGTAGATGCGGAAGAAACATGGATCCAGGATCCGGTGGATGTACTTACTTTCCTAATGATGGAAGAATTCAACAAAGAAAAAATAATTGTCTATAATACGGTGCAACTGTACCGCACGGACAGGATGAAATTTTTACAAGATTCTTTGGAAGCCGCTGAATTCAAAAAATTTAAACTAGGTGTAAAACTCGTTCGCGGGGCGTATATGGAAAAGGAACGGAAGCGCGCAAACGAAATGCAATATCCTTCACCGATACAAACGGAAAAAGATGCAACGGATCTTGATTATAATAACGGGGTTGCTTTGTGTATCGATCATCTCGAGAATGTTGGGTTGATCGTTGCCACGCACAATGAATTCAGCAATATGTATGCGACGCAATTGTTATTGCAAAGAGAATTTCCGCCAAATCATCCGCATATTCATTTTTCGCAATTGTATGGGATGAGTGATAATATTACATTCAATCTTGCTAAGGCTGGATTTTCGGTGAGTAAGTATTTGCCTTTCGGCCCCATTAAAGATGTGATTCCATATTTGATGCGTCGTGCACAGGAGAATAGTTCAATGAGTGGACAAACAGGGAGAGAATTAAGTCTCATCAAAAAAGAAATCAGTCGGCGCAAAATCTGATATCGAATTATTACATTTGCATTTCCAATTTTCTTTCAGCGGATCGTTAGCTCAGTTGGTTCAGAGCGCTGCTTTGACAGAGCAGAGGTCACTGGTTCGAGCCCAGTACGATCCACTTTTTCAATTTCTTTTACTTCAATTAGCACTATTTTATACCGAGCAGCAAAAAACAGTACGTGGTGCGGTGATTCTTCAGTTACGAAAAATTATTCTTTGCGTCTTCGCGCCTTTGCGAGAGATTATGTTCTCGCAAAGGCGCGAAGACGCAAAGATTTTGATTTGACGTAGAATTATTAAATCTAAATGCAGATTCATCTCAATCCAAAATAGAATTTTCAGTTAAAATTTTTTTACCGCAATAATCATATGTTGATATTGTATACTTTGAATTCTTATCACCGACTAATTGATGAAAATCTCCTTAACCATTTTGCTTGCTATTATTCAGGCTCCCATCTTTTGCCAGGATCTCTCAAAAAAATTAGATAATTATTTAAGCGCAACGAATCGAAGAAATAAATTTAATGGCACGGCACTTATCGCATATAAGAATGAAATAATTCTCTATAAAGGATATGGTTTTAAAAATAAAGAAAGAAAAATTCTGAATGATACTGCGACAATCTATCGAATTGGATCGATTACAAAATCATTTACGGCCGCCACCATTTTAAATTTATATGATAAAGGATTGCTTAGTCTGGATGACCCGCTCAACAAATACATCCCCGACTATCCATCGGGAAACAAAATCACTATTAGGAATTTACTTACGCATACTTCCGGCATACCCGAATATCTTTTTGCAAAAGGATATGACAAGGAAGATTTTTCCAAACCTATTTCAATCGAGCGACTCATTTCTTTTTTTAAGAATGGGCCTCTGATTTTTAAACCGGGAGAAAAAATGTCTTATTCTAATTCAAACTACATATTGCTAGCTTATACCATAGAAGTCATTACTCATAAAAAATATGAATTGGTAGTGCGCAATGTTGTATTGGATCCTTTGCAAATGAACCATTCAGGGTTTGATTTCAAAAACCTCGCTGATACCAATAAGGCGTTTGGCTATAATAATATTTTCAAAAGAAACGGTTCTATTCAATTTGTAAGCGATTCATCACATGAAGTTGGTGGTGGTTCAATATATTCAACGGCTATGGATTTGTATAAATGGGATAGATCATTTTATTCAAATAAAATCCTCCGACATCAAACATATGAACAAGTGATCACTCCTTTCAAAGATCATTACGGATATGGTTGGTTTGTTGATACTGCGTACGGCAGACTGAATGTTTTTCACGGTGGAGGAATTCCAGGTTTTGTTTCGCATATTCAGCGCTTCCCGATCGATAATCTTTGTATTATTCTACTCAGCAATAATTCTTATTGCGATCTCAACGAAATGGGAAATAAACTAGCGGCTATCATTTTCGATATTCCATTTGAGAAGGCGATTTATTGAACACTTTAAATTATTCTTTGCGACTTCGCGCCTTTGCGAGAACATAATCTCTCGCAAAGGCGCGAAGTCGCAAAGAATTTGATTTGACGTAGAATTACTAACCACTAAACGAAGATTCATCTTATCCCTCTCGTAACTCTTCGAAAATGTGTAAAACTTTTTGATTTTTTCCTGTGAAGTGCTTGTTTTTTCCGCTCTTGTTGTTTTGAGGTTGTTATAATTTTTGTAATTTAACAATGTTGTTTGAAATGATAAAGATGTAGACTGACATCGGCCATATAGAACAAGCTTCAGTTATTCTAACCCATTATTTTCTCAACCTTATCAGGTTTTATTTTTTGCGAGATCGGTTATTCAATTCCGTTAGGAGTTTTAAAATATAACAAATCCAATATTATGTGGAAAGCCTTAAATCCCGGCGAAAATGTTTCGCTTGGCGACATCATCAGGCATATAACGCCGCTCGCCGTTTCTGCTTTTGGAGAAAAAGCATATGAAGTTGTCCGCACCGAACTCCATTATTTTGAAGTAATGATGCGACCTGCAAAACCAGAGCAGGAACCAGAAAGGAAAATCATCCGCTACATCGATATCGGTTATCATTTGGGACTAGAAGTATGGCTAGATCATATTTCCGGGGCCAATTCAGAATACTCGACAGGTAATGGATGAAATTATTTCAAGGTTTCTCCGAAAAATTTCAATGTTCGTTGCCAGGCTAATTTGGCAGCAGCTTCATTGTATCGCGTAGGTGCCGTGTCGTTATGAAATGCATGGTTCGCTCCTTCATAAACATACAACTCATATTTTGTTCCCGCTTTTTTCAACGCTTCTTCATACGCAGGAATTCCCGCATTGATACGTTCATCCAATCCACCATAATGTAACTGAACAGCAGCTTTTATTTTTGGAACATCTGCAGCATCAGGTTGTCTCCCATAAAATGCAACAGCAGCTTTTAAGTCAGGAACATTTACTGCAAGTTGATTTGCCATTCCACCGCCCCAACAAAAACCAACGCATCCTGCTTTCCCGTTAAAGTCCGGCCGCGTTTTCAAATAATCAAAAGCTTTTATAAAATTATTCTGATTTTTTGTTGCATCGAGTTTGCCGATCATATCTCTTGCCTTGTCCTCGTCTGTTGGCGTGCCTCCATCGGGCGATAATGCATCGGGAGCGAGGGCCAAATATCCAGCCAAAGCAGCGCGACGCGTTACATCTTCAATATGCGGATTCAATCCGCGATTTTCGTGAATCACAACCACGGCTCCATACTTTGCATTTTCTTTTGGCCGCGCAAGATATCCTTTCATCGTGCAACCGTCACCGGGATATGTTATATTTTCTATAAGGAGACGATCATCGGATTTTGTTACCGTTTCTGCGCTTGCGTAATTCACTTCGAGCATCGGCAGGACGGCCATCGCTGCTGTAACACTGCCGGTGATTTTTGCAAGACGGCGAATAAATTCGTCACGTGTTAATGGTTTGTGCGTGTACTCGTCAAAGAGATTAATGATTTGCTGGTCCATAAAATGAGTTTTAGAAATGGAAATTAAAATTATAAAAGAAATGGATACGGAGAGGAGCGAGTGTCTAGTGGTAAGTGGCGAGTAGCGAGCGGCTAGTGGTGAATTCTACTTGCCACTCCCTTCTTGCCACTAGCCACCAACCACTAGCTTTTTCTTATTTTTATCAGATGGAAACAACCCATCAACACAATAGCAATGAGGCAGGTGAGATCGTAGAATCTTTTCTACATTGTAGTCTGGCGAAAGAGCGATACACACATGCGGCGCATATCTTGTCCGGTTTTTATTTGTATTGCCATCATGGAAAGCATGCTTTCGAATTGATGGAAAAGCATATCCTTCTTTTTAATAATGCCGTCGGTACGATCAACTCTGATGATTCCGGTTATCACAAAACGATTACTTTTTTCTGGATGAAGGCTATCGAACAATTTGCGAGCCGGTTTGATGAATGTTCTTTCATCGATAGAAATATTCTTGCGATTTATAATTCGCCGTTGATGGATAAAACGCTGCCGCTGAAATTTTATACCAGGGAATATTTGTTTACAAAAAAAGCAAGAAAAGAAATTGTTGAACCGGATATAAAACCGATATTGGATATATTCTGATCAAAAAAATCGATTTTGAAAAAAATATTTCTTTTAGTTCTTATTGCATTTGCGGGTTGTTCAGAAAAGCGCAATGATTTTACAAAAATAAAAATCGGGATGAAAACTGCAGATGTCGTTAAACTGGTTGGAGTTCCTCCGCGTAAACAACCGATGGGCGACTCTATGTGGTGGTTATATACCGATCCCGATAAACATATGGTCATTATCAATAACGATACTGTTGCCAATTGCACCACACAAAAAGATGCCATGAGAATTATGGATGATGCATTGCGGACTTACGATTCTTTGCATAAGAAAAAAAATCTCTAGCGATTTTTTTTGATTTGGGTTGAAAGCTTTTTGGCAAACTAAATTTCCGATAATCGATTGGTTATCCTTAGTGCCTTTGTGGTTTAATTTTTTTGAACCACAAAGACACAAAAAAATCACCTCTTGTTCGAAATCACAAAATCCGTACATCACTTTTCATTCTTAATCTTCGGCCAGTTGTTATTTGCCTTTTCAATAAAACCTTTCGTGTCTTTTCTCCAACCTGACATTACATCCGTATTATAATTGAAATATAATTTTCCATCAATGATTGTCCATGCATTCATCGGATCTGTCGGAGCTTTGTGTCCTTCCGCTGTTCCATATGCACAGTAACCTCCGTATTGAGGCGCATATTTTTCAGGATTCGCCTGAAATAGTTCCTTGTTTTTTTGAGAAGAAAAATACCATGCTGCTTCATTCCATTTCACTTGGAAATCTTTCGTGCCTTTGATGGCTTTGTTTTCAGTAAAATAAGAAACGGCATCATAGCCTTTAATAGCACCATCCTCATTTTGAAAGGTGGGCGATTTTTGTGCGTTCGCAGAAGCTGCAATAGCAATCGATGCGAAGAGTACGAGAAAAAAATGTTTCATCATAAAATTTATTTAGGAGACAAAATTATGATGACGGTAATCTTACTTATTGTCAGAAAATTGACAACCGTAAATTTTTAATAAAAATAAAAAGGCCCGATAAGAATACCAGGCCGTCTAACGATTGCTTGCCATATGTGAACGCAAAATAACATAACCAATGTTACCTGAATATTAATCAGGGATTAAGGGATTATCATGGATTTCATAAATGAAAATTTTAACATTCTCTAAATAAAAATGCGAGACAATTGTCTCGCATTTTTTTGAAAAATTATTTTGTAAATTCCTAATCTGCGATCGTCGTTTTGATTTTCGGTTCTCCATAACTGTTAATCTCACTTTCAAAAATAATTTGCTGGTTGATGCCCTGGTTATTGTGTGCATAACGGATCGCCATGCCGTTCATTGCATTCAGGTAATCCTGGATTTTATTTTCGATATCGTCAAGTTCAGTCTGTTTCTCTGAGATTTTTTTATTGGCTTCTTGCAGTTCATCATATTTCTGTTTCACTTTTTCGGCATTATACGAATCGATGATATTTCCCTTCTGAAAAAGTTTGAGTTCATTGTTATAGTTTTTGCTTACAATGATGATGTCTTTTTGCATCGCTTTCAATTCTTCCTGCTGCCTGATATAATCATTGAATATGCACATGATTTGGATTTTTTAAATAACGAAATCTTGAATGGAATTCGTATAGGCCATCATGTGATGACCTATAAAAGAACTCCGCCGTAGTTGATGTCCCCACTAACGGCTAAGCTAGTGCTTGCCGGTGAAGACATCGACAACGGCGGTCGAATATGTTGACGGGTTAGAGGTTACTAATAACGGAACTTTGAAATAATTATTACTATGTGTTTTCTATTATCTGATTAAAATAATTGGAGATGTACGAAGTCATCGCGGGCAATTTCAATTTTTGATTTTGTAGTGAACGATTCTGTCCTCATTCAAAATAAAATTATCTTTTCCTCGTTTGAAGATTAAGTGATTATCATAACTGAAGTTTTTCTCATGTGGCCGGTGTTTCTACATCGGCCTTTTTTTTGTGCGCCTGTTTAGAAATCGTAAAACCACTAAATGTAATCGAGTACAAGTGCTTTTTGATTTAGTAGAATCTGAAAAAAGTTGATTAGTTGATTTGTTGCTAGGTTGATTGCTGTATTCTTTGCGCCTTAGCGCCTTTGCGTGATATTTTTTCTCGCAAAGGCGCTAAGGCGCGAAGAAATTAAATTCATACATAATCGCTAAATTCGACTGATAATAATGGTCCATGTCGAATCAATCGAGAATCCCGCTTGCTTTTTCAAGAGAATCCATATCAAAATTAAAATCGATCAATGTTTTGGCCGGCGATGTCGGTGGCACTAAAACTAATCTTGCATTATATCGGGCCACAGAAAATGAAGTAACCCTGATCTGTGAAAAAACTTTTCATTCTGCAGATTTTAGTTCGGCGACCGATGTTGTAAAAAAATTTTTATCACAACATGAAAAAATAAGTCCATTTAGTATTTGTCTGGGTGTTGCCGGTCCTGTTTTTCAAGGCAAGGTGGAAATGCCAAATCTCTCGTGGTCAATTGATGCCGATGATTTGCGTAGTACCGTCGCGGCGCAAAGTGTTTCTTTGATCAATGATCTTGAAGCGACAGCCTACGGACTGGCGGCACTGGGTGATGATGATCTTATAACCGTTCATTCCGGAGCCGGTGATTCGGGTGATAATATGGCGATCATTGCTCCCGGAACTGGTCTCGGTGAAGCGGGTTTGTATTGGAACGGCTCGGGTTATCACCCTTTTCCAACAGAAGGTGGCCACACCGACTTTTCGCCACGCACGGAATTGGACATAGAACTGCTGCGATATCTTTCCGCCAAATATGAAATTGTAAGTTGGGAGCGTGTGATTGCTGGTCCCGGTATTCACGATATTTATCTTTTTCTGCGTGATCAAAAAAATAGGAAAGAACAAGATTGGGTGAAAGAATTATTGCGTAAGGACGATCCTTCGGCGGTAATCAGCCAGGCCGGACTTGATGAAACAGATCCGACTTGCATCGAGACGATGCAATTATATGTTCAGTATCTCGCAAGAGAATCGAGTAACCTGGTTTTAAAAATGAAGGCCACCGGTGGATTGTTTTTGGGTGGCGGCATTCCTCCGAAAATTTCTTCATTATTACAACAGGATGTTTTTTATGACAATTTCATAGATTGTGATCGGATGCAACACCTTATCAGGAAAACACCAGTAAAAATTATCCTGAATAGTAAGACAGCCCTTCTCGGCGCGGCGTACTTTGGAGCGTATGGTGCTTGAGGGCTCGGACATTTGAGAGGAATATTCAATAATCAGCAATCAGTATTCAATGTTCAAGGTAAAAAATGCCCTTGCTCAAACTTGAACATTGAATATTGATTGCTGATTATTGAATATTTTTTAGATAAACCATTGCCCATTCCCTCAAAAAATACTACATCAAATCTTTCTCATCGACAGTTTATGATTATTAATTACTTTTTTTCTCAGTAATTTCATCAACACAATCAATAACAAAATAAAAATTATGTCAACAAGACGCGTTTTCCTAAAACAGGCTTCACTAGCATCAACAGCATTGTTTGTTAATAAATCTGCTTTGTTTGCTTCGCCACAACTCATCGGAATCCAATTGTACACGCTTCGCAATGAAGCAAGCAAAGATTTGAAAGCGGTGATCGCAAAGATTGCCGAAGTTGGATATAATTCGGTCGAGGTTTTTAATTATAATAATGGCAAATTTTTTGGTCTGACACCGGAAGAATTTGCGGCAATTTTTAAACAGAATAATCTCAAAACGCCGAGCGGACATTATTCGATGCCTAATTTCTTAATAAAAGGCGATGAAGACGAACTGAAACGCACGGTTGCCGATGCAGCGAAAATGTCTCATGCATTTTTCACCATCCCATACCTGACTGACCCGATGCGTAAAAGTCTGGATGATTATAAAAGCCTGGCGGCAAAACTAAATAAGGCCGGCGAGGTTGTGAAGAGTGCGGGAATGCGACTTGCTTATCATAACCACGATTTTGAATTCAAAGATTGGGGCAACGGGCAAACTGGTTTCTCTATCTTCCAAAAAGAGACTGATCCTGCGCTGGTCAATTTTGAAGTAGATATTTATTGGATCTCCAAAGCTGGTTTGGATCCAATAGAATTCATCAAAGCAAATTCATCCCGGATTAAAATGTGGCATGTAAAAGATATGGATAATACTCCTGAAAAATCATTTACGGAAGTAGGCACGGGTGTTATCAACTACAAAGAGATTTTCAAATTAAGAAAGGCGACTGGGGTTGAATATTTCTTTATTGAACAGGACCAAACAAAAATCCCGGTTTACGAAAGCATTACGAAGAGCTATCAAAACTTAAAGAATAATATATTAAGCTGATATTATAACTTGTGGCGTTTGGCGGACTGATCTTTGGTCATTCCACCGGCGCTTTTTTATTTTTACTACTTTAAACAAAAGGTCAATGAATAATCGTCGTTCATTTTTGCAACAGACCGCCGCACTTGCAGGTGGCGCTTTGCTTATGCCTGGTTTTAATTCGTTAAAAAGAAATCTGTCTGCTTCAGATCATGTCAATATCGGTGCTATCGGTATCAATGGTATGGGATGGGCGGATCTGACTGCCGCCCTAAAAGTTCCGGGTGTGAACCTGGTTGCTCTTTGTGATGTCGATAAAAATGTACTTGATAAACGGATGGGCGAGCTGGCTAAAATGAAGATCGATGCTTCAAAAGTAAAAGCGTTTGGTGATTACCGTAAGTTGCTCGAGCAAAAAGATATTGATGCGGTGATTATCGGCACACCAGATCATTGGCATGCGATGATCATGATGCACGCATGCGAAGCAGGAAAAGATGTGTATTGTGAAAAGCCTGTTGGCAATTCGATCGGAGAGTGCAGGGCGATGATGGCGGCGCAAAAAAAATACAATCGTGTTGTGCAGGCCGGACAATGGCAACGCAGTCAGCAGCATTTCCAGGACGCGCTTGATTTCGTTTATACGGGACAGTTAGGTAATATCAGGACCGTGAAAGTGTGGTGTTACCAGGGCTGGATGAAACCAGATATCGTTCGCCCGGATTCTGCGCCTCCTCCCGGCGTGGATTATGATCAGTGGCTGGGCCCTGCTAGTAAGCGACCTTTCAATGCGAGTCGGTTTCATTTTAATTTCCGTTGGTTTTGGGATTATGCGGGTGGATTGATGACTGACTGGGGCGTTCACCTTGTCGATTATGGACTATTGGGGATGAAAGCCGATGTTCCGAAAACAATCGCGGCTTTGGGTGGAAAATTTGCATACCCAGATTTGTATGAAGAAACTCCGGATACGCTTACCACTTTATATGAGTTTGATAATTTCAATCTTGTGTGGGATCACGCCATGGGTATCGACAACGGTTCTTATGGTCGCGATCATGGAATTGGTTTTGTCGGCAATAATGCAACATTGGTTGTTGGAAGATGGGGTTGGGAAGTGATCGAAGAACATCAAAGTAAAAATAAAGTGGCCAAGCCTTTGGCGAAACCAACTAATAATGGACTTGATCAGCACTGGGTGAATTTTATCGATGTGGTTCGTTCAAGAAAGAAGCAGGATTTGCGTTGTTCCATTGAAGCCGGTGCGCATGTAGCTATCGTTGCGCAGATGGGCAATATCAGTTTCAGAAGTGGGCAACGACTAGCGTGGGATAAGTCAGCCGGAAAATTTACTGATGAAGGAATCAACACAGCTTATTTGATGAAGGAATATCATAACGGGTATAAATTGCCGGACGTGTGAGTTAGCACCAGGATTGTCTGAACTGGGATTTGTGGAATTATTGGGATAGATGGGAGGAAAAAAAATAAATATTCAATAATCAACACACAACAATCAATGTTCAAGTCGGAATAAATCAAACTTTAAATTTCAAATTGAAAATTGAGTGTTGTGGAGTTAATTATTGAACATTTATTTTTTTCTCCATTCCCATCTATCCCAAAAATCTCAGTTCATATTATTTCTTCATCGCCCACTGAATTCCACCCAAAATATGTTTCAGATATGTAGGATCAGCATATGAAGAGTCTGTATGTCCAAGCTCTGTATAAAAAGCTTTTCCACCTTCGAATTCATGATACCAGGCCATCGGATGGTTGTCGCCGTTTTCGCCACCAGTATAGGAACTCTCATCGATTTTGATCAGCACAGTTGTGTTTGGACTCAGATCTTTGAAGTTGTACCATTCGTCCCAGCGCTCCCAGGTATCGGGTAGGAAAGAAGTGGATGGATGATTTTTATTTACAACAACCAGTTTTGCATGTTGCTGTTTTGGATGCGATTTAAAATAAGCACCTGAGAGTTGTCCATACCATGGCCAATTATATTCGCAATCTGTTGCAGCATGAATTCCCACATAACCGCCACCGTTATGAATAAATTCCTGGAATGCTTTTTCTTCGTCAGGTCCAAAAACCTTCTGCGTTGTGCAAAGAAAAATCACCTCGGAATATTTCTTGAGATTCTTTGTATTGAACTGAAGCGAATCTTCTGTTGCATCTACCGCGAATCCGTTTTCATCACCCAATTTTTTTATGGCAGCAATACCAAACGGAATACATGAATGACGAAATCCATTTGTTTTGGAATATACCAGCACTTTTGGTTTTGCTGCGCGCGGAATTGCGCTAATCATAAAAGTGCAAAGGCAAATGGAAGCAGTGAGGAGAGAAAGTTTTTTCATGATGGCGAGATTTAAACCCTGTCGGCGGTCGAAGACCCCGACAGCGGTTGTGACAAATGATTATTTTCAGCGCTCGCGCGCCGAAAGGAAATTACTTCAATTCCTTAATTTTTATATTTCTGAACCATACTTCATTTCCATGATCCTGCAAATCGATACTGCCTGATTTAAATTTCATGAACCCCGGCATCGATTTGAATTTACTCCCGCTCACCAATTTATCCCAATTTGCATTCCAAAGCGTAGTGGATACAACGAGCACGTTATTCAGAAATAATTCCAACTTGCCATTAGAAGATTTTATTTCAACCTGGTTCCATTCACCAACGGGCTTCACCGGTTCTGTCGATGAAGAAATAAGATCATATAAATCTCCTGCGCGGTGTTTTTTGATTTTGCCATCGGCGTGGCCATCATTATCCAATACTTGCATCTCGGCGCCAGTTACGTACGATTCTTTGTATTTGGTAGTATCTTCTTTTACATAAAATATAATTCCGCTATTCCCATTCTTTGAAATTTTCCATTCGAGTTTAAGATCAAAATTGGAATATTCCTTATCTGTCAAAATATCTCCACCTTCTTCACCCGATCTTTTTTTAGGATCGAGATGAATGGCTCCGCTTGAAACTGTCCAAATACTCCCAATCGGTTTATGTCCGTATTCATGCCACCCTTTAAGAGTGCTGCCATCGAACAAAGATACCCATCCATCTTTTTTTTCCTGGTCAGTAAGTCCTGAAGTTTGGGCAAAAAGAGTTGATGACAGCAACGTGGCTGCCATCATTGCAAAAGCAATACGTTTCATATCAATTTTATTTTTTTGCTAAAATATATTTTACCATTTCCCTGACATCAGCTTCGGGCAATGCAGGATGTGGTGTCATAGGCACTTGTCCCCACACTCCTTGTCCACCTTTGATAATTTTTTCTACAAGACGATTCACGGTTGAATCTGCTGCGTTCGGATATTTTGCAGCAACATCGCTGTAAGCCGGACCGATAGCAGCTCCAGTTGAAGCTTTATCTAAACGATGACAAGTAGTACAATCGCTTGCGCCAATCAATTCCAATCCTTTGGAATCCGCCTCAGCAGGTGCAGTAGTTGTAGTAGTAGCCGATGAATCTTTTTTCTGTGTGTCACTAGAACTTCCTGAATTGCTACAGGCAACAGCCAATGAGCTGCAAAAAAGAATGATGAATGTTTTTTTCATGTTGCGATAAAAATTAATTGTTGCAAGTTAAAGAAAAGAATGTAAGAAGAAGGCACAAGGTTGAAGGTACAA
>JAFDYD010000018.1 GCA_018267615.1 Bacteroidota bacterium | reverse complement strand
GTGCAATGCAGAGTAGCTATGTACGGACAGGATAAACGCTGAAAGCATCTAAGCGTGAAACCTTCCTCAAGATGAGTTTACTTTTAAGGGCCGTCAAAGACGATGACGTTGATAGGCTACAGGTGTAAAAGTGGTAACACTAAAGCCGAGTAGTACTAATTGCCCGTATGCTTTAATTTTTTTAACTCAGTATTACAACCCTCCCAATATGACATTATTTACGCATTATGCGTAACGCAAAACGCAAAACGCCTTGTGGCGTTCGGCCTTCAGCCTTAGCGTTCAGCGTTCATATTCTTATGGTGGTTTTTCCGAGGGTGTTCACCTCTTCCCATTCCGAACAGAGAAGTTAAGCCCCTCATGGCCGATGGTACTGCACCACAATGCGGGAGAGTAGGTAGCTGCCATATTCATTTAGCCTCGTTTCGCTTTTTGCAAGACGAGGCTTTTTTATTTCTACGCTGCTATTCATTCTAACGGCTACCCATACCCTATTTCGCAACAGTCCAATGAGTCGCTCACAATCCTTCTTTTGTTAATAATATTTCTTTTCGATCCTGCAAACACGCAATCCCTTTAATTTGCATATATATTCCAAGCAATTTTGCCAGACAATCTTCAGATAAATCAACTCGTCGATCATCTTTTTCGGAGAGAATCCGGAAAATTAACCTCCGTACTGACTCGCATTTTTGGATCTGAAAATATTGAACTGGCGGAAGACGTAGTTCAAGACGCTTTGAGCGAAGCAATGAATCAATGGACATATAAAGGGATACCCGACAATCCTTCAGGTTGGCTTTACCGGGTGGCAAAGAATAAGGCACTGAATATTCTCGAAAAAGAAAAATCCAAAAAAAAATATTCATCATCGCTTCAACATACTGATTATTCAGATGCACTCTTGCACGATGATTTTCTTTCCGACGCAGAAATCAAAGACGATCAATTGCGGATGATGTTCATTTGTTGTCATCCTTCACTTTCCGCTGATTCACAAATAGCATTCATACTAAAAACACTTTGTGGTTTTAGTGTCTCTGAAATTGCGAGAGCATTTCTCTCAAATGAAGAAAGTATTCACAAAAGACTCGTAAGAGCGCGACAGAAAATCAGAGAAGCGGGAATACGGTTTGAACTACCAGAAAGAGGCGAGTTGCAAAAAAGGGTAGAAACAATTCTTCAAACAATATATCTTTTATTTAATGAAGGATACAGCGCATCAGGAGGTGAATATCTTATTCGTTATGAACTCTGTGAAGAATCTATACGACTTACCGAAATTCTGGCAACCCACCAGGCGATCGAAGATAAATCTGATGTCTATGCGCTTTTATCTCTCATGCATTTCAACGCGTCGAGATTTTATGCACGACAGGATGAAGCAGGAAATATTTTCCCAATGTCTTTGCAGGATCGTTCCAAATGGAATCGCACATTGATAGAAAAGGCTTCTTATTATTTAGAAAAAAATTCCTTGGCGGAAAGTGTATCTTCATATCATATACTCGCTGTAATTTCTGCGCATCATTGCGCTGCGCGGGATTTTGATTCTACTAATTGGAAAACGATTCTTTTTTTGTATGACAGCTTGCTGCAGATTGATCGTTCACCCATCGTACATCTAAATCGTTCTGTTGCGTTGTCGAAAGTTAGAGGACCTTTGATTGCGTTGGAAGAATTGCTGTCAATGCAAAATGATCCGTTGCTCACATCTTACTATCTGTTTCACGCCACGAAAGCCGAATTATACTTAGAGCTAGATCGCTTTGCGGAAGCTGCCACCAGTTTTACATCGGCTATGAATTTAGCTCCTATGAAAGCCGAAAAAGATCTGCTGCAAAGAAAACTGTCTGCATGCCTTAAAAGGTTTTAATATTTTTTTTGATTCATGTCCCTTTGAGAGCTCTCTCCATGTCTTTAAGTAAAATATTGAACAATCATTTAAAAATTTAAGAATGAAAGAATATCTTCTTTTGATTCGAACAGAAGGCGATCCATGGGATGTATTATCGCCAGATCAGCAACAAAAACACGTTGAGAAAGCCGCAACTTATATCGGTAATCTTGTCAAGGATGGGAAACTGAAGGGAGCACAGCCACTGGAACCAGAAGGAAAAATCATTTCAAACACAAAAGGAACCTGGAAAGACGGACCATTCAACGAATCCAAGGAAGTCATTGCCGGATACTTTATCGTTTTGGCGAACGACCTCGAAGAAGCCATGAATATCGCAAGGGCAAATCCTATTTACGAAGATCAGTTGAAGGTAAGAATTGAAGTGCGTCCCATAAAAACAGTTGAAGGCATTAATCGGTAGCTGCAACAGCATCTGTAACCCGGATAAAAAAATAAAGGAATACAAGTTGAAAATAAAATGGATCAAACAACCCGATTATCGCCATCAAAACTGAATAAATGAAAATGATTTTTTGTGTAAAGCAAAAAGGAAAGCGTTACTGCTTTCCTTTTTTTTAATGTGATATAAAATTTTATTTATTGATAAGAAGCTGCGAGCAGGGAATCATCTTTTACTTCTAATAATGATGATCCCGTAAGGTATTCATCCACTTTTCTTGCGCATTCCCTTCCTTCACTGATCGCCCAAACAACCAACGATTGTCCCCGGCGCATATCCCCAGCCGTGAATATTTTTGCAATATTTGTCTGGTATGATTTTTCACTCGCTTTTACATTGCCGCGATCATCCAACTCAATTTCTAATTCATTAAGCACGCCTTCATGCTGCGGATGTACAAAACCCATTGCCAATAAAGCCAATTCGCAGGGGATTTCTTTTTCGCTGCCTGGTATTTCTACAAATCTTGCAGGTCGACCATCTTCTGTAAATTTCCACTCCAGCCCAACAATTTTTAGTCCTTTCAAATTTCCATTTTCATCGCCCACAAATTCTTTTGTTGCAATGGCCCATTCTCTTTCCACACCTTCTTCGTGTGAAGATGAAACTTTCAATGTCATTGGGTAAGTCGGCCATGGCATAAAATCAGTTCTTTCTTGTGGAGGCTTTGGTAACAATTCGAATTGTGTAATAGATGTCGCACCATGACGGTTTGAAGTCCCAACACAGTCGCTTCCGGTATCACCGCCTCCGATAACAACTACATTTTTTTTACCGGCGAGAATATCTTTCCCATTTACTTCTTTATTACTTACTCTTTTGTTTTGCTGTTTTAAAAATTCCATCGCGAAGTGTACGCCTTTCAATTCTCGTCCGGGAATTGGCAAGTCGCGCGGAATAGTCGATCCACCTGCAAGAACGATTGCATGAAATTCTCTCAGCAAGTCGTTTATTTTAATATCAATACCAACATTAGAATTGCATTTAAAAATAACTCCTTCTTCTTCCATCAATTTAATTCTTCTGTCGATCACCCATTTTTCTAATTTAAAATCGGGTATGCCATACCGTAATAAACCGCCGGGTGCATCGTCTCTTTCAAAAACTGTCACAGTGTGTCCGGCATAATTTAATTGCGCTGCTGCAGCAAGTCCCGCGGGTCCGGATCCCACTACCGCAATTTTCTTTCCTGTTTTGATATTTGGTTTGCGCGCTTTTATCAAACCTTTTTCAAAAGCAATTTCAATAATATTTTTTTCAATCTCCTCAATGGTAACAGCAGGTTGATTGATACCTAACACACAACTGGTTTCACAAGGGGCTGGACAAATGCGTCCTGTGAATTCAGGAAAATTATTTGTTGAAGCGAGTATATCGTATGCATCCTGCCACGCTTGGCGATAGACTGCATCATTAAATTCAGGAATTACATTTCCCAGCGGACAACCATGATGGCAAAACGGAACACCGCAGTTCATGCATCTTGCAGCCTGATGATTTAATTGTTCTGGTGAGTATAAAGCAACAAATTCTTTATAATCCTTTTTTCTTTCCTGTACCGGACGCTTTGCCGGTAATTCCCTTCCGAATTCCATGAACCCTGTTGGCTTACCCATGTTTGTGCTCGTTTAATTAATTTCTTATTGTATTTGTGTTAAAACGCCAGGCAAGAATCGTAGTTATAAAATAAATGACCGTTGGTAAATCAGAGGAGTATTAGTTTTCTCTGGATACTCGTTTCACGGTCGTGGGTCACAGAGAACCACGGAGAGGTTCAGTCACAAAAGAACTAGCCTACTCCGCGTTCTCAGTGTCGTACGCTGTGACCCGTAATTAATTAATCATTCGTTTTCACTTTGGCTTTTTCACTTTTTTCTGACAATACTTTTTTATAATCTTTTGGAAATACTTTTACAAAATTCTTTAACTGATTTTCAAAATCATCCAACACAAATTTCGCAACAGTGCTCCCAGTATATGCATAGTGTCTTTGTATCATATCTTTTATCTCAAGGGCATCATTTTCACCTACAGGATCAAGATCTACCATTTCCTTATTGCACAGCGATGCGAAATTTCCATTCACGTCATACACGTAAGCAATACCACCACTCATACCTGCAGCGAAATTTCTTCCGGTATCTCCCAGGATTACAATTCTGCCACCAGTCATATATTCACAACCATGATCACCGACGCCTTCTACAACTGCTTTCACTCCGGAGTTTCTTACACCAAAGCGCTCACCTGCTTTCCCACGGATAAATGCTTCTCCGGATGTTGCACCGTAAAAAGCTACGTTACCGATGATGATATTTTCTTCCGGTACGAATCCTGCATTCGGTGATGGATATACGATTAATCTTGCTCCTGATAATCCTTTTCCAAAATAATCATTTGCATCACCTTCCAGTTCGAGTGTTACGCCTTTTGTATTGAACGCAGCAAAACTCTGACCGGCTGTTCCTATCAATTTGAAGTGAATCGTATCTTCTGGAAGCCCTTCACCTTTGTAACGTTTTGAAATTTCATTTGACAAAATCGTGCCGATGGTTCTGTCTGTATTCTTCACATTAAATGAAGCAAATATTTTTTGCTGACTAGCCAATGCGGGTTGCGCCGCTTTCAACAATTTCCAATCTAATACATCACTCAATCCATGATCCTGGTCCTCCTGTTTGTGTATACCAGTGTACAAAGAAGACGGCTCTTTATATAAGATTGGAGAAAGATCCAGCTTGTTATATTTCCAATGAGAAATTTTTTCTTTTACTTCCAAACATTCAACCTGCCCAACCATTTCGTCAATCGTCTTGAATCCTAGATCAGCCATGATTTCTCTTAATTCCTGCGCGAGAAATTTAAAAAGATTTACTACGTGATCTGGATTTCCTGCAAAACGTTTCCGCAAAACCGGATCTTGAGTAGCTACGCCAACCGGACAAGTATTCAAATGACATTTGCGCATCATAATACATCCTTCTACTACCAACGCTGCCGTAGCAACACCCCATTCTTCAGCACCGAGCAGCGTAGCAATAGCAACATCGCGGCCTGTTTTTAATTGACCATCTGTTTGTAAAACAACGCGACTGCGCAACTTATTTTTTACCAGTGTTTGCTGTGATTCTGCAAGACCCAATTCCCATGGCAGTCCCGCGTGTTTGATGGAGCTGATTGGAGATGCACCTGTTCCTCCATCATGCCCGGAAATTAAAATCACATCTGATTTTGCTTTTGCAACACCAGCAGCGATTGTTCCGACTCCTGCTTTCGATACAAGCTTTACACTCACGCGTGCATTGCGATTTGAATTTTTCAAATCAAATATCAATTGAGCGAGATCTTCAATCGAATAAATATCGTGATGTGGTGGCGGAGAAATCAAACCTACGCCTGGTGTTGAATGCCTTACTTTACCAATCCACTCGTCTACCTTATGGCCCGGCAATTGGCCACCTTCTCCTGGTTTCGCACCTTGAGCCATTTTGATCTGAAGCTCGTCCGCCATGGTGAGATAATAACTCGTTACACCGAATCTCGCAGACGCAACTTGTTTAATGGCTGAACGCATCGAATCACCATTGGGCAATGTTTCATATCGCAATTCATCTTCACCACCTTCCCCGGTATTGCTTTTTCCGCCAATACGATTCATTGCAATCGCTAAAGTAGAGTGGGCTTCATGCGATATCGATCCAAAACTCATTGCACCGGTTGCAAAGCGTTTGAGAATTTTTTCTATAGACTCGACCTGGTCAATCGGAATTGCGGGACGATTTCTTTTGAAAACAAACATGCTTCGTAAAGTTGCTGCACTCTCACTCTGCTCATTAACAAGTTTCGAATATTTTTTGAATGTATTATAGTCATTCATCTTCGTTGAATACTGTAAGAGATGAATCGTTTGCGGATTAAACAAATGAAATTCACCTTTTCTCTTCCATTGATAAATGCCGCCCACAGTAAGACGATCAACTGGAATATCTTTGCGACTGAAAGCGAACAAATGTTTTGCAAGTGTCTCTTTCGCTATTTCATCTAATCCCATTCCTTCTATTCGTGACGTGCACCCTGTGAAATATTTATCTACTACAGTTTTATTCAAGCCGATAATTTCAAAAATTTGTGCACCTTGGTAAGATTGCAGGGTGGAGATTCCCATTTTTGAAAACACTTTCAACAGCCCGTCATTGACGGCTTTAATATAGTTCTTTTTTAATTGTTCTGCATCCAGGTTTGATTGCAACTTGCCACTGATCTTCAAATCACGAATTGTAGAAAGCGATAAATATGGATTGATGGCTGTTGCTCCGAATCCAATTAAGCATGCGAAATGATGTACTTCCCATACATCACCTGCTTCTACGATAATTCCTACTTGTCCACGATATCCTTTGCGAATAAGATGGTGGTGTACTGCAGCAGTTGCTAACAAAGAAGGTATCGGTGCGTGATCGGAATCAATTGCTCGGTCTGATAAAATAAGTACTTCAAATCCATCTTCAGCAGCATCGACTGCATACCTGCACAAACGGTCCAATCCGGCTTGCAATGAACCAGGTTTTCCATCTGCTCTGAAGTACGTTTGTAATGTTTTTGCCTGGAATATTCCTGTATCTATGCTTCTGATTTTTTCCAATTCGTGATTCGAAAGCACAGGATGATTGAGGGCAACACAGTGACAAGCCAAAGGATCTTCTGCCAATAAATTTCCGTTGTTGCCTGCAAAAGTTGCGAGCGACATAACCAAACGTTCACGTATAGGGTCTATTGGCGGATTGGTTACCTGCGCAAATAATTGTTTAAAATAACTGCTCAGGTGTTGCGGTTGATCGCTTAATATCGCAAGCGGTACATCCGATCCCATCGATCCGATGGGTTCTTTTGCATCCAACGCCATCGGAGAAATGATAGTTTCAATATCTTCAGTAGAATAGCCGAAAGCTTTTTGATATTTGAAAATCTGATCATGCTCCAGATGTGTAAACATCACCCTTGGCTCGGGAAGTTCGTCAAGACGAATCTTGTATTTATTCAGCCATTCAGCATACGGTTTCTGCGAACAAATATTTTGTTTCAGCTCATCGTCGCTGATGATACGTCCTTGTTCCATATCAACGATGAACATTTTGCCAGGCTGTAATCTTCCTTTTTCTTTCACCATCGTCGGATCGATCGGCAACACGCCTGTTTCAGAAGCCATGATCACACGGTCATCAGTTGTTACACAATATCTCGAAGGGCGAAGACCATTTCTGTCAAGAGTAGCACCGATTATTTTTCCATCGGTAAAAGAAATAGATGCCGGACCGTCCCATGGTTCCATAAACGATGCATGGAATTCATAGAATGCTTTCTTCACCGGATCCATTTGTTCATTCCCGTCCCAAGCTTCCGGAATCAACATCATCATAACATGCGGCAAAGATCGTCCGCACAATGTGAGCAGTTCAATCATATTATCCAGGCATGCTGAATCCGACTGACCTTCTGTGATAATCGGCAACAACATATCCATTTCTTCCTTGGTGAAATAAGGAGATTCAAAACCCTTTTCACTTGTCTTGAGCCAATTCAAATTTCCCTGCAGCGTATTGATCTCACCATTATGAGCGATAAAACGGAAAGGCTGTGCGAGTTTCCATGATGGGAAAGTGTTTGTTGCAAACCGTGAATGGATCAAACCAAATGCAGACACAACACGATTATTGCTGAGATCCGGAAAATAATTCCTTACCTGCAGACTCGTCAGTTGTCCTTTATATACAACAGTTTTATATGATAAAGACGCGGCATAAAAACCAATCGCATCTTTTTTTACAGTGCTGGTTATTGTGTGGCTTGCATAGTTGCGAAGCACAAATAATTTTCTTTCGAAATCATCCGGCTGTGTGATATGATCAGGACATGCAATAAAAACTTGCTCCATTACAGGCTCAACTGACAGTGCAGTGGGGCCAATACCATCAGGATTAACCGGCACTTTGCGATAACCTAAAACTTCTAATCCGAGTTTTTCTGCGGAGCGATTAAAAATATCTCTGCACTCTTCTTTCAAACGAATATCGCGTGGAAAGAATAACATACCAACACCATATTTACCAAATGCAGGTAAATGAATACCGAGACGCACGCATTCATCAAAAAAGAATTCGTGCGGAGTCTGAATCATAATGCCGGCACCGTCGCCTGTGTTGCTTTCACAACCACAAGCGCCTCTATGCTCCATGTTCTCAAGAATGGTTAATGCATCGGAAATAATCTGGTGAGATTTATTTCCTTTGATGTTTGCTACGAAACCAATTCCACAGGCATCATGCTCATACGAAGGATGATATAAACCTTGATTGTTTACCATCGTGATCAATTAAATGATTAATTTTTGTTCAATAAAACTTTATACAGCAAACATTTCGTCTAATAATATAGCAAACAACCGAATAAATTTACAAAAAAATATCGATTTTCTTGGAGTTGCATAGGGGTTGAATTATCCACATTTTTTATAGGATAATGTGATTACTTATACCAGGTATCCGAACAATTTGTCGTCTTTAATGATCTCAGAAAAATCAATATGCGCCTTTCTCATTTTATCAAGCAATGAATCATAATCTTTTCTGCTTTGCAACTCGATGCCAACCAGGGCCGGACCTGTTTCCTTATTAGTCTTCTGCATATACTCAAACCTTGTGATGTCATCATTAGGTCCAAGTACATTGTTCACAAATTCTTTCAGAGCTCCTGGCCGTTGTGCAAAACGGATCAGGAAATAATGTTTCAAACCTTCATATTGAAGCGAGCGTTCTTTGATCTCTGGCATGCGGTCGATATCATTATTACTTCCACTTACCACACAAACCACATTTTTTCCTTTGATGACATCTGCATAATCATCCAGTGCAGCTATCGACAATGCGCCTGCAGGCTCAACGACTATTGCTTCTTCATTATATAATTTTAGAATCGTTGTACATACTTTTCCTTCGGGCACTAAATGCATTTCATCCAACACTTCTTTGCAAATTGAAAAAGTCAAATCACCAACCCGTTTTACCGCCGCACCATCCACAAATCGATCGATGCTGTCAAGCACAACCGGGTGACCTGCTTTTAATGCTTCGAGCATAGAAGGCGCACCCTCTGGTTCCAATCCGATGATTTTTGTTTTGGGTGAATAGGTTTTGAAATAAGTTCCAACACCTGCAGTCAATCCACCACCACCGACCGGAACAAATAAATAATCAATGTTGGATAAATCATCCAATATTTCTACACCGACAGTTCCTTGTCCCTCGATAATGCGCAGATCATCAAATGGAGGGATAAAAGTCATTTTATTTTCTTCGGTGAATTGTTTCGCCGCAATTGCGCAATCATCGAATGTGTCTCCCGTTAATTTAATTTCGATCTTATCTTCTCCAAACATTTTTGTTTGAGTTACTTTTTGTTTTGGAGTGATGATCGGCATAAACACAATGCCTTTCAAGTTTAATTTTTTGCATGAATAAGCAAAGCCTTGCGCATGATTGCCTGCACTTGCACAAACAACTCCGCGCTGTAATTGTTCTTCCGGCAAACTGCTCATCATATTATATGCGCCACGAATTTTGTAGGAACGAACTACCTGCAAATCTTCACGTTTCAGATAAACATTGCATTTATATTTTCGCGAAAGTTGATGACTGAGCATGAGCGGTGTTCTGGTTACCACTTTCTTCAATTTCTCAGCAGCCTGTTTAGAGTTCAACGAAGCGCCAACAGATGCACCGCCCTTGTTCAACATATTTATATGAGAATTCTTCATCTTGAAGATTACATTTATTTTACTTTTTCCATTTTTTTATCAAACTCACGCGATGCGGGCGCAGCCTGATTCTCAGGTCTTAAACTCCTCACTGTTTTTCCAGCCTGCCACATTTCGCTTTCGCGCAGTTCTTTTAATTCGCCTTCTAATTTTTCACGGTAATCCGGTTGGCTGTTGCTATCGATGGAGCGCTGAGACTCTTTTCCCGCAGCAACACTTTCATATAATTCCTTAAACACAGGAGCAGTTGCGTCTCTGAATTTTTTCCACCAGTCCAACGCACCACGTTGTGCCGTTGTGGAGCAATTGGCGTACATCCAATCCATCCCATTTTCTGCAACCAGCGGCATCAGGCTTTGTGTCAACTCTTCTACTGTTTCATTAAATGCTTCAGATGGAGTATGTCCTTTGTCGCGCAATACCTGGTACTGAGCAGCAAATATTCCCTGGATAGCGCCCATTAGTGTGCCGCGCTCGCCGGTGAGATCGCTATATACTTCTTTCTTAAAATCAGTTTCAAATAAATAACCGCTACCAACGGCGATACCCAAAGCAATTACTCTTTCTTTAGCGCGGCCTGTTGCATCCTGGAAAATGGCGTAGCTACTGTTCAATCCACGTCCCTGCAAAAACATTCTGCGTAAGGAAGTGCCTGATCCTTTTGGAGCCACTAAAAATACATCCACATCTTTAGGAGGAACGATGCCGGTTTGTTCTTTGAATGTGATACCGAAGCCGTGAGAAAAATATAACGCCTTTCCCGCTGTCAAATGTTTTTTTACGGTCGGCCATAATTGAATTTGCGCAGCATCACTCAAGAGATAACAAATGATGGTTCCTCTTTCTAATGCTTCTTCAATTTCAAATAATGTTTTGCCCGGAACAAATCCATCACGCACTGCTTTATCCCAAGTTTTAGAATTTTTTCTCTGACCAACGATGACATTGATTCCATTATCTTTCTGGTTTAGTGCCTGACCGGGACCTTGTACGCCGTACCCGATAACAGCGATCGTTTCATTTTTTAGCACTTGTTGCGCTTTTGAAAGTGGGAATTCTTCCCTGGTTACTACATTTTCTTCAACTCCACCGAAATTTAATGTTGCCATTTTTTTTAGTTTATGTTATTTATGTTGATTGTTTAGATATGAATGATTACATGGTAAAAACTTCATCCTGCTTATTCAGGAATTCATTTTCTATCAGCTCATCACCGGGTTCGGTTTGTTCAAACTCTTTTAATTTTTCATGGAATCCGTGACTGGCTTTGATGATGGCAACTCTTGCACTACGAACGAATTCAATCAACCCATACGGTTCCAAAACTTCAACCAGCTTATCTGTTTCCTCGCGATGGCCGGATGTTTCGAAAATTGTATAGTCTTTGCGAATCACTACCGCTCTCGCACCGTGTTCGCGCAACAATCTTTCTACTTTTGCTTTCTCCGCAATCTCATCGGTAGGCACTTTATACAATGCTAATTCCTGCCAAACGATTTCATCGCTTGTATTATAATACACTTTTAATACTTCAACTTGCTTTTCAATTTGTCTGCATAGTTTCTTCACCACTTCTTCTGTTTCGTTGATCACAATCGTGAACCGATGAATGCCTTCAATCTCAGAGGGAGAAGTATTCATACTCTCTATATTAATTTTTCTTCTCGAAAAAATAATAGCAATACGGTTCAGTAAACCAATTTGGTTTTCTGTATAAACTGTTACCGTGAATTCCTGTTTTGACATATTATTCTGATTGATGTCTTAATAAATTTTTTTATAATGTTCTACCGTTGGAAACGGATCATAATAATGATGTAATAATTTTTTCCATTGCTGGTATTCTTCACTTTTTCTAAACCCTTCCGTATGATCTTCCAATTTTTCCCATCTCACAATCAACATGTATTTGTCTTCTTCCTCGAGGCATTTTTGTAATTCATGATTTATATATCCATTCATGCCTGCTATAATCTTTTGAGCAATTTCAAAAGATTTTTCAAATGCCTTGGATTCATTTCCCCTGATTTTTAAAAGAGCTATTTCTGTTATCATCTATACATCGCCATTAGGTGTTACTTCAATCTTATTTCGGCAACACTACATCCTTGCGGTACCATTGGGAATACATTATTTTCTTTTCCTACCATTGCTTCTAATAAAAAGGCTCCTTTGTGTGACAACATTTCATTAACTGCATCTTTAAGTTGTTCTCTTTGAGAAATGCTTTTTCCTGCTATGCCGTAACCTTTTGCTACCTGTACAAAATCGGGACTCGTTATGTCAACGAAAGAATAGCGTTTGTCATGAAATAATTGTTGCCACTGGCGAACCATTCCAAGAAAATTATTATTCAGGATAAGAATTTTTACATCTATTTCGCTTTGCATAATCGTGCCGAGTTCCTGGATAGTCATTTGAAAACCGCCGTCTCCTATAACTGCAATAACAGTTCTTTCAGGTGCTCCCATTTTTGCACCGATTGCGGCAGGTAAAGCAAATCCCATCGTACCTAATCCTCCTGAAGTGATATTACTTTTCGACTGATTGAATTTTGCGTAGCGGCAGGTTACCATCTGGTGTTGTCCAACATCTGTTACAAGAACCGCATTGCCTTTTGTGATAGAATTTATAACATCGATCACTTCACCCATTGTCAATTCATCGGATTTAGGATGTAATTCCGGTTCAATGCATTGAGCATCTTCCTGCTTTTGATATTCTTTAAATTTTTGCAGCCACTTCGGATATGTTTTTTGTTGAATCAATTCTGTGAGCATGGGTAAAGTTTCTTTGCAATCACCCCAAACAGGAACTGTTGTTTTTACATTTTTATCAATTTCCGAAGGGTCGATATCGAGATGTATAACCTTTGCTTGTTTTGCATATTTATCCAAACGACCTGTTACACGATCGTCAAAGCGCATACCCACGGCGATTAATACATCGCATTCGTTTGTCAATACATTTGGTCCATAATTACCATGCATTCCCAACATTCCTACTCCGAGCGGGTGATCTGTGTTGATAGCGCTCATGCCCAGGATGGTCCACGCCGCAGGAATTCCCGATTTTTCTATAAATTTTTTGAATTCATTTTCAGCTTTGCCAAGAATGACTCCCTGTCCGAAAATTACAAATGGTCTTTCAGCCTCGTTGATCAACTTCGCCGCTTCCTGTATAAATTCTTTTCTGATAATTGGTTTCGGTCTATAACTCCGGATATGATCGCATCTTTTATATCCTTCATAATCGAAAAGCTGCAATTGTGCGTTCTTCGTGATATCAATCAACACAGGCCCTGGTCTTCCGCTTCCGGCGATATAAAATGCTTTTGCGAGAACACTTGGAATTTCAGTGGCATCGGTAACCTGGTAATTCCATTTTGTTACCGGAGTTGTGATATTGATCACATCTGTTTCCTGGAACGCGTCTGTTCCTAATAAGTGCGCATATACCTGACCGGTAATACAAACAACCGGCGTGCTGTCGATCATTGCATCGGCGAGGCCTGTTACAAGATTGGTAGCGCCCGGTCCACTTGTTGCAAAAACAACCCCTGTCTTTCCGGATGTTCTTGCATAACCTTGCGCAGCATGAATGGCACCTTGCTCATGACGAACGAGAATATGCTTTAATTTTTCCTGGTAATCATACAGCGCATCATAAATAGGCATGATTGCACCACCCGGATAACCAAAAATAATTTCTACATTTTCCTCCAGGAAAGCTTCAAGCACGGCGACAGAGCCGGAAATATTGGTCGTCTTTTTTTTATTCGGTGTGCTTTTTTCTTTTTTTACCGTAAGCGTTTCCATAATCTTTTTTTATTAATCAATAATTTTATTTCAGCGATATTGTATTTTTTATTTCATCATTTTTATTTCTATTATCCTCGAAATCCATCCAAAAAAATCCGCAAATCCGCGATACTATTCGTCTGTGACACAACCTTCAGCAGCATTTTTTACACTTTTTGCATATTTATATAATGCTCCTTTTGTCGCTTTCAATGCTGGCTGTTTCCAATTTGATTTTCTTTTTGCAATGACATCATCCGAAACTTTAAGCGTGATCTTGTTATTTACTGCATCCAATTCTATAATATCATCATCTTCCACAAACGCGATCAATCCTCCTTCATATGCTTCCGGTGTAATATGTCCCACAACAAATCCATGAGTGCCTCCACTAAATCTTCCATCGGTGATAAGTGCAACAGATTTTCCCAAACCTGCACCAATAAGCGCTCCGGTTGGTTTAAGCATCTCCGGCATTCCGGGAGCGCCTTTCGGACCTTCATTCCGAATCACGACTACATCACCGGCTTTTACTCTGCCACTTTGAATACCTGCAATTAATTTTTGCTCGCCATCAAATACTCTTGCAGGACCAGTAAAGCGTTCGCCTTCTTTACCACTAATCTTCGCAACACTTCCGCCCTCCGCAAGATTGCCGTATAATATTTGTAAATGTCCTGTCTTCTTAATCGGCTGTTCTAGTGGATAAATAATTCTTTGTGATGAAAAATCTAAGTCCGGAACATCTTTCAAATTTTCTGCTACTGTTTTTCCGGTTACAGTTAAACAGTCGCCATGCAACAAACCTTTTTGAAGCAGATATTTCATCACAGAAGGAATGCCTCCATGTTGATGCAAATCTTGCATCAGGTATTTGCCACTTGGTTTAAAATCAGCCAACACAGGAATTCTGTCGCTGATTTTCTGAAAATCATCCTGCGTCAATTTTACATCCACACTTTTCGCCATTGCAATCAAATGTAAAACTGCATTTGTGCTTCCTCCTAAAATCATCACCGTTACAATTGCATTTTCAAATGCTTTTCTCGTCATGATATCTGTTGGCTTGATATCTTTCTCCAGTAGTATTCTGATCGCTTTGCCAGCGGCCGCACATTCATTCATTTTTTCTTTACTAACGGCGGGGTTAGACGAAGAATAGGGAAGGCTCATACCCAATGCTTCAACTGCTGCTGCCATCGTATTGGCAGTGTACATTCCGCCGCATGCACCTGCACCCGGACATGTGTGTTGAATAATTCCCTTAAAATCTTCTTCGGTAAGTGTACCCGCAATTTTTTGTCCCAATGCTTCAAATGCTGAAACAATATTTAAGTCAACTCCTTTGTAATGACCAGGTGCAATTGTTCCACCATACACCATAATAGATGGACGGTTCAACCTTCCCATGGCCATCACAGAGCCGGGCATGTTTTTATCACAGCCGGGTACTGCTATCAATGCATCATAATACTGAGCACCACAAATTGCTTCAATGGAATCGGCGATGATATCCCGGCTAACCAGCGAATAACGCATACCGTTAGTTCCATTTGCCATGCCATCGCTTACTCCAATTGTATTAAAAACCAAACCCACCAATTCATTATCCCAAACACTTTGCTTAACGATTTTTGCGAGATCATTCAAATGCATATTGCACGTGTTGCCATCATAACCCATACTGGCAATGCCAACCTGGGCCTTCGTTAGATCATGATCCGTTAAACCAATGCCATATAGCATTGCCTGTGCGCCCGGTTGTGTTTCATCCTGCGTTAATGTCTTTGAATATTTATTTAATTCTGCCATTGTCTGAACTGTGATTATTGTGATTTTTGGGATAAGTTAGATATAGTTCCAAACTCATTCCCATTATTGTAATTTTTATTTAATGATATTTTCAAAATTCATCTGAACTATGTTGCAACTGTTATCTTAATCGATTTTTTACTACTTATCCCGGTTCGGACAAAAAAAACCCGCCTTTTTTGGAGGCGGGTCGTTTATCTTTAGTTTTAGTATTATGAATTAACAACTACCTCCTTGAAGTGCAGGAATAATAATGACCACCACAATTAGAATGGAGATGGAAACTAAATTATTTAATCTGCTTTTCAACATGAAGAGTTCGTTGTGTTGCGAATATACGAACCACCGCTGAATATGCAAAGAACTTTTTTGGAATTGAAGGAGTAATTTTTTATCAAACCTTCAACCGATACTTTTTACCTCGTCAAATGATCGTAGACTTTCTTAATTCTACATTTGCTTTATTGATATCTCCAGGAATTTTTCCTCCTACATAATCACTGATCAATTCTCCAATAGTAGAAGTAAAATAAAAATTTACAGGATCGATATCTTTTGTTACGAAACCATTGCGCAATGTCCAGTTTGCCGCTTCTCTTATCAATTCAGCTTCCTTGTGTAAACCGAAATGATCAAGCAACATCGCTGCTGAAAGGATTGAGCCAAGTGGATTTGCAATATCTTTTCCGGCAGCTTGCGGATAAGAGCCATGAATTGGTTCAAAAAGCGCTGCACCCTTACCGATAGAGGCCGACGGTAATAATCCAAGCGAACCGCTGATCACACTTGCTTCATCGCTGATGATATCTCCAAACATGTTTTCTGTAAGGATCACATCAAATTGTTTGGGATTGAGAATGATTTGCATCGCAGCATTA
The DNA here is from genome assembly GCA_018267615.1 of Bacteroidota bacterium. Taxonomy (GTDB): domain Bacteria; phylum Bacteroidota; class Bacteroidia; order Chitinophagales; family Chitinophagaceae; genus Puia. The sequence continues at coordinate 289,617 of JAFDYD010000018.1, read as the reverse complement.
TCAACAAATAAAAAATCCACGGCAACGTCTTTATATTCTTTGGCAATTTCCTGCACCACTTTTCGCCAAAGCCTGGATGTTTCCAATACGTTGGCCTTATCGACCAGGGTCAGTTTTTTTCTTCTCAACTGCGCTTGTTTGAAAGCGAGATGGGCAATGCGTTCGATTTCTTCCCTGGTGTATACGCAATCGTCAGAGGCCACTGTGTTTTCTGCATTGACTTCTTTCTTTCCGAAATAGATGCCGCCTGTCAGCTCCCTGAAAATAACAAAATCAACGTCTTCAATATTTTTTGTTTTCAATGGCGACAGATGTTGGAGCGAGGGATAGGTGGCAACAGGACGGATATTCGCAAATAATTGTAAGGATTTTCTCAACTTAAGCAAACCTTGTTCAGGCCTTACTTTCGCCGTTGGATCATTGTCGTATTTCGGATGACCGATTGCTCCAAACAAAATCGCATCGCTGTTCAAAGACGCTTCAATGGTTTCGTCCGGCAAAGGATTGCTAGTCTTGTCGATAGCAACGGCTCCCATTAAAAAATAGCTGTAGCTAAATTCATGGTTGAATCTTTCCGCTATTGCATTCAAAACTTTTACTGATTGTCTAGTTACTTCAGGACCAATTCCATCCCCCTCGATAACGACAATATTTTTTTGAACGCCCCGATTTCCTCCTTCTCCTGCTCCCGGAGAAAATTTTTTTACTGTATGCTTTATCATTCTTTATTTGTTTCTTTTTATCAATCGTTAGATTTAAAATGTATCTGTCAAATTTTGTTGCATCAGGCAAGGTGCTTTTCAAATTCCTCTACTTCTTTTTTAATGCTCAACAAATAATCGATATCATCATAACCGTTTAACAGGCATGTTTTTTTATAATGATTGATATCAAATTTTTCTGTCAGGTTGCTGCTTGAGATCCTGATTGTTTGTTCTTTCAGATTTACTTCCAATGAAGCGGTGGGATCTTTTTCAACTGCATCAAAAATATTTTGCAGGAAAGAATCACTCACCGTTACTGGTAGCAAAAAATTATTGAGCGCATTATTTTTGAATATGTCGGCAAAAAAACTACTTACCACTACATCAAATCCATAATCTTTAATGGCCCACGCAGCATGTTCTCTTGATGATCCACAACCGAAATTTTTACCAGCAACCAAGATGCTTCCTGTATAGTTGCTATTATTCAACGGAAAGCTTTTCTTTGGCTGTTGTTCATCATCGTTTTCGTATCGCCAATCACGAAACAAATTCTTTCCAAATCCATCTCTGCTCGTAGCTTTTAAAAAACGTGCGGGGATAATCTGGTCGGTGTCGATATTTTCCATTTTAATCGGAACCACCGTAGAATTTACAATATTGATCTGCTTGCTCATAGAGTTGAATGCTGTTTAACGTTTATAATACATCACCAGCGATGCTTTTGCGATTGTGTTCCCATACAGGTTAAAGCCAACATATGCACCAGATGCATTTTGATCCAATCCAAGTTTTTCGGTCTTCAAAGCATATACCGTGATGATGTACTCATGAAAACCGTGACCTTCCGGTGGACAAGGACCGCCATATCCCGGCTGCCCAAAATCTGTTTTACTTTGAATGGATCCTGCCGGTGCCAAATTTTTTGAAAGATCTCCAGCACCCGATTTCAATTCGCTCACATTCGCTGGAATATCGAAAATCAACCAATGCCAGAATCCGCTTCCAGTCGGGGCGTCCGGATCATACATAGTGACGGCAAAACTCTTTGTACCTGCCGGTACATTTTCCCAATACAATTCCGGTGAAATATTTTCGCCGGTGCAACCAAAACCTTTGAACACTTGTTTGGTGGTGGCTTGGCCGCCAATGTCCTTGCTTCTAAGCGTAAAGGTTTGGGCGAATGAAACAATTCCTGTTAGTAAAAAAATGAAAAAAGCGAAAATTGTTTTTTTCATACTTGTCTTTTATTTATGGTTTTTCGTGTTTAATCTAACGTTTTCGTGTAACCGCAAATATTACTCAACTTCCAATGCGGTTGATATCAGTTCTCTCACGTCTGCAACTTCACCAGTAATGGCTGCCGCGGCTGCTGTAAGCGGACTCGCCAAAAATGTTCTTGCATTCGGTCCTTGTCTCCCTTCGAAATTCCTGTTGCTTGTAGAGATGCAATATTTTCCTGCAGGAATTTTATCTTCATTCATTCCTAAACATGCGGAACAACCTGGTTGGCGCAAAATGAAACCAGCTTCTTCAAAAACTTTATCAATACCTTCTTCCTTTGCTTGTTTTTCTACTTGCTTGCTTCCGGGAACAATCCATACTTCTACATCATCGGCTTTATGTTTTCCTTTCACAAATGCCGCAACCATGCGCAAGTCCTCAATGCGGCTGTTGGTGCAACTGCCGATAAAAACATAATCTACTTTTTTGCCCTTTATATTAGTTCCGGGCTCAAGACCCATGTAGAGCAGAGATTTTTCAAAAGAAGGTTTTTCTTTTTCATCTATTTCGGTTAGAGCAGGAACATGCCCGGAAACTCCGATGCCCATTCCAGGGTTGGTGCCATAGGTGATCATCGGCTCGATATCTCGCGCGTTTATATTAATTTCCTTATCAAATTTTGCGTCAGCATCACTGTATAAAGTTTTCCAATAAGCCCATGCTTCGTCCCATGCCTTTCCAGCGGGCGCAAATTGTCTTCCTTTTACATAGTTGAAAGTAATTTCATCGGGAGCGATCATGCCGCAACGTGCGCCCATTTCAATACTCATATTACAAATGGTCATGCGGGCTTCCATCGACAGATTTCTTATCGCCGATCCTGCATATTCAACGGCATATCCTGTAGCGCCGCTTGCTGAAATCAATGAGATAATATATAGAATGATATCTTTTGATACAACGCCTTTATTAAGTTTCCCTTCCACGTTGATGCGCATCAATTTCGGTTTGCTCTGCAAAAGACATTGCGTTGCAAGAACCATTTCAACTTCGCTGGTGCCGATACCAAATGCAATTGTTCCGAAAGCGCCATGCGTGGAGGTGTGACTATCGCCACAAACAATTGTCATCCCGGGTTGAGTAACTCCGAGTTCAGGCCCGATTACGTGCACGATTCCCTGGTAAGGATGACCAAGGCCATAAAGTTCGATACCAAATTTTTCACAATTTTCTTTGAGCGTCTGAACTTGTTTGCGCGATAATTCTTCCTTAATTGGCAAGTGCTGGTTAATCGTTGGAACATTATGATCGGCCGTGGCAACGACTTGCTTGGGACGAAATACTTTTAAACCTCTTTGCTCAAGCCCTTTGAATGCCTGTGGGCTCGTCACTTCATGGATAAAATGTTTGTCGATATATAAAACCGACGGACCATCTTCGATGGTTTTGATGACATGTTTGTCCCAGATTTTTTCAAATAATGTTTTCGCCATGAAATTTTTTAATCTTTTTATAACTGTGATAAGTCACTATGCTGTTACTATTGATGCCTGGTAAGCCTTTGCCAATTTATGCAGGTCATCTTCCATCACTTCCTTTTTCGTATCTGCCACTTGTAAAAAGTGTTCGTATATAACATCAATATCATTCCTGTTGAATGAATAGCCGATTTTGTGCAGGCGATGGGCCAGTGCACTGCGTCCACTCCTTGCCGTTAGTACGATCTTGGATCCATCTGCCCCAACTTCTTCAGGATTTATGATCTCATAGGTTAATGAATCTTTCAAAAATCCATCCTGGTGAATCCCTGAAGAATGGGAGAAGGCATTCGATCCCACAATCGCTTTGTTAGGTTGCACCATCATACGCATTGTTTCAGCAACCTGCCTGCTCACGGGATTTAATTTTTGTGTTTTTATATCAGTATAAAATCCCAAATGCGCATGTTGTTTAATAACCATTACAACTTCTTCCAGAGAAGTATTACCAGCTCTTTCGCCGAGGCCGTTAATAGTGCATTCAATTTGACGCGCACCTCCAATGATCCCTGATATTGAATTAGCTGTTGCTAACCCAAGATCATTGTGGCAGTGACAAGAGATCACAGCACGATCAATATTTTTTACATTGTTAATGAGAAAAGCAATTTTTTCGCCGTATTGGTGAGGCAAGCAATAACCAGTAGTGTCGGGAATATTTACAACAGTTGCACCCGCTTTGATCACAGCTTCTATAACGCGCGCAAGATATTCGTTATCGGTGCGGCCGGCATCCTCGGCATAAAATTCGACATCATCCACAAAATTTTTGGCCCATTTGACAGCCTGCACGGCTCTTTCAATAATTTCTTCACGCGTAGAATTAAATTTTGCTTTGATGTGCAGATCCGATGTGCCGATTCCTGTATGTATACGAGGTCTTTTTGCATATTTTAGAGCTTGTGCCGCAGTTTCAATATCTTTCTGCACAGCCCTGCTCAGGCCGCATACAGAAGCATTTTTTATGATCTTTGATATTTCTTCTACGGAATGAAAATCACCCGGACTGGAAATTGGAAAACCCGCTTCGATAATGTCCACACCAAGTTCCTCGAGTTGAAGTGCCAGCTCGATTTTTTCTTTGGTGTTCAATTTACAACCAGGCACTTGCTCGCCGTCGCGCAGCGTAGTATCAAAAATGAAAATCTTTTGGTTTGGCATAGCTTTTATTGAAAGAATTGATAAAAAGATTCAGGCTGTTTATTTTTGCATCGCGGGTTTTTAGGATAGCAAAACCCAATCTTTCGAAGATATCTTTGTTTATACTGGCCGTGAAATCAAAATAAGGGACAATTTACGCCAGTAAAAATGGCTAAATACCCCTGAAACGCTTACTGGTAAAGGATTTAAAGATTATAAATTACGATGCCCAACCGATCATCAGATACCCTGTTTCAACTTGTAAAATCGCTTAGAAAGTCAGAGAAACGGAATTTCAAGCTTTATGTCAAAAGGAATTCCTCCGGTGAAGAGTTGAAGATCATTCACTTGTTTGATGCGATAGACAAGATGGTCAAGTATGACGAGGCTGAATTGCTCAAGAGAAATAAGAACATTAAGAAAAAGCAATTGTCAAATGCCAAAGCGCATTTGTATCGGCAGATTCTTTCCAGCCTGCGTCTGATAAAGGGCGAGACCAATATAGACATCGAATTGCACGAACAGCTGGATTTCGCGAGAATATTATACAACCAGGGCCTCTATCTCCAAAGCCTGAAAATACTCGACCGGATCAAAGAAAACGCGAGGTCTTACAACCAGTACACTTTTTTGTTACAAGTCCTTTTTTTTGAGCAAAAAATAGAAGCGCTGCATATCACCCGAAGTATGCAGGACAGGGCAGACCGTCTCGCCACTGAAATGGATGAAGTGAATGATCGGCTGACCTTCACCGGTAGTTTGTCAAACCTTTCTCTTGAATTATATAGTTGGTATATCAAAAACGGGCTGGCACGAAATGAAAAAGATCTGCAAGCGGTACAGGATTTTTTTGAACAGCATTTGCCAAAAGATCTCAGTAAATGCACCGGCTTTTATGAGAAATTATATCTCTATCAGAGTTATAGTTGGTATGCGTTTATCGGCCAGGATTTTTTATCATATTATCGGTATTCGCAAAAATGGGTGGATATTTTTGAGAAAGAGAAATTTATGATCGGTATCGAAACCGCTCACTATATAAAGGGCCTTCACAATTTGCTTGGCGCAAATTTTGATTTGCTCAATTACCCGAAGTTTATCGAAACCCTTGAGCTGTTTGAAGAATTTTACCGTTCAGATATTGTCAGAAACAATGACAATAACCATATTCAGGCTTTTGTATACCTCCATATTTCTAAAATCAACAAACATTTTATTGACGGCACTTTTTCTGAAGGTTTGAAACTGGTACCGTATATCGAAGGGAAATTAAAAGAGTATGAATTGTATCTGGATCCACACCGCGGGCTTGTGTTTTACTACAAATTTGCATCGTTATATTTTGGCAGCGGCGATTATGAGAATACCATTAAATACCTGAGTAAGATTATTCATTGGAAGGTGGATCTTCGAACGGATCTTCAGTGTTACGCCAGGTTGTTACATCTTATCGCTCACTATGAACTCGGCAATTTTCAATTGATGGAATACCTTATCAAATCGGTGTATCGTTTCATGGCAAAAATGGGCAATCTTAGCTTGGTCGAGGAAGAAATATTTAAGTTTCTTAGAAAGTCATTTCAAATTGCTCCTAAAAAAATAAAACCCGAATTTGAAAAACTCCTGGAGAAATTAAAGACCTATGAAAAGAATCGTTTTGAAACAAGGGCATTTGCATACCTGGATATCATATCTTGGCTCGAAAGCAAATTGCGTGATGTGCCCGTGCAGGATATTATCAGGGAAAAATTTCTCAAACGAAATCCTGTTTCGGTTGGATAAGCAACAACAGAATCTTACTCTTTATACATGAAAAAGAGATGGCTGGCTTATTATATTTTATCAATCACCTTATTCACTTTGCTGCTCGGTTTTGTGCCCGGGCATAATGGCGACATGTCCTTTTATATCGCGTGTGCAATCGAAAAAGAGGAGGGACCTGCGGATGTACTTCAAAAAACAAAACAGGTACTGGAGCAGGAATTGCCAGTTTCGGAATATATTTCCCATGCAAAAAGAATTGATCGCGCCGAAAATAATATATTGGATTTTTATCGAGTGAAGCCATTATATGTTTGGATGATTGGTTTATTGCATCGCCTTGGATTCTCGTATATTTTTTCGACGATCCTTCCATCCTTGGTTGGATATTTTTGTATTGGTCTATTGAGTTTTTTTTGGATTTCGAAGTTTTTACAGCCGGTGCAGTCTTTTGTGATGGGCATTTTGGTGATGCTTTTGAATTGTACGATCGTCTTGGCCCGTCTTTCAACCCCCGATTCCTTGTCTCAAATGATTTTACTGGCAGTGTTTTATTGCTTGTATTTTGAAAAAAATAAATACCTCATCATATTTCTGCTATTGTTTAGCTTATTCGTTCGCATCGATAACTTTATAGCCGCACTGATTATAATAACCGGTTTCAGATATTGGCCGCTGCGCATATCCGATAACAAACTGAGTCAGTTAACATATTTTTTTAGTGTTTTATTAATCCTGGGAATCACTTTTGCCATCAATTATTTTTACGAACCTGATTTCTGGTGGCTCAAAAAAAGTACAAGCCAGTTTCATTGGCTGCAATCATTCAAATCGTATAGTTCACAACTGGCTGGCTACCTCTTAGAATTCAGTAAATCTCTCTTTCCAGTGTTGATCATTTTCTTTTTCATTATTCATAGTAGAAAAAGATTCAACATGAACCAAAAAACCAGTTACTTGTTACTGACTGTATCAACCATTTTGATCGCGCGGTTTTTCGCTTTTCCATTATTTGAAGAAAGATTTTTTACAGCATTTTGCGTTACTGGATTATTGTTGATTTCTGAGCGGATAAATGAATTCATAACAACGGAAGTCCAGGGGTAAATCTACTCACAAAACAGTCTTTTATGGAGAAATGGCTGCTCTAATTTTATGGTTGTTTAGATATAAATTGTTACCTTTGCCCTCCTTAATTTAGATATGTTGGCATTTTCAGAACTAATTTCAATCTTAAATTATTGTTTTTCAACATAGTACACTTTGCTTTCGGTTTGAGCTGAGAGTATAGGAAGTTACTCATTGGAATTGTCGATAAGCGTTCAAAGATTAAAAACCTCATATTATAATATGGCTATTAAAAAAGAAAATCGTCCCAGAGCCAATTTCTCAAAAATAACTATCGGACTAGCTTCACCCGATTCCATTCTTGAAAGATCTTATGGAGAGGTATTGAAGCCCGAAACCATTAACTATCGTACATACAAACCTGAAAGAGATGGTTTGTTTTGCGAGCGTATTTTCGGTCCGGTAAAAGATTATGAATGCGCGTGTGGAAAGTATAAACGTATCCGCTACAAAGGAATCGTGTGTGATCGTTGCGGTGTGGAAGTAACGGAAAAGAAAGTTCGTCGCGAGCGCATGGGGCATATCAAGCTGGTTGTACCTGTGGTGCACATCTGGTATTTCAAAAGTTTGCCAAACAAAACTGGTTATCTCTTGGGCATGAGCTCGAAGAAACTGGAAACGATTATTTACTACGAAAGATATGTTGTCATTCAATCTGGCATCCGTGCGGATAAAGGACAGAATTATGGCGATTTGTTGACAGAAGAAGAATACCTGGAAATATTGGATACGCTTCCAAAAGACAATCAGTATTTACCCGACGATGATCCGAATAAATTCATCGCGAAAATGGGCGCTGAAGCGGTTCATGATTTATTGCAAAGAATAGATCTGGATCAGTTGTCTTTTGATCTTCGTAATGCGGCAGCAAATGAAACATCGCAACAACGTAAAGCTGATGCGTTGAAACGTTTGAGCGTGGTTGAAGCATTCCGTGATGCAAATAGCAGAATCACCAATCGTCCTGAATGGATGGTGATGCAATATATTCCTGTAATTCCTCCGGAATTGCGTCCTCTGGTTCCTTTGGATGGTGGACGTTTTGCTTCTTCCGATTTGAATGATTTATATCGTCGTGTTATCATTCGTAATAATCGTTTGAAAAGATTGTTGGAGATCAAAGCTCCCGAAGTGATTTTGCGTAATGAAAAACGTATGCTGCAGGAAGCAATCGACTCTTTGTTCGATAACAGTCGTAAATCAAATGCGGTAAAAGCAGAAGGTGGACGTGCATTGAAATCACTTAGTGATGTGCTGAAAGGAAAGCAAGGTCGTTTCCGTCAAAATCTTTTGGGTAAACGTGTGGATTATTCCGGTCGTTCTGTAATCGTAGTAGGACCAGAATTGAAATTGCATGAGTGTGGTTTGCCTAAAGATATGGCTGCTGAATTGTTCAAGCCATTTATCATTAGAAAATTAATTGAAAGAGGTATCGTAAAAACGGTAAAATCTGCACGTAAGCTGGTTGACCGTAAAGAAGCAATTGTGTGGGATATTCTCGAAAATATTTTAAGAGGACATCCGGTCATGTTGAACAGAGCTCCAACATTGCACCGTCTTTCAATACAGGCATTTCAACCAAAATTAATTGAAGGTAAAGCGATTCAATTGCACCCGCTTGTATGTACAGCGTTCAACGCCGATTTTGACGGTGACCAGATGGCCGTGCACGTTCCGTTGAGCAGCGCTGCAATTCTCGAAGCACAATTGCTGATGTTGTCGAGCCACAATATTCTGAACCCGCAAAACGGAACGCCTATTACGCTTCCTTCGCAGGACATGGTGTTAGGTTTGTATTACATCACGAAAGGCAAAAGATCAACTGATAAGGAAAAAGTAAAAGGTGAAGGAAAAGCTTTTTATAGTTCGGAAGAAGTGATTATTGCGTACAACGAAAACCAAGTCGATCTCCATGCTTACATCAAAGTAAAAGTGAATGTAAGAAATGATAATGGCGAGTTGCAACACAAATTGCTTGAGACAACTGTCGGTCGTGTATTGTTCAACCAGCACGTGCCTGTAGAAGTTGGTTTTGTGAATGCATTGCTCACAAAAAAATCACTTCGTGAGATCATCGGTGATATTATTAAATGGACCAACGTTCCAAAAACTGCGAAGTTCCTGGATGATATCAAACAATTAGGTTTCAGAATGGCATTCAGAGGAGGCCTGTCATTTAACATCAATGACCTTATTATCCCAGATACAAAAGAAGAATTGTTGGTAAGTGCAAAAGGTGAAGTTGACGAAGTATGGGACAACTACAACATGGGATTGATCACCAACAATGAAAGATATAACCAGATCGTAGATATTTGGTCACGTGTGGATACAAGAATAACGGAAACGCTTATACGCGAATTGAGCACAGACAAACAAGGATTCAATTCCGTGTACATGATGCTTGATTCCGGAGCGCGTGGTTCGAAACAACAGATCAAACAGTTGGCTGGTATACGCGGATTGATGGCAAAACCAAGAAAATCCGGTTCAACAGGAAGTGAGATTATTGAAAACCCAATCCTCTCAAACTTCAAGGGTGGATTGAACGTGTTGGATTATTTTATCTCCACACACGGTGCTCGTAAAGGTTTGGCCGATACCGCCCTTAAAACTGCGGATGCCGGTTATCTTACCCGTCGTTTGGTGGATGTTGCGCAGGATGTTGTGATCACCGAAGAAGATTGCGGCACATTAAGAGGAATCGCTACTTCTGCATTGAAAGATAATGAAGACATCGTAGAACCATTATATGACAGAATTCTCGGACGTACTTCATTACATGATGTATATGATCCATTGAATGATCAGTTGATTGCAAAAGCAGGTGAAGAAATTACGGAAGAAGTTGCAAAACGTGTAGAAGATTCCGGGATTGAAACCATTGAAATCCGCTCAGTGCTGACTTGCGAAAGCAAGCGCGGAGTTTGTGTAAAATGTTATGGTAAGAATCTTGCGTCAGGTTACACAACACAAAAAGGAGATGCTGTCGGTATCATCGCTGCACAGTCAATCGGAGAGCCAGGTACACAGTTAACCTTGCGTACATTCCACGTGGGTGGTGTTGCGGGTTCTGCATCTGTTGAATCTTCATTGACTGCTAAATTCGATGGCACAATTCAGTTCGATGGATTGAGAACTGTAGGAACAAAGAATAACGATGGCGACAATGTACAGATCGTCATAGGTCGTACAGGTGAAGTGAGAATTATGGATGTAAAGAATGATCGCTTGTTGATTACTAACAACGTTCCTTATGGTGCAACACTGACTGTGAAAGATGGTCAAAAAGTAAGCAAAGGAGATGTGATATGCACATGGGATCCTTACAACAACGTTGTGATCGCGGAAATTGCAGGCGCAGTGAAGCTTGACAATGTAATTGAAGGTATCACTTACCGTGAAGAAGCCGATGAGCAAACAGGTCACCGCGAAAAAGTTGTTATCGAAACAAAAGATAAAACCAAAATTCCTTCGATCAATGTTGAAGGCGTTAAGGAAATAAAATCATACAACCTACCAGTAGGTAGTCACATCATTATCGAAGGTGGTGAAGAAGTTCGTGCCGGACAGGTTATCGTGAAAATTCCACGTGTGCTTGGTAAATTGAGAGACATCACCGGTGGTCTGCCACGCGTTACTGAGTTGTTCGAAGCTCGTAACCCGGGTAATCCTGCAGTTGTTTCTGAAATCGACGGAGTAGTTGCCTTTGGAAATATAAAAAGAGGTAACCGCGAAATCATTGTAGAAGCAAAAGATGGCGTGGTGAAAAAATATCTTGTGCCGCTCACACGCCAGATTCTTGCACAAGATGGCGATTTCATCAAAGCCGGTGCACAATTATCAGACGGACAAATTGCACCTGCTGATATTCTTTCGATCAAAGGACCATTTGCAGTACAGGAATATGTGGTGAATGAAATACAGGAAGTATATCGTTTGCAAGGTGTAAAAATCAATGACAAACACATCGAAGTCATCGTTCGTCAGATGATGCGTAAATTAAATATTGTTGATCCGGGTGATACCAGGTTCCTCGAAGAAGAAACAGTTGACAAATCAGAATTTATTGATGAAAACGACTGGATATTCGATAAGAAAGTGGTTACTGATGCGGGTGAATCTACAAAGCTGAAGCCAGGTCAGATAGTAAGTTTGAGAGAAGTAAGGGAAGAAAATTCCATTTTGCGCAGAAGTGATAAAAAACTTGCTGAATACCGTGATGCGAAGACGGCAACTTCTGCTCCTTTGTTACTTGGAATCACTAAAGCATCTCTTGGTACGCAGAGCTGGATTTCAGCAGCTTCATTCCAGGAAACAACAAAAGTACTTTCATCAGCAGCGATCCAGGGTAAAACGGATGAGATGATGGGATTGAAAGAAAATGTGATCACAGGTCATCCAATTCCTGCAGGTACCGGTTTGCGTGACTTCGAGAATATGGTTGTTGGTAGCAAGGAAGAATATGAATTGCTGCAAACTTCGCGCGAAGCAATGCAATTCGATGATGAAGAGTAAAACAAATGTTTTAGATAAACTGAAAATTTGTAATGATGTTATAATTAAAAATAGGAAGTATAAGCTTCCTATTTTTTTTAATAATTATCCGTTGTCTGAACAAATGAGTTGTTGACCGGTGTTGTTAAAATTCGTTAATTCTTACCCGGTATAGGACAAACAATATAATTTGCAATAAAATCAAATGAAAAATATATCTATAATATTAAGTGTCGTATCCTTATTGTTAATCGCCACATTGTTCTACTTGTTTTATAGTGGCTCCGCAAAAACAAAAAGCGTTACTGAACCTGTGGAGAAACAGGCTGCCACTTCCTTTAGAATCGCATATTTCGAAATTGATTCGCTGGAAGCGCACTATGGGTATTTTAAAGAAGTGTTGGCGCAGGTAAATCAGAAAACCAACGCGATGAATGTGGAACTTAGTGGCATGGAAAAAAGTTATCAGAAAAAAATAGCAGAGTGGCAAAAAAAAGGAACTACTATGTCGCAAGCCGAAAGCGAGCAGGCCCAGCAGGAATATGCGTTGATGCAACAAAATTATCAATCGAGAAAACAGAGTTTGCAGGAAGAGTTGTTCAAACAGCAGGAAGATTTAAAATCTGATATCCGCAAAAAAATCGAAGCATTCTTAAAGGAATACAATAAGCAGAAAAACTACTCATTCATTTTTGCATACGAGTCCAATTCTTTTATGTACGCGAGGGATACTACTTACAATATTACGCGGGATCTTGTTGATGGACTAAATGCCGACTACGGAAAGAACAAAAAGTAAATAAGTCATTTCGCATATCCATACTCGATAATTGTAAATTCGATATTCAGGAAAAGGATCGTTTCGGGTTTTCATGACTGCTCACCGGCATCTTCGCATTTGCTAATTGTTTTTCTTATCTTCCAGTTTATTTTATCATATGACTGAGCAAACTGCTTCTTTCAAACCTACTCTTGGCCTGCTGGATGCGACGATGATCGTCGCGGGTTCAATGATCGGGTCGGGAATTTTTATTGTCAGCGCCGACATAACGCGAAATGTAGGAAGCGCAGGTTGGCTTATCGCAATCTGGTTGCTCACAGGATTTATGACCATTACTGCTGCTGTTAGCTATGGAGAATTAAGTGGTATGTTCCCCAAAGCAGGCGGACAGTATGTTTATCTGAAAGAAGCATATAATCCATTGGTGGGTTTTTTGTATGGCTGGAGTTTTTTTGCGGTGATTCAAACAGGAACGATTGCAGCCGTTGGCGTTGCTTTCTCCAAATTCGCGGGCTATTTTTTTGCACCACTCGAACTGAAGGATGAAAATATCTTGATGCATATCGGCTCATTCAAACTCTATCCCGCACAATTGGTTTCTATCTTGCTCATTATCTTTCTTACTTATGTAAATACGAAAGGTGTCAAAGGCGGAAAAATCATTCAGACTATTTTCACCGTCACAAAATTATTATCACTTTTTGGTTTGATCGTTTTCGGATTTCTATTAGCGTCAAAAAGTGAAATCTGGAATGCCAACTGGTCAAATGCATGGAGCATGAAAAGCATCAGTATGGACAATGTTATTACTCCGATCTCCGGCATTACGGCATTGGGTGCAATTGCTGCCGCTATGGTAGGATCAATTTTCTCGAGCGACGCATGGAACAACGTAACCTTTATAGCCGGCGAAATAAAAAACCCAAAAAGAAATATTGGGCTAAGTCTTTTTTTGGGGACACTGATCGTTTCCATCATTTACGTATCCGCAAATATCATGTATACAAGTGTGATGTCGATGCATGACATTGCTTTTGCGCCGCAGGATCGCGTCGCTGTTTCTGCAGCAAAGGCAATATTTGGAAGTATAGGCACTTATGTTATTGCAGTCATGATTATGATTTCCACTTTCGGTTGCAACAACGGATTGATATTGGCTGGAGCAAGAGTTTATTATACAATGGCAAAAGATGGATTGTTTTTTAAAAAGGCGGGAACATTAAACAAGTATTCGGTGCCGCAATGGGCTTTATGGAGTCAATGTGTTGTCGCTTCTATTTTGTGTTTGAGTGGAAAATATAATGATTTGCTAAATATGGTTTCATTTGTTGTAGTTATATTTTATGTATTAACGATCATCGGTATTTTTATTCTCAGGAAAAAAATGCCGAATGTGGAGAGACCATACAAAGCTTTTGGATACCCGTTGCTTCCCGTTATTTACATTATTCTCGGGTTGGCATTTTGCGTATTGCTGATTATGTTTCAATCTGATTATGCCCGCTCCGGTCTGGTCATCGTTTTATTAGGTATTCCATTGTACTATTTTGCAATTTCAAACAAGAAGAAAACAGCCGCATAACTATGAGCGCATTGGATTTCGATAAACTTTTTAATAAGTTTCCCGAAGTAAAAATTGGGGTAGTAGGTGATGTAATGCTTGATACTTATTGGTGGGGACATGTTGAAAGAATTTCCCCCGAAGCGCCTGTGCCTGTTGTTACACTCGATAAAAAAGAATACAGGATCGGTGGTGCAGGAAATGTGGCGTTGAATCTTGCCGCGCTGGGCACAACAGTTAATATTTTTTCCGTCATTGGCAAGGATGATGATGGAGCTATTTTGAAGCAAATGTTTAGTAGAAATAATATTCACAGCGATTACTTATTAAGCAGCGCTGAGAGAATTACTACGAATAAAGCGAGAATTATGGGGCGCAATCAGCAGATGATGCGACTGGACAGTGAAACTACTCTTGATCTATCCACTTCGGATGAAGCAGCTATTATTCAATCTGTCAAAAAATATATTGAAACCGATAAGCCACGAGTGATCATTTTTGAAGATTATAATAAAGGTGTATTGACAGAGCACATGATAACTTCCATCATTGCATTGTGTAAAAAGCATAAAGTGATTACAGCAGTGGATCCTAAAAGAAAAAATTTCTTTTCATATAAAGAGGTTGATATTTTTAAACCCAATTTAAAAGAAGTCAAAGAAGGATTGAATTTGTTGCTGGAACAAATCAATTTATCGGCACTCGAAGATATACATCAACAACTCGCAGAAAAACTACATCATCACATTTCATTCATTACACTTTCTGATAAAGGAGTTTTTTACCAGAAGAAAGAAGATGCAAAAATTATTCCTTCGCATCTCCGTAATATCGCAGATGTATCGGGAGCGGGAGATACGGTGATAGCTGTAGCGTCGTTGATTTATGCCTTGACCAATAACGTGGAGTTGATGGCAAAAGTGGCGAATGTAGCTGGAGGATTGGTTTGTGAAGAAGTTGGAACCGTCGCGATCAACAAACAAGTTCTTTTGAATGAGTGCAAATCGCTTTTGAATTAAAATGCCATGTGTATCGCATCAGCTTTTATAAATAATTAAATCTTTTATCTCGTTTTAGTTTCTCTGTTCAATGAAAAAATATGCCGTCATAGTTGCCGCCGGTTCCGGGCTACGCATGGGATATTCCGTTCCGAAGCAATTTTTATCATTACGCGGCAAACCTGTTTTGTGGTACACTATCACAACTTTTTTAAACGCATTCGAAGATCTGGAAATCATCTTGGTGTTGCCAAATGATTTTATGGAAACGGGAAAATCTATTATTCAGGCCACTGCTTCACAGCATCGCATTAAATTGGTACCTGGAGGCGAGACGAGATTTCACTCAGTGAA
Organism: Bacteroidota bacterium; assembly: GCA_018267615.1. Classification (GTDB taxonomy): domain Bacteria; phylum Bacteroidota; class Bacteroidia; order Chitinophagales; family Chitinophagaceae; genus Puia. The sequence goes on along the minus strand of JAFDYD010000018.1, from coordinate 273,931 downwards.
GAATGGTCTCAGGCTCATCCAGGATGATTCTATCATCTTCGTTCATGATGGAGTAAGATGCCTCGTAAGCGAGGATCTTATCAAGCGTTGTTATGATGGCGCCATTGAAAAAGGAAATGCAGTACCAGCAATTACCGTCATCGATAGTGTACGTATAGAAACGGCCAATGGAAATGAGATTATAGATAGAGATAAAGTCAAGATTATTCAGACTCCACAAACCTTCAAGAGTGAAATTCTGCAACAGGCGTTCAATCGGGAATACGAGAAATTTTTTACCGATGAAGCCAGTGTTGTTGAAAACGCTGGAATTAGAATCAATCTTATCGAGGGCGAAGAAACAAATATTAAAATTACACGTCCAATGGATATGACGATAGCGGAAAGTTATTTGCGGGATCGCTAATGCGTTATTTTATTTTCCAGAGTACAGTCGTCGAATCACCATTCATAATTGGAATATAGTGTTCCTGTAAAAAAGATTTCCAATAATAATAATTGTCTTTATTTCTGAATGTTGAAGTATTTGAATAATCGAGAATAAAAGTGGTTCTTCGTTCTATCAACGCTGATTTGATCTCCGCCAATTTTTCATTTCTGCTATCCCAATTATCAAACCAATTCCACGAATATTGATATATCCAGCGTGAAGGAGATAAGATTTTAAATTGGTTGTACATATATGTTGCGCTCGAATTATAAAATATATAAAGTTCGAAGTCGTGCAGTTTCTGTTTTTGCAGATACTCGAATTCCGGCGATGTGTTCATGAAATTTTTGCTATCCGGCTTCAGGTGTATGCAATACTTTAATAGTACAAGCGCAAGGTTGAAAGAAATAATCAGTACATAGAGGACATGGAAGAATTTGTGCTGCAAAAACGGATGTTTGGAATAAGCAAACACCACAAAAAGTAAAATCGTCAAGCTCGCGGAGAGCGGTAACAAATAATATTCCACAGATAATTTAGAAACCAATTTTCCGGATAACAATTCAGCGGCGAAGGAAAAAGCTGCCGCGATCAATGACACGGTCAGCAATTTGTTTTTAGTATTACCAGAAATCAAAGAAAAAATGCCTAACGCCAGAGAAATGTACAGTGCTAAATCATAACCACTTTTTTTCAAAATAATAAAGATCGCCTTTGCATGATCGGAAAGGGGCTTTTTTTCCGAATACCATTTTAAATTATAGATGAAGGCGTCTTCCCAAAAATATTTTAAAGAGTGATGAAAGGTAAAATATAGAACGATAATGATTGTTATTAACAGAAATCCAATGCAGATCGATCCGGTTTTTTTTAATGGCGCAAGGTAAGATCTTTTGTCGCCAGATAACACAGCATAAAACAGGAAAGGTATCAGTGGAAAAACCTGTTCCTGTTGCATAAAAAAAATAAACGCACTTAGAATACCCAAAATATAATACTTACTTCGGAAGCTTGCCATTTGGGTTAAGAAAAATAATAACAAAAATATACTTGTATATTCCCGGGTCATGCCAATCCCATACGAAACAACATTATTTCTCAGCATGATATTGAAGACAACGGGCAACAACCAAGCATAGGCGATTTTATTTTTTTTACAGAGATTTAGAAATAAAAAGGAAGTTGCAATTACCAGTGCGGTATCGATAATCCAAAGTCCCCAGGGACCAAGTATTAATCCGAAATAGTTCAGAAAAAATATCAGTGGTGGTTTATGATCAAAGAAATCTTTATAAGGTGTGCCACCATGCGCAATCACCATTCCGGTATATTTGAAAATTTCTTTATCGTCATAAAAAATTTCAAATAAGGGGCAATGTATGAGGCTTAATAGCACGCATGCAATACATACGATAGTGATATCGCGAATACCGGGTTTTAAAGTTTGGAGCGAAACAGTATTGTCTGAAGCATTGACTTCACGCATCCTTTTAGAAAATTAAAATTTGCTTTACTTAATTTGATATGATTTCCACGTTTCTCTTCCAATGGTACGGTTAGAATTTCGGCCTTTTTAAAAATAAAGAAAGATGTGATCAGTATGTTGGGCGCAAAGCTGTTTTTTGGAACAATGTCAATAATTTTTTTGAGCTGCTCTGATCTCATCAGGCGATATGGAGAATTGACGTCACTTATTTTCCCTCCATATACCAGCCGGACAATTGCCTTGCTGGCTGCGCTTATGAATTTTCTTGAAATAGATGCATTTTTTTGTTTCCTTTCCCCCAATAAAAAATCATAGTCAGGTCGCTGATTCCACAAAGAAACGAAAGTGTCTGTGCTTAATTGATGATCCGCATCGATCTGAAACACCCATTCGGCGCGCAGAGATTTTTGATATCCATTTAGAATAGCGGCGCCATGACCTTGGTTGGGTTGACTGTAGATCGTTAGCGGTATTTTTATGTTAGATTCTTTGACTGAATTTAAGATACTAAGACTATTGTCTTTCGATCCGTCATTGATTATTATGAATTCGTATGATATTTGATTGCCGGCAAATATTTGATGCCAATCATTGATTAAAGATTCAAGATTTTTTTCTTCATTATATACGGGCACTACAACGGCTAATTGAATATCATCATTCATGATATTGTTCCGATTTGAGGTGCGATGCCGGTTTCAAAAATGTCAAGCGCTTTTTCAATAGTTTGGTGCATATCATAATATTTATAATCTCCCAATCGGCCTGCTATAAAAACATTCTTTAACTGATCGGCCTCTTTTTTGTAAAGATCATATTTCTGTTGATTGTCATCTGACAGGATCGGATAGAATGGATTTTTGCCATCATCTTTCATAGAATATTCCTTAAAAATGATGGTTTTTTCGGTTGTATAATTTCTCTCAGGATGGAGATGCTTCGGTTCGTGAATTCTTATATAAGGTATTTCTTTTTCAGGATAATTAATTACTGCATTCCCCTGGAAGTCTTCAACTGAAATCGTTTCCTGGTGAAACGATAATGTGCGCCACGATAATTTCCCGAAACGATAATCAAAAAATTTATCAATTGGGCCGCTGTAAATAATAATTGCATTCTTTTTTAATTGATTTCTGACTGAAAAAAAATCCGTATTCAGCAACACCGTTATCTTTTTATCTGATAATAATTTATTAAACATCGTAGCATACCCATCGGTTGGAACGCCTTGCCATTTATCGAAATAATAGCTCTCATGATAGTTTTTCCTAAAAGGGAGCCTGTTGAAAATTGAAGCAGGAAGTTGTTTCGGATCAACTTGCCATTGTTTCTCCGTATAGGATTTTATAAAAGCTTCATACAAGTCTTTTCCGATAATCGAAATTGCCTTTTCTTCGAAGTTCGAAGGCGCTTTTTCAAGAGGCGTTTTCAATCTTGCTAAGAAATCATCTACTTCGAAAGGTTTTAGGGTTATGTTATAGAAACTATTTATTGTTTCGAGATTGATTGGAAGCTGATAGATTTTATTTTGATATGAACTCAATACTTGGTGACGGTAAGAATTGAAATTGGTGAATTGGTTGATATATTTCCATACTCTTTCGTTATCAGTATGAAAAATATGAGTTCCGTATTTGTGGAATTCGATATTAGTTTCTTTGTCAACTTCGGAAAAGCAATTGCCGCCAACGTGATTTCTCTTTTCAATAAGTAGTATTTTTTGTCCTAGCTGACTTGTAATTCTTTCTGCCACTACCGAACCCAGTAATCCACTACCAACTATAACAAAAGAGTATTCGCTTAAGTCCATGTATGATTTTATTGAATCAAAGTTATTAAAATAGTAAAATAAGTTTTGTAAGATGCCATCTTTTGAATTGAATAATTGTTGGTGAAGATTTTTTTATTTAAAGTATTTCAATGGCCACGGAAGCTCATTATGATAATAAAAAAAGTAAGACTGGTTCGAGGGGTTGAAATTTTTATAGAAGTCTGCAATCCCTGAAATATCCGATCCAACAAAGTCTATCGTCAAGTTCATTCCGGCAAACTCCCTGATCATTGCGTCTAAGAGAAAATGGTGTGCCTGCATTTTTCGGCCCTCGTCTGTAGTTGAAGTTTCGATGAGATAGATTCTGGTATTTTTTTTTAATAAAACTGCTACAGAGAGTAAATAATTATTTTCATCGAGGACTGCTCTTGTCAATATTTCTTTTTTTTTAGCGAGATCGATACAGAGTTTTTCGAAATTAGCATAGTCTTTACTTCGTGTATGCGGTGTCGTGTGTTTATATTTTTCCTGGTGAAGCCTCAGAGCTTTTAGTAGGTCGTATGTTGCTGTATAATTCAGTTGAAACCGGGAAGATCGTTTTAGATTTTTTTGAAGATCTTTTTTGTAATTAGCAGCCAACTCGATGTACGGCTTTTCTACGTTCAGGATGTAGTTATCATGCGGTTTAAATAATGGATGTGGATTGGAATAGTTGAAAAAAATCTCCGCGAATTTAAAATTTGAATTTATTTTTTTGATGAATGCGGATATTAATGACTCGTGAATGCCTTTCGAAGAAAAAATTCCCAATTGTTGGGTTAGCGGCGGCTGATATAAATATTTTATTCCCCATTTCTGGTTCCATGTTAATGGCATCACTGCGTCGTAGTCATCCAATATCAGTCCATCCCAATTTTTAGCCATGTGATTCAGAAATGTGGAATATCCATAGATGAGTTCATTATTTGAATGAGCAATACAGCGATCCCATTTCTCCTGATCGATAGATTCATGCCGCACATAATTTATATTGTAACTATCGCTCATCAATGGGAAATTATTTTTTGCATAATTTTTTTTGTATCGAAATTCTGTATATCTATGCTGAATGTAATTCTTTTCCAAAATGTGTTTTGCGTTGGAATTGTTTTCAATTGGTTACTGAAGTCGCTGCTATAAATAACCGGAACATAGATATTGAGAATATTTTCAAATAACGATAATTGAAATCCCCCAACGTATAAAAACCTGCTTGTTAAAGAATTTATTTTCCATGCTTCCGCATAAGTACCAACGTCGAAAAATAATCTGATAGGAATTTTTACAGGAAACAAATGATTCGGCAGGGTTGAATTGAAGTTTAAGGCCGCAACCCAGTTGTTGGATCTTCCTTGTAGAAAATCGTATTGATCAATTCTTAGTTTTAGTCCGCCATCCCGTATCATTATCTGTTGAGCAGCTAACCCGCTATTTTTTAAAGAAGAACCTTCCACCGCATATGATGCGGTTCTTCCTAAAAAATAACTGCTATACGTATAGTCTTCTTCACCCGTGACCCCTAATAATTTTGGTTCATATCGGGATAAGTCTGTAGTGTTTTTATTACTCCACTGTCCAAATTTCGCGGCAAAAAATCGCACATTCATGCCTCCCTCGTTGTCATAATTGAAAAAATAATTTCCTGTAAGATTTAGCCTGTAAAATGCATCGCTTTGTTGCAACTGGAGCTGAACATTGTATGGATAAAGTATTCTGGCGTTCGAGATATTAAAGGTTAGCTGGTTCAGATAGCGATTGCTGATTTTAGCGGCAGTTGGGTGTAAGTTTGAATCTGCGACGCTCAAGATATATTTGTCGAATTTTTTTTCGCTGATGATAAAAGTTCTGAAATCGATCCATTTCTCTAGTGAACTTCCGGCCGATTTGTTTTTAAATATCAACCGTATATATGGAACTATTTTGGAAAAATTTTCGTAAACTCTATTATTGTTTGTATCAGTCGCTGCATTTGTAGAAAATGCGGCTCCATTCACACCGACACTTATTTTTTGAAAGCGCGCATCAGGATGCCAGGAGTAACTGATATTACCCAAACCTTTTAATTGTTTGCTTTGTGTTGAGTATAATGGAGCTAATATAAATTCAAAATTGTTTCTGGGTAAATTATAGTTATTGATGATCGCCCCAATCATGAATTTATCATAAAGATTGTAGCCTGCTGCCGGACCAATATTTACATAATTAAACCGGTCTGTGTTTTTAAAAGAGAATAAAAAAGCGGGCTTTATTTTTTTTTGTTTCGCGACAGGTGTTAATGAACCTTTTTTATTTAATAATTCAAATTGAGTATTCAATTTTTTATTGGAGATAGCTTCAAATGAGGATTGTAAACTTTCGGTGTCTGGATGTTTGAATTTCCATGTCTCGAAATAATGATGCATACAGCTATCAAACAGGTGAGGGCCCAGGCTGTCTTCAAGTTGCTTTACCCAGAATGAAGCTTTGTCGTATGCGATAAGATCATAGTTGGTTTCAGTGAATTCTTCTGACTCAGTGGAGATGGGTTGATCCGATTTTTCCTTCTCAATAATGGAAAGCGATAATTTATCCCAGTCGTCGGGGAATTTATTTTGCAACCAACCTTTTCCTGAATTTGTATTTGGATATTTTTTTGCCTGGTATTTTTTTTCATAATAAGAAGTAACGCCTTCATCCAGCCAAGGATATTTTCTTTCGTTGGAACCGAGCGCGCCATAAAACCATTGGTGACCTGTTTCATGAAAGGTAACCAGGTCAAGCGCCTTTTCACTTTGCATTGGAGATATCGAAGCGATGGTAGGATATTCCATCCCTCCGGCATCACCTCCCTTTATTTCTACAAGACTCATCGTGGAATATGGATATTCACCCACTGCTGAGGAATAAAATCGAATTGCATTTTTGATAAATCCAACGCTGTTTGCCCAAATTCTTGTTTCAGATGGAGTATAAAAACTATACACGCTGATGATTTTGCCTGAAGCGAGCTGTGCGGTATCATGCTTTACTATAAGAGATTTATCTGCAAACCACGCGAAATCATGAATTTGATTTTGCGTATACCGTAACGTCTTTGTTTCTTCATGCTGATTTGAAGGAGCCGTCGCCGTAATTTTGTTTGCTGGTTTCTTGTTGTTTGACCGATATTTTTTTTGTGGTGATGATTTTTGAATGGGCGGCAACGGATTTAGTCCTTTGCTAATCATCCACTTTTTTTCATCTTCATCCTGTAATTCGCCGGTGGCTGCAACGACATAATTTTTCCCGACAGTAATTCTTACATCGTAGTTTCCAAATTCACTATAAAATTCTCCCTGGTCGAGATAAGGAATAGGATGCCAGCCGTGACGATCATACACTGCCGGTTTCGGATACCATTGTGTCAATTGATAACTCTGTTTTACATGACCGCCCCGCGAAAAATTAAAAGGTAGTTTTTCAAAAAATGGCGTCGTTATATTGATCGAATCGCCAGGTGCGAGCGAATGAGGCAGGATAAGTTTTATGATATCTGTGTACTGCGGATGATCTTCTGTTTTAGCGATAGCTCCATTCACTCTGAAATCAAGCCGGTTAATGTATCCCTTATCTTCTTGATTTGAAAAATAGAAATCAGTTCGATTTTTTTCTAACAACTGATCACTAAATGCGGTTCTATCGCTTTTATAAGCATTCGGCCATACATGAAACCAAATAAAAGAAAGTGAATCAGGAGAGTGGTTGATATAGCGCATTTTTATGAAACCAGTAATGCTATGTTCCACATCATTTAGCGAAACATCAATAGTATAATTGACTTCCTGTTGCCAGTAATTTTGCGCGCGGACAAACGCGGGTGCGAGTAAGGCAATACACAGGAGTAATTTTTTTATCATTTGAATTATCTGCCTTTCCCTTTAAAAATGGTAATTAAAGTATGCATCATTATTTTAAGATCGAGTGCAAGAGAAATGTTTTCGATATATACAAGATCATATTTTAGACGCTCGATCATCTGCTCTATATTTTCCGCGTAACCAAATTGCACCATACCCCAGGAAGTAAGTCCCGGTTTTACTTTTAGTAAGTATCGAAAATAAGGAGCCTTCGACACAATTTGTTCGATATAATAATCTCTCTCTGGCCGAGGGCCAACCAGGCTCATTTCGCCTTTCAAAATATTCCACAATTGCGGGAGTTCATCTATTCGCCATTTTCTCATTATTTTTCCCCAGGAAGTTATGCGTTCATCTTTTGCCGATGATAAAGCGGGGCCATTTTTTTCCGCATCATTTACCATAGAGCGTAATTTGTAAATCTTGAATTTTCTCCCTTTAAAACCGATTCGTTCTTGCGAATATATAACGGGGCCGGCAGAAGAAAATTTTACGCGCAACGAAGCATAAATCAATAAAGGAGAAAACAGCAAGAGGCCGAGAATGGAAATGACAACATCCAGCAATCGTTTTATATTTTGTTGCCATTCTGGAATTAGGCCAGTGTGAATGTCGGATAAAACTGCTCCGTACACATTGTTGGTTTTGACGGAACCAGAAAGTATATCCAATACGTCCGGTACTATTTTCACATCCACATTTTTTTCGCTGAGTCTTTCAATAATTTTTTCAACATGCGGCTTTTCTGCACTCTCCAAAGCAATTACTACCAATTCAATATTATTATCTTCTAATACTTGTTCCATATCGGAAACAAACCCCAGCGGCGGAAGGTATTTTTCGATATTATGTTTTGGATTGTTGCCATTGCTGAGGTATCCGACATATTGATATCCGCCAGTTTTTAAACCGCTATGACTGTCCTTATATATTTTTGATGCCACTGCACCATCTCCAACAAGAAGCATATTGAAACTGACTTTCCCTGTCCTGAGTTGCTTCTTCGTGATGTTTAAGATGATCCACCGTCCAATCCAGGTGAGAATAAACTGCATGAATAGAAAAGTAAAAAATGCTTTGTAATAATAACGATAGTCGGTTTGCGGATCGTTGATGACGATTGAAAAAAACAACACTGTACATCCGATGATACTACAAATTGCTGTGACGGTGAATTCATTTAATCTTGATTTTTTATAAACCGAATGATATGATCCAACCATCCCATAAAAAATCAGCCAGCAAAGCGGGACAAGAATTATCCCCATCCAAAAACGATTATTCAAATAGAGTTGATGATTTCTAAAAATGATTTCTGATAACAGTATACGGCGGGTGAAATAAAGAATGATCCAGGACATGATGGCCGCAATGTAATCGCTAAAAACATACCAGCTTATATGAATCTTTTTTAAAGCCATCATGAGGTCCTCAGGTATTGATGGTATTGTGTTTTATTTTTTGCAGAATCTGATGAGCAATATCCATCGCACGATATCCGTCCAATTCAGAAACGACGGGAATTGTATCGTCGATAATTGATTCGCAAAATTTTTCGAGTTCCAGTTTTATCGCATTTACTTCTGGTACCTGTGGTTGAATAATTGAAATTGTTTTTTTGCCGTTAATCGTATCCAGATCAAATGAAAAATTATCTTCTTCTGAAGATGTTTTTAATTTGATAATTTCTGTTTTTTTATTGAGGAAATCGATTCCTATATATGCATCTTTCTGGAACAATCTCATCTTCCTCATTTTCTTCATAGAAATTCTGCTTGAAGTCAAATTGGCAACACATCCGTTGTTGAATTCAATTCTGACATTGGCGATATCAGGCGTTTCGGTCATGACCGCTACGCCGCTTGCTGCTATATTTTTGACCTCACTTTTGACGATACTTAAAATAATGTCAATGTCATGAATCATTAAATCGAGAATGACGCTCACTTCGGTGCCGCGTGGATTAAATTGAGCCAGACGATGAACCTCAATAAACATCGGGTACAATGACATCGATGCAACAGCTAGAAATGCGGGATTGAATCTTTCCACATGTCCCACCTGCAATTTTATTTTGGATTCTTTTACCAGTTTCACAAGTTCCCTGGCCTCATGCATTGTATTGGCGAGCGGCTTTTCAACGAATATATGCTTGCCTTGGCGGATCGCTTTCTCACAGAGTTCAAAATGAAAATTTGTAGGTGCAATTATATCCGCTATATCGCAGGTAGCAATGAGTGACTCGGGATTTGGATAACGTTCTATTTGATATTTTTCTATAACATCATTGGCAATGGCGTCGTCTGGGTCATAAAAGCCAACTACTTTGGCCGATTTTATTTCTTTCCAATTATTTAAATGAAATTTTCCGAGATGACCTGTTCCGAAAACTCCTACTTTCAACATCAAGATTGATTTTAGCATTCAAATATAGACAAAGTGAAACTATCTGGGAGGGAGAGTATTATAAAAGATCCGCCACATTTATAAATGTTCGTTCGCTATAAAATATTCGTAGCAGGACTAAATTAAAAAAAATGTTCGCTTGAGATTATGCTTTCAGGAAAGTGAACCTGAACCAGGTCTGCCGATCGTATTCGGGATAGTCTTATTTGCAATACGTGCCCTTGCATATTTGATGATATTTGAGGGCGTAATTGGAATATTGGGTTGTGGAAAAACTTTCGTTTTAATTAATTTCCGTACTATAAAAATAGCTACAGGAAGGTAAAGGCCTAACAGGATATAAAAATACAAATCGTACATTCTCAAAAAATAAATCCGCATTGATATTGTATCTGCCCTTTCTTTTCCTAAAACTAAATCGAGAATTTTTTTGATAGCAGGCAGGACGAATGGAATTTTCCCCCAATTAGAATACCTGACATCTTCATATTTGTAATTCATGTTATAATTTGGCGGCAATTGATCTTTGTAATAATTCCAATTGTTTTTCACATCCTGGAAACTTGCAAGTGTTTTATCGGGTCTAATGAAGTATACGTTGAACAAAGGATCCAAAACGGCCCAACCCGAATTGGTTTTAACTTCAACGATATTATGTGCCGCAAATACTCCGTTGACTTTCATCTGCGCGATTCGTACGGGAAATTTATAATTTTCAAGAGTTCTCGCAAGAACTAAAGAATAACTTCCGCAAGCGCCTTTGGCAGTCATAAGATCGATTGATGTTGGTTGAAGCAGGTCAACTTTAAAACCATCAAGCGTTTGATTCGTGAATATCGCCGATCTGCTGGTGAGTAATTCATTGCATGCGTGCATTACATTTACAACAACAGAATCATCATTATCTTTTAAGTTTATTTTGCTGTCGATGTTGGATTGAATTGCTGCGAAGAGCTCCCGTTCATAATTGCCTTCCATTTTAAAATAGAACAGGGTTGCTAGCAGGAATCCATTAAGGAATGTCAGAAAGTAGAGATTTCTGAAGATGCGCTTCATTGATTACAATTATTTTTTGGAAAAAAATCAGCTTGAAAGGTGCAGATCGTGAGTAGCAACATCGGAAATTACGTTAAAAATTCAAAAATCTATCAAAAGAGTTTTAAACAGGCTAGCGTATTTTCAGAGAATTGCGGTTGATTTTTTTTGGGCTTGCAAAGGATATACGCGACAATTACTATACCAATAATTAAAAGATCGTTTTCCGGTTATCTCAAAAAGCAATTTGGGGATAATTATTATTGTAGTTAAATCGGCGAGATCATTTTATTCCGCCGCATTGATTACGCCCTCAACAAATCTATTTTCTTTTGTATGGCGACCGAACGGGGAGTTGGCAATTTCAATCGCATTCTCTTATCCCACCAATTCCATTAAAATTGATAAATATATTTTTTTAAAATTTATATGTTTATTATTTGTGGGCAAAAATCGAATTAATATTTTAATATATTATAAATTAACTCATTATAAAATAATTATTATATTATAATAATTTATATTCGAAATTTTTTGAATTAAATTATTTTTTTTTGGATATGTGTCGCTATCTTAGTTAAAATTTTGATTACAATTGCTAATTTATCTTAAATCTATATCAATTTATATTTACCTGATTACACTTGCTTATATCAGCATGCTTTCTTCTGAAAGCTATTTATGCAACCTGCCTTTATCCGCTGAATTATTTCAAACGACTCTTGCCTGCTTAACTATTCAAATGGGATTTTACTTGTTCGCCCCCGGCTCATTCCAACGAATGCTCAGACCTTTTAATTACATTTTTAAAAATGGAGTTAGAGCAAGAGAAATTGAGTTGGGATCTTTTCAATCTTTGACTGGGGCGATCGTAAGTCAAGAATGAGAGCAATTTGAGAAAGCGACAAAAATTTTTTTAAATAAAAAGGTACAGCAATATCAGAACTTCTGGAACAAGTTCATTACTGTACCCGTTTTTAACACTTAAAACCACTGCAATGTTACAAAAACTTTCAGCTACAAGTATTGGCTTATTATGTTTAACAATGAGTTTTGCGCAAAGTACCGACTCTTCAAAAAAGACACCGCCTCCGGTGACCATTACCGGTTCTGTAGATGCTTACTACCGGTTTAATTTTAATAATCCTAAAACTTTTCCTTACAACAGTCCAACCAGTTTTACTCATTCTAGTAATTCTTTTGAATTGGGAATGGCGTCGATCAGGGCTGATCATAGCTTCGGGAAAGTAAGTGTAACTGCCGATTTAGGATTTGGAACAAGAGCTGAGGAATTTGCCTACAATGACGCAAACACAAGATTTGCGATCAAGCAATTGTTTGTGACCTATGCTCCTTCTGCGTCCGTAAAATTTACGCTCGGTACCTGGGGTACGCATGTTGGATATGAAGTGCTCGATGCATATCTGAATAGAAACTACAGTATGAGTTACATGTTCACCAATGGCCCATTCTCTCATACAGGTATTAAAGCAGATATCAGTCTTGGTGGAAAAAGTGCTTTGATGATCGGTATCGCAAATCCGACTGATTATAGAAGTGCTCCCAATATGCCAAAATCTGTGATCGCTCAGTTGTCAACTGGATCTAAAGATGATAAATTCAAACTGTATTTAAATTTTGTTGATGGCAAACAAACTGACAACAAAAATTTGTTGCAGGGTGATTTGGTCGCGACATATGCTGCTAGCAGCAAGTTTAGTTTAGGTTTCAATGCCACTCTGCAATCTTTGAGCTTAAAGGATACTGCTTCCAATTGGAATACCGCTAAATGGTGGGGCGCTGCATTGTATCTCAACTTTGATCCGGCAAGCTGGTTTGGAATGACATTGAGAGGTGAATACATCAATGATGACGATCAATATTTGGGATTCAAAAATGTATTTGCTCCCACACTTTCATTCAACTTCAAAGTTGATAATCTGACCATCATTCCTGAGTTCAGACTTGATAATGCAGGAAATTCAGTTTTTTATAAGAACGAAACTGAAACAACAAAATCAACCGGCAGTTTTATTTTGGCAGCAACTTATCATTTTTGATTTGACAAAATGTTGGCGCTCGAATCAAAAAATTTAATCCTTACCATCATTCAAATACTCCTAAACTTCTAACAAGGATTTTTTAATATAAACTGACTGACATGACTAAAACCTCCTCAACTTCACCTATTCCGTTTATTCTATTGGGTATATTCTCAATAATGGGATTATTCGTGCCATTAGTGGCTGATTTCGATGGCTCTAAGGTGTACAATTTTGCTGATATATCATGGATGTTGATTTCTTCAGCGTTGGTACTATTGATGACACCTGGTCTCTCATTTTTTTATGGTGGTATGGTTGGCAGAAAAAATGTTCTTTCTACGATGCTTCAAAGTTTTATAGCAACAGGCTTGATCAGTGTGCTTTGGGTTGTGTGTGGATTCGGACTTGCGTTTGGAAAATCCATCGGAGGATTTATCGGAGATCCGAGTGAGTTTTTCATGATGAAAGGAATTAATGGACATGAGCCATGGTCTCTTGCACCAAGTATTCCAATATTATTATTCGCATTGTTTCAAATGAAATTCGCAATTATCACTCCCGCATTGGTTGTTGGCGCAACGGCCGAACGTATCAGCTTTAAAGCCTATGTTCTTTTCATGGTTTTATTTAGCCTGCTTATCTATGCTCCGATTGCTCACTGGAATTGGCATCCCGAAGGTTTTCTTGCCAAAATGGGAGTAATAGATTTTGCGGGTGGAACCGTAGTGCACATATCCGCCGGTTGTGCTGCTTTGGCTGGAGCGATTTTGCTTAAAAGAAGAAAAGTGCATGTTACCAAAGAAGAGGTAAAACCTGCGCGAATTCCTTATGTATTATTAGGTACTGGATTGTTGTGGTTTGGCTGGTTTGGATTCAATGCAGGTTCTGCGCTCGCTGCAAACGGTCTTGCTGTCGATGCATTTGCAAATACAAATACAGCATCTGCCGCTGCGGGACTCTCGTGGATATTTTTTGATTCAGTGCGCGGAAGAAAACCGTCTTCTCTGGGTTTCTGCATTGGTGCAGTTGTTGGATTGGTTGCGATTACCCCGGCATCGGGATACGTTGGTGTTCCTCAAAGTATTTTCATTGGTTTCGTTGCAGCAATCTGCTCGAATATTGCCGTGTACTGGAAGGGCAAGACAACTATCGATGATACACTTGATGTTTTTCCATGTCATGGTATCGGTGGTATTGTAGGGATGATCATGACTGGAATGTTGGCCAGCAAAAAAATAAATCCTGCAGGTAACGACGGCCTGTTTTACGGAGGAACACAATTCTTCCTGCATCAGGTGCTTGGTTGTTTAATTGTTGTGGTGTTCGCAACAGTAATGGGATTTATTGTTTTCAAGTTAGTTGATATCATCGTTCCATTACGTGTTAGTGTTGAAGAAGAAGAAATTGGATTGGATATTACACAACATGATGAAAAATTATAAATAGCAAGAGATAAAATCACTTGCTGTTTTCAACAAGTGATTTTATCTCTCTTATACCTTGAAAAAAATTGATCGACCGCTTTCCATTGAAATTTTAGTTCGTTCCCTAATACCCCTCCTTTCTGACACATATTGAAAAAATCCTGCCAATCATTTTTTAACCAAAAAATTGAATCAAAATGCTATTACAATCCTTGGCCAGGAGGATCAACGGACATTCTTCTCCTGAGACGTCTATCAAAATTAAATTGAGCCGGGCTGATAAATGGCGCCTCGGGCTCACAATGTTCGGTGGAAAAATTATCGGTCTTATTCTCGTTTTAATTGCAATGGGTTTCCTCCCTGCAATCATTATGGGAACATCTGTGCATGCGCAAACAACTTACACTGCACATGAAACTTCGATGATGAATTCCATCAACACAGTCTGGACTCTCGTTGCAGCTTTTCTTGTATTTGGAATGCAACCTGGTTTCGTTATGTTGGAAGCAGGATTCGCCCGGCAAAGGGAAACTGTAAACGTTTTGTTGGAATGTATATTCGACACGTGTTTATGCGGACTCCTTTTCTGGGCTTTCGGCTATGCATTCATGTTTAGTCACGGAAATGGTTTTATAGGATATCATTGGTTCTTCCTTTCTGGCGCGCCAGATACATACGAAGCCACTGGCGTTCCTGTAATAGCACACTGGATATTTCAATTTGCTTTTGCTGATACTTGCTCTACCATTACATCTGGTGCAATGATTGGTCGTACAAGTTTTCGCGGAGACATTCTCTATAGCATTGGTGTAACCGGATTCATTTATCCAATCATTGGCCACTGGGCTTGGGGACCTGATGGATTTCTTGCATTGATGGGAAGCACTGGAAACTTCTGGCCATCGATAGGTACGGGCTTCCGTGATTTTGCAGGTTCAACTGTTGTGCACACGATCGGAGGCGTCGTCTCATTAGCGGGTGCAATTGTTCTTGGTCCGCGCTTAGGAAGAATTTTCAAGAGAGACGGAGGAGGCCCAATGCCACCACACAATTTAACCATCGCGGCAGTCGGCGGATTTATTCTTTGGTTCGGGTGGTATGGTTTCAATCCAGGCAGCACACTTTCAGCAATGGATATGCAAGGCATCGGAAGAGTTGCTACCAATACAACTTTAGCAGCATGTGCTGGTGGAATGATGGCAATGCTTGTTGCATTGTGGACCGGTCCCACCAAAGGCAAGTTTGATCTTGGTTATACAACGAATGGATTTCTAGCAGGCTTGGTTGCGATCACATGTCCTTGTTATTGGGTTGATCCACTCGGTGCAATTTGTTTAGGCGGAATTGCTGGAATCGTAGTTGTGTACGGGACATATTTACTAGAATATTTAAGAATTGACGATCCCGTTGGCGCGGTTCCTGTTCACGGATTGTGCGGTATTTGGGGAACACTAAGTCTAGGTTTTTTTGCCTCCGGAAAATTTGGAGCGACAGGACCTGCGGGAGCAGATAATTCAAGCCCGGTTGCAGGGTTATTCTATGGTGGTGGAACAACAGTATTAAAAGCGCAATTGATAGGCAGTGCAACCATCACTATAGCTACTTTTGCAATTGCATTCGTGATGATGTGGGTGATTAAACAATTGCCGCATCCTTGGAATCTTCGCGTTGAAGGTAAAGGTGAAGCTGGACCTGGTGGTCTCGATGTTTGGGAACACGGTTCGTCAGCTTATCCTGAAATACCAGAGAACGCGGAAATGCTTTTAGATCCGAAACCTGCAATAGCACTTTCGAAAACAAAAATTCCGTCTTAATAATATAATTATTAAAAATAAAAACCGCCCTCTTTCGGGGGCGGTTTTATATAACTGAATTTTCAGTCTGTAATAATTTATCTGATAATTCTTGTCTTTCTCGTTTTGCCAAGAAGGGAGAGAAACAACAACATTGATGCAGTAAACAACATGATCTTTGGCAACACTGATGTTGCAGTAAGGCAATACACGCCTAATGCCACAACAATTACCAGGAAAAGAGGTGCTAATTTCAGCATACGTATTAGATTTAAGAGATTAATAAACAGATTTTCCATGCAAACTTATGCGCTGTTTTAGAATCTTCAAAAAGTGACGTTGATAACACTTTAGTTCATAAAATATTATATATGTAATTTTGAGCCACTTCCCGATTTATATCTGATGGCATCGTAAAAATTTTGTTGAGAGATAATGAAAAGTCCAATGATAGGTTGGTCGGCGGACAAAAATTTCCCATGTTTAATTCCAAAAAAGTTTTTTTTATTTTTTTTAAAATAATTTTTCGGACAATCCCATTTCGTAGCTAATTCCGGCTTTTACGCGGAATTTCTTGCTGCGTTGATAATTCCAAATGAGCAACGGATGATCAATTTTTCGTAGACATCTTTTAGTGGAGAATTAATCAGACCTTTTTCTATTCTTCTGAATTTTGTTATTGCATATTGCTGAATCGTACTCAATGGCAACACGATTCTTTCTCGCATTTGAATTGATAATTGTTCAACCGGATAGTCTGCCATCAACTCATGTTTACCCGATAATTTAAAAAGATATTTTTGTGTCAATTCAAACTCGTTAAATATCTGCCCCCATATATCACTGAATACCGGATTGCTTGAAAAATGCTCCGTCAGCGGGAAAAAACATTTTTTCATCGCCATCTCACAGTTATCAATAAGCGTTTTAAAATAAAGTGAATTATCATAGAGCTCTTTTACCTGGTGCCACTTTCCCTTTTGTTCCATTGCGCGCAACGCCGTACCTACGCCGTAGTAACCTGTAACATTTTGTTTCAATTGGCTCCACGCACCTACATACGGAATGGCTCTTAAATCCTTTAATTCAAGTCGCCCGGAATTGTTTCGTTTACTTGGACGGCTTCCGATATTTGTTTCGCTATAAAATTGCAAAGGACTTACTTCATTCAGGTATTCCATGAAGTGAGGATGATTTTTCAATGCCGTGTAACTCTTGAAACTTTCATCCGCCATTTCTTCAAACAATTCTTCCTCTGCTTCCTGTAGTGTTACTTTTCTTGATGAAAATAGATCGTTCGAAATTCCTGCATGCACAAGCTGCTCAATATTATATTGTGCAGAATCGATAGTTCCGAAATTGGAACTCACAGTTTGCCCCTGTATCGTGAGTTGTATTTCTTTGTTTGCAATGTTCCTTCCCATCGACGCATAAAATTTATGCGTCTTTCCTCCGCCACGTGCAGGTGGTCCGCCTCGTCCGTCAAAAAAAACAACATCCACAGAATATTGCTTGGAGATTTTTGTCAATTCTTCTTTTGCTTTATAAATTCCCCAGTTAGCCATCAGGTAACCGCCGTCCTTCGTGCCGTCGGAAAAACCTACCATGATGGTCTGTGTGAAATTCCTCCTCTTCAGATGTTTTATATAAGTTGGATTTTCATAAAGCTCTTTCATAATAGATGCAGCATTTTGCAAATCATCTACAGTTTCGAACAAAGGCACGATATCTATATGAAGATCTTCTTTTTTCCATCCGGTCAACATAAACAACGCATATACTTCCATCACATTAACAGCACTATTGCATTGGCTGATGATATACCTGTTACAGCCTTCCTGACCGTTTGCATGTTGAATTTTTTTTACAACATTGGCTGTTTCCAATGCGTCCTTTACAAGACTGTCATTGTACCGCGAAGGATCTGTATTACCGCTGACTTCGCTTAGCAAACTGATTTTTTCTTTTGGATCGAGGCTCGCATAATTTTGGGGAAGCAATTTTTCTTCTTGAGCAATTGCTTGCATCACTCTCCCATGCACAGAACTTTCCTGCCTTATATCCAACGTCGCGAAATGCAGACCAAACACATATACTTTGCTTATCAGATTATCTACAAGATGCAGGAATAAACTGTTGTGCTGGTAAATCAGAATTTCGCGAATTTGTTTCAACGGCAAAATAATTTCCTGTTTGTTCAGCCCTGCTTTATGTTCTGGAACAAAGATGTTATTGTATAATTTTTCTTCAAGTGATGAGAGTATTGTATCAACGCCTTTAAATGTTAGTCGTCTTTTCAATCTTCTTACATCGAGATAGTAGCATTTGATAATTGCACCATGAAGAGCTTCCGCAACTTTTAATGTTGTAGTGGCATTCACAAACGGATTGCCATCGCGGTCACCCCCTGGCCAAAATCCCATTTTTATGATTGAGTTATTTTCAGAAACTGCATCTGGAAATTGATTTTTCAATGACGCAAGAATTCTGCCGGCAGCATGATAGAAAATGTTTTCCAAATACCAGATCAGGCTCACTGCTTCGTCAAAAGGTGTTGGCTTTTGCTTTTTTAAAAATGGAGTTTTCCCAAGCTGTTGCATGTACATATTAATCTGGCTCGCATTATTCTCAACAACAGCTCTCGACAAATCATTAATAATACCCAATACCGGACCCGGATAAAATTGTGTAGGATGGGCGGTCAGAACCAATCTCACAGAATAATCTTTCAATTTTGTTTTTAATTCATCCTGTTTATTGTATTGTACCACTTCAGAAGATAAATGTTTCAGCGTACCAACACCTCCGGTATCAGTTACTTCTTTGAAGGCTGCATCTTCCAATGCATCAAAGAGTACAACTTGTCTTTCTACATACTGAACAAATCGAAATAAAATATCTGCTCTCTCTCTTTCACTGGTATAAGTAGTGTGCTTTTGAAAAAAATCTTCGATGATCTGCTCGGGACTTTGTTTCTTTTTGTATCCATCTTCGCAATAAGTCAGAAGCAATGACAACAGGATTCCTGTTTTTTCTATCCGATGAAAAGGAAGGGAGGTAAATAAACTATTATAAAGTTGAAATTTGATCCCAACCAGGTTTTTAAATTGCTGCAACCCCGGTGATGACTGGTAACTCATGATTAAAATTTATAATCGTTCAATAAATACTATAGCAAGCAGCAATAAATCAAAAGAAGACCTCAAAATAATTCTTTTTATTAAAATAATTTTCCTTTTTATTATTTTTTTGCCAATATTCGTTACCTTAGCGGTCCTTATTATAAAAAGTGCGTTGTTCAACAAAGAATATTATCCCTTTTTTTACTTCTGCAGCGTCTCTCGCTTCAGGGATTTCCCCTATTACAATTACAACAACAATCCGCTAAAGCGGATTGAACATTTTCATATCATCCATTGGGCTTTTAGCTACCGTTACTTCAGGTTAATCATTCATATTTTTTTAAAAACAAATTATAATCGATGCAGGTTTTAAAATTCGGCGGAACATCAGTGGCCAACGCCGATAATATCAACAGGGCAGTAAACATCATCACTGAATCAATAAAGCGGGATAAGACAATCGTGGTCGTATCGGCATTGGGCGGTATCACGGATGCATTACTGCAATGCGGCACGTTAGCAGCAGCAGAAGATGAATCGTACAAAGAAAAACTTCAGGCAATAGAACTACGTCACCTCGAAACGGTGAAGTCGCTTATTCCGATCACGCATCAAAGCAGCGCATTGAGTCTCGTCAAAAAGCGTTGCAACGAATTAGAAGATATCTGCAATGGTATTTTTTTACTGGGCGAACTCCCGGTTCGTACGATGGATAAGATTGTAAGTTTCGGTGAGCTCCTTTCGTCTCAAATATTATCTGCCAGGTTAACCACACTTGGAGTTGAAAATGTTTGGAAGGATTCAAGGGAAGTAATTGTTACCGACTCGCAATTTGGTTATGCAACTGTCGACTTTGACGCCACCTCCAAACGTATGCATACATTTTTTGAATCAACCAATCAATCATTGTTTATCGTGCCTGGTTTTATTGCATCGGACGGCAAAGGAGCGACAACAACATTGGGACGAGGCGGATCAGATTATACCGCTGCGATTTATGCAGCCTGTGTTCCTGCAAAAACTGTTGAAATATGGACCGATGTTTCTGGTATGATGACTGCAGATCCGCGGCTTGTTTCAAATGCGAAAGCCATTCCAAATATTTCCTACCAGGAAGCAATGGAATTATCACATTTCGGCGCCAAAGTAATTTACCCGCCGACCATTCAACCGGTAATGGATAAAAATATTCCTGTCTGGATCAAGAATACATTCGCACCTAATGATGCGGGGACACTAATCGAAAAAGTTGCTTCGAAGAATGGTAACAGTATTCGGGGAATTACCAGCATTAATAAAATTGCATTATTGAGTCTCGAAGGCAGCGGCATGGTGGGTATACCTGGATTTTCAAAAAGATTATTCGAATCATTATCAAACGAAAAAATAAATGTGATTTTAATTACTCAGGCATCTTCGGAGCATTCGATCTGTGTAGGTGTGGAAGAAGCTGGCGCTCCCAAAGCAAAAGAAGCAGTTGATCAGGCTTTTGATCACGAAATTAAAACAGGGAAAGTGGAACCACTGATTGTTGAGAAAGGATTAGCAATTGTTGCTCTTGTGGGCGACAATATGAAAAGTCATCCGGGAATCAGTGGAAAAATGTTCGGTTCTCTCGGGCGAAACGGCGTGAATGTGCGGGCCATTGCACAAGGTTCATCAGAAAGAAATATTTCATCTGTAATTGCAAGTGTGGATGTAAAAAAAGCGATCAATATTCTGCATGAAGAGTTTTTCGAAACAACGCATAAACAATTAAACCTGTTTATTGTCGGAACGGGTAATGTGGGAAGTCGTCTCTTAGAACAATTAAAACAACAACACAATTACCTTCTTGAAAATCTTCGTATACAGGTTCGCGTTATAGGATTGGGAAATAGTAAAAAAATGTATTTTAATGACGAAGGGCTAGATCTTAATAACTGGAAACAGCTTTTGCAGGAAGGGGAGAATATGGATTTGAAAAAATTTGTTTCCACGAGTCGTTCGAAAAATCTTCGGAACACTGTATTTGTAGATATCACCGCCAACCAGGAAGTGGCATCTTGCTATGATGGGTTATTACAAAAAAGCATTTCCGTAGTCGCATGTAATAAAATAGCGTGTTCATCTCCGTTTGTTTACTATAAAAAATTGAAAAATCTTTCCCGTGAATACAATGCACCTTTCTTTTTCGAAACAAATGTTGGCGCGGGACTTCCGGTTATCGGTACATTGAATGACCTATTACGCAGCGGTGATAAAGTGAATAAAATTGAAGCGGTACTAAGTGGTACGCTTAATTTCGTTTTCAATAATTATAATGGCGAAAGAAAATTCGCCGACGTTGTAAAGCAGGCCCAGGACGAAGGTTACACAGAACCCGATCCGCGTTTGGATCTGAGCGGTACTGATGTAATGCGCAAAATCATGATCCTCGCAAGAGAAGCCGGAGAAAAAATTGAGATGGAAGAAATTCAAAACAATGCATTTATGCCCGCTTCTTGTATGCAAGGATCAGTAGAAGAATTTTATAAGGCAATGGCCAAGGAAGAAAATCATTTTAAAAAATTATACCAGGAAGCTGCAAGCGTTGGAAAAAAACTGAAGTTTGTTGCGAAGTATGAGTATGGAAAAGCATCGGTGGGACTTCAGCATATTGATACGAGTCACGACTTTTATCATCTTTATGGAAAGGATAATATTGTTTTATTTTATACGGATCGATATCCTGAACAACCATTGGTAGTAAAAGGAGCCGGAGCGGGCGCTGAAGTAACTGCATCTGGTGTTTTTGCAGATATCATTCGTGCTGCTAGCGCGTAGAAGGATTAAATTAAATGGGAAAATTTTCATGAAACAAGTTACCATACATGCTCCTGCAACTGTCGCAAATCTTGTTTGCGGTTTTGATGTGCTCGGTATGTGTTTGAATGAACCTTATGATATCATGCAAGTGAAATTGCTGGATAAAAGAGAGGTTATTATATCGAGTGCTGATGGATATAATCTACCTTCAGATCCTGCTTTGAATACGGCGGGAGCACCACTGTTATCCATACTCGAAGAAGTAAAAGAATCAATTGGCTTCGAAGTGATCATCAACAAGCAAATTAAACCTGGTAGCGGAATCGGATCCAGTGCTGCAAGCGCGGCTGGTTCAGTGGCGGCAGCAAATCATTTGCTTGGAGATATTTTTTCAAAAGAAGACCTGGTTCGCTTTGCGATGATTGGTGAAAAAGTTGCATCAGGTGTAAAGCACGCGGATAATATTTCACCATGTATTTACGGCGGTGTCACGTTGATACGTTCTATTTTTCCGTTGGATATTGTGCCAATTCCTTCCCCTTCTTTGTACGTAACTGTCGTGCATCCTCAAATAGAAGTGAGAACTTCTGACGCGCGACAAATTTTACGAAAAGAAGTTTTACTAAAAGATGCGATCCGGCAGTGGGGAAATATCGGGGGACTTGTTGCAGGTTTTATCAAAAACGATTATGATCTAATCGGACGATCGTTAGAGGATGTGATCATCGAACCTGTACGCAGCATGCTCATTCCGGGTTTCGATGAAATAAAACAACAATGCAAATCTGCAGGCGCAATGGGCGGCGGCATATCTGGTTCCGGCCCTTCCATTTTTATGTTGAGCCGGGATAAAGCAACTGCTGAAAATGTAAAAAATGTGATGAAGGAAATTTATGATCGAATCGGTCTCGCTCATCACTTGTATGTAACCACGATTAATCATGAAGGAGTGAAAATAACGGAAGATTAGATGGAAATCTTTGCGATTTGATTTTTATGTCAAATGACTTAAAAACAAGTCCATTTTTTACAGTTACTGTTTTAAAATTTGAAATTAAACAAAATGAATTACTATAGTCTCAATGGTAAATCTCCAAAAGTAAGCTTCAAAGATGCTACCATACAGGGACAGGCTCCTGATAAGGGACTTTACTTTCCGGAAAATATTCCTTCTTTACAAAAAGACTTTATTGAAAACATCGCTGCGTTTTCAAAAGAAGAAATTGCTCTTTCCGTTATTAGTCCCTATGTTGGTGATACAATCCCCGCAAACGAATTGACAAGAATTGTTTCCGAAACGCTTTCGTTTGATTTCCCATTGGTAAAAATAAATGATGACATTTATTCGCTGGAACTTTTTCATGGTCCCACTTTGGCTTTTAAAGATGTAGGCGCGAGGTTCATGAGTCGCTGCATGCGTTATTTTACCAGGAATCATGATAAAGAAGTAACGGTACTTGTTGCTACTTCCGGAGACACCGGTGGCGCTGTCGCAAATGGATTTTACGGTGTGGACGGAGTGAACGTTGTCATTCTTTATCCGTCTGGCAAAGTGAGTACCGTGCAAGAGTTGCAATTGACAACATTGGGAAATAATATTTCAGCAATAGAAATAAACGGAACTTTCGATGATTGTCAGCAATTGGTTAAGCAGGCATTTACTGATGAAGCGTTAAACAAAAAATTATTTCTTACGTCTGCCAATTCCATCAATATTGCAAGATGGCTTCCTCAGCAATTTTATTATTTCTTTGCATACCAGCAATGGCCTGATAAAAAAAATCTTCCGATAATATCTGTTCCGAGCGGCAATTTCGGAAATATTTGCGCAGGATTACTTGCTCATCATTCTGGTTTGCCTTTTGAACATTTTATTGCAGCATGTAATTCGAATGATATCGTTCCATCATACCTGGAAAATGGCAGTTATCAACCCAAAAAAGCAATTGCTACTTTGTCAAATGCAATGGATGTCGGTAACCCGAGCAATTTTGTACGTATACTTGAATTATTTCACAAAGAATTTAATTCACTAAAAGAAACATTAACCAGTTATAGCATTTCAGATAAGGAAACTCTTGACACGATCGCTACGGTCTATGCCAATAATAACTATTTATTAGATCCGCACGGAGCGGTTGGATACCTGGCATTGAAAAAATATCTTGAAAAACATATTGGTCAGAAAGGAATCGTTCTTGAAACGGCGCATCCTGTAAAATTTTATGATGTGGTAGAACCAGTAATACATACTACCGTTCCAATTCCTCCTGCTATTCAAGCCATATTGGAAAAAAAGAAACAGCGTATAAGGATGGATGTTAATTACGCTGATTTGAAAGAACACTTATTGTTGCCTCGCAAATAAGAAGACTGGATTTTTCAATTGCGTTTTTTTATAGGACTTCCCATAGAGCCTGCTTTTTTATTTATTTTGCTGAGGGGATATTAAAATTCCTATTCCTGCGTTCTATATCCCACATTATCCTTCAAAAAACCAACCATGAGCATCATAAAGCTTATCCTGACTGCTTGTGCTCTGTTTCTATCTTACATTTCTTTTTCACAACCAATCTGCGGTTTTGATCCTGTTCATCATAAGATGATGAGAGAAGATTCGGCATATCGTATAAAAATACTTCGTTCAGAATCCTCCTTGAGAGAATTTATTCGTCAGAACAATAATCTTCAAAATCAAAAGGGCCCAAAAACATTAGCCGGCCCCCTGTATATTCCGGTCGTTGTGCATGTCGTTCATACCGGGGGTGCTGTAGGTACAATCTACAATCCTGATGATGCAACCATTCAAGGCGCCATTAATTATTTGAATGCAGTCTATGGTGGCACTTATCCCGGGCTGGAGGGTGTAGGAGATTTGGGCGTTCAATTTGTGTTGGCCAAGAGAGATCCAAATTGCAACCCTACAAACGGTATAACGCGAAACGACGGATCGTTTATCAGTGGTTATACTGCAGGCGGCGTTCAGCAGCCAAGCACCACGGGTCCTGGTGTGGATGAACTTAATATAAAAAATTTGATACGCTGGGATCCGACTCAGTACTACAACATATGGGTGGTGAATAAAATTAGTGGCAATGATGGTACATCAGGAACATTTGTTGCGGGATATGCTTACTTCCCGGGCGACCCTGTGCGAGATGGAACGATCATGCTCGCCACACAAATGATCGCGGGTCAAAAAACATTGCCACATGAAATTGGTCACGCATTCAATCTTTATCATCCGTTTGAAGGATCACCAGACGCTGTAACCTGTCCCGCGAATACCGATTGCACTGTAGACGGGGACCAAGTTTGCGATACTGATCCCATTACCTATAATCAAACTGGCGGCGTTTTTGATTTCACCTGCAGAACAGGAACAAATACATGCGCAGGTGGTCCATACAGCATCAACACCGAACATAATTTCATGAACTATACGACCTGCTATACACTTTTTACAGCAGGTCAAAAAGTTAGACTGCTTGCATCCGCCGTGAGTCCCGACAGGCTCAGTCTCACTACTTCGTTGGGCGGAACAGCTCCGGATGTTGGACCAACGCCATGTGTTCCGAAAATAAATTTTGAATTAGACAACGATCAAAAAACGGAAACAACAACGGCAAGTTCAGGTTGCAGATCATACACCGATTACACTTACAATATGCTTATCGGTAGCAACCCTTCTATAACGGCCACGGCTACCCTAAGTGTATCCTCAGGTACTGCTACTGAAGGTGTGGATTTTGATATTACAACCAATGGAAGTTTTGCAGCACCCAGTAAGGTGTTGACCTTTCCCGCAGGCGTAGATGGGCCTCAAAGTTTTACTGTCCGCGTGTATGACGATGCGAGCGTAGAAAGTACGGAATCATTCACATTGGATTTTACCGTAAACAATAACGGAGGAAATGCTGTAAAGGGCGATGGCAAACCAAATCTGGTCATCACGATCAACGACAATGATGTTGCACCCGTTGCGGGCACGGCGAACGGGACGGTTAATGTTGGCACTGCAACAGCTTTTTTTACCTCCACACCTTTTAATGCAACGCAACAAAAACATCGGGTACAGTTTTTATATAGAGCCTCGGAACTCACGGCCGCTTCTGTTCCGGCAGGCGTAATATCAGGAATTTCATTGCGTGTAAAAACCAAATTGAGTACGAGATCTTTTACTGGCTTAACTATTAAACTTGGAACGGCTGCAGTTAATAATTTGGTTAACGGATCTGTGACGCAGGGATCGTCGATGACTACAGTAAAAACACTCGCTTCTTATAATACCATTGCCGGCTGGAATGATTTTGTATTTGATAGTCCCTATACTTGGGATGGTGTTAGCAATCTTGTTGTAGAAATTTGTTTCGATAACGGATCTGCTGCACCTGGCGACGCAGCTGATCAAATATATCTTTATAGTGATGGAAGTTCAGCGCTTCTGGGAAATATTTTTTGGCAAGACGGCATCAATTGCTCTGAGGCATTCACCTCTGTTACCTATCAGGGATCTGGATATAAACCTGTAGCAAAAATTTTGTATGGTATTTCACCCACGGCAGTACAAACTGTTCTAAACTCATCGAAGACGGAATATCTTGGTGCTTTCAGTGATATTTATTTTTATGATCAATCCAACAGTAAGTTGATGGCGCGCATTCAAAACCTGAGCAGTTTTGATTACGGATGCACACAAGTAGTTTTAGACAGGCAGGGTACAAGCGCCACACCATTCTGGAACAATACCATTTCGAATTATATCATGGATAAAACTTTCCATGTTTTGCCAACTAATAATAGTCCAACGGGCTCTTATATAATCACCGTGTACTATACACAAGCAGAAGTGAATGGATGGCAAACCGCCACTGGTCAAAGTATCAACAATATTCAACTGATAAAAACAGCAAATCAAATATCATTGGTGACACCGGGTAATCCGACGGGCGCAGGTACAATGGTTATTGGAACCCCAACGGTGAGTACGCTTGGAACTAACACTGGCATTTCTTATAATTTCATTACCGGATTCTCAGGTTTTGGCGCGGGTGTAGTTGGTGCTATTTTACCAATTCATATATTAAACTTCCAAGGCCGTTTGCAGAACGATTATGTGCAGCTTGACTGGAGCACTCCAACGGAACAAACCGATAAACAATTTGATGTTGAACGTTCTTACGACGGTAATAACTTTGTAAAAATTTCAAGTGTTGCGGCTTCACAGAGTAAATCCACCACCACTTATTATTCGTTTACCGATCCTGATATTGCGCATCTAAATAATTATTATCGTCTGAAACAAATCAACCTGGATGGTAAATATGATTATAGCAAAATTGTATTGGTAGAAAAACCTGCAGATAGGATTTTCAAGATACTCAATAATCCTTTCACGAATTATGTAGATGTACAACCAGGTAAATCCGTTATCGGAAATGTGTATATAAGATTGTTAGATGTTTCTGGCAAAGAGCTTATACGTGGCACGAAACAATCTGCCGGAAACAGCATCATACATATTGACCTTTCGCAAAAAACCATCAGTGCTGGCATTTACTTGTTAGAAATCACCTTCAATAATGAGAAGCATATTGAACGTATTCTTAAACAATAACGGTGATAGAAAGCACAAATCAATTTTTGATAGCGTTTTATTCATATGCGAATTACATTCCTGAATCTCTTAACCTCACATATTCATCCAGGCTAAGATTATTAATTCCTTTTTTTCGCATTCTCTTGATAAAGTCGGCACTGAGACCGTGATCTCTTAAGTCTTGTGCTTTTTGTAATGAGATATCTTTGTATCCCAGTTCATGAAAGCTTTTAATAAAACCAACATTCACTCCATGATCTCTTAGGTTTTGTGCCCTATCCAGTGAAATATCTTTGTATCCAATTTTGCGAAAGCCATCAATGAAATCCGGGCTCACACCGTGATCTCTGAGCTCCTGTGCCTGTTCCAACGAAATATCTTTATATCCCATTTCATGAAAATCTCTGATAAAATCAACACTCACTCCATGATCTCTTAAGTCTTGTGCTTTCTCAAGCGAGATACTTCCATATCCTTGCTTCTTAAAACTATTTATGAATTCCGGGCTCACACCGTGATCCCGTAACTCCTTAGCGCGGTCTAACGAAATATCACCAAATCCCATTTCCTTAAAACTGTTTATAAATTCTGGGTTCACGCCGTGATCTCTTAATTCCTGCGCTTTGTCCAGCGAAAAATTGTTGAATCCCATTTCATGAAAGCTATTGATGAATTCGGAATTTACGCCGTGCTCTCTCAGTTCGATGATTCTGTCAAGTGAAACTGAACCATAATTCTCTTTCTTAAAAAGCGTAAAATATTCTTCGAGTATCTTATGATTTAAATCCTGCTCAGCAAGATCTTTCAATTGATTTTTTGAAACCGTTGCATATCCGTTTGATTTCAGATATTCAAAATAGTTTTTGTTGATGTCGGTAAGAAATATGTCAAACATCAATTCACTTTTAATATTAGTATAACCAAGTTGCTCCAAATACGATTTGAAGTTGTTGTTCTCTGTAAATTGATATGTGCCACTTCCTCTCTTTCCAGTAAAGCCTCCTTTCAATACCAGTTCGCCGGCTTCACGGGTTAACTGAAACTGACCTTCTTTTCCAGAGGGCAGGTTTCCTAATTCAGTAGTCGAAAATTCTCTGCCAATGCTCCAATGTTGTCCACCGAACTGGATATAAACTTTGTTAGTTAAAATATCTCCCTGCCAATTGCCGGGATTAAGATGCCATCTGCCATTAGTCCATTCATCATCGTCCCTATCGACGTTTTGTTTTTTCTTCTGCGAATAAATTTTTTCGGAGAATGTGCAAAGCAAAATGACAGCGCATATACTGCCGGCGATTATTTTTTTCATGATTTTTTTTATAGATTATTTATTAATCCTATTGTTCGGACAAAGCAAAGCCTCTATTCAAACGATAGTGGTAAATGAATTTTCGCAATTGAATTTTTCTTATGCTGATAGTAGAATACTCTCTGTCCGGCCGGAACAGGGAAGTGGAAAAAAATTTACTTTAAATTATAATTTTCTCAACGACGATCTTTCATGATGATGTATTCGTCGAGACTTAACTCAGTTCCTGTTTCCTTTTTGATCATCTCGATAAATCTGGTCGTAACACCATGATCACGTAGTTG
Organism: Bacteroidota bacterium; assembly: GCA_018267615.1. Taxonomy (GTDB): domain Bacteria; phylum Bacteroidota; class Bacteroidia; order Chitinophagales; family Chitinophagaceae; genus Puia. Next base: position 244,526 of record JAFDYD010000018.1, on the reverse strand, counting down.
TGTTGCTTTTTCTAATGAAATATCTTTAAATCCTGCTTGCCTGAATTCGTTGACAAATGCCGCATTTATTCCATGATCTCTCAATTCTTGCGCTTTGTTTAAAGAAATATCTGTGAATCCTAATTTGCGAAATTCGTTGATAAAGCCAGGGCTTACACCATGGTCTCTCAATTGCATCGCTTTTTCAAGCGAAATATCTTTGTATCCTAATTGATAAAATGATTTTATAAAATCGGCACTTACTCCACGGTCTCTTAGCTCAATCGCTTGATCAAGTGAAATATTATCCGCGCCGAGTTCTTTGAGATCTTTAATATAATCTGGGCTTACGCCATGATCTTTTAATTCCTGTGCTTTTTCAAGTGAAATAGTATTAAATCCGATTTCATAAAAATCATTGATAAATGTTGCGCTTACGCCATGATCTTTTAACTGCAATGCCTTGTCCAACGAAATATCTTTAAATCCCAGTCGACGGAAGCCTTCTACAAACGCTGCATTGACTCCATGATCTTTCAATTGTTGCAATTGCTCTTCAGAAATATTATTATAACCGAGAGACTGCCATTGATTATCTACAGATTGTAATTCATTTTCTTGTTGTGGTTCAATCTCCTTTTCCATAACAGGCAAACTTTTTTTCTCCGGGAGCGCTTTATTCGTTTTCCTGGATGGGGTAGGAGCAGCCTGATATTGACCGTTTGTTTTTTGTGACGGAATATTTTTATTTGAGACAACCGATTTGCTTTGCAGCGCCTGTTTTTTTTGCGGAACACTCTGTGCTTTTGCGATGCCAATAAAGATTGCGCTGAAAATAAAGAGACCTATGATCAAACCAAATTTTTCGGCGGGATTCAATGTGTTATTACTATCATTGACAATGCGCTGAACCCTGTTTACCAAGCGGCTTTTCTTTTCGGCAAACGGCATTGCATATTTTGAAGCGGATAAATTGTATTGATGAAAAGAAACCAGGGCCTGTATAAATTGTTTTTTATTTTGAGTTTGTTGAATGGCAATATCATCACAGCAATTTTCTCTTTCATTTCTGATCAGCGATGATATCCATAATACAGCTGGATTAAAAAAGAATACAACGTCTACGAAACACTGCAAAAGATTAAAAAAATAATCTTTTCTTCTTATATGCGCGAGTTCGTGAATTAGAATTGATTCAATTTCCTCTGCAGGAAGATTTGCAAGCAGGCCGACAGGAACTAATATCACAGGTTTTAAAATTCCCACCACTACCGGTACTTTGACGATTGCTGACTCCAACAGTAGGACAGCTTTTCGGATACCTAGATTTTTTGATAGCAGGCTTATTTTCTTCGTCCAATATTCAGGCGCATTATTTATTTTATAATGGCGGATACGTTGTATGTGGACAAGACCTGCAAATATTTTCACACATTTCGCCATGAATATAATAAACCAAACGGTCACGATGAGCGACGCGTGTGTGGTGAAATAATTAATGAAAATGGAAGAGTAATTTTGAAGAATACTACTTGCATCCATATTTTTTTCCTGCAACTGGATAGTATTGTGCGAATGAAAGTCCGGAGTTGCGATTGTCGTGACTTCCAATTTATTTATTCCTGATAACTTCCATTCTTTATAAAAAGTAAAACAAACGGTGATTATAAAAGCCAGAAATATCGTAGCAAGCAGATTATATCGAATGGTTGAACTTGATTTTTTTGAAATGACCATTATGAGGCCGGTGATTAAAGCCAGCAAGAGCGCCTGCCACAGCGAATGTAGCAATGTCCAGCATACTGCATATAAAACTCTTTCTGAAAATAGATTTACATCCATGATGAATGATTATTTATCATCTAACTTTTTCAGTAATTCTTTGATCTTGTCCCAATCTTTATTTGATGTTTTTTGATTCCCCAACAATTCGATCATCAAATTTTTAACAGATCCATCGTACAATGAATCAACAAATTTATCGAGTACTACTTTTTTTGTCTTTTGTTCTTCAAGAGCCGCGCTATAAATATGCGTCATGTTCTTTTCATCACGGTGAAGCATACCTTTTTCGTACATGATCTGCATCAACTTTAATGTAGATGTATAAGTAACCGCCTCTTTTTGTTTATTCAATTGGTTATTCACCAGGCGCACATTCGAAGGACCATGCTTCCATAACACCTGCAAAATTTCTAGTTGGGCTTTTGTCGGTTCTGTAATATTGTTACTTGCTTCTTTCATATTTAGGCTAAGATATAACAAATAACGTACGAAAATAGTTATAGGTTCGTGTTAACAAAATTTTAACTTTCAAGCTGGCATTTAAAAAATAAAAAAGCCACCCACTTGCGTGAATGGCTTTGTATTATTCATCAGTTAGCACCGTTTATTCAAATTTCAAATCCAATCCCAATCCCCTCAGTTCATGCACCAATACGTTGAATGATTCTGGAATACCTGCTCTCGGAATGCTATCACCTTTTACAATCGCTTCATAAGTTTTTGCGCGACCGATAATGTCATCAGACTTCAATGTAAGCAATTCCTGCAAAATATTGGATGCACCATAGGCTTCAAGTGCCCATACTTCCATTTCTCCAAAACGCTGACCACCAAACTGTGCTTTACCGCCGAGTGGTTGTTGTGTGATTAAGCTGTATGGCCCGATACTTCTCGCGTGCATCTTATCATCAACCATGTGATGCAGTTTGATGATATATATAATTCCAACGGTTGCTTTTTGGTCGAAGCGTTCGCCCGTTTCTCCATCATACAAATAGGTATGACCGAAGCTAGGCAATCCTGCTTTCTCAATATGATCGGCGATTTCTTCAACTGTTGCTCCATCGAAAATAGGAGTGGCAAACTTCAAACCTAATTTCTCACCGGCCCATCCAAGAACAGTTTCATAGATCTGTCCAAGATTCATACGTGAAGGCACACCCAATGGATTTAATACAATATCGACCGGTGTTCCGTCTTCGAGGAATGGCATATCTTCAGCACGAACGATCTTTGCTACAATACCCTTGTTACCGTGACGTCCCGCCATCTTATCACCAACTTTCAATTTACGTTTTACAGCTAAGTAAACCTTTGCCAGTTTCAACACGCCAGCAGGTAATTCATCACCGATAGAAATATTAAATTTCTCTCTCTTATATCTTCCCAGTTCTTCGTTGTATTTGATATTGTAGTTGTGCAACAAAATATTCACAAGTTCGTCGGTCTTTGCATCTCCGCTCCATCCTAATGGATTTACGTTGAGATAATCGATACCAGCGAGATTTTTTGCAGTGAACTTTGCACCTTTGCCTATTTGTACTTCGCCAAAATTATTATTTACTCCGGCAGAAGCGTGGTCTTTTAATAACACTTGCAATTTGCTCACCAATACGTCTAACAAGTCAGCGACATTCTTCTCGTGAACTTTTTCAATTTTTTCCAGGATTGCTTTTTCACGCATTTTTGCGTTTTTATCTTTCTTCGCACGCTGGAATAATTTTTTGTTGATCACGACACCTTCTGTTCCACTTGGAGCTTTTAAAGAAGCATCTTTTGCATCACCCGCCTTATCGCCAAAGATTGCGCGCAACAATTTTTCTTCAGGAGTAGGGTCGCTTTCACCTTTTGGTGTAATCTTTCCTATTAATATGTCTCCTTCTTTTATTTGTGCGCCTACGCGAATAATACCATTTTCATCAAGATCCTTTGTCGCTTCTTCAGAAACGTTAGGAATGTCTGGCGTCAATTCTTCTTCACCCAATTTTGTATCTCGTACTTCCAATTCATATTCAGAAATATGAACTGAAGTGAATAAATCTTCACGTACCACTTTTTCACTGATCACAATCGCATCTTCAAAATTGTAACCTTTCCATGGCATGAATGCAACTTTCAGGTTACGTCCGAGAGCCATTTCACCAGCTTGTACTGCATATCCTTCAGTAAGAAAATCACCTTCTTTTACACGTTGTCCTTTTTTAACCGCAGGTTTCAGGTTGATACAAGTTTCCTGGTTTGTTTTTATAAACTTAGTGAGTTTGTAAATTTTCAGATCGTCTTCGAAGCTCACCAGTTTTTGTGTTTCGTTTCTTTCGTAACGAACATGAATTTCATTTGCATCGACAAACTCAACAGCTCCTTCTCCTTCAGAATGTATTTGAATTCGTGCATCACGTGCTGCTTTTGCTTCAAGGCCGGTACCAACAATCGGCATTTCAGGACGAATCAAAGGCACAGCCTGACGCTGCATGTTTGATCCCATCAATGCACGGTTAGCATCATCATGCTCAAGGAATGGAATAAGAGATGCGCTCAAACCAACGATCTGGTTCGGAGCCACGTCCATATATTCGACTTCGTTCTTTTCGAGAATCGGAAAATCTCCCGTTTGTCTCGAAACAATTTTATCTTCTACGAAATTTCCTTTTTCATCCAACGGCACGTTCGCTTGTGCAATCTTTGCGATGTCTTCTTCTTCAGCACTCAGGTAAGTGAGTTTTTTCATATCCACCTTACCATCATTCACTTTACGATATGGAGTTTCGATGAAACCCATTTCATTGATCTTCGCGTGTACGCAAAGAGTAGATATCAAACCGATATTCGGGCCTTCTGGTGTTTCAATGGTGCAGAGACGTCCGTAGTGAGAATAGTGTACGTCACGTACTTCAAAGCCTGCTCGTTCACGACTCAATCCACCGGGTCCGAGTGCTGAGATACGACGTTTGTGTGTGATCTCGCTCAACGGATTTGTTTGATCCAGGAACTGCGATAACTGAGATGTTCCAAAGAAGGAATTGATAACAGATGACAGTGTTCTTGCATTGATCAAATCAACTGGAGTGAATACTTCGTTATCACGCACATTCATACGCTCACGGATTGTTCTCGCCATACGTGCGAGACCAACACCAAATTGTGCATACAATTGCTCACCCACAGTACGTACACGACGATTGCTCAAGTGATCGATATCATCAATTTCTGCTTTTGCATTCGTAAGACGAACGAGATATTTTATAATCTCGATCATGTCGCCCTTGGTCAATGTTTTTTGATCGAGTGGCAGATTTAAATTGAGCTTGCGGTTAATTTTATAGCGACCAACTTCTCCAAGATCATATCTTTTATCACTGAAAAATAATTTATCGATAATACCTCTCGCAGTTTCATCATCAGGTGCATCAGCGCCGCGTAATTGGCGATAGATATGTTGCACTGCTTCGAGTTCACTGTTAGAAGTGTCTTTGTTGAGCGTGTTGTAGATGATTGCATAATCACCACCCACATCTTCTTTCTGTATGAAAACGCTTTTCACATCCATTTCCACGACAAGATTGATTGCCTCCTCATCAAGAACAGTATCGCGTTCTAAGACGATTTCGTTGCGTTCAATAGAAACAACTTCACCAGTATCTTCATCCACAAAATCTTCTACCCATGTTCTGAGAACGCGCGCAGCCAATTTCTTCCCGATATGTTTCTGCAAAGCTTTTTTATCAACTTTCACTTCGTCGGCCATGCCAAACAATTCGAGAATATCTTTATCAGTTTCATATCCGATAGCGCGCAGCAAAGTAGTAACAGGGAATTTCTTTTTGCGATCGATATAAGCAAACATTACATTGTTAATATCGGTAGCAAATTCCATCCAGGCTCCTTTGAAAGGGATTACCCTGGCAGAATATATTTTTGTTCCGTTTGGATGTATGGATTGACCAAAAAATACTCCTGGTGAGCGATGCAATTGTGAAACAACAACGCGCTCTGCACCATTGATCACAAAAGTGCCGCGTGGTGTCATATACGGGATGTTGCCAAGAAATACATCCTGAACGATGGTTTGAAAATCCACATGCTCTTCATCGTTACAACTCAAACGCAATTTCGCTTTAAGGGGCACCGCGTATGTCAATCCACGTTCCATACATTCTTCGATCGTATAGCGGGGCGGATCGATAAAGTAGTCGAGGAATTCCAACATGAAAATATTCCTGGTATCAGTGATCGGGAAATTTTCTTTGAACACCTTGAACAAACCTTCAATATTGCGTTTGTCCGGTGTGGTTTCCAACTGGAAAAACTCTTTAAATGATTGTATTTGTACTTCGAGGAGATCAGGTGTTTCAGCAAGATGTTTGATTTTACCGAAATTGATCCTGTTTTGCAACTTTGTTGAAGACATATTATTTAAATCCGGTTTTAGATGTTCGAACTACCAAATTACTATAAACAATAAACCACCCTGAGAATTTTTATAATTCTCAAAGAGTTGATTTTTATTAAGTTATGTGTGATAACTGCTTTATAGTTAAACCTTTACAGCAAACGGAGGGCAAAGGTAAAGAATAAAGAGAAATAAACAATAAAACTTATTCCTTTTCATTAAAAAGAATAACCCCGGTCAGATGGCCGGGGTTATCAAGGTTTTTGGAAGAAAAATTATTGAACTTCCACTTCAGCGCCAGCTTCTTTCAGTTTAGCTACTAGAGCATCTGCATCTGCTTTGCTAACTCCTTCTTTCACTGGTTTTGGAGCTCCGTCAACAAGATCCTTAGCTTCTTTCAACCCAAGTCCAGTAAGATCTTTAACGATCTTTACAACGTTGAGCTTGTTAGCTCCGGCGTTTTTCAGGATCACATTGAATGCTGTTTTTTCTTCAGCAGCTGGGGCAGCGCCACCAGCGGCAGGACCTGCAGCCACTGCAACAGCAGCTGCAGCTGGTTCAATGCCGTATTCTTCTTTCAGAATTTTTGCTAATTCGTTTACTTCTTTTACAGTTAGATTCACTAACTGTTCTGCAACTGTTTTTAAATCTGCCATGGTTTGAAATTTTTTCCGCCTTCATTTTCATTGAGAATCCGGCGGATGGTTTAAAAAAATTTTGCCTTTATTTGCCCTCAGGCCTGGGTATATACTTCGTTTGTTGGTGCGCGTTATGCTTGCCCTGCTTTTTCCGCTCTTGCTTCCAGTGCTTTTACCAGCCCTGCAATTTTGCTGCCCGCATTCAGGCCGCTAATAACATTTTTCGCAGGTGATTGCAACAAGCCAATGATTTCTCCGATAAGATCCTGTTTGCTTTTCAATGTTGTCAATCCCTTAAGTTCTTTCTCTCCCTCAAATACATCTCCATCGATAAAAGCTGCTTTTAAAACTGGTTTTTCCAGGTTGCCTTCTTTGCGGAAACTGCTAATGATAATAGCGGGATCCTTTGCACTTTCAGAGAAAAGTAGCGCGGTTACTCCATTCAAAGACTGGTAAACACCCGAATACTTTTTATCATCAAGATTTTCCAACGCTTTTTTGATGAGTGTATTTTTAGCCACCTTCATTTCAACTTTCTTGTCGAAACAGATACGGCGCAATTTGCCAACTTGTTCTACTGTCAGTGACTCTGTATTGGTGACATAGAAATTACTATACTGAGAGAACTTGTCTTTCAACAGTTCTATCACTTCATTTTTTTCTTCTTTTGTCATAACTTTTTTTTTGTTCTGGTTGTAACCTCATCAACCAGTGCATGAATGCTTCATGATGTATTGAATCCGTGAGGACGGATCCGTCAACCCTAGTGAACAAATGCCTTTGTATCGATAGAAATACTTGGGCTCATACTGCTTGCCATAAACACACTTTTTACATAAGTGCCCTTGGCTGTTGCAGGTTTGGCTTTGATGATTGCGTTCAGCAATTCCTGGCTGTTTTCAGTAATTTTTTCAGGCGTAAAACTCACGCGTCCGATTGAAGCGTGAATGATTCCCGCCTTATCTACTTTAAAAGCAATTTTTCCACCCTTGACTTCTTTCACAGCAGCTGACACATCATTGGTAACAGTGCCGGTTTTTGGATTTGGCATCAAGTTGCGTGGTCCTAACACTTTACCCAATTTTCCGATTCTTGGCATCACAGAAGGCGTTGCAACAATCACATCAACATCAACCCAGCCTCCTTCTATTTTCTGGATGAATTCATCCAATCCTACAAAATCAGCACCTGCACTTTTTGCTTCAGATTCTTTATCCGGTGTGCAAAGCACCAGCACTCTTTTTGTTTTTCCGGTTCCGTGAGGCAGACTTACCGTACCGCGAACAGCCTGATCAGCTTTTTTTGGATCAATGCCAAGTCGTATATGTAAATCAACGGAAGCGTCGAATTTTGTCGTGTTAATATCTTTTACCAGCGTAGATGCGTCCTTCAACGAATATGCTTTGTTGTTGTCCACTTTGCCGGCAGCTAATTTTCTTTTTTTAGTGAGAGCCATTTCGTAATAATTTTCAGGTTTTACAATTATTTGTCCCATGGGGCTTTTCCATCCACATTGATCCCCATGCTGCGGGCTGTACCAGCTACCATGCGCATAGCGCTTTCTACTGTGAAGCAATTCAGATCAGGCATTTTATCCTGAGCTATCGCCTGCACTTGCGTCCAGGTAACTTTCCCGACCTTATTACGATTTGGTTCTTTTGAACCGCTTTGCAATTTTGCAGCTTCCAACAACTGAACTGCTGCAGGAGGAGTTTTTATGATAAACTCAAAAGACTTGTCTGTATAAACTGTGATGAGTACTGGGAGGACTTTGCCCATCTGGGACTGTGTTCTGGCATTGAATTGCTTGCAGAACTCCATAATGTTAATACCCTTTGAACCCAATGCAGGACCTATAGGAGGGGCTGGATTAGCCTGACCGCCTTTTACCTGCAACTTGACATAACCGGTAATTTCTTTTGCCATGTTGCTATTTTTTGGTGTTAGCGTCCTCCGCCAACCGGCGGAAAACTCCCAAATTCCACATCTGCTTTGTATTCATTTTAGCAGATAAAAAAAGAACTTTCTATTTGGGGTTGCAAAAGTATGATAAAATTATTTTCATACAAAGATTTCGGCGATCTTTTTTCAAAGTAGTTATGGCTAACAAAGACACTCTTCTAATGATGGAAAGGTGTGCCTTTATGTGCAATACCGCAACTAATCATTCTTTTATGAAGAAAATTATCTGCCATTTTTTTCCTATTTGAATTTTTCTAACTACCTTTTTGCCACAATCTCCATTTGTTTCTTATAACAACTAAAAAATTCTCTACAAACTATGGCAAAGTCAAAGAAAAAAGCAGCTAAGAAAAAAGTAGCTAAAAAGAAAGCTGCGCCCAAAAAAGCTAAGAAAGCTGCAAAAAAATCTCAGGCTAAAAAAGCGAAGAAAAAAGCTGCTCCTAAAAAGAAAGCTGCGAAGAAAAAAGCTGCGCCGAAAAAGAAAGCTGCTCCTAAAAAAGCTGCAAAGAAGAAAGCTGCTCCAAAAAAAGCCGCTCCTAAAAAAGTTGCACCAGCTCCGGCTCCCGCGCCTGCACCGGTTGAAATGCCAGCACCTTCTTCATACGAACCAACACCTGATTCAGGTAGTGGCGCCGCTTTCTGATATTATTGAATTTTCAGCAATCAAAATATTAACCCTCTGTAAATCGGAGGGTTTTTTATTTTCATCAGAATTTGTTTAGTGCTTCGACAACTTTATAAATATTTTCTTCGGAATGACAAAACGAGCAGGGAAGGCTCAATGTAGTGTTGTGTATTTTTTCTGAAATCGGAAATGATTTTTCTTTAAAGATTTCCCGCAAAGCTTTTTGTTTATTCGGCGCCACAGGGTAATGTATCTCTGCACGAATATTATTTTGCAAGAGGTGTTCGCGGATTGCATCTCTTTTCGGATGGCGTATGTTGAATATATGGTACACGTCAAAAAAATGTTCGTGCACCTGCGGTGTTATAAAATCATCGCTAAGATTTTCCAGGTAAATATTTGCAAGCTTTCTTTTGTGCGCCGTGATTTTATCCAGCGATTTTAATTTGATGGAAAGAAATGCGGCTTGCATTTCATCGAGCCTCGAATTAAAACCAACTTCCTCATTATAATATTTTATTTCCGATCCGTAATTTCTGAGCTGGCGAATTTTTTTTGCAATATCATCATCGTTTGTAATTACGGCGCCACCATCTCCCAGGGCTCCGAGATTTTTTCCAGGATAAAAACTAAAGCATCCAATATCTCCAAAAGTTCCTGTCAATTGATTTTTATACATCGCGCCATGAGCCTGAGCAGTATCCTCAATTATTTTTAATCCGTGTTTCTTTGCTATCGGAACAATTTTTTCCATGTCACAACACTTTCCATAAAGATGTACTACGATAATCGCTTTCGTTTTAGATGTGATTGCTTCTTCGATTTTGGAGGGATCGATATTATACGTGTTGATGTCTGGTTCAACAAGCACCGGTTTGAGATTATTATGCAACACAGCCAAAATAGTTGCAATAAAAGTATTTGAAGGAACTATGACTTCGTCACCTTGGTTAAAATTATAATTTTTGAGAGCAAGTATCAAAGCATCCAGTCCATTTGCAACTCCGATGCAATGTGCGCTTTTGTTAAAAGCGGCATAAGATGTTTCAAATTCTTTGAGGTATTTCCCAAGTATATACCATCCATTGCTTAAAATAGCATTGAATTCTTTTTTAAAATCATCTTCGAAGGACTTGTTTACAAGCCCCAAATCATCATAAGGTATCATGATAAATTAAGTTGATTTGGGGTGGTTATAAATATAATCGGAAGGATCGTAGCGCCAGGAGGCAAGAACAAGAATAACAGCATCCGGGGAGAAGCTATGAAGGACACGCCATTCCTGGGGCTCTACAATCAGGCATTTGTCTGGCGCATCAAGCACATAATCGGTTTCCGGTTGTCCATCCTCGTGAGTAGTGATCGTAAAACTTCCCTGTATACAGATCACTGCCTCCATTGTCTTGTAATGTTTATGTCCTCCGCGTGCCAGCTCTGTAGTATTGTATATGCAGAATATTCTTTCTACTTCAAATGGGAGTTTTGATTTGGCATCTTCAATAATGGTAAGGCTTCCGCGTCTATCCGGGTAATTGGGTAAGGCTTTAAAATATGACATAGCTGTATAAGGTATAAGGGGAAAACAAATCTAAATAATATTACTGAATAAAAGAAGCATCGAACTGCGCTAATTACTGGTTTATAGTATCGAGTAAATCCATGATCTGTGTATCTACTTTGATGTCAAATTTGCGAGCTAAGAATTTGTCGGATTTCTTTAATGCATCGAAATCTTCCGAGGTAAAGACTTTAGGGCTGCTACCTCCCTTTGACCAGTCTATATAGTATAAATTGTCATTTACAACCGTGTTTTTAAAATCTGAATTCATGATGATTGTTGGAATGAGAAACTCATCTGTGCCCCATGCGAATTCAGAAAATCGCTTCACTTTCTTATTGGCTGCAATGAAATCAACAAGATATTTTGCGCAAGGTGACGTGATCGTCATAAAGGTTGCGCACGGACCTCCATACATTTTATATGGTAAAGGAAATTTTCTTTTCGGAAGAATTCTGTTGATAAAAAATTGCAACCTGTATCTTCCACGAAAACCATAATTGGTCATGTGGTATTGATTGATCCTCGTGATGGCATGACTCCACCATTCATCTCCGGGATCTTCAAAAAAGATAAAATTTTTACCAAGGTTATTTTCTAAGTAACTATAATAAGATTTTATCGGCTTGATGAGATAATCCTGGCCACTGACAATACTTATAAAATCGTAATTTTTTTCTTTCTTCAATATTTCGTCGAGAGAATTGAATATGCCTGCGGTTACACCAAATCCGCCCCAATTCACTTTTACCCTTCCTTTGACAAAATATACTTGCCCAAGTTGTTCGAGATAGGAAAAATTTGAAATATTTATTTTTTTATCGAGATGAATGTAAAAGTCATTCTCGCTTCGACTAAATTTTTTGATAAGTCGTTCAATTTGCGAAGGATCTTTGTAAGCGACAATTACAAAAGCCATTTTCATACGCAAGCGATTGATTAGGGAGTCAAATCCTTTTTAAAGTACAATAATTTTCCAAAAAACGGAAGCCGATGGGATCTGATTTCCTTTAACGATATAAGAGTTACTTTATTTCAGAAGTAGCCATGTAACTATCATGCCTTACGATAATATCATGCTGAAAACGACATTGTACGTCGGCCTGTTGCACAATATTCAGGCGCATAGCTGCATCAGTCAAGAGTCTTAACGTAGATTAGCTTTCCAGATCATTGAACTGAGTACCTGGTAAAACAGAAGATTAGGATTTATTTGCTTACCTGCCTATGCAATTTTTTCAACTTGCATATAGTTCAACTCTACAGGTGTAGAACGTCCGAAGATTTTTACCGTTACTTTTAATTTCTTTTTTTCATCGTTCACTTCCTCGATAATACCATTGAAATCGTTAAATGGTCCTTCGATAATCTTAATAGTTTCACCGATAATAAACGGCTCGCTCATGCTTATTCCGCCAGCTTCAGCCATCTCGTCCATTTTCCCGAGCATCTTGTTTACCTCTGCTTTTCGAAGAGCAATTGGATTTTCCTTTCCCAAGAAATGAATAACGTTGGTAGTATTTTTAATGGCGTCTCTGAGATCGTCGCCTAATTTCCCATCGGTTACTTCAATCATTACATATCCAGGATAATAATTTCTTTCACGCATCACTTTTTTTCCATTCTGCACTTTATACACTTTCTCCACAGGAAGAAATACCTGCTTAACAATTTCTCCCCATCCGCCACGTGAAATTTCTTTATCGAGATATTCTTTCACTTTGCGTTCCTTGCCGCTCACCACGCGCAAAACATACCATTTTGTTTCCTTCTGTTCCGGCTGAGTTGTTTGATTTGCAGTTTCCATTATCCAAATAATGAGTAAATGAATTTTAATATTGAGCTTGATAGAATATCCATGACATATACCACCGCGGTAATCACTAATGTCGCTACAAGTACGATGACGGTGGATTGTTGCAATTGCGTCCAACTGGGCCAGGTTACTTTTTCCATCAGCTCCTTATAGGAATCCCTGAAGTAAGTTGAAATTTTATTCATGGTCTTTTCAAATATGAAAATGTGATAAATATGAAAATGCGGTAATCATCAACATTTGTGTCACATAGAAATTTTTTAATTTCCATATTTCCTCCCTTCCACATTATTCAGCACGGGCACTAGGATTCGAACCCAGATCTAAGGTTTTGGAGACCTCTATTCTACCTTTGAACTATGCCCGTAAAAGGCCTCAACTCATCCTTTCCTGGCATCGCTTTCAGCGAACTTAGGCAATGAAGGCATAGGGAGAAAAAGGCGAAAACCTAAAAAACAAAGTACCCGGACAAATGCCCAAGTACTTTGCAAAAATAAGAAAAGCTATACAAAGTCCCCACCCGTTGTGGACTACTTCCTGCTTATTTTAAGATTTCAGTAACCTGTCCGGCACCCACTGTACGTCCACCTTCGCGGATAGAAAATTTCTGACCTTTTTCCATTGCTATCGGAGCGATCAATTTCACCATCAAATTCGTATTGTCTCCGGGCATCACCATTTCAGTACCTGCTGCCAATTCTACTTCGCCTGTTACATCTGTTGTACGGAAATAGAACTGAGGACGATATTTATTAAAGAAAGGAGTGTGACGTCCGCCCTCTTCTTTGCTCAATACGTATACTTCACCTTTGAATTCTGTGTGAGGTGTGATACTGCCTGGTTTGCAAATAACCATACCGCGACGAATATCTTTCTTTTCAATACCGCGCAACAACAATCCGGCGTTATCTCCAGCTTCACCTTCATCCAATAATTTGCGGAACATTTCAACACCTGTTACAGTTGAAGTGATAGCTTTTTCGATCAATCCAACGATTTCAACAGCTTCACCAACTTTAACACGGCCTCTTTCGATACGTCCAGTTGCAACTGTACCACGACCTGTGATAGAGAACACATCTTCAACAGACATCAGGAAAGCCTGGTCAACCGGGCGAGGAGGTAATGGAATATATGTGTCTACAGCATCCATCAACTCGTCAATGGCTTTTACCCATTTTTCTTCTCCAGCCAAAGCGCCGGTTGCAGAACCTTTGATGATTGGTGTATTGTCTCCATCGAATCCGTAGAAACTCAACAATTCGCGAATTTCCATTTCAACGAGTTCAAGTAATTCAGGATCGTCAACAAGATCAACTTTATTCATAAACACTACCATGCGCGGAACGCCAACCTGGCGAGCCAGCAGGATATGTTCTTTTGTTTGAGGCATAGGTCCGTCAGTAGCGGCAACAACAAGAATTGCACCGTCCATCTGAGCAGCACCTGTGATCATATTTTTTACATAGTCAGCGTGACCGGGACAATCCACGTGCGCGTAGTGACGGTTTGCCGTCTGATACTCTACGTGAGCTGTGTTGATGGTGATGCCGCGCTCTTTTTCTTCAGGAGCAGCATCGATTTCATCGTATTTTTTTGCTTGTGCCAAACCTCTCTTTGACAAAATTGTAGTAATTGCTGCAGTCAAAGTGGTTTTACCATGGTCGATATGACCGATAGTACCAACGTTAACGTGGGGTTTGTCTCTCTTAAAGGTCTCTTTTGACATCGTTATCTATTTTTAGTTGTGTTTAAAAATTGCAGCCAAATGTTTTGCATTTCGCTTTCTGAGCCGTTGATGAGAATTGAACTCACGACCTCTTCCTTACCAAGGAAGTGCTCTACCACTGAGCTACAACGGCTGGTATGAAGTCGCGAGTCTTCCTCACTAATTATTTAAAGATCTTAAAGTTCATTCTTAAAGCGGATCATTATTACTGTTATCCTGCTTGCCGATGACTTCATAAGAGCGGAAGACGAGGTTCGAACCCGCGACCTACAGCTTGGAAGGCTGTCGCTCTACCAACTGAGCTACTTCCGCATTTCACCTTCGCTGAAATTGCAACGGACATCGTCAGCCGCAGCCGGCGAAGGCCCATGAATTATTTTTTATATAAAGAACTGAATAACTTTTATCGCTATCCGATCAAATCTCTAAATCCGCCTTATCAAAAAATTCGGCGGAAAAGTGGGCAAGGATGGATTCGAACCACCGAACTCCGAAGAGGACAGATTTACAGTCTGTTGCCGTTGGCCACTTGGCTACTTGCCCAACTCATATCGTCGAAGAAAGGGATATAACCCAAACATCCATATTTAATGGATGCGATCCCTGACCGGCTCTCACCTACTTCAAACAACTGAGCCAGAGAAGGGACTCGAACCCCCGACCAGCTGATTACAAATCAGCTGCTCTACCAGCTGAGCTACTCTGGCAATCTCTTATTGTATCTTATATTTTAAAGAACTCACGCGAACAATTTTTATGCACGCGTTTTTTTGGGAAGGCAAAGGTAAGCGAATTTGTTAAATTCAAAAATTTTGAGTCTTTTTTTATCAGATATTCAGATGATTTATAAAAAAAGTCAAAAGCCGGGAAATAAAAAAACCCCTGAACGGGGTTTTTGGTTTTTTTTCATGCTACCTGTTTATCTTTTTTTCTTTTGATCTGATTTACGAGAGAATCAAAAGCACTGTCAAATGATTCTTCAAAAGATTTGGAAGAGCATTTGACAAAAAAATATTGACGAGGAACATGAACTTTTATTTCGGCGATTTTATCTTTAATGGTGTGAACTACATTATCCAGTTTCAGGAACACATCAACCTTAATTATGCGGTCGTGAAACGTGTTTAACTTACTTAATTTCTTTGTTACATAATCAACAAGTTTGTTGTCTGCATCGAAGTGCACAGTCTGAATTTTTACGTTCATATCATCGCATTTTAACAGTGAAACAATAAATAAAGAACTTAAAAAAAATTAGTGATAGGTACTCAATGAAGTTAATGTATGATAGATGTTTTTCCAAATAAAATTATTATAAAATTCTGTTCGTTTAAAGGTGTTATTCCCTTATTATGGAGGCAGAAACATAAATTGCCAGCGCCTCGCCTTTTTCCGTTTTTTTATTCTCAGCCCATTTAACATATCTCTTGGGAAAAAACATGTTTTGATAAGTGTCTGGCAGAAAAATAATATCTCCAACAGCGGTTCCATGATTCAGCACAATCCTGCTTTTGTCAGGATGGTTTATCAAAAATAACCTGACATACATAGAATAATAATCGTCATCATCTGTTATTTGCCAACTGCCCGGATGGAAATTCGCCAGTGCCCGGAAATCGTTCTGTAATTCATAATAAATTTTTACAGTATCCCTGTTGCGGATAGCATACTTATCCCAATAAAGTAATCTTACTGCACCAGTGATTTTAAATAGAACGAACAAGCTTAGAATTAAATTGGCCTTACGTGGAATATAATATTTTATTGCATCGTAGCACACATTTAAAAAAATAACGTTTACCAATAACACAAAAAAACAAAGCGATCTTTCAATAGGAAAGTTTTTTTTGTAAATGGTGAGAATTGTCAGTGAAGCAATAACCGCCATAAAATAAAAAAAGGCATGGAGATAGAAATAATCTTTTATGATACGCCGGGCATACAGGTAAAACGAAAATAACACCGACATGATAAAAATATAAAGACCCCAATTGCCATAGTTAAACAGATAGTTTATCGAGAATTTAAAATCCGGTAGCATGTCGGCCAATTCATCCCAACTCCCGTTGCCCTTTACATATACGTTATTTACCACGGCGTTCCAACTGCTGCCAAGTATAAGAGGCAAATACAGCACAGTCACAAAAAAAATGATGATGAAAATTGAATAAATAAAAACGATCAGTTTTGCGCATTCTTTGCTTTTCAATAAAATAAAAAAAATCATCAGCACCAAGGCAAGAAACTGGTAAGTAAATACAGGATTGATATAGAAACCAGCAACGGTTGAAACGACAAACAATGGATACCCGGCAACACCGCGCCACCTAGGAGAAATAAACCATGCCCAACAACTCATAACAGATAACATCGTGCATAAGGTTTGTAAATGATAACCGCGCCCTTGCGTTGCATATAACGAAAGCAAAAAGCAGAAAGCCGTTCCTGCAACAACGATCAACGCTCTTTTAAAACTGCCGAAATATTTAAAAAGGCAGAAGAGTCCATAAAACATGAGGAAGTCCCCAATCATGCTGGGCAATCGCATCACAACACGCGGCGACAAAAAAGATAAATATCCCAACAAAGAACAAATTAAATTATAACCGACATGATTATTAGGAAGGGGATAGCATATCGCAGTCAATAAGTACCCTTTGGATACAAAAAATAAATACGAACACAGCTCGTCTGGCAAGAGCGGAAAATTTACAAAGAAATAGATCCTATACGCAAAGATGCAGCCAAACAAAATCAGCGTCGATATTTTTTCTTTTGTGGAGAGGTCAATAAAAATTTTGATCATGAATCTTACAACCCGGGCAACTTCTCTAACCAGTTCATTAAAAAATCTCCATAGCTTTTTTATATAGAAAAAATAAATCGATAAACCTGCGACGATCGCAACAATTAAGACGATATGGTTTGATCTTATCCATGAATACCACTGCGGTGAGAAACATCTTTCTGAAAATGTTTCCATATCAAATGCGCCCGGCCAGCGTTGCTGGTAAAAGTGAAGAATCGCATCGCGACTATTACCCGATATAAATAAAACAATAGCCAAAGAATAGAAGAGATACGATACCGGGATAAACAGGAGGAAAGAGCAAACTATATTTTTTAAGAGAGAAAAATGTGTGGCCCTATCCGTCAACATGATATATGATTATGCTTTTGGATGACTTTTTTTATATACGTCTTTCAATTTCGCGATGCTGTTGTGTGTGTATAATTGTGTAGCGGCTAAACTGGAATGGCCAAGCAGTTCCTTCACAGAATTCAGATCTGCTCCTCCATTAGTAAGATGCGTGGCAAAAGTGTGTCTTAACACATGCGGACTTTTTTTATCAATAGTTGTTATCTTACTTAAATATTTTTTAACAGTAAGGTAAACGTATTTAGGATATAATTTTTTCCCGTTCTTATTTACAAATAAAAAAGAATCATCAGCTTCATCCAGCTTATTTTTTTGATCGTGATAATCTTTGATCTGATCGATCAAAAGCATACTCACCGGAATTATTCTTTCTTTTTTTCCTTTGCCCAACACCTTAATTGTTCTATTGCTGAAATCTATTTGATTTTCGCGCAGGTTGATCAGTTCACTCAAACGTATACCCGTATTATAAAACATGTTGATCAGTAAACGGTCGGTACACCCTTGCATGTCGCCAGGAAATTCAATTGTATTCAGTAAAGTTTGAATGTCTTTTTCTTCTATATAGACCGGCAACCTTTTGCTGATTTTGGGATTGATGATGGTGGTCATCGGTGTTTGAGTGAGCGAACCTGTTCTCAATTGATATTTGAAAAAAGATTTCAGGCAGGATATTTTTCGATTGATCGATTTTGAACTTATTTTTTTTGCTTTCAGATCTGCAAGCCAACTCCGAACGAATGTTGCAGTTATTGCTTTCAATTCATGACTCCCGAACGTAGTGTCGATAAAATCAAAAAAATCTATGAGGTCTTCATGATAGGAGCGAATGGTATTTTCGGAGTAGCGCTTTTCAAATTTGATGTAGTCGACGAATGGCTGAATGGTTTCGTTCAAGATGGTAAGTGTTGGCCTCATCAAATTTATTAAATTTAATAGACAACGGAGTCTTTCAGCATCGGTAATTTTTGAGAGAAAAGGCTGTTGAATGTGGCTCTGAACAGGTTCACATTACTCATAGAGTCATAGAATGCTTTATAATTTCCCGATGGAAAATAAATGGCATTTAAATTATTATATCTTGAAAAGTTGCCGCTCGTATCAGAAAAATGCCTGTATCCATGATCACTGATAAGCATGACGACAGCACCGCGATTCGACCTCTTCATGATTTGAGCGATCATCTCCATTATTATTTTGTTGGTGTACACCAGATATTGTAAATAGTTCTCATCATTTTTTATCCCGGAAAGCCCGGTCTTATAATAATTGAGGAACAAATCTCTGCCGAGGCTATCATATAAATATGGTAAGTGGGGCATCAACAAATGGGTATAAGTAAATTGAGGATGGATGGATTTTTTATTGATCGCTTCTATTGTACGATCGATTATTTTTTTATTTCCCTCACGTGCGTGTCCCTGCAACCTTTTTGTGAGCCAGTTAAATCTTGCAGCTATTTTTAATTGAACGTGCCAAAAAAGATCCTTCTCCATTTTAGCCAGTAGTGTTTTGGACGTGATCAATCGCATTTTTATCGGCAACATTTCGAAATCGGAAACCCCGGGTTTGTTTTCAACATCGAAAATTGAGCAATTATTTATTTCGTAACCGGATGATTTTAAAAACCCAATGGTTGGGCTCTGACTGATTATTTTTGAAGCAATGACTCCATAATCCTCTACAACCACATTAGTCCAATGTGATGCATATTTCATATCGAAGGTTGAACCGACCGATATTGGACTTACGGTATAGTTGCTATGCGGATGGGCGAGCACATGGAAACCATTTTCAGACAGGAATGAAATGAATGCAGTATTGTCGTAGTTGAAATATTTTCGCAACATGTCGGTCCCCCAATACTCGTCGAGCACAATTAAATAAATATCGGGCTTCTTACAGGTATCGCACGGCGGCATGGATGATAGCAAGCCGTTTTTCCCATCTTGTAAATTTGGTTTAGTCCGAAATATTCCCGCGGAAATATTAGTAATGTCAACCAGGATTAATATAATTAGTAAAACGTTGAGGTAGGCCGTCGCACGAGTAAACTCCCTGCCTTTCTTTTTAAGATAAATTGCTAAAAAAATAATCAGCACTATGGTCCCAGGCAACATCACACTGTACCTGGCCAGCCAATGCAGCGGCTTTAAGCTTTTTAACGATTCCTGGATAGCTCCAAAAAAAAGATAAAATATCAGGAGGATAGTAACAATAATTGCGGCATTGATCCATGATTTCATCCATTTTTTTATGAGGAACAACAACACAATGGTTATAACTGCGCAAATCAGGAAAAAACTGAACATGTCGGCGATCGGAATGGCGCCAGCATTTTCACTGTAACCATGCGTAATAAAAAATAAAATGATTGCGATTGAGTGAAATGGATACTTGCCAAGCGTGCGAAGTAGTTGCATCGATAACAACCTTGTTATTATGATTAGGAAAATCTTTATAAAAGCAAAAGGATCATCAAAGATGATCCTTTTGCTTTTATTTTGAATGAAATAAGTAGACTATTCATCAAATTTACCACTTGCGAGCTGCTGCCTGTAAATTGCTTTCAACACTTCACTTCTTCTTTTGATTGAAGGTTTGGTGTATGACTGGCGAGCTCTTAGCTGCACTAGCACTTTTGCTTTCTCAAATTTTTTCTTGTACTTTTTGAGAGCCTTGTCTATATTTTCGCAATCTTTTGAATCTATAATCAACATATAATATACCTCCTTTGATCAATGAATGGGATGCAAATATAAAAGGAAAAGCTGAAATTATGAAACGGAATTATAAAAAGCCGATTTTTACACCATGTTTACTGGTATTGTTGAATCAATAGGGGATATAAAGTCGATTTCGGCCGAGGGAGCCAATAAAACATTTTGGGTGGCTTCTGAAATATCTGATTTGTTGAAGGTTGACCAAAGTGTTTGCCATGACGGCGTGTGCCTGACCGTGGAAGATATCCGCCCCGGCGTGCATAGGGTTACCGCTATCAGGGAAACTTTAAAAAAAACCAATCTTGATCGATGGATTGAAGGTTATTCCGTAAACCTTGAAAGATCGATGCTTCTGAATGGTCGATTGGACGGACACATCGTACAGGGCCATGCAGATACTGTTGCAACCTGCGTTCAAAAAAAAGCATTGAAAGGCAGTTGGGAATTCGAATTTGAATTTCCAAAAGAGTTCAACCACCTGCTTATTGAGAAAGGTTCTATTTGTCTGAACGGGATAAGTTTGACTGTATTCGACGTCAAAAAGAAAAATTTCAAAGTGGCAGTTATACCTTATACTTTCGAACATACTAACATAAAGCATGTGTCCCCGGGATCAACCGTGAATATTGAATTCGATATGGTCGGAAAGTATATTGCGAGATTTAAAGAGATTGCTCACTAGTTAACCATTATAACTCACGTTTGTTTTTGGATTTATTCCGATATTTTTATTTGGAACCATGATGAGTTGAAATTTGATTTTCTTCTTTTACACAAAGAGGTTAACAGGAACAATTATATTCTTTATGCTTATTTCGACGGTTAAAAAAATAAGGAGCTATTTCGATGATCCGAAAATTTTCATATTGATTTTATGGATACTCCTGAATATTTTTTTGCTTTTGAAAAATGGCGTCGTTACTGTTGGAGAAGCTGAAAAATATATTGGAGAGGCCCACCGTTTTGCCGATAGCGGAACGCTTAGCTCTTCGAATTACTGGCTTTATTTTACGCAGATATTTTTATTGACCGTATCGTTTAAATTAAACCTGGGTTTCGTTTTTGTATTGATTATACAAATGCTCTTCAATTTCATAGCATGTTTTTGCTTTTACAGATTGCTGGAAAATATTTTTGGTCGAAAAGATATTGCACTGGTAGGAACGGGCATTTTGATCTCAAATTTTTTTTACCAGGAATTCAATACATTTCTTCAGACGGAATCATTGTTTTATAGTTTTTCGTTAATCTTTACTTGCTACCTGCTTCGCATTGATAAACTATCAGTCAATAATGTCGTACGTATTTTAGCATGGCTGATTCTACTTTCTTTCACGCGGCCGACCGGGTTACTTTTTTTGCCACCTGCTGTTATCTATTTGTTTTTTAGATTTCTTAAAAATATCTCCATTGTAAAAAAGACAATTTTATTTTCAGGGTCTGTCATTTTATTTCTATTTGTTCTTGATAAGGCTCTGGGGAGTGGCGGCGAATTTGATTTTATGTTACCGTTCAGAAGTGAGACAATTATTTGCGGGGTCCCTACATTGCAAGGTCCGATTCAGATCGACGCAATCGAAAATGGAAATTCGGTATATGGACTTTTCTATTATATCATGCATAATTTTGGCCAGTTTTTGCGTTTATCCGGCGAAAGAACCTTAGCTTTTTTTGGACTCTATCGCAACTACTACAGTCGTTCTCACAATATATACCTAGTCGCTTATTTTTATCCCTTGTATTTATTAGCATTCCTGGGAATTCGTTATTGGTTCCAAAATCATCTTTATATCGTTTTATATTTCTTTTCAGTGATTCTGCTCACCTGGATAACAGTATTCATGAGTTGTGATGACTGGCATAACCGATTTTTTTTAAGCATCTCACCGTATTTAATTATTATGAGCATGGGCGCCGTTGTGGGATTTTTAAAAAAATTGCGATGAATAAAAGTGAAGTGATTAATCCGGAAGTTCAACATGAAACCGGCGGAAGGTTGACAACGCAGATTTCTGTATTTGAACGCGAATTCCTTTCAACCAGGATCTGAAATCATTTGATTTTTACAAGCGAGCTATCTGTCCAATATAAAATCATATCTTTTCCGGGCCTGAATGAAAAGGAAACATGCGATAATTCAATCTTCGAATTTGAACCTGCACTATCCACAATCAATTTGCCATTCATCGATTTGATGCCCCGCTCTCCCTTTAGTTCCAGCAGTTGAAATGTTTTTTTTCTCTTTGTAAATTCATGTGCGTTAAGTGTAACAAGATGCCCGTATTTACAATCGGTGCAAATCCATTGTATTGCTCCGGTTAATCCTGATCTAAACATCAATGCACCTTTGTATTGTGATGGCAGGTTCACCAGGTAAATATTTTCCAGTTCCTGTTTTTGATTAATAAACTCCAGCGATTTTCTTGTGATGGATCCACTGAAACGATAGACCAATGCCGATTGAAATAAATAAAAACCATGCGCGATCATTAACAAGATTGAGCATATGAAGAATTTCCTGGCATTCAACAAAAGCGATAAGACTTCGATGATCAATAAAATAGCGAAGATTGAAGACAGATAAATAAAACGTTCGGATTCGGTATCATGCGTGTCTATCCCCAACGATACTGGCGGCAATATAGATATCATAAAACAAATAATCAGTAACCACGTCAACACATTCATCTTTCTTTTTTTTATCAAGGCAAATAGAATAACCAACGATACGGCAATACCAAGAAGATAAGATGCTAAAAATAATTTCGAAGATGCCATCGGAGGCAGAAAACTGCGTGCTATAAGTGTATTGTAATTGTAAAATAGCGCGGATACATTTAAATGAACAATACTTCCCAGCTCATAATCGGTGCTGAGCTTTCCGGTTATCATTCGCCTATAAATAAAATAAAATAGAAAAGCGCTTATTACAAATATTATATACCTGCTTTCCCGCTTCCGGTCTTTCTTTTTTGTTAGGACATCCGTGGCGGATATAGCAAAACAAAAGAAAGGGAATATCCAGACAGATTCATAAACGAACAAGCCGCAGATAAAAAAAAATACTGACAAAAAAATATTCAAGCGCCGATGGTCTCTTTTTAAATAGCAAATTCCTGCTGATAAAAAGAACAGACTGCTCAATGATCCGCCTCGCCCGGCAATCCAAAATATAGATTCGGAGTGAAATGCATACAGTAAAAATAAGACAGAAGCGAGCCAGGATTTTAAGAGCGTGTTGTTGTCGTGGTAAAGAATGAATAGTGATTGAGCGAATAGAAATAGCAGTATAGAATTGACGATATGTATGATTACATTGGTGAGATGATAACCCAAAGCAGTCCGACCCCAGATCAGATGGTCGAACCAGAGAGAAATATTAAACAACAACCTGAAAAAATACCCGTGTATAAAATGTTTTTCGGCTGAAATGGGAATAAGGCCAAAATCATCATTCAAAAAATAATATTTCGACGGATTGGCGATGATCAGAAAAAATACAAGTGCAGCCAAACTGATTGCTATCCAAATTTTTTTGTTATCTGGCAAATCGCTTTTATAGTTGAGTCGTTCAGTCCGTTGGCTGCTCATAAATCGAATTGAGTCTTCCGTACTTTTCATATAAAGATAGTGAAGCGATTATTGTATAAATTAAAAAGGCTGTTGCGAACAACAGCCTTTTTTAATTTTCAATCTTGTTATCGCATCAGGTACATTTTGCCATAACCTTTATTAAAGAATTGATCGGTGTTGTCGCTTTCGGATTTGTATTTGTCGAGTGATTTGCCATTAAGATTTGTAACCACATGATACAAATAGACACCATTCGCAAGCCGCTGATGATACATGTCCGTACCATCCCACTTGAATTCGGTGATGTTTCTACCAACATGTAATGGACCTAATTCATCCTTGGTAATTTCTCGGACGATTTTGCCAGTGATGGTTAGTATCTGAATTTTTATATTTTGCGGTACTTCACTTCCTGTAATGGTAAATACAAAAGCTGTCGAAGTTGTAAACGGATTCGGATAGTTGAGCATATTTGAGATCATCGCCTTTGTAATAATCTTGAACGACACTTGGTATTGGGTTGTTCCCGATGCATTTCCACTGGCATCTTTCCCGGTAACGATCAGTTGATAATCATCTCCCTCAGGATTTAATTGTTTAGTGAAGGCAGGATAGAAATCTACACTTGCCGTATTGTCTGCGCTGCTTGTTGCCGGTGTAAAACGCAACGTGTCGCTGTTGAAATAATATGGGTGTAGCGATTGATCAGGATACCTGACCTGTACTTTCAAGAGAGCGGTATCATTCAATAATAAAAATTTCGCTTCATCTTTCAATTTTATCAGGATGTGTGGTTTTGCAGAAACAATATCATCATTCAAAATATGCACATTGTCGAACGTTACGTCAAGCAGCGGGTTTGTTTTGTCAACACGCACATAGAAATTTTTATAAAGGAAGTTATTAAAGTGATATTGTTCCGGCTGATCATTGTTCGGATTCACATCCAGGAATATTGTATTTAGTCCTGGGTAATCTTTTGTATCGATTTCATACATGATTTTTAAAGTATCTCCACTAACTATGGGTCTTTTTTTCGGGATTAATATTGAATGTGTGATATTGTTTTTATCGGTGATGTTTAAAGTAATTCGCATGCTGTCAAATGCAGACATACTTATATTTTTGAAAGCAATACCAAATTCAAGTTTCTCGCCAAGTTCAAGAGAGTCTTTGCCAGAAAGGAAAATATTCGGCGCAAGTGCACCTTCCGGTACAGGGACATAGTTGATTCGCCAGTATTTTAATTGGTATGGAGTTACGTGTGTTGTGTCGACCGTTTTCATTTTTAGTTGCAGGTATGGATATTGAGCCGGATTTACCGAAGAAATATCGTAGTCCTGATTGGTAAGCGCAAGGTTATAGAGGTTTGTTTGATTACCTGCAGTATCAACACCCACAACGGTAACACCTACAGAATCCGTTGAAGGATTTTCAAGACTTGAACCTCTCCAATGAACTTGCTTCCATTGCTTAGCCGGACCAAATAACGGTGATGTCACAAAACCGACGGAGTCAAAACTGACGTAATCATCATCGGAGAGAAATATTTTATCGGTTATTCCCTGGCTGAATACAAATCTTGGTGTAAAAGTATTTTGCCTGTTTTTCTGATAAACGAAAATAAATGCCCGGGGCTGGTTGAATGAGTCGATGCCGGTAAAGCCTTGTCCCAATAACCGCAGGTACATAGAATTTCCGGATCCCAGGTATGAAGTATCTTTTGCCCAATCTGATGCATAGGTATTTGAGGCAGGATCTGTTCCGGAAATATTTTTCACAACTACATATGCTCCGTCTGGAATCAAATCCATGAAATTCACAACTGCTCTGCGTTTCGCAGTATCTAAAATATTGAATTGAAAATTGTATTTACGATTAACACCGCAAACCACATCACTTCCATACTGACTCGATCCGGGTACGGAATTCAACCATGGTTTAAAAGTTGCAGAATCGAACACGTGAAAAATAATTCCGGAAACTCCGCACACACTCAAAATCGTAGTGGTGTTACCATTAATTTCCACCGCAAAATCATTGGCGTTCGAAGCTGCAGTAGGGAATACGCCGTTCTTTATAAATAAATTATTAGGGTGCGTTGAGAATTGCCATTGGCGGCGACTGTTTACTGAGATACCCTGGCCTGTTGATTGTAAATGTTGATAATAATGCGATTGATTAAATCCCGGACCACTTGCATTCGAATCTATATAAACAAATGAGAACTCATTCCAATGATATAAATTGTTACCGGTCGGCACAATGGATGTTCTCCAATAATAAACTGTACTATCGATATAATTGATACCGGGATCAAATTCGAGAATACCGCCTATTGAAGTAATATTCTTCGATACTTTTAAAGGTGAATTAAATAATTCCGTTGTATCAATTTCCATTGCATATTGAGTAGAAGGCGCAAACGGATTTGCAGTGGATGCGTATAACTTTTGATTTTGTTTATTGATGATCGCATAATCATATGGATAAACCGGGTTAAGTTCATCTTCATATATGAATACGTCTGAGTTTACCGTATTGTTATTAAGGGTTGTTTCAGGAACATCATTATCGGAATTCACCACAATTGTAATTGTATTTTGCCCTTTATCCCTGGTAGCAACGATAGGAAATGTAACCGATATCGAATCTAAAAAAGAAATTCCCGCTAATCTTTTCCTCACAACCGAAGTAGTTCCGTTTGGATATTTGCGTGTGATCAACACCGTTATAGAATCATGAGCATATTTTCCAAGATTGTATATGGTAGCATTCACTGTAAAGCTATTGTCGGCCACGGAAATAAAAGCAGGAGAAATTTTCACCTGCGATAATTCGATATCGTAATCGGCCAAACTGGATGTGGTTATTTTTACCGCAGGGTCTCCATGGATTCCCATCTCTTCGGATTGCGCACGTGCTAAGAAATCCTGTGGCAGTAAATTGATTACTTTCTGGGCTGCATCCGCCTGGATAACACCGATTGGTTTTCCATAATCCGTGTTGCCAATAAATGCGTACAACTCGTTCAGGTAAAGATTCAGATAATTGACAATGCCGTAGTGTGTACTTGCTACGAATGCAATAGAACCTTTTCCTTTTGCGAGCACATATGTTTCTGAAAGCGTTTTACCCAATCCCAGCCTTGTTGGATCAAAACTATAGAAGTTGCCTGCATAACATCCGTTCACATAGAACACGGGATATTTCGCACTGTTATTGTACACGGAAGGGTCATCAAGATTGAATCCAAGAACAGAGGAAGATGAGTGGCCAAAATAAGTCAGTATGCCAATCCCATTTGAAAAAAGTTGAGGGAATTGTGCCGCGGAGACCTGGTTATTGTCTGTCAGGTTACTACTACAAAATGTATAAACATTTGCACCGAAAGCGGTGTCAATAATTATTCCCCGGTATACACTCATATAAGCGCACAATATGGATTCGAGATAGGGATCAGTTGCACCGGTAACGTGCATAATATTTTTCATCCATGCCCTGGCTGCAATTGTATTCGGAGCAGTTTGCTGCACTTGTTCATATTCTTTGACCTTATCAAGATAGATTTCCACTTCAGAACCGCTTATTGCTGCCAGCCTCCCGATTGGAGTCAATGCAACGGGATGCGCGCCGTCTTGTGAACTTAGCATCATATCTGATGCGGGGAAGCCAAAAGTCGGCACAGGATTTAGCGCATCCACAGACGGACTGCTCTCATTATAGCGGTAATCATTATACGCCATTCCTCTTCCGATTAAAAACACAAATTCGGGCTTCACAGAATAGTTGCTACGCGCGTAGTTCAAAAAGTTTTTTATAGAAAGCGGGTGCTTTTTAATGCCAAATGCAAACTGATCAACCAATTCATCAATATCTACAATCTGCGTGTTGAATCCTCCACCAGGAGCGGAACTGCGGTAATTCTTATAATCGACCACCGGATTATTTCCGTGCGTTCCGGTATAAAGAAGCGTGTTACTAATGATAATATAATTCCCCTGGTTCGCAGGATCATTAAATCTGACAAAGTTTTTCGTGGTGAGACTACCAATTGTTTTTATGGTTGAAGGGTCTTCGCTGACCAAAACCATTTTTCTGGTAGATAAACTTCCCGGCAATAAAAAAGTAGGAACATTTCCTGCATCCAACACTGCAGTAAATCTTTGACCAGTGGTTGCGTCATATAGTACAGGGGCAACAGATCCGAAAGTAAAATTGTTGATCTTGAGATAGTATCCACTTGGTTTTGCAGGTAATTCAAAATCAAAACTGGATGCTCCTCCGAAATTGAATTGACGCGGATACGTTAATTCGAAATATGAGATTACCATCCTGTCGCTAAAAGTGACTGCTGGTGAAGAGTTGATGAATTGAAAATCCGTCGAAGATGTATTAAGTGTTCCCAATGGAACAATTGCGCTCGATTGCAGATCATTCAATCCATTCATCACAGTGTCTTTTACCAGGGTATTATTTATTTTCACCTGTATGTGCCTTATTGTATCTGCAGCGCCTGCGGCACCGAATTGAAAATATGCATTCGGCCCTCCGCCGTATATAAAAAGGTTACTCAGGTTGCTTACGAATGGTGTATATTGCGAAATATTGTTGGAGCTCCAGAATTCTCCGATATCGTACGATGATGAATAAATATACTGTTCTAACGCTATTGCATAGCCGAGATTAAGCTGGGATCGAAAATAAGTACCCGCTTTATACATGAAGTAAGGTTCCACTGGTAATACATTCCCGGTAGTATCATTGCTCGTGTTCGCAAAATGAAAAACCGGTCCGGAATTATTTACCGTCAGAAAATAGACAGCGGTATCTGTTTGCAAACTCCATTTATCTGTGTGCTGGTAAGATGGGCTTCGATACAATTGTTTATCGGGCTTTCCGTCGTTCATTCTTCCATAGAATTCGATATAATCTGACGGTCCAAAAATTCCAGTGGGAATAGAAGTGTATATGGGAACTTCTACGCCATTTCGGAATAATTGAAAGTTTTCCGCAGGCGTATTATTCAACCCTGCATTGGCAAGTACTGATTGTGGAATGCGGTACAATCCATCAGCGCCGACTTTGAATTTAAAATAGGTTTTGGAAAAGTCAATCCATTCGTTGTTGTAAGTCTGGGCATGCAACCCGAAACTCATCAACAAGAGTAATAGTATTGTAAAATTTTTTTTCATAGTGTTTATTTCACTTATCGTTGGTACGTATTACTTTTTCTTCTTCTTTTTTAAATCTCTTAAGTCAACTTTCAATGAAAACACGTGCGTGTATAAAGGATTCGATTGGTTGGCAAGATTGGTAAAAGCGTAATCAATTTGCACATCGCCTATTTTAAATCCTGCACCTATACTTGGCTGATAGATCCAAATCTTTTTCTGATTTGTGGTGTCTTTATCATCCAATGCTTTTTGAAAATTGTTGATACCCGCGCGCACAAAAAATACACTGTTGTATGACAATTCCAATCCAACTTTCGGATCAATACTCACCGGATCGAAGCTGATGACGGTATTACGACGACCGTCGAAAGTAATATCGAAGTCAGCCTCCGCAAGAAGGCTGATTTTTTTATTGATCTTGAAATTATATGAACCTCCTAATATCAATTGCGGTGCAGTCAATTCTGTCGATTTAGAAGGGATATCATTTTGCGTTACATAAAACACTTCGCGCATTTGTTCATCTATATTATACGACCACGCGTTGAAAGTGGTTGTGACATCTTTCGCAACAACACCTATCTTCCAACGATTGCCGGTAACCATCATTCCTGCATCAAATCCAAAACCCCAGGCGCGCGCAAAATCACCCGCTTGCCGATGGATGATTTTTGCATTCAGACCAAAACTGATATTTTTATTTTTACTCCATTTAGCTTGTTGTGCGAGAGAAAAAATAAAAGCATAATCTGCAGACGAAAATGTAGTAATGTTACTGAAGTCGATACTTCCATCCGGTTGCACGAGAAAAACTGTGTTGGGGATATCATCCACTGCAAATCGAAGCAGTGTTAGTCCCAGTGTTCTTTTATTATCTTTTAAGGGAAGAACAAGATTGGCGTAATCGTATTTTCCAATGCCTGCAAAATATTCCGAGTGCATAAGATTGAGCTGCGGGTAGTCCTTCACGTTAACAAGTCCCGCAGGATTCCAATAACCCGCTGTTCCATCAGTCACAGATGCAACTTGCGCATTTCCCATCGACATGCCGCGTGCACCCGCACCGATATTTAAAAATTCATTTGAGTATTTTGCAAACTGAGCCCATGCATTATTACAAAGCAGCAGTATCAGGGTTATTAAAGAGTAGATTTTGGTCATCCGACTGAACTTTATCAGTATTCTTGCCAGACGAATCGCACCCGTCATTTTTTCGAGCATAAGCCAATAGTTACATAGTCTTCGATATGCTTTCAGTGGTACGGGGTCGCTTCATCGAAACAACTTTGAATTAATAGTTTTAATAGACTGTTTCCCAGGGATATTGGCTGCACAACCGGCATTTATACGAGCCAACCATTGCTGATTTGGCCAAAATGAGTCCGCGAATATGCTAATCTTATCTAACGTATTTTTATTCAGATTATTGCACCTGTTTTCCGATGCGATAATGCCTTAATTTTGCCAAAAATCGTTAATCATTTGTCATGTCCCTAATAAAAGATTTACAATGGAGAGGTTTGATCCGGGATATTATCCCGGGTACAGAAGAACAGCTTAATCGGGAAATGACCTCCGGTTATATCGGCTTTGATCCCACTGCAGAAAGTTTGCATATCGGTAGCCTGGTGCCGATTATTTTGTTGGTTCATCTTCAAAAAGCCAATCACAAACCGATCGTTTTGGTGGGCGGGGCGACTGGCATGGTCGGCGATCCGAGTGGTAAAAGTGAAGAAAGAAATCTTCTTGATGAAGATACACTTAACCGCAACCTGGCAGGTGTTAAAAGGCAACTTGAAAAATATCTTGATTTCAATCCGGCATTACCAAATGCTGCCGAGATGGTAAACAATTACGACTGGTTTAAGGATTTTAGTTTTTTGAATTTTATTCGTGACGTCGGAAAGCATATCACGGTAAATTATATGATGTCGAAAGACAGTGTAAAGAAAAGATTGGATGGCGAAGCAGGAATGAGTTTTACAGAATTTACTTACCAGCTTGTACAGGGATACGATTTCTATTGGTTATATACTCACAAGAATTGCAAACTGCAAATGGGCGGAAGCGATCAATGGGGCAATATCACAACGGGAACGGAGTTGATCAGGCGAAAAAACGGGGGCGATGCATTTGCGTTCACGTGTCCTTTACTTACAAAATCTGATGGCGGAAAATTTGGAAAAACTGAAAAAGGAAATATCTGGCTGGATCCTGAAAAAACATCTCCCTATCAATTTTACCAGTTTTGGTTGAATGCTGCAGATGCAGACGCGGAAGGGTGGATCAAAATATTTACTTTTTTGGGAAAGGAAGAAATTGATTTGCTCACAGAAAAACATAAACAGGATCCGGCTGCACGAATTCTGCAAAAAGCATTGGCAAAAGAAATAACAACCTTCGTGCACGGCGCCGACGAATATCAAAAAGCGATTCTCACCACTGAAAAGCTATTCGCAAATCAAACCGCGCCGGCAGAATCATTGAGCGAAGAGGATTTGCAAAGTATGGAAGGTGTTGTGAAATCAGCGTATGAATTGAATAAATTAAAAGGTGGAACTGACATTGTTAGTTTTCTTGCAGAA
This sequence comes from Bacteroidota bacterium, assembly GCA_018267615.1. Classification (GTDB taxonomy): domain Bacteria; phylum Bacteroidota; class Bacteroidia; order Chitinophagales; family Chitinophagaceae; genus Puia. The sequence goes on along the minus strand of JAFDYD010000018.1, from coordinate 212,826 downwards.
TCGGGAATTCTCGCGAGCAAAGGCGAAGCCAGAAAAATGATTCAGAATGGCGGCATCAGCGTCAATAGAAAAAAAGTCGATAATGCACAGTTGGTTATTAACGACTCTTTTCTGCTTCATGCAAAATATTTGCTGATTCAGAAAGGGAAAAAGAATTACTACCTCGTCGAAGCTGTATAAAGAGTGGGAGCGAAGAAACAGAGCGGAGAGCGCATTACCACCGCTCTCCGCTCTGTTTTCTCCGCTCTCACTCTTCGCTCTCCACTCTAGCTCAATAGCTGCGGTTTTTCCCTGTACACTTTCAAAATAAATTCTCCAAATAATGTATTTGCCCATGCAAACCACTTCCTGGTAAATTTTGTAGAATCGTCTTTATGAAAACTTTCATGCATGAAACCAGTGCCTGCATGATTTTTTTGCAAAGTATCGATGCAATATTTTATTTCCTGGTCATCATTGCTGGTGAGCCCACGCATGATAATACTCAATGGCCAAATCATGTTTATCCCTGCATGCGGACCGCCAATTCCTTCGGCGGCTTTTCCTTTAAAGAAAAATGGATTTGATTCGCTCAACACCATTTTTCGGGTGTTCTGGTATATTTGATATCCACGACTTTTTTTATTCAACACAGAAAGTTCCTGCGATTGACCCGGAGTTTCAAGATAGGGGAGTGATAACAGGCTCGGAACATTTGCATCGTCCATAAATGTGTGATTACCGAAACCATCCACTTCGTAGGCAAATACGTCGCCATGTACCGGGTGGTTGACAACCGCGTATTTGATGAGTGCGCCATTTAGTTCATCCAAAAATACCAGGCAGTCTTCAAAAATTTTATTATTGTTCAAACCGGATTGCATGATTGCTGCCAATTGTTGCAATGAATAAAATGCAAAAAGATTTGATGGTATGAGAAATGGAAATAAAGTGGCATCATCACTCGGGCGAAACATGGAATGGATCAAACCAACTTTTTTTGTAGGGTAGCCATAACCACCCAGTGGAACTCCATCCGTTGCCCATGTTGTTTTGCGTTGAAAACTATAAGGCCCGTCGTTGGATATTCTTTGCTGTTCTCTAAAGGTTTTTATGATCACTTGCATTGCTGCAATCCAGTCCTTATCAAACAAAGACGTGTCCCCGGTTTCCTTCCAATATCCATATGATAAGCGAATGGGATAACACAAGCTGTCAATTTCCCATTTGCGTTCGTGAATACCGGGTTTCATATCGGTAACATCAGTTTCTTTCCACTCACTTATTTTCTTTTCATCTTTATAAAACGCATTTGCGTAAGGATCTTTCAAAATACATTTTACCTGCCTGTTGATTACTCCTGCAATTAATTGTTGTAAATTCTTATCTTCTTTTATCAATGAAAGATATGGCCACACTTGGGCAGAACTATCTCTCAGCCACATGGCATCGATATCTCCGGTAATAACGTAAGTGTCCGGCTTACCATTTAGCACTTCAAAATCTACCGTAGTATCGATTGTGTTTGGAAAACAATTTTCAAAAAGCCACGCAACTTCTTTATTGCCGATTTTATTTTTTATATCGGCGATTGCTTTTTCGACTGCTACACTTTTAAATTTTCTTTTTGCAGCATCGATTCTTACAATTGGAAAATCTGGCGGAGTGCCGGCAGCATATTTGGAAAAATATATTCCTGAACTGATTAAAGCTGCCTGCCTGATAAATTTCCTTCTTTTCATATGGATGATTGCTTTTTAGAAATTGCGTTTACTTATTTTCAAATTCGAAATTAATTTCTTTTTTCCACCAGTCTTTTGTCAGATAATAAACAATGATGCCGGCAATAATCAGTACTGCCGCAAATATGGCTGCCATGCCGGTCGAGAAAAAAATAAAAAGCCATATAGGTATTGAAACAATCACTGGTAAAGGATACAGCCACATTTTGAAAGGCAATCGTATTGTGCCATTTCTTTTTCGCAATAGTACTACCCCAATTGCCTGCGCTACAAATTGCACGAGTATGCGCATGGCAAGGATACCGTCGATAACATGTTTCATTTTAAACAGCAGACTGAATACAAAAGCTACGCCGCCTAAAAATAGAAGTGATACGTATGGAAAATTTTTTGTGGGATGTAACCTGGAAAACACCGGGAAAAATGCACCATCTTTCGCTGCTGCGTAAGGAACACGACTATATCCCAAAGTGGCTGAGAATAAAGAAGCAAATGCAACTAATAAAATGATGACGGTGCCAATATTTGCTGCGTGATTGCCGGATATGGATTTGATGAATTCACTCGCGATATATTTATTTTTCATGGCGGATTGCCAGGGAATGACACTTGTTATACTTAGGTTGGTTGCAATATAAAGCACCGAGATACCTGCAACAGAAATCAGCATGCTTTTCGGAATATTTTTTTCAGGATTTACGATCTCGCCACCGAGCTGACAAATATTATAATAGCCTAGGTAAGTGTAAATAGTTTTAACGGTCGATTGTCCCAAGGCGACAAAAAACAATTGATTGATTTGAATATTTTCATTGATGTGTTTTAACGGCTCAAGCATGTTCCCGTGCATGATGCCGCCAATAATAATCCATGAGAAAATAGTAATCATACTTATCCATAATGCGATACTGATTTTCCCGATCTCTTCAATTTTTCTGTATAGAGCGATAACAACAAGTATGATGAGTGATCCGGAGATAATTTTTGAAATCGCCGGACTCAGCGGAACAAAAAAACTTAGATATTCAGAAAATCCGATTGCAGCAGATGCCATCACCAATGGCGCCTGGATCATCGTTTGCCACACATAGAGAAAGGAAAATAATTTTCCCCCTTTTTCTTTTCCGTAAGCAATCTTTAGAAAATTATAACTTCCTCCTGCCATCGGATATGCGGCGCCGAGTTCGCTCCATATCAGGGCATCTGCAAAAGATAATAATGCGCCGAGAAACCATGCATATAAAAAATGAGGTCCTGCTGAAATTTGTATGACGAGATAGATTACTACAAATGGCCCAATGCCGGCCATATCAATCATGTTGATACTGGTAGCCTGAATTAAACTTATTTTTCTTTTTAAAGCGACGGTAGTAGAAGTCATCTCAGTTTAAATCGCTTGTAATTTATGATTCTTTGATAAGAATTTGGTGCTCCGGAAAATTTAAGTGAGTAGAGGACCGCATATTCAAAATAAATTTAATTACGGTAAAGCACAAACGGAACCTTTGAATGTAAGTAATTCGATTTTGTCATTATGCGTTCAGACCTTATTTTTGCACCCTTTATCAGGACTGTCCCATAGTATAATGGTAGTACGACAGATTTTGGTTCTGTTTGTCGAGGTTCGAATCCTCGTGGGACAACAAAAGGCCAAACGAAACCAAGCCTAACAAAACTCAAAACCCGCTGTAAGCTAGTCCTACAGCGGGTTTTTGCATTTTTTGACTTCTGTTTGATTTGGTTAGATTTTGCAAAATGTTTTACACTTTGTTTTACGCTTTGTTTTACACCTATTCGTATCTTTAGGGTATGCTTACGCCTACTTGTAAACCTGTCCTTAATTGGCGAAATAAGATTCGAACTTCTAAAACTTATCCAATTCATCTTCGCATCACGATTGATCGAATCAGCAGATATTTTCCTATCGAACTTCCACAAAAAATTAAACTTGATCAATGGAGTGGAAAAGAATATTCCTGGATAAAAAATACACATCCGTTTGCGTTTGAAATTAATAATACGATAAAAGAAAAAATTGAAATGTTTAATGATTTGGTCAGGCGTTGTTTCGCAAATAAAAAAAGCGTGACGTTTCCACTGGTTCTAAAAGAACTTCAAAAAACGCACAACACAAATTTGTTCAACGAATATTTCACCGACATCATTAAGGACACGCCCGAGAGTCTCGAGTTAGCAACTCTGAAAAGATATCGATCCTGCCAGGCAATTTTAAATCGCTTTAACGCCTCAATTACTTTTAATGATTTATCGGAGGATCTTTTCCTGCGTTTCAAAAAATATTGTGAGAACGAAGGTCATCTCGCGGGTTCAACTATCAACAGTTATTTCAACGTGCTAAAAAAAGTTATTAATTGGGCCCGAAAAGACGGACACATAACAAAGGCGCACCAGGAATCAATTTTTGAAGATGTTCATATCAAAATTGGTAAACCAAAGAAAGATCACCTTGAAATTGAGGAAATACAGGCACTCAAAAATTTTAAATTTTCTGAAAAGGCAAAATCACTTGAAAGAGATAGAGATCTTTTCATGCTGCAGATCTACACCGGGTTTTATTATAACGATTTGAAAGAACTCCTAAAAGCGGATCTTAAAAAAGATCCGCAGCATGGTTATTATTTAAATGCGTCGCGGTCTAAAAACGGTAACCTCGCCATCGTTCCATTGTGGAAGTTTCCCAATGCGATTGATCTTATTCGAAAATATGAGTGCAAGAATTCCAAGGATAAATTTCTGCTCGACAGAAAATATTTTATGTATAACCAAGTATATAACCGGAGACTTAAATTGATTGCAGAACAATTGGGATGGGAAAGAAATATGTATAACAAACTCGCTAGGAATACGAATTCGCAATTATACATACGGTTTGGAGCAGAGCGGCCAATTGTTTCAAAAATGATGGGGCACGAAAGAGAGGAGACGACTAATTCCTATTATGAAGTAAATATTCGAGATGTCATTGAAGGGACACGAAACGTTAATTTTGACAACTTGCAACTTTAAAGATGGAAGCTTGGTTAGACTCGAACTGTAAAATATCTGATCGCTATCTTTTTCTCGTTTTCTTATCGTGTTGATCAATGTCATTAGTATAGTTAATAAAGATAAACGAGATGGTCAATCTCGTTTATCTACCTTTTTATATGGCGTCATCCCTCAAGACTCTAAGAGAAATTCTGAAATGAACGAACCAAACGCTATTGTGATAGAGAAAATGTCTTTTCTGGTTTTATATCGTACATAGTGGTTTCCTGCAGGCGATTAGTGAAAACAAGCATTTTTATAACGGGATTTCCAACTTTGTCATCAGCTTTAAAAAATTGCGCTTCATGCCTGTTATCACTAATGCAAAACATATACTTCACATTGTTATATTGTTTGTTGAGGAATTGTTCTGCAAGCGAAAGTGTATCCATAGTTCAGTACGTTTCATTCAAAGATAAGATAATAAACTTTATAAACGTCATATATGACGTTTTAATTTTCGAATATATCTCGCATCTTAACATTCTTGAAAACAAAATCATACCGCGAACAAAAGACCTTAAATAGGATTGGTCGAAGAATTAAGCAACTTCGAAAGGAGCAGAATTTAACCCAGAAGGAACTTGCATTTAAATGCGATTTCGAAGTAAAGCAAGTACAACGAATTGAATACGCTGAAGTAAATTGTTCCGTCAGCCACATCTCTGCGATAGCCAAAGCTCTTAAACTTAATCTATCCGAGTTCTTTGATTTCGATTAAACCAAATCAATATTGCCGCTCCATTTTTGTATCTTATGCAGTCACCTATCTTAAGCTTGGGCATAACTTATACTTAAAGGCTTGAGGTTATTATTAGTCAAAGAAAGTTACTTTGATATTTTATTAATTGTATTGAGGTAAGAGTTTATATATAGGGAAATTGTTGTTGTTGCGGTCGCTCAGTGGATATAGCTTTGCATTTCGACCGATGCGTGAGTACATGTATTCTTATTTTTGTCGTAACGCTTTTATATTTGTATTCTAAAATTTATGAAATGCCAGAAGATGAAATAAAGGAAGGTGATGTCGTTCAGCTAAAGTCCGGGAGTTTGAAGATGACTGTCGGAGCATTTGAAAATAGACCTGCATATGGTAAGATTGCTGTCTGCTACTTTGCGGAAACGAGTCAGGAAATTAAGTCAATGCAAATCTATGTTGCCGCACTAAAGAAAGTTCAATAGACTGCCGGAATTTCAAATTCGATATTATCAATTCCTGTGCGCGTTCTATTATCGGCAAATTGTTCTTCAAATTCATCGTAATTATCATCCGTTAAATTTACTTTTAACGCATTTCAACGTTTGCGGGACAATGCAAGCCCTTATTGACTACTTTAAAAAATTTTGGTGTAGATGCAAATATTACTGCATCTATTTTTGATAACAATATTCGTTTTTCGTCTAGGGATAATCGCAAGCTGGGTAGCTAGGAACATAAAGTCCGCACGAGAGAGAAATTTATATAAGAGAAGTATAATTTTACTTTTAATTGATTTTAGTTATGCATGGGACGAGTGCGGAGACACTTTGTGGAACGAGGTTTTATCAATAGCTCTGATACGTCAGTCAGCCATTCACTGCAAATGGATTCCGCGATCAAAAATTGCATTGTTGTCATCCAGGGAATTCGTTGGAATGGTTGCTGATGACTCGTTGGGCGAGATCGAATTAAAATCTTTTCACTGCAAAATATCAAATGATCGCAACACTTTAAAAAAGGAACGAACCAACTATAAAAATATCCCTGCAATCAGCAATATAGAAAATGAAGTGATCAGGAAAACTTATTTGCAAATAAAAAAAGAAGTGAATGATATTATCTATGCCGAAATGGAAAGAATCATCAATGATCCAGATACGGCTAACTTGATTGTAAAAATGGAATGAGTTTCATTGCCCAGGTCACGAACTAATGAATGCGTAATTAATTACAAAAGAGAACGGCAATTGTGATTTTGAAATATAAATCATTGTGAAAGCAAGATGATCAAAAGTTATTTTTGCTAAAATAGCAAGGGAAGAGTTCGATTCACTTCTCATTTTGCTTCATCGCATGATATGCAATGAAGTCCAACGGATTGATTCCTTCTTCGTCCGTCATAAGCAGTGCTTCTGGTGTTACTTCAGTACCCGGCCACATTGAATTATGGCTTGAATAAATTAAAGCGCTTTCATCTATTTGCTTACTAAAGGAATCTTGGGGACCTCTCGCCATTTCACTATAATTGAAATTTAGCGAAGAGGCTAATACATCGGCTAATTGCACTTCGATCGACTCTTTGCTATTTTGCATTTGAAGACTATTAATAAGTAATGGATATTTATGTTTCCTTGACCCGTATCCCACTTCTTTCTCTGGAACGGAGTTGGTTAGAAAATCTATCAAATCCTTCCAATAATCTATTTGTTTTGAATTGTCAAAAACGATATCAAAGGGTTTTTCATAAATGGCTGCCCAAAAATGACAATGAGCATTAAAACAACTTAAAGTTGCATCTAACCGATATTTGTCATGTGACTCCATTATTTGGTTTACAAATGGTTTGCTTGCCAGAATAGGATAGAGAAGCATCTTTTCGTTTTCAGTTTTCACACTAAAATAAAGTGCAGCGACAGCATCGTAAAAAGTTATACAATCAGTAATTAAATTAGAACGCATCCATTTAACAAATAAATTGCACATTATATCAAACAGCTTTTTGTCCCAGGCATTATTGCCCATAATGTATAATAAATTTGCAGTGGCTAAATTTGCGCCACCTTTATAAATGTCTTCTCCCATTGCGTGCATTACAAGTTCAAATAGCTGATCAACAATATGAATTACTATCATAAATTTCTTATGGGCCACAAAATGAAATATTCTCTCTTTTTCAATCAACTTATGGTTGATGCATCGCAATATTGCTTCTCTTGATTTTGAATATTTTTTTAAACGGGTAAAATGCAATTCGGAAGCTTTGCTAATTGATAACAACGGCGAAAGGATTTCTTGAGCCTCGTCGTCGGAATAATTATGAGATAATAATATATAGGTCGGTTGAGTTTCATCTAACAGATTTCCGCCGGAGTTGCCTGCCTCATCAAAATAGATCATATCTTTAAATTTTGTCAATATCGAGAATTTTAATTTTTTCGTATAAAAGCAATTTGGTCAGGCAGATAAAATGTTTCAAATTACGCAGTGCCAATATATATAACGTTTATGCATAAACGCATTTAGAGAGCTACAATTTATCAAGATATTCCTTAATACGGTTCATAATTTCCTCGAAAGGAGGTTGCCCTTTGTAGTATAAATTCTTTGACGCCTCATAGCGTTTTTGTAGTCTTTTACGGATATCAGCGTCTTCCAACAAAAACGCCTGATTTTGGTTGACTGGAAGTTCGAAATCTTCTGTTGGGAACCGCAATTTCTTATGATTTTGATATTCTTCCGTTCCAATAAAATCCGTCACTTTTTTATCGCCGAGCAATGAGTACACATCGTAATATTGACGCATGTAATTGGTGGCAACTGTACCAGTTGTCATTTCTCTTCTTAATTTGGTGGAGATGGTTTGCAGTTTTTCCACGAATGTATATCTCTGGTCATAACACGAGATATCAACGGCCCTGTTATCAATTATTTCTAGGTCAGCAATGCTCTTGGCTTTTTCAAATGCCCATGAACTAATAGTTACAGGTATGTTTGGTGTAACAGTATCAAAGCCAACTTCAAGTAGGATACCTTCTTTCAGACCTTCAATTGCATCTGTCACCTTCTGGTAATGTAACCTGATGCCCCCGCTGTTGTATTTTTTAAGATCGTCAAATGCTGTGTCCCGTTCCGCCCCCGTTATGCCTTCAATTTTTATTTCTTTGGATAAAGAATCGTAATATTCTCTTTTCTTCTTTATGTTGTTCTCGTTTGTATTTTTAGGATTTTCATTAATGTCTAGTGAAGTTGGGGGATTGATATGGATATCGATATCTTCGGAAAAACGATCGATCAGGCCGAAGCCTTTTGATAAGGAAGTGCCGCCCTTTAGTTGGAAATCATATCCTTGTTTTTTGAGGCCATACAGTACATGCATTATCCAGTAATCTTTTTCGACCAACCCAGCCAGAATGCCTGTTTCCTCCTCAATGATGCGGAGCAGATCAGAAAAATCTTTATGTTCATGTAAGTAAATCGCGCTCATATTTATTGATGTAAAACTTCGGCCAGTATTTTCCGGGTGCCAGCAGTTCCAAAATTATGGGCGAGCTGCCTCAATCGGTGTTTGTCCATTTTCTCTGCTTTCTTTTTTATGTTTTCTACTAATGCTGGTTGATCTTCTGACAGGTGTTTTATATTATTTACTAAGTCTACTAACAAAAACTCCCTTGTTGCATTTGCTGGTACATAAGGTTTGCGCACAAACTGGAACATGCGGTTTCCCAATTTGTAATTGCCGTGACGTTTGTAATTGTACACTCGGCGAGTGTTGTAAAGCTGAGTAGTACCAACTCCAAGCGAGTTATAATCATTGGGGGAGGTCACTAGGAAACGGTTGTCTTTTAAAAAGGCATTTACTAACTCTTTTTCCTCAGCTGGTGCTTTACCAAATGTAGTTTCTTTCGGCACATAATAAAGCCCACCGGAAAGCTTTTGAAGCGTACCATCTTTTATCAACTGTTGCAGGTGACGGTCTACAGCACTTGACCAAGCTTGCAGGTCGTTCCGCCTATACACCTCACCTGGTTTAAGATGTTTTTTAAATTGTTCCAGTTTGCTCATAGTGCAAAAATATGTTTTTTTTGCAATTGCATGAAATTTTATTAAAAATTCATGCAATTAATACCCCCTAATCAAATGATCCAAGCCCTTTTTGCAGGATACGCCTTTTAACCCAATTAAAAGGTTTTCATATTTTAAGTATCAAATAATTGAAAATCAGATAAATAAAAAATATTATTAAATATGTTGAAAAAAAATCAACATGAGTTGAGTGTCAACTGCAACTTTTGCCTTATCTTTATATTATGAAAATAACTTTTGGACAAAAACTAAGGGATGAGCGCCGGGCAGCTTCTATTAGCCAAAGAGATTTAGCTGATAAGGTCGGCGTAGATTATACATATATCAGTAAAGTCGAAAATGATCGCCTGCCGCCCCCATCTGCTGAAACAATTGAAAAAATCGCTGAGATTTTAGGGATAATGTCATCAGAACTTCTGGCATATGCGAAGAAAATCCCTACAGAAGTTAGGGACACTTTGAGCAGCAACTCGGAAGCGATCAAATTTATTTCAGAAGCTACCAACATGAACCTCTCCAAAGAGGAATGGGGGCAGTTAACAGAAAACCTTAAGCGTTTACGATGAATGAGAACAATCAGATAGACCTGTTTGGCGAGATCATAGAAACTAAACCCGGTGGAAAGACTTCGTCCCGCAAAAAGAACAATAATTTAATCACAATTAAATGGTCGTTTTCGCGGCGAAATGTTTTCGAGACCTGTCTTAGGAAATATTATTATCAATATTATGCAGCCAAACTTGAAGGCGCTGGCAGTCGGGTCAATTTTGATTCAGTGAAATTCCTCAAAGGATTATCTAATCAACATTTGGTAAGTGGTAAAATTATACATAACCTGATCAGGTTATATTTAACTAAAGCAAAGAGTGGAACAGAACTTTCATTGGATTGGATGAAACAAAGAGCAAAAGAAAAGATTCAACAATCAATTGATTACTCCAATGCGTTGCTACTGGGAAAAGAAATAAAGTTTGATTACCCACCATTTGTTCTGCAGGAGGTTTACGTTGAAACCAATGTGATAAAAGACATTTATCAAGAAGTTGAAGTGAAAGTATTTGAAGCATTGAAGAATTTTATGGAGTCTGCACAATTTGAACAATTTCGTACAGCAGGAAAATTGGCGGGATCATTTGTTGAAAAAAAATTTAGGATTCAACTTAACGACGAGGTCGTGATCACAGGAGAGGCTGATCTTGCGTATCTATATCAGGATGGTTTTATTATTTGCGATTGGAAGACAGGGAAAGTAGATGATGGCCAGGATAGCATGCAGCTTTTGACTTATACATGGTGGGCAATTGACCAGGCCGGGGCAAACAAAGAAAAAATAAAAATTTATAAAGCTTATTTAGGTGAAAATTCGCTAAAGGAATTTTCATTGAGCGAGCGAGAGATTTTTAGAAATAAACTGGCCATCAGGCAGAGCGCGGAGGCAATGCTCGAAATGGCACAGTTTGGTGAGGCCGGAGATGAATTGGCATTCACACCCTGTCGCCAGCCTAAAATTTGTTCTTTATGTGCGTTTCAAAAAATATGTAAATGATATGGAAGCAAGTATCAGAATTTTTCAGCCAGGCATCAACATCTCTCAAAAAGTTCGTGTCATACAGCTGCACGGGAACAAATTAAATAATGAACAGCTTGAAAGGGTTTGTTCAAATCTTAGAAATATATATGGACTTGGAGCAATCCCGCATGAGAGAAGTGGCAATGCTCAATCGATATTGGTTATATCTAATAGAAGCTTGAATGGCATCAGGGTCAAAGAAGGGAACTGGTTGGTTACATTGACAGATCGGGAAAATTACAAAACCTTAAAGTTCATCGATCAGAATGAACGGGAAGATTTGACAGATTTAGTTGTCAGGGCAGTTTACGGAAAGTTAGAAAAATCTGATGGATACCAACGAATGGATACCCCTAAGATTTGGTATGATCATGAACCATTGACCAATGAAGGCGACATTGTCGCCTATCGCAGGTATAGCGTTTCCGGTATCCCAATAGATAACGAAGGAATTGGGGTTGGGCTGCATGTTGAAACAGCTTTTTTTACCAACAAGACTGTCCAGTATTATCATGTCACAAACCAGATTGACCGGTTTAACCATCTTACCAGCAGGCAAGAAGGGTCAAAAGGAACATTACTTTATAAGCTTGGTAGAAAAAGGCTTAAATGTTATTTCGTTGAATACTGTGATGGCATGACTTGCGCCACAACAGGTAAATTGTCATTCGATGGGCAAACGTTTGAAAATTTGTATGACTATTATACAAAGAAATATCCTGATTTAAAGTTCAACCCAAATGATAAAGTCGCAAAAGTTTCTTTTGATGGAAATTTATCAAGTGGTGTCCCTGTTTCTGCTAATATGTTATTTGTGCGGATAATGAATGATGCTTTGCCTGCATCATTAAAAAGATTGGATAAAATAGTACCCTTCAAAAGAAAACAAGCAGAGGCGGAGTTTTGGTTGAAGATCAGTGAATCGCCAGTTAGCAATTCATCACTAAGAATCAGGACAGTTGATTGGCAACCCGGCTCAAAAAGTGCTCATCAATTACCATTGCCTAGTATTTTGTTCAATCAAAATAAAACGCTTTGTTCTCCTTCATCACGGAATAAGCATTCGTACAACAAATATTATCAGGATATAAAACAACTTCTGGATGAAGTGGGCTGTTACCATGTGCCTGCAAATATTCCAAGAGTAATAATCTTTCCGTTTCCTCAAAATATTCCTGAATCCCTGAGAAAGAGGGTTTCGACAGATATCGTAAACAAAATATCCAGATTGACAGGTAAGGAAATTAAAGCCGAAATACTTACTTATCAGTTTTACTCTGAGGTTTTTTTACAATTGAAGAATGTTCCTCATGGCATGGTATTTTTTACAATGACCAATGACCCAGCAATCTATTATGATATCGAATCAGAATTAAAGCGTTTTGATATAAAAAGGTTAACCGAAAAAACTCTATTTGAACAAGCTGAATTTCTGAACAAGAATAGAATAAGCAGATGGAATTCATTTATTGATTTATGCGCTTATGACATAGTGGTGCAAATGCGTTGCATTCCTTATTTACCCGAGCTAAGCAGCTATTATGATGCCATGCTTGTGATGGACGTAGGGGACAAATCAAAATTTTTCGGGGTGTCATTGCTGATCAACAAAATTGAGGGGCGTAAATTGATACCAATCATCGTATCAAACACCCACTATAAAGCGGATTCAAAAATTTCAGAAAGAATTAACGAACGGCAGCTTGAGACCAGGATAATTGATGCATTTAATGATGCCAAAAAGAAAGCAAGATTTTTGCCGATGAATAGGATGCTTGTTGTGAGGGACGGAAAAATCTGTGGCAATGAACAATCTGCAGTGGAAGCTGCACATAAATCGTTAATCCGACAAGGTGTGCTCACGGGTAATTCTGTAGTTGACTTGATTGACCTTCATAAAACATCAGTCAAAGAAATACGCCTTACGCATACCTCTAATGGTTTTATTGATAATGTGCTGGAAGGATCTGCCGTAGTTCTGGATAACAAGAATATTGTTCTTGCAACTACTGGAGCGGGCACATTAAAAATGGGCACAGCTAACCCACTGATGCTTGAAACAAAAATGAATCTGGTTCATATTAATAATTTAGAAGTGGTTAAATATCTTTTCAATTCATGCTTGTTTAATTTTTTCAGCCCGACTGTCGCTCAGCGTTTACCCTTCCCTGTGAAAGAGCTTGATGATAAACTAAAAATAAAATTATTACAACACATCCCTGTTAGAGGATAAATTATCTTTTATGGATGCAACATGGCTTTCCGTTCAAAGTATGAAACTAAACCATTCTATCATTGGAGCGATTAACACTTTGAGTATCCATTTAAAGCTTACAAGTGGTGGAGAACAAGGGATAAAGCCGGAATCGGAAATCGAAGAGGCGAAAACGACTATTGAAAAGTGGATTACGGAATTTGAAAAAAGTTTAAATGCTTACGAACAAAATAGTTTTCAGGCTTTGACCGGAATTAATCCGAGACAACAGCAGCTTGTAAAACGATTTGAATCCGCAAAACGCAAAGGAGAGTTTTCCTCAAAAATATTTAGAGATCCCCCTACAAAGATAATTGGGTTGTTATCGAGTGGTCAGCCAGAAAATATAAAAGAGTTACTTCAATCACTTTCCGACCTAAGAGCGCTTCTGGAAGAGCACAATCAATTGGATATTCAGAACCTTGTGCCTGATCTATAATGAAGAATTTATTACTTAGACATAATGTTGGAATTCGTCAGCAGGTTGATTTATTGCTGGCAACTGTCAGCCTCAAAGCAGTGCCTGCTGAATTAATTCTTTATAAAGAATGGCTGGTCCGGGAATTGAAAATCATGCAAAAGCAAATAGATGACAATTTGTTTTTATTAAGAAAAGATAATCCTGCCCTGATCCCCGATGTGCTTAGTGATACAGAACTTCTAAGCCAGAATTTAGGTTTTTTGAATTCCTGTTTTGTCCCACCTATACACAGAAGCATAAGTTCGGACATTATCGGACTTAAACTTCTCGAATGGTTGCATAAAGCTCATCCTTTAACTTCCACAATCCCTTTTGCAATAGCGGACGGATCATTTAGCATCTATCCAGTTAAACCAACTTTATATTACTTACCTATTGTTGAACAAAAAGGCTTATTATTTCTTGCTCTGTTCTTTCATGAATTTGGCCATCTCCTGTTTGCGATACACCGGCCAGAGATGGAAAAATTGGTCAATGAAATCCAACTTGCAATCGAAGATTTGCTTAGGCCTGCATTTGCACATAATGATGAGAAAAATGATGAGGAATGGGAAAAGAATGCAGTCATTGTAACGACCTGGTACAAATGGGCACAGGAATTATTTTGCGATGCGGTAGGTCTTGTCATTGGCGGTGAGAGCTATTTGCATGCCTTTTCCAGTTATTTTCAAATGGGCGGTAGAGACGAATTTTTTATAGCTGAAGAAGAATTGAAAGGCCATTCTCACCCAATAACTTCCATCAGGATAAAATTTTTGATAAGACGAGGTAAAAAGTTAGGGTATCTTAAAGTTGCTGAAAAAATTGAAATTGAATGGGGATTGCTTCGCAAAAATTATAAAATAGACGAAGAATATTTTGGGTACTTTATTGATGATTATTTCGAAATAGTGGAAACGATAATAGGTGATATGCTTACTCAGTCTGATCCTAAACAATACGACGTAGGCGATTCGACGCCCGTTGCAATATTAAACGCAGCATGGATTAAATTTTTAGAAGACCCCGAGAAATTTCCTGCGTGGCAGCACGAACAAATTGAAATGTATATGTCTAAGGTATTCAATGCAAAGAATGCTGAGTTAAATAAAGATAAAAGAAACTAATAATTATTATAAAATCGATAGGCGTGATTTTTAAGTTTGTTACGAAGCCAAAAAATATTGGACACCACAAAAAAAACATTGAATTGAGGTATGAAAATTAAATTCGGCCATTCCGTTAACAATAAGTTTCAATTAGCTTCACGATTCCATATGCATGGAAAGAATGGTGTTTTATAATAGACGTGAGCCAAAGTTAGCAGGAAAGGAAGTCCTGACTGGCTTGTTTTATAAGGGTACGAAAATGGTTTTATATTTTTAACCTTTGATTTGAAAAATTCAAAGTCTTTCTCCAATCTTAACTCCGCTTGATAACCTTCTTGGTATAATTCATGAGTTAATAAATGCAGTTCATGAGATTTACTATTTTGAGATTGATAAGTAGCTAATTCATCATCATTGTAAGGCATGAAAAATGCCAGGTCTATATTTATCGATTCAACAAATTCCTTAAAGCCATTATATTCCTCTTGCATATCCAACGCAGCTATGTAGGAAAATAAGAGTGCAAGAAGATGAGAAGTCCTGTCTTCAAAAAAGACACTCTTTTTTCTTGTAACCTCAAATCTGATTACACTTTCTATGCTATTCCTTCCATCCGGTAATCTTTTGTGAGTGTGATAACCTTTCGCTATTGATGCAAGTACATTTCTGAGATAATTTTTTGCATCTTCTTTTTTGTCCTGTCCAATTAAGAAATCCAAAACCAGGCATATTGGTATAGAATGATTATCTAATAATGGCCTTGTTGTGCCATCATTCTGATTCAGGATCTCAATTAAAGTTTGCAACTGAACAGGCGAATTGGGTTCTGAAAAATGATCTTGAAGAGAATAGAGCACTATTAGATTAGAAAGATAATCAAGTGCACGAACTGGGTACCCGATTTTTTCGTAGCGCCCCCCTTTGAATGACCAAAGCCCATTCTTCAACCTGGCAACAGGAAGCGTGATTGAGAAATAGTCGTTAAACCCCTGAAAAAGCAACGCAAGGTTCTTATTGAAATGATCCAGGATTTTTGAATTTTTGCTGAGCCCATCTCGCACAATTGCTGCCCAGAGCTTTAATATAGTGTAGGGTAGGCATTTTTTTATAGCTTCAAGATTCTTTGCTTCTTTTGAATAATGATAGACAATGAAAGAAACCATTTTCAATGTTTCGAAAAGTAGTTGTTGACGCCTCTTGTTCAGCTTGGACAAATCACCGGCTTTTTGTAATATAAAATCAATCAATGCAAAAAAGTCATTGTAATTATTGCCTGGTGTATTTATCAGCACAAGAACTTTTTTGAAATGCTTTACCGCTTCTTTATCGATCAAAAGGTATTCATTGAATAAATGATCGGTAAATAGGTTGGTAAGCTCATAGATATCCCAGCGAGCAAAACCGATATTATCTTTTTTGGGGAATTCTTTTTTTATAAAACCATCAAATGTTTCCTTGACACTCGGATGTATTGTCCCATTATGTACCAACACTATTTTTACTGGCAATTTTTCAAAGTCGGGATTGGAGGCGTCTGTATATGGCCGGTACTTTGCTTCGCGGAGCGATTCGATAATTCCGTCCTTTTTATTAATATCGATTATGTCTTTATCCTGACCGCCTTTTAGTTCGAAATAAAATCTTTTTCGGATGCCCTGCCTATCTTCACCAATCGCTACTACATCCTTGCCATACTGGGCGAGCCCTTGAGTTTGTTTAGGTGTAGAAATTATCTTGAAGCCCATAGATTCAAGAAGTATGGGAAACACATAGTCCAATTCATCGCGTTCGTTAAGCGATTCTAAGTATTCCCGTACTAAAATTCTTTCATTCACCGTTTGTAGTTTTAATGGTTGACTGATGTGCTCATTTTAAATTCCCATTCCACTTTGTCAGGATTGATAGAATATCGCTGATCAACAAGACGCGAAACGCCTACAGTATTCAAGGGTGATATCTGGTGATTGTGTTCTGAGTTGAAAGCGCTTCCTCTGATAACAGAAATACTTTTTGCAATCTGCGTAAACACACTTTTTGAAGATGCTTTTTCCATCGCTTCAGCATCCATTTCATGTTCCAATCTGAAGAAAAGCTCCACATAGGGCAACTCATTTTCCCAAGGATCAAATTCCCTTATGCCCATACGCAATTCTTTTTCCGCAGCATATTTTAAATAAGAAGCTTCAACTTCATCATACAATTTTTTATCTGTTGCTACAGATAGATCGAGTAAGGGTTTCATCATAAGCAGTACATGTTCGTCGTATGCCCAGACTAAATCGTTCAGTTGTTGAGTGAGATCCTGTTGCACTTTTTCAAAGGGGCTATTGCGCAATACGAGGCACAAGGGCAGGAGTTCCTCGATATTTATTGGTAATGTCAATAAAAAATTAACAACGGTAAGTTGCTGCTTTTCATCAAGGCTTAAAAAAGCAACAGGATAAACTCCGCAGCCTTTACAAATTAGCACTTGAAGTCCACCGAAACGGATGATTGGTCTGTCGTCAGAAAGCATCGCCAAGATGTGAGCTTCTACAGCACCTGGGTTTTTTGAGTGCTGAACAAAAACAGCATCTTCAACAAGTTTGATATTTGTTGCTAAACCGTGAGTCAAGTAACTATTTTGTATCAACTCGAACAAATAATCTGGAGAATTGAAATGGTCAAAGTACGAACGAATTACTCCCGGTTCTCCCCAAGAAAGAAAACTTGGAAGCAGCTCGTATTTTTCTTTGTCAAATCCCTTGATTAATCCCGTCCGGAAAACCAAGTCGCTCCGCAATTGTTGATCTTCTTGTAAGGTTAATTTTTGTATAGCTTTAAAACATGCATTGAGGATTTCTTGTGGTGTATTTTTATTTTGAATAAGACGACAGTAAAACGCAGGTAGGTGTCTAAGTTGATTTATGTCAGACAATTTTTTGTCTTCCACAAATGTAAACGCACGAGAAATATGTTCCGCTTTGGTATATTCAAGCCACGCAATCGTACAAATGGCTTCTTTGGGATTTTGATCAAACAAATTAATAGCCTCTTCAAAATAGAAATCAGGATTTGTTTCATATAATCCTAATAATAAATGAACCAAAAATCCTGTTTGCGCTATAGCACCATTATCCTTGCAATAGACATAAAATGAAGCAGCTTTTTTGGAATTTTTTCTTCCGAATTCAACTAAAGAGTGTTGGACTGCATCTCGAGCACCGTCGTCTTGCAACAATTTTTGTAGAAAGGAATATATTTTACTGTTATCATTATTTAAATAAGGGATAACATTGCTCATGCATAGATCCAAGCTTTTTAAGTTTGGGTCTTCAGCTTTTTTTTCATCTGTGAGGCTATTATAAAAGGCAATGAAATCGAGGTTCAATATTTGATGAAGAAAAATGACTATGTAGGACTCAAATTTTAGCTCCAGAGAATTGTACCAATAATAATTGGTTTTCGGTTTTCGGATTTCTAAAGCGAAGCGGTTCGCAAAACTAAGTGCCTCAATCGGCTCCTTAGGGATTTGTTCATTCATTATAGAACTTGCCACATCTCCAAGGACTTTACAAACAACAAGATTGTCGAAATTTAAATGGAATTGATCTAGTTGACCAGGAATAATTAGAGATGAATCTCTTAAAAGAGAATGCTCGGTTGAAAATTCAGTGCTCTTAAAACTAACTCGCTTTAAATCTATTAGGCTGTGTACGAGATTTTTTAACGCCTTTTCAACATTTGGATTATTTTCCAGGAAATCCATTGCTTCTTTAATATAAAGAAAAGTTGTATCCATTCACACGTATTTTTGAAGACTAACAAAATTAGTAAATTTCGAAACGTCGGATTGAAAGGGATTTAAAGAGTAAAGGTGACTTTCGTGCACGGGTATAACGGGCAAGCATCTCCTATTTTTTGTTTGATAAATATGGATTAAAAAAATGCATACAGAGTTTGATTCTGTAAAAATGCTTTACAACTTAGGCGTGATCAGAATGTGTCAAACCATAGCAATTTTTTTTCAGATTAGAAATGATTTTTTATTTTCATAGCAGATTTTCTTTATAGTAAATTTTCTTGGTGAGCGAATCGTTGTATTGCGAAAAGTTTGATTTTGTAGTTGATTAATTTTGATAAAAATATAAAGGACGTTCGAATCCAGTCGTGGATCGAATCTTCATTGAACATTCAATTCAAATTTGTGGTCGGTTGGGACTGCAACTTTTTTCATTTTTCACTAAGCAATTTCATATCGTCACTTACTTTTCTGTCAAGAATTTTTGCGTATTGTTGTGTGGTCCGAAGACTTAAATGTCCTAGCATTTGCCTACTGTTTCGATAGGTACGCCATTACTTAACGTCACTGTTGTTGCGAATGTGTGCCCTGCGCAATGGAACGTTAGTTCTTTATTGAAGTCACATTGATCAGTTATTTCTTTAAGGTAGCTATTCAATCGATGATTCGAAAGCTGCGGCAACAACCTGTTTCTCGAGATGACCGAAGTATCATTTTCATAAATCTGAATTATTCCTTCGCATGTGGGAGCAGGGGTATCCGAGAATCACTGTCCGTTTTAGTCCGCTTTGTAAAACTCCAAACCTCACCATCAATACCGATGCAGAGATCGTTTTTTGTAAGCTTGATCACGTCGCTGTAGCAAAGACCGGTATAGCAGCTAAACAAAAAAATATTTTTCACTTGCTCCAATCTTTGGACAAGAAATTTTTTTGATGAGAGCAAATCCAATTCATCTTTGAAAAGATAATTGCCGTGCGTTTGGTTCAGGCGCATTTTGTAATGACAGAACGGATCAATGTCGATCCATTTGTTCGCGACACATTGCCTCATTATTTTTTCAACTTCTTGAGATTGTTCATTGCTGAATTGTGCTGCATTTTCTGCACAGACTTTAAATAAAATTCATAATCAGTAATAAACTGATGATTCAACTCGGTAATATAAATATCTTGGTATTCAAATTCCCATTGGATAAAATTCTCCAATGATTTTAATGCTGACTTGAATTTTCTGTCTGTGCCTTCCGAGTATTGTATTCCAACGAGTTCTTTGTACTGGTCGTTGTGGTATTTGCAAATATTTACGAGTGTGTGTTGCTCATTTTTTTCTTCATGCAATATTTTTTGCCCGATTGTTTCAGAAGTGAGCGGAATATTTTTCAGCGAATATTCTTTCTGAATCGAAAATATATTTCCTCGTAGCGCGTCCAAAAAAAGCGTTAAGCGATTTTTTGATTCTTCGCCATTGCCATTTCTTCTTCCTGTTTTTTGTTTCATTTTTTGGGATCGCACTTTCGTTGAATGCTCCACTCAGTTCTGGCACCATTGATTGTAACCCTCGCATAGATTGGGATAAAGTTTTCATTTGTGTTGTGCCCTTTTTTAAGGAAAAAAAGAATCTTGAAATTCTGGCTCATATATCGTCTTTTAAGGTTATAAAGTTATTCTGATAACCAGCTCAAAACAAGATGTTCATGCGCTGAACACCTTCCTGGGACTGCATTTGAGAAGAATTCGGGCGTACGTTATTGCGATAGGGAAAATACGCCCGAATCACGAACCAAGAGTTTGATATCCTTTGCTGTTTTTTGATATGTGCAGGAAATAAAAAACCCCGCAAATGCTGTATTTGCAGGGCTTTTGAGCGAGTTTGAGATGGATTGATTTCAATAACTGTGATCCCGCTGGGATCTGAACCCTTGAACGTTGAACATACGGCTTTCATTCCCATGTTGTGATTTTTGCAATTTAGAAGTTTATGAATTCAGGAGATCTACAAAATATCTCTGAATTTCTGACCGCACAACGTAAATTTTCCTTCCTTTTTTTATCGTTTTAATTTCGTTTTTCATTATTAGTTGATCAAACTTCCATTGTCCAATTTTAACCGCTTCGCGAAATTCTTGTGCGGTAATGTAATCGACTGGAATTTTTGAGTTCCTTTTTTCAAGGTTTGTCGTTAATTTATCCAATTGTTCGAGAATCCGGTCTTGGCTTTGCTTCAGTCTGTCGAGGTCTTCCGCGGAAATTAAAACGAAGGAATTATGTTGTGTTAGATCCATGGCTGAATGTTTCTAAATTAATTTTAAGTAAACAAGGCTTCCAAGGAGGTGGTAGTATGAAGGAATATATCTGATGTATCCAAAATCATTCAAATCTCGAATTGCCTTATGATATGTTGCACCACCAGAAATTTTTGAATTCTCCATCAAATCTTTGCCGAAAACATAAATAGGATTTGTTCCCTGAATTGTGAATTGGTTAAGCAGCGCTAGATACAAACTGACATGCACCGGGCTGATGCGTGGATCTTCACTAATTTTCTGGTAAAAATTGTCAATTATTTCTTTCAGTGAAGAATTTGGAGGCCAATACACGTGTTTATCGTTAGATGTCAGATGATATTCTATTGTGTTCACCTCAATCATTTGCAAACATTTTACCTGGCTCTTTTTCTCGGTTTTTGTTTTGAGTTTACATCATCGCTGTCGTGCGTTTGCTTCGCTACAATTCGGGTTTCTTTTTTACCCATGACAACATTAGTTTGTACCATTGAATTTTCAGGTGATATTTTATTACTGTCTAAAATGTTGTGTTCATTTTTTACGGATGATCCATTGACTGGTAACGACAAAGCAGGCGAATCATTCATCGTCTGTGTTAACTTCATCTCCTTATCAAAAATGTTTACTTTCCGATCCTTTGGATTGGCGGATAAATAAAATTCTTTTCCGTTTTCTGAGCTGATGGATACCAGATTTCCTTTTTGCAATGATTTGATCAGATCGGGATCATTTTTTTGTGTTTCACTAATGGGAAGGTTTTGTAAACTTTTTTTGAGGTCAAATCCATAATTATCATGGAATGATAGATACTCATGATTGCCATTCCTATCCTTTTCATTGATATTGATTCCCTTCCAGGCACTATATACTTCACCATTCTTTTTCACCCATGTTCCATACACAAAACGTTGCTCTTCCTTGTTATCCGCCTTTGCGAGCATATTGATCGCTTCATCCAGAGGAACAACACGTTTGTAATTTTCCTGCCCCTCGATTTTTCTTTTATTGTCAACATAAAACGTCTGTCCAATACCCGAGGCATTGCTATCTGTTTTCATGTTCAGATGATAACTGTTAAAAAAATATTTTTCTGAATCATCCGATTTTTTAAAAAAAAGTGTGGCATTTGATTCTTCATTATGTTTCTTTTGCGAAAACGTCAATACAAAGGCCGGTGCATTTTCATTCATCTTGTTTTGCAGATCGTGGTTGACTGTTTCTGGAAAGCCCGCAATTCTTAGTTGCCTTGACAGGTATTCATAATTTTCCTGGCTCATAAAATGATTTTTAATTGTTGATGGAATTATTTTTTTGATGGATGTCCTTTATTCGGCGATTCTTGCTTGTAGGATTTTTTTGTGCTTGATGTGAAGTATTAACACACGCTCATTATCTGGATCGCTGACTTCACATACAAATCGCTTGTGTTTGGAAATTGTGAACAGATTAAATTCCGCTTCAAAGGAATTTTTTTTATTTCCGCTGACTGTAGGACAATGGACTTTGTTGAGTGGAATGATTGGAATTTCCTGTATCGCCGTTCGTTTTGAGCGTTTCGAGTCTTTGATATAGAATGTTATGTTTTTTGGTTCGAAATCGATTTGCGAGTAATTGTTTAATTGAAATGAAAATGACAAGCTGTGATTGGTGATGTAGATGTTTTTGAGTGTGAGCTTTAATTCCTCGTTTGTCGTTGAAACATGCAGGAAATTTTTTCTTTTGAATGTTGTTGAGTCGTTTTGAAAACTTAAGTTTAGTTTTTCCGGCTCGTCTGCATAGCTGACTGCGAACGAAAAAAGTTTTCCGCCAAGCAATACGACCGATAAATTGGTTTCTTTAAAAAACGGACTGTCAGCTTTCACGTGCAGTATATTTTCGACATTCCTTGCTTTTTGTACAAGCACGGCACTTGTCCCGCGATCGACACTGATGATAGGTCCAGCGAAAATAATATTAGTTGTTTTACCCGTCGTGATTTGTAAAGGGTAGGGTTCAATCACTGACTGCGGGCTTGCTTTGATCGCAATAAATAATATCAATACTGAAAAAATCCTTTTCATAAATTTTGTTGAGTTGTTTTTTTAAAATTCACTTTTCTGCATTGTTCCGAAGCAAAACCTGGTATCCTGATCTCACCGTGACGCGGATCATTTTTATTTTTTTTCCAATCAGGCTCTTGGCCGCCTGTATTCCCGCGCTCGCTGCCTGTGCGCCAAGGGACTGGTCCAGGGTTTGTATCCCCAGTCCATTGACACCCAGTTCAGCCGACTGCTTTCCCACCTCTCTTGAAATATTTCCGGGAATGTAAATACCGGCGATCCCATCGATGTCATACACGTCAAGACTTACCGGGAAAATAGCTTGACCATTGCTGATCGATTTGATTTCTATTTTCAGTCTCTCATTACTCAGTGAGGCGATTCCATAAACCAAATGACCTGCGGGAATCGATACACCCTGTACACGAATCGGAGTAATGAGTTCAATTTTGATCGTAGCTCCCGAGACCAGCGTTTGCGTTTCAGGAATAATTGCCTTTATCGCAAAATGTTTTTCCTTGTCGACATTGGTTTCATCATCCAGTCCGTAAAATGAATTGTGAGTTGCATTTTGATTCGCGTAGCCTGCTGCCTGTCCCATGACCGAAATATTTTCTTCACCTGTTCCTTTGCTGACAGGATAGATCAGTTGCTTTTGTTTCGCATTTCCGTTCTTTGACGTGTCGATAATATTATCCGGGTGCTGGATCGCTATGATCTTGTTTAGCACTTCATTAATTTGTTCCATTTCCGGATCACTTGCGTCTTCTTTACGATTATTCATCATCCTGCTGATTCTTTCCAGTCTCTCGATATGAGGATTCGAAGGATAATTCGCTGTTCGTTGCTGGTAGAGTTTTGGATCCTCCGATTTCCGGCTGATCTCTTTTTTGATTTGCTCCATCCGTTCCAGCAGTGCCGCTTCATTTTTATCAGTCTCTTCCTTTGCCCCGAACTTTTTGTCAATGCTTGTTTCGCTGTCTCGCAAATATTTTTTTTCAAGCATTGATCTCGTATCGCTGCTACTGTCACGGGTATAGTAAGGATCATTCTTTATCAGCTCCTTTAGCCGGTTAGAATCTCTTTTCGCCAGCTCATAGAAACTCAGTTTGTTCTTATCCTTCCCTTTTTTAAAATGCGCGTCCGGCAACTTGACATTGAGCGCTGTTTCTGGTTTTGTACTTTTTGCGCCCGCACCTTTGCCGCCACCCAGGAGCACAAACATGATGAGCGCAAAGGCAATCACGAATACAGGCAACACCAGGAAAAATCTTTTTCGCTGCTTTAATTTTTCGGGATGAACCGGTCTTATTGTATGTAACTTTTTCAATCTGCGTTCTGTCACGAGATTTTCATCTTTTGGTTTTCTGCTAAAAAGTTTCATTTTGTTGTTGTTTTAAAATCCGCACTATCCATTAATTTTTGATATTCATGCGCAAGCTTTTGGATGTTTTTTATTTCCGAATCCGACATCGTCACATACCAGTCTTTTGATCTGCCGATATTTTTTGGAATCCTTATCGGCTGAATAATAACCCTTTTCGATTTGATGTTTACATTCACCACGGTTTTAATCATAATGTAAATACTTGCTGATCCAAAGAGCAGACAGAAAAATACAAGACCGATTTTCTTTTTTGACGCGGAAATATTTTCCGTTTTTTTCGTCATCATTCCAGCAACGGTTTTTATCCTGGCATTTATTTTTTCTGCACATTTTTGTAAAAAATGATCCTCATCCCTTTCTTTTTTTTGCCTTTGCTTGATCTTTCTAAAAAACATTTTACCTGTTTTCAATTTTTAAATCCTTATTCTCTAAAATCGCCCAACGCTCAATCAGAAATCCATGCGGATTTTTATCACTGATTTTTCCAACCCGGATAATTCCTTCAGAAATAATCGACCTTGTCACTACACTCGTTGACCGGACGATTTTTAATTTCCCGAAAAATTTAAAAGAGTAGGGGAGTCTCGCGATATCAACCGCGATACTGTCATAGTCTTCCACTTTCTGACTCACATTGCCAGAAATAAGATTGGTATAGTATCCCGCCTCCGTTAAATCGTCAAACACTTTTTTTGCGCTTCCATCAGCGAGATATAATGCCTTTGTCATATTTCTTTTGATAACCTCCTCATCCGGTTCGAGCGAGAAAAAATAATAATGAAACATTTTTACATGGTCTCTTATCTCAACGGCAAGTGAATCACTCCTGTCAATCGCCACCGCTTCGAGCAATTTTTCATTGGTCAGGACATAGATTTTATTTCCTTTTTCTTTTTCCCTTGCGTTCACGCTATAAATCATGTACACCGAAATTGCCGTGCAACAAATCATGAACACCACGCAGAAAAACCGGATATTCTTAAATGCCGTATCAATATTTTTTGCCTGCTCAAACATGTTTATCCATTTTTATCGTCACTCGTATTTCCTTTCAGTCTGTCCGCTAAAAAACCGCCCGATGCATTCGAATCCCTCGAACTGCTCTCATACTTTCCAAAATTTCCCGGACCCGTTTCTGAATAATTACTCGCACCTGCATTACCCGCAACGCTGGATATCGCATTTACTCCATACGACGCCGCCGCATTTGCAGAACTCAAAACAGTTTGCGTCGATGATCCAAACACTCCCGAAACCTTATACAGAAGTGTATTGCCGCCACCAGCATGAATAACATAATTTGCCACAGACGGAATCGTAAAATATCCGACGATACCAATGATGAGAAAAATCAAATAACCTGTATCGGTCGAACTGAAATAGGTATCTCCATTCGCCTGGATCTGGTTGATGTCAAGCGCAATCATATTCTCCTGGATCTTTCCAATAATGCTTCCAAAAATATTTGCGATCGGCAACCAGAGAAAAATATTGATGTACCGCGCCACCCATGCCATCAGTGTGTGATGCAAACCGTCAAACACAGCGAGGCCAAATGCAATCGGTCCGAGGATCGCAAGCACGATTAAATAAAATGTCCGGATCGTATTTATACAAAGTGCCGCCGCTTCAAAAAGTACCTGCAGAATCTCACTCATCCACTGCTTGATGGAATTACGAAAATTGTAACTCATTTTCGCCATCGCAAACTTGATGTCATTTCCAATACTCTCAAAGGTTCCTTCGTTCGCACCAGTCGGATCGTCCGGATGCGTATACTGGTACCATTTTTCACGGTCGCCATTTCCATCGGGGCCAATGAACATTTTGTAAAACGCAGAATTTTTTACAGCTTCTTCTTTTTGTTTGAGGAGCACATCAATCGCCTTGTCCGAATTCGTGACCATCGCATTGGTTGCAGACACCGTCGGATTCAAAATCCCATTGATCAGCGCAATGACAGAAGGAAAAATTAACACAGCAAAGCCAATTACAAAAGGTCTGAACAAAGGATAAAAATCAATCGGCTCCGCATTGGCAATATGTCTCCATACCCTTGACGCGATGTACCATGTCGCCGCGAAACCCGCGATGCCTCGGCCTACATCAATCAGGCTCGAACAGAGTGGCAACATTTGGTCATAAATGGTGTTCAGCACTCCCTGCAGTCCTTTGATATCTCCTGCGACACCGGACTGCCCAAAAATGTTTGTTGGAAAATATGCGCACAACATCATTAAAAAAATCACTCTCCACTTTTTCATACTCACTTTTTTTACCTCCCTTCTAAAATCCATAAAGTTTCCGCGAAGATTCGGCATCACGCTGTTCCGACCCGCGCTGAACCGACAGCACAGCCGCAGAACTATTAAAATGCCTTAGAAACATCAGCTTCTCCTTTACATGATCATATATCTTATCGATCCCCCGAATCCTTTCATCATCACTCATCCTCATTTTTCCGGCAGTCAGAATATTCAGCAGGTTTTCCAAATCCTTTAAACTTTCATTGTTCAGATTATTATACACATCAGCCATATACACAATCTCCTCCGCCGTAAAATTTTTATCGTTCCTGAATTTTGAAAAGTTGCGTTTGTATTCCGATAAAATTTTTGCCTGGTACTCAACAATGTCAAATGCTTTTTTATAGTTTCTCACCACAGGATTTACCTGTAAAAGCCCATTCAGAAAAGCGTCATGCAAATTGAAATTCCCTTCCGAAATATTTTTAATCGTATTGTAACCCGTACTCAAAATCTCATACCCTTTATACAGATCGTTCAGAATATCTTTTAACTGCGCCAGCTTTTCAATATCAAGAATCAGCCGCTCGATCTCATACTCCTGCGCCTTCGTTTTCGATGGTAGCGCGAGTAAAATCAAAAAAAATATCGTTGCTAAAAATTTCATCAATATAGATTTTGCAAAAGTTCATTATCATTTGTTTCAAACTGCCTATCTGCTGAAAGCACTTTTACCTGTGATAAAAAGAATTCAGAAAACGCGTATTGATCTTTGACATCGATATACAGTTTATCAATCATTCCGATTCGCTGCCCGTCGTTGATCGTTAACTGATCTTCGGTAACGAGGTTCAATAGCATATCCATATTTTTCGCGGATTCGGTTTTCAGATTATTACATATTTTTCTCAGGTAATCCATTTCACCTTCATTCATGTTCGCAGCATTTCTGATCCGCGAAATATTTCGGTTGATCGCTTCCTGGTAAGAAATGATGCCCGCCGCCTTTGCATATTTTGCAATCGCGGGATTGACCCGTTTCATTTCTCCAAAAAATAAACTGTGCAGGTTAAACTCCCCATTCTTGATTTTCCCAACGATATCCAGTCCCTCACGGGCAATCTCATATCCCTTCTCCGCATACTTTATATAAGTATTCAGCGCTAAGATCTGCTCACCCAGATATTTAATATCTGTTTTCTTTTGCTGGAACCACTCCTCGAAAGTTTGCGCCTCTATTACAAGGGGTACAAAAAATATTATGATCAAATTTTTTTTCAACAAAAAAGAATTTAGCGTTCTAACCCGTATAATTTTCTTACTGACTCCACATCGCCATCCTGGGCCCCTCTTTGTAAACTCAGTTCTATATTCTGATGATTGAACTGCCTCAGATCATTATAGATCTTTTGCATCGTCACAAACGCCTGGTCAATAATATCCAGCCTCGATGCATCACCCATTTGTGTAACTAGGTCGCCAGTCGCGAGTAAGAGCTGCTCCGCATCTTTGACACTCTCATCCATAATTCCCGAATACACTTTGTACATGTACTCAATTTCTGCTTTTGAAAAATGCTTATCCTGCTGGAAAATCGTATATGCTTTCTTGTACTCAGAAAAAATTTTTCCCTGCAAAAGCACTACCTGTTTTATTTTACCATAATCCATAATGATTTGTTTAACCTTCCAGAGTTCATCATAGTAGTCTGAATAAAGTTTTCTTTGCTTCTCCACCCATCCGGCAATCTCATCCAGTTTTAATTTTGACATTTCATTTTCCAAAAGCTTTTGCGCATTC
Organism: Bacteroidota bacterium; assembly: GCA_018267615.1. Lineage (GTDB taxonomy): Bacteria > Bacteroidota > Bacteroidia > Chitinophagales > Chitinophagaceae > Puia. The sequence continues at coordinate 184,341 of JAFDYD010000018.1, read as the reverse complement.
TGTAAAAAAATGGTTTTGTTCTGCAGCCGCTGCACCTGGAGATCAAGTGCATTGATCACTTTTTTCACCGCTCCGGTGATGACTGAGATGATCGGGATCTGTGCGTCGCCATGAAACGCAGCCAGCATACAAACAAAAAATACAAGGACGATTTTTTTTGTGATTATTCTTTTTGATTCCATCATACATGCAAATATGGTCAACTCAGAAAAAGGATTTTCACAGATTTTCCCATCTGGGAAAAATATTTTTTTAATCAAATAGGTATCGGTTATTCACGCAAATCACGCCGCTGCAGTTGTCCTATGTAACAAGTGAAAAAGAAATCCGGCAAAAAGGATAAAACTTTTTCATTTCCTTATTTTTAACTCGGCGGTGAGTGCTTCAATGCCTTTTTGAAAACTCATATACTTTTCGGCAAAAGCCTGCACTTTTGCTTTTTCGCCTTGTTCGGTCGTGTATGTCCAATACTCTTCCGGTGAAGGTTCGTATCTAAATACGCACGACTGGTGACCGCCGAGTTCTAAATAAAACTCCCGGTAGGTTCTTCCGGGCTCATTGGCCCGGTTGACGGAAAAAAGTTGCGTCTTACCTTTCGCTGACATTCCCAGTGTCGCTTGCAAAGGATCGAATTTGTTCATGAACTTTCTCATGTCCATGAGAATCTTGATATCAGAATTGCCGATGATCGCATCCTTGATAATGGGCGAGAAGATGAGATCATCAATTTCCTGAGTCACCACCACCGGAATACCATTGAATTTTCGCAGTGTTTTGAATCCATATTTCATAAACTCCGCCATCCCGGCTTTTACCATCGCCTTCCATGCTTCTTCGATCCCAAGCACTTTCAAAATGCCTTTGATCTTTCTCATTTTTGAAATAAACATTTCCATGATGATAAGTGTAACGACCGGGAAAAGTATCGGGTGATCTTTGATGTTGTCCAATTCGAAAACAATAAAACGCTGGTCGAGCAAATCAAGATTTTCAGTCGCGTTGAGCAGGTAATCAAATTCCCCGTCCTTGTAATAAGGCCTTAACACATATAGAAAGTTCTCGACATCAAAATCCCGATCCTTCACCCGGTGCTTTTTCAGCACTTCGACATAAGAGGTCTGCAGGTATTCATAAAATGTGTTGAAACACGGGAATATTTCAGCATTGCTTTCGAGCAAAAAATAATAACCCTGCAGTGCATTTGACAGCGCTACATACTCGCTTCGGTTAAATGTTTCATGTTCCTGCTTCCAGAGTGTTACCAGCAGCGCTTTTAAACTCTCTTTTTTTTCTGTGTCGAGCTCCTGTCCTTTCGGTAAATAAAAAGGATTGAATCGGATCGGCTGTTGTTCCGAAAAAGTGAAATAATATCCACTGACCAAGTCGCAAAGACCTTTGTAGCTTCCGCCAATATCAACAATCACGATATGCGCTCCCTGGTCATAGAGCGATCTGAAAATATGGTTGCAAAGCATCGATTTGCCACCACCGGAACTGCCGCACACAACCATTCCGCGATTGGTAATTATTCCCTTTTTCATCGGCTCATCAAACAGATCGACATTGACCGGTCTTCCGGTTATGCGGTCACCAAACTGCATGGTTGCGGCATTTGTGGATGACCGGTAGTTGGATTCGAAATTAAGAAAACAACATGCCTGCTCCACAAAAGTGTCAAACGTGTCGTTCATCGGAAAATCAGCAGCGTTACCCGGAATCCCTGCCCAAAAAATTTGCGGCGCACCATCCACTTCGAGTTTTGGAACAACATCCATCTGCGTCAGCGCTGATGAAACCATATTCCGCAGGTCTTTTAGTTTTTCTTTCGTGTCGTCCCAGAGAAGAATATTGTAGTGCGCTTTCACCGGTATCCGTTGATCACGTGCACTCTCATTTAAAAAATCATTGGTCGCTTCTCTGGCAATCGCGTTCTCCCTCGAATAAGCAGACAAAGATTGTAACCTTAGTTTTTTTGCCTCCAGTTGCTTGATCGTTTTTTGCGCCTGCTCAATAAAAATAAACTGGTTGTAAATATGATTGCACGGTAACAAGCATCCAATCATAGAAGTAAACCCCGTAGAAAATTTTGTTTTGTCGGTCGAATATTTATCATAGTTGACACGCGATCCGCAGAGGGGCGGAAGATGATCGGGATTGGACAATGTATAAAGCTGACAATACTGGTCGCCCACACGTATTCCATCCTTTAATGAAATATCCTTCACGAGTAATTCTTTGTCTTCAAGTAGAAAACAATATCGCTCGATCACACCCGCCTTATTTTTGGTACTTAACAGATCGTCATTATTAAGCAGACTCATTTTGGCAAGACCGCTGTCTTCCATAATTTTTTTAAACTGCCCGCAGCTGTCGTAAAACTCCTGGAGCTGATCGGAACCGATCAACTCAGGCGGGACAATCGAGGATTTAAACAGATTCGAAACAGCGGAACTCGAGAGTTTTCTCGATGATAACTTTTTTGACAGAAATAAAAAACAACGGTGATCCATATACGAACGTCCGTTGAAAAAATTCCGGCTACTCCTGGACAAAAACCCTTCATTTTCTTTTTCCCCGGCAAAAAACTTTTTTGTCACAAACCAGTCCTGTTTATGAAAAACGGAGGAGGGCGGCAGGACCTTGATTGCCTTTATCCATATATGATGAAATGCTTCGTATTCTTCAAGCGATAATGTAAATATCTCCGGGAGTTCCACTTCATAACCAACAGTCACATCTCCCTGCTTTGATAATATCGAATCGTTCTCCACACTATGTATTGGCAACATGTCCTGCAACCACTTCTCCATTTTTCAGCCCAGATTTTGAATAAATATTTTCCTGTTGTTACACCGGATCAATTTTGGAATATTTCTTTTTGCGATTTTTTTTGCCATACCGTGCTCTCCATACTTTGCACTCATTCGGTACACATAAAACACCCACCAGCCACCAGCGCTAAATACAATACCAAGACAGATAAATGCATTGATTCCACAGATGTACATGATCGCATAGACAATAAGCAGACAAATAATACCGCCACCGAGATACCAGATATATTGAGCCTTCAATCCTTTAAACTCGATCGCTTTATTGATACCACGATTGATCGTGTATACACTTGCATTCATTTTTGAAAATTTAATTACATGGCCCCTTACTCGTCGGTGCATTTGTTCCAACTCCCACAACAATATTTTTCGCATCGCCGTCACCGACAGCTTTCTTTTGCTGCAACAATTTATAAAGTCCCTGCGGCGTATTGCTTTTCGTAATATCATCCTGTCCCGGTATCTGGTATCTTGGAATGATCAGCGGGTTAACTCCACGAATTATATTGACCACTTGCAGTGCGAAGTCGACACAATTGTATTTGGCAATGTCATACTGCATCGTACCCGCTAAAAATTCTATTTCTGAAATAACACTTGCTAGTTGCGCAGGTGTGATATTCATGGTAAGTGACGCGTTGTATTTATGTGATCCGTTGTCAACAATCTTGCTTGCCACTGATCCCGCACCAAACATCGCCTGCATTGGTTTCTGCGGCTGGAATCCGATCACCTGCGTAACAAACCTGTCGGCATTTGATTTTGTCAGCTGTAAAAAAACATGACCCGTAGCTCCGGCATACCAGTTGAAAAAAATATCTGGATTGTTGTCGACCGGAAGATCTGTGAATATACTTAGAGTGCACTGTGCACCGGCATCCGCCAGTGTTGAAAAACAATCCATATAAGAAGCAACATTGATTCCCGGTTTCGAGATACTGGTTTCATATTTGATATTTAGAATTTTTGGAAGCGTAGAACCCGCGCTACCTGAACCGCCGCCAACAGGACCATAGATTCCTGAAACACCACCAGCGGCAGGTGTTGATCCTGTACCATTATTAAACACAGCCTGGAAAGACATAAAATCCGTAAAAGTGGAAACACTTCCTGTCGGGTATGTATAGCCGACGACGATAACTTCAGGGAGCGTCTGGACATATGTAGGAAGGAGATTGGGTACATCCACGCTGTTTGAACTGACTTCAGAAAATCTTCTTGGATGCAGCGCTACAATATATCCTTCTGAAATATTTGAAGACAGCGTCGCTTCATGATGAAAATTCTGCACCGAAATTTTTCCATTGAACTGAGAAAAGTTTTGTTTGTCTTTCTCGAGATGCACAATCCTGCCATCAATACAATTTCCAAAACTGTCCGTTTTTAGAATCAGGAAATCTTCCGATGCGTTTTTGAACTTAAATCCCAACTGAAGATATTTTTCAACCTTATTGTCGGTCAATACCTGTTTTGAGAAGTCGAGCGACGCATAATCTGCGTCATTCAAAAGATTTTTTAAACAGGGTTTTACTTTCTCTATAAAAATACTTGATTCGTAATCGCTGCTGGTTACTTTATTTGTTTCTTTTTTACACCCAAAAAAGAAAAGAGATATGATGATCGTTTTTATTAAAAGTTTCATGTGTTAGTTTTTTTAAAATGAGAATCCCCTTCACGAAAAATTTTCTTTTTTTTCGCTAGCTTTTTATCAGTCTTTATTTCTTGGAGAAATTCTTAAGGTGCCCGTCCGGACATAACTTTCTCGCTCCACATTTTCATGTTCACTTTTTTTATAGTCCGAAAAATGACCGGAGAACAATTGCGACAATCACAAGGAAAATGCAACTGCCAAACCACGCGGCGGCAACTTTTCCAGTATCATGATCTCCATGATTCCATTTCTGATATACTTTGATCGCGCCGATCAGTCCGAGTATCGCGCCAACGGCGTACATCAGATTTGTTCCTGAATCAAAATAGCTTCTAACCGTCGTATTAGCCTGGTTGATTCCGGCATTGCCATCCTGTGCTTGCACCGAAATCGTTTTTACAAGCAGGGTAAAAACTGTGGCACAAAAATGTTTCGGTATAAAAATTTTTCTTTTTGTCATTTTCATATTCACTTTGCTTTATAGGTGACCTTACAATTTTTTAAAAGAAGCCCCATCCCCTAATTTTTCCATATACTTCCCAGTTCCTCGGCACTTAGGTAGATGGAGCATTCTTTGTTCGACAAATCCTCGACAAGATTATTGATCGCGGGCTCAAAAGCTGTTCCGATCAAATCATGATAGTTTTTTAATGTTGACTGTATTGCAAATAAAATCTCGGCCTTCGATGAATTTTTTGCAACCGCCTGGCTGATTTGCTGTTTTATAATTTTTGACAAGGACGAAGCCCGATGAAAAAAATAGTCTGCCTGTTCTTCATCGTCGGTAACCGCTTGTGCGTGTTTTTTACCTAAAAGAGATTTGAATTTTACGAACCTGATCTTGCTAAAAATATTTCTGTAGAAAATAAAAATGAAGGCCGCATAATATAGTATAGTGAGAAAACTTGCTATGGTTAGAAAATATTCCCAAGAAATTTTGTGCAGCATATTCTGTTGTTTGATAGAACAAATATGCTATTCCGGGCAAGCCGTTTTTCACAGGTTCTCACAGCTGGGAAAAATAAACATGGAGATTAAAGTTGAGTGAGCTTGTATTGTTATGCGAATAAAATATTAAATTCAGGACTATAAAGTATGTGCATCATCCTCATCCATTTTTCGAAGCAAATTCAGTTTAAGTGAATCAAGAAAAGATGTTCGATTTTTCTTTCGTATCCTTATTTCCTCAAAAATCTTGTAAATGTTTGGCATGTCGATGCCAAAGAGATTACACAACTCCTGCGTTATAAAGTTTATATCTGGCTGCGCGTTGTTAAAGACTCCTGTTGCATGGAATGCATAAATTAATTCTGCCAAGGCAACCTTTTTATTGGTCCATTGCAAATTCGATTTTATGACCTCTTTTTCAGATTTGGTCTCGTCATTATTCTGAATTTTTTGTTTGATGTATCTTATTAACTGTTCATTTGCAAACATGCTTGATAGTAGAAAATCATATCCAGTTGATATGGTCCTGTCGAAATCCAGTAGATTAGATTGGTGATAAAAGCTATTGTCAAAGAATTTCCTGGAAAAAAAGATTTCATCGTTGTGGGTTGCGCCTGCCCTGTAATAGAGATAAAATGAAATGTGCCGGTTGAAAAAATTGTTGAGAGCACTGATTTGGTCCAATAAATATTTTTTTATTTTTTTCTTGGCCCCGATTGGTAAATGCATTTCGATTTGTCGAACCTCGGTCCAATAAATCCAGGCTGAATAGAATTTTGGTTTTACTTCCTTGAAAAAAGCGATTTCGTCCTCCAATGTTTGTGGCTCCCTTAAAGTGAATATTTTCATTAACTCCATAGCACTTTTCCATGCTATTTTTTGGGCTTCAGTCGCTTCGGATATGATTTTTAGTTTTTTGTCGCAAACAATAACAAGCTCGCTTTTCATTGACTCATAAAGCGGCCTGTAATCAGGTGCTATCTCATCGGGGTTAAAAAATTTATATTTCACGGAAAAAGGTTTTTTCTAATTTCAATCAATTACAAGGACAATCAAGCAGTAAAATAACATGCTCGAAAACGTAATTTTCTTTGGTTTTTTGTCCAATCGCGTAACAGGGTGCCGTGAAATCACCCGGAAGACCTATGGAATTTTTAGTGATCAGGGAAAAAAATGAGTCAGTCAACAGGAATATCACTTGACAAACTGCATTTCCTATTATGAAGACCTTGTTTCAAAAAATAAAAAAAAGCCAATCCTGCAATATGGATTAATGAGTATAGAGTTGTTGGAGAAGAAATACTATTATGGGCAGTACGCTTTTTTTGCCAAGTTTTAATTTTAATAATTCAATAGCCCTGCTTTTATTATTTCTAACATTTTGCATAGGCATATTTAATTTTTTGGCAATTTCTTCAATTGTCAGACCCTCATTGAACGTTAACTTTAATATTTTTTTTGCAAGCGGTGGAAGTTTTTCAATTTCGTAATAGACTAACACCAGCAAATCCGCATGGATGATCTGTAACTCCATATCATAGAAATTTTCAGCATATAGATAACGAAGTTCTCTTTGTGAACTGTTCCTTCTGTTGATGTGCTTCAAATGATTCAAACATGCATTCTTGGTGACTGTGAATAAGAATGCCTTTACATTCTCAAGTGCAATAAATTCACCTCTTCGGTCCCACAATTTTACAAATGATTCCGAAACAATGTCCTCAACCTGTTCCTTATCATGTATTAAATTATTTGCAAAAAAACATTGCGAACGAAAAAATATTTCATATACGGTTTTGAAAGCTCCTTGCTTACCATTTCTAAAAGCGCTCATTAACATGGACTCCTGTCCAGGTTCAAATGGCAGAGGGCTGATATGGGAAACTTTTAGTACCATTGCTGCATTTGAGAATTGTATAAGGCTTGATTTCTCTAAAATAAATGAATTTGCACATATAGGTTACTGTTAGGATTTGAGATTATTTAGATATTTGGCGAATTCACAGAACAAAATGATAAGGAAAAAGTAAATCGGTCAACGTCATAAAAATTAGAGGCTGATATTAATTAAACATTACATTTTTTGCCGCTCTTGCAACTAACTGTTTTCTCTTATCCAAAATCACTCCGAAATAATTTTCAAAAATCACTCTGTTTGTCTTGCTGCTTTGTTGAAATTCGCAAAGGGTGTAAATAATATAATAACAGATTGATGAAACTATTTGCCCATTATCATATTGACGCAGATACTAAAATAATGAAGATGCCGGCAAAGGTCGCGGGGGCTGTTGCACCGTGGGCAGAAGCTGAATACATGCAATATAGGAATAGTAAAATTTTAGAACAGAAGTATTTATATAGGTACTACAACATTTTCATATACAAATTTTCTTCGACTAGCGATATGACTTTTGATATAGCATTTGAAAACCCTGTTGTCGCGTTTCAGATAATGTTGCATGGGAATATTTCATATCTGTTCAACGGCGAAGAGAGAATAGAGCTTGGGAATCGAAAATGCCGCCTGTTCTATTTCCCGGGAAATAAAGACAAAATGATTTTAACCAAGGGCAATCATGAATTTATTCATTTTGACCTTGATCCTTATTTTGTTGAGGTGCTGGCGGGCAAACTAAATTTTCTGCAACCATTTTCCCGCTATCTGCGGAAACAAAGTAGAGACGTTCATGTGTCCCAACAGGTTTCGATAGATACATTCTCCTATTTTCTCAGGAGAATGCGACATTACGATGACCACGGATTTGAATTGAAATACAAAATGGAAATTCTTATCGGCTATATTCTTGAAAAATATTCAACTCAATTACATTCCACTACCAATGTTTTAAAATGACCTGCTCGATATCCTATTATTAAAACACCAAACGATGGAAATTTCACATAATCCGCAATTCCTTGGAAATTCGGTAAAAACAAATATCCCGCTTCATCTTGTCGAAAAAATCGTGCCCTGGTCTAGTGCCGAATTTTCTTTATCGGATCATGGAAATATATTGTGTCAACGATACGCATGCAGATTTTTCAAAATAAATTTAATTCGTGTTTCAGTTCAAGTTCCGACAAAATTTTATCTCTTCTGCGAAGAACCAACTCTGGCACTACATTTTGCAATTCATGGAGATTTCGAATTGACAAATCACGGGCACGTACAAGAATACATGGCCGGTAATTTTGGCCTAACATTTATTCCGAAAGAAGTCAGCAAAATTTCTGTTGTAACTGATACAACGGAGTTGATGTTTATTGAACTATTGCCCGAGTGGCTGGAGGATATTTCTTCAGCAAACGAACAAGTACTGTCCTTGCTTGAAAATAAAAAAAATGATGAGCATACCTTGCTTAAAATGCCAGAAACACCAATTGATTACATGGTAGCTAACAGCATGCAAAATATGTTGACATGTGGTGACTCCGGTGCTGATCTGATTATGGAATTGAAAACAATCATCCTTAATTTTTTAAACTTTTACCGGAAATCTATCAAGGATACACAATACTTAAGCAGCCTTCCGTTTGTTCCGCATAAAGAAGAACTGATCAATATTTGGAAAAAAATAAAATCAAATCCAAATATTTCAGACCATCGTGTTTCACAACTCAGTAAAGAAAACTATCTCCATGAAAAAACCTTGAATAGAAATTTCAGAAAATTATTTGATCAGGATGTTTCATCATTTGTACAAGAGCATTGTATGAATAAAGGATATCATTTAATCACTAATACAAGAATAAATATAGATGATATTGCTATGGAGCTTGGTTACAAAGAATCAAGCAGTTTTAATCGTGCATTTAAACGTCGTTTTAAAACGGCACCTCAATCATTCAGAAATATAAAATCAAAAAGTAGTTTGTCCGAAAATGAAAAAAAGTTGTCTGCAAATGACAATAACAGATGAGTTTTTTATTGGGACATTTACACTCACAAACGATCAGTAGCAAACCACCACAATAAACCCGCTCCGTACATTTTTCGTTTGATCATTTGAAATTACCCCGATCCCGAAAATACGACATTTAGAAAGTGTTATGCTTTCTTAAAATTGACAAATTCAAAATCAATATCATGAAGCGAGCTACTATTATCGAAATCATTAGCGCATTGTTTATCCTGTTATTCACATACACTGCGCTTAGCAAATTATACGACTATGAAAATTTCCGTTCCGTTTTGTACCGCTCACCATATATCAGCTTCGCTGCTCCAGTTATTACCTGGGCATTACCTATTGTTGAACTTGTAGTTGTTTTTTTTCTATTCTTTCCCAGGATGCGGCGTGTTGGATTAATCGGTTCATTGATGCTAATGATCATATTTACTTTCTACATAGGATTTATTATTATTACTGTTTCACAACCAAAATTGCCATGCTCGTGCGGAGGTGTGTTACAACAAATGTCCTGGCAACAACATCTCCTGTTTAATATCTTCTTCACATTTCTTGCGTGGATGGGACTTCGACTGTTACGATTAAATCGTGAATCTCGCAAAGGACATGAAGTTCAGGAAATCATTTTTAGCCGAAACTATATCTAAGAAATATAAAAGAATTGTTGATCAACATGCCGGTGCTTGTTGCAACAGGACCCGGACAGGAAAAGCCGAAATCCTGAAATAAAAAGTAGGCATTCTTTTTTCACTTTTAAAAATAGTTTATTATGAAAAAGTATTTGTTTGGAACATTCGCAGTAATCGCTGCTATCGCATTTTTTGCTTTCTCAGCACCAGTTAAAGTGACTTCTCCGAGAGCAATCACTTATTTCGTGTACAAAGGAACTGGAGCTCAGAACAATCAGGCAAATTACACACAACAGTCAACACAACCTGCTACTTGTGCTTCGGCAACTAACCTTTGCTGGTTCTCAGTGGCATCAGGCAGCACATTTGCGGCTACTTTTTCTGCGCTTGACAAAAATCATGATGGTGTTATCACAAGCGCTGATCAGGCTGAAGATCATATTACTGTTGAATTGAAATTATAATTTTTTCGATTACACATTAGGAGAAGAGCGAGTAGTTGCCCTTCTTGCTCTTCTCCTAAATTTTTCAAGAGGAGATCTCAAGTTAGATATTCTTAGTGCTGCGCAGTTAAAAATATTTTGTAACAATACTCGCTGTTCCTAACACATTTCTTCATCATGTACGTCTGCTATGATTTACTTGCTTAGAAAAGAATATCGTCATGTCAGGAAAGCAAATGAGAAAAAAAATTGGGCAAACTTTCGCCTGGGACAAGATCGCAAAACCTCAATCTGTCAAATCGCGAATTCAAATTATGAATAGTTTTAAATCCATCAGTGATAGATAAGTGCTGCAGTGAATTAAGAAAAATGATGACAGCAAAATCAGAAAGTATTAAAAAATAAAATTATTATTTATGAAGAAAATAGTTTTCCCGCTATTAGCTGTATCGCTGGCAATAATAGCATTTTCGTTTACACGGAAAGTCAAGATAAGCAGTTCTAACAAACCTCTGGTCACCGTATATTTCGTATACAAAGGCTCCGGTTCACAAAACAATGCAGCTAATTATACCCAGCAGTCAGCACAGCCGGCTACCTGTCCTGGAGCGACCAATCTTTGCTGGTTCAAGGTTCAAAACGGCACGACGTTCGCAGCCACTTTTTCTGCACTCGATGTAAATCATGATGGCGTGATAACTTCCGCAGATGGCGCGGAAGATCACCTAAATCTTGAGTTGAAAATTTAACAGGTATAAATCATTTTGCACGACACCATTGACCAACAACTAAACAAGTATAAAATGAAAAAACATGCATCGGGAATAATCGCGCTGACTTTGGCAATCCTTATTTTTTCCTTTACAACATCACACCGGACCAAAATAGCGCATGCGAAACAAGGCGAATTATTTTTTGTCTACAACGGAACTGGTGCTCAAAATAGCATCATGAGTTATTCGCAGACTGTTCTTCAACCAAATATTTGCAACGGTCTGGACAATTTATGCTGGTTCAAAATGGTCAGTGGACAGACTTTTTTAACAGTGTTTAACAGCCTGGATAAAAACCACGATGGTATCATTGACTTTCGCGATCAGTCCGAAGATCATATCCGGGTTGAATTGAAAAATTGAATTTCGAATACAAATTGTGCTTTCTGAAAATAAATATTTTTATCGTGGATTTTGCTCAATATGACTGGTATTGATGACGCTCTGTGGGATTAGCAATGTATACCTTTTATCTCCGGGCACAAGCGTATAAGTTTGACTGTTAGTAAAACGTGTGAGTGTAATTGCAAACCGGCTGTCATCGTTGAGCCTGCGTAAATCTGACCACCTTGTCCCGCGGTTAACCAATTCTTTCTTGCGTTCAGAAAGAATTAAACTGAGCGCCGAGTCTTCGGAACCCGCGGTTAAATCGCTAAACGTCCCGGTGATGAATCTTGTGCTTAATAGAAGATTAAGATCGGCAATGCCTCCAGCGATATCGCCGGTTCTTACTTTCGATTCTGCACGAGTTAGATAAACTTCATCAGTGGCTATGCCGTTAAACAATTTATAGCCGGTACCGTTGTAACTGCCTTCAAAAACAAATGCGCCTGTACCTGTTTGGTCGTCTTTATAGAAAAGTTTTTTGCGGAGATCGTTCGTTGCATAAGAATTGACCAGGTTGCTGTCTGCCTTTGCCATATAATCAAGTGTATTGATCGCGTCGTACGTATTCGTGTAATAAATAACCTCGTCATTAAATTCCTGGAAAGGATTCTGCGCGGTTGTATCCAGCGTATTATAGTCAAGCAGACTGCTGTAGATCTTCAGACATGAATCAGCAGTCACCTTTGCATTTGCGTAATCTCCCATTTGCAAATACACGCGGGACAACAGAGCATATACTGCTGCCTGGCCAGGCTGTGTTTTGTTGATTGGTATGCGCTGGACAAGTTTCGCAGCCAGGTGTAAATCGGAAAGTATCTGGTCATAAGACTGTTGTACCGACGATCGTTTTGATGGAATATCAAAATTGGAATTTAGTCTGAGTACGATGCCTGGATCGCTCGCTGCAGTGCCTGAATTATATTGTTTGGCAAATAATTGAGCGATCTCGAAGAAAGTGTAGGACCTGAAAAAAAGTGCTTTACCTTTTATATCATTCCATCTCGCTTGGTCTTTTCCCGCGTCAACAAGTGCAAGGTTATCTAAGATAGAGTTGGCATAGTAAACGGTAACATATTGCCTACTCCAATCGTCCAGATCATCCGTGTTGGGATCCCATAGATAACTATTTATTCCGGTTAAATCCAGATTACCTAAATCAGCATCGTGAACATAATATTCATCAGTCGAATTATTGCTGACTGTTAAAGCATTATTCATGATACCAACTGAATTTTCTAGAGCCTGCAGATCACTCAAAGACGATGGAGTAGCGAGCCGCTGATCGGATCTCGCGTCCAGGTATTTTTTGCATGAAGAGAATGCGAACAAAAAAAATATGCTTAAGTATAATTGTATTCCTGTTTTCATTTGTAAAAATCTTAAAATTAAAAATCAAGTTTTAATCCGAATGCAACGCTTCTTAATGATGGGTATACCGGATTTGCAATTCCGTTATCCGGATCAAGTTTTTGATTATTGGCCCTCCATATTATTCCCAGGTTATTTGCATATACATACAGCTGGAGATTTTGAACGGGAATTTTTCCAAACATGGATTTTGGAAAATCATAGCTCAGCCGGATATAATCCAGCCTCACATTGTCGGCACGAAGAACATTGGCCGTGGTGCCCGAATAAAAATTATCCCTGAACGGATCATTCAAAGGATAGACCATCGAAGGAACTGTTGTTGTCTTTTCATCACCAGGTTTTTGCCAGCGATATTTGAAATCAGGATTGGTAACGCCGCTTTCATACAGTGAATAGTAGTTGATCGTATTTTTCTTAAAATAATAACCAAAACGGTAAGAAAGGGAAACGACAAGCGAAAAGCCATTATAGGAAAAACTATTATTCAGATATCCGAAATAGGGTGGGGTTCCCGGTCCGCTATAAATAAGATTTGCAGTGTCTACACTCTGTTGTAGAATAGAATAATAGTCTTTGCTGATTGTCTTTCCCAGATAGCCTCTTGGATCACCCGTTGCGGGGTCAAGGCCCGCTGAAGGGTAACTAAAGATCCCGTAGGGATTTCTGCCAACTAATGACAAAATGGACAAGCCCGCGGAATTTACAAATCCCTGCGAGGATCTGTTTTGATCATCCAACAAATACTTTGTGACTTTGTAAGATGCATAATTAAAAAGCAACACAGTGTTCCATTTAAATTTCCCGGTTAGGTTACTGCTGTTTAATGTCAGTTCAACTCCTTTGCCCGATAAATCTGCACTGTTGGCTGCGATGTAATTAAATCCTACGGTCGGATCAGTTCTTTTCGAGAGGATCAGGTTGCTGGATGTTTTTTGATACCATTCTATACTACCGTTTAGCCGATTTTTCAAAGCTCCGAAATCGATCCCGATATTGAATGTTCCAATTCTTTCCCACGTAAGATTCGGATTCGCCGGACCGTTGATGAGTGCGTAAGGCTGATTGAGTGAAGTGACCCCGTAATAGGTGATTACGGTAAGTGGCGTGATGCTGTTATTTACGTTTCCCTGGTAGCCATAAGTTGCGCGAAGTCTTAAAGAGGAAATTGCTTTTATATTATAAAATGATTCTCTAAAAATGTTCCATGCGGCACCAGCTGACCAGAATGGTTTCCATCTGTCATTGGTATTAACGCCAAACAAATTCGTGGCGTCTTTTCTTGCGCTCAATGAAAGCGTATACCTGTTACCGTAAGTGTAGGCAGCGTTTGCAAAAAAGGATACAAAACGATTGGTTAGATGTTGTAAGCCCACCTGGCTGCCTGCAAAACTTGAAATCGTAGCAGATCCATAATCTAGGCCGTCATACTGCGGGTAATAATTATACAAATCGACATCGCTCGTGAGCAGGGTATTGGGGTCATATCCATAATAACGCGCCACCGCAGATGATGTCACTTTATCTCTTATCTCGGTTCCGGCGATCGCAAAAAGTTCATGTTTGTCTTTCCATCTATGAGAAAAATCAATTTGGATATTACCTGCCTGGGCGACCATTTTTTGATTGGTTAAATCCAGAATCCCTCCGACGGGAAGCGGGTAAAAGATGGATGTGCCGTCTGTCTGTGTGAAAAGATTAATCAGGTTCCTGGCATAATAAGTTTGCAGCCCCTTCAAACTCCTGGTCTCATCGTTCGTTTCTTCAAATTGATAACGCACTAGCACACCCAGTGATCCGGATATCTTGTATTTCATTTGGAAATTCAGTAACAAGTCTTGGGATTTGAGGGTGTTATCAGCATTATTTAATTCGTCCAGCGGCCTGTATTTCCAGTCTTGCAGAATACCGGCCCCCGCCGTATCCGTAAACCCGTCCCGGTAGTCTTTCTCAATCGTTAAAGGATTCCCATTCGCATCGGCAAATTGCGCATATGGATAAAGGTTATAAGTGCGGTAATTTGACTTGTAATTATATCCCGCCGAACCAATGTCTCCAAGCGAATTATTTTTTGCAATCGTATTCGTATAGGCACCAGTAAGTGTAAGCTCAAGATTCTTTACAATCGCAAATGAATTTTCGGTTCGGAATGTGACTCGTTGCATGTCGTTTCCCTTTAGTACACTTGGATTTTTATCAAAACCCCCTGAGAATGCATATTTAATTTTATCAGTTCCGCCAGTGACATTGACAGCATATTGCTGATTTACGGATTTCCGGTAGATATATTTGTTAAAATCATTTCTGACATCAGAATTTTTCAAAGCACCAATCGCAATGTCAGCTTCAGAACTCGTCATCTCACCATCTCTTAATTTGTTCAAAATTTCAACTACGGGAGTTACAGCAGGATATGCAGGATCGGTCAATGTTGCATCGTAATAACCATTGTCGAATAAAAATTTCTCCGTTTGAATGTACTCTTCTGAAGACATCTGCGGATAATAAAAAAGTCTTGGCTGTTCTATGATGTTCACATTCGCATTGAATGAAATACTGGTAGGACGGTTATAACGACCCTGTTTTGTTGTAATCACAATCACACCGTTGCCTGCTCTTGCTCCCCATATAGATGCAGCCGCGGCATCTTTTAATATGGTTATATTTTCGACATCGTTGGGATTGATATTATTGATATCACCCTCGTAAGGAAAATTGTTTAAAATCACCAAGGGGCTTTTAATGGTTTCAGTAAGTGTGCTAAGTCCCCTTATCGTAATATTATTAGCGTTAATAGTATTTTGACTCGGTGAATTATTTCTGCGATCAATAAAAATACCCGTCGTAACTCCATCGAGACGACTGAGTATATCCGAACCGACACGTTGATTTAATTGCTTGTTAGAAATAAATTCAAATGCTCCGGTAGATCTTTCTTTTGGTAAAGATTGGTACCCCGTATTTACCTGCACTTCCACACCAGATAGAGATGCAGATTTTGGCCGAAGCTTTATACTTAATTGATGTCGCCCATCTAACCTCAACTCCGAAGTCTCCATATTCACGCTTGTAAAAACGATATGACTCTGGCTGGAGATGTTTCGTAAAATAAACTCACCGTTCTTATCAGTAGAGGTACCGTTTCCGGTTCCTTTGACTGTGACCGAAATCCCCTCAAGTGCATTGCCATTTTCGTCAACCACTCTTCCTGAAACGTCCATAATTCCTGTCGAGTCTGCATTTGTCAATGCTTTTTGTTGCTCTGCCTTTTTTCTGATTACAATCGTTTTTTCAATAATCGAATAGGTGAATGGCTGATCTTTAAAAGATAGCTCAAGTACCTCTGTTATCGAGGCATTTTTTATATCGATATTGATTTTTTTGGCGAGTTTTAAAAGATCGGATTCATACCAGAAATCATACTCCGATTGCTTTTTAACTTCATCAAAAAGCCTTTCCATCGGAACATTGTGAAGCGAAAGCGAGATTCCCTGAGCATTGACATCAGCTCGCGATTGAATGCAGAACAGAATTAGAAATACAGCGGTTAATTTCATTGTCCGCAATTTTTTTGAGAATGCAAAGTTTACGGCTCCACGTCGCAGCACTTTGCAAACAAGTACAACTTGCATACTTTTGCAGTGTTTTGGGTTAATGAATCAGAAATTGGTAACTCGATCGATCAATTCAGTTTAACCTTAAATGTTGCCGGAAACGCGCCACGTTTCCGGCTTTTGTTTAAAATCAAACTTTCCTACTATAAGCATTTTTCAATAGTTCGAATTCGGTTTTTATTTTTTTATTTCATAAGCAATTTCATCGCTTGATTTTTGCCACCCTTTTTCGGTTACGATAAAAATTTCTTTTTCTGTTTTAGCTGGAATCAGGTCAAGACCATATGTTTTCAGAATTCTCCTTACCTCTTTGATATTTTGAAAGGATTTAATCCTGAATTCCAAATCAATCATTTTCTTTTCGGACAAACCAGTTTTGTCGATCACCCAAGGGATGCCTGGCGTTTCATGATTAAAATGGAAAATGAGATTTTGAATATTTGAGTTAGTAAGCTTTTTGACATCATCAGAATCACCCAAAGTATATAAATATGCTCCTCCTTTGCTCGCTATGAGTTTGTCATCCCTTCTGGTTCTCACAAGTGCTAAACATGGCACCAATCTCTTTTCTCTTGTGACAGTAACATTAAAAAGTGCACGCAGAAGACGCGTAAGATCTTCCGCTATTAATTTTTGCCTTTTTTGCTCGTTAAAACTAGCTGGCATTTTTAAAGAATAGCAATACGTATTTTTTTTCTGCCAAGTGGTTTGATATTCATGATTGGTATTGAGATATCTGCTTGAGTCTTTCACCCGCAAAATCAATTCTTTCGGATCTATCCCTCCACCCGCTCTGCCGACAACCGATCCATAGGCATAAGAAAGTATTGAATGATTGAACGTATTAACAGTAGTTGTCTGACTGGTACTGTCTGTAAAGACGATCTCTTCCCCTCCGATACCATCAATGTAGCCGGTAAGTGTTGAATAATATATTAGTGGAGTTTTATTTAATTCCCCCTTCGAAGAAAAATCGAGTAAACTTTTATTATAATCAAAATCGGCAACATCTTTTTTTACCGGCCAGTTAACTTTTTTGTTATCTAATATTTGCTGAATATTTTCAGCAGTAATGTACTCTGTGCCGGTAATTGCACGAACCGTTCCATCAGGTCCAATCCAGACTACATGCGACACAAATTCGTGCGGGAAATATTTTGGGAGTATTTGATTTTTTAACACAGTGGGAATGATAAGGCCTTTTGTTGATCGGTATCTGTTCATCGTTTCATCTACCTGTTCTCTGGTTTCCAGATCTGTTACTGTTAAAATTTCGATCCTGTCTTTAAACAGCTCTTCCATTTTCTTTAAGTTAGGCAGCGCCAGTATGCAGGAAGTACATGTAGTTCCCCAAAAATCAATTAGTATTAATTTGCCCGAAAGTTGAGTGGTTGATACAGATGAGGACGAGTAATGCACAATGGGACTTATAAATATTTCAGGGATCTTATCGCCAACAGTTAGCTCCACCGGCGTTGCCATTGAAGATGAAACAGTCTGGGCCTG
Source organism: Bacteroidota bacterium (assembly GCA_018267615.1). Taxonomy (GTDB): domain Bacteria; phylum Bacteroidota; class Bacteroidia; order Chitinophagales; family Chitinophagaceae; genus Puia. The sequence continues at coordinate 166,277 of JAFDYD010000018.1, read as the reverse complement.
ACCCACGAGGCATGACAAAGAAAACAAAAGAATTGGGGTAGTTTTTTTGAAGAATAATGGAAATCGATTCAAATGTTTTTGTCGAGCCTTCATAAAAATTTTTTAAGTACAAATTCTTGCTTGTCTACTGCATAAACATCTCTCAATATTTATTTCTAAAATAACAGGGTAAGTAGAAACAAACCCTGTGTACACATGAGAGACTTTCTGCGATAAGGTCAACGGTTAAAAGCTCATTCGAGTGAGACGGTAAACGGAAATTTTTTCGGCGGCATGCAAAGATGATTGTTACAAGCCATGTATTCCACGCTCCCGGACAAACTCGCTGAATCTGTTTTTACTTCAACTAACTGAACATATTCTATTTTACCAGTTAATGTTTTTACTTTCATTTCAAACACAGAATCATATTTTTCTTCCAGTTGGCCAATTTCTTTTGGTTCACCGTCAATAAGTATTGATGGATTTTTTTCGAATGAAACTTTGGTTGGAACAGGTCCTCCCGTCAAAGTATTTTGACTATATGTATGCCATTGGTCCTGCACAATTCCAATAAGACGAAATTCATATTTTCGTTCCGAAATTTTTTTTGCCGAAAAAGACCATTGCACAGGACGTTGAGACCAGGATGCAACAGAAAATAAAACCGAAAAAAATATCAGAATAATTTTTCTCATCAGAACAATATTTTTAAAAATCTTTCTCATACACAAATGACTACTGAATGACCGTCAATTTTTTCCCTTCGAGTTTGAAATGAATATCGCTCAGTTCCATTATTTTCAAAAAAGCTGATAAGTTTTTGTTTCGTGAGAGATCAGCTGAAAAGTTTCTTTTCGGTATCTCACACTGATATTTAATTTCCACATCATACCATCTGGCAATTTGCCTCATGATAGATTCCAAACTCTCATTTCTAAATTGAAACCTTGCATTCTTCCATGCAATAATTTGTTCGGGATTGTCGGGTGTAACGATTTCCAATTTGCCATTTTCGAATAACCGTGACTGTTGTGAAGGCTTTAATAAGAGACTTTGACTTTCTTTCTGCACTTTTACAGACCCTTCGAATAATGTGGTATTAATCGATGGCTCATCGCCATAAGAATTCACATTAAAATGAGTCCCCAGTACTTCAACGTTCATTCCCTTTACCATTACCGAAAATGGTTTTTTTGGATTTTTCGATACTTCGAAGTAGGCTTCCCCATATTCTAGTTCAACACTTCGTTTATCTGTCGCAAACGCTGTCGGATACTTTAACGATGACCCGGCATTTAACCATACTTTAGTGCCATCTGACAATTCGATTTGAATTTGACCACCAAATGGCGTAGTGATAATATTTGATGACGGGGTAGCAGCAGATTTTTCCTCCACATATGCAATCTGACCATCTTCTTTTCGCAATATTTTGGTGCCTGATTGCACGGCGACAGATCCGTGAAGTGTGCTATCAATTTTTATTTTCCTGCCGTCTGATAATGTAAGAATAGCTCTGTTCTCTCCAGGCGGAAGATCATTTTTAATATTTGATGTGGTAGGTTCGGCTGGGAAGGATTTGGACTCGTTTTTTTGAACGAAGTAACGAGTGATAATAGCGCCGGTTAATATTAATGAGATTGTTATAGCTGCATATTTCCCAAAACGTCCAATTCGATGCAGACGATTTTTTTTAACATTCGACGGTGAAAACTCCGAATTATTGTCAAATTCCGGATTACCCGCCCTGATTGAATAAGATTTTAATTCACTCAGGAACCCTTCTTCGCTGGTTAGATGCTTGAACAAGTTTTCATTGTCGGGTGACTCATTGATCCAGTTTTCCAGTTCCTCACTTTCTTCACCTGATAATTCCTCGCGCAAATATTTAAATAAAAGCAGGGCAATACGTTGGGGTGTTTGCATTATCCGGAATTTTTCTAATGTTTATTATATAACCCCAACATTTGAATTATTCACTCAAACGCATCAAAAATTTATTTTGTATTCGGTAAAACTACTCAATTAACCGCCTTACAAGGTGAAAGCAAACATAGGAGTTAAGAAAATATCTGTTGCTGTGCGGAGGATTAGCTTGCAATAAGAAGAAAAATTCCAGTGGTAATAAGTAAATCCTTTTTGAACAGGTAAATCTTCAATAGAGCTAGGGCCCTGTTTTTATTGTTGAGTACATGCTTGGGCGGCATACCCAGTTGTTCTGAAATTTCATCGGTCTTTAGCCCCTGAATAAAAATCATTTTAAATATCTGCCGGGCTACGTCTGGTAGATTTTCAATTTCATTGTAAACCAGATCCAAAAACTCTTTTTTAATTAACTGGTGGACGACGGGTTCCACTTTTTGCTCGGTAACAACCTGAAATCTTGCATGACTTGCCTTGATTCGTTTTGCACTACGCAAATGATTCAAACAAGCATTGCGGGTAATAACATAAAGGAAAGATTTGATATTCGTTATATCTTTAAAAACACTGCTTCTCTTCCAAAGCTTGACAAAAGATTCAGACACAATATCTCTGGCTTGCTCCTCGTCTGCAACGATTTTGGTGGCGAACAGAACTAGCGAATGACTAAAAAGTTCATAAACATCCCTCAACGCTTTTTCGTTCCCACCTTGAAATTGAGAAATCCAGATAGCATCTTTTAATGTCTCTTCAGTTTTCATTTCGACGTTAGAGTTAGAAATAGAAATTCAGAATAACACGGCAGTTTTACATTGCATCAACACATTCAATTCAACTTATTTGAATATAAAAGGTCAGTCAACAAAATAAATATTGAAATCAATCAGGAAAAGGTTTAAAGGGAAAACTTGGGGCTCCACAGATTCGCGCGGGTTCATCATGTAGGAAGTATCTGGATAATCTATTAGTTTTTTGTAGGGAGTTATACTTAGTGAATATACGATAAAAATAATATCAAAATCAATATCCCGCAAGCATCAGTTATAAATAAGTTATCCAGATAATCCCCAAAGGCCGGTCCTTCTCCTGAGTTTATTGTCAAAGCCGAATCAAAGAGCTCTTGATTGACTACCGGACTTCTAATCTCAAAATCGATACAATGTCAATTTTTTCTTCTGAAGCCGCGGATTAGACTCCAAGTAAAAATAATTAAATAGTCTTAAAGAACAATAAAATAGTTTATAAAAATAATTATTCAATTATCAAGAGAGGTTTTTATTTGCTTTCTTTTCTTATGTTTTGCCTTTCAATCAGCACATCGTAATCGTTTTTAATACTACGGAATTTCAAAAAATAAAAAATTGAAAAAAATAGAAAAATCTTGGAAAGGACCAACACAATAAAAAAAACGGTCTTCCAGTACCTGGATAAAATCAGTTCATCATCTTTCGCAAGTCGGATCGCATCGGAGCTCATACTGGCGTCCTGAACAGCAGTTTTTATCTTTTCACGAACTTCGCTCCAGATTTTTTCATCGATCGGATATTCTGTATTGGTTTGTAAAGCAGCATTCATTTCTATTTCAAAAAGTCGAAGCTCTTCCTGAAGCGCTGGACTCTTCTTTACCAATTCCTCAAAATCACGGGTATCTTTTTCATTCATCAAGCCAATCATATATCGCTCAACGATACCTCGCAAAAAATGTTTTTCGATTCCCATTATTAGTTAGTCTAACTGTCTAAATAAATAGTTACCTACATGATGCCGATATAGTCAAAGCAGCTTCCTGTTAATTACAGATAATACTAGGGGAATTTGCATTAGGTTGTCCTGGCTGCCAATCTCAAACTTTGCTGGAACGATTACTTACAAATTAGGAATTTTATTGCACATTAAAATTCGTTTTAACGATCGTAATGGTTTTCATGTATCCAATTTCTATTTCTTGATTGCATTCGGACGTAAGAAAAAAATGAGATCAAGCATGATGTATTGATTGAGAATGGAAGTCTGTCTGTCTTCAATATAATTATTGCTGACAACTCTTTGAAAATTCAAATTATTTTTCAGGATATCATAACCAGATAGTTTGATAAGCATGACGTCATTCATCAGAGATTTGGAAATCCCCGCATTCCACAATATTGAACTTTTTCGAAAGCCCGGTGGAGTGTTTGTATTCAATGTGAAAATCAAATTACTTTGTACAGCGAATGCAAGTGGCAAATTAATATTTAGATCGTGGTTGACAGTATGCGTCATATATTTTGCACTCGACATAACAGCGTTGTTGTAAGTGATCTGGTTGAATACTAACTGATATTTTAACGATGAATTAAAAGTATTGCCTTTCACAAAATCACTTCCAACCTGCATGTTTAAATTCCTTGCCAGTGTAACGATATCCAGACCATTGACAACGGAAATATCTTTTACAATTTTGAATCCGATGCCGGTCATGGGTTTTATAATGTTTGCGTCATTCCGCACAGTATGAGAATAAAAAACGTTTGAAGCAAAACTGAATGTCGGCGCTGTATTAACGTATTGAGAAATTTGCCTCCCCAAAGTATCATACGAGATTGAACTGGAAATTTTATTTTTTGTTGGATTAAATTGAATCAGGGCAAAAAAATTATTTTTCACTCCTGTACTATTATACTGTAATGATAAAAATTGATTAATGGCTTGTTTTAAGCCGGAGTTGCCAGTTTTTATGTTAAGCGTATTTGAATTATCTGGAATCGGCTGAAGCTGTTCCGGCGTAGGCTGCTGGGTTGCCGCTGAGTAATTCAGCTGAATGATTCGATTCCTTTTGAGTCGATACGTTACATTTGAAATCGGTACAACGTAAAAGTTTTTTAGCCTGACTGGGTTCAACTGACTTTGAAATTCATTTTTCATGTAATAATAAAATCCGTTAAACCCGATCGAGAAATCAATACTTTTCTTTGAATACGCCAATGAAATATTAGTCATGCTTTCTATTACGTTCAATGCGAAGTTGCCGCTATACAGTGAATCCGTGTTTTGATAATGTCCTGTGCTGTCTCCTTGTTTTGTTAGTTTGTCGAACGTAGATTTAGTGAATCCGGCATACTGGCTAAATATAAACCGGGTATCCGCATTTAATGGTTGCACATACATCAGGCTTAACGATTGACTTGATTTATCATTAGTCGTCTCAGATTTTTGATTGACGAGAGCGACGGAATCTCCATTATTGCTTTTAAAAAAAACGTTGTTTGCAATGTTGAGTGAAGTCCCTTCCTGATTTGACTTTGTCCAACCATAAGAAATGGAAATTGAACTTCCGGGCTTCCGAAATTTTCTGCCAATGAACGCGGAAAGAGTAAGGTCTTTCGTAGTTCCATTTGAGAAATAATTTCCGGTTGTCTCGTTGAGGTGGTGACCTGCGGGGTCGGCTGTAAAACCAACCAGATTAGTTTTGGTGACTAATTGATGGTATCCAAAATCAGGCGTTATTTTAAATAGTGTCAAAGTATCCGGTTCATATTGAATTCCAACATTAAATTTTTGGCCACTGTTATGAATTTGCTCTTTTGTTTTTGAATCAGAAAAAAAAAGTGAATCAGAAGTGATGATTTGTTTTCGGTCAATGGTTGATTCATTTTCGGTATTTGCATTGTCCAAAAAATAACTTCCATTGATATTCATTTTTGAATTCCATTGATCGGAATAATTAATTCCACCAAGCTTTGAGTCAGTGATTCCATTGCCCGCACTCACAAGCCCCACTTCTCCAGGTGTAAATCCAATTTTGTTTATATTGTTGGAAGAACCGATTACACTTAATTGCTTAGCGCCTTTGATAAAATTTAGCATTCCGCCCGTCTCGTATCGTTTTTCTGTTCCGACACCCACTTGCGCATTTCCAAAAAAATGTTTTTCAGTATTTGCTAATTTGATATTGATTATTTTTTCTTCACCATTTGCATTTACCTGGTTAAACGACTGCTCAAGTGTCTTGCTATCTGTTACCTGGATTTTGCTGACAATTCCTGCAGGAAGATTTCGGGATGCAATCAATAGATCGTTTGCGAAAAATTCCTTTCCGTCTATTAAAATTTTAACAATCTTTTTCCCCTGGAACGTAATGCTTCCATTGAAGTCAACTTCCATTCCAGGGAGTTTTTTCAAAAGCTCTTCTAAAATTGCATTTGGTTTTAGCTGGTAATTTGATGCATTGAATTCAACGGTATCTTTTTTAAACTGAACTTCGGCAGGGTGCGCCTTGATTGTAATCGACCCCAATTCATGGATCTCTGGTCGCAAATAAATTTTTCCAAGTTCGATTTCTTTCTTCTCATTGATATAAATCGTCTGGCGAAATTCTTCGAAACCTATATTACTGACGATGAGTAAAAAACTGTCGGGGCTTTTTACTTGATCAATAACAAAAAAACCTTTAGAATTTGAAAAAGTTATTTTTCGATTGTTCGAATCCTTTCTTGATTCAAGCCGAATATTCGCTGACTGTAAAGGAGCCTTTCCCAAAGAATCAAATACCTGACCATATATTTTGACAGTTTGAATTTGCCCCATCAAATGACAGGTAGATGCAAAAAAAATAATTGATATCAATATGCATTTCAATCGCACTCGCTTAGATTATCGGAATAAAATTCTTAAAGCCTGAAACCATTTTCACCATGTAAAACTATATTTATAATTTGCTTGCGAAATCACTGATGAAAACTTTGCAAGAGTTAATTGATAAAATGTCCGAAAATGACAGATGCATGTCTTAAAATGAAAAAGGATCTTGACACGTTTTCCTAACTCCGCATTTTCATATTTACATTTTTTAATGTCCGAAAAGGGGATCGAAGTAAATTTATCGGGGCTAAAATTGTAAAAAGCGATTTCGGAAATTCTTCACCGATGTTGCGTGCAACACCTGGAATTTTGTAAATTAAATGCGCGCTTTAATTGTTATAATTTTTGTTTAAAAATAAAAAAGTGTCGGATTACCCGTTAGCTCTTCTCCTAGGGGAATGTTCAAATTGAAGGTTCGTGTTTCTTTTGATAAAAGGAATATAATTCTAAATTGCAAATCATAATAACCTTATTGGCATATAATAAATGAAATATTTTTGAAAGGTTCTTGTAGCGCTTTTCCGTTAGAAAAATATCGAGCTTTGGAACTAATATAAATTCTAAAAGTATCCATACGATTACAAGAGCGACTATTTTCCACAATTTGTCTTTGATTGGGTCAAGCGCATAGTCAACTCCGATCGTAAAAACAATTAAGCTCCAAAATAAATGTAATAATTTTGGCGACCACCTGAATTTAATTTCTCTCCATGTATAAATGCGATAAAATACTTTGAAGTCCTTACCTCATTTCATTCGTTCGTTTGTTAGGTAAAAAACAATATTTCTGCATTGTTTTTCGAGGTTCCGATAAATAGAATCGAATTCATTTATTTGAATAACTACATCAGACTGTGGTTGCAGTCGAGACAGTGTTTCCTTCATTGCCATCATACTTTCACGGGTCTTTTCATAAGGTTCCATCATTCGTCGGATTTCTTCCTCAGTGATAGTTATTTCTTTATTTTTAAACGTTTGATATATCCTGTTGAACTCTAGCGCGTCATGCTCAAATAATCCCTCGGCGATCTTAAGTTTTGTATTTAAAATTTGTAAGTTTTTTCTTTCCCCAACCTCAGTTATCAAATTTGCTAAGTCTAACGACAACGTGTTTGTTTTATCCCGCAGACTAGTACTTTGGGTGAGCGCGATTACTTGGGTTATATAAGTTTCTAAAAGATTGTTATCTCCATTATATTTCATTTTTTGATAAATTTTCTTGCTGTCAAAAAAGCATTACTGCAACTTAGGAATTACCAGCTCCTGCACATATATTTAGTTTGTTTATTTACATAGTGGTCATTTCCGGAGATAAAGTGAAAAGAATTCTATTCTCTGTTCAGGGAAGAATTAGTGGTCGATTCGAATTGTTTAAAAAGCCACAACGGATCGCCTTTGAAACGACTCCAGTCTGAAATTAAATTTTGCTGCATGACCTTCCAATCACTATCGGTCCAATCATTCCTAAACGAATACTTGAGCATGTTATAACAGGTAGTGAACTGGCCCGTAGCAATTAACTTTTCAGGTTGCTTTTCGGATTGATGTGTATCATCAAACCAAAGAGTGGTGTCCATACTTGTTGCTGTCGATGCTATTTCCTGCAATTCATCGCTTGGTTGCAAAAATTCAATGAGTGTTAATAGCTTTCCAACAATGTCAATCCTGGGTGGATTATCATACCACGGCTCTTTCTTTAGGTCAAGATTACGCTGCTCATCATTTTTTTTACTGAGCAGATAAATCGCATTTTGCAAAGAGAACTTCTTCCAATGTTTGAGCTTAATCATGTCGACAGCTTGATCCGTGATTTGGTCATCGTAGAGCAATTTTCCATCAGCATTAAATTTCAATTCGGAAATTTTTTCAAATAACCAGTCATATGAAATTCTGCGAATTTTTTTTAAGAAAACGGTTGCGGCCAGGTATCCTGCAGAAGTTAACCTTGCATCTACCAGCTGAAGCAACATACGCAGGCGAATTTTTAGAAAAAATCCAATATGTTTGAAAATCAATTTCCCATAAGTGCTTTTTCCCTCTATGGCTTTTTTTCTTGCTACGACAACCTTATAAAGAAAAAAAATAATTAGTAAAACAACCAAGCCAGTTGCTCCAAGAAAAGAATAAAACAGTCCCGGGTTGAAGCCCATATATAATCCAGCGAGAGAAAATAAGAATAATAAAAAAAACAGGCCAATATATTGCAACAATGAGGGCTTTTCAAAAATATTCGATTTGTTTTCCTCAGGAAAATTGTAACCACCGGTATAATTGCTGCTTACGTCGCAGGCGATATATAAATCATGGCCAAATTTGTTTCTTCTTTGCAGTCGTTCCTCCGCACGAATAAACGAATCGATTCCCTGGTTGTCATCAATACCGCCATCCATTAAACCAAAGGCTATTGGGTTTTTTTCGCCATTCTCTTTAATGGGATTAAATCGTGTATCTTCCACCACGTCGTTTTGCAATTCTTCCGGACTCAGTCCCTGATAGGAAAAATCATTTGGAAACATGATGGGTTCGAAACCCACCGTAAAACATGATGAAGCAGCTACAACATCTCCAAGCTTGATCATCTTCAAACGCTGAGTTGGTTCAAACTTATTTATGCTGTGCAAAAAGAAATTACCAAACTGCCCTGCATTCTGAAAGCGAAACAGCATTCCATTGTCAAACTCTGTCGCATTCACGCAAACTTCCGGTACTCCAGCTGAAGGAGCATTGTAGTAAATAGCGAAAGTGTCCCCTTTAAAAATAATTTCATCATAAGCTATGGCAAATGCGTTTATAATATTTCTTGTTTTAAAATGACGCGACTTCCAAATTTTCTTATCATTTAATATTTCAAATACCCGGTTCACTACAAGTTCACCTTTCAATGCTTCGCTGTTCATACGTCGATAGAACTGACTAAAGTTTTCACCTTTGCGTTGACCACTGGTATACGCGAGGTTGGTGAAACTTCCACCAGAAGCGGAAGAAATAAAATTTATTAACTCTGTAAATTTTTTCTCTCCAAGTTTGAGATGCTCCAGATATGAAAGACAGCCAAGACAAAAAGATGCGGCCCTGAAACCTCCGCCGGAAAAACTGAGCGCAACGGTTTCAGGTTTTTTAGGTAATAGTTCAGTGTATTCCATGAAAATTTATTTGTTATTTTTCACTAAGTAGGATCTCAAGCTAATTTCAACGCTGGGACAGATTTTTTCAAGAAGAGTAAGTAATAACAAAGTTTGCTGTCAAATACAATTGTAAATTTTCAAGCATTGCGAAAACAGCTTTTTATTGGGGTAAATACTGGCCTTTTGCTATAATTTCTAAAAAGCGATATTTTTTTGGCACTGGCATTTGAATTATCTCAAGCTGAAAATTTCCTAGTAATTCACTTTTATTCGGGATTAATACTTCGGGTAACCGGTGGGCTGAACGATTGTAAAGATTGATTAATTGCGATAATATATTCTCTTGCACTAAATGTAAGAAATGAATATTTGTCGATTGTGAAAAGTCTGGTTTTCCGATTAAAAATATTTTGAAAAAGAGAAGAATCGCTTTGCAAAGAAATCATACCATTACTTTCCAGCCCCCATCGTCCACAGGAAAATTCTGCCATCGTCACATCAACACTGTCTACGTCATATTCATAAGTCGAGTCAGCATAAAGGGTAATGGTAGAATTGCCATTGGAACTGTGATGCGAATAAGAACTATTTAAAGAATCTGATTTCGCAGAATTAAATATAAACGTGTTCGAATTATCAGTTTGTGAAAATGCCGCGACATTAACAAAACTGAAGCACCATAGAAAAATCAAATATTTTTTCATATTTAGTCTGTTTTTATTTTCACAATTCGATCGCGTTGTATTGAAGGGGAATACGCAAAATCAAAATTCCGAATGTAGAATTCTAAATATCCATGCGCGGCTTTTCAGAGTTATTTATTTCGTAAAACTGGTTTTTCAATTAGTATTTTTTTTCAAAAATTGCCTGATGTCTGCTTCATGAAATTCCGAAAAATACTTTTTGGGTTGTGTTTCTAGGTCGAATTTGACTTTTGCTGTAGGGAGTACAAAAATTAGGAATGAATAAATTTATAATAAATTTCGAAATGACTTTCGATTAAATAACATCTACATGTTTACACCTATTGGATTGCGTTGTTGTAAATCTTTAATTTTAATATCCCTACGTGATTTATTCTTCCCTACTAATTTTACTGTCCCGATCCTTTGATTGATCACTAATATTTTTGTTGGTAACCCCAAAACTGAAACTGTATGAAAATTACATTACCCGGTGTAATCTTCACTGCTATTTTTCTTCCATTGTCAGCATTTTGTCAAACCAAAGCAGATAGTGTTAAGGTTGATTCTATTGTTTCCACAAAACTTGCTCAAAAATATATTTCCACTGTTTCAAAAAAGGCAGATGGCATTACCAATGATTTAGATAAAAAAACTGAAAAATATATTTCTGACCTACAAAAGCAGGAAGCAAAAATTCAAAGAAAGCTTAGCAAAGTGGATTCTCTTGCTTCAAAAAATATTTTTTCGAAATCACCGAATGTTTATGATCAGCTAAGAACGGATCTTCAAAACAAATCGGATCGTTTGTTAAAAGGAAGCGGCCAGTATATTTCCTGGCTGGATACTGCTGGAACCACATTGAAATTTTTTCAAAACAATGCTGCCTTTAAGAATATCTCAGCCGGACAATCGCAATTAAAAAATGCATTTGGTAAAATACATTCACTCGATGACCAGTTGAAGCAGGCTGAAAATGTCAAAGAGTTTATCCGGCAGCGAAAGGAATATTTAAAACAACAACTTGCTAGTTACAATTTCGGCAGCGAACTTAAAAATTATAACCAGACCGCCTATTATTATGCGCAGCAGGTAAATGAATACAAAGCAGCGCTCGATGATCCCACGAAACTTGAAAAAAAAGCGCTGGAGATATTAAATAAAATTCCTGCATTCCAGGACTTCATGAAAAAAAATTCACTGCTCGCCGGACTCTTCAACATCCCCGAAGACTACGGAACCTCCGGCGTCGCAGGATTGCAGACACGAGAAGTTGTTCAGCAATTGATGAGCGAGCGCATGTCACTCATGGGACCAGCCGGTGCACAAACGGCACAGGCAAATATTTTAGATGCCCAATCACAACTCACGCAACTGCGGGATAAGTTTATGAAGACAGGCACCGGTGGTGAGATTCCTGATTTTAAACCAAACGATCAGAAAACAAAAAAATTTTTGAAACGTCTTGAATATGGAGTGAATCTTCAAACTGCACATTCCACTTATTATTTTCCCACAACAACTGATATCGGATTTTCTGTCGGATACAAGCTATCTGAAAAAAATATTATTGGAATTGGCGGGAGCGCAAAGATCGGATGGGGAACAGATATCCGTCATATCGCTGTTACAGGACAGGGTCTGGGTGTTAGAAGTTTTCTGGATATGAAGATCAAAGGAAATTTTTATGCGAGTGGAGGATTTGAATATAACTATCAAAAAACATTCAACTCACTGCAACAGGTAAACGAAATAAAAATGTGGCAGCAAAGCGGGCTGATAGGCCTCAGCAAAATGATCTCGCTAAAAAGCAAAATGATCAAGAAAACAAAATTGCAATTGCTCTGGGATGTGCTGAGTTATTACCAAACACCAAGAACACAACCCATAAAATTTAGAGTGGGATATAATTTTTAGAAAATGAAAAATGTCAAGTCATGATCAGAGGTTTTGTACGCATCTTATTGTTTGGGGTTTTAATTTATTTTTCATTCGGGACGAAACTACTTGCGCAAGGTGGTGGTGGAGGAGGAACAGTTTCACCCGTTGCATTAGAAAGAATTACGCCGCCTACCCCTGAAGCAGCGTCACTTGGAAAATACGGAAGTTTTCCAGTTGGTCTTTTTACCGGAACACCAAACGTTAATATCGATCTTTATAAACTTACAGCGAGACGTGTTAGTTTACCGATAACACTTAACTACAGTTCAAATGGTTTAAAAGTCGATGAAATGCCAAGCAAAGTGGGCATGAGTTGGGTGCTGCATGCCGGCGGGGCAATTACAAGGACCGTATATGATAAACCTGATGACACTTACGGCAGAGCAGGTGCACCACCATCAACTGACTTTTCATCAACTACAAGCACAGATTTGACTCTACCAGCCTGGCTTGAACAAATAGACGCGCAGCACTTGGACACTCAATTGGACGAATTCAATTACAGCTTTGCAGGATACAGCGGGAAATTTATTTTAGGACCAAACAATGTTCCCGTTTCAATTCCATATTCCAATCTTAAAATTGAATTCAGTCCAATGCGAATTACAACGCCAGACGGAATACAATATTATTTTGGAGAAAATGGTGCTACTGAAAGTTCACTGATTGGTTCGGGTAGTTGCTCACGTGATGATAGCCACGGTGCAAAAACCGCATGGTACCTGACAAGGATTGTAAATTCGAATGATCCTTCTGACAACATCACATTGACGTACATTATCGGCGGGTACACTTACACCGCTAACCAAAATCACACAATCACCTATTGGAACTCTTCGAATAATTGTACCGGCGCTGCAGATGAATTCGATCCCTGCGGTTGCGGGCCTACTCCGTGCATATATGGCGGTAACGGCAGTCCAAATCTGGCAGTAGATAATTTTTGTTCAAATGTTCAAATTGTTTCATTGCCATATATCAGTGAAATCATTTCTTCTACTTATGGAAAAATAAAATTTATTTACAACACATCCTATAGTAGCATGACAAACCCAATTCCTATCGATCGAATTCTAACAACAATTCAAATTTTTCAAAACAATGATGGGACCAACCTTCTAAGATCATTCAACTTAAATTACACATTTGTAGTTCCCGTTTCATCCGGTAAGATTACTTCTTTGGACAATATTTCCACCTATAGTCCCGATACGCATTCTTCGCGGCCTTTTTTAACGACTATACAGGAAAATGATTCGTCCAGTAAGCTTATCAAGACTCATAGTTTTGAATACAATGACATCAATAATTTAACTGCGCGCGTTTCTTCTTCACAGGATTATTGGGGATATTATAATGGAAAATCAAATTCTACTTCATTCATTCCGAACGTTGGAGGAAGTCTTCCAACATCCAAAATTGCCGACAGAAATCCCGATTATAGCTATGCGTCCAAAGGAATACTGACAAAAGTTAATTTTCCGACAGGCGGCAATGTTCAATTTATTTACGAAGGGAACAGCCCTACACAAACTATTCCTACTTCAAGTCCCGCAACAACGGTTCCCCTTGCATATGCAGGTGCCGGAATGCGGGTGAAACAGCAAATAATATACGATCCGATCTCGCAACAAAGTACCACAACAAATTATGATTATAGCGGGATGATTATTCCATATACTCCCAATTACTCAAATAATCTATATTATCAATACGAGCAATATCTCTGGAATCCGGGCTCAAATGCTTGTTCCGCTGGCGCCACCCCTTGTGCTCCAATGGCCCATTGTAGCTATTTTCAGTATTCATCTAACAGCACCATCAATACAAATGGAAGAGGAGGCAGTCCTGTTTATTACACGGCCGTAACAGAGCGCATAGGCGACAACTTAGTCCTCGGTGGCACCGAACACAAGTACACTTTTTTCGTAGATGACAACCCAATTCTTTATCGGGGAAATTTTATTCCGAACACTTCATTGCCGTCCTCAAGCTGGAAAAATGGTCTTGAAACGAACCGGAATATTTTTAAAATGGTAAGTGGTAATAAAGTGTATCTGCAAAAAACGATAAATACCTATGTGGATGATCCGGGAATTAATAATGTATTTACACAATATGTTACAAAAAGAAGCGGAGTCTCTGCAACAACAAGCCCGAGTCATCCCGATAATTGTTTTGTAAATCAGGTGTTCAATTTACGAATGAATGTATTCGACGTTATTTCATTTGCAACTACACAAAAATGGACTTACCTGTCATCCAAAATAGACACAAATTATGATCAGAATGGGAACAATCCAGTGGCCATCACAACAAATTATTTTTATGATAATGCTGCCCACGCGATGCTTACCAGGACTCAAACGACAGGAAGTAAGGGAGAAGTGCTGCAGACTACCGACAGATACCCAGGTGACGAATCAAGCATTTTGAATCTCAGCACATCTGAACTTGATGCCATTAGCAAATTAAAAACACAATATCGAGTTGCAACTTTATTGGAAAAAGAGCAGACAAATAATGGTAATCTAGTTAGTCGTTCGAGAACCGGTTTTAAAGATTGGGGAATAAATTTTATTCTTCCAGAAACGCAGAAACTTCAAGTTGCCAATAATCCCATGGAGACGAGAATAAACGACAACGCATACGACCCTGACGGAAATATTCAGGAAGCTCAAAAAGCGAATGATAAAAGACAAAGCTATATCTGGGGCTATAAGAATACCTACCCGATTGCGAGCTCGGCGAATGCAGCCAACAATTATCGACTCGTTCCTTCTGCTGCTACAACGACCTCTACGCTTAATCTTGCACCAGGTCAGTTCGGTCAGCAACAACTTACGTTTACCACTTATTACACGGGATCAATAACTGTTTCCATTCAATCCGGAAGTTACTTGGGGAGTGGAGGAACAATAACCGTCTCAGGTCAGTTTACCTTGATCGGCCCAACATCTTCACAAGGAGGTAATGTCTGCATCAGTAGCAGCAATGGAGTCTGCACTTCTCCAAGCAGTGTGACATTTACAAATATGCCTGTCGGTAATTATATACTTCAGTTCACAGCGCTTAGCAACAATGCGACTTCAAATGTTCCTATTCAGACCAGTTACCAGGGAGTACAGTATACACCTACAGGAATTACTGAAATATTTTTTGAAGGCTTTGAAGAAAATGTGAGTGCTATTAATGGCGTCGCGCATACCGGCACAAAATATCTAAATGGAAATTATACTGTTCCATTCATCATGCCTAACGGTAGGGCATATACGATTCAATGGTGGAGTTTGGCAGGGAGCTGGATTTTTCATCAACAGTCATATACTAATAGCATGGTACTGACTGGGCCAGTGGATGATGTAAGAGTATTTCCGTCGGATGCACAAATATCGACATATACATATGCACCACTTATCGGTACAACAAGTGAAACTGATCCGGCTGGTAAAACCATTTTTTACGAATACGATGCTTTCCAGCGATTAAAAAACATCAAGGACTTTCAGGGCAACATTGTCAAGAATTTCCAATATAATTATGTCAATAGTTGCGGAAGTAATTGTTTTATTCTTCCAATGCAAACATTTAATGGATCGAATACACTTAGCTATCCCGTTGGTGTGTTTAACGTAAATGAAAGTTTAGTGGGATATGCATCAAATCAGGCCCAATATATTTCTCTTTGGAACAGCAATCCTTCTAATCAAAGTATAGGGGTACTTGCTGCCGGTGCGGATTCGATGCGTTTTAATTTAACAGTAAATAGCGGAGTAAATTTTACGAGTCGAATCATTGGGTGCAGGTATTATCAGTATGATTTCAATTCTGTGACGCTTGATTGTATTTCAAATGCTAATGGCAGTTACGTGGATTTTGGAGATGGCACCAGCATGAGAATGGGTAATTCAATTTATGATCGTTCTCCGGTAACTCTTGCGCCGAACACGTCGCAGACTTTTGTTCCGGAATATGGTTTTGCAGCTTTTTGGGGGAGCGGCCCGGGCATTCAGGGTTATGTTCACTCTTACCCCAACTCGAATTCAAAAACAATAACAATTTTTCATAATGACGACAACAGTGACCCTACAATTTGGCATGCTGCCTATGGAGATATTTCTTTTTATTTAAGTAACGTTAGGGGCAACTTCCCGCAAAATATGCAGTTCCTGGATCCTGTTTGGTCATACGTTCCGTCTGCGCAAACAGTCACAAATATTACCAATTGGAGTTCAATTACGACGATTGGTTTCTTTTACGACGGAGTTCATCCAAGTTATGTACAAGATTTTATGAAATACAATCTCAACCTTCATAAAATCCACATGTCGGACACTTTCAACATCAAGCGATTAAAAAGTGATTGGAATACCTACTTTCTTAAATTGGATACTGTGATATGTGAATTTGGCAATACTTGGAACCGTGAAAATTTAAGCGCTCTAACAAACTTAAAATATTTTTCAGTTGCTGCGCCATCTGGAGCGCCAATGACGGCTGCAGATGTTGACAACATTATCAATCAGGTTGCAGCAGGTGCTGGTCAATACATTTCAAATGGCAAACTTATCTTCCCGTATCCAGGGCGAACCTCCGCGAGCGATAATAGTTTAAATTATTTGAAATCGAAAGGATGGTATGTTGATAATTTATAGCTGCAAATGAAGGATATGGGATTTCTGAAATTTTTAAAAAAAGACTATGCGATTAAGCAAATTATCTAGATATGTTTTTTGTTTTTCCTTTGTGATAATGACTGCATTCGCCAGCTACTCACAACAGAGCAAAAATCAGAATTATGTTATCACAAATATCATAAAGCAATCGGCAATAGTCAATCAGGGGCAGGTAGACGGCTTGGGTATTTCAATCCAAGAAAAAAGCCAAAGTATAGCATATTTTGACGGTCTGGGTCGTCCATTGCAAAGTGTTACTACAAAAGCCAGCGCCTCTCAGCAAGATATTGTAACTGGTATCGAGTATGACCAGTATGGAAGAGAAGTAAAAAAATATCTTCCGTATTCTGAAAGTAGTGGCACCAACGGAAGTTATCGTTCAGGATGGAAAACTTCTCAAGCTTTATTTTATAATGGACAAATTCCAAACGTAGATATTGATGCTTCACCATTTGCGCAGTCGGTACCTGAATCTTCGCCGCTTAACCGTGTTCTTGCACAAGGCGCACCAGGAACGGTGTGGCAGCCCAATCTTTCCAACCCTTATGACGCATCCACTCACTCCGTAAAAGTACAATATCTCATCAACACCGCGCTCGACAGTGTCAGGCTGATGAATATGGACTCCGCAGGTAATTTCAGTTCGCCAGGTTTTTATCCAGCGGGACAACTTAATGTAAAAATGACGGCGGACGAACAGCAGCAGTTTGTAAAAGAGTTCACTGACAAATCGGGTCATATCGTTTGTAAAAGGGTTATGATGGCAAATGATTCTCTGCAGACATACTATATCTACGATAACCTGGAACTCCTGCGCGCTGTCATTCAACCAGAGGGAACAGTGGCACTCAAAACTAACGGTTGGGTGTACCCGACAAACTTCGCCACAAACTGGATGTTCCTTTACCGCTACGATCAACGTGCAAGAATGGTGATGAAAAAAATTCCTGGAGCAGACAGTGTAGTGATGATGTATGACCAGTGGGACCGTGTGGTGCTTACACAGGACGGAAACCTGAGAGCTGCAAACGGATATCTTTTTACCAAGTATGATGCGCTCAATCGCCCCGTTGTTACCGGCCAGATTACCGATTCCCGGGGAAACGCGGCAGTGCGGACCGATGTTGGAGCAGCTACCGGTAGATTTGAATCGGTAAATACCGCAGCTACGGAAGGATATACACTCAATAATAGTTTTCCCTCATCCAGCGCATATACATTGACGGTATATACCACTACGCACTACGACGATTACAATAATCTTCCGTCATGGAAAAGCAGTTACGCATTTGTAAATGAAAACGGCGTTGCCACACCGAATGTTTTTTTACAGGGACAGGTGGTTGCCACGCAGACAAAAATTTTAGGTACCAGTAATTATATGCGCACTGTTACTTATTACGATGATAAATACCGCGTGATACAGGTAACCGCAGACAATGCTGCAGGGGGAACAGATCGCATCACAAAAATTCTTTCTTTCGATGGAAAAGTTACAAACGATTACCACAGTCATACCAGCAGGTTCTATACCACAGCAATGGTCATCAAACAAGTTTATACTTATGATCACGTAGACAGGTTGCTAACGGTGACGCATCAGACAGCCAACCAGGAAGTGGTGACACTTTCTCAAAATGCGTATAATGAAGTTGGGCAGTTGTTAAATAAAAAATTACACTTCTCATCATCGCATCCTTATTTTTTACAAAAGCTCGACTACTATTATAATATCCGCGGCTGGCTCAACAGTGTCAATCGTCCATTAGGTGCTGAAACAGGATACGAGGAAAGTGATTTGTTCAATGAAGAATTACATTATAATAATTTCCAAATAACTGGCATCAACACGGTTGCCCAGTTCAATGGAAATATCGCGGAGGAAATTTGGAAAGGTGGTTATGATGAATACATCAAAGGATATGGTCTGACATACGACAAAGCAAACAGGTTGCTGACTTCTACCTATGCATTTCAGAATTTTAATCAATACGGACCATTCTGGAGTGAAACAAAAAAATACAGCGAAGACAACCTGAGTTATGACCGCAATGGAAATATCCTCACCATGAACCGTTATCATGGTGACTGGAATGTCATCGACCAGTTGCATTATTTTGGATATACCGGAAACAAACTTGGAAGAGTGGAAGACTGGAGCCCCACCAATTCTACCGTGATCGGTTTTCAGGATAAAAATAACGGTGGAGGAAATGATTATACTTATGATGTAAACGGAAATTTAATCAGTGATTATAACAAAAGCATTACTTCAACAACATATAATTTTCTAAATCTTCCAACACTGGTCACGATTACTTCTAAGGGAACGATTGCATATACTTATGATGCGGCAGGAAATAAATTGCAGAAGACAACAACCGACCAGACGGTGACTCCAAATAAAATCACGAATTATTATTATGCCGGAGATTTTGTGTACAGGAACGATACGCTGGAATTTATTTCGCATCCGGAAGGAAGACTCAGGCCAATGCGAATTGATACCACGCAACCGATTTCAATTGCAAACCTGAAATATATTTATGATTATTTTCTAAAGGATCATTTGGGAAGCGTTCGTTCCGTAATATCGACAGAGCAGCAAACGAGTATATATGCAGCAACGATGGAAGCGGCGAATGCAACAAAAGAAAATCAATTGTTCAGTAATATCAGTTCGACCTCTGTTGCAAAAGTCGGAGGATTTGACAGCGACAACACCAATGGACAGATTTCACAGCTTAATGGCAATACAACCAATCCGGCAAACAAAAGAGTCGGACCTTCTATTGTATTGAAAGTAATGGCGGGCGATACGATCAGCATATCAACTTATGCATGGTACACCGGGGCGGTGCAGGGTCCAGCATCTGAAACAGGTATCACGCCAATTGCCAATGATATTTTACCTTTATTGACAGGAGGCGTAGTAGCAAACAATGGCACGCATGGCGGAGCGGTGCAGCAATCGAGCATCAACGGATGGTTAAGTACCGTGTTGAATAATTTTATCAGTGGTCCACAGACTACTGCTTACACCAACACCAGACCAAAAGCTTTTTTAAACTGGATAATCGTCGATGAAGAGTTCAATGCAACAACCAGCATCAATCATGTAGGTGCAGCGCAGGTGCCTTTGATCACAGGAACAACACAGAAGCAGCCATTGCCCGGTCCAACGAATATGGTTGTACGAAGAAACGGATGGCTCTATGTGTATGTTAGTAATGAAGCAGATCAAATGGTATATTTTGATGACTTGGTGATCAACCACAAACGGGGACCCTTAACCGAACAAAAGGATTATTATGCGTTTGGGTTGGAGATACCGGGGCTCTCTACTCAGGCTGCAAAACCATTTACGTATAATCCTAACCGGTATAAATTTAATGGAGGAAACGAACTACAGAGTAAAGAGTTCTTTGATGGAAGTGGGCTAGAGTTGTATGACGCGAAGAACAGAACATATGATCCCCAGATAGGAAGATTTTTACAAATTGATGAACTGGGAGAAGTGACTCATAACTGGTCTAGCTATTCATTTGCAGTAGACAATCCGATCAAATTTAATGATCCTCTTGGTTTGGATTCACTATCACATGGATACAATTTGCCACCAGTTTACGTAGTGGCTAAGCATACAACGGAAAATCTGCGCAATACATATTGGAATTTGATAGACAGTAAAGTCGATTTGCATAGCGTTCAAGATCGGGGTTTGCGTAATTGGTTATTAAAATATGACGATCAACAAAAATATATGGATCTAGTGCATAAGGGCATTAAAGAAACTCAGCTGGCCATATTGGAATATTCTTTGTGGTTTGCCGGCGCTGGGGAGTTTGCAGTATCTGCGAGATTGGGTAGCGGTGCACTGAAATTATTTGCTATAAAACGTGGATTAGGTGCCGCAATTTCTGGGGGTGCCGATTTGACGAGTCAGTTAATTGCAAACAATGGCAATTTCGCAAAGGTAAATCCTGTCAGCACAGTATCGAGCGCTCTTTTAGCTAATCCATTCACCGGCAGTATACCGGGTTCGTTTGTTAATTTATCAATAAATAGTTTACAAACGGGCACTGTCATAAAAAATCCAACAGATGTAAATGTTTATAAAAACATTCTAATAACAACTATCGCTAATTTTGGGGCAGAAAAGTTTGGAAATGGATTACATATGGAATTTAACATGAACAAGTCTGCAAGCTCTTTTGTATCGGAATCTTCTTTTGGTGTTTCAGGTTCAGTAATTGACGAACAAACCCATGTTGGGAAAAAAGAATAGAAATGAACAGGAAAAAAATAAACATTATTTCATATTTAATTATTATTATTTTTTTTGTGGCATGGGTTATCTGGGGCCTTGCAGCGAAACACAATTTAGATTCGAATCATAAAATTTGCATTGGAACTATAACTGGTTATACCCAAGGTGGACGAGGTAATGCAGGGACGATGACTGTGGAATTTAGTTTTACATTGAATGGTAAAGTGTATCAAGAAACCTCTGCTTATCAGGCAATAAATCTGCCTCCGGAAAATTTTAATAAGAATTTTGCAGGTAAATCATTCCCAGTATTATACTATACCAATAATCCCAAAAATGCAGTCATTTTGATAACACCTAGTGTTTTTAACCACTTCGGGGTGTCTTTCCCTGACAGCTTGAATTGGGTATTGAAGCACATAAATGAAAATTAAAAATGCCTGTATTGTTTAAAGCATAGCAAACCAGCTATGCTTTTTCATTTATACAACTTCCTATAACCCTTTAGGATACCCGAAATTTCCTTATTAATCATTTATTCCATTTCTACAATGAAGCAATTGCCATTGTACACTGCTGCATTTGTACAAGCTGAAAAGGATTTTAGAGAGTGGCTGGAGATTCTTGGGTATGCTCCAACAACAGTTTATTATATGCCGAACTTCATTCGTGAATTTCTTCATTGGATGGAACAGCAGGCATATTTCATGATGGTGGATATATCTGCTCAGGCAATAAATGAGTACTACCAATACTTGAAAAGCAGACCCAATATGACACATGAAGGTAGTTTAAGTAATGCTTATCTGAATAAGCATCAACAGGCAATTAAAAAGTTTTGTGAGTACTTACGACGAACACACAATATTAATTTTTCATTGGCTGAACTTACGACAGAAAATGTATTTCATTCATCTGTTGATGTACTAACAGTTAATGAGGTTAATCAAATGTTGGCATCGACACAAATGTTGCAAAAAATGAAAAGGAATACTGTTACTCCTACACTTTTTAAAGCACTTCAATACAGAGATCGTGCAATGATAGCTGTTATATATGGCTGCGGTGTACGAAGAAATGAGGCAGTGCAGTTAGACGTACATGATATTAGTTTTCAAAAGAGCTTATTGCATATAAGAAGCGGGAAAAATTATACTGAAAGAATTATTCCAATCAGTAAGCAAAACCTGCATTACATGGAAACTTATTTGCATGAAGGAAGACCAGTATTATTGAAAGATAAAAAGCATGAAGCGTTTTTTATCAGTGCAAGAAGCAAAAGAATAGAAGGGCAGGCACTACTTATCAGGCTAAAACATCTGATAGCTCATACTGATGATAAAACTTTACAGCAAAAGCGAGTTACGTTACATACATTAAGGCATAGTGTTGCCACCCACTTACTGTCAGCAGGAATGCAACTGGAAAGAATCAAAGATTTTTTGGGACATAGTTCACTTGAATCAACACAGATATACACCCATCTAACCCCCTATGAAAACAGTAGAGAAAAACATATTAATCCAGTTCCAGTATTACCTGATGGATAAAGGTTACAGCAATAAAACAAGAATGAATGTAATGCATGAGGTGAAACAATTTGATAAGTGGGGAGCATATCAAAAGATCAGAAAAATAATTGGTACAAACTACACTGATATGCTGCTTTACATTAAGCATTGCAATGCGATAGGTAACCAGAAGAAAACTATTTACCTAAAGCTTTTATTCCTTCGCTATTTTTTTGATTACCTGATAAGGGAGAAACATGCAACAGAAAATCCTGTAGCAAATATCCAGTTGCAGGGTATCAGAAAAAGCAGGTTGCATGATATTCTTTCGAGTGATGAATTGGAGAAAACATATTTCAATTTCCCATCGAAAACCACTACAGAAAAGCGAAATAAAGTAATAGTTGGACTGCTGATATTTCAGGGATTGCGAGTAGAAGAAGTAAAATCTATGATGGTAGATGATGTTGATTTAAAGAACAAGAAAATAGTTGTGCTTAGGGGGAGGAAAAGAGAAGGAAGGATATTGATACTTCGATCAGAGCAGATTAGGCATTTAAAAAAGTATGTCAACGTTACAAGGAAAATGATTTTGCGACATACTGGCAAATCAACAGATAAATTGATTGTTAGTTATGGTTCCAGTTACAATACTCAAAATATTATGAGGAAGTGTTTGAAGCAACTGCGGAAAATAAATTACCAGATTTCAACATTTGATCAGATACGTGCATCAGTGATAACAAACTGGATGAGACATTTCAATTTGCGAGAGACGCAGTACATGAGTGGCCATCGTTATGTATCATCGACTGAGCGATATAAATTAAACAACCTTGATCGTCTGGTTGAAGCTATAGGTAAATACCATCCGATGTAATCGTGTTTTAGAAACTCTTTTTCCAAGATAGCTTAGGGGAGGGAAAGTAAAGGAGCCAGCTCTTTGACTTAATCAGAATTTTCTCTTACGCCCTGCTTCCCTCCCTTGCTATCAGAGAGCGTGATAATTTGCGGAAATAAAAAGGCGACATTTTAAAATATTTCATTTATTAAAATGTCTTAAAGAAAAATAATTTTTTAAATTTTGCTTTGGGGGGATAAGAGACATTACTAGGCAGTAATTATGTTGGCGATGATGATTTTTCTGAGTTTATTTTATCTCCCCCAAGCCCCCCTAACCCCCCAAAATTAAATTTTGAAATCCACCTTTTCCAAATTCTCCCCAAAAATTTATCGAGAATTTAATAACGGGTGAAATTAAAAAATTTCATATCTACCTGAGTGTTGGCCACCCGTTTTAACCGCAGAACTCAGGAAATAATGAAAACACTAACTGGGGAAGTTATAAGTGTAATATATCGCTTAACCTTAGAGGTTAAAAGCTCTTCCGGTTTTAACCTGACAGGTTAAATTGTTTTTTTTAGTAATTCTAGGGACGGATTATTTAGGATGCCCTTTGCCGTTAGTGTCATCACAAACTCACACCTTGCACCATCTGTAACCATTTGTTTTAGTATAAATGAAAAACAGGTTTCATTGCATATCTATCTTATCAACTACCTCACCTGTTAACACCCACCCATCAAACAATACGTCCTTCATTATCCCCTCCAAAGCTCATCAGAAAGCATGCTTTTTCCAATCGTTCAACTACACCAAGAAATATCATTGGTAGTAAAGAGCCAATCAAAAATCAGGGAGATTGATGTGAAGTATTTGCAGCCATTAAATAAAACCACGCCAGATAGCTTCCCTGCTAATGCTTTTGCTACTGTATCTGTCATGGTTTTGCCTGCCCTTCGCAAATCTTCACTCCGAAACACTTTTTTATGATAGATAATAAAAGATTTCTTAATGGACTATCATAAAAATGTTTCTCCTCCATAAGTCCACCGCTTGCCAGCATAGAAAAAATATGTGATAATGATTTTTTGCATGTCATATTTTTTTATGCTTTGCGGTGGTCTGCCACCATGCGAGCCACTGCTGCCTTATCTGTTTTATCCCTGCGGGGCTATGGTCTCACGGAGGTTAGGCAGCTCCTTCGTGCAGGACATGAATGAATAATTTTTTAATGGCATGTCCGGCACTCCCAGAGCTGCCAGCATCAGTGGCATGGCAGAGGTGGCAGGTCAGCAGTGGATGCATCAGCGTTAGATATAGCCACTGTCGGCACAAACTTTCTGTAACCCTTTGTGGAGCGATAAAATGCAAATGAAAAAGATACAAACAATGTATGATCGTGTGCAACAGGTCAGGTTAGATCAACCCATCCAGTTCATGTTAATCTGTAAGCTGCTGCAAACAGAACCCATGAAGATATTGCACGACTTTATGGTGAACAGCAGTGGCGACAGTTGGAGGAGATCGGATGATGATGAGCAGCGCAGTAAGGCAGTTGAATATTTTATTCAGTGCGGTTATGGACAACATTACTACAGTGAACAGGATATTCGAAGGATGTTTGAAGAGTTGCATGCAATCGGTTCACTCTGGCCAGAAACTGATGAAGAAAGTGTAATTGATATGCACGCAAAATGGAGAGAAAAATATTATCAGTACTGGTTCAATAAATGGAATGGAAAAATCCGAAGAAAAATGTGAGTTTGAAGGGATGATTTTTTTTACTGCGGTTGATGTTTAGATAAATCAGTCGCAGTTTCCTTTGAAAAGCACATTGTTTTTTGCTCGGTAAATTCTTCCCCTCCCAACGCTTTATTGATTTATTTTTACTGAAGAAAAAATCTAGGAAAAAAGCAGTTCTTTGATGAGATCATCAATCACAGAAGGATTATTATGCGTTTGGGTTGGAGATACCAGGGCTCTCGACTCAGGCGTTCAAACCAAACTATGATCAGAACAGAAAAAGATTTAATGGGATTGAGTATGATAGTGCATTTGGATTTAATATGGATGAAGCGTTTTATCGTGATTATGATCCACAGATTGGTAGGTTTTTGCAAATTGATCCATCACCAAATCAACCTGAAAGTCCATATGCCTCGATGTCAAATAATCCTGTTTTACATTCTGATCCATTAGGGGACACATTGGATTTACCCATTAACGACCCAGTATTTTCAAAGCAATTCAAAGCAGCTGTTGATTTATTAATTTCTCGCGGTCGTGGAGAAAATGTTCAATATCTGCAACAATCCCAAGAGCATATTAACGTTTACAAACAAGTTGGTCTTCGGGAAGGTGATTCATATTCAAGTAACGTAATTTTTTGGAATCCCAGAGGCGCATATCACACATCAGTCGGTGTTTCTCTGTCTCCTGCTGCTGCATTAGATCATGAATTTGATCATGCGGCATTTGATCTAAAATTGAAACAAATGGCGCCTGCAGCAGGAATTTATTCGCAAGTAATTTTAGCAATGCGTGCTATTTTGCTAACTCCTGATGGCTCATCTTATGAAAATAAAGAGGAAAAGAGAGTTGAAACTGGAAGTGAACAAAAGACTGCTTTAGCTTTGGGTTTGATAAAAAAAGGGCAAGTAACTAGAAGCGATCATAATATGGGGTATTATTATTTGACTTCTGGACCAACGACGATAGATGATTTTGCCGAGCACATAATTAAAAAGCAGCTTGAGAAATTTCAACATTACAAGAAACCAAAAGAACAATAACATGAAAAAATTAGATGGGTCTTGCGTTGAAAGATTTCAAATTATCGAACATTTAAGATTTAATGCAGGCATGCGATCTGAGTTCTTCTGTTTAAAGTCAATTAAATGTCTGAAATCATTCTGCCTGTTTCACATTGCCGTTTTGACGTCATTTTTGTTATGCGCTCAATCAACACCAAGGAAACCGATCATTGTTTTAAGTTCAAATTTTTATATGACCACTTTTGCTTCAATCCCTTGTGAGAATTTTGGTACAACATTTAAAACTAGAGTCAGAACAAAACAAGTTCGAAGTAAGGATACTATTGAGCGCCTTGATAAATTTCTAGATACAATAAAAATTAGTAAGGAAAATTGGTCGATGAATACCAGAGGTAAATTTCTTTTTGTTAATAAATCAGGTAAACAAGTTACCATTTGCATTGATCTGGTACGCATAAAGGTGGATGGAAATCTGATTGAGCCAAATGCCGAATTTATGCGGTTCCTACGCTCAATGATTCCGAAGGAACAGTTTGTTCCTTAGCATTAACAACTTTCCCTAGCAAGAACGTGCGAATAAATAATATTAGAGCATATCAAACCAGATATGCTTTTTTTTATACAACTTCCTATAACCCTTTTGCATATCCGAAATTTCCTTATTAATCATTTAAATCATTCATGTCAATGAAACTCTTCCATTGAAAAATCCTGCTTTTATAGCTGCTGAATTAGGTTTTAGAGAGTGGCTGGATATTCTTGGTTATGCTCCAACAGCAGTTTACTATATGCCCAATGCGATAAGGGAGTTTTTATCTTGGCTTGAGTGAATCTACAACACATAGCAAAAAAATGGGAGTAAAAATGAAGAAGAAAAAATGAATTATAGAATTTCTTTTAAATATTTCTCTACAATTGCTTTTACTTTATTTGATAGACCAGTACCGTCGTAAAGAATATTATCTCCGTCTTTAAAATGGATGGTACGGTGTGCCATATAAACAGCATAATATCCATCTTCGAAATATTCAACTTCTGCAACGCCTTCACCTGGAACAGTTATATTAAACGTTTTAAGATATTCACTTTCTAACAACGGTTTTCCGAACTTCTCCTGATGAAAATGATTTTTAATTGCGTATTCGAATTTTCTTTGGTTCGCTCCGCGAATTGTGCCGTAGTCCATTGATTCAAATTCACCTTCGCTATTTACAAACGCTACATACACATGAATATTATTTTCCTTGTCATAAAACCATGTCCGATATTGATCTAAACCCATTAATGTGTTTGAAGAAAATTCTACCGGTGTTGTAATTCCTTTTCGATCACACATCCACGTTAGTTTTAATTTCGTATCTGCATCCATTCCCATAAATAAAATATTATTCATAATAAATCTGTATGTATTCGCCGATCTTATCAGCAAGTTCCTGATCAAGTTCTTTATTCTGATCACTATTAAAGATCCATCGTTCGCCGTCAAAATTCATATTCCCCTGGTTCAAATAGTCAATGAATATTTGTAATACTGGTTCGTCCATCGAGTATCGTCCGTCGCGATAACCAAAAATAACTCTCCATTCTTGTCCTGCATGTTCAATATAAAAACTCGGCATAGAACAACTGAGCCCGTTGGGATTAAAATTATTGATCTATACTAATACTAAGACTTAGCATTGATTTTAAAATAAGCTACTAAAAAATCACTCAGGTTTCGATAGCGGCCTCGTTGGTTATTGGTTATGTCGTGGTATTTTTTTGTTTGTGGAAATATATCAACCTTCTCCTGATTTTTTTCCATTCTGAATTGATAGTGCTGTATTTCTTTGAATGTTATATTATAATCGTCACTAAACCATTTTAGAATAGTTCTCGCATCATCTTCTTTTTCAGCTTTCCTCCATCCAATCTCCTCAGCAGTCAACAAATGTCGCGCATGATAACGTTCAAGGTCAACGTGAGCTTCAATCAAAATATTTTTTATCGCCTGAAAATCTGCTGGTAGTCTTTTTCTATAATCTCGCGCAAACCAATCTTCAATTCTTTTGGCGGTAACTTCCCCTGAGTTTATGGCAATATCGTCGAGATCGTTCATGCCGATCAAATACCAATCATCTTGAATTTTGATCTGGATGTGAATAGCATCAGTATCCTCAGACTTGAATAAGCCTTCTTTCGCATTTGCCATTTGTTCAGGAGTCATGTCGTATTTTTCAGTTTTATGCTGCAACCCTGTTCAATGGAGAAACTATTTCTTTATCGTATTCAAATGGCTCTTTTGGATTGACGGCACTCTTGAAATCTTTGGCAATAGTATAAGCGTCCATCTGTTGCCAAGGGAATTGAGATGTTGCAATTTCAGTTATTCTTTTTTCCGACATATCAGAAAACATCCATTCATAGGCCAGTTCCTCATTCAAAATTGTCGGCATTCTATTTTTAGAATTGTGAATTTGTTTCATCAGGAAATTTGCTTCAGTTGTAACGATTGCAAATGTATCCACTGTTTCACCTGTTGATTTATCGGTCCAGGGATTGTATATCCCCGCCATGTAAAAATATTCTTGTCCCGGAATAGAAATGTAATATGGATACTTGTCCGGTGTTTTAAGCGGTTCCCCTGTTTTTTTATTTAGTCTGTGAATATGCCTCCACTCGTAGAATCCTGATGATAATACAAGACATCTTCTATTAAGTGCAGCATCTCGATACATTTTATTTTCAAACAACAATTCTTCACCTACTGCATTGAGAGTTGTTATCCCAGGTTTCCAATCTCCTTTGCTATCCTTATAGCCAAATCGCATTCTATTTGCATCTTCCCTTGTTTTTACGAAAGGCCATTTATTTGGACTTGGAAGAAATCCCCATTCCATTGCAGTAAGATCAAATTTCTTTTCACCTCTATTTGCTTTAAGAACTGGATACTGCGAATAAGTAAAGCCATCAACTAGCAGATGTTTCAACAAAGTATCATTCTTTACGACTGTAGATAAGTCTCGCAGTCTGATATGTTCTCTGTTGTTTACCCAAATGGAATTAAAATAACACATTTTGAATTACAGGTGGTTTTTTGATTTGTTCTTCGATTAATGCTCCGATCACTTCGGCAAACTTTTGACGAGACGGATTTTCCGGAATCACAGTCCAAAACTTTTTGTATTGACCGTCACTAGCCTGAGTTACCATGATTGGAGCTTGATTTGAAAATCTGACAAGATAAACTTTGCGTTTTTGAATTGTCATTACCTCAACCGACTCCTGTTTTCCCTCAAACGTAATTATTATTTTCTTTTCAACGCTTGCCATGCTTTACAAATTTACAAAATTATTAAAGATCAGATTCTTCTTGCCTTTTAATATAGTCCTGCACATCTTTATGATTTTTCGTACACCTTCTTACTTCTATGCGATCTACCAAATAAGGATTTTTTACTGATGTCAAAGATTTCTTTGCAAAGATTTCTTCTGCTTTATACAAATTATCCTCTTCCAAAAATCTCACACCGGACATTGTAGATTTATTTTTAAAAAAGATAGTAATATGATACCACATGAATCATATAATTAAAGGTTGTTTAAAATTTATGATTGGTAATTTCGTGGTCGATTAGTTTAAGAAGTGCATCATCTATGATGATATTTTTGTCTTCAGGTTTCCAGTACCCGTTTGATTTTGTAAGTAAAAACGTATGTGTTCCTTTTGTTGAACAAATAAGACAATGCATTTTCCCTGTGTTGCCTAGTCCGTCCATATCAGGATACATTTCGGGAGCTATTATAAAATAATACTTACAACCATCGGCAGAAAAATTCTTTTTGAAAACTCCTGATGTATAATCAACGAGGTTTTCATTCTCGATGTTGTCTGTTTTTTTGTTCTTTGTCATAACCTATAGTTTATCTGGATTATTATAGATGTATTCTTCAATTTCTTTGCCAGCGAATAAAACGATTTCATAATTTAACTTCTCCTGATCCGCCACGTACCAATTACCTTTTTTGCTTTTTCCTATTTGATATTCCTCATCATTGACATACAAGGCATAGTTCCCGGTAAACTCGTGACAATCAAAATTTGCATATAGGAGCGGACAAATTTTTAATCTTATTTTTTCTCCTTTATGGACAAAGATTTTTTCGATAGTATCATAAAACATGCTACCCCCAAACGTACTAAATATTTTAGTAAAATGGACGTTAATTTTATTAGTATTGAAATTCAATGATTTGGGCTAGAATTACGGCTTCCGTTTTTTCCTGCTGGTAACTGTTGCTTTAAATTTTTTAGAATTTTAAAATGTAAAAAGAACCTTGCGGATCTGTTGGGTAGCGCATCTGGAAAATGAACTGATCTCTGAGAATTTTACAGTCAGCAACACAAATGAAAATCAAAAATCTTAACTTGTATGAAATTAACTGTATGCTGGATGCAAGTGATGGATTTTTCCATTCTCCGATTTATCAAAAAGGAAATAAATATTGGTATTATGTCTGCACAAAAGGGCATAAATCAAAATCAGAAATGTTTTATGAAGATGAAGTAAAAGGATACCATGCCACATGTCCCCCGGCAACAAAAGAAATGATAGAATCCTGGCCAGAAATTAATCCTGTCCCGCTTGCTTTCAGAAAAAATAAAGCAAAGAAAACTAAAACAAAAGTGAAACCTGCCATCAAAAAAAAAGCTGGGAAAAAGAAAAAATGAACAGAACGATTTTTTGTTAGGCATTGTATAAGACAATCCGCGAAAACTACCCCATCAAACGCTGACTAAAAGTTAAAGATCATTCATTCGAATCCTTCGCGAAGATATTGACCTGCTCCGTCGTACGAAATCCTGCGCTCCATAAACTGCGCTTGCCACCGGTTTTTAAAAAAATCTCCATCCTCCTTCCTCGGATCGTATTTTTTTAAAAAAATTTCTCCCTCCTCCACAGTTCCAATGGCTTGTCGCTACCAGTAAATGAATGAGGCGAAGCCGAATGCATGGACTAAACCTCTATTTCTTAACTATCAAAATTTAAAACTATGGTACAGTTATTCGGAAGAATCACACGCAACGCAAAAGTCACAGAACTAAAGGATGGAAAAAAAGTAACCAATTTTTCAATCGCCATCAACGACGAGTACAAATCAAAAACCGGCAAGGTGAAGAAAGTAACCTATGTTGAATGCGCCTACTGGTTGAATCCGGATATGTCCGTCTATTTTACAAAAGGAAAATTATTGGAAGTAAATGGAAGACTCGAAGTATCTGCCTATAATAACCTGCAGGGTGAGGCTGTCGGTAAGATCAATTTTCATGTAAGCAATTTCAAATTTCACGGAAATGGAACTCCGTCAAAAAAAGAAGAAAATCATATTGCCGCTGAAAGCAGCAGTGCAATGGCAGACCTTCCTTTTTGATTATCCGATTTGTGCAAACTGTGCACAGTTTGCAGAATAAAAATCGTCAGTTATGCGCCTGCAAAAAACACAAATTGCTTTTGGATGCTGCAACAAATTAGTCCAACAGTAAATGCGCAAAGTCTTAAGTTAAATTTGTTGGCCGCATTAAACTTTTGAAAAACTGCCGGGTCGCAACACCAGTTGCGGGCGGCAGTTTTGGTTTTTTAAAAATTCAATTTTATGAGATACGGTTATACAGATGAAGGACAACTGATCTTCAATTCCTTTATCAATGCGATTGCAATCATTGCGAAAGGTTTTATAAAATTGCTGGTTATTTCACCTTTTATCTATACAGCATATATTATTTCTCAATCCATATTGTCAATGCACGACAACGCCCTTTTGTGGATTGCGGTGGTCAGTATTTTTAGCTGGATCTTATATGTATTTTTTTTCGAACTAAAAAAATGGATGGCGATTTTAAAATCGAAAAAAAATTATGTTTGGATTTTATTTTTTGTGGTATGTGTTGGATTTGCCTGCGTGATTCCTGCATGGATTATCTATGAGCCTGTCAAATTTTTTGTGCTGAAAATGACAGGAATTAAAAATGCCACGATCATTTCTGTGATTATATCTTTGTCTTTCGGTTATTTCATTTATCGACGCAACCGATTTTTTTAAGACGCATTTTCATCATGTCGCTACATCGCATTTTTGAAGAGAACGCTTTGTCTTGTTACGTCTTCGTTAACATGTGAATTATTTGTTTCCGAATATACCGTCCCGCACGTCTATAAGTATCACTTCAAAACTAAACTCAAAACGATGGCAACACCCGTAAAAAAACCCTGGGCAATTTTGCTTTGCAAATTCTCAGACGATCCAAATGATCCCTCAGTAACAACCGTAAAAGATTTGGCCGCACAGTGGAGGGCAACCGCCTCTCCCGAATTTATTGCCGGCAACTTGGATGCTACCTGGGATACTGATAACAGAACCATCCTTGATCTCTATGAACTTTTTTTCACGACAACCGGCATTTTTACAAACAACATCGTTGACTATTTTTTTACAGTGTGTCATCAACTGGTCGACGTTACCGGCAACCAGGTTTTTCCGATAACACTGCCGATGACAATCGCAGAAGGTGCGGCCAAAGCATTAAACCCCGGCGGAGCTGCTTATCAGGATATGATATTTCAAAAAGCAAAAGCAGAACTTCAAAATTCTTATGGCGTCGACTGGAAAGATTTTTATGGCGTAGCGGTTTCTTTTCAGTCGGCTGATAATGGTTCTCAAGGAGGAATTTTTGACGGTGGTCCGGGTGTTTTTATGGACATTCGTTTTGTGAAAAGTCAGGGCGCGGCAAGATGGGGTCATGAAATGGGACACGGCTTCGGTCTTGATCATTCGAGAACAAACTTACAGAACTGGAGTTTCTGCACTGGGGGCGCACCCAATGACTACACAGATCCTTATGATGTCATGAGCTGGAACTGCAACAACAAATTCGCAGACCCGAATTACGGAACATCCGGTCCCGGGATGAATGCTTGGAACATGCGTCTGATGGGTGGACTTGATGAGTCGAGAGTTTGGAAATCCGGTTCTGCAAGCGCGGTTAGTTCCCGGATTACACTACGACCACTTCATAATTTATCGAGTCCGGGTTATCTCGCGGCAGAGCTTCCCGGAATTGATGGCGACAGCAATTACCTCGTCGAATTCCGAGTGCCTCAGTATTGGGATGCAGGAATCGGGGGAGCCGGTGTTATCGTTCACCGTTATGCGCAGGATAATTCAAGATCGTTCCCGAATGTCAATTCATATATTATGAAAGGAACCAACGATCAAAAACTTCTTGGAGTTGGTGATGTATTTGAAAAAGGCACCGGTCCTTTTTCGCGCGTAAAAGTCGTTTCCATAGATGCTGCTGCTCAGACAGCAGTCGTTGCTTTATGTTATACGCCAGACGCGGTCACCGTTCCAAAAGTCACCATAGCATTCGGCGCTGGAATTTCACTTGATCCTTGCACGACAAAAGTGCCCGTCGCGGGAACGATTGGAGCTTTTAGTTTTAAGATGACGGGACTGGTTTGCAAAAAGAATTATACAGTCATGTGGAGTGTCGACGGAGCGAACACTGTCGCGGGCCAGCTCAATTCTCAAAATACTTTTTCAATCGTTACGCCGGATCCTTCTGTAAAAGTCACTGTTTTTATCACGATCACATTCGACGACGGAATGGTCATCACCGACAGTTTATCCTTTAACCCGATAACCGACCAAATGGCGGGGTGGTTATATTTCATCTGCAATCTTTCACACGAGCGCCTGAAACCAATACCATGGTGGCAGTGGGACCCGGAAAAGTTCAGGCAGATTTTTAGCCAGTACTCAAGAGCTGAGCGCGAACACATCGCGCAAGCAGCAGAAAAAATTCTGAACGCAATCAAAAATGCAGGCGGTTATCTAAAATAAAATGCAGTTTTTTTTTGAATTAATCATTCCACAAATTTAGGATGCCTTATGAAAAGGCTTCAAGGAACTACGCCATAAACACTAAGGGCTTACGCACATAGCTTTCATTTATTGCGTTCCTCCTTGAGCCTGTTCATCCGGCATCCTGAAAATTTTCCATAATTAATTTTTAAAACTTAAAAAATGATTTATGGAAACGGTAATGATTCGAAATGAAAATTTTTATGTAACAGAAGTGGAACTTATTTACAAATCAAAAGTAAAACCTTCAACAAGACCCAAAATCAAAAATTCGAAAGACGCTTATGAAATTTTTTACCAGACATGGGACAAAAACAAAATTGAATTGCAGGAACAATTCAAAGTGATGCTCCTCAATCGTGCCAATAAAGTCCTCGGAATTTATGAAATGTCTACAGGCGGAATTACGGGCACCGTCGCCGATCCGAAATTAATTTATGCGGTCGTACTTAAATCAAGTGCGGTGAATATCATTCTTGCCCACAACCATCCCAGCGGAAGCCTTGATCCAAGTAAAGCAGATTTGGAGCTTACCAGTAAGATCAGCGAAGCCGGAAAATATTTTGACATCAAAGTACTCGACCATATCATCATAAGCGAGGAAGGTTATCATTCCTTTGCTGATTCAGGCGAGCTCTGAAAATGATTTTAATTTTTGGTAAAATTCATTGAGCCCTCCTTTTTTCAAAAACTCCTCACGCACCTGTTCAAGCTCTCCAAAACTTTCGGCAGTAATCTGGAAAAAAATTGGATCCTTCTTATTTTCTTCAAGCTTTAACCCGTGTTCTATCAAACGGCTGATCAATAAAATATTTTTACGACTTACTTTGATATCGATTCTTACACTGTCTTCCATACCCGGGCTGCAAAGAACCGCCTCATAGAATTTTGATATTTCTTTTGCTGGCATAAAATATTTTTTGTTTTGAAATTTTATGACAAATTTATTTCAACCATCATTTCAAAACGCAAAACGACCCCTTCAGAATTTGAAGAGGTTCCTTTGTTGTCAAAAACGTCAGTAATTTTGAATCGTGAAAAAAGAATCGTGTTATGAGTACAGAAACTAAAAAAAAGATACTTTCCTGTTCCCAAATCAACCAGATCGATATCGTCAGTTACCTTTCAACACTGGGTATTTCACCTTCAAAAATCAAAGGCAACAATTACTGGTTTTTTTCTCCTTTCAGAAACGAAAAAACACCTTCCTTTAAAGTCAACCGGAGACTTAATCGCTGGTATGATTTCGGCGAGGGAAAGGGAACAACGCTGGTTGATTTTGGAATAAGATATTTTGACTGCTCTATCAAAGATTTGATACAGCAATTTTCAGGTTTTGCCCATCTTGAAATTGTGCCACAAAAAAACATCCTGATAGAAGAGGTTGACGAAAGTTTTATCGTAATAAAAAAAATTTCGACATTGAATTCTGGAGCACTGTTTCAATACCTGCACCAGCGCCGGATTCCTCTAAATGTGGCACAAAAACACTGTTGCGAAGTCGAATTTGAATTTGCTGAAAAAAACTTTTTTGCAATTGGTTTTAAAAACAAACAGGGTGGTTATGAACTGAGCAATAAGTATTTCAAAGGAAGCTCTTCCCCGAAAGACATCACGCTGATCAAACATCCCGCATCAGATGATCTCGCGGTCTTTGAAGGATTTTTTGATTTCCTTAGCTGGCAGGTTTTGTTTCCCGATAATAGTCTGGAATCCGATTTTCTAATACTTAACTCCTTGTCATTTTTTGAAAAAAGTATCCCACTGATGGATCAATACAAAACGGTTCGTTTATTAATCGACAATGATGAACCTGGCAATCGGATTATTTCTCATGCACTAAAAAGATCTCATTCATACATCGATGGCAGAAAATTGTATAGGCAGTATAAAGATGTCAATGATTTTCTGTGTGGAATCAAATAAAAAAATAATTGACTCCGGTAAATTCCAAGCCTCACCAAGATTTTAAAAAACTAAAACCGCCTTCGCTTCGCAGCGGTTAGCAAGTTGTACAAATGTGGCACGGCCACATTTGAAACTTGCCCTGCCTCAGCAGTCGGCAGGAAAATCACTCCGAAGTCGTGCTTTTGAAAACATAGTGATTATGGGAAAAGAGAAAGAAATAAGAAATCATTGGCTTACGATCAGGTTAAATGACACAGAGCAAAGACTCCTGGAAGAATTGT
The DNA here is from genome assembly GCA_018267615.1 of Bacteroidota bacterium. Classification (GTDB taxonomy): domain Bacteria; phylum Bacteroidota; class Bacteroidia; order Chitinophagales; family Chitinophagaceae; genus Puia. Next base: position 129,838 of record JAFDYD010000018.1, on the reverse strand, counting down.
TCGCCAATACGTCCGGCTCTCCATTAAGTGAATATTGCCGAAAGATACTTTTGAAAAAACCGGTCAATGTAAAATATCGAAACGTGTCCGTTGATGATTTTTTAAAAGATATGCTTGAATTAAAAAAAGAACTCAATGCAATTGGCAACAATTTTAACCAGGCAGTTCATAAACTGCATTTGCTTCACCGCGTTTCAGAGATCCAATTGTGGGCCGTAAAAAATGAAGACGATAAAAAAATCCTTTTTCAAAAAATTGAACTGATCAACGAACGGGTAAACCAGCTTTATAAAATATGGTCGCAGTAATACATACATCGAGAACCGTAAAACGAGTGCTTAACTATAACGAAAAAAAAGTGCAACGAAACGTCGCGGAACTAATACATGCAGAAAACTTTTTGGCATGCAAACTGAAAATAAATTTTCATGAAAAAATAAACCGCTTTAAAAATTTGAATGAATTAAACAACCGTGCAAAGGTGAATACGTTGCACGTTTCGGTCAACTTTCACTCGTCTGAAAAGATAGGTTCAGAGAAGCTTGTTGCCATAGCAAAAGAGTACATGCAAAAGATCGGATTTGGAGACCAGCCATACCTGGTCTATGAGCACCATGACGCCGGTCATCCCCACCTGCATATCGTAAGTTCTTTCATACGATCAGACGGTAAGAAAATACCTGAAAGAAATCTTGGAAGGGATAAATCCTTCAAGGCTTGTCGCGATATCGAAAAAAAATTTTCGTTGCTCAGTGCAATCGATAAGGAAAACGTTCAGAAATATTTTTTAAAACCCGTTGATGCAAAAGTTCGATATGGGAAATCAGAGACGAAAAACGCGATGCAGAATGTGCTCATTCATGTGCTCAACGAATATAAGTATACATCGATTCCTGAATTAAATGCGGTGCTTCAGTTATACAACATGAGGGCCGAGCGGGGAGGGGAGGGGTCAAGAGTTTTTAAAAATAATGGTTTGCTATATCACGCCCTGGACGGGAATGGCAAAAAGATCGGTGTGCCGATTAAAGCGAGCGATTTTTATAACAAGCCAACAGTTAAAAATCTGGATAAGATTTTTGAAGAAAACAGAAAAACAAGAAAAAGTTTTGTTCCCCGTATAAAATCAAGAATTGATTGGACGCTGCTGAGCTCACCAAAAAATATGGAGCAACTTAAAACCGGCTTGCAAAAAGAAAATATTGCGCTGGTGTTACGACAAAATGAAAAAGGAATTATCTATGGTCTGACATATGTTGATCTTAAATCCAAATGTGTTTTGAACGGGAGTGATCTTGGAAAAGAATACAGTGCGAAGGGAATGCTGTCAAGATTCGAAAATAAAATGGATTTAGCTGGTGAGAATAATAAGCTTGTTAAAGAGCAACAACAAGAACAAGAAGCAGGAAATAAATTGTCTCCAAATGAAAATACGCTTGCGTCAATCTCGTCACCCAATGAAATTTTAAACGAGCTATTGAAACCAGCAAATGATTATTCTGAATTACCCTACGAGCTAAGACAAAAAAAGAAAACTAAAAGAAAAAGATAAGGAGGAGATATGGACACCGGAGAGAGTACCCAGGGCCTCAGAAAAATTCTGGAACTCACAAGAATTATTAGTATTATTATTTTACTGCTGCATTTTTATTATACAGGTTACGACACTTTCGAAAGCTGGAACATTTCTTCAAAGTTCACCGATCAGTTGATTATAAATGTGGAACGGACAGGACTGCTTGATGGCTTTCGGGCAAAAATATTTGCGGCGGTATTTTTATTCATTTCATTCTTAGGATCGCGTGGAAGAAAAAATGAAAAACTAAAATGGATGACCTGTGTCAGTCTATTTTCATCAGGGCTCGCAGTTTATTTTTTTAGTGACTTTTTTTGGAATCTTGATATGAGTAGAAATGAGAAAGCAAAATCATACATAGTCATCACTTCCATTGGCTATCTTCTCATGATTGCCGGCGGCACCCTGCTCTCCCGAATTATTAATTGGAGACAAACGGAAGATATTTTCAACAAAGAAAACGAAACCTTTCCCCAGGAAGAACGCCTTTTGCAAAATGAATATTCGATCAATCTACCTACAACCTATAAATACAAAGGAAAAATGCGGAAAGGATGGATCAATATTATCAATCCTTTTCGCGGAACTCTGGTCTGTGGCAATCCAGGTTCCGGTAAAACAATTTTTGTGATCAGAAATGTAATTCAACAACATCTACAAAAAGGGTTCGCCATGTTTATATATGATTTTAAATACGACGACCTCACATCGCTTGCTTACAATTTGTTTCAGGAAAATAAAGACGCCTATAATGTACGCCCTGAATTTTGCATCATTAATTTTGATGACCTTTCCCGCAGTCATCGTTGCAATCCGCTTGATCCCGATTTAATGTTTGATATCACGGATGCCTCCGAATCCGCGCGTACTATCATGCTTGGATTGAACCGGGAGTGGATTCGCAAACAGGGTGATTTTTGGGTTGAATCACCAATCATATTTTTGACAGCAATTATCTGGTATTTAAAAAAATTTAACGGTGGTGAATATTGCACACTCCCTCACGTCATCGAACTCTTGCAGGTTGATTATGAAAAACTATTTTCCATATTGCGGATGGAATCGGAAATAGAACCTTTAGTCAATCCATTTGTCACGGCTTATCTCAACAACGCCATGGAGCAACTTGAAGGCCAAATTGCGGGAGCTAAAATCGCAATGGCCAGGCTGGCGTCACCGCAATTGTATTATGTCATGAGCGGGAAAGATTTTACACTTGATATCAACGATCCGAAAAAACCAAAAATATTTTGTGCTGGAAATACCCCGGAAAAAATTCAAACTTATGGTGCAGTACTCTCACTTTTTGTCAATCGCATGATAAAATTAGTCAACAGGAAAGGAGGCGTACCTTGCAGCCTGATCTTCGATGAATTTCCGACATTGTACCTGAATAATATCGACACACTGATCGCAACAGCGAGATCGAATAAAATTTCAACGACACTTGCTGTACAGGATCTGAGCCAATTAAAAAAAGATTACGGGAAAGAACAGGCTGATGTAATCATGAACATTATGGGTAATGTAATTGCGGGTCAGGTAACAGGTGAAACGGCGGACCAATTGACTAAACGCTTTGGAAGAATCAATCAGTCAAAACAAAGCTTTTCAGTAAGCAGCAACAATGTTTCTATCAGCAAATCAAAGAATTTGGATTCTGCCGTACCTGCTTCAGCTATAGGTACTTTGTCATCTGGCGAATTTGTAGGACTGGTGGCAGATAATCCGGGACAACGGATTTTGAAAAAAATCTTTCATGCTCAGATTGGTTCCGAAAACTTCATGCACCCGATAAATCGGTCCCCTATTCCCGATGTTCAAAAAATTGACAAAGAAGTTTTGACCTTAAAATATCGAACCATTAAAAGCGATATTGAATTTCTGGTCGAATCACAGTTGCAAATAATGGTTAATTCACCCGGATTGATATCCTTAGTAGTTTGCAAAAAAATCTAATGAAAACATTTCCCTTAAGAATATTTTTCTCCATGCCTTTTCCTCATGATTGTAAAAATTGCCAACGAGAATTAACGCAGAATAATAAATATTTCGAGCGTTTGCAGCTTCGGAAAACGAATGAATCCAACGTCCATCGACCGCCTGACCTATAGACTAAAGGAGGCCGCTCAATATTTGAACTCCTGTTCCTTTTTCGGAAAAGTAAGAAAAAAATAATGCCGTAAATAAACTCCTTAAATCACCGTTAACACTTGGGGATAATCAAAGCATCTGCAAGTGCAAAAATTCGAAATTGCTTTGAAATACGTTTTTTAAACATATGACCAGGAATATTTCGGACCTGAATCTATCTGGAAAATTTTATCGAATTAACCATTATTTAAAATCGTACCCCAAAAAATTTCGTTTGTATTCAAAAAGAACAATTATTGCCAAATAACAGACAATGTTATTTTGGTCGATACGACTCCGGGAGCTGTATTCATGAAAGAGATTGTTGACGGACTATTATTGGGAGTTGTACCCATTCTATCATCAGGTCTAAAGTTAAAAACACTATAATTCCCTTCCGGATATAATTCTTGGCTTCCAGGAAGCTTAAAATATACAGTCATCGTTATTTGCGATGTTACGTCGAATGTCTGTTTCAATCCTTGCCAAGTTCCGGAGGGATACCAAGCAGAATTTGAGATTGGAAGATCATATGGGGTAGTTTGGAACGAAAGAGTTGAACTTTGAAACGTTATAATAAATGACATAGGGTTACTTATTTGAAAAGCTGAATCCAGAGTAACACCTGTAATTTCCATTGATACGGGTGTTGATAACTTTGATGTTGATGTGTTTTTCTGACAACTTGCAATTAAAATAAATGCTGCACCAAAAATTAAAAGCGAATTTATTTTTTTCATTTTTTATGTTTTTAGAATTAATATAAATCCTATAAGAGATATCACTTATTTAGCGAACAAGTGGACGGGCAAAAAAAGTTGGGAATCGGTTATTTTTTTAAATTCCACTGCAAACTGAATACTCCAAACAAATTTGGATGGGCTAAGTCATATTTTAGAACAATTGGTAGGGAAATCTCTTTACTGATGTGTATTATCAAAGTATTTACGATTTTAAACTGACTTCGTTTTTCATCGTTGCGAAGGTTACTTGCGATATAGTCAATCTCCCCTAAAATCCCAAACTCGACGACTGGATTTAGTTTGGAATCGCAAAGCAGGGTTTTATCTAGTCCCAAAGTCAGCATTATAATTGATCGCTCGAGATTTTTTTTCACTAAAAAAGTATCCGGAAAAAGTGATTCCGAAGCCACCAGGTCAAAATTCCACGGTTTTTTATAGTTCCCAAATCCTTTGAGATATCGTAGACTAATTGAAGTGGAATCGAACGACCTACCATTCCAATTGTACGACGGATTGAAGCTAACTGTGAGTAATCCGTTTTTATCTATTTCTTTTGCTATTTTATCGTATAGGTCCTGAGCGGAACTAAGAATATTTTCAGGATCCTCGCCAAATGCTATCAGAATTTCATCATACTTGTTTCGAATCTCGTCCGGAAAATCTTTGATATTCTCACTTTTGTGAAAACTAATTGCGGCTGACTCGTATTGCTTCATTTTGTCCGCATCGCCGCTGTGTGCAATTAGAAATAGTTTGATTGCTGAATCTCTTGCTTTCAGAATCAACGAGAGTTTGGCACCTAATTCGCCATTGTTTTGCTCTAGAAAATTTGTTTCAGATTTCTCCCTGGCATTCCAAATCGCATACTTTATACCTGCTGTAACCAAGCTTACGCTTCCGGTATTTGCCCTATGTAAGCCGAGTCCGAATTCTAGTCTGCGCGGAATTTTCATTGCGTTCAAATAAATCTCAGAGGAATTTAAATCTTTCTTGGCAAATAGTTTTTCAATTCCAAACAATGTTGCTTTAAAATCGTAACCTCCGGAAGAACCGGAACTCACAGTTGTTTGAAAAAACTGCGTTAAAGCCTGATAACTAAATCCTGATTTTGCCGGTGTATTTTCGATTTTGTTTTGATCAGCTTTTTGTGTGTCGCTCTGGCAATTTCCCGTTAAGATAGTCATCGTAAAAATGAAAAAACAAACGGCATTTTTCATAACAAGTTTTTTAGTGTATTGTATAATTAATGTCACTGTTAAATAGATTCTTAAAAACGTTGTCAGCATAACGAGACAGAATTTCCTCTCCTTGACTGACTTGAACCTCTATTTTTCCATCATCTCCTGCCGGTGCGATTCCATCGACCTGTACGCTTTGAAAACCGATTCTTTGAGTTACCGAAAAATTGGAATTTGCTGTTGCTTTTCGATCGACATTTTGCCCCGCTAAATTTATTTGACCAACACCTCCATAAAATTTTATATCAAAAATCACCTTCGCACTTTGGTTAAATTCGGCCTCCATCTTTGCTGCTTTTGTCTTCCTTTTAGAGTTTGAGGAATTGTTGCGCCGTCCGGTTGACTGCATACTTGTTTTTGTGTTTTTAGATTTCATTGAAAAAAGTTTGACGATTATTAATTTGATATTGAAATGTTCACTTCGCGCCTAATTGCTAATTGCTGGATTTTTCTGATCTGCGCGGAATGAGAGTGAGGATGCCAGTACACCAAGTAAAACTCCAGTAAAAAGGGAAATCACCGTTCTCGATGATTCAGATATGTCCACTTTTAAGGCATCAAAAGCTGTCGCTTTCTGAATCATAGTCCATCCGACAAAGGATAACGGGGGTATTAACATTCTGACGTAATCCAATCGATCCCACTTTCCGTTTTGCAATCTTGAAGTCACATACAAAATCATCGAGAGTGCTGCCAGAGCATAAAAAGACCATTGAAGCACAGCAATAGACGTAATTTTAGTAGTCGCATTTTCGGTGTTTGTTGTGAAAGATATTATTAGTGCATGCAAAGTCAGGACTTCAGCAGGGACTAAGGCCGCAAATGCATCTGCGTATGTTCTTATCCCAGGTGCAGAACTTGTCGTACTAGTTCCGGGATGTGACTCTTCTCTTCTTGTCGTCAAGGCTGCGTACATAAGTGTGCTCATAAAAAAAATTTAACATGTTTGGTCTGCCGTTGGTTTATGCGGATAATGTATTGTTCATAAGACAAAATTAAATTTGACGAAGGGATAATTTCAACGGGAAATTTCTTTTTGGAAGGCGGGAAATTTCCCGTTGTGACAAATAAACTAAACACGAAATTTTACATCGTATGAAAATTCAAGTAGGCGTCGTTGACGACATGCAATTGTTTTTGAAATCACTCTGCTATTTAATTGATTCATTTAAAAACTTCGAAGTGAGTGTCGATGCATTAAATGGAGAACAGCTTCTGGAAAAAATGGCAAAAATGGACCAGTGTCCAGACATTATTTTAGTGGATGTGAATATGCCTGTAATGGACGGACTTCAAACTGCAGAAAACGTTTTAAAGAAATACCCAATCATTAAATTGGTTGCGCTTTCGTTGCAGGACGATGATACGTCAGTAATAAATATGTTAAAAGCCGGCTGCTGTGCTTACTTATTGAAAGACATTCATCCAGATGAGCTGCAAAGGGCGCTGGGGGAAGTATATAATAAAGGCTACTATAACGCAGACTTGGTCAACATTAATTATCGAAGGTTGATAACAAAAGCAAAATTGGAATCAGAAAACCGTATTAGCGATAAGGAGAAGATATTTTTGAATCTTTCGTGCAGTGATTTAACCTATAAACAAATTGCGATAGAAATGAAATTGTCTGAAAGAACAATTGATGGATTTAGAGAATCGCTATTCAACAAGTTAAATGTTGAAAGTCGAGTCGGAATGGTTCTCGAAGGATTGCGAAGAAATTTGGTAAGACTATAAAATTTTATTATTTAACTACAAAATAAGCACTATGAGTAAAGTAAAAAAAAACGACGGAAACAATCCTAAAAAACCAGGAACGACTCCTTATTCGCCAAAAAAGAAATTGAAAAAAGTTAAACGGAAATCATCAGAACCACCGCCTCCTAAGAAAGTAGGAACAACGTCAAAGTCTCCTTCCAAGAGAAGATCTAGAAAAAGGAAGTAGTTGAAAAAATTAGTTCCATATAAGCTAAAAAGGTCAAGTTATTTATGACTTGACTTTTTTTTGTATGCCGATAAATAATCTCCCCACAGAGTTTTGGACATTTTTATTCTGCCCGATTGATAAAAATATTCGTAGTAATCTGTATCCGAAAAATCGTTTTTGAAATTGGGGTGGAAAATTGAAAATCCGTTCCCAAGTCTCGTTTTAGACCTGAAAAACTCATTCTCAAAATTATTCCCCACAAAAGAGGCAAATATATAACTAGAATAACTTTCCTTGACTTGGTTAAAAGTTGGGTCACTCACGATACCTATTTCATTCAAGAGAGCCAAAAAATATAGCAAATCAATGTAAAAGTCTAAGACAGAACTGTCGACATTGCCCTTGTCATCGCACAAATAACCTTTAGAAAAATCGATGCAATGCGTTCTAAGGAGGCTAATAATATCGAATCTGTCTTCAACCTCACTAAGAATTTCAGAAAACGCAGTGTTAAGAATTTCAATTAGATTATTACAAACTCCTAAATCCGCAGACGACACAACAAGTTCATTTAGACATTTCTTCCACTCTAGGTCACTTTCAAATCTTGTCTCAATCGTTTTAACTGCTATTGTTGCAAGCGATTTGGCAGATATTTCCGGATTTTTTACAATTTCGTTCAATATCCTATTGTAATCGTAGCCTTTAAAAAAATCTACAGATTCCGGAGCTACCAAATAATCGACTTGTTCACACAATTCGTAACCCGTTTCTATCATTTGCATAAAACAATTCATCATTATTATTAAATCTGTCTTTTTGCCAAGTGAACTCAGGGCTTCCTTTATTTCTGTAACGGTGAGCATATTAGGCTTATATACTTTCTTTCTAATAGCACCAAAATCCCAATCAACTTCGAGTGGTTCTTGAATTACTGGATCGCTAGCAGTGACTACCAATCTTTGCGTAGGTTGAGTACTCAAAAGTATATATGGTTCGCCCCAGAAAATGCCAAAGCCTGCACCGTGATCCCAAGTAAACAATAAAAAATGTTCAAGCAAATATCCGCCGCTTTTAACATCAGTTAAAACCTGACGAAGAAGCGCTGCACTTCCAATATTTACAATTTCAAAGTTTTTTAATGATTTCTTATGTCTTTTATTATCCGAAGCGCGGAATTCTAATTCGTACAAATTTCCCTGTATCGCAAGTTTTTTAGAATCAACACACCAACCCTCAAAAGCCAGGAGAATTAAATTATCACTATATTTTATTGATGAGAGTTCATCATATAATTGCATAGCATACTTCTTCGTCTCACTATCAATGGCACAAACATAAAATAATATAGTCCAACCCATTTTCATAAAATCTAAGTTGAATTGTTTACATTTAAGTTATGATTTTTTTTCAATGATGGATATTTTTCATTTCAAAAAAAAAATTATAACTATTATTTGTTTTTTTTCGCATGCAACTGCGTTTTCACAACATGGCGAGAATATTTCATTTTTTAAAAAAATTGGACCTGACAATGGACTCAGTAGTTATAATGTCAGCAAGATTATTCAGGACCAATTCGGATTTATATGGGCCGCGACACAAGACGGACTTAACAGATACGACGGCAATAAATTTGTTGTTTACAACAAGTCAGAATCAGTAGAACATCGACTTCTCGGAAACGTGATCAACGATATCGTTGAGGACTCAGGAAGAAATCTTATATGGGTCAGCACATCGTATGGAGGCCTGAACGCAATTGATATCATCTCAGGCAAAATAGTTGAAACAGTTCCCGTATTTAATGAATGGCTAAAGTGTCTGGCCATATGTAAAGGGAATGTATGGATTGGGACATACAATGGTCTGCGTATTTATTTGCCGAGTAGGCATCAGCTTGTAAATATTGATTCAGTTATAAATTTGGAAAATCAACGCAAAGGAAAACGAAATATAAACTTTGTGTTTGTGGACAGGTTTGAGCATGTTTGGGTCAACGTTCCGTCAGCTGGCTTATATATTTATTCAGGTATATCAATGACTTTAATTGCCTTTTATCCTGCTAAAGAAATCAGGATCAAAGAGCTCAATGTTCATCTTCAATATGCCGGACGAATCTCATTGCTTAATCAGAATCAGATCCTGTACGGGACTGACGCAGGATTTCGGATCTTAACCTATGACCAAAATGGCCTTTTGCGGGTGCCTGAAGCTATAACCAACCTTAGTAAATATTTACGGGATAGTATCATAGTCACTTGTGCTGTAGATATTAATCGAAATTTTTTTTTTGCAACAGCCACTGACTTATATCGTTCGAACGCCTCCGGCACATTTGTTGAAAAAATTGAAGACATGTGTAGAGGAAAAGACCCGGACTGGCTAAAATCAATTCATTCAATTCTTATCGACAAAAACAATAATCTTTGGATAGGTGGAGAAAAAGGAATTGCATTTGGTATGACTAAAAAAAATCCGTTCACTCCATTCTACGATTTCCCGGCCGAAAAATTTAAAATTGAACACGCGAATTATTTGTGCGCTGAATCTGATTCGACTGTGCTTGTCTGTTCCAAGGATGGCTTTATAAGACTCAATATTCTGACCAACCGAATTCATTTATTTGATAAAGATAAAGTTCTCGACTTTTGTTTTCGAACGAATGACAGTAATGCATTTGTTTCGGGCGAATCGGGGACATATGTATTTTATCGGCGGGAAAAATTAGGGTTTATCGGAGATGATATAAGGGAGCTCACACCTTTAAATCATGAAAGCATCAATAGTGCGGTTGAATCAGGTGACTCTGTAATTGTCATGGCAAGCGAAACGAGTAAGGGCATATACATATGGAATAGAAAAAATCACACGTTCAAAAACCTGGTCGCAGGCCTGTCGGAAAAGAACTATTCTATAATAAATAATCTATATAAAGATAGCAACGGAAATATTTGGATTTTGCTAGATAATTATATTTCGATATTAAACATCAATACGCGAAAATTTCGGACTATTTACTTAGAGGACCCTGAGGCAAAAATACCTTTAAGTCTTTTTTTTGACATGTGTCAAATAGGAGAAAATTATTGGATTACGGTGTATGGAAAAGGGATTGTTGAAATTGATAGGTGTGGAAAAATAAAAAAAATGATCTCTCTGAATGATGGTCTCAAAAATACGGGCGTTTATAAAATTTTTCCATATCAAGACAGTATCCTTTTCGTTACAACAAACGATGGGTTATATGAAATTTCAACGAAAAATGGCACAGTTAAACGCGCATTCTTTAAAAATGATGGATTAAATTCTAGCAATTTCGAGGAGGGATGCGGTACCAGATTTCATAATTTATTCCTTGCCGGAGGCAAGGAAGGATTCTCCTTGATTGATCCATTAAAAATAGAAGTCGACACTGTACCACCAAGGACGTTTATTACAAAAATTTCAGAAGAACGATCCACTAAAAGTTTCGATAGCACAAATTTAAAAATTCAAGAGTTTTTAGTTTCAAATCAAGCTATTCATATAAGAATTGACTTTTCTGCGATAAATTTTACGCATCCAGGTGAATCAATTTATGCGTATTGCATTCCAGAACTGGACAAAAATTGGATTAACATCGGCTCGCAAGCCTACGTTTACCTGACCGGCATGAGACCAGGCCGTTATCATTTTCTGGTGAGATCCGCAAATCAAGATGGTTTTTGGTCGGCAGCTAAAGAAATACGATTAATTTTTATTCCTCCATGGTATCAAACTTGGTGGTTTGTATCAGTTATTTTACTCTTTATAATTTTCATGGTTTTTTTTCTTTTTCAATACAGGCTCAGGCAACTCCAAATTCAGCAAAATATTCGTCGCAATATTGCTACCGATCTTCATGATGATATTGGTGCTTCATTAAATGCAGCAAAAATGTACGCACATTTGGCAAAAAATAGTCCTTCTAAGACTCATCATTTGAGCCAGATTGAGGATTCACTAACAGAGGCAAGCTTTGGATTAAGAGATATCTTATGGGTTCTGGACGACAATATGGACAGTTTATTTCAGATTATTGAACGTATTAAAAGATTTGCAGCTCCTGCAGTTTTGGCGAGAGGAATATCTTTAAAATGCGAGCTTCATGACGATACGAATGGTAAGCCAGTTGCCAAAAGTGAGAAAAAAAACTTACTATTAATTGCCAAGGAAGCGATAACTAATTGTTTAAAATATTCTCAGTGCAAAAATTTGGTTATAAAACTTCATAAATCCGCGAATGAATTATCATTAATAATTGAAGACGACGGGATTGGTTTTGATGTCGCACTTGATAATTCCACTGGATACGGATTGAAAAACATAGTTGCACGAGCGAACCAAATTAAGTGCGCCGTAAAAATTCAATCAAATCCTCTTTGCGGAACGATTATAGAAATTTCAAGAAAAAATTAATTTATGCGGTGAAGGCGTAACTTTCCGACAAGTCATAGGAGGCGATTATGATTCTATGCTAAAAGTAGTTGGATGTTCAATGCATGTTTTGGATTTTGTTAGTCCTCGTTACGGTGTGGGAAAAATCCTGGTTTTTGTATTACGCTTTGTATTACACTTTGCTCGCAACATTTTGAAACTCAACGCAGGTTCGGTTCCTCGTGGGACAACTAAGACGATTTTTATGTTCTTGAAATCTATTTAATAAGTCCTATAGAATAATTTGACTACAAAAATTTGGAAGAATTTACTTCACTGTTTTACGCTTTGTTTTACAGTTTGTTTTACACTTTTAGAGACTAGTCGCGAATGTTATTAGAAATTCCTTCATAGATAAAAAATACTCACTTGCATTCATTCATAATTTCTGTTATTACAAAAGTTGATTTTTTACTATCCCACGCACTATAATTATTGGTCCAACTTAGCCGTTTGATTACCTTACTTAAAAAGCAGGCATCATCTTTAAACTGCTCTGCAATGTTATCTTTATCTAAACTGAAGACAGGCCCCCGAAGAGTTTTGCTGAAATAATAAACGGTGATCAATCTTCCTTTAAAGCCTTTTATTTTTCTTGAGTAAACAATTAAACTTCCATTCTCTTCTATGCGCAGAAAATCGGTTTCAAAATTTCTGTAAATGGTGCAATCACTACCTTCATAACCCCATACCTTTTTGCTTTCCAGTATCATCCTTTCATTATTTTCCAGCTTAATATTAAATGAACTTGTTCTAAGTGATCGCTTGAAGTTTTTGAACTTAATTGAGTTGCCTTCTTTATTAGAAATCCCTTCCGGGTTCAATAGGATATACCAATTACATTTCTTTTTTGTGACAGTTACCACTTGACTATGTGTAAAAGGAAAAATCCGTTCAGATTTATTTAATGACTGATCGAAGTTCTGAGGCGAATAAATAGCTGTGGTAGTAAGCAATAATAATAATAATAATACTGAAAAATGATCGAATTGATGCATAAATGCTGTCTTGGAAATTTTGTTATTGTATATCCCAAATCCCTGCGGCTCTTTCTAATTCTATTAGTGATGATGCATAACTGTTGAGTGTTTCATAATAGTTTTGCTGAACATCATTGTATGTCCGTTGAGCGTTCAATACTTCAAGCAATGACGTTTCTCCGCGCTGATAGCTGTATATTTTTCCATCTAACACTTTTTTGGCTTCATTCAACATTCCTGATTTAAATTGATTCACTTGTTTTCTTGCAGCCTGGTAATTCAGGTAAGCTTGTGCTACTTCAGTTCTTATTTGTAATTCTACCTCATTATACTCCACATCAGATTGCTTTATTGAAAACTCTGCTCTTTTAAGCTCGCCTTTGTATTTGTTAGAGAACTTGAGTGGTATTGAAAGCCCTAGCGATGTATTTGTAAAGGGAGGTGTCGGGGCAATGTCATTATGCGAAACAGAATTATATGTCGCACCTGCAAAAACAGCCAGGTCAATTTTTCGGTTTGCTTTTGCAAGAGTAAGAGAGCGCACGGAAATATTTTTATTTTGTAATGCTGCTTTAAGGTCCGCCCTGTTATTTTGCGCAGTAGTGATTAATGAAAGCAAGTTAAAATCCCGTTCCATTTTATCGAAACTGTCAGTAGGAATAAAAAAAGTATCTACTTGCTGTTTGCCTAATATCATCCCTAATTGCAATAAAGTATTTTTCCAATCTGCATCGCCCTGCAATAAATTGTTTAGTAAAGAATTCGCCTCCAGCTTGGATTGTCTTGCGTCGATTTCCATGATCGCCCCAGCTCTAAACCTTATAGAATCTGCGTTGGCCAATGATTTCATCGCTTTGTAAGAGTCCATTGTAACCTGGTAAAGAAATTTTTGTTTCATTGCCAGGAAATAGGCTTCCGCAGCATCTGCACGCAGGTTACGAAAATAATCTTCCAGTAAGGCTTTTGACAGATCCAATTCACTTTGTGCAAGGTTGATCCTTGCCTTTCTTTTACCGCCCAGTTCAAATGTCTTGCTTACACTGCCGTTAAAACCATAACCAAGTCTGAGTGATTCATTCTGATTGTTGAACACACCTGCAGTAAGTTCTGGGTCAGGAAAAATTTTTGCTGTTTCAATATCTGCTTCGGCCATGTTGATATTGAATTTTTGTGCGGCATATCCTAAATTATTTTTCCCGACTAAAAAAAGATACCCGCTGAGATTCAATTCAATTTTATTAAACGCAGTATCTATCTGTGTAAAAGATTTTTTACAACAAAGAATAAACAACATACAACAAAGAAAATATCGTAAATAAAATAATCTCCGGATCATTTAATTTTTTATTAAACGTTGTGATGAATATTTTTTTCTGGCGTAAAATCGTTTTTGCCCCATCTGTTCTCCATCAGGTAATATAAGGGCGGCAAAACAAAAAGCGTAATGGTGGTTGCCACAAACAAACCATAAACGATTACAGTCGCCAAAGGCCGTTGTACATCCGATCCGATACCAGTAGCCAGTGATGCAGGTAATAACCCCAATGCCGCGACTGTCGCTGTCATAAGCACTGGACGGAAACGATGTTCGGCACCTTTTATAACTGCATCCAGTAATACCATCCCTTCTTTGCGAAGGTTATTGATATGTGAAATCATGATCACACCATTTTGAACAGCGACCCCGAAGAGAGCAATAAAACCAACAGCGGAAGAAACGTTTAGCGTCATGCCCCTTATATTTAGTGCAGCCATACCGCCAAATAATGCAAGTGGCACTACACTCAAAATCAAACCTGCCTGGCGAAATTTTCCAAATGCCCCGTACAGCAATATGAACATGATAGCAAGTGCGAGTGGAACGATTACTGCTAATCTTGAATAAGCCCTATTTTGGTTTTCAAACTGTCCTCCCCAATTGATTGTATATTTATCGTGATCGTATTTTATATCACTTTCGATCTTGGCTTGTGCTACTTTTAAAAACGTAGTGAGATCAATGCTGCGTAGATTAAGTTTTACAGTTAAATGTCTTTTGTTCATCTCTCTGGTGATAGTGCTTTCTCCTATTGATGTCTTAACAGTAGCCACCTGCGAAAGAGGAATTTTTGCACCGGTTTGAGAAGTGAGCATGAGGTTTGCAATTTTTTCAGGGGTGTTGCGGCTTTCTTCATTATACCGACAAATAACATCATATACTTTATTGCCGACAAATATTTGCGAAATCGCTTTTCCTCCAATGGCAACTTCTATCAGTTCCGCTACATCACTAACATTTAAACCATAGCGAGCTACAGCATCCCTGTCAACCTGTATCTGCAATTGAGGTAAAGGAGGTTCCTGGTCAATTGCCAAATCTGTTGCGCCTTCTACTTTTGCTAAAGTGGTCAATACATCTTCTGCTACGCGACGGGTTTCTTTAAAATCTTCTCCAAATATTTTTACAACCAACTCGCTGTGCGCTCCCGCAATTTTATCCATCACGCCATCAATCATTGGCTGACTAAACCCAACAGTATAACCCGGCATGGATGCATATTCTTTAGCTAGCTCATCAATAAGATCATACTTGGTTTTACCCCGCGGCCATTCATTATATGGTTTAATCCCGATGGAACATTCGAAATGTGATGCGGTCCAGGGATCGGTGCCATCGTCATTTCTTCCTGCCTGAACAATCATATACGTAACCTCAGGATATTTCATAGTATGAGCGCGCAATGTGTCACTCATCTCTTTTGATTTCTCTAATGAAACTCCTGGTGGTAATTGTACCTGTAACCAGATAGAACCCTCATCCAGCGGGGGTAAAAAATCTTTACCAACAGTAATCGTGAGAATTATTGCTCCTAACAAAACAAGAACTAAGGGAATAAAAACCCGCCTGGGATATTTCATGATTTTTTTTCCGCCCTTGTCATACGCTGCTGTTAATCTCTCCAGCCATTTATTACGAAACATTTTTCTCGGTTGACGGTAAATGGCAAATGAAAGACCTGGGATCAGTAAAAGAGCGACGGCCAGAGCGCCCAATAATGCGTACCCAACGGTAAAAGCCATTGGTGTAAATAATTTTTTTTCCACTCTTTCAAAAGCAAAGAGTGGTAGGTATGCGGTAATGATAATAATAGTAGCAAAAAAGATGGGTTTAGCAACAGCTACTGCTATTTTTCCAATGGACAACTCATCCAGTTCTTCTTGTTCATTTTCTTCTCGTTTCTTTAAAATACTTTCCATCATCACAATAGCCCCATCGACGATAATCCCAAAATCAATAGCGCCAAGTGAGAGCAGATTGGCTGGAATTTTAGTAAGGTGCATTAATATAAATGCGATGAGTAACGCGAGCGGGATCGTGATCGCAACAAGCAAAGCCCCTCTCCAGTTTCCCAAAAAAATAATGAGAACGATAGTAACCAGGGTCATACCTTCCAATAGTGTATGAGAAACCGTGTTGAGGGTGGTACTGACAAGATTTGTTCTATCAAGATAAGGGCGGATTCGTACACCAGCTGGTAAAATATTTTTGTTCAGGTCATCAACTGCTTTGTGAATCTCGTCTAAAACTATGGATGGGTTTTGACCTTTTAACAGTAATACAATCCCTTCATCGCTTTCGGTATAATTAACCTTTCTGTCCGTATAACCGAGTATACCTTTTCGTTCAAGGTTACCGTATTTTAATGTGCCAACATCTTTCAAAAAGATCGGAACGCCATTCACTGACTTCACAACAATATTTCCCAAGCCTTCGAGCGATTTTACTAAGCCAATTCCCCTGACAACGTAACCCAAATCGCCTCGTGTAAGTACACTTCCACCGGCATTCGCATTGTTATTTGCAATTGCTGTCTGAATATCGGCAAGAGCCAATTTGTATTGTTCTAACTTCCTTGGGTCCAGCTCAATTTGATATTGAGTAGTGATCCCACCGAAGTTTGTTACATCTGCCACACCCGGAACTTGTTTGATGCGTGGAATGATTGTCCAGTTCTGCAAATCTGTAGTCTCCCGTAAATCATGATTGTTACTTTCAATAATGTAACGGTATATCTCACCAATAGGAGAAGTAAGTGGATCTAAACCTGGTTGTGCCCCGAAAGGCAGTCGCACATCATTTAATCTTTCCTGTATTCGCTGACGGCTCCAATAGTCCTCAATGCCATCTTCAAATACGATAACAATAACAGAGAGACCGAAAGTACTTTTGCTTCGCATCACATGCATGCCGGGCATTCCATTCAAAGCTCTTTCAATAGGGATTGTAATTTGCTGCTCTATTTCTTCAGCAGCAAGGCCCGGAACTTGTGTTATTACTTGTGAAGTAACATCTGCTATATCGGGATAAGCCTCAATAGAAAGTTGCTTCCATGAGTAGTAACCAAATGCTGCAAGCAATGTAAATAATGCGACAAAAAGCCACCTTTTTTTTATCGCTGAAAAAATCAATTTCTTCATGAACAGTTTGCTTTATTAATTCTTTTTACTTGGCATTAAGCAGGTAGAAACCTCCTTCTGAAATAATTCTTTCGTTTTCATTCAAACCTGATTTAATGACTATCTTACTATTTTCAGATCCTTCGGGTTCAATTTTTCTTTTCAGATATTTATCGGAAGAGACTTCTACGAATACGAAGCTCTCGTCGTTGGCCTGCATCACTGCTTTCGCAGGTATCAGAATTGCGGAAGTAGGCGCATTAATAAAGTCTACAGTCACGTACATACCTGGCTTCAATGTGTGATCTTTATTATCGCATTCAATAAGAACTTGTACACTCCGTGTATCTTCATCTACGATTTCATTTACATGGTACACTTTTCCCTTAATGTGTTTTTCAGGTAAAGCAGCTATTTCAATATTACATTCATCCAGTTCGTGGATAAAGCGGATGTCTTTCTCTTTGATTTGACCCGCTACCCACACTTTTGATAATTCTGCGACGATAGCAACACTGGATGCATTATCATTAATGAATTTACCTACGACAATTTTGTTATCGATTATTTCGCCAGTAATCGGAGCCTTAACTACAAGGGGTTGACCTAAGACAAGATTATCCGGATCGGCTTTAAAAATCTTTATGCCTATGACCGCATTTTCATATTCCTTTTTTGCAACTTCATAAGCTGTTTGTGCTTCTTCCAAATCTTTTTGCGTACCGACTCCATTTGAAATTAAATCCTGTTGGCGTTTCAATGTTTTTTCGGCAAGCAGCATCTGTGATTTTTCCTGGAAAAAAGTTTTCTGTGCAGTAATAAAGTCCGGAGAGCTGATTTCAAAAAGTGATGTTTCAGGAGTTACTTTCATCCCCAGCCTTACATACGATTTTAACACTCTTCCTGCAAATGGTGGTGCTATTTCTGCATACTGTGTGGGGATTGCTTTTACTGTGCCTGCAGTAAGCATCTGCAAACGGTAGGGTTCTTTTTGAACTGCAGAGACAATGAGTTTACTTTTAAGGTTTGAATTTTCTGGGATAATAATTGTGTCGCCTTGCAACTTATAATTATTAGTGTCTCTTTCCGGTTGGGCTGAATGGCAGGCTACAAGATTTACTGAAACCATTATAAAGAATAAGGCGCTGAACTGAATTTGGCTCATGATGTAGGTTTTCTTTAGCAGTGAGCAAAGAGAAAGAGATGCGAATTTTTTCGTTGCAGTGCAAAACTAAAATGACTTCTTCAGGGTTGCTGTTAGAGACGCTTTAGAATAATATTAGAAAATTATTAGAATGGCAATTTTACTGTGAAAGTTGTCCCCTCATTTATAGTAGAAGCAACATTAATTACTCCATTGTGAAGAGTGACTATTTTTTGAACAAGCGATAAGCCAATCCCGTTTCCTTCCGCTTTTCGTTTATTATCGCCTCGATAAAATGCATTGAATATGTGTGGCAGGTCTTCTTTAGAAATACCAATACCATGATCGGAAAATTTCAAAGTAATACCTGATGATAAGGATGTAATCAAAACATTACTGTGTTTATCGGGAGAGAACTTACATCCATTCTCTATTAAATTTATAAAGGCGACTCTTAGGAGATATTCATTACCATTAATCGCAAGTGCAATATCATTTTCATTCTCATAGTTGATGTTTACTTTATAGTCAGAGTAGTTATGCAGTACATCATTTCTTGCATCCAGCAATATTTCATCCAACCGAACTTTCTTAAAATTAATCTCAGATTGATCGTAATTGGCTTTGGCAAGATCCAATAAGCTATTTGAAAGTCGAACAAGTTTTTGGGTGTCATCAATAATATGATGAAGTGCTTGTTTATATTCTTTGTTGTCTCTGTCCTTTGCAGCAGTTAATTGTAGCTCTGCCAGCATAGCTGTCAATGGCGTTCTTAATTCATGTGAAATATTTGAAACAAATTGTTTTTGCGCGTCAAAAGAATTTTCGAGTCTGTTCAGCATTTCATTAAATGTGATCGCTAGTGCTGCAATTTCATCTTTGCGGTTTCCTTCATCAACCCTTAAATCTAAATTAGTAGCGGTGATGCTTTTCACTTTATCTATTAAAGCAGAAACAGGTTTTAGTGATTGTTTCGCTAAAAATCGGCCAACAAGAAAAATGACAATTATAGAAATAAGGAAGGCTATAATTAACGTGTTCCGGAGTTTTGCCAGTTTGGCTAACCCATAGTCATCTTTTGCAGCAGCAGTAATTGCGTAATCTGAATCTCCATGCTTGTATAAAAAGCCCACTACCTGGAGATCTCCAATATAAAACTGAATTTCTTTTTGAAAAACGATACTGTCTATCATCCCCTTTGTTTCTTTCACTTTATCAATGTCAACAGCATCATGATATAATAGTTGAAATGAAGTATCGTAAATAGCGACTTCTTCCTGGAACAGTGCATTGGGAGATTTCTTATAAATCAGCTGTAAAACATTCGGCGCAATTTTGGTATCGAAAAGAAGGCTGGCTTTTGTTGCCGCCTGTTGCTTTAGTCTTTTAAAATATTCATCTTCTCTTGTCTCTGCGGAAATAAAATAAACGGTAAGTGCAAATGCCAGTAACAATGCAGCAATTAATGAGGTATATAAAAGCGTAAGCCTTGTTTTAATCTGCATGGTTAATCTTGTTTGAAAATAAAACCAAGCCCCGGTTTAGTATGAATGAGCTTTACGGGAAAATCCTTATCTATTTTTTTTCTTAAATAATTTATATATACATCGATGAAATTTGTGCCGGTGTCAAATGTGGTCTCCCAAACTTTTTCTGCGATTTCTGAACGGCTTAAAACTCTTTCAGGATTTTGCATCATATATTCCAAAAGTTTAAGCTCTTTGGGTGTCAGTTCAATTTCCTTATTATTACGTTTTACAATTTTGGTATGCAGATTGAATTCAATGTCTCCATATTTCAATAAGAACCCTTGTGCACTTGTTTTGCTAATGTTGCGTTTCAGCAAGGCGCGTATACGCACATGTAGCTCCCTCAATTCAAAAGGCTTTACCAAATAATCATCTGCGCCTGCATCAAAACCTTCCACCTTATCATCAGTTGTACCTAACGCGGTAAGCATGATAATTGGAATATCTGGTTTTACGTTCCTGATTTCCTTGCAAAGATCGATACCATTTAAATTTGGCAGAATGATGTCTGTGATAACAATATCGTAGTGATTGGATGTTGCGAGTTTTTTGCCTAAGAGACCATCAAAAGCCAGCGTAACTGAAAAGCCTTGTTCCTCCAAACCTCTTTTAATAAGTTCGGCAATTCGCGCTTCATCTTCTATAAGAAGTATTGTTGCCATTCAAGTCTTCATCAAATAATGAATGAAATTAACGCGCAATAACTGGTAATGACTTTTTTTACAAATTTCTAATAAATTTCTAATTACCCTGGCATGGCATTTAAGCAGAGCGTATTTTACTTTTATGAAGATCATTTCAACCTTACACAATAATTGTAACGATTGCTATGAAGCTGCACACGTTTCTATTAATAGTTTTGTGCTTCTGTGGTTTAAAAGTGAATTCGCAGAATGTTATTAAGATTGAAGATATCTCAAAACATATTGGTGACTCAGTAAAAATTTGCGCAAAAATTTATGGAGAGCGTTTTCTCAACAGATTACAAAACTCGCCTACATATTTGGAAGTAGGTGACGATTATCCGAATCAACCGCTAACAATTGTTATATGGGTAAAGGATCGGGAAAATTTTGAAGACATACCTGAAATGATGTATGTGTATAAGGATGCTTGTATTACGGGAAAGTTGGTGCTGGATAAAGGCAAACCTTAATATCTATTTAGTTTGGTGAGTACATAAAACCCAACCATACAAGATATTTAATGCAACTCTTATTGTTTACGGCGACACTCTTCTTTTTATCATACATTAATCAATACACATCTGCGAATCACATTGAAAAATTTATCTTTCGCTAAGTGTTGGTAGACCGCTTGTTTTTGTGTTACGCTTTGTTTTACGCTCTCATTATAACATTTTGAACCTCAACGCAGGTTCGAATCCTCGTGGGACAACTAGGAAACATTTAAGCCCGCTGAAATTTTATTTATCAGCGGGTTTTGTATTTTAAAGATTTAATATATGGTTCGTTGTTTCTTTTTGTTTTACACTTTGTTTTACGGTTTGTCTTACACTTTTCAATCTCAAAATTTCTTGAGATACATACTAGTTGCTCAACCCTCTTTTGGTTCAACAACGACCCAAAGTTGAAACACGTTTTTGTCAAATGAAGGGTTTAACCCCTTTAGAATTTGAAGGGGTTAAGAAAATTTTTTCAAGATGCTTTTAATACTTAGACGAACAAAAAAATGAATTAAAATGGAAATCGTCCAGCAATGATGCAAACAACCTGTTCAAATAAATTTCTATAAGAAAATATCTCAATGATTAGAAAAATTCGGAATGAAGAATTTAACCAACCGTTTCTCTGAAAAATGAAAAATTCTAATTACAATTGGTTCGAAAATAAGGGGAGCTTACAGGGAAAATTTTATTTCATTCACTTAGGACAGTTCCAAGATCGGCAAAAGTAAAAATTATGAAAAAGGTAGTGGGTCGTATGACAAAACATAAAGGGTATAAGAAATTTGTAAAAGACAAATAAATAATATTATGATTAAAATTGGTAAAAAAATGACGGTGTCGCTCGATGGCAAAGAATTAGGAAAATTGGAAATTATTCTTATTTCAACTTTGTATTAAATTGCTCTTGGGGTAGCATATTTATTGGGTCGTTCGACATACTCGATTTTAAAAAAATATTTTGAAATAAGTGATTACTAAAATGTGTTTCATGAAATCTCGGTCAACTAACTCTATACGTTTTAGTTTAATATTTATAATAATAAAAAGTGTAGGCGCTGAAAGGGATACCATTATATAAAAATATCAACGACCTGCACGAATTAACGGGTTCTTTTATCAGAACAAACAATGAACTGTTTCATTGCTTTGACATGGAGGAAACCAATAATTTAAAAGTAAATTCCCTGCCACCACACCGAGCAGACTTTTATTGTCTTGCCCTGAATTTCGGAACACAAAACTTACACTACACTCTTAACGAAAAAGAATTCAAAAATCCGCAGCATTTCATTCTGTGTGTGGCACCTGGACAAGTGGCAAAATGGGAAAAGAATGGAGACTGGTTTGGATATTGTACTTTCTTTAAATCAGAATTTCTCCAGTATAATTCCGAAATTAATTTTTTACAGCAATACCCTTTCTTCAATATTCAAGAGGCAAATCTTATCCCGGTGAGCCAGGAACAATTTAAAAGTCTGTCGCCTAACTATGCCCAGATATTGCACGAGCAAAAGGATGGCGCTGCCTACAGTGTCGAAATTATTCGATCTTCATTTCAGGCAATTCTTTGGCAGGTGAGGCGAATTTATGAAAGCGCTAAAATTAAAACGGTAGTTGAAAAAGCAAATGCAATCATTGCGTCTCAATTTCAGTACATGGTGAACGAATATTTTATAGACAAGACGACCGTGGAAGAATATGCAGACATGCTCAATATTACTGCCAATCATTTAAGCCAGACAATAAAAAATACTACTGGTAAAACTGCAAAGAATATTATCAGCCAGCGAAGGCTGGAAGAAGCCAAGTATCTGTTGAACTATACAAACAATGATATTGCCGAAATAGCATATCATCTTAATTTTTCCGCGCCTACTCATTTTACAAAATTCTTTAAAAAAGAAACTGCATGTACGCCGCAGGAATATCGGACAAACAGCAAATAGGTATACTATAATTTTTTTTGCCTGCCGATTCCCCAAAAGAAATATTATAAATTACAGGATTGTGATTAAAGCGATACCGCTATAAAATGCGAATTAGAATACGGCGCAGAGTTACTTAGTCTTGGGTTGCCTGTAATGATTAGCACGGATATTATCCTTTGCCAGTCTGACCGTTTCATTAATGCGTTTATTTCTAGTTTCCGTCTGCTTTGCATTGAGAATCCATTCAAGTATATTTCTCTTCGATGATTTCGGAAATGCCATAAAATATTCTTTGGCTTTTTTATTCTTCTCTAACTCCTTTTGCAAATCGTCAGGGATAGTCATTTCTTCTACTTCATTCAACGCATCCCAGCTTCCATTAATTTTCGCTTGCTTAATCACTGCTAATCCCGCCGGCTGCATTCTTTTTTCTTTAATGAGTCTTTCTGCTCTTTCTTTGTTTATTTTACTCCAATTGCTTTTAGGTTTTCTTGGCGCAAAAAATTGTATAGAGCGAAATTCATCCAATTTATTAGGTTTACTGTCAATCCATCCAAAGCATATGGCTTCATCAACAGCATCATTGTAACTCACTCTTGTTTTACCGCTTGCAGGCTTATAGTAGATTAACCAAACTGATTTTTTTGAAGCATGATTTTTTTTTAACCATTCATGCCAGGCTTTACGGTCTTTCGCGTAATACATTTCAACGCCATCGATGTGCTGCTGCATAAATTAAGTTTAGCTTAATTATTTCAACGATTTTGAAAAATCAATAATATCATTCGCTATCACATTCGGTTCTTCCCATTCGCCGAAATGGCCGCCGCTTGCGTGCAGCTTCCAACGGGTGATGTTATAGGTCCTCGCTTCCCATTCCCTTGGTCCTACTGCTATATCTTTTTCGAGCATCATGAAAGCAGTCGGCACTTCCACTTTTTTATTTGCGTTCGGACTCCATACATGAGCACTTTCATAGTAGGACCGCATGGAAGAACCAATAGTTTGCGTAAACCAATAGATACTGATATTGGTAAGCAATTCATCTTTGCTGAATTTATTTTCAAGGTTGCCTCCATTATCACTCCATGTATTGAATTTTTCAATAATCCATGCTGCCAAACCTACAGGAGAATTATTTAAGCCAAAGGCCAATGTTTGCGGTTTGGTTGATTGCTGCATAGCATACGCACCTTCTCCCTGCATAAACTGTTGCCCTTTTTGCAAAAATGATTTTTCCGCTTCACTCAAATCCTGGGGCACTTGAAATGTGTAGGGATTGGAACCGGATAAATGCAAACCGATTATATTTTGAGGATGGCTTATTGCCCATTCTTTTGCGACACCTGCTCCTATATCACTGGCACGAATCATGAATTGCTGGTAACCTAATTTTTCTGTCACCAGTTTTTGATAGAGTTCCGCCATCTGATAGACCGTCATTCCTTTTTCGGTTGCCTTACCCGAAAACCCGTAGCCAATTAAAGAAGGAACTATCACATCAAATGAATGACCACTTTCATCAGCTCTGGTGAGCAACGGAATTATCTTTAGCATTTGCACAAAAGAGCTTGGCCAGCCGTGCAGCAAAACAATTGGCGTGGATGTTTTGCCTTTTCCCTTTTCATAAACAAAGTGGATTTTGATGCTGTCAATCGCTACTACATATTGATTAAACTGGTTTAGCATAGCTTCCTGTTTTTTCCAGTCAAACTTTTTCTGCCAGAACGCAACAAGTTCTTTCATGTAAGAAAGATTAGCACCGTAATCCCAATCTGCACCATGCACTTCATCCGGCCAGCGGGTGGCAGCAAGAAGGTTTTTCAGATTAGTAACTTCCTTATCGGGAATATTTATTTTGAATGATTTTACATCGCCGCTCATTTTATTTTGCGCTTTAGTGTTAGAAAATACGGAGAGTGTGAATGCTATTACAAATATTCGGATTGCCCGATATTTCAATTTTTTGTTCATGCTATTTGCATTTTATGGTATGGCATAAAGTTATTTTTAGCAAAGCGATTCTATCTTATACTTTTGATGGGCAGGATGGCGAAAATCTTGGTTTTATAAAATATCTTGACCAATAAAATAAATGCTTCATTTTTTCTCGTCGCTGTAATCCCAGCTTTTCTTTCGATACTAATTCTAAGTAATCACACCGGAGCTTTTAACAATGTTTAAAAGAAATTAGAATGAACCATACTAAAGTTAAACAAGCCGTTTTTTGCTTGTTCACAATACTCACTTTGCTTCGCAACAATGCGTATGCACAAATAGAAAATGGAGTTTTTTATGCAGTCACCAGTGATAACTCCAAAGACACTTCCTGGCTTTTTGGAACTTATCACCTTATCAATGATTCTTACTTAAATGATGTTCCTGCTGTACTGCAAGCCTTTAAAAAAGCAAAGGCGGCTGTAGTCGAAGTGATAATCGATTCATCTGAGCTGGCACTTGCCAATAGCAAAACCCTATTGCAAAACAAGCGGCTGACAAATTTGTTAAATACTGGATTTGCGGACAGTCTTGACATCGAATTAAAAAAAACCGTTGGACAAAGCATTGAACAATTTCAATCGCTAAAACCAATGGCCATTGTTCTAACACTATCTATGATCAATTTGATCAAAGACAACAAGGAAATTTTAAAAAAATATACGGGACAGCCTTTGGATGCTTTCTTTGTTTCATACAACAAATCAGCTGGTAAACCCGTGATTGCTTTAGAAACAATTAGTCAGCAAATGGATTTATTATTCAATTACATTTCTGATCAGGATCAGGCTGCCATACTACAACGCTTTTTTAGGAATAAGGAAGAGAACGAGAAAATCAGCAACGACTTATTGAAAATCTATTTTGAAAATAACCTCGAGAGGATTTATGGCATCTATCAGCGATCATTAGACGTATTTGGCGACTTGGATTTTTTAATCAGGAAAAGAAATAATGAGTGGATGAAAGTAATTCCTTTTATTGTAAACACGCAATCGAGTTTTATTGCAGTAGGTGCTTTGCACCTTGCAGGTAGTGATGGGTTAGTGGAGCAGTTGCGAAAAGCAGGATATACTGTAACAGCACAAAAAATGAAGTGGTGAGCGAAAAAGAGTTTTTAGAACAGGTAAATCAAAACCAGGGAATAATATATAAACTTGTTTCATTGTATGCTGCTGACGCGGAAGAAAAAAAAGATTTGTACCAGGAAATTTTACTCCAGGCATGGAAGTCGTACAGCAAATTCAGGAATGATGCAAAATTCGGTACATGGCTTTACCGTGTTTCTTTAAATACTATTCTCACGCAAAAGCGAAAAGAAAAATTTATTGACTACAAGGATTCTTTGGAGCAGTTTTCCGATTCGCTTCACAATGACCCATCGCAAATGCAAACTGCAAACATTCAATATGCCATAAGGTTACTGCCTGAAACTGACAGGGCAATTATTTCGATGCACCTTGATGGATTTGAAAATGTCGAAATAGCATCAACTATTGGAATCAGTAATAACCATGTGGCGGTTAAACTGCACAGGATTAAGCGACAACTATCAGACATATTAAAACAAGAAAGATGAACCTCGAAGAACAATGGAAGAATATGGCTAATGGAGATGAGGATTTGTCTTCCCTGATTAAAAAAGGGCTGCCATCCAAATCATCAAAAGATCCGCTACAAAAAATAAAAAGAAATCTTTTGGGTAATTCAATTATTGGTGTACTTATATCCATCGGCTATATTTTTATCATGATAAAATTTCCTGTCTGGCAAGTATTGCTTTGTATTGGTTTTGTTTTTTTGTTCACTGTTTGGGCCACAACAAAAACATTGATGCTCTTCGCATACATGAATAAACCAAATGCAGATAATACATTGCTGGAAGAAATGAAGCGCCATTATCGTGGAATTATAAACTGGATGAATATTCAACAACGCGCCGCGTGGCTTATTTATCCAGTAAGTACTGCAGGTGGTTTTATGGTAGGTGGTTCATTGGGTGCGGGCAAACCGATAGCTGAAATAATGAGTAAACCCGTAATAATAATTGCATTGCTTATTGCCATTGTCGTTCTAGTGCCTGTTTGCTTTTCGCTGGCAAAATGGATGTGTAAGAAAGCATTTGGCGAATATGCGGAACAATTAAAGCAAAATATTGATATACTTCAAAAAGAGAATTAATAAAATAAATTACACAAAAATGGAAAAGCAAGTTCAAAAACCAAAACAGCTGCCGAATAAATTTATCTACGCGGCTTTTTTGATTGTAACAATAATTTTTCTTGCGCGGGGAGATTTTCCCACAGCCATAATATTCGGTGGCATAGGCCTCGTGTTTGACCCTTTTAATCATTCATTATCGTTTGGTAAAAGACCGCTTTGGCAAAAGGTATGGTTGATATGCCATATTTTGATGGTGCTGATAATACTTGGATTTACAGTAGGCCGAAAATTTTAGCATCATAATAAAAGAAATATTTAAAATGACAGAGCTCGAAATATACCTTCAAACATTTTTTGGTGTTACAAAAGATGAACTAACTAAAATAAGTTCTTTTTTTAATTTAATTCGCTTGTCAAAAGGCGAATATTTTCTGAAGACAGGGAGAAGTTCGGACCGTCTTGGTTTTGTTCAGAGTGGCATTCTAAGAGAGTTCGTAATAATTGATGATAAGGAAATAACAAAATGGATTTCGACCAAAGGATATTTTGTAGTTGACCTGTCGAGTTTT
Organism: Bacteroidota bacterium; assembly: GCA_018267615.1. Lineage (GTDB taxonomy): Bacteria > Bacteroidota > Bacteroidia > Chitinophagales > Chitinophagaceae > Puia. The sequence goes on along the minus strand of JAFDYD010000018.1, from coordinate 101,826 downwards.
TTGTTTAGCCAAAACGCTAGATGGAATATCCAGGTATTAACAGATTGTGAATTGTATGTAATAAATATAGGAGATTACAGAACGATAAAAGAAGTTTTGCCCAGATGGACAGAGTTAGAAAAACAATTTATCGCAAAATGTTTTATTGTGCTGGAAGATAGAATTATTACGCACTTAGCGATGACGGCAGAAGAAAGGTATCAGCAGCTTTTTAATTTTAATAAAGAATTGTTTAATACCGTGCCGCTGCAATATCTGGCTTCAATGCTTGGTATGACACCGGAAACATTGAGCAGGCTAAGAAGAAAATCAATAGCAAATAAATAATTTATGGCAGATCATATACAAATACCGACACCCTATGAATATGCTGGTGGTGTTGAAAGATTTGAGAAGCTAACCGACGTCTTTTATGGTAAAGTGTTGCAAGATGAAATTCTTGAACCCATTTTCAGGCACATGTCGCCTGAACATTCAAGGCATGTGGCTCATTTTTTAGCTGAAGTATTTATGGGTCCTAAATTTTACAGCAATGAATTTGGTGATGAATCATTGCGAAGGATGGTTGGTAAACATATTGGGAAAAAATTGACCGAGCAGCAAAGAAAAAGATGGGTAGAGCTTTTGATGTTAAGCGCTGATGAAATCGGTTTGCCGAATGACCCTGAATTTCGCTCAGTATTTGCCGGGCATATCGAGTGGGGAACAAGGGTTGCCATCATTAATTCTAATCTCGAAGAGAACCCCACCACTGATGAAGAAGTAATACCTGAATGGGGTTGGGGCGAAGTAAAAGGGCCGTACGAAGTTGTGGGCTCTTTATTTCAGCGCAAGAGAAATAAGCAATAATAAGTTTCTTGATTTTTGTCAAGAGCAGCTGTTGATTTTCAGTCAACCTTTGTGTTGTAAATAAATCATTTTTAAAAACAACACAATGAAAAGTATTAATTACAATGCGCCGGTTAAATGCAGTAAATCAATTTTGATAAACGCAACAACTGAAAAGGTATGGTCTGTATTAACTGATATTAATAGCTGGGCAGATTGGCAAAACGACATTAGCAAATCCGTAATGAAAACGGAACTAAGCCCCGGTGCAACATTTTCCTGGAGATCGGAGGGAGCCAACATTAAATCCACTTTACACACTGTTGTGCCGTATATTCATTTTGGCTGGACAGGTAGAACATTTGGCATGTTTGCCATTCATAATTGGACATTAGCAAAAAAAAATCAACAGACAGAAGTAACAGTAGATGAAAGTATGGAAGGATTCTTAGCAGGTCTTTTCAAAAAATCATTTAATAAAAATTTAGAAAAAGGGATGATAAAATGGCTTGAGCTACTAAGGAAACAATGTGAACACAATTGATACATCGATTTGTTACTATTATTTACCAGGGATTTTTTTTGGTTTCTTTTTTACTTTTCCTTCCACTTTAATTCCTTTTTCCTTCATCATTGCTAATCCATAATCCCTTATCGAACCGATGAGTGGCATTACTTTTTTGCCTTTTGCACTAATACTATATTCCACTTTTGGTGGAACAGCAGCATGAACCTTGCGGCTTATCAATTCATGTTTTACCAACTCCCGTAATTGAGTTGAAAGCATTTTATGTGTTATATGCGGAAGCGTTTTTTTTAGTTCACTATATCGCATCGTGTTTTGGCTGAGCCGCCAAAGAATTGGCATTTTCCACGTGCCGCCAATAAAGAGGAGTGCAAACTCTACGGGATTATAGTACACCTTATGTTCATATACAAAATCTGGCATTCTTCAATAATTTTTATGCTATAAACTTACCATTATTAAATGCTATGGCAACTATTACTTTCCAAAAAGATAGTATCATACATTTAAGTAGTAGCGTGATTATTCGACAAGCACTTTTGATTTTTGCATTTCAATTATTTCATTCCTGAAAAAAAATAAATTATTATGTCACACAAAAATTTGAATCCGGTAAATGCGCTGAAGCCAAAAAGAGTTGCTATCATAATTGCAAACCCGGCGGTTTCAACCACTACAGGCTGGCCTGTTGGTTTTTGGTGGAGCGAACTTACGCATCCCTATTTCAAACTTACAGAGAAAGGGCATGAAGTTGAGATCTTTTCTTACTTCGGGGGGAAATGCGAAGGCGATGCTATGAGCAACCCTGATGATGTTACCAAATGGCAGGCGGAAGATGTTATCAGTCGTGGTTATATACACGATCCTGAATTTGTAAAACTGGTAGAAAACACCAAAGCAGCAAAAGAAATTGATGTAAACAAATTTGATGCGGTTGTTATTGCAGGTGGTCAGGCTCCCATGTTTACGATGGATAAAGCAACCGATACTGTAAAAAAGTTTGTAGAATTTTATGAAAAGGGAAAAATAGCAGTTGCACTCTGCCATGGTGTTGCCATTTTGAAATATGCTAAGCTTTCGGATGGTGAATATTTAGCCAAAGGAAAAACTGTAACCGGCTTCGCCAACGTTGAAGAAGATTTTGCGGATCAAGCAGTATGGAGCATGAACCTGTTGCCAAAAGATAAACATGTAATGCCTTGGAGAATTGAAGATGAGTTAAAAAAAATAGGTGCCAACTATATTCAGGCGGGTTTGTGGAAAGGCTTTGCCATCCGTGATGGTAACCTGATTACGGGACAACAAAATTTTAGCGGCAGCGAAACAGCCGATGTATTACTTCAGGCAATGGGCGAATAAATTCTTCACAAGCAGAAAATCAAATGTTTTCTGCTTTTTCACTAAATACAGCAAAATGAAAATTGCAATTATAGGAACAGGTAATATTGGCAGCCGATTGGCAAAACAGTGGGCAAAAGCAGGACATGAAATTTTCCTGGGGGTTCGAGATGTAGCAAACCATGATGTGACTGAATTGCTCAATGATTCAAGAGGTAAACTACAAATTCTTGATGTAAAACATGCTGCCGATAATGCAGACATAATTACCATTTGTGTCGGCTACAAACAACTGCAAAATGTGCTGGACCAAATGGGCGTGCAGGAGAACAAACTTATTATTGAAACTGTAAATGCAAGTTTTGAAGGCGGAAAAGATGTGGCAAAACTAATTGCAGAAACTGTCGGAAGCAACCGCATCATTAAAGCCTTCAACAGCATTGGTGCAGAAAATTTAGACGATCCTATTTTCAATGAGATACCAGCCGACACATTCATATGCGGCGGAAATACAAATGATATTCAGACTGTAACCGCATTGGCAAAATCAATCGGCTTTGCAAATGTTTATCACATAGGCGGCATCGAAAAAGAAAATCTGTTGGAGCAGCTTGCCGCATTTTGGGGAGCATTGGCCTTTGGTGCAGAGCTTGGCAGGTATACTGCTTTCAAAATTTTGACAAAGACAAATAATTAAACAAACACCTGGACAAAAAAATAATTACATCCGTTTTTGTATTTGCAATTTTTATTTCAACTGTGTTAACACAACACAGATATTATTCTTGTGGTGTTCGGAGTGTATCTGGTAAAAAAATACGGACGATAAACTGGAGAAGAAATATTTATGGTGAAAATAAAAGAGCAGGTATAAGGAATAATCCATTTGTGCAATCCACAGCTCATTTTATAGCGATTTTATAACACATTCAATGATCTGGTGCATTTCAACAACATGATGCGTTTAACTCTCAACGAGTTCTAGGAAAGAAGGACGCTGCAAAAAATTAGATCCTAAAATAGTATGGCTGCATATCGCAAGAATTATTTTTCAAAAACAAGGGTAGAAACCTTCAGCGATGGCGTGTTTGCCATTATCGTTACGTTACTAGTGCTGGAAATTAAAGTGCCGGAAATTGAAAACCATTTATCAAAGAAAGAACTTATCCGTGCATTGATTGGTTTGCTGCCAAAGGTATTGAGCTGGATAGTCAGTTTTTTAATTGTATGTGTTATCTGGGTAAATCACCATCGCATTTTTGAACAGATAAAAATTGTAACACACGCATTGTTTTGGCTCAACGCAAACTTATTACTGTGGTGTTCTTTCATTCCTTTTCCAACGGCAGCCATGGGTGATTATATAAACAATCCTGTCTCACTTTGCACTTTTGGAATTATCCTTTCGCTGATGGCTTTGTCATTTTCCCTCATTCGATTCAATGCTATAAAAAATAAATTTGTACTGAATGATGATGTGGACGACATCTACTTTAAAAAGACGACAACAAAAAGCATAATCTTCGGTCCTGTTTTGTATATGGCAGGCGCGTTGTGCAGTTTTATTCATCCTTATATTTCACTTGGCATTTATTTTTTCATTCCACTATATTTTATTTTTAACAATTCTGCAAAATCAAAAAAAGTGTGACAAGCAAAAAAATAACTATTTTTTTATGAATGTTTTGAATTTTGTTAGTTCTCGTTAAGTTGTGTGAAAAATTCTGATTTGTATTACGCTTTTTATTACACTTCGCTCACAACATTTTGAAACTCAACAAAGGTTCGGTTCCTCGTAGGACAACTGGCAAACTTCTAAGCCCGCTGAAATTTTATTTATCAGCGGGTTTTGTATTTTAAAGATTATCTCCAAACTGCTACGAATATTTCGACAAACAAAAAATGAATTAAAATGAAATCATCTTGTAATGAAGTAACCATTTTGTATAAGCAAAATTGCATCGGAAAAGATTTCAATTCATTTTAACCTTGACTCTCGTATTCCGAACCTGTTATTTTTTTCAAATTGCTGAGGTACATGCCTTCATCCCTCACCTTACAATTGGAAAATGTAGCATCATTTATTTCATGCTCCAGCGAAATGTCTCACGCTTTATCAATCGCGTCTGCCACCCTGTTTGCTGATCTCGTAGCTGCTTCGGTTCCCCAATTCAAATTGTCTGCATATGCTCCCGCAAAATAAATTCGTCCAACGGGTTCCATTATATGCGGCCAGAATTTATGGAGCTCGCCAATCGGAAAGGGCAGTCTCTCACAGGAAGGCGCAAACGAATCGCCGGTCCAGTCTTTCGAAATCGCCTGCTCTATCGTGTCTTTTGTTTTACCGGGATATACTTCTCTGAATGCAGCGAGCGCACGCTGAGGTGACACACCACCCGGCCCTGTGCCAAGAATAATCACACGATGTGTTTCAACTTCTTCTGCGGACTGCCATACTTGCCAAAGGTCGCCATGGTCAAGATCCATATTGATGCTCAAATTATCTTCGAGCCAAAATTTAGAACTGGCCTGGAACACGAATCGTTGATATGAATCGTATGTTACATTTTCGCAGATATATTTTTTTTCGGGAGTCAACGTCGGCTGAATTGTAATATTTCTGAATTTCGTGAGTGGGATGCAGTTCACAAAATAATCACCAGAAATCTCTTTTTCTTCATTATGCTGGGTATATTTTATTGTCACATCTTTGTCGCTGTGAGTTATTAAAGTGATCGGACTATTTAGCCACACACGCCCGCCAAGTTTTTTTGCGAAGGTGTTTGGCAGCATTTGATTTCCGCCTTTCAAACGAAAGACTTCCGGCGGAAATTCCGGAACACCTCTCAAATGAAGTATTGCAGACAGCCACAAATCAAACAATGCCGATGAATGTGTTCCACCCAACAAACTCATCGCGAAATTCGAAGCTCCGTCTTTCTTATAAATCGACGCCATCGGAATTTTATCCCAATCATCATAGCCAACACCGAAAGGCTGATATTCATCTTTAAACTTATCGAGGTAGGGTTTTGTGTATAATGATTTCAAATCCCACCAGGGATTTTCTGATAAAAATTTCACCTCTTTTTCATTGAATCCGAATTTGGCTAAAATTGCCGGATCCTTCAACATTTCTTCAGTATAAAATTTACCGTTGATTCTTCTGAGAATATTTTTTCTTCGCGGGTAAGGAATTGCCGTCAAGTTGAATTCCTGTATATATTCCCAATATTTGTTATAGCCGGGCTTCGTAATATGTTCCTGCCCATAATCTCCATATAATTGATCCGACAAACCATCATGTGCAGTATAAACATGGCCGCCATGTCTGCCAGAAGCTTCAAGTACAACCACTTCATGCCCTTTTTTCATCAACTCATATGCGCAGCACATTCCACCGATGCCTGCACCGCCGATAATAATTTTTTTTGAGCGGGCGGCCTTGTTGATTTTTTTTTCGAATAAGGGTTTCTTTTTTTCCAGACCGGCGGAATCCGTTTCGTGCTGGCTCGCAATCGATGCGCCGATGCCGGCCATCATGGTGTTTTTAAGGAAATCTCTCCTGGATGAACGATTCATGCCTTGTCAAAATTTAGCGTGAAAAAATTTTTCGCGATAAGAGTGTGTATTCTAAAGTTATTGAAATGAACCAGCATATATAAAAATAATTGATGACGGCGACGTGCTGGTCGGCCGTCGGGACACAGTTTTAAAATACTAATCAATCAAAAATGAAACGGATCAGCTTTTCATCGTTTAAGGATCACCGGTAAATACTAATTTATTTTTAAACAAAGAGATTTAATGCGCACCAACAAAAAAATTAGAAAGGTTTGTAAAAATATTTTAGTAGATTCATTTAAAATTTATCATTTTTTCGTGGCACAGTGGAAAAGTCAATGATGAAAGTAGATTTTTTCTGAGATTGACTTGCTGGTTTTTAGCTCTTTGATTATTGTGAAATATAGGTGGATGTCTCATTGAATCGTTGTCTGGTAAGTGAACGAACATTGAACGGATATGATTTTGCATATTACTTCTCCTAAGACTAATACAAATTTTAGAACTCAAATTACTGCTTATGAAATTACATCCCATCATTCGATCAATAATCCCACTGCCCATGGTTGCCTTAATGATGCTTTGTTCTTGTTTTTCCTTTGCTCAATCAGGGAAAAAAATAACAGGCAAGGTGACCGATGAAAACAGCATTGCGCTTGCCGGCGTAAGTATATCCGTTAAAGGTGCTAGCGGCGGCACTACTACCGATGAGTCGGGATCATATTCTATAAATATCTCGGACCAGAATGCGGTATTGATTTTTACTTATTCGGGCTACTTGAAGCAGGAGGTTTCGGTGAACAATCGGAATGTCGTCGATATTAAATTAGCGCCCGATTCCAAATCGCAAACGTTGAATCAGGTCGTTGTTGTCGGGTATGGTACGCAACGAAAGGTTGACCTCACTGGTTCGGTCAGTTCCATTACAAAAAAAGATTTTGTCGACAAACCTTTTACAAGTCCTGACCAGATCCTGGCGGGTAGGGCTACGGGTGTAAATATCGCCAACCGTAGTGGTGATCCCGGTGCGCCGATTGAAGTGAGGATACGCGGCGTCGGAACTATCGGGAATAATCAGCCGCTATGGGTGATAGACGGAGTACCCACTGTGCAAACGACGAATATTTCAGTAAATACATCTTCGGCAACTGAGTCGAATCCGTTGGCCAGCATCAACCCATCCGATATTGAGTCGATGGATATTTTGAAAGATGCATCTGCTTCGGCAATTTATGGTGCGCGCGCTGCAAACGGAGTCATTATCGTAACTACCAAAAAAGGAAAAGAGGGCCGAACTTCGCTTACGTATGACGGTTATACAGGGTTTTCTTATATTCCAAAGAGCAAATTGATCGACGTACTGAACGTAGATCAGTTCATCAAATTGCAACAGGATGCTGGCAATCCCAACGCTGCAAATTTTGCGACTTACAGTGGCAAGCCTTTCGTAAACTGGCAAAAGGCGATGATAAGCACTAAACCCTTGAACAGCCAAAACGTAAGCATTAGCGGCGGTACAAAAAATTTTACTTTTAATATCGCCGGTGGATATCTTAGCCAGGAAGGAAATGAGCGGGCGCAGAATTTTAAGAGAGTTTCGCTTAGGGCAAATTCCGAATTAAAAGTTGGCAAGTATTTGAAATTTGGAGAATCTGTTTTGCTGAGTTCTACAAACAGGCTTGTGCAATCTGAGGAGGGACTATATGCAGCATTTTCAAGTGCAAGGAACGTTCCATTTTATGCTATCTATGATAAAAACGATCCTACCGGTTACAATCCTTCGAACAATGTTACACATGGCGACGGAGGCGCAGGAACGAATTATGTTTTCACCACCGATTTAAAATATGTTGAAACGCGCGTAATAACACGGACCGCCCTGGCCACCGCGTATGGAGAACTTGAACCCATTGCCGGATTGAAATATAGGCTTCAGGTAGGTGCAGAATACCATGTGGGCGACGGTTTTTATTTTCAGGAACAAACCAATGACGATTACGGATCAGGACAACATAATTCATTGTTGGTGCAGGAAAGACCGATTGAGTTAACTACAACGGTTACCAATACCCTAACATATACAAAGAGTTTTGGTAAACACAATCTCACTCTCCTCGTAGGAGAAGAAGAGACAAATTTTTCATATTCAAAATTTCGCATACAGGGAGATAACCTGGTGAATTCGAGTGTGCGCCTCGCTTCTGTGGCCGCATCTTCGTCTTCCGCCAACCAGGCGGACCAGTGGGCGCTCAGAGGATTTCTCGGCAGAGTATTTTATTCTTATGATGATAAATATCTTTTTACTTTCAATACGCGCCGTGATCAATCTTCACGTTTTTCTGAAAGTAACAGATCAGGAATTTTTCCTTCATTTTCCGTTGGTTGGAAAATAAGCAATGAAAACTTCATGAAGAATTCAACTTTCATCAATGACCTTAAAATACGTGGCAGTTGGGGACAGTCCGGAAATCAATTTACCGGGGAAAATTTTTCTTATCTCCCAACACTGGCAACAACCATTTACTATCCCATTGGAAACACGCAGAAGCCGATCCGTGGTCTTGCTCCCATCACCTTTGCAAATGGAAATTTGAAGTGGGAAACCAACTCCCAAACGGATGTTGGTTTTGATGCAACGTTGCTGAACAATAAAATAGATATCACGTTCGACTACTATAACAAAAGATCCAAGAATGTATTATTGAGCAAGCCACTTCCGTATTCAAGCGGTTACTTTTTGCCTGCGGATGCAAACCTGGGTAGTATTAGAAATTCGGGGATCGAATTGGCGATCACTTATCGTAATTCAATTGGCAAACTGCAATACAGTGTGACAGGTAATGTAACTACCGTAAAAAACGAGGTGCTCTCACTAGGAGGCATACCCGAAATTATAACAGGAATTGGCGGAGCTCAAACGCATCGTACAACTGTAGGCGAACCGTTGGGATATTTTTATGGTTATAAAACAAATGGATTATATCAGAATGCGGACGAAATCGCAAAAGATCCTGCCGCTTCACCCGATGCGGCTCCGGGAGATATTCGCTTCGTAGATGTCAACAAGGATGGAAAAATTGACGCAAATGACCAGGTAAAACTTGGAAGTAATATTCCCAAATATTATTATGGCATTGATCTTAGTCTGAGATATGGAGGATTTGACGGCGAAATATTTTTCCAGGGAGTAGGTGGCAACCAGATTTATAACCAGGGAAGATCGGGACTTGAATCCATGAATGGAGGAAGTAATCAATCTACGCGTGTGCTTGGCCGTTGGACAGGCGAAGGAACCAGTAATTCTATGCCACGTGCAACTTATAATGATCTTAATAATAACAACAGGTATTCCGACAGGTGGATAGAAAGTGGATCATTTTTGAGAATTAAAAATATCCAGATCGGGTATACTGTTCCAAGAAGTGCGTTGCAATCAGTAACACATGATATTCTTTCGCGTTCGAGGTTTTATATAGGAGTACAAAATCTGAAAACATTTACCAAGTACCTCGGATATGATCCGGAAGTAACGCGTTCGCAAAGTTTTCAGAAGGGGGAATTTCCGCTCGCCAATGGAATCGACGGGGGAGGAAGTCCCCAGCCTACTATTGTTCAGTTCGGCTGGCAAATAACTCTTAATTAATTTATTCAAATCAGAATACCTCGATATGAAAAATATTATAAATGATAAAAAAGTCTGGATCACAGTAACCTCATTATTTTTAATCGTGATCGTGATACTCGGAGGCATTTCGTGTAACAAACTTGATTTGCAACCGCTGGATAAAGTTACTCCTGCAGAATATTATATCACTCCGGCTGATTTTGACGGCGCAACATTCGCGGCCTATTCTGCATTGCAGGATTGGTGGGGAACCAGTACCGAAACATTGAGCGAGCGCGGAGAATTTTGGGCGATTACGCTTGCAACAACTGATGATATCACCGTGAATACATTGGCCGATAACCAGGGAGATCAGGCAAGAGCAAAAAAACTTGATAACTTAAATATAGAATCTTCCGATATTCCTTTTGGAGCCATTTATACGCAGCTATATAAAGGAATTTACAGAGCAAACCTGGTTATAGAGAATACGAGTAACGGCCGGAACACATTGACAGATGATCAAAAAAAAGCTTTTGTTGCAGAAGCAAAATTCCTTCGCGCATTTAATCATTTCCAGGCATTGCAAATGTGGGGCACACCTCCTATTGCAGATAAAGTACTCACCGATTTGAATAACCTTGCGCTCCCCAATTCAACACAGGATGACCTGTATACATTTATATTAAAGGATTTGACCGATGCCTTCAATGGTTTGCCATCTCAATGGGACCCGAGCAATATAGGAAGGGCCACAAAATGGACAGCACGCGCTTTCGAAGGCAAAGTAGATGTATGGAAGAAAGACTGGCCAGCTGCTATCACCGCGTTTGAGGATGTGATCGCAAATAGTGGTTACGCTTTGATGAATGGAAATGTATTGAAAAAAGACAATTTTGAAGATGTGTTTGATTTCAAAAAAGAAAATAGCACAGAATCAATTTTTGAAATTCAATATGGTGGTCCGCAATCAGATGATAATTTATGGGTGTTCGACGATACACACTCCGAAGCTTTCAAAGCTTCACAGGGAACCGCACGTGTTTGGTATTGGGATGCACCAGCAGGCGCGGGCGCACCCGGCGGAAATATGGGTTGGTATGCCCCAACACAATCGCTGGTAGACGAATTTGAGCCGGGCGATCCGAGGCTCGATGTTAGTATTTACAAAGCTGGGGATACTTATTATACAAATGGAGTTACTCAGGGAATTCCTTTTGATCCGGGCTGGTCATCCACCGGCTACCTGCCCAGAAAATATGGTGGAATCAGAAATGCGCCATCCGAAAATTATTCTCCGAATGGTGAAGCAGATTTTAATAATGAAAGATTTTTCCGTTACGCAGATATGTTGTTGTTATATGCTGAAGCGCTGATTCAAACTGGCAGAACTCCTGAAGCAATGGCTGTCATTAATAATCAAATTCGTGCACGCGTTGGCCTCGGACCTTCACCGAAAGCCGCAGGCATGGATGCATTGATGCATGAAAGAAGAGTTGAACTCGCTTTTGAACCGGGAAGATGGTTTGATATCACGCGCTGGGGTATTGGTGCAACCGTCTTCGGTGCGAGTTGGAACGACAAGTATAATTTGTTCCCCTTTCCACAATCTGAAATTACACGCAGCAATGGTTTGCTGATTCAGAATCCCGGATATTGATAAATTTGATTGCTAAAAATCTTGCAAAATAATTTTTGTAAATGAATCAAAGGGGCGGGCATAACGCCTGCCCTTTTTAATTCGCTCAGCGGCCAATATAAGACTGGCCTTTTAAATTTTTGATCTTACATATTTAAAAGTAAGTCCACTCCTTTTCGCTGTCTACTTTATGCGAATTTTTTTTTGGCAAATTACATAGAGAAAAAGAGTGTTGTCGCCAAAAAATAAGGCTTCAAAATTTTGGGTAGTGGTACAGTTTGAGTCAATTGGTCGATTAGTCAATAAGTAGATTTCTTAAGATGGTGAAAGCGATTTTAGATAAAATCACCGTCGATGCCATGAGAGATTTTTCGACATATTGACTAATCGACCAATAGACTCGAAGTCGTTCGCTCCATTTTCTTTATTTTTAGAGAAATAAAAACTGCAAAAAAGATAGATGACGATTAGCATGAGAGGTATATTATTTTTACAGGTATTATTCCTTATAACATTTTCCGGTTGCAGGATGATGGATTCAGAAAAACAATTCAGACAATTATCACCGGAAAAAACAGGGGTGGAGTTCAGCAACAAATTAAGATATAGCGATAGTCTCACCGTTCTTGATTTTGAATACATGTTCAATGGCGGAGGCGTGGCGCTATGCGATGTGAATAACGATGGGCTGACCGATATTTTATTTACGGGCAATATGGTTGGTTGCAGACTCTATTTGAATAAAGGTGGATTGCAGTTTGAGGACATTACGGAAAAGTCGGGAATCAAAACTGAAGGATGGGTAAACGGCGTTGCGGTTGTTGATATTAACCAGGATGGGTATCCCGATTTTTATATCAGTAAAGCGGGCCCGCGAAATACTGATCCCACAAAAATGAAAAATCTTTTCTTCATCAATAATGGCAATAACACATTTACGGAAAAAGCTGCAGAAATGAATCTTGATGATAATGGATATGATGTACAGGCCGCATTTTTTGACTACGACAAAGACGGTGATCTTGATGTATATATTTTGCGAAACGGTTTTGTAAACTATAACAGGAACACGGCGCGCATAAAACAAACAGATGGACAGGCGCCTTCAACCGGAAAACTGTTTCGAAATGACGGCAACTTAAAATTTACCAACGTATCTAACGATGCCGGCATTACGATCGAAGGCTTTGGTTTGGGTGTTTCTATTTGCGATATCAATAACGATAACTGGCCCGATATCTATGTTTCGAATGATTTTCTTACAGACGATATCCTTTATATCAATAATAAAAACGGAACTTTTACGAACAAGGCAAAACAATCGCTACATCACCTTACTTATAACGGAATGGGAAATGACATAGCAGATTTTAATAATGACGGGTTCGATGATATTATGGTGGTAGACATGCTGCCTCCCGATAATAAACATTGGAAGCAGACTATGATGGGCAATACGTTTGACCAGTTTCAGCAGGATCTGCATTACGGTTATCAACCGCAATATGTTCGCAACACGCTGCAATTAAATAATGGAAATAAAAGTTTTAGTGAAATAGGACAACTTTCCGGTATTTATGCCACAGATTGGAGCTGGGCGCCTTTATTTGCTGATTTCGATAATGACGGGTGGAAAGATTTATTTATAACTAATGGATATCGGCAGGATATTACTAACCTCGACTTCATTAACTATGGCAAGCAGGCACTATTTATGGGTACGCCAGAGGCAAACAGGAAGGATCGCCTTGCGGAACTTAGAAATGTACCCGGCATTCACATGCACAATTTCCTGTATAAAAATAATAGAGACCTCACATTCACGGATGTTTCAACAAGCTGGGGGATGACGACTCCTTCCTATTCTAACGGTGCCGGATATGCGGATTTGGATAATGACGGGGATCTCGATCTTGTTATTAATAATCTCGACGAACCCGCATCTATATACGAGAATCTGAACAATAAACTACATCCTGATAATGCCTGGTTCCGTGTAAAGTTCAAGGGAGCAATGGGAAATAGGGAAGGATTAGGGGCAAAGGTCTGGGTTTGGCAAAAAGGAACTATGCAATACAATTTTTTTTCACCTTATCGTGGTTATCTATCCAGCGTAGAACCTTTTTTACATTTTGGTGTGAAAAACGAAATGATAGATAGTGTGAAAATAAAATGGCCGGATGATAAGGAGCAAATGATAAAAAATATTCCCCCCAAGCAATTATTTATAGCGGATTATAACAATGCTTCACTTCCGTCTGTCGGTGATGAATATTTTGAGGCAAGGCCGGCTTCCTCATTATTTTCAACCGTCGATGCGCCAAAAATAAATTTCCTGCACATGGAAGATGAATTTGTCGATTTTAAGATTCAGGCTTTACTTCCACACACGCATTCTGCGGAAGGGCCCGGGCTTTCTGTTGGTGATGTAAATGGTGATGGTCTGGAAGATTTTTATGTAGGCAATGGTGCAGGATTTAAAGCAAGCATTTTTCTTCAGCAAAAAAACGGTTCGTTTGCAGAGAAACAGATGGCAGATAGTAATATGTCGGATAATATGGGCGCGATTTTTTTTGATGCGGATAATGATGGTGACCTGGATTTATATGTAGCCAGCGGTGGATCGTCGGCGCAAACAAAAGATAATCCCATCTACAGACATCATCTTTACCTTAATGATGGAAAAGGAAATTTTACGGTCTCCAACGCTGCCATTCCTTCAATCATAACACCGGCTTCTAGTGTCGTTGCCTGTGATTTTGATAAAGACGGAGATTTGGATCTTTTCATATGCGGCAGAGTTAGTCCGGGTGAATATCCTTATTCACCAAAAAGTTTCTTATTGAGAAATGATTCTCAAAATAAGGAGGGCCGGTTTACCGATATAACAAAATCCGCAGGAGCTGATCTTTCCAATATAGGAATGGTTACGTCTGCATTGTTTACTGATTTCGATAACGACAGTTGGATCGATTTAATAGTAACCGGTGAATTTATGCCGATTCGGTTTTTTAAAAATGAACACGGAAAATTCAGAGAAGTTACCAGCGAAACGGGATTAGAACATATCAATGGTTGGTGGAACAGCATAGTTGCCGGAGATTTTGATAAGGATGGCGATATCGATTATATCGTAGGCAACCTTGGACTCAACGGTCCATATAAAGCCAGTGCGAAAGACCCTGTTTGTATTTATGCAAACGACTACGACAAGAATGGACGACTCGATCCTGTTATGTGTCATTATATAGATGGAAAAGAATATACAGTTCATTCCAGGAACGATATGAATAAACAGATCAACGCTATGCGTGCCCGGTTCACTACTTACGAACAATACGCGTCATTGCCATTCGATAAAACTTTTACCAAGGCAGAAATTGCTGCGGCTTACGTTGTGAAGTGTGAACGATTTGAAAGTTCGTATATAGAAAATAAAGGTGGCGGTAAATTTGTCGTCCACGCATTGCCGTTAGAGGCCCAATTCTCGCCGATATTCGGAATGCTGGCCAATGATTTTAATGGAGATGGCAATCCTGATGTGTTGTGCGTTGGAAATTCTTTTTCAACCGAAGTACAAACCGGAAGATACGATGCGCAGGGAAGTTTATTATTGATCGGAAATGGCAAAGGTGATTTTACAGTTGACAGGAAAACGTTGAATGTTTCGGGCGATAATAAATCTGTTGTCCAGTTATCGGCAGCGAAAGGAAATGATATATTGATCATCGGCGCCAATTCAGACAGCCTTAAAACTTTTCGCGTAACCAAAACCGGGCGGACTATTTTATTATCTCCTTCGGATGTTTATGCAATCATTACTGAAAAGAATGGTAATAAATATAAACAGGAATTTTATTATGGAAATTCCTACCTGTCTCAAAGCTCGCGCAGATTTTATGTGCCTCCTGGTACAAAATCGCTGAATATCTATGAGTATAATGGAGTCATAAGAACAATTGATTTTTGAAATCAACAGCACACCATATTATTTCGGAAAAATGCATGTTGCGTTGTGTGAAGTATTATGATGCAACGAATTTCTTTTTGCTTGTCTTCTGCATCATCCTATTCATATGCATGCTTTCCTGCAAGCAAAAAAGAAAAATGTTTGAATCTTTGCCAGCCACATATACTGGGATCAATTTTGAAAATAAAGTGGTGGAAAATGATAAATATAACGTGCTCGAGTATATGAATTTTTATACCGGTGCGGGCGTTGCAGCAGGTGATATTAACAATGATGGATTGGTAGATCTCTATTTTAGCGGTAATCAGGTTGCGGGGAAACTTTTTCTGAACAAAGGCAATTTGCAATTTGAAGATATTACAGAAAAATCAGGACTGGTCACGGACCGATGGTGTACAGGCGTGTCAATGGTTGATATCAACCAGGACGGCTTTCTCGATATTTATATAAATGTTGCCGGCAGCCCAAAATTTGGCAGCACATCCAACCTTTTATACGTCAACAATGGAAATGGCACATTCACCGAAAAAGCAAAAGAATATGGAATCGCTGACACGAGCCTGACCATGACCTCTATTTTTTTCGATTATGACAGAGATGGAGATCTCGATTTATTTTTAGCGACAAATCCTGCCAGCGATATCGCAGGAGGAATTAACAGTATAACAGAAAGAAAAATAAATGGAGAGTCGCCGGGTGCGGATATACTTTACCGTAATGATGGTCCTTCGGGCAGCAATGGCCAAATACATTTTACGAATGTTTCTAAGGCTGCGGGAATATTGGTGGAAGGTTACAGTCTTGGCGCTGCTGTCAGCGATCTTAATGGAGATGGTTGGCCGGATATCTATGTGTCAAATGATTTTTTGTCGAACGATATTCTGTACATGAATAATAAAGACGGTACGTTCACTGATAAAACAAGTGAATGTTTGAAACATACCAGCTTTGCATCCATGGGTAATGATATCGCCGATTTCAATAACGACGGTCTTACAGATATTCTCACACTGGATATGCTGCCTGAAGATAATTATCGAAAAAAAATGATTATCCCGCCTGCCAGTTATGACAAGTTTCAACTCGCGTTGCAAAAAGGATATCAGCCACAATACACGAGAAATGCATTGCAGCTAAACAATGGAAATGGAACCTTTAGTGATATCGCATTTCTGTCCGGCGTTAGTAGTACGGATTGGAGTTGGAGCGCGTTGCTCGCAGATTATGACAACGATGGCAATAAGGACCTGATGATAACAAATGGATTTTATCGCGACTTAGGTGATTTGGATTATATCAACTACCAATCACTATTGCATAACCCGATGGGAAGGCAGGATGCAAAACGAGAGGAAAAATTAAAAGCAATAAAAGCGCTAGCAAATGTCCCGCTCAAAGATTATATCTTTCAAAATAACGGAGATCTTACTTTCACCAAACGTTCAGCTGAGTGGGGTTTTGGTGAGCCCGGTTTTTCAAACGGAGCTTGTTATGCCGATCTGGACAATGACGGCGATCTCGACCTGGTTATTAGTCAATTCAATGATAAAGCAAAAATTTATAAAAATAATTCCCGCGAACTGAGCAAAAACAATTTTCTCCGAATCAGTTTCCAAGGGAAAAAACCAAACTGGCAGGGAATCGGTTCGAAAGTGTGGATATATACAAACGATTCAGTGCAGTTTGAAGAATTATATCCGTACAGGGGATATGAATCATCCGTAGAACCCATATTGCATTTTGGATTGGCCGGTCATGAAAAAATTGACAGTCTTATCGTCACCTGGCCTAACGGTGATCGTCAGGTGCAGTATAATCTGAAAGCAAACCAGTCGGTTCTCTTGAATCAGTCTAATGCCAACCCGGTTGTTGAAAAACCGGCTCCATTTGCTACAAAACTATTCACGGATATTTCCGGAAAGTTGGGATTGAATTATTTGCATGTCGAAAATGAGTTCAATGATTTTAAAATACAACCGCTGCTGCCGAAGATGCATTCGCAGGACGGACCCGGCATCGCCGTTGGTGATGTGAATGGAGATGGGAGAGAGGATTTTTACATTGGCGCAGCGTCAGGCAGCAATGGGAATTTTTTTATTCAGGATGCAAAAGGAAATTTCGAAGCACGCGCTTTACCCAAGGATTTACCTTTTGAAGATATGGGCGTGCTTTTATTTGATGCAGACAACGATCATGATCTTGATCTTTATGTAGTGAGTGGCGGATCTGAAAACACGCTGGGAGGCGCAGCGCAGCAAGATCGGCTTTATATAAACGATGGCAAAGGGAATTTTACCTACGATGCACATGCATTGCCTGATACAAAGGCGAATGGTTCATGTGTCATTGCTTGTGATTACGACCATGATGGTGATATGGATCTTTTTATCGGCGGCAATGTGATTCCGGGAAGTTATCCCTTAACCTCGCGAAGTTATCTGATGCGAAACGATGCCGCACAAAACGGAGGTGTTGCAAAATTTACAGACGTAACTGAAAATATTTGCCCGGAATTGAAAAATATTGGAATGGTCACCGCTGCAATCTGGAGCGACTATGACATGGATGGATGGAAGGATCTTGTCATCGTCGGGGAATTTATGCCGTTGACTTTTATCAGGAATGAAAATGGAAAAAAATTCAGTAAACCTTTTTCCGTTAATCAATCGAATGGTTGGTGGAATAGCATTACCGCAGGGGATTTTGATGAAGATGGTGATATAGATTATGTGGTAGGGAATCTTGGATTAAACAGTCGCTACAAAGCAAGTCCCTCGGAGCCGCTTTGTATTTATGCGAAAGACTTTGATAAAGATGGAAGAATCGATCCGGTGATGTGCTACTATGTTGATCATGTAAATTATATTTATCCTTCACGCGACGAGATGATAAAACAGATGAGCCCAATGCGGCGTCGATTTCCGACTTATAAAACTTACGCAAGCTCGACTTTCGACGAATCCTTCACCCGTGAAGAATTGAAGGATGCTTTGGTGGTAAAGAGTTTTTGCTTTGAAACGAGTTATTTTGAAAATAAAGGCGGAGGAGTATTTGAAAAAAAATCATTGCCTTTACCCGCACAGGTGGCGCCGGTTTTTGGAATACTGACCGGTGACTATAACGGCGATGGTCACCTGGATTTGTTGATGACCGGAAATCTATATGCTTCGGAAGCTTCTACGGGCCGGTATGATGCTATGAATGGGTTATTGCTTAGCGGGAATGGTAAGGGTCAATTTAACCCGGTAAAATCTTCCGGGACCGGATTCTGTGCAGATAAAGATGCGAAAGGGATAGCTATGTTGCACACTGGTACGGGAGAAAATATTATACTCGTAGCGAATAATGGAGGCAAACTCGAGGCAACCAAGTTGAACGAAAATCCTGCTCATTATCTTAGTTTACAGCAAACTGATGATTTTGTAATTATTCATAAAGATGATGGGAGCAGCTATCATCAGGAAATTTATAACGGTAATGCATACCTGTCGAATAGTGCACCCGCAATGCTGCTTTCGAAAAAAGTGATTTCGGTTACTATAATCGATAATAAAGGCAACAAAAGAGAAATTAAGTTTTAATTTGTATCAAATGCTAATCTGGTGAAAAGGCTTTTTAATTTTTGGATAATATTATTTGTCGTTGCGTCTGCTTGCAAACAAACAAGCGACTCAGCGGCGCTTAATGAATTTTATAAAAAACAATTATCAGAATACAATCGGAAATTAACACAGATTATTATCGGTGATGTTTTTAGTCCGCCGGTTTGCAGCCGCATCTACGCATATAGTAATATCGCTGCTTATGAAGCGTTGCGACAGAGCAACAAAAAATATCCGAGTTACGCCGGCCGATTGCATGATTTAAAAAAAACGCCAGCTCCCGATAGCGGTCGTACTTACGATTTTTCAATTTCGGAGATGATTGCTTTTTTTACTGCCGCACAAAAATTGGTTTTTAATGCGGGAGCAGTAAGTCAGTTGGAAAAAGAATATTTATCGAGATTAAAGGCAATGCACGTCGATGAAGAATTGGTTGGCCGGTCCATTGAGTACGGAAGAAAAGTAGGATTACATATTCTTGACTGGGCGTCTGGTGATGGCTATCTGCAAAGAACAGCTTTGTCTGCATATATGGTTAACAAAGATCCGAGTCGTTGGCAGCCTACGCCACCGGATTATATGGATGCCATTGAACCGAATTGGAAAACACTTAGAACATTTTTATTAGATTCTGCTTCGCAGTTTCGTCCAGAACCACCGCCGAAATTTGATACGACGAGTGGTTCGATATTTTATCAGGCTGCTATTGAAGTGTACAATTCTACGCTACACGCAAATCCCGAGCAGATCGCCATTGCAAAATTTTGGGACTGCAATCCGAATATATCCACAACACAGGGGCATGTTACTTATTTTCAGCAGAAAATTTCACCCGGCGGTCATTGGATCCATGTAGCAGCTTCTGTTGCAGAAAAAGAAAAATTCGATCAGCTGAGAACCGCAGAGATCATCTCTCAAACCGCAATAGCATTAGCGGACGCTTTTATCAGTTGTTGGGAAGCAAAATACCTGTACATCGTAGTAAGACCTGAGACATATATCAATAAATATATCGATAGAAATTGGAGACCTGTTTTACAGACTCCCGGATTTCCTGAATATACAAGCGGTCACAGCGTCGTTTCATCTTGCGCGGCGGTGATGTTGACAAAATTATTAGGCGATCATTATCATTATACAGATTCTACTGAAGTGCCATTCGGTATTCCGGCACGTCAATTCAATTCTTTTCTCGATGCCTCGGCTGAAGCAAGTATCAGTCGTTTGTATGGTGGAATACATTATTTGCCTGCGATCAAAAATGGTGTTGACTGTGGCAAACGAATAGGAGATTTTGTTTTTTTGAAATTGAATTAGATTGGAAGGCCTTAAATAACGAAGTTGACTAAAAAGGATTAATCGTGCAAATACCTTGTAAAAAAACGGTAGTGGGTCAATTTGAAATATAATTTCATCTTTAGACACTTCAACTATGTGCCTACGTAGTAATTTTTTTTCACCACATAGGCACAGCAGGCACATAGTTACACATAGAAATTTCAAACTGATCCACTACCTAAAAAACACACTATTGAGTATTTGCAGATTAATTCATCAATGCAATAACAAAAAATCGCAATTGATATATCACTCGGATTTGCATTGGATGTGAAATAAAAAAAATAGTGTTTGGATTTATGGTAGTAAAAAATCTGCACGTATCTTTACGAACGTGGCTTTGAAAATCACATATAATCAGATTGCCGCTTTGCTTTTTGTGGCAGCGTTTGCCGCCCAAACGTTCAATCGTCAAATTCTTCTGATAGATTATTATACCAATACAAATAAGTACATCCTGCATTGCGAAAACAAATCGCGGCCTATGATGCATTGTAATGGAAGGTGCCAGATGATGAAAAAGATGCAGCAGGAAGAAAAGAAAGACCAGGAGAATACCGAAAGATCTGATAATAAAAACGAATCTCCGCTTTCTTCCAGATCATTTTTCGCCAAGCTTAATATGCGTTTGTGTATTGAAGTTAATAACGCAATGATTTATCCATCGTCCATAGGCGTGCCGATCGATCGCACGGAAGATATTTTCCATCCTCCCGCTTTATCATAGAGTATACATTGCTGCAACATCCATCACTTTAAAGTGACCCGTGATTTAATTTCTATAGTTATTTATTGTTACAGATCAACCACGCAAATGGTACTGCCATCTGTTATCAATCGTGCATGCAAAATAGCGAGATTGATGATATAGACACGCGTGTTCCTGATAGTTTGCTTTAACCACTGATCCGTCTTAAACATTAATAAAAATATTTCATCATGATGCTGAATAAAACAGTAACTGTGGTTGCAATAGTTCTGCTGATCGCATGTGGCGATAATAAACAAGCTGCTAAAGTAAATGAAGAAGCGAGAAAAAAAGCAGCGGAAAAAATCGCCGCATCAACCAAGACCAGTCTCGACTCGCTTGTATTCGACAACAAGAAAGACCTTGTTTGTGATATGCCGCTGAGTACGGGAGTGGGAGATACGTTGCATTACAAAGGAAAGCTTTATGGTTTTTGTTCGAAGGAATGTAAAAAAGAATTTTTGAGAAAGCCCGCGGAATATGAGCCGGATCAAAAGCCAAAAAAAGATAAAAAAATGACAATGCACGGCTGAGGAGTATTTTATATGCAGATTCCTACACGGGGTAAATGCAAGGACTATACTGTTCGTCATCACAAATTCCAATTTCTAAAATTGTGTCTTAAAATTTATTATCATGTCAAACGAATCAAACTACGACCGGCGGCAGTTCATTACAACAACTGCGAAGGCGGGTATTGCATCAGGTTTTTTAATAAATTCTTTTTCCTCCTTTGCAAAAAACGGAAACAGAATTTATCATAGATCCCCCGATCCTGTCACGTACAAGCAGCAGCCACTACCATACACATACAACGCGCTGGAGCCATATATTGGCGCTGCTACGATGGAACTTCATCACACGAAGCATGCAGCTGCGTACGCTAAAAATCTTGCGGAAGCTGTGATCGCCGAGGGCGTGAACATTGAGAAAACAAGCCTGGAAGATTTGCTTGCAAATATTTCCAGCTATTCTACAAAAATGCGGAACAACGCTGGCGGCCATTACAATCACGAGCTTTTTTGGAAATTGATGTCCGCGCCTACAAAAGCACAAGTGCCAACGGGGAATTTGTTAAATGCCATCAATAAAAATTTTGGCTCGTTCGATGCATTTAAAGCGCAATTTTCAGAAGCTGCGAAGAATCGTTTCGGTAGCGGATGGGCATGGCTCATTTATACCCACGAAAAAAAGCTGTTGGTTGCCTCCACATCCAACCAGGATAATCCGCTTATGAATATTGCAGAGGTAAAAGGTTTTCCGTTGTTGGGCCTCGATGTATGGGAACATGCGTATTATTTAAAATATCATAACCTGCGGGCTGATTATATCAATGCGTGGTGGAATATTTTAAACTGGCAATATGTTGACTCGCGATGGGACAGTATTGCCTGATTGCTTTTGATAATTTTTTTCCAACTCAAGTGTATTGATTTGAGACATGGTATTTCCATATTTTTCATGTTTTTGCTGATTTCGCAATTTTTTAGCAGGGAATTGGTTGTGCTGGATTATTATATACATCAATCAGCGTATATACAGCACTGTGAGAATAAGAATAAGCCCATGTTATGCTGCATGGGTAAATGCCACTTGAAAAAAAAGTTGCGCAACGCCGCGAACAACGAACAAAAAGACGAGAAGCGATCTGCCAAAGATTCATCGCCCATTTCATCCAAATCATTTTTTGTTTTGATGAGCCCCCGGCCACATGAGATGATCGTAAATGCGCCCGTTGCTTTTGTTAATTGCGATACACCTGCAGAACCTTTATTTGACATCTTCCATCCTCCGCAACCTGCATAGGATTTTACGTGATTTATGGCTGCTGTAGAATCTGTGCAGCTTCTTTTATCGCTGCTTTTCACAAAGAACTGCATTTAAGCGCATGCTTGTATGCGGCATGACCGGCTGCGATTCCTCCTTAATTCAATTTTTAAATCTAAAAAGACATGAACACGCAACGATTCAAAGATGAAGCGGAAAGAAATATAGTATTCCGAAAAGTGCGAACACGCGTATACGTTATACTCGTATTAACAATGATCGCACTGTTGTTTATGATTTACAAAACATTCGTTAAATAATATTTACCATGAAACTGTTTATTCTATTTATGATCATGATTGCTAGCATCGCTCATATCAACGCGCAAAGTAATAAAGGGATTTTGAGAGGCAGCATTCAGAATGCACGTCAGGAAATGCTGCCTGGTATTTCTATTCAACTCGAAGGAACAAGCCAGGGATCGGTTACCAATGAAGACGGATTTTATGAGATCAGAAATATAGCGCCGGGAAATTATAAGATCATTGTTTCCGGCATAGGTTATAAAATTTCGAAAGAGAATGTTGTCATAAAACTTGATGCCATTACTGCTTTGTACCTGCAACTGAACGAATCAACAAAAGAACTTGAGGAGGTTACCATTAAAGCAACTCCAGGAAAAAAATATTTGAACAGCATTGCGAATTCGGGAACACGGTTGTCTTTGCCATTACTTGAAACGCCGCAGAGTATACAGGTCATCCCGCAACAAATCATCCACGATCAGCAGGCGCAAAACCTGAATGACGTGGTGAAAAATATGACCGGCGTCATATCAAACAATATGTACACTTCTTATACGATGCGTGGTTTTCTTAACAGTTATTACAATCAGTTCATCACATTCGATGGTTATATCGGCAATATGTATTGGTGGAATCAAATGGTGCAGTTGTACAATATTGATCGCGTTGAAGAAATTGCCGGGCCCGCATCTGCATTGTACAGCACAGGAAGTCCTGGCGGCGTGATCAATATGGTTACAAAAAAGCCACTAGAAAACAGTGCATCCTCGTTCAATCTTGTAGCCGGGTCATGGGGTTTGATCGATGCGTCGGCGGATTTCGGCGGACCAGTTTCAAAAAACAGGAAGCTGTTGTATCGGTTGAATATCGGTTTCAATAATCAGAATAGTTTTCGCGACCGGATATTTAATACCAACTACGTTGCGGCTCCTTCCTTTCTTTATAAAATTTCAGACAAAACATCATTGAGCGCAGATTTCGTTTTCACGTGTACACAACAGAAGGATGGTGAAGATCATGGCGGTTATGTGCTGATGAAACCTGACAGTACCTACGACTGGAAAAATATAAATATCAAATTCAATTTCGGAAGTCCGGCCGATTATAGCCGGATCAACAACAATGCAATTACATTGAAGTTCAGTCATAAATTTTCCGATAACGTGCAGCTTACGTACATGTCGCGATTTATTTACCAGCATTTAAGCTCGGGAGAGATCTACGGTTATTATTGGGGCGACAATTATTTTACTGCTTTGCCCGATTCAATGACGAGAGGCTACAACACCTGGGATTACAAAGATTTCAATTTTCAGAACAGCATTTTTTCTACGATCAGCATCGGGAAAAAAGCATTGAGGCAAACTCTTGTAATAGGGGCCGACTACCAGCGATATGGGGATATACATAACCGTTATATAAGCGATGCAGCGCCCTCCATTTCATTCATGAATCCCGATTACAGTCATGATAAATTTGATTTTACGATCAATTCCAATACGAATGTGTGGGATGTCATTTCATCGACACGGCAATTTGGTGCTTATATCCAGGACTTGATTAACGTGAATGAAAAACTCAAGATTTTGCTGTCAGGGCGGTTTGATAATTATAATTATAAAATACGTCCTCATTCTCCTGATGCCTCATCCTATATTACCAATGACACATCCGTCGCAAATGTGTTCCTCCCAAGATTTGGCGTAGTGTATAGTTTCGACAAAAGAAATTCCGTGTATGCAAGCTATTGCCAATCTTTTCAACCTCAATACAGCAACCTGCGGCCTTCGGGCGGACCGTTCCCTCCTCAGAAAGGGAAACAATATGAAATCGGTTACAAAGGATTGTTCTTTGACGGAAAATTACTTTCCGCGCTCGCGCTGTATTCTATAAAATTTGTAAACATCCTGCAAACAGATCCTTCGGATCCTTCAGGCATCAGACAAATTGTAATTCCCGGGTTAACGAGCGATGGCATTGAGTTGACGCTGCAGGGAAATATCAACACGCAATGGAACATCATCGCAGGTTATGCATACAACCATGTAGTATTTGCAGATAACAGTCCGCTCGGACCGAAAGGCGGCCGCTACGACAACGCACCAAGCCATGTTGCAAATTTTTGGGTGAAATATTCTTTACCTGAAACGACACTGTTAAAGGGGCTGAGTATTGCGGCGGGAGGAAAATATGTTGGCGACCGCGTTGGCAGTTCGTATAACCAGCATTTTACAATGCCCGCATATTTTGTAGCTGATGCCGCCGTCAACTACAACTTCAACCGCTTCAACATCGGCCTGAATGCTTACAATTTATTTGATAAGCATTACGCAGTGGGCTACTACTCTTCAGACTTGATGGTGCAAGTGGGCGCTCCATTCAATTGGAAATTGAGTGTGAGGTATTCAATAAAATAAAACCGTCGCTCCCGGGTATAGTTATTCGTGCCCGGGAATTGACTCAAACATTTGGTGAATGAAAAAAATACGTTTGAACAGAAAATTATTTGCGATCCATAGCTGGCTGGGACTTTTCAACGGCGTTTGGCTGTTGATACTCGGCATTACGGGTTCATTGTTCGTGTTCACGAAAGAACTGGATCAATGGATCAATAAAGATATACTCAATGTGAAAGCGGGGGAAAGAAGGTTGCCGGTTGATTCCTTGTATAAAATTGTACGCGCAAAATATCCTACAGCGATGGGAACAAATATCGTTCGCTTCCCGGTGGAAAAAACAGATTGCATCAGTTTTAAAATTTACATGAGCGATGGAAGCAGGTCTATGCTTCACTGGTACGATACGTACCATGTCGATCTTAATCCTTACACTGGAAGTGTTTTGCGTGAATGTGATTATTCTCGAATCGGCGATTCATTTCTTTTCTGGTCCTCCAGTTTACACTGGAACCTGCAATTGAGTTCTGTCGGTATGCTGATTATAACTATTGCAGGAATTCTCCTATTCATCAATATTATTACAGGGATCATTATTTACAGGAAATATTTTTTAAAGGCCCTCATATTCCGTGCACCTATGAAATGGAGAAACTGGCGAACGGGCACATCGGGTTTGCACCGGTACATCGGTGTTTGGTCAATGCTCTTCAATATCCTGATTTTTTACAGCGGACTTCAAATGACATGGAATGCTTTCGACGCGGAGTCGTACAAAAAACCTGAACCACTCGACTACAATACCACTCAATACGCAAGCATCGATAAGATGATGGCTGATGTTCAAAAGATATATCCCGGCTTCGAACCGCAATATTTCTACATTCCATTCAGCAAAATAATTATCCGTGGAAGCAACTTGGGATATGCCAGTGAAATGGGCCGGATTCCGGGCACGCCATCCATTGTGCCGCTGAGTTCCAGTCATGTTGATTTTGATATCAACACAGGTGCGTTGATGAATGTAGAAGATGCGAATAAGGAATTGCGCAAAAAAAATATCTGGCAAAAATTCAACTACATCGCGTATAGTTTTCACGCAGGAACTTTTCTCGGCGGCTTTTCAAGGATTTTGTATGTATTGGTGGGACTAGCTCCCGCATTTCTTTCATTAAGCGGCTTCGGTTTATGGATCAGGCGAAAAAAAAAATTGAGATAGTATTTCGGTGATATGCGCTTGCTTTTTATCGATCCGTCAAAAAAAGCCGGCAAGTGTTTTATTGCATCGAATATCGTCACGACGAAAAAAGTTGCACTAACAGTAATACCCATGCGCACTTTTGATATCGTCTAATATATGTAAGCTCCCCTGATTTTCGGACCGCTTTGAAATGAATATTTTCTTAAATAACAAATGATTTCCCAGATAGAATATCATATGAAAAATCAATTGGAAACTTGCAGATCAAAGTTTTACCAGGTGAAAAACTGGTTCTTAGCATCACCGCTCCTTTGTTTGTTGCTTTCTTATCAGTTCAGGATAAGAGCATAATATTTCTGTCGAATCTTTGGCCGGGAAATGGACAACTTTCATTTTGACTATTTCGTCACTTTATGAGTTGTTGGCGTAACGCCAGGATCACCATAAACATGATATGATTCGATGTAACTCGGGACTCGGCCTTCAATTCTGTTTCGGGTATCCGCAAGAATTTTACTTCCATCGGCCGACAAAACTCCAAAGTACAACACGAGTTTGCTGATATCTTCATTATATCCCGCGAAATATATTCTTGGCCCGATCTGCTGGTAACCGAATAAAAGCGGTTCATCCTGATCCGGCGATGTGTATGTTACCGGTAAATTATTTCGCAAATATGATGTCCTGCCATCAGGGTCAAAATTCAGCGCATTGAGATCAGGAAATTGAATTCTTCCGGCCGACGGACCGTTTGCAATCAAACCGGTTTGCCAGGAAGTTCCGGTCACCGTTGGAATAGTTGTGGGACAAATTTCGGCATGAACGTTAAATGTTGCTCCGGCATGCGCCATTGAAGTGGCCGTAGAGCCACCCGTTAAGTCGTTTGCATTTGTAATCTTATAGGTTTGCTGATCATTATTAAATTCAAAACTGACATTTATAGTTGCGCCTGATGATGAGGCATTTTCTATGCTTGTTATTTTTCCATGCAAGCTATCAGTTGTGGCAAAACCAGATTCCATGAGCAGTGAATATAGCGCATAGAGCGTTACCCCGGTATCGTTATCGAATCGGATACAAAGTGGCTGTGGGTAGGTTTGTCCCTGCATTGTCGTAGTGCCGACCCATTGCGTGTTGGCAAAAAAATATGCAGCGTTTCCCCCCGGTGGATTTGGCTGACCGGGGTTTACTGGTTTACCATTGTCTTTTTTGCAAGCGGCGAAAAATAATATTGAAATTAAAGGATATATTATTTTTTTCATAGCCAAGATTTATGATTAACAATAGTCGCAAACTAGTACCTGGTCAAAAAAGTTCCAAGTATAATAGACAATCAACGGAAATAATAGACAAACAGCTTTAGTGAAGAAGAATGGACCAATCATTGTAGTCACTGGTTGCGGGATCATTCGTCATTAGCACAATTTGAGGCAAACGCAGATTCGAATCCTCGTGTGAAAAATAAGACCATCTTATTTGTCTTTAAAATTATTCATACTGTCGTAAAGAATAATTTGACTTCAGGAATTTGAAGGAATTAAAAACAATACATAAAAAATATTAACCTAACGGATTTGCCTAAGCGCTATTTTCCGTCTGATATATAATTTAAAAATCATTGCCTTAGAAAAATCGCCAGCGCCCGACCATGGCAATGTAGAGATTGAGATCCATATTTATTTTTGGACTTCCAAGTGTCACTGGTTATCCTCGTTGACTTGTACACACTTCGTTGTTTATCCATTAACCTTGTCATTTCGAGCTTAAAGATTGAGGACAATCGACGCTCTATAAACAGCATCAACCGTTATCTAAACCGGCAACAATTATTACAATAAACTGTATAGTGAATCTAGCAGCTCATCGTGTGATAAGTTTTCCCATTCAATTTATATTTTTTGATTTTTTCAATCTATTTTACAATTTATCTGAATGGCAAGCGAGATAGGGTTTTTATTTTGAAACGAATTGCGAACAAGTAACCAAGATTTCACGGATCGATTTTTCATAAAATATTTTGCAATTATATTATTTGGGAAAATCTTTTTATAGGGTCACTATCGCGACACCATATATCCGTTCCATGAATATAAATGCAAAAAATATTTTTCATATTTTATGATACGCAAGAAACCATGGAACCGGATTAACTTGCCGGTGTATAGCATCAGTAGCACGACGCCGGATAATTGCAATATGAACATCATCACGTATGTATCGCAAATAAATATGCATCCAAAACGGTTTGTGTGTGGCATTTACCAGGGAACTCAAACATTGATAAATGTACAGGCATCCGATGAATTTGTGCTTCAATTGCTTGCTGCCTCCCAGTACCGGTTGGTGGAATTGCTTGGTAAAAAATCCGGTAAAGAGGTTAATAAAATCGATCGTTTGAAAAAAAGAAATGAACTTGCCATATGGGATGGGTTCACAATTTTGAAAGGCTGTCTCGCAGCTATGCACCTGAAGGTAATCCGTCATTTCGAAGGAGGTGACCATGAAATATTTCTATGCGATGTGGTGTCGTATAAAAATTTAAATGAAGGCAAAGTGCTAACACTGGATACATTGAGGGAAAAAAAGCTTATCCGGATTTAAGCATTCTTTGACTTCGCTTTTTACCAGTGCATATGAATTATTAAAATCAAAATAATAAATCATGAATGGGAAATAATAAAGGACTTGAAAATTTTCAAATGAATGCTTGAAATTTCTTTATTCAAGAACAATTCCTGAAGAAAAACCCTTTTTGAATGTAGCAGAAAACACTGTAAAATACAGAACGAAATCGTACAGCGGGATGTTCGTTTCCGAACACCTTTTATTGCGTCTGCCGGGAAACCCTTTACAGGAAAGCTTTCTGTGATTGGCATATACCTTGTACCTGCTCTCAAATCATTTGGTAAAGTTCAGACTAAATAAAGGTACAGAAGGCGCTTGTATCCAGATGCTATTCGAAAAAGAGTTTGAGAACGGAATAAAGAAAGTGAATGGTAATTGTCAATCTCAAATCATAAAATCAGATAAGTCAGTTTAACCATATAAATCGTGGTCAATGTTCAGAAATTATTTTAAAACTGCTTGGAGAAATATTGTAAGAAATAAAATCTCATCTGTTGTAAATATTGCAGGGCTTGCACTGGGCATTTGCGCTTTTTTATTGCTGATGGAATACATAAGTCTTGAAAGGAGCGTAAATAAATTTCATGCAAATCTTCCACAGATGTATCGCCTCATCAACCAGGATCCTGCAGGCAAAACCTGGGTTGAAGTGGAGCCTGGCTGGGCAACTATTTTCAAACAGCGATTTCCTGAAATAAAGGATGCTTGCAGGTTTGACGAAGAAACCGGAACCACCATTATCAGTAAAAAAGATAAGCCAAATGAGTCTTTCAGTGAAATACACACGGGCTATGCCGATGGAAGCTTTTTCTCGTTTTTTAGTTTTTCGGTAAAGACAGGCGAAGCTTCGTCATTAAATAAATCGAACGTTGTTTTTATATCTGAATCGAGTGCTAAAAAATATTTTGGCGAAACCAATCCGCTCAATCAAACATTGACTGTAAATAACCAATTTGGCAAAACCATTTATACAGTTGAGGGTGTGTATGCGGATATGAAAGATAATTCTGACATACAGTACAACATGTTGTTTTCGCTGGAAACACTGAAGAATCCTGTAAATCTTAATGGCAATGATTGGGCTGCGGTTGATAATCTTAATTCTCAATACATCAACACTTATTTTTTATTGAATAAAAATGTTGATATAAGCGCATTGCAAAAAAAACTAACCGTGATGCGTACTGCTTTAAAAAAAGATAAAGACGGTATAATCTTCAAGCTGCAGCCCTTTGCCGATGTGCATTTGGGTAGTTCGCTGCACGACACAAATCCAACTTTCGGCAATCTGAAATATGTGTATATGCTCAGTGGCATCACATTGCTCATCTTATTAATTGCATGGTTTAATTATATTAATTTATCAACCGCAACATCATTCAAACGCGCCAATGAGGTTGGCGTAAGAAAAGTAATTGGTGCAAATAAAAGGAATTTAGTGTTTCAATTTTTAAGTGAGTCACTTTCACTCAATATCATTGCATTAATTGTCGCCATGATTTTGGTTAGTCTACTACAACCATTGTTTAATAAACTCGTTGGTAAAAACCTCAGCCTGGAAACGATTACTACTTCTGCGATATGGATTTATGGTTTAATATTGTTGGTTGCAGGTTCCATTGTTTCCGGCGCATACACTGCATTTTTTTTATCAGCTTTTAAGCCTATAGCAACCTTAAAAGGGAAAATTAGCAAAACATCAAAAGGTATATTACTGCGTAAATCGTTAGTGGTATCGCAGTTTGCTATTTCAATCGTATTGATCATTGTAACCATCATAATCTATTCGCAGTTGCATTTTATGCAGCATAAAAAACTCGGTTTAGATCCAAGCCATTTGCTGGTAATAAAAGGCCCACAGGCGGGTGTGGATAGTGTATTGAAGGTTGATAGAGCTGCTTTTAAAAATGAATTGGCTGCTGAAAGTTTTATAAAAGACTTTTGTACATCGGGAAGTATACCAAGCGGCAATTATAATTTTATAACAAGTGGTTTTACACAAGTGCTTTCGAAAAAAGGTGATGAGCTAAAAGCCTATTCATTCTGCGAAATAGGCGCTGCCTTTTTAAAAACCTACCAAATACAATTAGCAGCCGGAAGAAATTTTACAGAAGAGGAATGCCGTGTGAAATGGAATGATAATAATAAAATACTGATGAATGAGGCGGCGATTAAGCAAATTGGCTTTGCAAATGCCGAAGATGCCGTGAACCAGCTTATTCAATGGGATGAACGAAAGCTGCAAATTATTGGTGTAGTAAAAGATTATAACCATACGGGAGTGCAACATGCCGTTGACCCGATTATTTTTTATCCAAATAGTAACAGTAATTATTTTACACTGAGGCTTACGCCTGAGAATATGGAAGCCAAAATCGACCAACTGAAAAAATTATATGTATCCAATTTTTCGGGTAACCCGTTTGAATATTTTTTTATTGATGATAATTTCAATAAGCTATATGCTTCGGAGAGACAGTATGGAAATATTTTTACTTCAGCTTCTGTATGGGCAATCATGATTGCATGTTTGGGTTTGTTTGGATTGGTAACATTCACCGTTGAAAGCCGTACCAAAGAAATCGGCCTAAGAAAAGTATTGGGCGCAAGTGTTGTCAGTATTGTTTCATTGCTTTCAAAAGATTTTTTAGTGCTGGTATTCGTTGCATTTATAATTGCCACGCCTGTAGCATGGTATTTCATGAATCAATGGCTCGATGATTTTGCGTATCGCATTTCCATCGGTTGGCAAGTATTTGTTATTGCAGGTATTGCAGCGATGCTGCTTGCGCTGATAACAATAAGCTTTCAGGCAATAAAAGCGGCCATTGCAAACCCCGTTAAGAGTTTGAGAACGGAATAAAGAAATGAACCGTGAATAGTATCATGACAGAGTTCCTGTTGTTTTGGTTAATATATTTAAACCCCTCCTGATAGACAATAAAATGCCATGGTAATCCTGGCATTTATTTTTGAAAATTTTTCAGTTTTTGCCATAAGGAAAGATCCAAGCAGAAACAATTATGAATTTTTTTCAGGTGGCAGAATTTCTGGATGATTCCGGACAATTTAAACGGGCCGCTTGACAATTTTGCACTTAATTCTACTGGCATTTTATTTGATTGCGAAAAACTAATCATTACTTGCTATTTCCATGGATAACGAATTCAGGATACGGATTACGATTAGAACAATAAATGGATTTGAACCGTTGTGTGATTTTTACATCGGCAATAATAAGTCTTTGGCGCTGGCAATTATTGATCAGCTGGAAGGCAGTGATGAAGTGAAAGAGCATGACATCCTGCAACTTGATTTTCTAGAAATTGTACAGGGACTGCCATTAAATATGAAAATTAAATATTGTACCTTATCACAGCTAACCCGAAACTGCGGTTTAATTACAAAAGAAGTGTTTAAATATCGTAACCTGATCGAATAATTTCTTATGAAAAATTTAATGGTTGTATCGGGGATAGCTGCGTAATTGGATTTGACGCCATAGGTAAATGTATCTGCTTCTCACCTTAGGTGTTGTTTTGGAATGAAAGGGATTTTGGTTCGTATTACGCTTTATAGTCCTCGATCCAGGAAAAATTATTTTTGTAAATCGTCTGTTTATTTTTTTTAATAAAATTTAAAAAGGCTTTTCCGACTTCAGACATTTTTTTTTGCTTCAACCAAATCAGCCGCCAATATTCGGTCAACGGCAAACCTTTCACAGGAATAATTTTTATTTCTTTTTGTTTCAATTCGGTTTTAATACTTAACAAAGACTGTATCGAAAAACCCAGGCCGGCCATCACGGCTTGCTTCACTGCCTCCGTAGACGTTAATTCCAATTTCACATGCGGCACTATATTCGCCTTTTGAAAATACCTTTGCATAGTGACCCTTGTTCCTGAACCCTCTTCCCTATAAATTAGTGGAATATTGTCAAATACTTTTTTGTTTAGTTGTTTCGTCATTTTGAATTTTGCATCGACAGGAGCTGTTAAAAATAAATTATTTGGCAGCAATATTTCCTGTTCAATTTCCAATGTTTCAGGTAACACCGATACCAACGAAAAATCAACTTCGTTGTGCTCAAGACTTTTTACGACCTTGGTTTTGTTAGTAACATCCATTACCAAATCGATATTGGGGTTCTCTTTCAAAAAATCTTTAAGATAATAAGGCATCACATATTTCCCTGTGGAGGCGACAGAAATTTTGAGCTTCCCTGATAACATTCCTTTATAATTTTGCGTGTGATAATTTATGGAAGAAACTTCTTTTAGAATTCTGTCTGCTATCTGGTAAACCTCTTTTCCGAAATCGGTGACGTATAATTTTCTCCCAATTATTTCTGTCAATGCAATATCAAACTGATCCTGCAGATTTTTTAGTTGAATGGATACTGCCGGCTGTGTCATATGCAATTCTTCGGAAGCCTTGGTGATGCTTTGGTTTTCAACAATGATCATAAATACACGGAGCTGGTGCAAAGTGAAATTCATAAATATTATTTATGGTTTAGATAATAAATATAAATGAAATTATATGAATTAGGCTTTGCATTTTTGCTTTATAAAAATAAAATCAATGACAACAATCACTGTTGCAAAAGGAGACGGCATCGGTCCTGAAATCATGGATGCCACACTCAGCATTATCCAGGCAGCCGGGGCGAGTCTTATCATAGAAGAAATAGAAGTGGGCGAAAAAGTGTACCTGTCAGGCAACACCTCCGGTATTGCCAAAGAATCCTGGGATATCATCCGGAAAAATAAAATTTTCCTGAAAGCGCCCATCACCACGCCGCAAGGCGGCGGGTACAAAAGTTTGAATGTAACCACCCGGAAATTTCTCGGGCTGTATTCAAATGTGCGGCCTTGCATGAGTCTGCACCCTTTTGTAAAAACCAAACATCCGCAAATGGATATTGTGATCATCCGGGAAAATGAAGAAGACCTGTATGCTGGCATCGAACATCAACAAACCGATGAAGTGGTACAATGTCTGAAACTAATCAGCCGGCCGGGCTGCGAAAAAATAGTACGCTACGCCTTTGAGTATGCACGAGCTTATAATCGAAAAAAGGTAACCTGTTTTACAAAAGACAATATCATGAAACAAACCGATGGTCTTTTTCACCGCGTGTTTGATGAAATCGCAAAGGAATATCCAGACATAGAGAACGAGCATTGGATAATAGATATCGGTGCGGCAAAGATGGCCGATACGCCCGAAGCATTTGACGTGATCGTGATGCCTAATCTTTATGGTGACGTTTTATCTGATGTCGCAGCGCAGATCACAGGGTCGGTTGGACTTGCAGGCTCAGCTAATATCGGTGAACAATGCGCGATGTTTGAAGCAATACATGGTTCTGCTCCCCGAAGAGCAGGGCAAAATGTTGCCAATCCTTCGGGCCTGTTACAAGGTGCCATCATGATGTTAAACCATATCGGACAAACTGCAGTGGCTGAGAAGGTACATAACGCCTGGCTGAAAACAATTGAAGACGGTACTCATACTTACGATATTTATAAAGAAGGTGTAAGCAAAAAAATGCTCGGTACCAAAGAATTTGCAAAAGCGATCATCGACAATTTGGGAAAGCAGCCCAACGTGCTTAAGCCGGTTTCCTATGCAAATGGTAAAACACTCAACCTGCCAAAATATCAACGAAAATTATCAGCAAAAAAAGAATTGATTGGTGTGGATGTATTTGTTCACTGGGGTGGGAGTGACCCGAATGTTCTGGCTGGTATTGTTCAAAAAATAAATACTAAGGATGTTACGCTTAGTATGATTACCAACAGAGGAATAAAAGTGTGGCCGGAAGGATTTCCGGAAACTTTTTGCACCGATCATTGGCGATGCCGGTTCAAACAAACCGAAGGTATGGCCATGAACAAAGATCATATCATTCAATTATTATCAGCTGCTTCACAGGCCGGAATCGACGCGATCAAAACAGAGAATCTCTATTCTTTTGATGGTAAGCCGGCATTTTCTTTAGGACAGGGACAATAAAAAAATAATCAATCAAATCATGAACATTAATCTAATCAAAGGAAGTTTTACTGCCGGCGAAGCAACAGAGCTTATCACGCAGCTTATCCAGGTAAAAATAAAATTTCATGAAAACAAAATCAGTAAAACACACAACGAAGAAGACATAAAAATGCGTGAAAAAAGGATTAAGCAGCTCCAGGAAGATCTTTATAATGCCAGGAAACACATAGGAAAAAGGCAGAATACCATTGCCATCGAAAGTGAAATATTTCTATCTGAATAAAAAAAATAAACCTGGCAATGAGTGCGGCGAAAATATTTTTTAACAGGAATGCTCTCCTTGTTACAAAACATGGCAAGGAAAAAGTAATTGTTCCATTACTCAGCGACGCATTTGGATTGAAAATCGAACTGGCCGACAAAATTGATACCGATCAGTTCGGAACCTTTAGTGGCGAAGTGGAAAGACCCGATACTCAGTATAACACCGCCAGATTAAAAATTTTAAAAGGATTTGAACAATATCCGGAAATAGAAATAGCGATCGCGAGTGAAGGCGCTTTTAATCCGCATCCTGATTGCGCTTTTATCCCGGTAAATACAGAGATAGTGATGCTCATCGACAAAAAAAATGAATTGGAAGTTTCTGGCCGGTATCTTGATCTTGCCGCTCACGTAAAAGAATCAGAAATATCTTCTGTGGAAGAGGGAGAAAATTTTGCTGCCGCGATCGGGTTCCCTGAATACGGCGTGATCCTGAAAGCCAGTCCAAAAGAAATAGAAAAACCTTATGTGCTTAAAAATTTCAGAACCAAAGAAGATCTACAAACGGCCATGCATTTTCTTTTGAGTATTTCCGGTAATGGTAAAATCCAAATGCAAACAGATATGCGTGCAAATTTCAATCCCACCCGCATGAAAAATATCGAACACGCCACAAACGAATTGGTGAACGCTATTTTGTCTGTTTGTCCAAAATGCCACACTCCGGGATTTTCTGTCGGGCAAGTGATTAAAGGACTTCCCTGTAGTTGGTGTGGTGCTCCCACTAAAAGCACTCTATCGCATATCTATGCATGTAAAAAATGCGGACACGGTGTAGAAAAAAAATTTCCACACGGCAAACAAAATGAAGACCCGGGATTTTGTGATTACTGCAATCCCTGATTTGTTCTTCGGGGGGTTATTTTTTGACTAGGATAAATCAAATTAATATACCAAACATTTTAAAATGGAAATACAATTAATAAATGGCGTGTTTACCATTGAAGAGGCAGAAGCACTTCTGACGGCCATATTCAAAACAAAAATTGCTTTTCATGAGCAAAGGATAAAAACTATTCATGAATCTGAAGAAGAAATCGAGCATTCAGAAAAAAAAATAATTCAGCTGGAAGAAACGCTCCGTAACGCGATAAAAAAAATGAAAGAAAAAGGACAGACCCATACCAGCCTGAATGCGCATATTGAAGTGAATACAATGAGCAGGCTTACACAGTAGTCATTCATGAATACTTTTTAATTAAACCTGTTTAATTAATCACTCCAACCAGATATCTGCAGAAATAAATTTTTCAATGGAGAATTCATGATGAATGATATTAACAATATTGAATGAATATGATTAAAGTGCAAATGAAAATTATACTTGGAATCATCGTTTTGATACCCGGCGTGTACCTTACGTTTAGCACCAGTGATATTATTGCCGCTAAACTTTTTAATGCTATATCCATTATTGTTTGCCTGACATTATTCCGATTATTATCAAAAGCAAATCAGGGCGCGCAACGTCAGCAACGACGGATGTAAGCAATGAAAAATTTTTAAGAATAATATTCCACGTCTTACACCAATTTTTGCGCTAAGGATTTTATTATGATGTCGATAACAATTAATAGATCGTAAATTAATTTGCAGTGGCAAAACAAAACAATTCTCTATCTAAAGCATTCGGCAAGCTGCATCAGATACTGCTGCTGGATCGTGCTGATATTGGTGTGATCTATATGTTTGCCATATTCGCCGGCGTGGTACAGCTTTCACTCCCTCTTGGAATTCAGTCGATCGTTAGTTTTGTTATGGCCGGTTCCCTTTCAACGTCAATAATCGTTTTAATCGCTATGGTTGTCTTTGGCGTTTTTATTAACGGTTTACTCCAGGTAAAGCAATTGCAGTCGATCGAAAAAGTGAAGCAGAAATTATTTCTTCGCTACTCTATGGAATACGCGGACCGCTTGCCCAAATTAAATGTCGAAAAACTCGACAAAGAATATTTACCGGAAATGGTCAACCGATATTTTGATACGGTATCTCTTCAAAAAGGATTGGATAAATTGGTCATTGAGTTGCCCACCGCAATTATCCAGGTGTTGCTCGGATTGATGCTTCTTGCCTTTTATCACCCGGTTTTTATCGCATTTGGCTTACTGCTGCTATCCGTTGTTCTTATCATTATCCGGTTCAGTTCATCCAACGGATTTTCTACCGCGATGAATGCAAGCAGTTATAAATATCGAGTGGCAGCTTGGCTGCAGGAGGTAGCCCGGACAATAAAATCTTTCAAATATTCCAAAGAAACTTCTCTTCATTTAAAAAAGGCAGATGAACTGGTAGGAAATTATTTGCAAGCAAGAACGGATTTTTTCAAAATATTATTAACTCAATTCTGGAGTCTTATTTCTTTTAAGATAATCATCACAGCAGCGATGCTCATTATCGGCTCATATCTTTTAATCAATCAGCAAATCAATGTTGGTCAGTTTATCGCTGCCGACATTGTTATCATTGCCATCATAGGTTCAGTTGAAAAAATAATCACCTATCTCGATACGGTGTATGAAGCGCTTGTATCCGTTGAAAAACTAAGCGTGATCACTGAAGCGGATAAGGAAATTGGAGGAAGTCTATTACTGAAATCGCAAAATAAAGGTGTATCCATCACTTTCGATAATGTAAGGTTCGCCTATTTCAACGGGCGTACCGTTCTGAATAATACTTCCTTCAATATTTCTCCGGGAGAAATGGTTCAGCTCAAAGGTGTGTCAGGATCCGGCAAATCGACTGTTCTAAGAATGCTCACAGGTGCCTTCACAGGTTATACAGGAATCATTTTAATTGATGGCATCCCGGCCGCCAATTATGACATTCAAAGTCTTCGTCTGCATACCGGCATATTGCTCGGCAGCCAGGATATATTTCATGGAACTATAAAAGAAAATATCACCATGGGCAATCAGCATATAACCCTGGAAGAAATCACTTCGCTTGCTGCAGTAACCGGGCTGGATACATTCATCAAGACTTGCAAAGAAGGTTACGACAGTGAAATTTTGCCATTGGGTAACGGATTGTCTAATGGGGTCCGAAGAAATATTTTATTAATGCGGGCATTGCTTGGCAGTCATCGTTTATTACTGCTTGAGGAACCTTTTGAACACCTGGAAGAAACTTATAAAAAAAGGATTGCGATGTATTTAAAGAATGATAAAACGGCAACGATACTGATCGCTTCACAAGATGAGCAATTAAAAATGTACTGCGACCGGGTGATCGAATTAAGTAAAAATGGCGAGGTCATTCAATAATTATATTTTTAAATTTCTTCAAGATGAATAATTATCTCAAAGCAAATATTGAAGAAGAATCGTTACAAAGCACTCTTTCTTCCTTCAGCAAAGTATACCGCATCCGCAAGCAGACAAATACAAAATACTGGTTATGGGGAACGCTGGGATTATTAATTGTAATTCTCTTTTTACCATGGACACAAAACATACGCGCCAGGGGAAACGTAACTACTTTGCGGCAGGAAGAACGGCCGCAAGAAATTAATACAGTGTTGCCCGGAAGAATTGTGAAGTGGTATATCAAGGAAGGAGATTATGTAAAAAAAGGCGACACCATTTTACAGTTAGGAGAAGTGAAAGTAGATTATTTTGATCCTGATCTGCTGAAAAGAACTATGCAGCAGATACAAGCCAAACAGCAAACTGTTGATGGCTATAAAAACAAAGTTCGCACTACCGAAATACAGGCCGGTGCACTTGAAGTTGCCAGAATTTTAAAACTTCAATCACTGGATAACAAACTACTGCAACAACAATTGAAAGTTGCAAGCGATAGTGTGGACCTTATTGCCGTAAACAACGAACTGCAAGTTTACCAAAGACAGATTGATGCGGGAAGGCTTATGCTTGACAGCGGAGTTATTTCGCTCGTGGATTTTGAAAAACGTCGTGTGAATTTTCAAAATGCGGCAGCAAAAAAAATATCCGTAGAAAATAAATATTTACAAAGCAAGCAGGAACTGATCAATGTAGGCATAGAAAAAAACAGTGTGATACAGGACTACACCGATAAAATATCTAAAGCCGAAGGTGATAAGTTTTCAGCTTTATCCAGTGCCGCGTCAACCGAAGCGGATGTTGCAAAATTACAGAATCTCTATGCGAGCTACGACGTAAGAAACCAGCTATATTATGTATTGGCGCCGCAGAGCGGCCAGGTTATCAAGGCAAAAAAAGCCGGTATCAATGAGATTTTGAAAGAAGGTGAAATGATTGTAGAAATCGTGCCTTCAAAAGTGCAATATGCGGTTGAACTTTTTGTAGATCCCATGGATGTTCCGTTAATCAGTATCGGGCAAAAAGTAAGATTTGTGTTTGATGGATTCCCTGCAATTGTTTTCAGTGGATGGCCTGGCAGCAGCTATGGTACATTTGGAGGCAAGGTTTCTTCCATAGAAACATCCGTCAGCAGTAACGGAAAATTCAGGGTGCTCGTAGCAGAAGATGAGCATGATAAAAAATGGCCAGCGCATTTAAGAATGGGAGGCGGCGCCAGCGGCATCGCTTTATTAAAAGATGTGGCCATTTATTATGAATTATGGAGGAATATTAACGGATTCCCACCTGAATATTATCAGCCTTACGCTGAAAATGAGAAAAAGAAAAATAAATAAACTAAGCGATGAAATTGACAATGATCATAACGCTGATGATGATCTTTGTGGTAAACCTTTGCTCTGCACAAGAACCAAAGGCGGAAATATTTACAGCAGATGATTTTATCCGGCAAATCAAAAAATATCATCCAGTCGCGAAACAGGCCGATATACTGGTAGACCGGGCCGATGCAGACGTACTAACTGCAAGAGGAAGTTTCGATCCTTCATTACAATTTGAAGCCGGCCGCAAAACATTCGATCGTAAAAATTATTATTACTACAATAATCCAGAGTTTAATATTCCGATGCCAGTTGGAAATCTCAAAGCCGGCGTAGAAAATAATGGAGGTGATTTTTTATCTCCTGAAATTACAAAGGGTCAGTCATCGTATGCGGGTGTAGAAATTCCAATTGCAAAAGGTTTGCTGATGGATAAGAGGAGAGCTGCATTACGGCAGGCTAAAATATTTACAAAACAAAGCGCCCAGGAACGGCAGATCATACTAAATAACTTACTTCTTGAATCCTATTCTGCTTACTGGCAATGGGCGGCCGCTTATCGCCGATACGAAATCTATTCGCGTTTTATTGATATCGCAAAAAAAAGATTAAATATGCTTCGCCTCGCGTTCATACATGGCGACCGCGCTTTAATGGATACCACAGAAGCGTATGCCCAATTTCAAAACTATCAACTGATGCAGTCCGAAGCTTTTCTGAAATGGAAAAATGCTGGCGTGGAACTGTCGAATTATTTATGGCAGGAAAATGAAAAAAATTATTTTCTGCAGGATAACCAGGTTCCCGAAAGTTTACAGATTTCAACCGGAATGCATGAAAATGATTCATTGATGGTGGAATTGGCTTTGCAAAATCCTATCATAAAAATCTATGATTATAAATTAAGC
This sequence comes from Bacteroidota bacterium, assembly GCA_018267615.1. GTDB lineage: Bacteria > Bacteroidota > Bacteroidia > Chitinophagales > Chitinophagaceae > Puia. The sequence continues at coordinate 60,516 of JAFDYD010000018.1, read as the reverse complement.
AGCCTCGAAGTAGATCGGAAGTTGAAATTACAAAATATATTGCCTTACATTTCCGTAAAGGCAAACCTGTTAAATAAAGGTTATGACGTCCTGAAAAATATAAACGCTTATCAGTTTGAAAATAACAATAAATGGGGCGTCGAATTTAAAATCCCTTTGTTTTTGCGGGAAGCACGCGGGGATTATAAAAAAACGCAGTTAAAAATTAAAGAAACAAACCTCGAGTTGCAATACAAACGGCTGCAAATAGTAAATAAAATAAAGTCTTACCTAAATGAGTATCATGCTACGACACAGCAATTGGAAATCACCCAAAGCATGTATAATAATTACCAGGTTCTATTGCGAAACGAAGAGCTGAAATTCGAACAGGGAGAAAGCTCACTTTTTTTGGTAAACAGCCGCGAAAGTAAACTGATTGAATTGTTAGATAAACAAATTGATCTTATGCTGAAATATTACAAAGTGAAATATGCAATTTATTGCACAGTTGGAATTCTTCAATAGCATTATTAAATAATATCATTACCGGCTTGTTTATGTAAATCGTCAAAGAATCAACGCCTGCTTTGAACTGATCAATTTTCAATCATCCAATATATAAATAACAACTACAATTATTTTTCACTTCAAATACTTTTCAAAAAATCAAAGTCTAACAAGACTGAGATATCAAAGAAAAAACCCGGCCCGGATCGCAAGTCTTTTATAAATAATATCGGTTTTTATTCCATCATTATTGTAGGACGAGTTTTGATATCGATAACCCAAACTAAGTAAGAAACCTGCGGTGCGATTAAAAGGTATTTTCAGTCCAACCCCCGCGGCATACAACAATCCTCCTTTGAAATCGCTGGTGATAGCGGAGTTTTGCGTGATATTGATTCCATAGCCTGCATCCAAAAAATAAAATGGAATAACGCCGTCGGATCTTATAATATCACCTCTCAAACTTCCGAAAACCGGCAGAATGGTTTGCGTTGCATATAAATCAGCACCAACTCCCAAAGCTGCCTGTGCATAACGGGAAAATTTATACCCGTTGACAGTTTGAAATGAAAATGCTGCTGTCGTAACGCCTTCAATAGAGGTTTTACCGGCAACCAGCGGACCCAGTTCAGTGTAATGCACAAAACCTTTTTCCCGGTAATGGTAACCCGACCATTTTTTTTCTTTGGCGATGTTTTCGATCTCACTCCTGCGAAATACGAATATGTTTCCGTCAAATGTTCGGATTGATATTTTGATTGAATCATCCGATATAATCTGACCGCGTAACACCCACTGATTTTTTAAATACACAACATCATCAGTCGATTTTTTTTGGGATAACAATATTTTGTTTGTACTGATGATAAGAATAGTTAATAAAAGATACTGCTTCATAAATAACTACCTGTTAAGAATCCGCCCATTTTCTGAATGAAGAAACCCGATCCCTGCTCACGATTGCTTCAAAATTATCATAATCATGCTTGAAAATTATTTTTAGCCTGTTATTAATATATGGCTTTACCTGGCTGATAGCGGAAAAATGAATGATTGTTCCCCGGTTAATCCGGAAAAAACTTTCCGGGTCAAGTATTTTTTCCAAATCGTCCATTGTGTAGTCGACCAGGTAACGCACATTTTGGAATGTTATCAAAAAAACGAGTTTGTTGTCGGCATAAAAAAATGCTATTTCTTTTAAATCGATAAAAAACAATTTGTTTCCGATTTTTCCTGTAAACCTGGATTTATATTTCGATTTGTTAGTAAAGAGTTTGGATAAATATTCATAGTCTGTATTAACCGGAGGCAATGCCTGCCTGAATGTTTTCATTTTGAAGATCGCCTTATTCAATTCTGTGGCTGAAACAGGTTTCAGCAAATAATCGATGCTGTAGAATTTGAATGCCTCAATTGCATATTGGTCATAGGCTGTTGTAAAAATAACAGGAACTGTAATATCCACTTTTTTAAATAGGTCAAATGCCAGTCCGTCGGCCAGTTGTATGTCGGAAATAATAAAATCAAGTGTTGGGTTTGAGCTGAACCATGCTGCTGCTTCTTCCACAGTTTCAAATGATCTCAATATCTCAACGGGATTTTCCAGATGATGCATCATTAGTTGAAGCCGTTCTACTGCCAGTGATTCATCTTCAAGTATGACCGTTTTCATCATTTCGACTGTATTAAAGGTAGATACACAATAAATGTTTTTTCTGATTTCCTGATTTCAATTTCTTTGCCGGTAATAAGCTGGTATCGTTTTGATATGTTGTTGAGGCCAATATGACCCGACTCGCTGGCAACCGATCTCGGTTGCAAATTATTCATAACGGCAAGCCTGAATTCAGGATCCACAAAGAGATCTATATACAACGGTTTTGATTTTGATGCAACATTATGCTTTGTTGCATTTTCTATGAGCATTTGCACTGCAACCGGAATGATCATATGATCGAGATATTCCGGCGAAATTTTATTGTTGACGTATATACTTTCTGGAAATCTTTTTTTGAGTAAAAAAATATAGGGCTCAAGAAATTCAATTTCACTTTTAAGCGGAATCAGCTCGTGCTGCTGGCTTGACAAAACATGGCGATATACTTTGGAAAATTCCTCAATAAAACGATTTGCATCCGGGTGTTCTTTCATTACCAGCGCAGAAAGAACATTCAAATTATTAAAAAGGAAATGTGGGTTTACCTGGCTTTTGATATTTTGCAACTGCGCCTGCGCGTTCATCCTCTTTAATTCTGCTGTTTCCATTTCTTTCATTCGAAATTGATTGGCGTAATATAGAATGCCATTAAGTACATGTAAAAAAAGATTTATCCTGGTTCCGTACGTTACGGCCAGCTTGAGAGATATATTTAATTGTTTCGTTGGTAGACGGATGAAAAATAAACCAAAGAGGTAAGTGATGCCTGCTGAAACAAGAGCAGAATAAAAAACACCGATTGCAAAAAAGACGATAAAATAATTGAATTTAATTTCCCGGAAAGCACCACTTAAATAGTCGCCTATAATTTTATTGCCTTCCCAAATGACAAGTGTTACGACGACAAAAAATAAAAGAACGATGTACCAATTTGCTGAAATACCATAGTAAGCATACACTTCGGAAAATAGTGTATTGAGATAAGAGTACACCGATAGTATCAGAATAAAAATGAAACGGTTTCGGTTAGCGAACATTGTCATATTTATAAAAATCCTCAGCTCTTTTTATGGAAAGAGCTGAGGTGGATTTTATTCGCACGATACTTAAGGTAACAGAACACTGTCAATCACATGTATTACACCATTTGTGGCAACAATGTTCGCCGGAGCGATTTTTGAAGGTTGTGTATTATTATTTCCCTTCACACTGGGGCCTCCCGCAAGTGAAATGGTGACCTTTCCTCCACTTAGCGTAGTAGGCTGTGCGCCTTCGGATAAATCAGATGAAAATATCCGGCCGGCAATCACATGGTAAACGAGAATTGATGCAAGGACATCGGGATCTGCATTGTTGATGGCGTTTATTGTTGCAAAACCCGCGGCCCGGAAAGCATTGTTGGTGGGAGCGAAAACGGTGAATGGTCCTTTCCCGGAAAGTACACTTGCAACATCTGTGGCTCCTGCACTCGCCCTTACCACCGCCGCTACCAGATAAGAAAAGGTTGTATCGGCCTGCGCTGTTTGGACAATATTCCCGACCGGCGGAATCAACACCGCGTTCAGCACATGTACAATACCGTTAGATGCATTCACATCCGCCTGCTTTACTTTTATGCCGTTCACAAACACACCGCTGCTATTGTTGGTTACATAGATGGAATCTCCAGCGGCTGTGGCAACGCCGGCATTGGGACGGGCAGGTACACTGGCTGCTGGCACTTTTGCCGTAAGTGTATGGTAAAGGAGAATCTTTTTGATGACTGTGTCTGGCAGTGTGCCGATAATGGTGGTGCTGATTCCCGATGCGTTGAATGCATCATTGTCCGGCGCGAACACTGTGAACGGTCCGCTTCCACTTAATGTAGTACCAAGACCCGCTTTGATCACCGCAGCATTCAATGTAGAAAAACTGCTATTGGTTGATACGATGTCAGCGATGGTGGAACTTTGCGAAGAATTATTGTCATTACTTTTTTTACAAGCAGCAATGAACAGAATAATTGCCACGGCCGTCAGCCAGGCCTTACCAGTAAAATTTGCAAATGGTTTTTTCATTGAACGAAAATTTTTGTGGTGAATTAAATTTTACAAAATCGATACAAATTCAGATGTGTTTTTTTCAGTTTGAATTGCTTATTATGGAAGAAGCACCTGGTCGATTACATGCACAACGCCATTGTCCGCAACGATATCCGTTGCTATGATATTCGATGCAGATGTATTCGCATTTCCTTTTACTTTAGCTCCGCCGCTGAGTGTGATCGTTACTGTTTCACCCTGCACCGTAGCGGGCTTGATGCCATCTGCCAGGTCGCTTGAAAATATTCTCCCTGCTATTACATGATAAGTTAAAATACCTGCGAGTGTATTGGGATCCGTATTATTGATTGTTGTTTCGTCAGGTAATCCAGCTTTTTTAAATGCATCGTTGGTTGGTGCAAATACTGTAAATGGACCGGCACCGGATAACACCTGCGCAACATTGGTCGTTCCCTGGCTCGCGCGCAACACAGCAGCAACCAACAGGCTGAGATTTTTATTGCCCTGTGCTGTTTGAACGATATTTCCGGTTGCAGGGAACAATACACGATTGATCGCATGTATGATTCCATTGGTGCATCCGATATTCGCCTTAATTACTTTTACTCCATTTACAAAAACCTTATTTTCTGTTGTTCGGGTAACATAAACCGGCGATCCATTTAATGTGTTAACTGGTGTATTTGACGCCTGTGGAATATCTCCCGATTTTATTTCGGTTCCCAATACATGGTACAATAGGATGGATTTTAAAACGTCGGTTGGAATTTTTGAAAGATCATTGATACTTGTATAACCCGCCAGTTTGAATGCATCGTTCGTTGGCGCAAACAATGTAAGACCGGATTTTGTGTCTGCATTCAACGCATCTGCCAGACCTGCTTTGGTTACAGCCACTGCCAGAAAAGAATAATTTCCATCACTTGCAATGGTTTCATAAATCGTTTTGGGCTTACCAGGCCTTGGATCATTCTTTTTACATGAGAAAATGAATAATGAAATTAAGACAGGTAAATAAATCAATTTAAAATAATAGAAATACCTTTTCATAATTAGAAGTTTTAATTTGAATTATTACTATAGACAATTGAAAAACGTTTTAGAAATCGCTGATACGACCAACTGTTTGAATCAATTCGCGAATTGTTTTTTTTAAGGAGTGAATTTGAAAAATGGAGGGAAATCAAGGAATGGCATGTTTAACAATTCGATTTTTTTGTAGCGTATTGATTAAACAAACAATAATCATCGTGCTTCATTTGCATCGATGATAAGCAAAGCAGGTATATATTTTATCGGAGAAGCCGGGCCGGAGATAATGCATGTAACGCTATGCAAACATCAGCTGCATATCTTCTAAAATTTGCTTTTGCGCTTTGTGCTCTATAGGGAATGGAAGCCTGGGTTGAATATTTTCCTGTTTTGTTAATAAAATTCCTTTCAAAAAATAATTCGTTGCTTCGATTGCAGAAATAATGTAATGCGTAGACGGTTCTTCGCCGTAAAAATGATAGGTTTCCGTTACCACAAATTCATGACGTTTCAGGAAAATTTTTTGTTGCGCACAAAGAAGCGTTTCTCGCGACTCGCTGAAATCGTAAACATAACCGCGCGACTGCAGGTCGATAATTGCGTCAACAGCCGTAAAATAATTATTGTGATACATGATGATGTTTTATGTGAAGTATGATTTTAGTTTCGCACCGGTTGTTCTAGTTCTGCTTCCTGGAGCAACAATACGTAGCGGCAAGCTTTATATAATCCTTCAAAATCAGCAGCACCATTATAGCGCAAACCATTAATAAAAAAAGTGGGCGTACTGTTCACTCCGCTTCTTACACGAATCTCAAAATCACGCAATACTTTTTGTGCAAGTTTTCTATATGCGTAGGCATTTTCAAATAATGACATATCGATATCGATGGATTCGCCCAAACGAATTATACCGGAACGTGTAAGGGTATATTGATTTTCAAAAAGTGCATCATGCATGTTCCAGAATTTATCCTGCATGGCTGCAACTTCTGAAGCAATAACAGTATCCAGCGATAGCGGATATCGGTTGGGTATCACATAATGCCTGAATGCAAACTGCAATTGATCGCCCATCGTTTCCTGCAATAATTTTATTTCGGGAAAAACGAATCCGCAATGCGTGCATCGAAAATCTCCATATAAAACCAATTCAACCGGTGCAAACCTGCATCCGAATACATGGTCCCGTTCTGTATCTATAGCCGTATCTACCATAAATTATTTTTTGATTTTATTAAATGATTGTTGAGACTACAATTATCTGCACAGCAAATTTCATTGTAATTAAAACAGATGTCAATTGATAAATAATAGGATTGCTTGTATAAAACATAGTTTGAACAGAACGGGCGGGATTGAGTGATGATGAAAAAACATTTTTTCTTTTGATCCGATATTTCAGACAACAAAAGCAATGAAACGTCAATTGACTTAAGAATAACCTTGCAACAAATTTGTACAATTAAATTTTTAATTATGAAAAAGACAGTTTTAATTAAGTTAATGACTATACTAAGTGTAGTGTCCTTGGCAGGATGTAACCAGCGGAATAACTTTCCTATCAAATCAAAAACTTTTGTCTTGGTACATGGCGCATGGCAAGCTCCGTATGTATGGAATACAGTGAGAACAGAATTAGAAAACGCGGGGCAGCATGTAGTGCTGGTTGAATTACCTGCACATGGAGATGATACAACATCTCCCGCATTAGTATCTATTGACGTATATCGCGATAAGGTAATTGATGCGATTAATAAGATCAACGGAAAGGTTGTTCTTGTTGGACATAGTATGGGTGGGGTGGTGGTTTCGGAAGTCGCAGAAGCAATTCCGGGTAAAATCGAAAAGCTGATTTTTATTGGCGCGTTCGTTCCTGCAAATGGCCAATCATTACTGCAACTGGCAGGCGCGGACCAGCAATCATTGCTTGGCCCCGCATTGGTGCCTTCAAAAGATCAATTACTGCTGGATGTGATGAAAGATAGCATTATCAATATTTTTTGTCAGGATGGATCGTCCGCAACGCAACAATTGTTGCTTGATAATTACCGGGCTGAACCCGCCATTCCATTTACTAATCCGGCGGTTTTAACAAGCGGAAATTTTGGAAGTGTAAATAAGTATTACATATTCACCTTGCTTGATCATGCTATTGGAATAAATAATCAACACGCAATGGCCCAAGCCGCGAACATAATGCAAACCTATTCGGTGAATACTGGCCATTCGCCATTTCTGTCAAAACCGGATGATGTGACAAAATTGTTATTGCAAATAACACAATAGAAAACAGCAAAGCTGCAGGCAATAAATTCTCCAACACTAAAAGATTAAAACAATGAAGGCATACCAGGATTTGAACAAACAGTTTATTAATGGAAAATGGAAGGATGGAAGTGAAAAGTTCATGATTGCAAACATCAATCCTTATTCGGGAAAGTTAATTCACGAATTGCCATCTGCAGGAAAAACAGAAGTGGATGAAGCATTTCATGCGGCAAAAACTTCTTCGCCTGAATGGGCAAAAAGCAACCCGCTGTATCGCAGGGATCTTTTACTGAAAGCTGCAAGTATCCTGGCAGATCGACGGGAGGAATTAGCGGCATGGCTTTGTGATGAAGCAGGAAGCACATATATAAAATCAGTTATTGAGATCCAGCAGGCCCATGATATTCTTGTCGAAGCTTCTTCATTCCCCACACGCATGCATGGCAGTACTACGGTATCAACAACTGATGGCAAAGAAAATTACGTGTATAGGAAGCCGTTAGGTGTGATCGGTTTGATAAGCCCGTGGAATTTTCCCCTATATCTTTCCATGCGCACGATCGCCCCGGCACTGGGAGCGGGAAATACCTTGGTGGTTAAACCTTCGGCGCTATCGCTTGTTACCGGCGGCACCTTCATCGCAAAAGTGTTTGAAGAAGCGGGTTTTCCTGCAGGTGTTTTTAATGTGGTCGTTGGGAACAGTGATATAATAGGTGATTATTTTACCGGTCACCCTTATGCGAAAATGATTTCTTTTACGGGTTCAACACCTGTCGGCAGACAAATCGGAAAAATTGCAGGGGAACACTTGAAGAAATCTGCTTTGGAATTGGGAGGGAACAATGCGCACATTGTTCTTGAAGACGCGGATGTAGACTACGCTGTGAACGCCGCCTTATTTGGAAAATTCTTACACCAGGGGCAGCTTTGCATTTCTATAAACAGGATACTTATACATGAATCAATTTACGATTCATTCAAAGAAAAATTTGTTGCACGTGTAAAACAACTTAAAACCGGTAACCCTGCGGATAAAAGTACCATCGTTGGCCCGATGATAGAACTCAAGGCTGTCGAGCGGGTATTAAATCAGATCAAGCTTTCCATTGAAATGGGTGCGTTGGTAGAAACCGGCAATACGCGCGAAGGAAATGTTTTAGCACCAACGGTATTGTCATCCGTTACTGAAGCGATGCCGATATTTCAAAATGAAATATTCGGGCCTGCAGTGGGGCTAATAAAATTTAAAGATGATGCAGATGCGATACGCCTGGCAAATGCTACTGGTTTTGGGTTAAGTGGGTCATTGCATACCAAAGATGTTTATCATGGCATGCAAATAGCAAGAATGATTGAAACTGGCATGGTACACATCAACGACCAGACCGCGAACGATGAAATTCATTCGCCATTTGGCGGTGAGAAAGATTCAGGAACGGGAAGATTCGGTGGTGATTTTATTTTAGATGAACTTACAACCGTTCAATGGGTAAGCGTACAAGCACAAAAAAGAATATATCCCTTTTAAATAATTCAATAACAATAATAAGAAAACTATGAACCGGTTAACTAATAAAAATGCAGTAATAACAGGTGGAAACAGCGGTATTGGACTGGCTACGGCAAAAGAATTTATCGCAGAAGGCGCAAGCGTTATCATTACAGGGAGAAATAAAGAGGCATTGGACAAGTCAGTACAGGAACTGGGAAAAAATGCTCACGCAGTCATTGCTGATTCCGCGGATCTAACGTCGATCTATACCCTAAAACGAAAAGTGAGTGAGATTTTTCCTTCGATAGATATCCTTTTTGTAAACGCCGGCATATCCAGGTTTTTTCCGATTGAAGAAGTTACCGAAGAAGTTTTCGACGAAGTATTTAATACCAATTTCAAAGGCGCGTATTTTACAATTCAACAATTGTTGCCGCTGTTTAAAAATGGAAGCTCTATTATTTTGAATGCATCGCTGAATGCGCATATAGGAAGGCCGACCGCTTCTTTATATGCCGCAACAAAAGGCGCAGTATTAACGCTGGCAAAAAACCTTTCCGCGGAGTTGATGCCAAGAAAAATCCGGGTAAATGCAATCAGCCCGGGACCAATAGATACTCCGTTACACACAAAAAAAGGTTCCACCACGGAAGAAGATATTGCCAACCGTAATAAAACAAAATCCATGATACCGATTGGCCGCTTTGGTTCTCCCGAAGAGATTGCTAAGCTGGTTACCTTTTTTGCGTCCGACGAAGCGCCATTTGTGTTAGGTGCGGATATCATCGTTGATGGAGGTATGTCATTGTAGTTGGTTTTTAGGTGCGGTTATTTTGCGGGAAGTGGAAATGCTTCCCGCATTTTGTATTTACGATATTACGCTGTATCTCCGATATTTTCGGATTTCTCCAATTTTTATTCCCTAATTTCCAGGCACTGCGCATGTGGTTCCGCTACTGGCCTGATTCTTTTTTCTGGAACTTTTTTTGTGCGCATATTCGCTGATTAATTAATCAATAAAAGAAGGGTGCGAATTTTCTGATGAGGAAACTATTTTATTCCGGGTTAAGCTTGCTGTTTATTGTTTCGATTTTAGCTGTTAATGGCCTAGAGTTGCAAGCCCAATTCCATTATCTGCCAGAAGATTGGAAGACGGTTACACAAGATGTGATGACGAATCCGGATACAAATAAAGTGAATTCGATCATATCTATTAGCCGCATTGCCATGCTTGATTATTTCTATGGCCGCAACCCGGCGAAATTGAAAATAATTGAAGATGTTCTTGAATCAATAAGAAAATCCAGCGAAAAGATCGGGTATCTCCATGGTCAAAATATGTACCTGCTTATCAAAAGCAGGTTATTGAATTTGCAGGGGGAGGACAGCATTGCCTTGCGTGTATACGACCAAGCAATGAAATTTTACAAAACATCAAAGCCATACTATACAGCAGCTGCTTTTTATTTTCAAAGTGGTTCCTGGCAATTTCGCACTCACTCAAAAGATATTTTTGTTGCTGATTCTTCTTATTATAAAAATGCACTGGCATATTTTATATCTGTAAATAATACCTTAGCCCAGGCTTCTTTACGAAGGGCAATTGCATTCATCTACATTAAAGATGGTCAAACTTCCCTGGCAGAGCATGAATTGACGGAACTCTACAAATTCCAGGAAAAGATCAACGATAGTTCAAGGCACAAAACGAGCGATTTGCTCGCGCACTGTTATGCGATAACCGGAAGGTTCAATAATGCAATAAGTGCTGCATTGCAATCACTGAATTATTCGATCAGCATTAATGACACGGTAGACTTTGGGCTTTATTTTTACAGGCTCGGCAGAATAACATACAACATCCATGAATTAGATAAAGGAACAAATTTTTTGAAGCAATCATTGCGAATGTTTGAATTGCAGTGCGATACTTCCATGATCATTCATATCAATTCCATTATATGCCAGGAAGGATTGATGCCTCAAAAAAAATACCAACAGGCTTTGACGTTGATGCTTGATGTGGTAAAAAAATATCCTAGCGGTGCGAAGGACGATAAAGTATTGAACCGTGATGTTATAAATACGCTAGCGGAATGTTATTATCAAACCGGGCAACCGGCGCTTGCTGAGAAATATTATCTAATTGAACTTGGATTTGTAAATAACCAGGGCGCTTCTTTCGAGAAGAAAATACCTATATATTTTGATGTTGGCATGTTCTATTTGCGACAGGGAAACCTGGAAAAGGCAAAAGATTTTTTTCAGCAGACGCTCACATTATCTGAGCTTACGAATTCTTTGCCGGCTATCCGCGACGTACAACTGCAATTGTTTAAAGTAGATTCAATCCAGGGCAATTACGCATCCGCCATCGCGCATTACCAGGCTTATAAAATAGTAACTGACTCCATGTTCAGCGAGGCCAAAAGCAACCAGGTATCCGAACTGGAAATTCAATATGGTACTAAACAAAAGGAAAAAGAACTGCAACTGCTTACCAAGCAAAGCGAGCTCCAGGCGGTGGCCATTCAACAGGGTAAAATAATTCGCAACGCAACAATTGCCGGCGCAATTATGCTCATGATACTGGCGCTTGTTTTTTTCAGCAGGTATCAGATCAAACACAGAGCAAACACCGAGTTGAGCAAGAAACAGGAAGAAATAAACCTGAAAAACAATGAACTTGAAAAGAATATTGAAGACAAAAACAAGTTGCTTGACGAAAAAGAATGGCTGATTAAAGAAATTCATCACCGCGTAAAAAACAATTTGCAGATCGTAATCAGTTTATTGAATACACAATCGAATTATTTAAAAACAAAAGAAGCTATTGCTGCTATTTCAGAAAGCCGTCACCGGATGCAAGCTGTCTCGCTGGTGCATGTTAAGTTGTATGAGTCTGAAAACGCGATGTCGGTCAGCATGAAAAGCTATATTCCCGAGCTAGCGGAGCATTTGAGTACAAGTTTTGATAGCGCATCAGCTATCAATTTTGAATTGGATATCGACGATGTGTACCTGAATATCATGCGGGCTGTACCTATCGGATTAATCTTAAATGAAATTATCACCAATGCAATTAAACATGCATTCGCTCATGTAGAGGGAGCAACTGTGCTGGTTCGAATGAAGAAAAAAGAAAATGATGAGATAATGCTTAACATAAAAGATAACGGCAAAGGTTTGCCGGGACATTTTTTCGATGGCGAAAGAAATTCGATGGGCATTTTACTCATAGAAGGTTTGACAAGACAAATTGAAGGCAAGTTGGAATATGAAAATGACGGAGGTGCATCCTTTAATATTACTTTCAAGAATGACTAATTTGTGAATCAATAAACTCTTTTAGGTTATGGAAAATAAACTCCTGATCGTTGAAGATGAATTTGTGGTCGCCAATGATCTGCGGCTGATGTTGCAAAAATCGGGTTATCATGTTTGCGGTATCGCAGATTCGTTTTCCGAAGCAATGTTGATGATTGAAAAATTCAATCCAAGTATTGTGTTATTGGATATCTACCTGAAGGGAGATAAAACAGGGATCGACCTTGCCGCGCATCTCACGGAAAAAAATATCGCATTTGTTTATTTGTCGGCCAACAATAATGAATCAGTCCTGCAAGCCGCACGCGCAACACAGCCTTATGGTTTTTTAGTGAAACCGTTTCGTGAAAAAGATGTACTCGTGGCATTGGATATTGCACATTACCGCCACGCTCATAGTCTCGAAGCAAAACTCCGGAAAGAGCAGTCTCTTCAACTTTCACTTACAAATATCATGGTGGATACTATTTCGTGGGAGCAACGTTTGCTTAAGATGGCATCAGTTTTACAACAGGCGGTCCCTTTTGATTTTGTAATTCTTGGACTGCAACAAACAGGCGAAGAGCAAATGGGTGCCTGCGCTTTTTTCAGGCTTGGCTATGATGAATATCAAACTATACGGATCCCCGATCTTTGTTCGCTGCTCGGTATAACACAGGATACATTTAACCGAATGCGGGAAGGCGTTTTGGAAGACGGTGCCAAAGTATATAATGGGGATGAGTATGAGAAGCTTTGTATTAAAGCGCCATTGAAAAAAGCCATTGCAAAAAAATTTCAATTGCACAGCAATTTGGTAATGCCGCTGAAGATGACAAGGGAAGGTATTTTTGTTTTTTCATTTCATAGTAGGCGAAGCGATGCATATACGACGGAGCACCTTCAATTGTTATTCAGGCTTCAACCTTCACTCGGCGCAACAATCGACAGGCTGCTTGCTTTTCATGAAATTAAAAAACTGAGCGAGCAATTAAAACAGGAAAAAATTTATTTACAGGAAGAAGTAAAAACCAATTCCAATTTCGAAGAAATTGTTGGTTCAAGCCATTCCATTCTGCATGTATTCGATCAGGTCTCACAGGTCGCGCCGTTAAACACTTCTGTATTATTGCTGGGAGAAAGCGGAACGGGTAAAGAACTTGTTGCGAGGGCGATCCATGAGTTATCGCCAAGAAAAGATAAATTATTGGTGAAAGTAAATTGCGCGGCATTGCCACCGAATTTAATCGAAAGCGAATTATTCGGGCATGAGAAAGGATCGTTTACCGGCGCCCTCGATAAACGCATTGGCAAATTTGAACTTGCACACGGTGGTTCTATTTTTTTAGATGAGATTGGAGAGATGCCATTGGAAATGCAAACAAAATTGCTTCGTGTATTGCAGGAAAAAGAAATTGAGCGTATTGGCGGAAAACAAACGATAAAAATTGATGTTCGTATCATTGCCGCTACGAACAGGAATCTGGAAAAAGAAATTGCGAATGGAAAATTCAGGCTTGATCTGTATTACCGGTTGAATGTTTTTCCAATAACGCTTCCGCCACTTCGTGAACGCAAAGATGATATTCCTTTGCTTGCCAATTTTTTTGCACATAAATTCTCAAAAAAAACAGGCAAACCATTTTTCGGTATCAAACCTTCTGCTATGGAAGAATTGATGCAATATCATTGGCCTGGAAATATCCGTGAAATGGAAAATATCGTTGAACAGGCCTTTGTTCTTAATGATGGGAAAAGCCAATTACAATGGGGGCGCCCGTTGTTAAATTTACCCGGCGCAAACGTTACGCAAACATTTTCGGATTCACCTCCCTCAACGCTTGAAGAAATAAAAGAGAACCAGCTGTCCACAGAACGGAATTATATTCTTTCCATCCTTAAAAAAACAAATGGCCGCATACGTGGTGCCGGGGGCGCAGCGGAGATCCTTAAACTAAAACCTACTACGTTGGAATCACGAATGGAAAAACTGGGGATTAAAAAAACACATAGCACAAATTATGACGACCATCAATAAAAAAATTGCTATAGTAGTACTTGTTTTTTTTTCGGCGCGTGTATATAGCCAACATGTAGAAAAGAAATTTTCTTCGGTTAAAGATTATGAAGCCGTTATTAAACACTACCGCTACCTTGACCCGGATTCCGCCTCCTACTATGCAATGCTGGCAATGGAATTTGCGAGGCAGAAAAAAGATAGCAATGGCATGGCTTCTATTCTTCTTCAGCAAGGAATGATTGATGATAACAATGGAAACTTTGATAGCTCTGAAAAAAAATATCGCGTGTCATTGGATATATTCAGGTCGTTGAATGAAAAAAAAGGTATCGCAGGTTCGCTGATACGCATCGGCGTAGTAGAGCTGCGTAATGGTAATTATGATAAGGCGATCGGAAATTTCCTGGATGCTTTAAAAATTGCGGAAGAGTCAGCCGATAAATATGGAATGATGGAAGCAAATTATAATATTTCGTGGGCGTATCTCGACCAAAATAATTTCGCTGCCGCATTGCAATATTTGCTGGTAGCAGAAAAATACAACCAACAGCTGCCACTTTCAAATATAAGCCTGAATATCTATGACCATTTTGGTATAATCTATACGCACAACAACGACTTTAAGCAGGCAGAATCTTATCTGCAAAAGGGATTGCAGTTGAGTGAAAAACCGGAATACCAGGGACTATATATTAATATGCTGAACAACCTTGCAGGGCTATATACCAAAGAGGGGCTTGAAAAAAAAGCAATATCGCTGCAAAAAGATGCACTGAATCGTTCAAGAAAAATCGGCAACTACTTACGCGAATTGCAGTCTCTTCTTGCCCTATCAAAAACGTATATGAAAAAAAATCCTGCGACGGCAATATTTTATCTGAAGCAGGCAGTGTCGCTGGCGCAGGAGAAAAAAGTACCTCGACAGGAAATTCGTTATCTGCAAAAACTTTCCGAGTTATATAAAGCACAAGGAAATTACCGGGAAGCATTTGCTGCGAAGGACAGGCAATATATGTTGCTGGATAGTTTTTTCTATAGAAAAGTAACTCAGAATATCGAATCGCTTAAAGCAGAATATGAACTTAGCAAATCGAATGCAAAGATCAAAGAGTTGAACTATATTAATAATAAACATCAGCTTGAATTAAAAAATTCAACGCTGTTGAGAAATATCACATTTGCAGGATTATTGTTACTGCTTGTTATTGTAGGTTTATTTTATAATCAAAACAAGATTCGAAAAAAGAGCAATCTTGAATTAAAAGAAAAAAATCAATCGCTGCAAAAGCTGTTGGAAGAAAAGGAATGGCTGATGAAAGAGATACATCACCGGGTGAAAAATAATTTGCAAATTGTGATAAGCCTGTTAAATACGCAGCTAAAATATGTGCACAGCGATGATGCCATCCAGGCCATCAGCGAAAGCATGCAACGCATGCAATCCATATCGCTGCTTCACCAACGCCTTTACCAGAGTGATAGCACCGCAGTTGTAGAGATGCGTTCATACATTGAGGAGCTTGTAAGCTACCTGGAAGGGAGTTCAGGAAGCACACAGAATATTATTTTTAAAATGGACATTGATGAGATAGAATTCGATTTGGCGCAGGCAATACCAGTTGGACTGATCCTTAATGAAGCATTAACAAATGCTATTAAACATGCATTTGCGCAAAATAAAAATAATATGGTGGCCGTCTCTTTAAAAAAACAAAATGGGCGGCATATTGTACTTCACATTAATGATAATGGAAAAGGCATTCCTGAACATGTTGATTTAGGCACAAGCAATTCTATGGGTATACGCCTGATAAAAGGATTAACAAGACAACTTAACGGAAAATTAAAAATTCAAAATAAGGGAGGCTTACTTATACAAATTGATTTTTCAACCAAGCCGGTTGAAAAATATCCTGTTACTGAAGAGGTATATTATGAACTGGAAACAGCCATCTGATGAATAGAAAAATTTTAATTGTAGAAGATGAATTCATTGTAGCAGATGATCTGCAGCTCACCCTTATACATGCAGGGTATGATGTTTTGGATATTGCTACATCAGTTAAGGAAGCGATGATCATGATTGCTGAAGAGGCACCCGGATTGGTATTGCTGGATATCCAATTGAAAGGTGCGCAAAATGGCATTTCGCTTGCAAAAACATTGAGAGAAAAAGGTATTCCTTTTATATATCTTTCTGCAAATTCAAATAACAAAATAATAGAGGCGGTTAATGAAACAAAACCCAATGGGTTTTTAGTAAAACCTTTTCGCGAAAAAGATTTATTCAATGCTGTCGATAAAGTATTTCAGCTAAAACCCGAACAATAACGATTAGCTGCCTTTCTCCGTTTTTTTCGTAGCGTCTTCGAAAACTCCATTTTTTTCAGAGTTTTTTTTTATGAAAAAAGAGGGTAGAGCCTTCTTTCAGTAGAAATCAAGCATAAAACATCCTTGTTTCGCCCGCGTTGTCGTTTGGCACGTAAATAGGAATGTATCTGGTATAAATTAATCAAGTCATTTACCTAAAACTTTTTTATGAAAAATATTTTCAGCGAAATGTATCAAAAGAAAGGAGTCCATGATGCGTTCTCGATTTTGCCTTTTGATCTGGATGAACAAGATTATGGAATTACCCATGATCCTGCAGGCTTGAAAGATAATTTCAGGATCGTTTGGGTGAAGCAAGGAAAAGGGGATTGTTACGTTGACTTACAGCAGTTTACTTTTTTTGATAATCATCTGTTCTTTATACGCCCCGGGCAAATGTGCAAGTTACAACCAGCAGAAAACGTGAAAGGCTGCGTACTTTCTTTTGCTGAATCCTTTTTAAATATGGGCGATCCGGAATTTGATTCTACGTATCATGCTATACTCCTTCAATTGTTCAGTGATGCGCAGAGCATACCTGTTTCGGAAGATTTGATTCCTGATTTGGACGATGCACTGGCAAGAATGATAAAGGAATTTCAAGAAAAAAATTTATTCAGAACGGAAATATTAAAGCGTTACCTGAAAATATTCTTTATTTATTTGACAAGGCAACTTGAAAATAGTTTATTGCCTCTCAAATCAACACGCAATGCAGAGATTGTTCAGCGTTTTTTCTCGTTACTTGAACAACAGTATAAAATAAAAAAAATGGTCGCGGATTATGCAGGTATGTTATGCGTAACACCAAACTATTTGAATGAAATCGTTAAAAAAATAACCGGCAAATCGGCAGGGCACCATATACGACAAAGAATTGTGCTGGAAGCAAAACGACATGCAACCTATTCCAATTCCTGCATGAAGGAGATAGCATACTACCTGGGCTTCTGCGATATTGCACATTTCAGCAAATTTTTCAAGAATGAGGCAGGGATAAATTTTACCGATTTCCGCAAAGGGCATTACGCGTTCACAACCGTACCGGCCGCCTAAACATGTTGAAAACAAAAAATAATCCTGATGAACAGTGTGAAAAAAAGAATTGTAATTATCGGCGGTGGATTTGCCGGAATAAACCTGGCAAAACGACTCTCTGGAAATAAATGGTTTGATGTTATTGTTGTCGACAAGAATAATTACTATTTTTTTCCGCCTTTAGTGTACCAGGTTGCCACAGGATTTCTGGATGCATCGAGCATTAGTTATCCCTTCCGCAGGATATTTCGGGGTAAGAAAAATATTCGCTTTCGCTTCGGCGAATTATTAAGAATAAATCCGGCAGCGCATACATGTTATTTCCCGGACGGTGAATTGATGTACGATTATCTTGTTTTTGCAGCAGGTGCTGAATCGAATTTTTTTGGAATTGAAAACGTGCGTCAGCACGCGATTCCAATGAAGACAGTTGATGACGCTTTGAATATGCGCAACAGGTTACTTCAGGTTTTAGAACAGGCATGCATAACCGAAGATAAGGAAAAGCGAAAAAGGCTGATGACAATTGTTGTTGCAGGAGGCGGTCCTACTGGCGTGGAGGTTTCGGGAATGCTGGCAGAATTGAGAAAAAATGTTTTGCAAAAAGATTACCCCGAACTGATCGGCGCGGAAGGTGGAATTTATATTGTTGATACTAAACCGCAATTGTTGACAACGATGAGTGAGAAATCACAAAGTGATACTCAAAATGGATTGCGGGAATTAGGAGTGAAAATCATTCTTAATGTTGCTGTTAAAGATTTTTTTGAGGATGAAGTATTATTGTCGGATGGGCAGCGTATACAAGCCGCAACTTTAATATGGACTGCGGGTGTTGCTGCAAAAGTGTTTACTGGCATACCATTGACAAGCCTTGGAGCGGGCAGAAGAATAATCGTTGATGCCTACAATAAAGTGAAAGGTATCGATGCCGTGTATGCTATTGGAGATATTTGTCTGCAAAAAACGGATTCCCGCTTTCCCGATGGGCATCCACAATTGGCCCAGGTTGCAATACAACACGGTAAGGCACTGGCGGATAATTTTTTTTCAATGGCAAGTGGAAAGGAGCCAAAACCTTTTCATTATTTTGATAAGGGTGTAATGGCAATTATGGGGCGTAATAAAGCTGTTGTTGACCTTCCATTACTCAAACTTCATTTCAATGGTTTAATTGCATTATTCATATGGCTGTTTATTCACCTGATGGGTTTGGTAAACTATAGGAATAAATTGCGCACGTTCTATAATTGGACGTCTGCATACTTTACACGCGACCAATCATTGCGTATGATTATAAGGCCACGGAAATAATCAATGCTTTTGCTGCAAATAAAAAATGAACGAAAAATCTCCTGGAGTTTTTTTATTTATTCCATGCAATCAATTGCCAAAAAAATCAAGCAATGCTTTTAATAACTGTGCTGTTTGTTCCTGGGCAATCCAATGCCCGCTGTCTTTGATCAAACCGGCCCTCACATCTTCTGCAATCATACTCGCATGTTCTGGCAAAAGACTTCCCAGGTGATGATCTCCGCCAAGAGCAAGCACTGGCATCGTCAATTTTTGTTTGGAAAATATTTGATTGTCTTTTGCATCCTGCGGAAAAGCAGCAAACCAATTGAAACTTGCCTGTATAGCACCGGGTTTTGAATAGGCCCGCACGAATTCATCCTTCTCATTTTTTGTAAAAGCATTTTTGTTATACGCTTGTGTGTCCCAAAATCCGGTCATGAATTCTTTTTCCTTTCCTTTAATAATTACTGGTGCAACAGGCCACGAAAAAAAATTCCACCACCATGCTTTCGTCGCATATTCGCTCCATAGTGGTTCTATGCCGGGGAGCAATGCATCAATTAATGCAATTTTTTTTACTTCATCAGGATACTGGGCCGCATAAGCATATACAACCATTAAACCGATATCATGACCTGCGATATTTATTTTATGCAATCCAAGTTGTTGCATCAATGCATGAATATCCGTTGCCATTGTTTTTTTATCATAACCGTTTTTAGGTTTTGATGATTCTCCAATGCCGCGCAGATCCGGAGCGATCACGGTAAAATGTTTGGAGAGTTCTGGCAACAACCTGTTCCACATATACCAGGTTTGCCCGAAGCCGTGTACCAACACCAAAGGTTCTCCCTTGCCGCCAATCACATAGTGAATATCGATGCCATTTACTTTTGCTATACTGTTTTTGAAATTTGCAGGCGGCATTGCTGGTTTTTTTGCAGATGGGGTTTGGGCCAATGAGGCAATGGACGTGGTGAATGCCATCAACAGGGGCAAAGCATGAAGTAGTAATTTGCTCATTACAATTATTTTTTTATTTCCTTAACTATTCTGGTTGCATTTGCGTGGAAATTGCAATCCGGTTCCAGACATTAATGGCGCAGACAGTCATGATGATCGCTGCAAGATAATGTTCATCAAATAATGCCGCCGCATGATTGTATGTTTCATCTTTCACTTTATTGGTGATCAATGTAATTTCTTCCGTAAGCGAAAGAATGGCTTTTTCTTCTTCGGTAAATAAATCAGTTTCACGCCATGCATTCAATAAATAAATGCGCTGCTCAGTTTCTCCTGCCGCTCTTGCTTCTTTCGTATGCATATTGATGCAATACGCACAGCCATTTATTTGCGACGCGCGTATCTTGATAAGATTTTTATGAGTGAGGGAAATTTTAGAAGCAGAAAGATATTTTTCCAGCGGATATATGGAACGGTAAGCTTCTGGTTCTACTTTATCAATCCTAATCCTGTTATTCATAATATTTGTTTAAGTTGAAAAAATTTCTATAAATAGAAAATAAGCCGGGCAGATTTTAATAAAATTATTTTCTGCGCCCGGCTTTGCATATTGGAAATTAAAACTACTGGATTATTTTATTCCAGCCGGAGAAAAACTCCCGACTCTTCAAATGCATTTACCATAAACTGCGCTGTATCTTCCCGGTTCCAGTCGCGTTGCAATTCACAACCCAATTGCCCAACGCTGATCAGTCTTGCACCGGCCTGTTCAATCCTTCGTAATGCCATTTCATGCGCAATTTTCGATGTGCCGCCTACTGCATCCACAACAGCATACACTTCAAACCCTTCTTTCAACGCATCTAATGCCGGGAAGGTTAAACAGGCTTCTGTCCACAACGCATTCATGATGAGTTTTTTTCTTCCTGTTGCGATAACCGCTTCGCGAAAATCTTTGTCCTCCCATGCGTTGATAGTCGTTCTGTCGAAAGGTTCGTTTCCGGGAAGTGCTTCCTTGATCTCCGGCAAAATAGGTTTATTATAACCTGTTTTTACATTTACTGTTGAGAGTATAACAGGCAACTTATAATTCTTCGCCATTTTTGCCACCGTGGTGATATTGGTTATCAATTGATGGCGGTTCATGGATTCAATGGTACCTATTTGCACGGGTTGATAGTCGATAATAATAACTGCTGAATTCTTGGGAGTGAGAAGATGGTCCTTTTCCTGATCCCTCATCGGATAACTGCTCATAATTTTATTTTTTTTCTAGTGGGTTTTATTTTTTGAAATACTTACAGTAAAATTTTCTGGTTCATATTTATTTTTTTTATTCCATTTGTTGATTGATCAAATTGTATATCGATCCAATCTGAAATGTATGCTGCATCCTCATGCCATGTAGGTTGGCCAAGTACAAAATGATTTCTTCCGGGAAATTCTTTGTATTCCAAAACGGAATCTTCTCTTACGGCATATTTCTTATAATTGCGCATATTCAAATGGGCTGGGATAATGTTATCGGTACTTCCTGAAGTAATGAGCAACGGCGCATGCGATTTTTTAAAATCGATTTTTGCCGCGCTGGTAAGTGTGCCGCGATTAACCAGTTTTGATTCCGGAATTGTGAACGTTTTATATGCATTGCGTTGCTCTTCCAGCGGCATGCCATTCACAAAAGCATATTGCCAGTTTTGAAATGACATCATGAATGTTTTTTTCAACGATGTAAATAGCCCGAGCGCTCTCCATCCTGCTTTGTAAAATGAAAATTCATAAGGGATGACTCCTTGCGGTGCTACGGGGTGAATAGCAACTCCGGCAGCGGCAAGATCGCGGTTTACCAATATCTGCGCGATCAAGCCACCCATTGAGTGGCCGATGACAATTGGTTTCTCCGGTAAGGATTTTACGATATCCGCGTAGTGCCTGGTGAGTTCTTGTAATGTCAATCCCGCTAATCCAGGATTTCCAATAGGATGTTTGCTTCTTAATTCCGCAGGAGTTGCATCTTTAAATGGCCATGGATCCGCTATTGTCCTATATCCTTTATTCCTGAAATAAATTTGCCAATTGTCCCAGCAGTTACTGCCGACAAAGCAACCAGTAATAAAGACGATTGTTTTTGGATTGTTATTACTCATAATGTTTGATTTTATGTTTATGAATGAAAATGATTTCTATAACTTCAATAGACGCAAAGCTATGTTTGATGAAAGGTGAAGGCAATTGACAAAAAGCGGATACTCTTGTATTTTTTATGGATATCAAAAAAAATCAACAAGGCCGGATGCTCCGGCATTTTCGGAGGTCTCCAAAAACCTTGAATTGACGTTGAGTTCGCTTTTTCTCAAACTGGCTCTGGTAGCGGATTTTAGCATGTGATTGAATTTGTCCTGTTTTTCGAGAAACGGCATTGATGGAAAAACGGAAGCTTGTTATAGATGTTAACCTGAAGGCCACGATTCATCAAACGTATCATTAAAAGCCGATTCTATTTTCACGAGCACGCTTTTAACATGATCAATAATTATACAAAACGTTTATTCAATAATTGCTTTCCCATAAAAGCCGGATTCTTATGGATCCTGCTTTTTCTTTTTGTGAATGCCCGCGCTCAGCATTTTACTATTTCTGAAATTGACAATCGTATTAAACAATATCATGGCCTAAAACAGGATACCGGTTTAGTCAACCTTCAACTTCAATTGAGTGAATTGTATTTGTCCCGTCGTGGCGAAGCGAAAAATAATTTGGATAGTGCATTTAAAATTTCATCGCAGGCATTGCAGCTCTGTGAAGAATTGCATTATACACAGGGAGAACAGCAAGCCATTTTGTTACTTGGTAAAGTGTACATAAAGCAGCACGACGAGGAAGCCGTTGAAAAGCTTATCAAAATTTCCAATCCGGTTAACCAGGTGCGGATAATGGTACAGATGATAGAGTACAACACAGCTTTTGAAGGAGCGGATGCAAGCATTCTAACCATCGCTACGTTCTTTGCGAAGCGTTCACTTGCAATATGCGATTCACTTAAACTCGCCGAACTCCGGCCGAATGTACTTCTCCAGTTGGCGAACATTAATTATTATCAACACCAGATAGAAAATGGCAGGGCATATTATTTGGAAGCGCTTTCAGAACTAAAGAAAATGAATTTAGCGGAAGGACAAGCAGAGCTGTTCAGCCAGATGAGCACTTATATAAAGTTGAGCCAGGATGCGCAATTAATAAAGGAAATGGAACAATGTGGCGAAGAGGTTAAGTCGGCCTACCTGGAATCCGCAAACACAGATACTGCATCAAGAATATTAAATCTATTGGTGGCTGGCTATGATCAGCTTTCTTATTTCAATTTATACAAAGGCAGGTCAAATCAGGCGCTTGGATATAGCCTGGACATGGCTAAGCTGATAGAAAAAAATAACAATCCTTTCTTGATAGAAGTACCATATCAAACTATTGGAAAAATATATTTTGAGATGGGGCAAATGCAACAAAGTGTTGAGTACACTAAAATGGCATATAACATTGTAAGGCAAAAGGGAGAGATACTCGATGGCAGCGCAGTAAAAACAATGACGAAAGCTTATATCGCATCTGGCAAACCCAAAGAAGCGCTTTCATTTTTACAACAATTATTATTTGATGGTGGCTATGATGACATACGTAATAAAAAGCTTATTGCCGAAAGCATAGGCAATTGCTATTTTGCCATGAAAGAATATGATAAAGCGGAAAAATATTATCTCGAAAGCCTGGAGGGAGCAAAAAAATTAGGCAGGGAACAATTATTTGTTTCTTATGTGCCGCTTGGTAAATTGTATATCCAGACAAAACAATATAGAAAAGCAAGATTTTACTTGAACGCCTTGCTCGATACAGGCACAGAAACAGTTCCACTGTTCGTGAAGCGTGATGCGCACCTGATGTTATTTCAAGCGGATTCTGCAGCAGGTGATTTTTTGGCTGCTATTAAACATTTGAGAAAGCAACAGGTAATCAATGATTCAATATTTAATCAGCGTCGGGATGCCCAGTTGGAAGAACTACGTGTTCAATATGACACGGAAAAGAAAGACAAGGGTATCCGGCTGCTAACAAAAAAGGACGAATTGCAAACCGCTAATTTGAAACAAGCTGTTTTTTCGCGAAACGTTTTTATCAGTGCAATGATCGGTTTAATTCTCATCCTGATGTTGCTGTATCATCGCTATCGTTTTAAGCAAAAAACAAATAGACTATTGGAAGAAAAGCAGGCAGAGATCAACGCTCAAAACCAATCCCTGAAAAAACTGGTTGAAGAAAAGGAATGGCTGATCAAAGAGATTCACCACCGGGTAAAAAATAATTTGCAGATCGTGATTAGTTTATTGAGCACACAATCAAAATACCTTGATAATAATGATGCCGTGAGTGCAATAAAAGAAAGCCTTGACCGCATGCAGGCTATTTCCCTTATCCATCAGAAGCTGTATCGTAGTGATGATGTTGCGCTGATACAAATGAATGAATATATCAATGAACTTGTGTTCAATATCCAAAACAGTTTTGATAATCGGTCTAATATTCGCATAAATGTCCATGCAGATCCTGTTGATCTTGATAGAGCACAGGCAATTCCCATTGGCTTGATATTGAATGAAGCCATTACCAATTCTATGAAATATGCATTTGTAAATAAAGACGAGGGTAATATTGCGATTCGTTTACATCGTGCGGCAAACGAAAAAGTAGAATTAATTATTGAAGATGATGGTATAGGTTTTTCACATGAAATGGATATTGAAAAAATCAACTCGATGGGATTGCGCCTGATGAATGGATTAACGAAACAAACAGGAGGAACAATTAATATCCAATCAAAAAATGGAGTTAAGATTCATGTGGTGTTTGAGCCGGATACAAATCTTAAAACGATATTAGAGAAGACAAACGCAAAATCGAATTAAATGCCTTTTCCGGTTCGAAACTGTGATTGATCATTTCAGTATTGAAACAGGAAAAGGCATTGTTAATTGATCAGTGGAAGTAATTTTTTTTACGCGTTCAATTCTGCGATAATATTCTTACAAAGGCCTACATGTTCTGTAAACGCAAAAAACGCAAGATTTGCTACATGACCAATTTCCTGCTTCCCGGTAACCTGCTCATCATAACCACTGATAAAATCTTGTGCAAGGTCCCTGAGGTACTCGTGATTGGACAACTCAGCTTTCATATACTGCTGTTCAAACTCTTTCCCGGTCAGGCTTTTGAGTTTGTCGATAAAAGCTACTGCGTCAGGGGTCGGGCTGGCGATTTTTGTGCCTGCGTCTTCCAGCACTTTTATGACCGTTGTTGCTTCCATTAATTCCCAACCTGCAAATTGCTTCACACTTTTTGTAGTGGATTTGTCAACTGCTATTTCGCAGGCGAGTTTTGAAAGTTGCGCACGTGGCATGATGTTTTCGCGAAATTCTTTTTCGCTTACTGGTGCTTCTAAAACAGCATCTGTTTGTTTGCTCATAACTAAAAGATTTAACTGATAAAAATTAATTGTATAGCAAAGCTATTTTGCCGGCTTGCCCTAATCAATGGATTGTTTATGGATTGATTCGTATTTTTTACTTATCAGGTTATGATCAAGTTCGATTGCTCAGTAAGTGGTCGGGGTTTTATATCTAACAGGTGCCTTGTGCAGTTTTATTCATACTTATATTTCAGTTGGAGGTTAGTTTTTCAATCCACACTATTTTATTTTTTATCATTCAGCCAAATTCAATAATTATATTTTTCATTTGAGTTGAATTATCTCAGGTATCTAAATTCTTTAAAAACACTTCCGCCTTTTTCAGCACATCGTTTTGTTTTGACTGCTGCCATTTATCAAAGGTTTTTACAAGCATACCCAATCTTGGATTTTGCAAAAAGAAAGAGCGATGCACATGCATGAAACGCCAGAACAGCGCATCCCAAATTTCCGCCCAGGCCTCGCCTTTTTTATAGTCACTCATTTTAAAAATGTAATTGCTTCCGCTGATGTAGGGTTTTGTACACATTAATCCTCCGGCGGAAAATTGTCCCATGCCATAAATATTCGGCACCATCACCCAATCATATGCATCAATATACATTTCCATAAACCATTTGTACACTTCATCCGGATCAAATTCACAAAGCAACATGAAATTGCTCAATATCATCAAACGCTCGATGTGGTGGTTGTAGGCGGATTTTTGTAGTTTTTTGATAGTCGCGTCAATGGGTGCAATACCGGTATTGCCTGTATAAAAACTCGCCGGTATTTTTCTTTTGAATTTCCAGAAATTGCGGATACGTTGGTTGCTTCCTTCCCGGACGTAGACCATTCTTATGAATTCCCGCCAACCCAATATCTGTCGAACAAATCCTTCAACGCTATTATAAGGTATATTGTTTTTTTGAGCATAAGCAATGGCTTCATCAATAACTTGGCCCGGCAATAGCAAACCAGCATTTATCAGCGGCGACAGTACGGAATGATTCAGGAATGTTTCGCCTTTCACGATTGCATCTTCATATATTCCAAATTCACTGAAACGGTGCAGTAAAAAATCAGCCAATGCAGCCTCCGCTTGCTCATGGTTTATGGGATAGAAATATTCCTGATTTATTTCTCCGTAATTAGCAGCAAAATATTTTTCAACGTATTCGGCAGCGTTGGAGTGATATTGCGAGATGTAATTTTTTGCCGTCGCAGGAACTTTTTTGTCTTTGGGATATTTCAACCTGTTATCGGCATCAAACGACCATTTATCATGCAGCGGATTCAAAGCATCATCAACCAGGACTTCTCTTAATTTCCGCTGGTAAATATAGAAATCAGTTTGAAAATATTTTTTCGCTTTATCCTTGTATGTCGAAAGCTCGCTGGTGGAATTGATGAACAATAAGTTTTCTAGCAAATGCAATTCAATATTATGTGTTGCGCAAGATTTCTTAATTCTTTTTTCAAGCCAATCATCGCATGGGTCATATATTTTTATTGTTGAAATCCCTTGCTTTTTTAAATAAGGAATAAGTAATCGGATATCCGAGATATTATCAGTGGCAGGAACATAATGAACATTAAAATCGCGGTCCTTCAGATAGTCTTCATAAGACTTCATGGCAGCCCTGTGAAAAACAATTTTTTGTTTATGGAATTTATAAAGTTTGAAAAATAGAAACTCCTCAACCATAAATATGCTGTCGCAATCCGTCAAAGGACCGGTATCCTTAAATAAGCAGTTGGGGAATAATAAAAATACTGTGTTCAAATTGCTGGTGAATGAAACAATTTAACGCCGGTGCGTTTCTTTTGTTTAATTTATAGCCACTGAAAATTTCTTTCGATATTTTTTTGCCGCGCTTGTAGCTGCAAAAATCTTTTGCTGCCATCCTCCCCCAAATGAAATCCGCTATTGTTTAATTTAACGCGGGATTTATAAATATTTATTTAAACAAGATCCGGCAATATAAAACACCGGGGCATGCTGAATTTGCATTCCGGCTCGTTAAGTCGCTGGTATTATTCGAAAATTTTGTCAGTTACAATGAATTTTTTTCATTGCTGAAAAAGACAAAATTTCATTCCGGTCATAAAAAAAACAATTGGCATCCTGCTTGTGTTCATCGATTTAAATTATTTTTTAACCATTTAAACAAAGCGTTATGACACTCGTAAAAAGAAATGGAAACCTGAACAACTTGTTCCCCACTTTTTTTGACGATTTTTTTAACAGGGATTTGTTCAACTGGGGAAATGTTAATTTTTCAGAAACTAATACCACAATCCCTGCCGTGAATATTAAAGAAACGGGAGATGCCTATGAAGTGGAGGTGGCGGCACCCGGCATGTCGAAAAAAGATTTCAGGGTGGAACTAAACGGCAACACGCTTTCCATTAGCTCAGACAAATCTTCTGCTAATGAATCAGGTATCGAGCATAATTATTTTCGCCGTGAATTTAGCTATCAGTCTTTTCAGCGCACATTCGAACTCCACAAGGATGTGGTAGATGTGGATAATATCCAGGCAAAGTATGAGAACGGATTGCTTCAACTTTTGATTCCTAAGAAAGAAGAAGTGAAACAAAAAGGGCCTAAGCTTATCCAGATTTCGTAATCAGGGCGGGAAATTGTAGATGCTAAGATTCGTAATTGTATTAATCTAAAACCTGTTTGGGATATGAAAATGTTTTCGATTGAATTCTTTTCGAATGCACTGCTTAAAATTGGTAAATGGTGTCGTTCTGCATTCCGCAAGGATGATCGAGATGACAATTTTGATCATCCCTATGCAATTTTCTAGCGGAAAGGCCGGTGATGGAGCCGGCCTTTTTTTTTCATTTGATATCAAAATCCCCGGCGGACAATTCCTAAGTTGTATCACTTTCAGAAACATCAAAGCTTTTAATCAAGCGATCATTTTAAGGTGTGTGTACGTATTATACACTGTTCTCCATTTTTTTCGTAGGACAACTGATTTCTCCAATTAATTCAGAGGCGGTTTATTTTCAAGAATTTTTTTTTGCTGATTTTTTTTGAAAATGTTTAATATTTTCTCAAGCGTAAGGGCAAATAGTTTTACAAAATTTCATTTTGTGCATTGGCACAAAAATAGTTTTCATAGTAATGTCACGAAACTTTAGGAGATAATCAGCCCAACTCAATGTTTATGAAATACAATACATCCTTATTGAAGCCAGTGAGGAATCTTAAAGAACTATTTTCCATTCAAACGCTGGAGCAATTCATTTATTCCGATGGTCAGGAGAACAAAGGAGCAAAGTTGAATTCATGCTTTGAAATAATTTGGATACTGAAGGGCAGTGGAACCGTAAGTATAGACCTCATGATACATGAAATTGATCCTAATCGAATATATTTTATTAAGCCGGGGCAAGCTTACAGGTTACATCCCACTACAAACATGGAAGGATATATCATATCGTTTGCTAAATCGTTCCTCGATATTGATGAGCAAAATAGCAATTTGACAAATTATAATTCACTTTTTAAAATGTTCTCAAACTTGACAACACTAATAGTGAATGCTGATATGACAATTGAGTTTACAGAGATCATTGAAAAAATGAATAAGGAATTTCTAAATGGCCGTTTATTCCGAAATGAGATATTAAAGCGATACTTGAAAATATTTATCATTTACCTCACCAGGCAATTTGAAGATAATTTTGAGTTCGTGCCACGATCAAGAAATGAAAAATTGGTACAGGATTTTTTTTCTCTTGTTGAAAAAAAATACCTGGCTCAAAAAATGGTGTCTGAATATGCGGGTGATTTGGCGGTTACGCCAAATTATCTCAATGAAATCGTCAAGAAAATTACGGGAAAGTCTGCCGGGTATCATATTCGCCAAAGAGTGGTAATGGAAGCGAAAAGGCAAGTCATTTATTCCGGCTCTTGCATGAAGGAGATTGCTTATTATTTAGGCTTTTGTGATTTGTCTCATTTCAGTAAGTTTTTTAAGAATACGACCGGCATGAACTTCACTGATTTCAAGAAAGAAAGAATTGTTATTTCTATTTCCTCCTCTGTTGCGGTGTAAATATAATTAGGACCAACTCGTTTTCTGAACCGATGATATTTACATTATTACCGATAAAACATCCATTGACAACGACGTTACAATAAAGGAATTTTGTGCTTACGGACTTGGCTACGGAGAAAACCAATAAACAAATAGCGAATAATCACAGTCCGTTGAACAATCGAAAAAAATCAAAACAACTCTTGATATTAAATAGCCTGGTTTATAAATCAAAAAAAATAAAAATTAATTAGCTCATGAAAAAAAATAAAAGTACACGACAAATTATTTTTGCACTTTTAATATCGGTCGCATCGGGTGCGCAAATAAATGCACAAGTAGCAAAAGACACATCAAGCTCCAAAGATTTGGTTAATGCGCTGCATGCTGCTTTTGGTGAACATCATGCAAGAGCAGTTCATAGTAAAGGAGTAATTTTAGAAGGTACGTTCACGCCGTCCAAAGATGCAGCGGCTATCACAAAGGCATTTCATTTGCAAAAGCAAAGTAGCAAAGTTATTGTGAGATTTTCGGATTTTACCGGCATACCCGATATCCCGGATAATAGTGGCGCAGCCAATCCCAGGGGTTTGGGCATAAAGTTTATCATGCCTGATGGCAGAACAACTGATATTATATCACACAGCTTTAATGGTTTTCCTACTGCTACATCGGATGAGTTCCGGCAATTACTGATTGCTATTGGGGAGAGCGGGCCTGATGCACCAAAACCAAATGCAGTGGATAAGTTTCTCGCCACACATCCCGTTGCAAAAAAATTCTTAACAACACAGCATATACCCGCAAGCTATGCTACCATTGATTATTTTGGAGTAAACACGTTTCAGTTTACCAATAGCAAAGGCAAGACTCATTACATACGTTATCAGCTTATCAACGAAGCAGGTGACAATTTTTTAACAGCAGAGCAATCTGCAAAACAAGGAGCTAATTATTTAATAGATGAAATAAAACAGCGCATTGCAAAAAGTGCCGTGAAATTTAAATTGTATGCTCAAATTGCGGAAGCGGGTGATGATACCAACAACCCTTCTGTTGCATGGCCCGACGCAAGGAAAAAAGTGCTGCTCGGGGAAATTATTGTAACAACGCTTTCAAATAACACCATGCAGGAAGATAAAGCGTTTGTAATTAATCCCGGAAATGTTCCTGATGGAATTGCAATTGCAGATGACATGCTTAAAATAAGAGCTGGTGCATATCCAATCTCTGTAAAAGAAAGGCAATAATTTTTTTGACCGCTTATAAATAAACAACGGAGGTTGGTTTGTGTTTAGTTTCTCTTTTCGGGTGTAGGATAATTCAAAAAAATATAAATATTTTTTTTCTAAATTTTAGTAAATGGTAAAACTGGTTACACCTTTATCACCATTGATATTATTCTTTCTAAGTCAGTTTATATTCTAATACAATAAATATATCTCTTATATCAGCTTCTTTCGCAGGCGGCAATCCTGTAAAATCAGTCGGATTTACATTGGTGCCTTTAAAGACTTTTAATGTAAAATTTCCTATGACAAACGATGATCCTGGTGTTTTTGAATCGTGGTAACCCGTCGAATTTTTCAGTTGCAAACCTTGTGTATTGCCTCCCGAAACGATCTGCACTGTATAGTCATTCGTGTCATTAAAGAATCCATAAGCATGCACGTTTTGGATACCGATTTTTATCGCTGGATCCTGTGCAAAGAATGGAAAGCTTTCTCGCGCCACTTCGAACTGCATCGTTTGATCAGTACCTACAGACGGGTGAAACATTCTATAATATTCCGAAGGAAACTCATGTTTCAAACTGAATGGTCTGCTGAGCACTGCACTGGTGGACAATGTTCCGGCCTTAATATCCGCAAGCAATGTTTGCGTTACATGATCTTCGTATGTAGTTCCTCCGACTTCACTTTGCTGCCCTGAAAAATCACGTGCGGTGTATCGCACATGCACCACAACATCGGAAATAGAATCATAATCGATCATTCGAAGCTTTGGCTCTTTTGTTAATTCCATTTGCCAGTTAGTAGCAACGCCACACCCTTCGAAAGGAAGATAACGCTCATCGCGAAAATTTAATTCGAACATCCCGTTATCGTTTTGCCCGCTACTTGTAGCAATCTTAATGGCATTGATAGATGGGGATATGAAAGCGCCGGTAAGTGGTTGATCTGGGGCCGTGCGAATAGTATGATTCAATAAGGTAAGCGTGCAATTAATTGTTGTGTATGGACCAGCAACGCATGGGATCGATATTGAAATCGATTTTATTTTGCGATATCCATGACCGTTATAATCAAGATCAAACAGTGCTTCCGGAATAACGAATGAACATATGCCATCTCGCTTTAAGTCAAGCAGGGCAATCGGATCAAGCAACAACAAGGAAATATGTTTTGTAAGTTCGAATTCTCTTGTATTGTTGTTGACGTATGCAGCCTCCATTCTACGTAAATCATACTGGAGTTTTTCTGCGCTGAGCAAACCTTTTTTCAAACTGTCCCAATAACCAAATTGAACGAACGTCGTTTTATTCGGCTCCGCCAATTCATAATGATAACATTGTTCTGCCTTCTTTGCAAGATCGTACGCAAGCTGATAACTTTGGAAATACACAGAAGCAATTTGTCCAACCATCCAGTCATACAAATTCTGGTTTGTAAATTTCCTTCTCATAAATTCGTCCGTCTCAGATGCATTTTCAATAGCTAGTTGTTGATTTTCCAATTCTTTTGTTGCAATGTCGAGCTTGATGCTGGAGGAAAGAACTTGTTTGGTTAATTGTTCGATATCAATCGACGCGGTTTTCGCCTGGAACTGCCAATCATCCTGGCGTCGTTGGTAACCGCCAAGTGTTGACATCATCGCACCTTGAGCGCTATTGATACCTGCAATGATGCCGAGATATTCGCTGGTTGCCCTGAGTAATGCCGCGAGATTGTCTCCACCGAATGTGGCGCCGATCGAAAAAGGTACGCCCACTTTTAAATTTGGAATCAGTGACAATACTCCTGCAATCAAATTAATTCCGCCCTGCGCGCTGGCGAGAACAGTGCCTAATTGCATCGATGCGAGATGGCCCTTTTCAGAAGTATTTGTAAACGGCCGGTTACTATAATAATTAAACCGGTTCGATGCATTTTCTAAAGATTTATTTACGCTGTCTAATGAAGCCTTGGCATCATCAACCTGTTTCGATTTTACGACAAGCGTTGCAGCTAATACTTTTTGTTCTTGCGTCGATCGCAACAATGCAAGTTGTTCCGCATCTCTTTTTTCGAGCGCTTGCAACAAGGAACTTCCCAAACTTTTGACATCTGCAACAAGTTCGTTTGCTTTTTGAAGCATATAAGTAAAGCGATAATTTGGCAATGTTGCGGCGATGTCGCTAAGTATACTGCTCAGATCGATCCCAGCCGCGGCGGCGCGCACCAACAGCGCCGGATCAATCGGTGGTTCATAAAGCGGAAGCGTGCGAACCAAACCTTCGATATTCATACTGTTCCGAATTTTGAATAACCTGTCTGCAACTCTATCCCAATAGGAAAGTAAATTTTCATTTCTCGGCACGCAGAAATCAAACATTTGACCAAGCCCGGTTCCGGCACCTGTTCCTCCCGAAGAAGTTGGCGATATCGATGGAGAAATGAACGTTTCAATATCAACAAGCGCCAATGTAAAATCATTCAGCGTACTTTTTAATGCATCGAAAGTTGTATCGGCATGTTTTGCTCTCGGTGGAATATCTTGCGGTCTGTTTCCAAGAATTTGTCCGGCCAGTATATAAAGATTTGTCGCTTCATTTATCGCCTCTATAGTATCTCTTCTAAATAGTTGATCACCCCAATTGATTAAATTATCAATATAACTCATCACAACATACTTCATATACGCGTTGAGGCGCATGCGTGCGATAGCATGCGGATTGAAAGGGTTGGCCTTCCAAGTATCAATTTGTTGCTGCAATTCTGCGGCATCATTGAGCAGGTCGGTCAATGTTTGCAAACCTTTTACGGTTTCATCATAGAAAGGTCTGAATTGCCAGAATCGTTCTTTATTTCCGGATTCGTTGTTCGTTGGATTGAATATATAATGATACCAGGTCCTTGCCTTTTCAAACTGCTGATCTGCGCTCAACTTGGTTGCAATCAGCATCGGTGCATGAAAAAATAATTCCCAGTTGTATTGCGAATATGCCTGGTCATAACCAAATTCAACGGACCCGTCAGGATAAGGATGACGCACAGTGTAAGTCGGAGAGTAGTTGTTTTTAAAATCAATGACCATGCTTTGTGATTCGATAGGTCGTTTCAACAAACCATCAATACCATTTTTATTGATGGCGTGTATGAATGTGCGAACGTAGGGATGATAAAAACAAGTAAATAAAAACCGATCCTTGAGACGCGTTTTATAATAATTGTCTATACCAATTCTATAATCATTGCCGGGTGGTGGTGCCGGAGGCAGTGGTCCTTCGTGCGGGACAAATGCTGCACCGTAGTTTAAAAAACCAAAGTTTTGAGAAAGGCCTTCGGCATCCGCGACATTGTAATTTAAATTCTCGAACATAGCGCCACTGTAATTTAAATTCGCTACGGTACCCAAATCGGAATTTCTTAATGCAGTGAAATACGTTTCAGGGTCGCCTTTAGGTGGAATCTTTACTGTTACTGTATCATCTAAACCGTAAAGTCCCTTTAAATAAGATCCAAGAACGGAAATATCGATTCCTCCCGGATAAAACACAATCTCATCATTTGACCCGGTGTGCTCAACATAAAATGTATTGCGTCCATCCTGGAAAAAGAAATGTTCGGAGAATGGATTTGTTTCGCATGCGGGCAACACAACCTTAAATGCATTTTGCTTGCAATGATCCAGAATTGGAATTTCGTCTCCGCTTATCGGATTTGTCAGATACAACGGCTCAGATGGATCCGTGTAGTTATATACAAGCATCATGTTTTGGTCGGTAGTCGATTCGGCTGTGGTGTGAGTGTGGTTATATGAGTACACGTATGTCACAGAAGGATCATTCGTTGTGTCATTAAATAGAAAAGCCGCAAATTTATTGGAAGCAAAAGTGTAATTAGTGAGTTCCAAAATCATATCCAATGTTCCATCGGCTTTTGGCAATCCAAACATGCGCAATTCTGCTTTTAAATTATTCAACTCATTTACAGCAAGTACTTGACTTACGTCGGTGGCTGCCGGCCTATCTGCAATATGCACGGATTCAATATAATTTTTTGATACCTTCTTCGGGTTCCATTTTCCATTTTTAAATTCACTCCAGGCAATTTGTATTTTCCAAAACGTCGGTGCTTCTGATACCAGCCCGGCGCTTGGATTTTGCGGTCCCTGCGGCTCTGATTGTTGTGTGAAGAATAACCAGAATAAACACAATCTTCGGTTATAGATCAACGGTACCAGGTGATCTCCATCCACATCTATTTCCAATCGTTGCCACGGTGTCCAATATCGCTGATCCGTTGTGGCAAATTCTAAATAACGATAAAAATATTTTTGCGGATTCGCGTATGTCCTCGCAATCACGTGCATTCTATCGATAGCTACTTCGTCAGACGTGGCGGCTTCATCTTCGTAAAAAAGACCCACTACTTCAAGCCGGGAAACTTCATCTAGTTTTTCCAGGTAATCGCTAAATGCAAATTCAATATTTTCCTCGGTAAGTTCATTCTGCTGCAGCAACGTTTCCAGGTTGGTGAAGATGGGTGATTTATTATCTCTTAATGTTTCATCGATCCAATTTTCCGGGTATAAAAATATTCTTCTGTCGGCTTCCCATATCCGGTACACTTTTCGCCAGGTGTTCCATTCTTTTACTCTGTCGGCAGAAAGTTGTAATGGTGCCGCCGGAGGCGTTGGATTGCTATCCGCATATTCGAGATTCATAAGGACACGGTCAATAAAAAGCTGTACACTACAAATGGCCTGCTTGATGCGTGAAGTGACATTAATGGGTTTCATTTCCACGTCCATCAGCAGATACTGGTACAGTTCCGCACTATCTTTCCATCGTTCAAAATTGTTTGTCGCCGGATTGAACAAACTATGCGTTACCACAAAAGCGACCAACGCCTTTCTTTGTTTTTCCCTAAGATCGTCTCGCAAAGGCTTTGCAATCTTCAGCCATTTGGCTTCATCGTATTTTGCTTTCGCTGCATTTTTCACCGCCTGTGAAACGACACTGGTCAGGTTTTCGGCCACCGCACTGGCAATAACATCAATTTTTAACCCGATCTTATTGACGGTGTTAACGCATTTTTTCAATTCAAGTATAATTCCTCCATTGCAAAAGTCCTGCGGAAATTTATATTTTAACAATCCTAAATCCGTTAGCGTGCTCGTTCCCGTTAGTGCCTGTATCAAATCTGCTCCCCAATTTGTTCGCTGGTTAATAGCGTCTATCCATGCCTGTTTGTCTGCCGCAACAGGAGCGGCGCTCGCATTGATAGCAATTTGAAGGATGTCTGCAAACCCGGGAACGCCTGCCGGAAGTATATCGCGCGACTGAAACGTGCGCGACAATACATCAAATGCATCAAAGTTTCCGGCAACGGCTGTCAATGGCAAATTCACTAAATCCGTGCATTGCATCAACCCTGCATTTTTCAGAACTATTTCAAGTTCGGCATCTGATAACGTAAGGCGATTGATGAAGCGCGCAACCTTATCCATCTTTCGATATCCACTAAATAAACTCGCGACTACAATATGAAGTGGCAAGCCATCTGCAGACTTAACAAACTCAGGTTCCGCTTCTTTGCTAGGGTCAGTAATGTCTTTATAGGTTTGAAGAAACGGCGATGTCTCAAAATCATTCGACCAAAATTCCTCGACCATTGGATTTGCAGCGTTCGTTATGCCTTTTAAATATGTTTGCAACAGCAGCGTGGCAGCATTCGTCGTAATTTTTAATTCCTCGGAAAATTTTTGAACGATAGTATTTTTTTGCTTGTCAGGAGTAAGGTTTTTAATCGCACGCAATGCAGCGCGAAGATTTGAAAGAAATACGCCGATTGCATCATCCACAGGCGCCACTTGTGTTTCATCCAAATAAACATCACGCAGTAAATAATTTAATTCGTCAATGGTAAATCCGGAATCCGCGACGGTATTTGCCTTTGTAATAAAGGTGAAAGTAGTGACCGGGTCAGCAAACGGATTTGCGATTCCAAGCAATGCTTTCAACGAAAGATAATCTTTGATGGAAAGGTTCAATTTCCTCGCTAAAAGGCTATGTCGAAAAACAGATGAGAGATTTCCTATAGTGAGGTTATTATTCGGGATGATGCTCGTGTCTTTTAACAGGTATCCATAATCCGTATCGCTGATTTCAGCCGCTGCAAACAAAGTCGCCGTATGCCCGTCTATGACTCCGGTGAGGCCGGTGGCATCGGCAGTAAATACCGGGTCAATTGGATTCAACACAAGTTTGCTGCGGAAAAGTTTTTCATATAGCGAAGGAATGACGGGATAATTGTCTTTGAAAAAATCAATATAGTTTAATGAAGTGTCTATATCTCCCCAAAATGCCAATGATTCTTCGACTGAAATTTGAAAATTATTTTGAATGAAGGCTGCCTGGAAGATTTTCTTTAGTGATGCTTTTGCATTAGCAATATTTGCGGGTGAGGAACTATTATTGAAATCAGTGATGCCAAAAGTTTTTAGTGCTTTGTCAAGTTGAAACATCGTCCAACCCAACCTTTTCCAAAGCCGCAGGAATCGATGAATTTTTGTAAGGTCGGCTTCAAGAAGGCCGTTCAACATAAGAAGATCCAATTCGCAAGTGTCGACAGGCACCGGGTTACTGCTTGCATCCGTAGCCATGGCCACAATGGATATTTTTCTTTGCGGTGCGGTGGTAAATGGATTTATGAAATCACAAAGCAACAATGAAAGAAGATCTTTATAAACAAGTCCGGTTTGTTGCAAGAAAATATCTATGCGGGAAGACAACGCGTCCACCCATGTTCCGGCTGTGATTTGTTTTGTTGAATCCGCAGGATCAGTAAGCGCTTTATATCCCGTTGATGTATCAAATCCATAGAAATTCCATGTACCATTGCTTGCTGTTCCATCACCAGAGGTTTCACCAGTTAAAATTTTTCCTTCTTCCGGGGATATTCCTAAACGTTCGAGACAAATAATAAATTCATCAAAACTGGCCGATGGTGTTCCTCCATAAAAAGTTGACATTAGCAAATGTCTCTGTATACCAAGGTGACGAAGATATACTCTTGTTTCTTTTAATGGAAAATTAAACGGCAGTTCATTCGTATATACAGCTTTTAATAATTCAGCATAGGCATCGTAATCGAGGTATTGCGGATTTGCTGCGAGTTCTTCCGCCTGCCATGTTGTTTGATAAGTATCATCCGGAATTATTTTTGGAACAGCTTTGTGCGAGAGAACAAATTTTTCGAGTAATTCAATGACGAGATCCACGTACGGCAAAGGTGTATTTGCGTTTTCACAACTGAGTTTTACAAACGGAAGATCTGGTCTTCTTCTGACAAGTTCATTATAGATCGCAGGCTGGCTATAAATAAAATGCATGCAATCCGCGAAGTAAGCGGCTGCGCCGAAAACAGAAGTGCAATCTTCACATTCGCACGCTTCTTCACTTCCAAATAGTGTTGTCAGGTCCGGGCCCGTTGGTGTTACCGCAGTTGAATGCAGGTGCGGATGCCAGTTGGCCCAGACAGCCGCCGAACTCAAAAAGTTTTTTTCAGCCTGGTAATAAATATTCAGCGCTTTTGTTGATGAACCAAATGTATTTGTGTGATCCTTTACGAATTTTTCTTTTGGCACCTGCAAAATCTTGTGAGCAGCATCCAGCCCGGATCTTTTAAGTGTATTGATGGCGCTGTAACTTGGCGTGTATGACATCAGGCGTTGAACAGATTTCAGGTCGCTAATCAATGCCGTTTTATCTCCCACATTAGCATAATTAAAATTCGGTTGTGCATTGACGGGAGAATATATGTTCGATGTTTTGAAATCGAAGTCAGGATTATTTTGAATGAAGACACCCAGATCTTTTTTTGTGGCAGAAAATGGTGCGCCATTATCAGGTTCTTTATGCAGTCTGCCAAAAAACGCCGGAGTGGGGAATGCAGATTCAAGTGAACTCGCCATGGTATTGGCATACTGAAAAACACGGTCGGCTTCATTATCTCCTTTGATAAATTCCGGAACAATCGATTTGTTATTTTCTTTCGATAGGCGATTGATATACTCAGTCCAGTCGTCAGCATCCTTTGCTGCAAAGGTTTCGATTGGGTTTGCGCTTGTCGATTGCTTACTGTCATTGATAAGCGACTGCGTCAACACGGGTTGATTACCGGTCAGCACGGTTAATTGTAATGCGAGCTGTATGTCTTTTGACGCATTTTTTTCACCGATCGCTTCGTCAAGATTTTTCCAAAATTCTTCAGTTGTACCTGTTGATGAAGCATAGTTGTTCAAAAATTTTTCCAACACTTCGGGATCAGTGATTGATGAAGACAGTATGTCGCCTAAAGATGGATTGGATTTATCTTCGCTTTTGCCAAGCGCTTTTTGCACTTTATATTTATTCCAATCTGTGATCGCGGTGTCTGCATTTGCGGACCATGATTGAGTTATGAAATTTTGGTCCGCCGCCTGCTGTATTGATTTTTTCAGCAGGTCCGCGTTCTTCGGTAACAATGCATCGAGATCTGTGGGCAGCCCTTGTTGAAACCATCCAAAAAAAACTTCTGCATTTACTTTTGTCGTTTGCTCCAGTTCATTCGCATGAAGCCAATACCAAACGTACAAAGGATTTATTTTTTGCTGGTAGGCGATAACCAAAACATCATTTGCTGTCAATGGATTTTTTGAACTGGCATCATCGAGTATTTTTTTATAGCGGGCCAACGTTTTGCTTAACTGTAAAAAAATGGAATCTCCCCTGTAATCTTCACTTGAAACAACAAGATCGATTGTATTGGATTTCGCAGCGTTGTAAATATTTCCAGAATCTGCCAGGATTTCTCCTTTGCCAACAATGACTTGCACCGCATACACTGACTGATTTTTCCCATCAATATTAATGGAATAGTTTCCATTCTTATCTGTTTTACTTTTTTTCAACGTTTCATCTTTCCGTAGATTTTTTTCAACCACTGCAACACCAATATTCGGAATTGGGTTTCCTGTTTGATGTTTTACGGAGCCGCTAAATGAAATTTTTATATTTGTTGCACGGCCATCATCGGCCGGTAAATCGATTGTGATAATAACATCTTGTTGATCACCGTCGATGTTCCAAAGCACGTCGTCTTCGGTACTTGCAATAAGCTCTTCACCCATGTAAATTTTAAAATATAAGTCGGGCCTCCTGTCAAAAAAAAGTTCCCTGAAATATTTTTCCGTAAAACTGATTTTGAACTTGCCATACGGATCCGTAAAATCGCTTCCTACAAAATCATCAAAGACAAGATCTTTATCCCATGCTTCAATTTTTAATCCTGGAACTGGTGAATTCGAGTTTTTGTCTAGCAGGTAACCGGTGATATTTATTTTACTTGGCATGGCCTGGTTTTTTTAATTGAAAGTTCAAATTTTTGCTTGCGATTGTTATTTGCGTTGATTATATCAATTGGTTAAGGTTGAAATCTTACGTGAAAATGATCATGATGATGAATCAGATAATAGCTATTTGTTGGATCGTTTTTATGTTTCTCATAAACGAGCGTGGTGTTTCTTAACTGTTGATCATCTGAAAAAATAGCTTCAACAGGAGTGCCGCTTTCATTTACGATTAAGTCGATGAGCTCCTGAGACAATGCTCGGCTATAATCTTCATCATATATGGTAGACTGTCCTTTAGTTTTTTTCGGATCGTTGTATTGATAGTGTATGTCTACATCTACGCCAGTAGTATGAGAGCGGTGCGGCGATTTGCCTTTTGATTTTTTTCGTGGGTCATTAATGTCGCCGATGTAAAATTTTAAATCGGGATGTCTTGCATGAAATAGTCGACCCACATTTTGAAGAGCTGCGACCACTTCCGGTCGTCCAAACCGGCCACCTTTTTTCAATGATTGGTAGCCTTCACCTTCTTCCGGTAATTCCACAAATGGACCCGCTGTGTCATATTTTTTTTCTGGCAGTAGTAAGTTGTATGGTGGTTTTTTGCCTACTACTTCATCAGGTTTGGTTGGACTGCCTTCGGCGACCAAACGTTTTGCAGCCCGATCTTCAGCCGCCTGGATAACGTCAGCTGCTTGCAAATCTTCTACCGCGCTGTCGAGCCGGGCTTCAAGACCCGGTGTGCCATACGGTTCGTGTAATAGGTTTAATAAATTTTGCCTTGCATATTGTACATCTTCAAGCACTGCCTGTTTCCTAATCGCAGGCAAGGTAGTTTTTTGAAGTCTCTCCCAATCCTTCGCTTGTTGTGCTTCGTCTATTTGCACCTCATCCGTGTCCGTTTGCAAGCCGCGTGTATCCGATTTTGAGACGGGGCTATTCTGCGAATACACGTAAACGTTAGGTCCGTCAACGAGACCCGATGGATCAGCGCAGGCCCACCTGCCCAACCAGGGGATGTAATAACGTGCCGAGTGATAATTAAATCCACTTTCTTCATCCCGTTCTTTCCCAATATAGCGGTACCGTTTAGCCGCTGATTTTATTTGCTGATTGCTTGCCTGGTATGAAGTGTTCCCAAAAGGAAAATATTCCTCATAAGAAATGACTTGTAATGCACCGGCAATTTTTGTTACCTCAAGACTTACTGATGCCAAGTGATTTCCCAGTTGGTAACGCAATAATGATTTTTCACTTCCATCATTTCCTTTAACCAAATTTTCAGTCAGGAGAACCCTTGTCTTGTCGTCTGTTACATTTAATGTTTGCCTTTCCAGGTTTATACCGGCTGCGTTATATTCTCTATAAAATTCTGCTTCGGCTAGATATAACCGTTGTTTTAACATCGGGGGAATTCCCTCTTGTTGAGAAGAAGCGGTTGTGATTTTTCGTACTCGTTCTCCCCGGAAATCATATACATAATAAGTAGTCATAGGAGTTCCGGTATTGACAGCCTGCTGCGCTGTTGCTTTCAACTGCTCCAGAAAATTCCAATCCATGAGCGAGAGATGGGGCATCTTCATAATATATCCATGCTTTGGATGCGGCGTGTACGAATAATTTAAGGCGCCGATTTGTGTTCCAGTGAGCCTGTTACTGTTTGCAGGATACGTGTAAGTTCTGAGCCATGCTGAAGCCTGTCCTTTGTTATGCTGCACCGACGATACATTTCCGACAAAATCATAATGATATGTTTGCTTATAATTTCGCAATTGCATATTGTTCGGCGAGTTGACCGGTTGAAAATAGGATTGATCATTCCAGTTGTCATTGCCATCCGAATTGATGGGTACGTCATGTTCTCTTCCCGTTGCCATGATGATCCGATACAATGAATCATAATCATATAAATTTTTCAATTCCACTTTTTGATTTTTGTAAAAGATGACGGGCTGAATTTCATCTCTCACGCATGTAATATTTCCCGATGGATCATATGTATATAGCAGGTCTTGCAAGGTGTCGCTGCTTAATGGTTGTGAAGTAAGACGGGTAAGCCTGAATGTTTCAGAATCGTATGCATAATTCGTTGTAACATCACTTCCATTCGTAATGCTTAATCGTTGACCTTTTGCGTCGTACCGAATATTTTTCACTGCAGGAATGGTAGTGCCGTTTTGAAGTACACCGATACTTTTTAATAGACCGGATTCATTATACAAATATGAAGTCACAGAACCATCAGCTGTCGTTTTATCCGTGATGCGATTCAACGCATCATAGTTGGTCGATTCAAAAAAAGTTTCTAAATCAAGTTTCGCATCCAGTGCCGTACCCGACCAATCCACCTCTTTGACATAATCCGTGCAGAAACGGCGGTTGGATGATAGAATGTTGGCCTTGAAATCATATATTTTAAATTCAATTCTACCAGCGGTATCATAATGAAATGCAGGCCGGCCCCTCAAATTATTTGCAACGCCGGCAGCTATACTCTCTCCGTAAATTATTTTATCAAAATCATTATTCAACGACTTCGTGCC
Organism: Bacteroidota bacterium; assembly: GCA_018267615.1. Classification (GTDB taxonomy): domain Bacteria; phylum Bacteroidota; class Bacteroidia; order Chitinophagales; family Chitinophagaceae; genus Puia. The sequence continues at coordinate 17,837 of JAFDYD010000018.1, read as the reverse complement.
ATCGCCGCCATTGATATGTGAAATTTTCGGCCGGTTAAGTTCATCATATAAATAACTGAATTCAAAATTGCGTTCGTCCCATTTTCTCAAAGGCTTTTCTTCCGCATCTGTGATCATCCAACGAACACCGGTGTCCATACTTGTTTGCCTGATGATTTGCTTTAGCAAATTATAATCATACTGAACAACAGGATTGTTCCGCGCATCTTTTATAATTAATTTATTTCCCTGTATATCGAGTTTAGTGTAAGTGAAATATTTCTCTTCAACCTTGGCGCCCGTATCCGGATCAACATATTTGTTGATTTCACCCACAACAACAACTCTCCCGAGGTTATCAAAGAATTGAGTGCTGGGCGAACCGTCATGTATAGACGCTTTTAAAGCCGCATCATTTTCTTGCGGATCTGTTGCCAGTGCACCTGTACCTGTTCTCAATTTATACCAATCACTATCTATCGTGTTATCATTTGCATCGGAATTTATTTGCTTCCATGGATTAAAAACCGAAGTAGTAAACGTTCCATTTGGAAAATCAGTTTGAACAACACGATCCACTGGATCATAGTGAATCAATTTTGTAACGCCGAGTTGCACAACATCTGTTTCATCTTCAAAAACAAAATCAGCCGAGTAGTAAGGCTCGTATTGTTTTACCGGGTTTCCTTTATTATTCAAAATAGTTCTGCCAGTTCCAATCCATCGAACATTAGGTGTTGTATCGGGAATAAGCGTAACCGTTCCCCCCGCATTTATTTTCAACGCGGGCCCTGGTTCTGCTTGCATTTTTACAAGTATTTCCTTTCCGCTTCCGTCGTTGTATGAATAGCTGACCTGCTTTTTGTTTCTCTTTGAAGGATCCGTGTTGAAATGCACTTCGTATGCATCGGTTCTGACAAAATTCGCTCGTGGGATATATTTAAATTGAAAAAGATCATCGACAGAAAGAGTAGGGGCCTGGCTGCTCCATTCTGTGATCGAGTAAGTAAATTCTACGGTTGGCTGATCAATCGCATGGTTGATTTCTACTTTGGAAAGATCCATCACGTCTCCTTCAACCGCCCCCTTTTTTCCCATAAGGATCAATCTAACGGGCATGCCTAGGTCATCAAATCTAACTCCACTTATGTTTTCATTGATATCCTGTATCAGATAGGGAGAAAGCGTACGGTAATTAAATCCTTTAACGATCATTGTGCTGGTAAGTGCATCTGTGATGGTTTCGATATAAAATGAATATTTGGAATCAAAATCAACAGTCGTCTTATTACCAAATGAATCTATGATCTCCGTCGTATTATAGAAATGTGCCGCATCGTAATTTTTTGTTCCTGAAGAAATCCAAAAATAACCGTCTGCAAATTGATATCCTCCCTGCAAATGGTCGGTCAGAAGTGTCGTGCAGTTGCTTAATGAAATTTTTGCACCCAGTATATTTTGGATGATGCTATTATTAAATGCTGCCTGTAACGAAATATGCAAGAGCGCTTTTGATTCTATTTTTTCAAATGGCAAGATGGAAACAGTGTCGTTTCCCCGGTATTGCGTTCGATCAAAGCCAAGCAGCCTTTTTTGAGGAGAACCATCAGTAGCAACATCGAAATCGATTGCAACAGCGGAGTCGAACGCCGTTTTTATATCATTTAATAAAAAATAATTTCCCGGCGTAATGGGAACACCGGTTAGCTCGAAACTTTTTTTCCATGCTGTTAATGGAACACGGTGGTTGGTAAAATCCGGATCTGTCGCATCTGCGGGTTCTATAGCATTCGTAAACTTCTCCATTTTGCAAAGGATGCGCAATTGATTTTGTTCATTCCATGCATCGTTGGGAATCGCATCTGGTGCAAGAGGTCTGCTGAGTCTTGTATAGTAAACATCGGCGCTTTCAAGAACATTTCCATAATCATCAATGGCCAGAATAAATTTGTGTTCGGTTCTTGGGTCGGATGGAATTCTTTCATAATTATATTTGATGCCCTCACTTTCATGCGAAATAAAAACAGCATATTTGTTTGTACCCGTCGGTTGAAGTAATTTGATAACACAGTTGTGTTGCTCGGTTGTGTAAGGAATTTTACTCTCGTTTGATCCGTCAAGTGCATATATTTCTTTTCTCAACATAAAACCTTTGCATGCACGCAATGCTTGCCGATACTCCGTAAGATTTAATCCCGGATCCAATACCGGTTCGGGAAGTTGGCATTCCGGAACAGACAAATTCTTAAAGTATTCATTCGAAAATTGCGAGAGTAATTTTTGTTCATTTAAAAATGCGCCCGTGTGAAACCACGTTCTAATTAATATAGGAGGCTGCAATAAATTTTTTTCGTCAGGATTGTTGGAAGCGCCGGTGCTTTTTTCGATGAAAGGAAAAATTTCTTCCGAGTCTTTTTGATCGACGCGGCCAAACCCACGGAATTCTCTCTCTGCATGATCATAGTATCCGTGGTGATAGGAATATTCTGTCGACAATCTCGTTTTTCGGATTCGGTCATACGTTGTCGTCTTGGATAAACATTGCACCGGGAAATGCAGTTTGGTGACCCAAGGTGAACCGGCGAGTTTATCGTCGACATAAAATTTTGTTGAGGGAGTATATTCAAGTATCACTTCTTTGCCAAGATTATTTGCATAACGGGTAAGTATATGCGGCTTTTTGCTCGACATCAGGTCGATGTAGCGGAGAGGGGCTTCCTTCCCATTTGGCAGTGGACTGCTCCAACAAATGCAACTGAGTCCAGTGCCGAGCAAGTCAGCGACGCTTATTTTAATTTCTTTATTGATGTCTGGAAATGGATTTATCCAGACAGGTTGTTCTGTAAATGAATTCCCTTGTTTATTCAACCAAATCCGTAATTTATTTTGACCGAGATAAATAATATCGGTCGTGCCCGATCCATCAATGTCCGCGAGTCTTAACAACGATGGATCAAATAAGTCTTCATGATCAAATAATGGCGCGTTATCCATTCCTACTTTTGCACCAAATTTTCCGAAGCCAAGATTTGGCCAGTAATTCACTTCTCCGTTACGAATTCTCACAATATCTGTCAGTCCATCGCCACTCATATCTGCGAGAAAAATCGTTTGTGTAGTATCTGCAAAAATGATGGAGGGTCCTTTTTCTTCGTCGTATTGGCGCGAAATATAGTTTGGCAGGTCGTATCCCTTTTTCCCAGCTGATGGATACCATTTGAATAATTGGTCCTGCGTGATCAGCAAGTCTGCCATGCCATCTCCATTCAGATCGAGTTGCTTTGTATTGGGATCATTGAAATCAATATTAGGAATTGCATCAAATGTTGTGAAAGATTCCCACGAGTTATCATCATTGATTTCAAAAAATCCCCGCGGTTCGTTTTGCAAACTCACGATCTGTTTAAATCCGTCTGCGTCTAGGTCCGTCAGTTGCAACGATCCTCCCAGTCCGTTCAGCGACGGTTTCGATATCACAAGTTGCGATGGCGAAAAATTTCCCTTGCCAAGATTGTGTTTATAAAACCATCCATTACCCTGCTCGGTAAGAATTCCTGAAAGACCTTCTCCATACAAATCGGTAAACTGGTAACTTGAATTGTCAATGCCCACGGGTGCGCCTTCTATTTGGTCGCCTTGTAATTTTTTCACTTCAAAATTCCAGGCGTAAGGTTGGTAATCAAAACCAAATGGTGGACAAGCTTTGAATGTATAACTCTTGTCATCGTGTTTCGTATATCCCGTTAGCGTCGCAGTTTTTAAAAATGTGAAGCCATCGATACCATTATCTTCATAATGGAGATCCAATGATTTGACAAGAGCGTTTCCCTCTGGTAATTCATCAAAATGATGGTACAACAATATGCGGGAACATAAACGACATGTTCGGATTTCAAATCCTGGTTTGTAAAATGAGAATGCATCGCTTCTAAATGTCCATGGATTTTTTTCGTCAAATGGTATTTTCAATTTGTCGTGTTCGCCATAATCAAAAACAGTTTCAAAAAGAAAGTCCGTAGTCTTTGGATAAACCTCACCCTTACTTAAATAAGGTGTACGAATACCGGTCCAAATTCTTTTTAAGTACGTGTTTGAAAATGGCGCGTTTCCATTTGACCGATTTCTGTTGTGAAGCAATGACGCATCAAGTCCCGCTTTGTTTTCAGGTTTGTATTCATACAATGAACAATTATTCTTGTCGTCATAAGAAAATTCACAATGCCACTCAAAAATATTTTTATCGTTTGCGGGATCTGCAATGCGTGATGACGCGCTTTTTCCAAGCAGCGACGTGATATTCTCTTTTGAAATAATCCTCCAATGGATATACCCGGTAGTCTTTTCGGTCCATCGCTCAATGGTGGAAAAAGTTCCTTCAGTTCTTGGTATATATCTTCGGACTGTATAATCTGTACCAAAAAAAGTGCAGGAATATTCATGCAAAACAAATGCGCCGTTGTTATCAATAACAAATTCTCCTTTCTCATTTTTTTGATATGCCGGAACCAAATCCTCAGCGCCATCCAGGATGTAGGTGTCGGAGTCACTTGCATCCAGATATCTCGGTAATTCTTTTTCGGTTTTCCTTCGGATGGAAGGAATATTCAATGACCAACCGAGTCCGAATAAATTATTACCCGAACCCGAATTGTAAGCGAGACGAATATCTGGAGAAAATCCTCGTGCAGAAGATATAGGAATGGGAATTGAAAGTGCAGCTGTTCCATTAACCGCATTTATGGTGAATTTTTCATCAATGCTTTTTATTCCTCCGCCTCCTTTTGGTAAGCTGATTGTCGGAGCTTGAATCTTAAAGGAAGACAATTCTGAATTTGAGTTTTGGCCAGGCTTCGAATTTTTCCTGGCAAGCGGATTTTGGTCGTCATTAGAACCCTTCTTCTTTAAATAATACGGAGCCTGGTCGTCCATGTTATTCATGGGCAAATTAATTTATTGATGAAAAAAGGAAGACATGGGTAGACGTATTACGTAATTCAGCGGGTACAAAACAATTTTATCGTAGAACATTTGTTCAATAACTACAATAAGGAATCTGCCGTTGATAAGTCAGTTAAGAGTAGTAATCAGAGTTGGCAATTGGTCGAAAATATATTAGAGAAGGTAAACAATTTTTACAATTTGCTGTGAAAAAATTTAATTCAATGAGGAATTTATAAATAGGTAATAGTAAACGAAAGATTGTTTTAAGGACAGTACTTTCGACTGTTTTACGCTCTGTATTAAACTTTTTATATCAATCGGCCTCAAAACACCACTCCAGATATGAACTGTTGTGCAAATCTTTTGCTTTCAAAAATCTAACGTAGATGAGTGGTGGGTCAGTTTGGAATTTCTATGTGTAACTATGTGCCTATTGTGTCTATGTGATAAATTTTTTTCACCACATAGACACAGTAGGCACATAGTTGAAGTATCTAAAGATGAAATTATATTTCAGATTGACCCACTACCCGTAGACGAGAGATGGAAAATATAAAGAATAGGAACCATGTTTAAAGATACTAATTCAAGTATGGTAAAAAAGTGAAAAGTACTCTCCCAAACTAATACGAATACATATTACTCCTGGCTGTGCTCGCTTTTGAACATGCTATTTATAGTTTTGGTAAATTCAGCAATCGCGAATGGTTTTTCTATATAGCCGTCTGCATTTAATTTTTTACTTATCGAGGGAAGGTCAGCATTGGCCGAAAATAGAAGGATAGGGATATGCTTCGTTTCATCATTTTGTTTTAGCAATGTTATTGCTTTTTCGCCTCCTATTTTGGGTATCCAAAGGTCCATGATAATTAGGTCGGGGCCTATTGATCTCACATCTTCTATAATATCATCACAGAATACTCTCGTTTCAATGATGTAATTTGTTTTGGAAAGTATGATAAGGCACAATGACAGAATTTCGCTGTCATCATCATAAAAAAGAATTTTTTTTGTCATTTTTCTAAGGCTAGTTTGCTTGTTTCACAAAGGCAAAGTAAAATAAAAAATACTTCCCTTTTCTTCTTCACTTTCCGCCCACATTTTACCACGATGCCTTTCGACGATATCTTTAGAAATGTATAGCCCGATACCCAAACCCTGGAAGCGGAACGCGTGCTCCTCCACTCGATAATATCGGTCAAATATTTTATCAAGATGTTCCTTAGCCATACCCACACCAAAGTCCTGCACCGATACTGTTAAATAGTTTTCATCTCTTAGAATTCTTACTATGATTTCATTCGCATTTGGAGAATATTTAATAGCATTCAATAATAAATTTACTATTACCTGCTGCAGGCGGTTTTTGTCTCCATTGATTTCTGATAACACCGTGTCTGCTTTACGTATGATGTGAGTCGAAGTGTTATGTTGTACGGTTTCAACGCTTTCTTCCAATAAGTCATTAAAATTAAATCTTGTGATATTGTAATTTAATTTGCCATTCTGTATTTTACCTGCATCCAGCAAATCATTGATAAAATCCTGCAATCTTGCAATCGCCTGGTTAGCCTTGGATACGTATAAATATTCAGGCTTGCTTGTTGGTAAAGACAATTGCAATAATTCAAGGTAGCCTTTAGCTGTTGTGAGTGGCGTTTTCATTTCATGGCTCGCAATGCTTATAAATTCGTCTTTTTGTTGTTCTTTCATTTTTTGCTCATGAATATCAGTAAGGGATCCAATCCATTTTATCACTTTACCTTTTTCATCCTTTATAGTTTCAGCTGCGGAAAAATGCCAGCGATATTCTCCAAATTTATTTTTTAATCGCATTTGATACCTGAAAGGATTCCCTGCATCCATATCTCTTTTCCATGCCTTCATGACTGCATCTTTTTCTTCGGGATGCATCATTGCATTCCACGCTTCATTGATATTAGCAATGCCAGAATACTTTTCCCATGATCTGGAGGCATATTCAACAACACCAAGCCCGTTGATTATCCAAATCATTTGCGGCAGAGTTTCCGCCATAGTACGAAACAGCTCCTCTCTTTCCAATAATGTTTCCTGGCTTCTGCGCAATTCATCTTCATCTTCTTTTTGTTTTGAAATATCTATACTGATTCCCGTGAGTGTTTCTGCTTCTCCCTTGTCGTTATAAAAAAATTTGCCCAATGAACGCATCCAGTGAATAGTGTTATCATCTGCCTTCCTGATACGGTATTGCACTTCATATAAAACTCTTTTCAATCTTGCTTCTTCTACTTTTTCAAAGGCCATTTCCTTATCTTCCGGTAAAATTATTTTATGCCAGTCTTCATAGGTGAGGTCTTTTTGATTTTTCTCATAGCCCCACATTTTTTTATGAAGATTGCTCCACGTCAGTGCGCCGGATTCTATGTCCAATGACCAGGTGCCTACATTGGCTGAATCGGTGGCGACTTGAAGATATCTTGCATATTTTTCCAATTGAAGTTGCGTTTTTTTTATTTTGGTCACATCCTGAATGATACCATTCAATCTAATCGGAATTTTTTCTTCATTAAACCATGCCCGCCCCTTGCTGTGTACCATGCGTTCTTCTTTGGTTATCGGATTGACCAGTGTATACTCTTCATCATAAAAACCGCCAGATTTGTCATGTAAAGCCTGGGATATAGAATCCGTAACACGGTCACGATCTTTTTCAATTACGAAGTGCAACACATCTGATAGTTCAATTTCACCTGTATGCTCTACGCCGATCCAATTCCTCCATCTGTCGTTCCCTGTAAATTTTTTTGTCTGGGGATGATAATCCCATGTTGCCAACTCAGGTGCCTCAATAGCAAAATTTAATTCCTCATTACTCTCTTTCAGTTTTTTTATGTTGATTACTTTTTCGGTGGTTTCGAAGCAGGTCACAAATACGCCTCCGGGTTTTCCGCTTTCATTGATCACGGGACTGTAACTGAAAGTCCAGTACACATCTTCAATTTTAGCATTACGATATATAGGTATTAATTGGTCCTCACTCCAGGTAGCTTCCCCGGTGGCAAGTACCTGGTCTATTAACGGCTTGATGATTGACCATATCTCAGGCCACGCGTCTTCGGCCTTCATTCCCAAAATATGAGGGTGTTTTCCATCCTTGCCCAAACTGGGGCGGTACGCATCATTATAAAAACAAATTAAATTCGGCCCCCAAAATAAAAACATTGGGAACCTGGAATTCAGAATTATACTTAAAGTAGTACGCAAGCTTTGCGGCCATGACGCTGCAGGTCCAATCGACGACGAAGTCCAATCAAAACGTCGAGTGAGTGTAGCCATTTCACCATCACCAGTAACAAATTCACTCATTGAATCTGTGGTATCACTAATGAGTTTTTTATTCATGAATAAATTCTATTTTATGAAGAAGGAATTTTAATACCGTCACCGGGGTTCGCATCAGCAAATTACTTTTTTTAGTAATAGTATTGCGAGGATACAAAAGGAAAATCACATCATGGGTGATTATCGCAGTCAATATTTATAGTCGCTTAAAATTGATATTTCTGTTGCAAACAATTTGTTGCTTATCCTTACCATGCAATAGACTTACATATTGTCGATTATTCCCCTGTAGCCTCTGCCGACTGGTATATGCATACCATTAATTTCGACGGCTTCCGCCGTATATGAGTCGATTTTATTGATGGCAACAATAAATGATCGGTGGATTCTTTTAAAAAGAATATCTGGCAAGATATCCTCGATGTCCTTAGTGCTCATCTTTGAAATGAATTCGCTTTTATTGGTAACAATTTTAATGTATTCGCGCTGACTTTCGATATATAGAATCTCTGACAAAGAGATCTTAACCTTCCGCTTGCACTTGGACTTACATCAATCTTATCTATTATTCTATCAATACATGGATTATTGAAACGAAAACGACTTACTTAAGAGTAGTCATTCAAATTTCCAACTTAAGGATTTCTTGCTGTGGGTGAACTTGTATTTATCTTTTGGCTATTGATCGGTGGTTGGAGAATCAAATAACTGATATAAACCGGATCATTTGATATCCAAAGATTCGCTAAAAACCCGCCCGAATTTTTGAGCGGGTTTTATATTTGAAAGAATTAATATTTGCCCCTTTTTGTTAGATCCTGTATTTCATTTTGAGTATACTTTTTCTTGTTTAAATCATAATCACAAATATTTCGACCTGTGAAAGACATCCTCATATTTATTCTGCAAATATGCTATCCTGCGAAATAGATTTTTCACGCCATTCAGTCTTTATCTTTTCAGAAAAATAAATTTCAGGAAGGTTAAGTAACCTGCATAATCCTTATCTTTAAAATCTCCCTGTGGAAAAATGAATAGCCATTTGAATTAACTGCAAAATAAAACTCTTCAAAAAAATACATAAATCAAATAAACTAACGATGAGAAAAACTCCCGGTTATTTTCTGCAACTGATTTTCGTTAGCTTTTTATTATCACAAATCTCTTGCACCAATCAAACAAAATCGGACACAATAATCTCCGCTGATCCAAAAGTCGCAAAGATTAAATTGCCGGAAGGTTTTCATGCGGATCACTTGTACAGCCCGGGATTAAACGATCAGGGTTCATGGGTGGCTATGACTTTTGATGACAAAGGAAGAATGATTGCCTCTGATCAATATGGTAATTTATATCGCCTCAGCATTCCCCCAATTGGTTCAGATACCACGGTTAAAATTAAAGTAGAAAAATTAGAAGTAAAACCTGTTGGCGATACCGCCAAAATAAAAATGGGATTTGCGCATGGACTGCTTTATGCATTCAACAGTCTTTATGTAATGGTGAACGATGAAGGAGATACAGCAAAATCGCAGCACAGCGGATTATATCGTTTGCAGGATTCTAATGGCGATGATGAATTTGATAAAGTCACATTACTAAAATCGCTCGATGGAGATGGAGAACATGGGCCACACAGCATTGTATTATCTCCCGATAAAAAATCTATTTATGTAGTAGCGGGCAATTTTACAAAAATCCCTAAGATGGATGTTTACAAAGCGCCACCGCCTGCATGGCAAATTGATAACCTGATGCCATTGATAAAAGATCCTAACGGTCATGATGAAACTGTGAATATACATGGCGGATGGATTGCACATCTTGAACCGGACGGTTCGCATTGGGAATTGTTTGCGAATGGTTTTAGAAATCCATTTGATCTATGCTTTAATGATGCAGGTGATATGTTTGCTTTTGATTCTGACATGGAATGGGATTTCGGTCTGCCCTGGTATCGGCCAATTCGCATTTGCCAGGTAACGAGTGGCAGTGAATTCGGATGGCGCCCGGGCACCGACAAATGGTCTCCTTCTTTTCCCGATAATTTGCCGGCGGTATTAAATGTGGGACAAGGTTCGCCTACAAGTTTTTTTAATGGACTTGATGCGCATTTTCCGGAGAAATATCGACGTTCATTATTTGCATTCGACTGGAGCTTTGGTATTATCTACGCAGTGCACCTGGAAGCTGATGGAGCCACGTATAAAACCAAGGGTGAAGAATTTATTTCCGGTTCTCCATTGCCGTTAACAGATGGTATCATCGGACCTGATGGAGCTCTTTATTTTTTGACAGGAGGCCGCAGGATTGAATCAGATTTGTATCGTGTTTATTATGCCGACAACAAGCAGTTCACCGAACCGCTTACCGCTACCACGTTGAGTGAAGAACAAATGATCAGGAGGAAACTGGAAGAATTTCACGGAACGCCAAAAGCCGGCGCGATTGATTTTGCATGGCCTTATTTAAAACATGCTGATCGATATATTCGTTTCGCAGCAAGAATTGCAATAGAGAACCAGCCAGTTCGCGAATGGCAGGATAAAGCATTGAATGAAAAAGATCCGGTTATTTTAAATCAGGCAATACTCGCACTCGCAAGACAAGGAAATAAAAACGTTGAAGATAAAGCGCTCGATGCCCTTGCAACAGGCGATTTTGCAACACTAACCGAGACACAGCAGATTGATAGAGTAAGAGCATTCGAATTGCTTATCGCCCGTATGGGAATGCCCGGTGAAGAAGCAAAATCGCGGGTGGCTGTTTATCTCAATCCACATTATCCGGCAAAATCGAATGAGCTTAACCGTGAGTTGTGCAAGGTGCTTGTGCATATCGGGGCACCTCAATCCGTGGAAAAAACAATGGCGCTCCTTGCAAATGCAAAAGATGATAGTGCTTATCAAATAACACTCACCAATTCTTCTGATTTGATTATGCGAAATCCGCAATATGGGATGGACATCGCCGGAATGCTTTCCAAGGTGCCGCCTCAGCAGCAGACCTTTTATGCAACGGTGTTGAGTGCTGCAAAAACCGGGTGGACACCAGAGTTGCGTGAAAAATATTTCCGTTGGTTTTATGGTGCGTTTAATTATAAAGGCGGACATAGTTTTGTCGGCTTTATTAATAATGCAAGAAAAAATGCGCTGGCAAATGTGCCTAAAAATGAATTCAATCATTTTAATACGATTTCCGGGGATTCTATAGTGGCTATTTCCGGTACAAGTATGGCAACGGCCACACAGCGGCCCAAAGGACCGGGAAGAGATTGGGAGGTTGACACTGCAATCAAATATGTAGACAGTGGAATGGTTAATCGTGATTATGAAAATGGCAAAGCAATGTTTACGGCTTCACTTTGTATATCCTGTCATACTGTGCGCGGGGAAGGCGGTGTAGCCGGTCCGGATCTAACGCAGTTGGGTACACGCTTTTCTTACCGTGATATGCTGGTAGCTATTATTGAACCAAACAAAACTATTTCTGACCAATTTGGTGCAACCGTTTTTGATTTGAAAGAAGGCGGTTCTGTAGTCGGAAGAATTATCAGCCAGGACAATGATAAATATATTATTTCTCAAAATCCTTTTGCACCTCAGGTAACAAGAGATGTTTTGAAAAAAGATGTATTGCGTACCCGTATCTCTGAAGTCTCTCCTATGATGTCTGGGTTGATTAATAGATTAAATCCGGAAGAGTTAAAGAACCTGCTGGCTTATTTAAAATCCGGTGGTGATAAAAATAATGAGGTGTTCAAGCCAAAAAAATAACATAAAAAATTATTTTAGTAAAACGTCTGCCATAAATCATTTGCTCGCTATTAATAAACGAATTGCATTAACCATATGAATCAAATGCCCTGGCATCATAAAATTTCACATCCTGCCCAGGTAGGCGGCATTGAAACTTCTGTTCTTGATAACGGCGCTGGCAGAGGATCCCGTATTGCCTGGGTGAATACAGGCACAGGACTTCGTTATAAAATTGTTTTAGACAGGGCCATGGATATTGCGGACACTTTTTTTAACCAGCATAGTCTTGCGTGGATTAGTCATTTAGGAATTTCAAAACCTCAGCTTCTTTCAGATAAAAATTTTGACTGGATAAAAACTTTTGGCGGTGGCCTTCTTGTTACCTGCGGCCTCGATCATATTGGATGGCCGGATAAAAATGAGCACGGAGAACACGGACTTCATGGCGTGATCAGTCAATTGCCCGCTGAGATTGAATCTATCATTCAACCCAATCCTTTTTCCGGTAAAATGGATATGAGCATTACAGGAACGATGAAGCAAACACATCCATTGGGAATACAACTTGAATTGAGAAGAACTATTTCCGGAAGATTGGGCGAACCTGCAATTTACATACACGATGAAGTCACCAATCATGGAAATACCAAAGCGCCACATATGCTCATGTATCATTTCAATTTTGGCTGGCCATTGGTTGATGAAGGAACCGACATTACGTGGGAGGGAAAATGGTACACTCGGGAAGAAGGAAAGAAAAATAAGATTTTTAAAGAAGGAAATAATTTTCATCGATGTCCCGCTCCATTGGAAGATCATGCGGGAAATGGAGAAGAAGCTGCATACGTGGATATGAAGCAAGATGGTGAGGGGAAATGTATGTGTGGCTTGCGTAATGAAAAATTAGGATTGGATGTAAACATCGTCTTTTTCAAAAACCAATTGCCGTGGTTAACCAATTGGCAGCATTTTGGAAAAGGAGAATATGTAACAGGTTTGGAGCCCGGGACAAATCGACCCATTGGTCAATTTGCAGCGAAAGAAAATAATGAACTTATTTTTTTAGAACCCGGCGCGAAAAGAGAATATGATGTTAAGCTGGAAGTTACTGAGATTTCAAAATGAAATCATAGAATAATTCATCGATATAGCTAAGAGGATTAGGTAGAATAAAAGCAAAGTGCTTTAATGAAAGGATGCTCAACTGGAAGAAATAGTCAATAATCAAAATTCAACACTCAATGTTCAAGTCATTTCCAAACTACTGATTGAATTTTGACTTGAGCATTGAATATTGAGTGTCGAATATTGATTATTTCCTATCTGGCCTAGAGTAAATCCGATATTTACTTTACGCTTATTCTACCGAATCCTATGTAACCAATTAACATTAGAATTTTATAAAATAAAATAATTAAATGATGAATGCTACGAGTATTGCCGCGAAAGCACTTGACCAGGGAAAAGGAATTCTTCGCTTAGCGCCCACGTGGGTGCCGCGTTCTTTCTGTGTGCCGGGAAGAAGAATAAAATTGCATCCCGATGATTATTATGTTTTGGGAGGTAAGCGCGGAGGAATCGACGAACGCTGGTTTTCTTCAACAACGCCTGCGAAGAATGGTCCATTAACAGGACAGCATGAAGGTTTGAGTCCAATTGTTTTCAACGATGGAACAAAAACAATACAGATACTTTTACGCGATGCAGTTGATGAACTGAAAGGGAAATTAATTGGTGATCGTTTATGGAATGAACATCAAAGCTGGCCCATGTATTCCAAGTTCTTTGATAATATGGGACCGTTGCCGCACCATGTTCACCATAACGATGAGAAAGCCGCGTTGATTGGACAGAAAGGTAAACCCGAAGCTTATTATTTTCCACCACAGGTGAACAATCACGGTGGTGATTATCCGTATACATTTATGGGACTTGCAGCAGGTACAACGCGAGATCAGATAAAAGAATGTTTAGTAAATTTTACCAAGGGTGATAATAAAATCACCAGCTATTCACAGGCCTACAAACTCGATCCCGGTACCGGATGGGATGTCCCTCCCGGATTGCTTCATGCTCCCGGCAGCATGTGTACCTATGAACCGCAAAAAGCCTCCGATGTTTTTGCGATGTATCAATCCTTGGTTAATGAAGCCATCATTCCGGAAGAACTTTTATGGAATGGAACACCTCAGGAAAATATTGGAGATTATGAAGCGCTCCTCGATGTCATTGACTGGGATTTGAATCTTGATCCGAACATGATGCAAAATCGTTTCATGGCGCCGAAGCCTGTGAAATCATTGGAAGAAATGAAAGCACAGGGATACATCGAAAAATGGATCTGTTACAAGTCTGATTCCTTCAGCGCAAAAGAACTGACTGTGATGCCCGGTGCAACAGTTACTATTAAAGATGCTGCTGCTTATGGTATGATCATGATGCAGGGTCATGGGAAAATGGGTGTTTGGGATATTGAAACACCTGCGTTAATCCGATACGGTCAATTAACCAACGACGAATTTTTTATCAGTGAAGATGCAGCAAGAGCAGGAGTGAAAATTGTAAACTTGTCATCAACAGACCCGATAGTAATGCTAAAACATTTCGGGCCTAAAAACCCGGACATGATCTAGAAAATCAAATTTGTATTCAACACAGAATATAAAAATAAATGTATGCCCAATAATTATCCAAAACTCCACAACGCTACCTGGCCGGGTATTGTAGGCAAAGGTCCCGATTCAGAGCCCGTCATTTCGTTTGATACAATGCTTGAAAAAACTGCAGCAGCAGAAGTGAACGGAGTAAAATTTGACGGCGTTGATATCGGTCTTTTTGATCCGCATATTGATTTAGATATGAGCGATGATGGAATCAAAAAACTGGCTGCAAAAGTTTCCGCTCTCCATCTCGAAATAGGTTCACTCGTTGCTCCAATCTGGGGCGGACCTGCAATGGGAACAAAAGAAGAGAGAAAGATATTTGTTGAGATGGTGCGTAAGGCATGTAGATTCGGAAAAAAATTGAGAGAGTTGGGCGTGCGCCCGAATGGAATTGTTCGTATTGATTCAGCCAGCAAACCTGAACAATGGGCGCTTGATCCCGTGAACAATACAAAATTAATTGCTTCTACTTTTCGCGAAGCATGTGATGTAGCCGCGGAATACGGTGAAAGATTGGCTGCCGAAGGCGAGATTTGCTGGGGCGGCATGCATAGTTGGAAAACGATGATCAACACGATGGAATCTGTTGATAGACCTAATATCGGATTTCAGGCAGATATGGCGCATACCTTATTATACTTGCTTGGAACCAATCGACCGGAAGACCGCATCTTGCCGGTAGATTTTGAATGGAGCGATCGTAAGACTTTACATGAAGGATTAAAAAAACTTACAAACGCGTTGCGTCCATGGACAATCGACTTTCATGTTGCACAAAATGACGGCACTGTTTTCGGCTCCGGTTCGCATGATAAGACGGGCCGTCATTGCCAGGCACTCGATCCCAATGGAAAACTCGACATTCCGCACGATGCGGGTTATTGGTTGCGCGATGAAAAAGGCAAACTCACAAAAGCGTTTAAGCATATCTGTTGGGATGGCTGCATGTTCCCGAATGAAGTGATGATGAAACAACAAACATGGAATGATATCCTGGGAGTAATGATAAAAGTTCGCGAACAACATGGATGGGTGGAATGAGAAATAATTTCCAGTTCCCCGCTCAACTGACTTAATCTCTTAAATATTTATTGAAAAAATTATAAATAAATTATGTCAAAAAAAGAATTGCGAATTGGATTAATTGGAACCGGATTTATGGGGCGCACGCATTCTAATGGATATAATCGTGTCCCAAATTTTTTTCCGGAATTGCAATACAAACCAGTGCTCAAAGCCGTTTGTTCGAGGAATGAAGAAAAGATAAGATCCTTTGCCGGACAATGGGGATATGAATCAATAGAAACAGATTGGAAAAAATTAGTGACTCGCACAGACATCGATGCCATCGACATTTGCACACCTAACGATACGCATGCTGAAATAGCAATTGCTGCAGCAGCAGCGGGAAAAATGATTCTTTGTGAAAAGCCGCTTGCACGCAGTTTGGCGGAAGCTCAAAAAATGGTGGATGCGGTTGCAAAGGCCGGTGTTAAAAATACAGTTTGGTACAACTATCGTCGTCTCCCTGCGGTAACACTCGCCAAACAAATCGTTGACTCAGGAAAGCTTGGAAAAATATTTCATTATCGCGCCAACTTTTTGCAGGACTGGACCATCAACGAAAATGTTCCGCAAGGTGGTGCAGGTACATGGCGACTCGATGTGGATGCGGCGGGTTCTGGTGTAACTGGAGATTTGCTGGCTCATTGCATCGACACGGCCATGTGGCTTAATGGTACGATTCATGATGTGTCTGCCGTTACTGAAACTTTTGTGAAGGAGCGCATGCACCAGTTAACAGGCAAAGTTCAAAAAGTAGGCATTGATGACGCCTGTATCTTTCATTGTCATTTCGACAATGGGTCTTTGGGGTTATTTGAATCCACTCGTTATGCACGAGGTCATAAAGCGCTTTATACTTTTGAGATCAATGGGGAAAATGCATCCATTCGCTGGGATCTTCATGATCTGAACCGTCTCGAATATTTCGATTATGCTGATGACTCGGTCGTGAGGGGATGGCGCTCCATTCACGTTACTGATGGAGAACAACCTTACATGAATAAATGGTGGGTGCCTGGATTAGGAATCGGGTATGAACATAGTTTTGTTCACCAGGCCGCTGACTTTTTGAAGAGTCTTGAAACAGGGGATGATTGCCATCCGACTTTTCTGGATGCCTTGCAAACGCAAAAAGTTTGTGAAGCTGTCATCGATTCCGCACAATCAAAAAGCTGGAAGCAAACGGGTGTTGAATGGACAAATAAATAAAACGGAAAATTTTTTGAATCAAAAAATCAACTATTTTCTATGCAAAATTTTATTAAGTCGATCTTACAATTATGCACGTTGTTTTTTTTAGTAATGATAATTACGAGTAGTTGTAATTCTTCAGGCAATTCAGATAAAACAAGCGAAAATGTTGCGCAAAAAGATAAAGACGGGTTTCTTGCTCTCTTCGATGGAAAAACGCTGAATGGATGGGAGGGTGACACCAGCATCTGGAAAGTAAAAGATGGAATCATCACTGGAGAAGAGGATTCTACTTCAAACCTAAAAGCAAATACGTTTTTAATTTTGAAAGCCAGTAGGCCAGGTGATTTTGAATTGATCACTGATTATCGTATTTCAAAAGGCGGCAACAGTGGTATTCAATATAGAAGTGATACTGTTTCGGGTGTGCAGTTTGGGTTGAAAGGTTACCAGGCAGATATTGATGGCGAAAATAGTTACACCGGTCAGAACTATGAAGAGCGCGGCCGGTCAACGCTTGCATATCGTGGTCAAAAAGTTACCATTCCTTTTTCTCCCGACGCACAAAGCAAGAACAATGCATGGTCTGCTATGATTGTTGATAGCTCACTGGGTAATATCGATTCCTTGAAAACAAAGATCAATGAGGGTTGGAACGAATGCCATTTGATTATAAAAGGGAATCATCTCCAACATTATATTAATGGGATATTGATGAGTGATGTCACCGACAATGATACAGCTAACCGAAAAATGTCCGGGCTCATTGGGTTACAAATTCATGCCGGTCACATCATGAAAGTGGAATATAAAAATATCCGAATAAAAGAGTAACAAAGATTTTTTTTGTAGTTGGTCAATTTGAAATATAATTTCATCTTTAGATACTTCAACTATGTGTAACTATGTGCCTACT
>JAFDYD010000017.1:2516-18771 GCA_018267615.1 Bacteroidota bacterium | reverse complement strand
CCTGATCAAAGTGAATATGGAATCGGATAATTGTATGTATGTGTCCACATATACTGATGCTACTGTTTTGGAATGGAAGAAAAAAACAGACAGCATTTATGATATACTCGAATTATTGGATGATGACACCGTAAAAAAATGGGAAGCCATATACAATGGTAACCAGGACACTTATAATTATGAAGAAGATGATGAATGAGTGCAGAATGTGATAATGTGAAAATGAGTTAAGTAAACGGGGAGTGCCGAATAATAAACGACCCAAAATAAAGAACTGATTACTGTTAACTACCGACTGATGACTTAAAACATAAAGGCCCTGCAAATGCAAGGCCTTTACTTTAAATAGAATTTAAAAGGGATTAACTTTTTTTGATCAGGCTTACAACAAAGAGCAGCACCACTGCACCGCCCGTTGCAACTAATAATTCACCGAGCAAATTTGTTGGCAGGATGCCCAATACACCGGCAAGCCAGCCACCGATGACAGCACCAAGTATTCCAACAACGATATTGCCGAGCAGCCCGAAGCCACCGCCTTTAGTGATCTGGCCTGCAAGCCAACCGGCTACAGCGCCAAGCAAAATAAACCACAAGAAGTGCATGTTGATTTGTTTTAAGGATTAGAGAATAATGAAAAGGTACGAAAATTTGTAAGATGTGAAAAGTAAGAAGTAAGATGTGAGAAGTGAGATGTGGGATATTTCTAATATCAGGTTGATCACTTCTGCCGTTCACTACTTATGACTTACAACTATCCACTTACCACTACCTTCTCACTCCCAATCTCTTCTTTATCGTTGCCCAAACTGGCAGCAGGTCCGGTGATAGATTAAAATAAACGATGGCAGAAAAATAGAAAGCTACAAAGACAACGCTTCTTAGTACGATCCACAAAAAACCGTCATGCTGGTGAAAAAGAAAATAGCAGATAAGGTATCCTACAAAACCAATAATGAGTGTGTAAAATGTTTTTGCATTGAAGGGCTGCATCCTGAATTTTTTCAATAAAAAAACATAACGGATACCGTTATATATCACTAATGCTATCAGGTCGGCAATTGCGGGACCGGTTACACCTAATTTTTTTGTAAGTATGTACGAGAGAACAACGGTGAGCAAAATTAAAATTACTCCTGTAACAAATTCAAATAGCCAGAAACTGGAAGTCGTAATAATCTGTGAATTCAAGCCGGTGCCCATATCAATTACACGCATCAACCCCATAAATAGAAATACATAGTGTGCTTCGAGATATGCATTTTGTAAATGGAAGGTTAAGACACCGTCGGTGAAATTTATCCATATCAACACAAACATTCCAGCCGCAAATACCAATTGATTGATTGACGAACGGCTGTATACTTCTCTTATCTTTTTAAAATCCCGGTCTTTCCACGCTCTTGACAAGGGACCAATCGATGCTGAAATAATAACACGTTGTGGCGCCTGTATCAGGCTCGCAATATTTTGAGCCAATGTAAAAATACCTACATAAGCGAGACCCGTTGGCATCACAGCCGCTATAACAAGTACGCCAAAAAAATTGGCAATCGAATGAATTAATACTCCACTCCAAACAAGTGTTGTCATTCGAAATATAAATACCTTGAATTTTTTAGTAACGCGGCTGATACGAAACGTAAAAAATATTTCTTTCTTCCGAATAAGATAAACCATCAGTGTTAGTGCGATTAAAATATATTCAAAAGAATAAAGCTTAATAAACAGGTCGAAGTTCTTTATCAATCCTACAAAAGAAAGAATAATCAAAGTAGATGTAAGCAGCCTGAACAACACTTCGCGAAGAAAATTTGTTAGTACAGATTTTTTCAGATGCCATGCAAGCGCCTCCAACAACGTAAACATGGTTAAGCCAAATCCAAATGGGAAAATCCAGCCGTAGTAAACGATTAACTCGGGAGAATGCGCGCCAAATTTCTGGACAACAAAATCTTTGAAAACAAAGCCGGTCACCAGTACCAATATAAATCCAATGACGCTCACTCCCAGGGCAATCGTTATCATGTCGTTTTTCTGCACTGGTAAATTATCGTGATAATAGGGATAGAATTTAAAAATGTATGCTTGCATGCCGAGGCTGGCAAAAGAATACATGATATTGGCAATGGCGATAAATGTTCCGGTAAGTCCATACTGTTCCTGTGTGAAACCGCCTTGGCGTGTGAATAGGTAAATATTTACAAAGCCCAATGCAAAACCAAAATATACGATACCGGAAGAAATAATGCTTTGCCGTCGAATGGTGCTCATGTATGAGAATGATGTTCGATTACAAAGATGCGGTTTTTTGTGGGGAATTGAGGGAAGGAAATATTCAGTATTCAACACTCAATGTTCAATGATCAAGTTAGAAATTATAGGCTCGGCTAAAACTTGAATATTGAACATTGAGTGTTGAATATTGAATATTTCTTTCTCATCAATCCCATACTAAGCATTCAAAAACCAGTATTGGCCCGCACATAGAAATTCCTGTCAATCGAAAAGTGGTTATCTCCTTCCGGATACAAGGATAAATTATGAAATTTCGCTGATGGCTTTATCCAACGATTGCCTTTGAACTGGATCTTTAGAGGCATGTTAAAATCTTTTATGCAATTTGTCCACCGGTAAGAAAGTGCAAATCCGTTCTGTTTATATTCTAATATCGGAATTTTTGTAGTTCTCAGATATTGGTCAAAAACTTTTGAGAAATTGATCTTTGATTGAGCGCTTATATAATGTTCAATTTGTTCCGTCGTGACTGTCTGATGATAGAAGGTTTTGTTCAATCCGCGCAATATTTGCCTGAACAAGGAATCATTATTAATGATCTGCCTGATCGTGTGGATCATGCTGCTTGCTTTGTAATATTCGTCCGTATCGTCTGGCCCGTTGTTGACGCCATAGGTACTGATAATTGGTTTTTTATTTTCAATTAGCTTTCTCTGCCCGATATTGTAATCGTCTCCGGCTTCCTTTCCAAAATAGTAACCGGTGAAAATTGTTTCGCTATAGCATGTAAAACCTTCATGTATCCATTCGTCGGCAATGTCCTTGCACGTAATATTATTTCCAAACCATTCGTGACCGCTCTCATGAACGATGATAAAATCCCACTTCAATCCCCATCCCGTTTCCGATAAATCTTTTCCTGCATAACCTTTTTTAAAGCCGTTTCCATAAGCAACGGCGCTTTGATGCTCCATGCCAAGATGTGGCGCTTCCACGAGTTTGTATCCGTCTTCATAGAAAGGATATGGCCCAAACCAATATTCAAAACATTTCAACATGGAGTCAACGGCTTTGAATTCTATTTTAGCTTTATCGAGATTATAATCTAAGACCCAATAATCACAGTCCAATTTTCCTTTTTCGCCTTCATACTCCTCGTGCCAACTAACATATTTACCGATATAAGGAATGATATTGTAAGTATTAATTGGATTTACAACCGCCCAGGTATATGTAGTATTGCCATCGCCATTATTTTTTTTCTCTTTCAATCTTCCATTACCGACCGCAACTAGTGTATCCGGCACCGTTATACTTAGCGATGCGCCATCATCAGGTTCATCACCCAAATAATCTTTGCACGGATACCAGGAACTGGCGCCAAGGCCCTGGCAGGTTACCGTCAGCCATGGCCGTCCTAATTTATCTTGTTTGAATATCCAGCCATTGTCCCAGGGCGGACGTTTAGCTATTTGCGGGTATCCATCGTAGTGAATGTTGATCGATTCTGTTTTGCCCGATACTAATTGGGTTGGAAAATTTATTAAAAAAACATTTCCATCCCGGGTATAATTTAAGGAATGGTTGTTCCATAACACTTCTTTTATTTCAAAAGGCTGCTGTAAATCGATTTGCATTACGCTCCCGGGCATTAAAACTTTGAATTTGATTTCAGTCGACCCGGAAATAAATTTTTTATTGTAATCGGGTCGAATTTGAATACCATAATACAAAACATCCCACCATGCGCGTTCTTTAGTAACACTTCCACGCAGACTATCTGCATGCGTGAAACGGTTTTTTTCTTGCGATAACTGCGCGGAACAAGACAACCAAACAACCGTTGAAAAAATAAGAATGAAGAATGCTGTTCGTTTCATTTACTAAATTTGAGTTTCGCGCTTGTGGTTTGAACCATGATTGAAGGATTTATGGATTATCATGAAAATATTTGCGGACTGTTAAAATTCAATTCATGGTAATCCGTCCATCCTCTCATCATGGTTCAAACCACAAGCTATAGACGCAATAACAAAAATGAAGATAGAAAAATATTCTACTGTGCTTCATATAAAATATATGGGCGGCTTAATAGTCGTGTTGCTTGCATTTGCATGCAGCAATAAAATCGATCACAATAAGAAAGTTTTTCATTACAATGCCGATACAGGCATTCCAACCCTCGATCCGGCGTTTGCAAAAAATCAATCCATTATTTGGCCAGTACACCAGATATTTAATACGATTGTTGAAACCGATAGTAATCTGGATATCGTTCCTTCCCTCGCAAAAAATTGGGATGTTTCACCCGACAGACTAGTATATACTTTTCATTTACGCACCGATGTTTTGTTTCACGATAACGATGCTTTTCCAAATAAGAAAGGAAGAAAAATGACGGCAAAAGATGTTGCGTATAGCTTTCATCGTATCATTGATCAATCAACTGCAAGCAGTGGCGCCTGGATATTTAATAACAGGGTTGCGCCGGATGGTTTTCACGTTATCGACGATTCAACATTTCAATTAAAACTGATCAGACCTTTCAATCCGATACTCGGGTTATTGAGCATGCAGTATTGCTCTATCGTTCCCAAAGAAGTAGTGGAAAAATATGGAAAAGATTTTCGCAGCCATCCTTGTGGTACGGGCCCTTTCCAATTTAAATCCTGGGAGGAAGGGCAGGATCTGATTTTATTAAAGAACGAAAATTATTTTGAAAAAGACAGCTCCGGAACACGGCTTCCATATCTCGACGCAGTGAAGATTAGTTTCTTTGACAATAAGGCTACAGAATTTTTATTATTTAGACAAGGTGAACTCGATTTTACCAATGATATCGACGCGTCTTTCAAAGACGAAGTACTAAATAAAAAAGGTGAATTGAAAAAAGACTGGCAGGATAAAATCATTCTATCAAAACATCCATATCTTAATACAGAATACCTGGGTGTATTGATCGATACGTCCAATGAACTGGTGAAACATTCTCCGCTGCGATTTAAAAAAATCAGGCAAGCCATCAATTACGGATTTGATCGGCGTAAAATGATGATGTACTTACGCAATTCAATTGGAATTCCTGCCGAGAGTGGTTTTGTTCCGGCCGGGCTACCGTCTTTTGATTCATCTGCAGTGAAAGGATATCATTATGATCCTGTAAAATCACGGCAACTATTAAACGAAGCTGGTTATCCGGAAGGTAATGGTTTGCCGGAGATAAAATTGCTTACAATCGATATTTATGCCGATCTGGGAAGTTTTATTGCGAAAGAACTGGAAGAAGTTGGTATCAAAGTAAAAATAGAAGTCGTACAAAAAAATCTATTGATCGAAGAAACAGCAAAATCGCAGGCGCTTTTTTTTCGCGGAAGCTGGATCGCAGATTATCCCGATGCTGAAAATTATTTGAGCGTTTTCTATTCAAAAAATCCTGCGCCGCCAAATTATACCCGCTATGATAATCCGGCATTCGATAAATTATACGAATTATCGTTGGTGGAAAACAATGATTCTTTGAGAAAAAAATTATACCAGCAAATGGACCAAATGGTAATCAATGACGCGCCTGTTGTTCCATTGTGGTACGATGAAGTAATTCATCTTGTAAATCCCGCTATCTCAGGTTTTGAACCAAATGGATTGAATTTACTGGAGCTGCGGAGAGTGAAGAAAGCTAAACGCTAAACGCGGAACGCAAAACGCTTAACGCAGAACACAAAAAACGCCGAACAAGTTTGTCCAGCGTTTTGCGTTTAGCGTTCTGCGTTCAGCATTCACATCAGTTCTTCTTCTTCAATTTATCCTTAAACACTTTTTCAAATTTTTCGACCTTGGGACGAATTACAAAACTGCAATAAGGTTGTGAACCGTGCGTGTTGTAATAGTTCTGATGATAATCTTCAGCCGGATAGAATTTTGTGAAAGGTGTTATTTCTGTGACGATAGGTTTGTTGTATGCTCCACTTTTACTCAATTCTTCTTTGTAATGTTCTGCTTTTTGTTTTTGCGCAGCATCGTGATAAAAAATGGCGCTACGATATTGTGTGCCTACGTCATTACCCTGGCGATTCAGAGTAGTAGGATCGTGCGATTCCCAAAAAACTTCCAACAGTTCATCATAGGTGATCACAGAAGGATCATAAATAACTTGCAAGCATTCTGCATGCCCGGTTGTGCCGGTACAAACTTCTTCATAAGAAGGATTGGCGACAGTTCCACCCGAATAACCCGATGTTACTTTTAACACTCCTTTTAATTCCTGGAAAATAGCCTCTGTGCACCAGAAACAACCGGTGCCAAAAGTTGCTGTATCGGTTTTTAATCCGGCTGGGATCTTTGTTTCA
This sequence comes from Bacteroidota bacterium, assembly GCA_018267615.1. Taxonomy (GTDB): domain Bacteria; phylum Bacteroidota; class Bacteroidia; order Chitinophagales; family Chitinophagaceae; genus Puia. Next base: position 12,187 of record JAFDYD010000017.1, on the reverse strand, counting down.
GTCATATTGATGTGTTGTGATGGTGATTCCGTGCAGGAACCCGTTAAGAATGCGTAAGAAAATAAGATGGCAAAAAAACTCATGATTTTCATCTTTTTATTTTAACAATTTAATTTAGTAAAAGTTCTGCATAATCAATCTTCCGGGCCGCAACTGCATCGAAAATTTGGTTGCTTTAAATCGAGGTGCAAGTTAACTTCCCCGGCAAGCGTTTATTGTAAGATCAACGACAAATAGATGGTTTTACAAGTTCGTTAACAACAGCCGAACTACGATTTTGATCGATTGAACTGATTTTTCTGATTGTGTTAAAATGAATTCGAAACTTAGTGCCTTTGTGTATTGTGGTCATTTTTTTAACGACAGAGACGCGAAAAATTTATCTCCACAAAGTTTCCGCAAAATCAGTTCAATCGTATAAAATCCCGGTTCAGACATTCGCATATTTTCCTCCTATCTTTACAATCCAAAAAAACAAATTTTCAGCCTGCGGGCACGGTTATGAAGTATTTCCCAGAATCAGCATTGGTTCAGCTCGAATTCGACAAGATAAAAACGCTGCTGGCCGAACATTGCAAAACAGAATATGCAAAAGAGAAAGCAGAAAATTTACGCATACACACGCGCCGTGAGTGTATAGAACTTGAATTGCAGCAATCGAACGAATTCAAAATGTTACTGCAACAATCACAATATTTTCCTAATGACAATGCATTGAATCTTTCCCGAGAAATTAAACTTCTTGCAATTCCAGGTGCTATTTTGAGCGGTGACCAATTTATGCAAATACGCAAGCTCGCTGAAAGTATCCGGCAAATTTTTTACTGGTTCGATAACGAAAGAAGAATTGCTTACCCCGCTTTGGCTAAAGTGATCGCCGATACTTATTTCGAAAAAAAGATACTTGAATGGATCGACGAGATACTGGATGAAAGCGGAATGGTCAGGGATAACGCGTCGGACGAATTATCGTCGATAAGAATGAATTTGTTCCGAAAGAGAAATGAACTGCGACGAGTATTCGACCGGATTTTATCAAAGTTGAACAAGTCGGGTTATGTGGCAGATATTGAAGAAGCATTTTTAAATAGCAGGAGAGTAGTTGCTGTTTTTGCAGAGCATAAGCGACAGGTAAAAGGAATTCTTCATGGAGAGAGTGACACCAGGAAGACTGCATTCGTGGAGCCTGAAGAAACCATCGAATTGAACAATGAAATATTTTCTCTTGAGTATGCGGAGAGCCGCGAGGTGACACGCATTTTACGTGAACTAACGGGAAAATTGTCCGCGTATGCATCATTGTTAAAAACCTATCATGATATCAATGGCGAATATGACTTCATACGTGCCAAAGCAAGGCTTGCGCTTGATGTAAATGGGAATTTTCCCTTGCTGCACGATAAAGCGCATATACGTCTCAGTCAGGCTTTTCATCCTTTGCTATATCTCTATAATCAAAAGCAACAGAAGCCAACTATTCCCACCAATATCGAACTAAATGAAAAAGGACGCATCCTGGTAATCTCTGGACCGAACGCAGGTGGAAAAACAGTTACATTAAAAACAGTCGGACTTTTGCAGTTGATGATACAGTCTGGATTGTTGATTCCTGTACATCCTTCTTCAGAGTTGGGAATTTTTAAACAAATTATGATTCATATCGGTGACACGCAAAGCATCGAATTTGAATTGAGTACCTATAGTTCGCATCTGAAGAACATGAAATATTTTATTGAGAATGCGAATGGGCGAACACTTTTTTTTATTGACGAATTGGGAAGCGGAAGTGATCCGAATCTCGGCGGTGCTTTTGCCGAAGTGATATTGGAAGAATTGGTGAGAAAGCATGCGTTTGGCATAGTGACCACGCACTATCTTAACTTAAAAATCATGGCGAACAAAACGCCGGGCATCTTGAATGGCGCAATGAGTTTTGATGAAAAAAATTTGATGCCTTTGTACAAATTAACAGTTGGTAAACCGGGAAGTTCATATACTTTTTCTATTGCCGAGCGTATCGGTCTGGATCCGTCTTTGATAAAAAGAGCGAGAAGTCTAGTTGACGAAGGACATTTTCGTCTCGATAAATTGCTCAATCGCACCGAGCAGGATTTGCGGGATATCGAAGTAAAAGAAAAAGAATTGCAAAAACTGCTCAGGGAAAATGAAAAACTCAGAAAGGAAATGGAAGTGGTGATCCACAAGGAAAGACACCAGCAGCAGGTAGAGATTATGAAACAGCAAAACAAGATCACGGAGGATCGCATCGCCTATCTCAAAGAGATGGAGCGGAAATTAAAACAGATCATCTTTGACTGGCGAAAAACTGAAAACAAAAACGAAGTGATCAAACAAATGCAGGCGCTTCTATTCAAACAAAAAGAAAAGCAGGTTACTGAAAAAGTAAAAAAGAAATTTGATTCAAAATATATTGAGGTGGGAGGGGATGCACAGGTAGGAGACAAAGTGATGATGAAAAAAAATCACCAGGTTGGAAATGTGAAAGAAGTGCGTGGCAGGAAGGCCGTCGTGCAACTTGGCTTAATGCCTATCACTGTTGAATTGAATGATTTGATCGTGGTGAAGGATAAACCTGAGGAAGAACGTGTATGAACCAAGATTCTAAGCGATTTTACTGATTAAGCTGATCGTATAGATTGTATTAAAATTTAGTCCCTTTGTGTCTTTGTGGTTTAAAAAAATTGAACTACAAAGAGACCAAGGCACTAAGTTTTATGACTACAAAAATTTCAATGCGATCAGCAAAATCGTTTAAAATCCTGGTCAGGTTCAGACATTCATTTTGATTTAAGCTCATTTTATGAACAGCAAGCAAGCCGCCGCGGAAAAAGCCGTTTCCTTTATTCAAAATGATATGATCGTCGGATTGGGAACCGGTTCCACTGCATATTGGGCCATTGAAGGAATCGGCCGGCGGATAAAAGAAGAGGGATTGAGAATAAAAGCGATTGCAACATCAAAGCGTTCGGAGGAGCAAGCGCGCGGATTACAAATACCAATATTTTCTTTCGCAGAAATCGATAGCATCGACGTTACTATTGACGGGGCAGACGAAGTGGATTCCAATATGAATTTGATCAAAGGCGGCGGCGGCGCATTACTGCGCGAAAAAATCGTTGCATCGAATACCACGCAATTAATCATCGTCGTAGATGAAAATAAGCGCGTACAATGGCTCGGCAAATTCCCATTGCCCGTTGAGGTTGCGATTTTTGGATGGGAGAAAACATGTAAAAAGCTCGAAGCCCTCGGTTGCATACCACGGTTAAGGACAACCGAAAATCAACCTTATATAACTGATAATGGAAATTATATTATCGATTGTGATTTTAAGGAAATCAAACAACCCCAGGTATTGCATGAAAAAATGAATGCCATCGTAGGTGTGATGGAGAATGGATTGTTTATTGGCATGACGAAGAAATTGATAGTAGGTTACGAAAATGGAGAGACAAGAACTTCTGATTGGAATGATTGAATGATTTACTATGTGAAGTGCCAAAGCCGGACGAGTTAATCACGCCAAAAAAAATAATTGGTGATAAGATGACTAACTCACTTATTACAATAATTCATGGTAAATCATTAAATCATCTTAATTAGAACTTCTGATTGGAGTGATTAAGTGATTTACTGTGTGATGTGCCAAAGCTGGACAAATTTATCGCGATAAAAAAATTATTTGTGATAAAATGATAAATGACTTATTACAATAATTCATAGTAAATCATTTAATCATCTTAATCAGAAGTTCATGCTTAAAAAAATTCTTAAAGCCATTCTCACAAGGCCGGTCACGTGGCTCGCAAATCGTGTGTCTTCCGCCCCTAAAAAGGATCGTGTAATGAAAGCGCTTTCGGAATTATATCAAAAAACGATTACGAGTCCAGGCAAGAAGGGGCTGCTTATTCCCTTCGATCCTCAGAAACAATCACTGATTATTTTTAGCGACGAGCATAAAGGCACACGTAATGGTGCGGATAATTTTGCTGTTTGTGAAAAAAATTATATGACAGCGCTCGATTACTACAATGAGAAAAATTTTTATTTCATCAATATGGGCGACTGTGAAGAATTATGGGAGAATACCATTTTTGGTTTGATGAAACACAATAAGGATGTATTTGCAAAAGAAAAATTATTTATCGAACGAAAAGCATATTGTAAAATATTTGGTAATCATGATCTTTTTTGGGATAACGATCCGCTGGCATCGGTGTACCTGCGAAAAATTTATGGTGAAGCGGTTAAGATTTATACAGGCGTTGTATTGCGAACTCCTTCAAAAGATGGCGGCCACGCAGATATATTTTGTACACACGGTCACCAGGGCGATGCGCAGAGTGATGGAAATGCTTTTAGTAAATGGTTCGTAAGTTATGTATGGGGACCTCTGCAAATTTTCCTGGAGATCAATACGAATACTCCTGCCACCAATGATAACGACAAAACGCTGCATAATCTTTATATGTATGAATGGAGCGCCGAGCAGAAAAATGTCATATTGATAACGGGCCATACACATCAGCCCGTATTCTGTTCGCTTACACATCTTGAACGATTATATCTTAATCTTGAAGAGGCGCATGCGAAAAATGATCAGGATGCAATTGCGAAAATTGAGTCGGAGATTCCGAGAAGAAGAAGAGAATATGATTTTGTAAATAATTCCTTTAGGAATATGAAGGCTAGTTATTTCAACTCGGGATGTTGTTGTTTTGATGATGGAACGATTACCGGTATTGAAATTTCAGAGGGAAACATCCGGCTGATTAAATGGAGCACAGTAAACGGACAACCTACGCGCATCGTTGCCGAGGAATCAGTTTTCAACGACGTAGTGGAGCGGATTGCAAATTATAAAAAGGGGTGATTAATCGAATAAAGTTTTTGGTTTCCCTTCCATATTGCCGCTGGATTTTATGAATTGTGGCACATGTAAATTAAGTCCGCATGCTTTATTCAAATTTTCAGCAAGATAAATGCTTAGCTCCGGAGATTTCGCCTCGTCATGCATATGCATAAAAAAATATAAATCTTCCATACCATTTTCAAGCCAGAACTTTGCACGTCGCGCCCAATCGTCGCATCTCGTATAATCGGTTTTATGTAAGCTGTTACCGACAAAACGAATAAATGCTTTTGGAATGGTAAGTTCCATATGACAACAATCTCTTCGTCCAGCCGTGTCCGTTATCACAGCGCCCATATTTAGTTTATGTAGTGTTTCAAAAAAATCCTTCCTTATATTTTCATTGGAGAACCATTCGTGATGCCTTACTTCCACAAAGAACTCTACATCGGTAGGCAATGAGCGCAGGTAGTCGAAAAGTTCATTCTTTCTTTTGGGGCTGAATGTGTCGCTCACTTGTACGAATATTGGACCGAGATGTTCTTTGAAAGCAAGTACACCTCTGAGGAATTCTGTCGTTAGAAAATCCTTTCCTTTCAAACTGCCGCGATGCGTTACGGCCTGGTACATCTTCGGACAAAATTTAAAATCTTTCCCTTTTGCTTTCTCCGCCCATTTCGCAATGCCAATCGCACCATATAATTTGTAATGCGTTGCATTTAATTCAATACTATTGTAATGTTGGACATAGTGAGCAAGAAAATCTTTCTCTTTTGTTTTTTCGGGGTATATTTTCCCAACCCATTCCATGCGTCCCCATTTCGCACAGCCAAGATAGACTTTTGGGTTTTTTGCTTTTTCCCCTTTTAATATCTTATTATTTGCAGCGGGCTCTACAGGCAGCTCGAATTTAACTGAATCCAATTCTTCTTCCGATACTCTTCCAAATTCCATAAAATTAATTTCTGTTGATAAAGTTAATCGATATATGCGTTTTATAACTCCGCCAAGTCGTAAGTTTATATAGGAATATTTATTGCATTAAACTATAAAGCAATTTTGATGAATCAATTTACAATCGTATTTAATTTTGAAGGGCAGTTTTATGCTGCAGATGTTACTCAAATCGGCGGACTTGATGATACGCAGTATGCGATCAGTCAGCAGGATGCAAACCTTGCCGAAAGATTCAAATCGAATGTTATTCGTGAATCGAAGGATGATGGGGAATTTCAATATGCAATTCCAAGAGATCCGGCGGGTGTTGAATTTATGGAATCGCTGGTAAAAGGTTTGAAAATGGTGATTCATAAATAGGGATTTCTTGAGCAAATTAAGTCCCTGAAAACCTGGCCTTATCTTTATTTTTCCGTCATGAGTCCACTTTGGCATTTTTCAAAGATGTTTAATAGGTATACTTATATCTATGAAATAAACACCATGAAAAAAGATATTATCAAATCATTCCAAGTCATTTTCCTTTTTGTATTTTCTTTTTTTCAATCTTTTGCTCAACCTGAAGCGAGAGAAACATCCACATTTTGTTACTATCCGTCTCTGCATGCAATGCTATTATTCGATGGATATGCTGTTCGTCCGGCAAATGGACGAAACACTGTGTGGAAGTGGAATGGAAAGAAATGGAGCGAGATCGATGCAGCCGGTCCGTTGACAAAAACATTGAGTAGTGGAGCTTATGATGTAAACAGAAATATGACTGTTATCTTCGGAGGTATCGGTCCCGGCGGATATAATCAACTCACGGGAGATACCTGGACATTCGACGGGAAGAAATGGGAAAAAATCAACACCAATAATATCGATACGCGCGATCATCATAAAATGGTTTATGCCGAACATCTCAACGCTTTTGTAATGTATGGCGGCACCAACTCAAAGAGAAAAAATGATAGCGCTACATGGATATTGAAAGATGCAAATTGGAGTTCGATGAATATTCCGGGACCAGGAGGGCGATTTCATTTCGGCATGGCTTACGACCGGTCAAGAAAAAAAGTTGTTCTCTATGGTGGTTATAATGATCAGGCAATGCAACATGACACCTGGGAATTCGACGGTACATCATGGCAAAAAATAAATGTGGAAGGGCCAGGCCCGAGAGCAAGATTATCCATGACATATGATCCCGATCGGAAAGCAATCATCCTGCATGGTGGTGATGTAGGAAAAAAGAAAGTGGATACATCTGTGAATAAAGATGGAGAAGTATGGGATGTGCGTGGCGATACCTGGAGTTGGGATGGGAAGCGATGGACAAAAATTGCAGATGGAGGTCCAGCGAGAATGTTGCCCGCACTTGGGTATGATGAAGAACGTCATGTGCTCGTTGCATTCGGTGGTGGAGATGAATTTCATCATGCCGATACTTGGGAGATGAAAGATGGTCAATGGAAAAAAATTGCGGATAATGGAAAATGGATTTGGGATAATGGATATAGGAAGGTTGAGTAGCTGGTATTGAATCAAGTTAATGACTACCGGTGTCGGTGGTGAGCACATTCGAGACGTGAATCATTCAAACCTGGGAATTTTTCTACCCAACTCTCCCCAGTGCATCACAAGCTTAAGCATAAATTACTTTTGGCATGAATCTTTCGATATCATAATCAAACTCGAATAACAATCCTCATCGAACGTTATTCTTGATCTGCCTGAGCGGATAAAATATTAAACAATGAACGCTAAGCAATAATGGTAGGTGGGTCTCCCATTATTTGTTTAGCGTTCGTTGTTATATCCACCTCCTTCTTCTTTTTAGGTAGCGAGTCAATTTGAAATTTCTATGTGCAACTATGTGCCTACTGTGCCTATGTGGTGAAAAAAATTTACCACATAGGCACAGTAGGCACATAGTTGCACATAGAAATTTCAAACTGACCCACTACCCCTTTTTACAAACTTTAGTCTTTAATTTATTATTCCTTAAATTGGCAACTCAATTTTTCGCTAAACTAACTGCAGCATGTCCATCCTTGTTGTATTGATTTGTATTATCATACTGGTTTTATTGATCACCTGGGTTAAACTCAATGCATTTCTGGCGTTGCTTGTGGTTTCTATTCTTGCGGGGTTCTTATTGGGTATGCCTTCTGTTGATATTGCGAAATCGCTTCAAAAAGGAATTGGTGACACACTGGGTTCTCTGGTAATCATCATTGTCATGGGTGGTATGTTGGGAAAATTGGTTGCAGAAACAGGTGCTGCGCAAAGCATCGCAACTGTAATGATGAACATCTTTGGAGAAAAATATATTCGCTGGGCGTTGATGACAACTGGTTTTGTAGTAGGTATCCCGCTGTTTTATAATGTTGGATTTGTATTGATGATCCCTTTAATATTTACCGTAGTTTATCAATTCAAATTACCGGCGGTATATATTGGATTGCCGATGCTGGCTTCGTTGTCCGTGACCCATGGATTTTTACCGCCGCATCCATCACCGGTTGCGCTCGTGGCGCAGTTGCATGCGGACATGGGACTCACTTTAGTGTATGGATTACTGTTAGCCATTCCAAGTATTTTAATTGCGGGGCTTCTCTACTCAAAAACACTAAAGGATATTACAGTGTTGCCGCTGCAAATATTCAAAGCGGAGCACACAGATAAAAATAAAGTTCCTGGTACAGCAAATAGTTTTCTGTCGGCATTGCTTCCGGTATTGTTGTTGATCGCTACAAGTTTGTTGTCGTTCGGAATGAAACAATATCCTACTGCGCAAAATATAATTACGTTTATTGCCGATCCTTCTATTGTGATGTTGTTGTCAATTTTAATTGCTACATATACGTTGGGAATTAACACGGGAAGAAACATGAAGCAGGTGATGAATATCTATGGTGATGCAGTAAAAGACATCGCGATGATTTTACTCATTATCGGCGGATCGGGAGTGTTGAAACAAGTGCTTACTGACAGTGGAGTGAGTGGAGAAATTGCGCGTGTATTGCAAGGCATGCAGGTGCATCCGCTGATTCTCGGATGGATGATTGCAGCGATCATACGGGTATGCTTAGGGTCAGCAACGATCGCTGGGTTGACTGCCGTCGGAATTATCGCGCCGATGATGGCAACGATACATGTTCATCCAAGCTTGATGGTATTGGCAATCGGGGCGGGTAGTCTCATGTTCTCTCATGTAAACGATTCTGGATTCTGGCTTTTCAAAGAATATTTTAATTTGTCGATAAAACAAACCATTAGGTCCTGGTCAATGATGGAAAGCATTATATCAGTACTTGGATTGATGGGTGTGATGATCTTAAATTTTTTCATTCAAAAATAAATTATGTCTGCCGAAAAAAATTTCGCTGCGCTTGGGCTTACGTTACCACCTGCTCCAACACCCGCGGGTGTTTACAAACCTTGTTTGATTGATGGGAAATATTTGTGGGTATCGGGACATGGTCCTGTTCGTGACGACAAAAGCCTGATCACGGGCCGCGTCGGAAAAGATATGGATGCAGATGGCGCAAAACTTGCAGCGCGCCAGGTTGGATTGACGATCTTATCTTCAATCAAAACAAAAATCGGAAGTCTCGATAAAATAAAAAGAGTAATAAAAGTTTTGGGGATGGTGAATGCAGAACCCGAATTTGAAAAACATCCTTATGTAATCAACGGATGCAGCGAATTATTCGCTCAGATATGGGGAGAAGAAAATGGTGTCGGCGTGAGAAGTGCAGTGGGCATGGGTTCCCTTCCGAATAATATTGCCGTTGAGATCGAAGTTTTGTTTGAATTGCTACCATGATTGATATTTTTTGATTTTGGTATTTAG
>JAFDYD010000017.1:0-2487 GCA_018267615.1 Bacteroidota bacterium | reverse complement strand
CTAAATACCAAAATCAAAAAATATTAATCATGATTCTCATTCTAAATTTATCGTATGAATCAAAACAATTCCGACTGGTATTCTATTTATAATATCAACGAACTCGATTCGCCCGCTTTGGTTGTGTATCCTGCACGCGTTAAACAAAATATTCGCACCGCCATCGAAATGATCGGTGATGCAAATAGATTGCGTCCGCATATCAAAACAAATAAATCTCCGGATGTTACCCGCCTGATGATCGATGCCGGTATTAACAAATTCAAATGCGCCACAATTGCGGAAGCGGAAATGCTTGCAATGTCAAAAGCGAAAGATGTATTGCTCGCATATCAACCTGTAGGTCCGAAGCTTTCTCGTTTTGTAGCCTTGGTAAAAAAATATCCTGCTACAAAATTTTCTTGCCTGGTCGATAATGCTGACGCTGCGACTGAAATGTCAGAAATTTTTGTTGCAGATAAAATGATTGTTCCGGTTTTTATTGATCTAAATGTTGGACAAAATCGCACCGGTATCGAAGCAGGAAAAGATGCATTGCAATTATATATTGCATGTACGAAGATGGATGGGATTAGGGCCGTTGGTCTTCACGCATACGATGGTCATATCCGTGACATCGATTGGAATATGCGAAAAGAAAATTGTGATAAGGCATTCGCAACTGTCGAACAACTGAAGAAAGAAATTATGAAAGCTGGACTGCCTGAGCCAATTTTAATAATTGGCGGGTCGCCAACTTTTTCCATTCATTGCAAAAGAAAAAATGTGGAATGCAGTCCCGGCACTTTTGTGTATTGGGATAAAGGATATATAGATCTTTGCCCGGAGCAGGCTTTTGTTCCTGCCGCACTGGTAATTTCCAGGGTAGTATCCATGCCAGGCAAATCAAAGATATGTATTGATCTTGGACATAAATCCATCGCCGCCGAAAATGAACTATCGAGGCGCGTCTATTTTCTCAATGCGCCGGAATTGAAATTTATTGGTCAAAGTGAAGAACATCTAGTAGTGGAGTCCGATGCAACACATCACTATAAAATTCACGACATATTTTATGGAATGCCCATCCATATTTGTCCAACCGTGGCTTTATATGAAAGGGCATATACCGTCGAAGACCATATGGTGAACGGTGAGTGGAAGACGATTGCGAGAGATAAAAAAATAAGTGTGTGAGAGAATGAGAATTTGTAACATCAAAAAATATTCAATATTCAACACTCATATTCAGTGTTCAGGTATAAATGCGGAAATGTTCATCGAGTATTTAACTTGAACATTGAATATTGAGTGTTGAATATTTATTTAAATAATAACTCAGTCATCACAATACGAATTATCTATCATGTTTACCATCGACGCACATCTTGATCTCAGTATGAACGCCATGGAGTGGAATCGGGACTTACGGCGACCCATATCCGAAATCAACGAAAGAGAGTATGGTTTAAAAGACAAACCCGATCGTGGTAATGCAGTTGTTAGCTTGCCCGAGTTGCGTCGAGGAAATATCGGATTGGTGGTTGCCACGATGATCGCGAGATATGTTGCTCCCGGTAATCCATTGAGAGGATGGCATTCTCCAGAACAAGCATGGTCACAAACGCAGGCGCAACTCGCCTGGTATAAAACAATGGAAGCTGAAGGAGAAATGGTGCAGGTAAATGATCTCGCTACTTTAGAATTACATCTACATACATGGAACAATCATGTTCTTCCTAATGAAAAAAAACCGTTAGGATATATATTAAGCCTGGAAGGCGCCGATTCTATTATTACAGTCGATCATCTCGAAATCATGTACCAGCATGGTTTGCGTGCCGTAGGTCCTGCTCATTATGGCCCCGGAAGATATGCCAATGGAACAGATGCAACCGGAAAAATGAATCAGAATGGTCTTGATTTATTGCATAAAATGGAATCGCTGAATATTATTCTCGATGCAACGCATTTATGTGATGATGCTTTCTGGCAGGCGATGGATCATTTCCGTGGCGCAGTATGGGCGAGCCACAATAATTGCCGCGCGATCGTTAATCACAATCGTCAATATAGCGATGAACAAATAAAGGTATTGATTGAGAGAGATGCTGTAATTGGGGCAGCGATGGATGCATGGATGATTGTTCCCGGATGGGTGCGTGGAGAATCAACTCCGCAAAATATGAATTGTGACCTTGAAAAATTAATGGATCATGTAGATCATATTTGCCAAATCGCGGGCAACACATTGCACGTCGGTATTGGTTCAGATCTCGATGGAGCGTTTGGTAAAGAGCAATGTCCATCTGATATCGACACCATCGCCGATATTCAAAAAATTCCTTCCCTGCTTCGCAAAAGAGGATATGCAGAGTCGGATATCAATAATATCATGCATGGCAACTGGACTAGATTTTTGAAGAAGGCATGGGGTTGAGAGGAGTGGGGTGCTATTGTTTTAAATGTAAATATTCAATATTCAACCCTGTGTTCAACTGATAAATG
>JAFDYD010000016.1 GCA_018267615.1 Bacteroidota bacterium | reverse complement strand
ATAGGAGGCACATAGAAACATAGGTACACATAGAAATATCAAACTGCGACACTGCCGATCAGGTTAAGGATATTTTGCATGAGCAACATTTATAAAAAAAAGAAAACCAGCATTTTTATGAGATTGATTTCACAAAGTAAAACGATAATCTTTTTGCTTTTGGCTTTTTTAATTTCATCATCAGCATTCAGCCAAAACAAAACATTTTTTTTATATGATGGCGTTCCCAGAGGTTCAGAAGGATGGACACAACAGGAACGCGAGATGATATATCCCGGCACGCAAATCATGCTGGTTCAAAATGTGGTGAGGCCTTCGATCAGAGTTTTCTTACCCGCTAAAGAAAAAGCAAACGGAACTGCCATTGTTCTTGAACCAGGAGGCGGATGGGAAACAATTGTTGAAGGTTTGGAAGGCAACCCTGTTGCGGATTCTCTCACTGCGCATGGCATTACTGTATTCATGCTCAGGTATCGCTTGTTGAAAACGATTGATAATTTTTTGTACACCACAGATAAAAAATCAGGATTAGATCCCGCAACGAGATTCCAGGATTACACTTCAAAACTCAAACAATTAGATCTGGATGATATCAAAGCTACAATGAAATATGTGCGGTCTCATGCTGCTGAATATGGAATTCAATCCAACAAAGTCGGAATCATGGGATTTTCTGCCGGCGCATTTAATGTTACAGTGCTTGCTACGGAATATGACGCTGAAACACGGCCTGATTTTGTTGCGCCGATATATGGAGCTGTTGAAAATTTTTCAGTACCAAAAGATGCGCCTCCGGTTTTTTTGGCGCATGCATCGGATGATAAGTTGGTGCCGGTTGCAAGATCTATTCATTTTTACGAAGAATGGACAAAGGCAGGTAGACATGCAGAAATGCACATCTTCGAAAAAGGCGGACATGGTTTCGGAGTTACGAGAAAAGGTTTGCCGGTTGACAATTGGATTGGAATGTTTTTTCAATGGTTGAAGAGTGAAGAGTTGCTGTGAGGCATTCACATTGACATCTGATCAATGTAGAAGAAAGTTGACAGAAACTCTTCGCACAGATATCCCTTCAATTTGCACGTTTGTCGCCGAAATCGACACGAATGTGAAATTCATTTGCCATGAAATGATAATCGATCTAAATTGTTCTCATATTCTCCTGGCGATCTAAGTATTTGATAGCTTAGCTAGATTGTTATATGCATTCAAAATTTTTTATTTTAGTATTGTTTTTCCCATGTTTTGTTTTCTCGCAGCATATGAAAAGTATTGTTGATCCCTACAATCATCAAACAAGAATATTTGTAGACGAGGTGAAACTAAAGTCAACCCTTTTTGTAGCATTCCGCACCACGGGCAACACTATTTATTTATATATCGATGGATGGAGAGAAGGAGTGGGAATGATTAATCAGAACGATATTGCAATTTTTATTACTGAGAGAGATTCCGTCGTTGTAAGATCAACTGGTGTGCAAGATTTTCATGATCGTGGCAAAGGAGATTACCGGCATGAGTACGTGCTTTCCGAAGACGGGCTGTCGAATTTAGCAGCAAGTCCGATCAAAACCATTGTTCGATATTCGACTGCGGGTGTTACGACTATCGATATTCCTGAAAAAAATCAGAAGTTGTTAATGGGAGCGAGTGCAGATTTGCTGGAAGAATTTCAAAAGTCAAAAAAATAATTTCTATGTGAACCTATGTGTCTATGTGCCTCCTATGTGGTGAAAAAAAACCCGCACAGTCGAGATTCTTTTTCACCACATAGGCACATAGACACATAGGTTCACATAGAAATTTCAAACTGAGATGTTACCAAAATTTGGGAAGTCGTTACAGAACTCACTGATCTTTCAAAACAAAATCTTTAAACGTTCCCGGAGTGATACCTTCAGATTTTTTAAAAACGCGCACAAAATAATTTACATCAGTGAATCCACACTGGTACGCCGTTTCTGTAACCGTTGCATTTTGATTGCTTAAAAGTTGTTTGGCAAGTTTTATGCGTTCACGATTTATATATTCCAGCGGGGAGATACCAAATTGCTGACGGAACCATTTGAAAAATTCATTGCGACTCATATAGGCCTTGCGTGACAGCGCATCTACGCCCAGTTTTTCTGTGAGATGCCGATGGATATAGTCCACCAGAAAATGCTGACGATTGAAATTATTTTTTTCATTTCTATCCATCTCCACCCGCTTCAGGTACTGACTTTGTACAAGGCGGATCAGCAATTCTTTCAGACTTAGGTCAGCATAAATATTTTTCGCCGCGTCATTACTGCTGCAATTGCGAATGATCCTATTGATCGTCGCCGCAATTTCCGCGTCATTGGAGAAATGGTATTGACTAAAATCTATATTCCATTCGTGTTCGTCATCGCTATTGATATTGTAAGATTCGTTGAGGTATTGCATGGTATCCTCGATATATTCGGAATTCACGGTAAGGGCGATGCATTGCGTCGGTCTCTTATGCGTGGATTCTGGAAAATCAATGATCATGGCTTGATTCGGAGGCAATATGACCGTCTCACCCGGCAGGTATTCGAAGTCTGGCTGGTCAGCCAGGTGCATCACCTTCCGGCCGGTGACCATACTTGTTATCACCAGGTCTTTAAAAACCAACGGCACGTTAAATGCCTTCTGATAACTTTCATAAATGTTGAGCTCGCAGTTGTTAAGATTAAAAACCCGGCGGTTCTCTACCAGGGTCTTCAGGTGTTTTGGCGGGGTTAGCTCTATTTTGTCGATCAAATGCATCCTTCCCAAGAAACTCTATTTAGTGATTAAAAATAACTAAAGGCTAAATGCCGGACAATAATTTAGTACAATCGTGCTATAAAAGCATACAAAAATGCTGGCTTACCAGCGCAATTTTCATGATGTTTACGACCATCATTTCTGAAACCATGCACAAGCGAGATCTCTTTGCAGGTGCATTCCTGTTTTCACCAATCCGGCGGGCCTCAGTGGCTGCACTCAGATGCCATAACCATTAAACCTTATTCTGAAAAGTATTGACCGCTCGCCGGAAGCAGGGGTTGCCGGCAGTATGCCGCATTCGCTTTGCAAAACCATCTCTTGCATTCTTAGGAATGACAGAATCATCATCGCACATCATATCTATATCACACTTTTTCCATTGAGATATTACTTGCTATGGACTTACTTTAAAAAGCCTCCTTTTAAGGGGAGGCTGCACTAATCAAATGCTGTTAACCATTAAACCTTATCCTATGAAAGTATTAAAGTAAGGAAAATTTTATTCTTTCATCAATATAAAAATTGACTCATTGTGCCGGCATAGAAAACCGAACAGTTTTTACTTCCAAAAAAATCTAGCAGTGATGCAGTTTGATATTTCATCGACGTCATTTCGAATCCCGCCAGCAACTACTTTGCATAATGCACTGCTTTGGCGGGGTGAGAAATCCCCAGCTATTTACAGGAATCTTCTAATTAGTTAGCAGCGGATTTCTCATCCGCCGAAATATGCATTTGTGTGAAATCGCCGCTGGCGGATTCGAAATGACGCTGATGAAATATCACAGTGAACCATCATCAGATTTTTTTTCCCTGGCTCTGTTCACAATCGAAAACGCCATGTATCAAAATCGGACAATTAAAAAAGCAGCTACAAATTAAATTATTGATAAATAAGAAAATAAAACCCGGCATTTTATTGGATGATAATTTTGCTTATTCGGTAGTGTGTCAGTTTGATTTTAGAGGTAGAAGGTATAGGGTGTAGGGTGTAGGGTATGGCAGGGCTTGTTTCAATTCACAATTTTTATTTTTCACCCTACGCAACATTATTAATTAACTGTTTGCCATACCCTACACCCTACACCCTACACCTCACACCCTATACCTTCCACCTCTAAAATCAAACTGACACATCGATTCTCCCAAACGCGTTGCATTCATTAAATTTACCTGCCAATCATGTTTAAGAACTACATCATCATTGCGTTTAGACATCTAACGAGACACAAATTTTTTTCTCTCATTAATATCTTTGGTCTTGTTGTAGGGATTACTTTTTCCATCGTCATTGGTACTTACGTATTGGACGAAGCGCGTGTAAATTCAGATATCAGGAACATCGCCAGCCAGTATATAATAAAAAGCAAATGGAAGCAGGAAAATATCGGTTTGGATTTTACTACACTCGGACCGCTTGCTAAAACAATGAAAGATGAATACCCGCAGCTTGTTGCCAATTATTACCGATTCGACCCGGTAGGAAATATTGTATCGGTGGGTGACAAACATTTTCGTACCCAGATATCTGTCGGCGATACAACCCTGGTTTCTATGTATGGATTTCAGTTGGCATACGGTAATCCCCAACATGCTTTTCGAAATAATAAATCAGCAGTCGTTACGGAGGATTTTGCAAAAAAGTTTTTTGATACGCCCGATGTAATTGATAAAGTCATTACAATACAAACACCTGCCGACGGACTTAAACATGATTTTGTGATAACCGCTGTTCTAAAAAATATGCGCCGTAACACGATTACCAATTTTACTGCATTGCCTTATCAAGTATATCTTCCAATGAATGCAAACGAATATTTTCAAGGTGGTGATAAAGGAGATAACTGGGCTAATATTTTTATGGTGAACATGATTGAATTAAGAAAAGGTGTTACAGTAAAAGATTTGGAGCAGCCGCTGGCACACATACTAGAAAAATATCAACCAGACTTTGTAAAAGGTAATCTTCAGTTGGAAATGGCAGCAATGAGCGATTATTATTTAAAAGCAAATGATGGAGCCGTAAAGAAAATGCTGACCACACTTTCTCTCGTAGCGATATTTATTTTATTGTTGGCCATTATCAATTTTGTAAATATAAATATTGGCACGGCTTCTTATCGTTTAAAAGAAATCGGGTTGAGAAAAGTTTTTGGCGGCGCAAAACTGCAACTCATCGTGCAGCATATTGCTGAGTCGTTTGTACTCACTTTAGCCGCTGCAGTCATTTCTCTTCTGGTATATGAATTGATTCGTCCTTTTTTTGGTCGTCTTTTAAACACCGAATTCGATCCGTTTTGGCAATGGAGTTTTTACAAGATACTTTTCCTTCTGGCACTCGTGACAGTCGTTGGATTCATTTCCGGGATTTACCCGGCATTTGTTTTAAGCTCGGGCAATATTGTGAATGCAGTCAAAGGAAAAATTACTTCTTCCAAAAGGGGTTTAATATTGAAAAAAGTATTACTGATCTTTCAATTTACCATGGCAATTGATGTATTCATTTTTGCGTTGAATGTATCCAAACAGGTATCGTACATTTTTTCCAAAGATCTTGGTTATACCAAAGATCAGGTAATGGTGGTCTCTTCACTGCCCAGGCAATGGGATTCCGCAGGTGTTTTGAAAATGGAAAATATCAAAACGCAATTATTGCAGATTCCGGGAGTGAAAAACTTATCCTTGTCTTACGACATTCCTGACGGCAATAGCGGTGGCTTTGTCAATATCTATGCTCCTGGCAAAGGCAATAAGCCCATCAATATGCAGCTTATCAGTGCTGATGAAGATTTTGCAAAAGTGTATGATATAAAAGCGATCGATGGAATTTTTTTAAAACATAAAGAGGATCCTTATGAAACCGGCCAGGTTGTTTTGAGTGAAACCGCTGTGAAATCTTTGGGCCTTGTTTCACCTGTTGGGAAGAATATAAAAATCGGAGCGACGGATGGAACTTCTTTGAAAATTGTTGGCATTACAAAGGATTTTCAAAATGAGTCAATTCAAAAGCAAATTCAGCCCATCATTGTTGCTAATTTGAATGAACCTTTCACGCGTTCGTACCGGTACTTTTCAATTAAATTAAATAAGGCAAATATCAATCAAACCATCAACGCGATACAAAAACAATGGAAAACTTTATTTCCGGATGTCGGTTTTGATTATTCATTTATGGATGAAAAATTTAAGTTCATTTACCAATCTGAAATGCAATTGCAAAATGCTACTGATATTGCCACTTCCCTTAACCTGATTGTTGTTTTCATGGGTATTTTTGGTGTGCTCGCATTTACACTTGCAAAACGTACGAAGGAAATTGCGGTTCGTAAGGTATTGGGTGCAGGGAGTAAGAACATCATCCTGCTTTTTGTAAGGGAATATGCCATGTTAATTTTGATAGCAAATGTGATCGCGTGGCCAATCGCTTATTTCGTTGTTGAACGGTGGTTGGAAAATTACGCTTATCGAATTGGGCAGAGTGTTATCCCTTATGTTCTTGTTGCAATTTTTGTATTTGCTTCGTCATTTATATTAATAGCTCTTCAATCATTCAAAGTTGCTTCTGCAAATCCGGTAAGAAATCTGCGGTCGGAATAGTAACGAGTGAGAGCGAAGAAACAGAGTGGAGAAACAGAGCGGAGGGCTATGCGCTCTCCGCTCTGTTTCTCCGCTCTACTCAAAATTCAAAGGATTCCTTCTATTTTTTTATTTACCTTTTACTCCGCATTTCTCAACTAACAGCAATTCATAAGCACCATGAGAGGATTAATGATGGAATATCAGCTTACCGTTCCTTCCATTTTGCGAAGGGCGGAAACTCTATTTGGAAAAAAAGAAATCGTCAGTTGTCTTCCCGATAAAACCATCCATCGTTATACCTACAGCGATTTCGCGAAGCGTTCAAAAAAATTGGCTGTTGCACTTTATGAATTGGGTATTCGTGAAGGCGATCGTGTGGCTACACTCAGTTGGAATCACTATCAGCATTTGGAGGTATATTTTGCAGTTCCCTCTATAGGTGCAGTGGTACATCCGCTCAATATTCGCTTTAGTCCGGATGACCTCAGTTATATTATCAATGAAGCCGAAGATAAAATCCTCATCGTTGACCAGGTATTATTGCCATTGTTTGAGAAATTCAAATCATTGGTATCTGTTTCCAAAGTAATTGTTATACCACAAACCCAAGAACTCATACCAAAGGAATATTTAAATTATGAAATAGTAGTAGCAAGCGGTGATGAATCATTGTTCCAGCCTTTTGAAGGCGATGAATATGCTGCTGCTTTCATGTGCTACACGTCGGGTACAACAGGAAAACCAAAAGGAATTTTGTATTCGCATCGTTCCATTTTATTACATGCCATGTCTTCTTTGCTGGGCTGTTGCGATATTGGTATTACTGAGCGGGATGTAGTGCTTCCTGTGGTTCCGATGTTTCATGCGAGCGCGTGGGGTTTCCCATTCAATTGCACTCTTGTTGGCGCTACGCAGGTATTTCCCGGTCCTCATCTCGATGCTGGAAGTTTGTTGCATTTATTCCAAACTGAAAAAGTAACATTGACGGGCGGCGTGCCAACAGTGATGCTCAGTATTTTGAATAAGTTGGACAGTGATCCACACAAATACAAACTTTTCTTGCGCATCATCATGGTTGGAGGTTCTGCTGTGCCGCGCTTTTTAGTAAAATCTTTTGATGAACGTTATGGTATAAAAGTTTTACATACCTGGGGCATGACTGAAATTTCACCACTCGGTAGTAGTTCAATTACGACGAGTAAATTAGCAAATGCTTCCAAAGAAGAACAGTATGACCATGCGATGAAACAGGGAATGCCTGTTCCACTGGTAGAGATTCGCGGGAGGAATGAATTTGGATTTATTCCATGGGATGGAGTGACGATGGGAGAATTGGAAGTGCGCGGACCATGGGTTGCATCTTCCTACTACCGCGACACGGAACCATCGACAAAATTTACACCTGATGGATGGCTAAGAACCGGCGATATTGTTGTTATCACCGAAGATGGATTTATCGAAATAAAAGACAGAAGTAAAGATGTCATCAAGTCGGGTGGTGAATGGATCAGTTCGGTTGCGCTGGAAAACGCATTGATGGGTCATCCTTCTGTATTGGAAGCTGCAGTGATTGCCGTGCCCAATGAAAAATGGATGGAGCGGCCATTTGCTTATGTGGTACCGAAAGAAGGAAAGACGATTTCGTTCGATGACCTGAAAGAATTTTTAGCAGACAAGTTTGCGAAATTCTGGATTCCCGAGGGATACGCCATCATCGAAGCCATACCAAAAACTTCTGTGGGCAAATTTCAAAAATCCGCACTTCGAGAAAAATATAATAAGGAGCATGTTTCAGTTTGATGTTTGTTGAGAGGTAGAAGGTTAAATTAAGGGTGAACGCCAAACGTCAAACGCTGAAGGCTAAACGCTAAACNNGTTTAGCGTTTAGCCTTCAGCGTTCAGCCTTAATTTTAACCTCCTACCTCTCAACAAAATCACGGTTCAATCGTTAATCGCCTGGTAAACCAAAGGCTTAAATGCCTTATCGGTATCCGCAACATGCGGTCCCCACATTTGACGATATATCAACACAAACATATTTTCTTTTGGATCTACCCAATAAGAAGTGGAGAATACGCCACCCCAGGAATAAGTACCCGCCTGGCTGGGAGTTGTCCTGCTTCCATTTTCCGTGATGAGCGAAAAGCCGAACCCGAATTTATTTTCAGATTTAACGCCACCCAAAGTCACAAACAGATCGCCGATTTGATTCATCGTCATCATGCGCACTGTATTATGCGAGAGTAATCGCACGCCATTATACTCGCCGTTATTTAGCAGCATCTGTAAAAAAATCGCATAGTCATAAACGGTAGATGATAAGCCCCCGCCGCCGGAAAAATAATTCGTTTTCTGAAGTGGATAATTCATATCGAGATATCCGCTAAAAACTTTATCCTGTTTTTTTATAATTCCTGTCGAATCCTGCAAAAAGAAATTGACAAGTCTGGAACCCTTTTCCGCCGGCAAATTGAAATAAGTATCCTTCATACCCAAGGGTCTAAAAATTCTTTTGGCAAAAAAATCTTCCAGGTTCGTCCCTGACCATATCTCGATCAAATATCCGAGCACATCCGCATTCAATCCATACATCCATTTTTCCCCGGGTTGAAAAAAAAGTGGCAGTGCGCCGAGCCTGTTCATAGCATCTGAAAGTTTTTGATCTTTCACACCTACACCACCAGTAACATAACTTTTTGCATAGATGGCATTTTCTTCTGCGGTGCCGATGGCCGGATATCCAATACCCGAAGTATGCGTGAGCAGATCGCGGATGGTGACCGGTCTTTTGGCCGGAACAGTAGTATAGCTTGTGTCCTTGGCATCGAAACTATTCAGCACTTTTTCGTTGGCAAACGATGGGATAAATTTTGAAACGGGATCATCTAATGAAAATTTTCCTTCTTCCCAAAGTATCATCGCGGCCACAGTGGTAATGGCTTTTGTTTGTGAGGCCACGCGAAAGATGCCGTTTTTTTGCAACGGCGCTTTTGTATCGGCATCATTATATCCATAAGCTTTATAAAAAACAATTTTACCCTTGCGCGCTATCAGCGCTACAGATCCATTGATCCATTTATTTTTCACCCAATCCTTCATCCCCGAATCGAGACGGGCAAGACGGCTTGCAGAAAATCCGCCTGCCTCGGGAGCGGCTTCGGTTAAAACTCTTGATTGCGTTTGTGCATAGTTTGTGGGGGCGATAAACACAAACAGCATTATCAATAAAATTATTAAGCGCATGGCACGTTAGTTTTGGTTGTTAAATGTAAAAAATAATTGGATCAATCGGTGTTATATATATCTTATCTGAGTTACAATTTTTTTTATCTTTCAAGCGAATTGTTGGTAACGCGATTTGAAATTTCTATGTGTACCTATGTGCCTACTGTGCCTATGTGG
>JAFDYD010000015.1 GCA_018267615.1 Bacteroidota bacterium | reverse complement strand
ACTCTTTTTTGCTATCGGGTTTTTATTGTTTCACCAGTTTCTTTTGATAAGTATTTGAAGCTGTTTTTATAACCACCAAATAAACACCTGATGCAAGACTTGAAGTCGGAATATTTATCGATGAATAGCCTGCATCATTTATTAAATGTTTGAGCATTTTTCCGGAGGCATTATACATCTCAACTTCTCTGACAGTTTCCATACCAGCTACAACTGTAAAATTGGATATAGCAGGATTTGGATAAATAAATGGACTTACCTGTTTTCCAAAAATAACTGAGATAATATGCGAGTACGTTGCTTTGCCATCAATGTCTACCTGCTTCAATCGATAGAAATTAATTCCGTTCAATGGATTGCCATCTTGCGCTGAATAGTATTGGGTTATATCACTATTACCTACCGCTTTTACGTTTGCTATTGTTTCAAAATTAGTTCCATCGCTGGTTCTTTCAATTTCAAAGTGATCATTGTTTTGTTCCATAGCGGTTGACCAAGTCAATGAAACGTAATCGTTGTTGATATTCGCCGCTTTAAAATCCAGTAATCTGATCGGCAATGGGCCAACACCAGAACCGCCATTGAGGTTATCTATTATCGCTGTTGATATCTGGCTGTTGTCTGCACTTGTAGCAGCAAGACCTACAAAAACGCTACTCCCCGTGCCAAAAGTTAAATTGACAGCACTAGGTCCTACCTGCGTCCAAGAATTGCTCAACCCTGTCTGCGAACTAAAAGCCGTGAATTGTGTCCCGAGTTTTTTTAATTTTACCCAATAAGGCACCTGAGGACCGGCAACATTTACCGTTGTAGTTGAACCTCCAGGCGCGGACGCGCTTCTGTATTTGAAAACAACTCCACCACCTTTCACCAAACCAATAAATGCAAATTTAGAAGTGTTGCTAAGGCTATCCCGAATCATTATCCCAGCCTGACTTGTTGCAGGATCGCTGGCGCCAAAAGAACTTACACGAGCGAAAACTTCTTCGTCTCCGGCAAGGTTAATAAATGCATATTGGAATGCGTCGGTATTGCCGCCAATATCAGGCCCAGAACCTTTGAGTGTAAATGTTCCATCGGGAATATTGCTTGAAATATTATTCACATAGCAAGAAGAACCAGCAAATCCTATTTCACCTATATCAGCTTGAAAGTAACGTGTGGGTAGGGTACATGGCACACTACAATTGCTATTGGTGAAAGATCCGTTTGCAATATTACTTGGTCCCGTTCCGCACACGGCTTGCAGTTTAACAGAATAGTCTGTGCCGCATGTTAATGCATGTAATGAAACAGTCGGATTGGTAGAAGTAGTCGTTCTCCAACTACTTAATATTGGCACGGTATATTGAATATTGTAGCTGGTTGCACCACTAACGGGCTGCCAGCTCAACACGCCATCGTTTTCATCACTATTGCTCCAAGTAATACCAGTTGGTTTTGCGCATGGGTTTGTTGGCTCTCCATATACTTCCAATTCGTTAACGATATAGTCAATCTGGAAGTTGTATCTATTTTGCGGTGTAAATCTTATCCACTGAAAACTTTGACTATTGACAAGCGAAACGTGATCAGCAAAACCGTTATTGGTAATTTGCTCAATTAAAGTAAAATTAGAGCCATCATTTGATCCCTCAATTTTATAATTCTGTGCATTAGCATTCGCAAAGTGTAGTATTATTTTACAGATATCATATTTTTTTCCAAGGTTCACTTGAAGATATGTGAAGTTACCCGGAGGATTATTGTCGCCCGTTCCATGCCAACCAGTTGCTGTAGTTCCGTCAAAAGCTTTTACCGCATTAGCATTATCGTTGGTTGGAGTGTTATTGAAATTGTTATTATCTGCTGCATATGTCGCTCCGCTATTGTTAACTTGAAGAGCTACGTTCAGTAATCCCGGACAGGGATCATTTGATGTCAATCCAAAGACATTTAATTTTTTTATTTTGCCGTTACTTGGCAGATATACCTTGCCATTTGCAACCGTTGGACAAACCGTTTTGGCAAACGTATCGATTTTATCAAGCGGGTTAGTGACCGAGTTCCATAGTTCCTGGTTAACATCGCTCGCTTTTACAGCTCTGAATACTCCAGGACAGGAATTTTGGTTGGCGTTACAATTGCTCACGGGATGGCTTATCCAGAGAATACCTGTTGTTTCATCCCCACCGTTGGAAGAAACGGACATATAAGATCCTGCTGCACCTTTTGGCCCATCGTTGATGGTTCCACTCGTGATAGGAGTACCTAATGAATTCCCGACTATTGGATAAGCCTTCAACAAACTATTCTCACCGAATTGATAAAAATATTTGTTGGTATTGCCGCCGAAATAGGCAAATGATGAATGCATTTCTGGCGCACCGCTCACAAAAATTTTTTGTATAAGATTATCTGTTGTGGTGTTAAATCCACCCAATCCGGGTGGGCTAACAGTACTCATTACATAAAGGTTGCCATCTTTACAACCAGTAATAGCCAAGTTTGTATTTGGGATCAACATTACTTGCGTCGGCAAATCCAAATCATGTGAATTCAGATTCGCATAATCATGAGGAGTAAAATAATCTGTAACAGTCAATGATGTAGCAGTATTATCAAGAGTGTTAGGTGTTAGTTTTATTACGCTCTCCCCCCTGTCGGTAAGATTTGCAGGATTTGCGCCTCCATTACCGGATGCCACGTAAATATTTCCGAGAGCATCGACCGCAGGAGCAGCGCCACTCATCCATATACCACCTTCCGCACTGTTTGGTGTACTCGCATAAACAATTTTTTGTTGCAATGTTGCGGCGTCATATCCAAGTATCCATCCATGATAATATGCCCAATCGCAGTGTGCAGCGAAAGTGATGTACAAAATTCCGTGTGACAAGAGCAATCCTCCACGTTGATTATTTCTTCTCGGATCCAGAGAAATCATAAAAGTGTTATTGCCAATATTTACTGATCCTGCACCGGTTCCAGCGGTGGTGGCTGTGATTAAACTAGGAGCAACCTTATCGCTACCATCTCTGATATCTATTGAATGCAACCTCATGTAAAATCCGGTGGAAGGGTAAGAGGTTACAGACTGTGGAGTGTTGTCTGCTTTTGTAGGGTCAACATCCCGGGACACGAAGTATAATGAATTAGAAGCTTTATCGATTACTGGCGTGCCTACAATACCAAAATTACCTGAGAAATCATTGTAACCAGTTATACAAATATTTGCGTGCACATCGGTGTTAACTGGTGGCCGAAATCCGTTTGGGGTAAAATTTCTTTGCCAATATAATGTGCCATCATCAGCATCAAAAGCATATAGCGTGTTATTGACTGTAGCAACATAGACAACATTCTTGACTCCCTGGGCGGTGCTTACATTCGTCACTACAAGAGGCTGTGCATAAACTTGGTCGTCTACTGGAACACTGAACATTTTGCCAAATGTTCCAGCTTTGACATTGGTGTTATTCAATATAGTCTCTTGACTATTCCAACCGGTTCGTCCAAGATCATTATGTTGCGTGAGCACATCCACCTGTGCACTTACGTTTATTTGTAGCAGTAGCAGGATTGATGTAATCCTCAGAGCAAATTTCTTCATAGTTCTTAGTTTACGACTAAAAATTAAATAAGGCAATTACAATCGTGTGCGCGACTATTGGTAATTCAATTAGGTTGATCTGCAGGATATATAGTAGGTGGGGCCTCTTGCAGTTCTTTATAGGAAAGAAGGATAGGAGCAATAAAACTACTGGATTTCCTTTATAAAAACAAAACCGTTAGGAAAATCATTTACGATGTTTCGATTGAAGCGTGCGATTGCAGAAAATAATGATTGCTAATCCTGCCTGGAAAACATTTTATTTACTTTTGCGGGAATTAAAGTAATCCCGATGCTGCGCAACCGTAAAACGATCACAATCCTCGCCCTTTTGATTTTCACCGCAGCCGGGAATATCGCAACAAAGCCGCCCGGAGATGAAAAAGAATCATACAAAAACCTTAAGGTATTGGCCAAAGATATCAGTGAGGATGACATGGAGCGGATTATGTATCGTATCAATAAAGATTTAGGTGTTACCTGCCTTCATTGTCATATTCCCGGAAAAGATACGACTGAATTGAGAGTAGATTTTGCAAGCGATGAAAAAAAGGAAAAAAGGGTTGCCAGAGATATGTTGAAAATGACTATGAAGCTCAACAAAAAATATTTCAATACAATCATAGATAAAAAAATTACAGTGCAACCTACAATCTGGTGTAGAACATGTCACCGGGGATTTCCCCGTCCGAACAGGCGATAATCGTATTATCGAAATAAAAAAGCAGGCAGTAAATAACTGCCTGCTTTTTTATTTATAATGAAGTTTACTGCTTCACAATTTTATCTTGATAAACTTTTGATGCAGTTCTAATCTGAACGATGTAGATTCCAGGTGCAAGGTTAGCAGTTCCGACTGTAATATTCGAATTACCTGCGTCGTTGCCGATACGTTGTAACAGTTTACCTGAAGCAGTAAATAATTGAACATCTTTTACGACTTCTTTTCCTGCAATCACGGTTAGGTAAGAAGTCACCGGGTTGGGGAATATAACGGGATCCACCTGCTTACCATATCGAACAGAAACGATTTGAGAGTATGTAGACTTGCCATCATTGTCAACCTGACGCAGCCTGTAATAATTTATTCCATTTACCGGATCATCGTCTTCTGCTTCATAATATTTGTTGACCGAGCTGTTTTCTGCTCCCTCCACCGTGAGAATTTTTTTGAAAGTCAAATTGTCCGTACTCCTTTCAACATCGAAATGGTCATTGTTCTGTTCCAATGCAGTTACCCAATGCAGCAATATATATTCGTCGTTTACATTGCTCGCTGTAAAGCTAATAAGACGGATTGGAAGCGGACTAGAACTTTCAACGTAATTATCAATAACCGCGGTGGAGAGTTTGGTGTTATCCGCACTTGTAACTGCGAGCCCCACATTTACAGTACTGGATCCGAAACCAGGTGTGGCAGTTCCGATTAATGTCCATGAATTTCCTACTCCGGTTGGAGAAACATATGCAGTATAAGTTGTGCCAAGCTTTTTCAATTTCAAATAATATGGGGCAGTGTATCCCGAAGTATAAGAAGTGGTCGCGCTTCCTCCGTCAGTGGTCCTGTATGAGAATACAACGCCATTAGCGCTCGTGAGTCCTATATATACATAACGTGAACTCGCGCTCATAACATCACGCATCATGATTCCTGCTTTATTAAATGGATTTGTATTATCCTGCGAAGCGACTCTCGCCGAAACTTCTTCATCACCCGTCAAATTCGCATACACATACTGGAAAGCATCCGTCGTACCTGCACCAATATCTGCGCCTGAACCCGCGATAGTATAAATAAAGTTTTCGTAGCAGGATGAACCTGCGTTGCCAATATTACCGATATCAGTATGATGATATCTTGTTGCAGTGAATGTTGGACAAGAAGAACTACAGGTTCCTGTTAAAAATGATCCAGTGGCAATGGCACTTTGGCCCGATGCGCATGTTGCCTGAACCTGGTATAAATAACTTGTATTGCAGGTGAGTGCTGATAAATTGACTGAATTGGTTGCAACACTTACTGTTTTCCAATCCAATACATCCGTCGTTTTATACTGAACGGTATAACTGGTTGCTCCTGTCACTGTCGACCAGCTCAGCGTTCCGCTGTTGTCGTTAATATTTGTCCAGTTGACACCTGATGGTGCTGAACATGGATTAGATAGCTGTCCATCTACCTCAAATTCGGAAAGAAGATGATTGACCATGAAATCATAACGGTGAAGCAACGTCACTTTGAGATAACGATAGCTCTGGTTTTGCAAAAACAATGTATGATCCTGGAAATTAAAATTAGGTACATCTTCAAGGACTGTATATCCAGAAGTGGGGCTGGTATTGGACCCGGAAATAGTAAACTCCTGGGTATTAAGATTGCCCCAATGCAAAACAATCTTACAGATATCATATTTGGCACCAAGATCAAGTGTGATAGAGGCATTATCGGGAGCTGCCCAGCTTGTCGAAGTATTATTATCAAAAGCATTTGCGGGAGTCCCTGTAGTTGCGCTGTACAAAGCGGCACTATTCACCGAATGAAGAGCGACGTTTTGAAGTCCGGTGCATGGATCGGCTCCAGTCAGTCCATATACAATCAATTTGCTGGAATTGCTTGCCATATATACGTTCCCGTTCGCAACGGTAGGACAAACAGTTTTTGCAAATGTGCCAAGATCATCTGAGCTCACGTTACCCGAATTCCATAATTCCTGTTGTACATTATTTGCATTTACTGCCCGGAGTACACCTGGACACAACGTCTGGTTTGCATTACAACCGGCCACTGCATGGCTGATCCACAGGATTCCGCTAGTTGGATCTCCTCCGTTTGAAGAAACGGACATATATGCGCCCGATGCTCCTGTGGGGCCACTGATACCGCTTGTTACAGGTGATGTGCTCAATCCCGCCGCGGTAACAGGAAATGCTTGCAACGCAGTATTTTCTGAAAACTGATAGAAATATTGTGTGGTGTTGCCTCCAAAATAAGCAAACGATGAATGCATTTGCGCATTGGTTCCACCGCCGACTGATATTTGTGGCTGGAATAAATTATTTGTTGTTGAGCTGTAGCCGCCCAAATTACTTGTAGTCATTACATACAGATTGCCGTCCTTCGCGCCGGTTACCACAAGATTTGTATTAGGGATCAGCATTACTTGAATTGGCAAATCCAGATCCCCGTCGTTGAGAAATTTAAAATTTTTGGGAGTAAAAAAATCGGTGATGTTTAGAGCTGTTGCCGTATTTCCGGGCGCATTCGGAGTCAATTTAATTACACTCTCTCCGCGATTGACAGTAACCGATGGATCAATCGGGAGACTAGTCGCAAAATTTAGGTCATGACCGTTGCCGGAAGCAACGTAAATATTTCCTGAAGCATCGGCAGCGGGACCAGCGCCACTCATCCAAATTCCACCCAGACCGTCATTCGGAGTGGTGATATAACTTACTTTTTTTGCAAGCGTCGACGCGTCGAAGCCAATAAGCCAGCCGTGTGAAGAATTCCAGTCGCAATGTGAAGCAAAGGGAATATATACCATTCCGTTCTGCAATAACAACCCACCCCGTTGCACGTTTCTTCTAGGATCAAAACTGATCAAACCCCCAACACTTCCTTCTCCAGTGGCGGCCACTGATGTAACGATCTGTGTAGCGCCCAATTTCGTGCCGCTTGAAATATCCACAGCGGTAAAATAGCAGTAAAAACCTGTGGAGGGATATGCTCGCTCGCTTTGCGAAGAGTTGTCAATAATGGTCGGATCAGCTTCGCGATAGACAAGATAAATTTTGCCTGCTGCTTTATCAATAACAGGAGTTCCTGTAATACCGAATTTTCCTGAAAAATCATTGTAACTATTAGGACCACACAAGCCGGAGTGGATATCCGAATTCTGTGGCGGGCGAAATCCGCTTGTAGTAAAATTGATGCTCCAATATGGCGTCCCGTCATCCGCATCGAATGCATAAAGTGTATTATTTACTGTAGCAACATATACTACATTCTTTGTCCCATGGCCTTGCACATTCACACCTGATACAACTAGTGGTTGCGCGTATATCTGTCCGTCGACAGCACAAGTGAATTTTTTCCCAAAGGCACCAATTTTTACATTGTTCACATTCAGGGATGTTTCTTGATTATTCCATCCCGTTCTGCTAATATCATTGTGCTGGGTCAACACATCAGTTTGCGCATATAGAGCGCCGTTATATAGTACGGCGACACAAAATAAAATTCTGAGAAAAATTCTTTCCATAGATAAGCTTTTTGCTCCTATAAAATTTTTTATGGCAATTACGATCATTTGTGACAGTAAAACCTGTAGTTTCCTGCAGGATTGTAGGAGTTCATGCAGTTCTTAATAGGAAGAAGGAAAGATGGGAGGTCAAAACTACTCGATTTTCATAAGAATTGCAAACACTTACATTAAAATGTATCTGAGCAATTCAGGATTGCTTAGATATGATACAATACAGGCATAAAATTCAAATTCGTAATTTTACGAATTCATATAAAAGAAATGGCAAACAATTTATTTGATTTTGGTATGATTGGTCTTGGCGTAATGGGGCGCAATCTCCTGCTGAATATGGCCGATCACGGATTCTCAGTAATTGGTTTCGATAAAGATCCACAAAAAGGAACAGCGCTCGAATCATCCGCAACGGCAGGCACAATTGTAAAAGGTGTTACTACGCTTGCAGAAATGATAAACCAAATGCAACGCCCACGAAAAATAATGATGCTTGTTCCCGCGGGCAAACCAGTAGATGATGTGGTTAATGATTTGTTACCTCTCGTTGATAAAGGCGATATCGTTATCGATGGAGGCAATTCACATTATACGGACACACTTCGCAGAGTTAAATACCTCGAAGAAAAAGGAATTCATTTTATGGGTGTGGGCGTTTCCGGCGGTGAACATGGTGCAAGAACGGGCCCAAGCATTATGCCCGGTGGTGATTCAGAAGCGTACGCAAATGTGCGCACCATTCTTGAAGCGGTAGCCGCAAAAGTTAATGGAAGCGCTTGCGTCGCTTATATGGGAAAAGGAGCTGCGGGTCACTACGTAAAAATGGTTCATAACGGTATCGAGTATGCGATTATGCAATTGATCAGTGAAACCTATGATCTGTTGCACCGTGGAATAGGTTTGGATAACGATGAACTGCATAAAGTGTTTAAAGACTGGAACGACGGCGAATTACAATCTTTCCTTGTTGAGATTACCAGAGATATTTTTTTGAAGGAAGACGACAAAACAAAAAATCGCCTCGTGGATATGATCCTGGATAAAGCAGGTTCAAAAGGAACCGGCAAATGGACATCACAGGATGCGATGGATCTCGCCGTTCCCCTTCCTGTAATCGATATGGCCGTTGCTATGCGCGATTTATCTTCTTACAAAGATGAAAGATTGCAGGCTGCTAAATTATATAAGGGACCCGGAACTTCGATCGAAGTTCCTCGTGAAGTGTTTATCCAGCAATTGGGAGATGCTTTATATTTTGCAACGATTATTTGTTATGCACAAGGACTGGCGATGTTGTACAAAGCCTCCTCGGAGCTTGACATGCAAATTCCCATTGCTGATGTAGTAAGGATTTGGAGAGGTGGTTGTATTATCCGCTCCACATTATTAGAAACTTTTTATTCGGCCTATCAGGCAAATCCAAAATTGTCAAACATTTTATTGGATCCGAATGTTGCTAAGTTGCTTCAGGCAAAAAAACAGCACCTGCGCAACGTCATCATGCATGCTACTCAAACAGGTTATTCCATTGCAGGGCTCATATCGTCGTTGAGTTATTTTGATGCTTATCGCAGTGAACGCATGCCTACTAATCTAATCCAGGCGCAAAGAGATTATTTTGGTGCGCATACTTACCAGCGCATAGACATGCCCGGTAGTTTTCATACTGAGTGGTCCTAGCGAAGTGAAGTCCTGAGCGAGGTTGAAGGATGAATTAAAAAAAACAAAAAATGTTGACAGTCGCATACAGACCGTGAAACCATGTAAAAAAATCAAGATGCAAAATCATAAAAGACCACCAGCTTCGCTTCTTTTTATTTTCGGAGGCAGTGGAGATTTAAATTTCAGAAAATTATCACCCGCTCTTTATAATTTATTTATCGATAATTGGATGCCGGAAAAATTTGGCATCGTTGGTATCGGCCGCACAGAATTTTCGGATGATCAATATCGTCAGCGGCTACTCGAAGGAATTGAACAATTCAGCAGGCGCAAAGGCAAAGCCAACGGGCAATGGAAGGATTTTTCCCAACATGTTTCCTATCTCCGCATGGACGCAGAAAATGAATCAGAATATCAAAAAATTGCCGAGTTGGTAAAAGCAAAGGAGCAGGAATTTGGCGAACATCCCAATGTCATTTTTTATATGGCGGTCGCTCCGCAACTCGTTCCTGACATAGCGAAAAAATTGGGTCCTTTAAATATTTGCGCCGACACGAAATGCACCAGGATCGTTGTTGAAAAACCATTTGGCCATGATTTAAAAAGTGCGCACGAACTAAATAAACTGCTCACGGGTATGTTTGATGAAGAGCAGATTTATCGCATCGATCATTACCTCGGTAAAGAAACCGTGCAGAATATTCTTGCGATGCGTTTTGCAAATGCCTTATTCGAGCCCATCTGGAACAGGAATTATATTGACCATGTGCAGATCACCGCAGCGGAAACAGTAGGAGCAGAAGGCCGCGGTGCTTATTATGAACAATCCGGCGCCTTACGCGACATGGTGCAGAACCATATTTTACAATTAGTGTGCATGATGGCCATGGAAGCACCTGTTTCTTTCGATGCCAATGAAATCCGTAATAAAAAAGTGGATGTATTAAATGCTATTCGAAAAATTACTGCGGAAGACGCGCATGCGTTTGCTGTACGCGGACAATATGACGAGGGTTGGATGAAAGGAGAAAAAGTTCCTGGTTACAGAGCTGAAAAAAATGTGAATCCACAAAGTGCTATCGACACTTTTGCTGCGGTTAAATTTTATATCGATAATTGGAGATGGCAGGATGTTCCTTTTTATGTAAGAACAGGAAAAAGATTACACGAAAAAACAACGATCATTACTGTTCAATTTCGTCCGGCACCTAATTATGCATTCCCGCCTGAATCAGCCGAAACATGGCGGCCAAATCGTCTTGTCATCAGCATACAACCGGACATGGATATACGCTTACGTTTCCAGGCCAAACGCCCGGGACAATTCATGACACTGAATCCTGTTGATATGATCTTCAGTTATAAAGATGCATACGATGGCGACGAACCAGAAGCATACGAAACATTATTGCTCGATGTAATGGAAGGCAATGCCACTTTATTCATGCGTAGCGACCAGGTAGAGGCCGCATGGAAAATCATTATGCCGATACTCGAAGCATGGGAGAGTCGCCAGCCTGTAGATTTTCCAAATTACGCGCCGGATTCCTGGGGACCAGAAGATGCTGAAGCGTTGATTGCAAGAGATGGTCACAATTGGATTACGTTGCCTGCTCCGCACCAAGAGTAGTTTTGTGATTGGAGTTTCTCTTCGATCCAAAAAATATTTTTATAATTAATCAATTGCTATGTATACCTATGTGCCTACTGTGCCCATGTGGTAAATTTTTTTTCACCACATGGGCACAGTAGGCACATAGGTACACATAGGAAACTGAAAATGATTTTAAATGCAAAAAAATAAATCTTTCATTCATATTTATAAAACTGCTGATCAACTAAACAACGATGTGGCAAATTGGATTGCTGATCAAATTGCAAGCACATTGAAAAAGCAAGACCGTTTTACAATTGCATTATCTGGCGGAAATACTCCCGAACAACTGCACAAGATATTAGCAGCATCTCCCTATAAGGAACAGATCGAATGGAGTAAGCTGCATATTTTTTGGGGAGATGAACGCGATGTTCCTTTTGATGATGAAAGAAACAACGCAAAGATGGCCTTCGATACTTTGCTTAATTATGTGCCGGTTCCAAAATCGCAAATTCATATCATGCGCACTGATATTCCTCCGGATCAGTCAGCAACAGAATATGAAAAAATATTACATCAATATTTCGGAACAAATGAAAACGTATCCAACAGTTTTGACCTGGTTTTATTGGGCATGGGTGATGACGGACATACTCTGTCTCTTTTCCCGGGAACTGAAATCGTGCATGAAGAAAAAGCCTGGGCGAAAGCATTTTTTTTACAAGCGCAAAATATGTATCGCATCAGCATTACAAAATCAATTACCAATAGATCATCGCGGATTGCATTTTTAACAACGGGGAAAAATAAAGCCGCTGCGTTGGAACAGGTGCTTGAAGGAAATTATAATCCTGATCTTTATCCTGCACAGGTTATTAACCCTTTGAATGGAGAGCTGCATTGGTTTGTGGATAAAGACGCGGCAGTATTACTAAAGAGCACACCTACAACTTGAGCATTGAATATTGATTGTTGAATATTGAATATTAATACCAGTCATTAATATTCGATATTCAACAATCAATATTCAATGCTCAAGTTAGGATTCAGATCACATCCACAGAGTCATGCACAACTACTTTATTCCATAAAGAAGAGCATTCTTCAACGAATTTTAAGTGGATCGGATCTGCCTGATAACTTTCCTCATCTTCCAAATTTTTAAAAACAAGAAACCACGATATTGAATAACTCCTTTCTATTACATTCCTGTTTGTGTCTGCAGGCTGGCCAATATGAAACTGTTGAATTGTTTTTACAGCGGAAAGTTTTTTTAAACCCTCAATGAGCTTCTTGCGATCTTCTTTACTGCCCGGATTTTTCAACCAAAAAAATACATGATGAATAAAAATTCCTTTTTGCTCTGCCATACTATTTTTGTGTCTAAGATAATGTTTCTTTGGCCATATCAGGTGCATTCAATTTCGATTTCAACAGTTCGTTTTCGCTGGCCATTTTACTCATGGTTGCTTTTAAATATTCAATTTCGCTGGTAAGCGAAACATTGGTTGTATGCTTCATTTCAAATTCCTGCTGTAATGCCTTATTATTTTCCTTTTGCAATTCGAGTTGTGCCGAAACTGTTCTTAACGCAGTAATATTTTCATCGGAAGATCCCGACTTTTCTTTCAGGGCAGATTCTAAAACATTTAGCTGTTCTTTTAGTGATTTTATTTCCTGTTCAAGCGGTCCCACTTTAGAGGCATAATCCGCTGTTGCCTTCAGTCTCAGTTCAGCTTCCAGTTTCTTTCTTTCTGCATTTGCGATTGCGGACCTCGCATGCTCAGCTTCTTCTTCCGCTGCCCTAACCCTTCTTTCCCAGGCTGCGGCTTTGGATAATTCTTCTCGTGTGGTTCTTAATTTCTCAGCAGCCTCAGCATCTCCCTTCAATTTATTTCCCCGAAGTGTTTTTAGATTATCTTCCAATTCACTTAACTGCCTGGAATATTTTTTTAAATCCTCTTCTTTTGATAATAACTGATGATGAAGTTTATTTTTTTCATCTGATAATATCCTGATATCACCTTCCAGTGATTTCACGCGGCTGCTAAGTTGCACAACAGATTTTTCATTTTGCTTTTCAGATGAATTGATATTGGATTTATAATTCTTAAACTCATTTTCAAGTTTTTTGAATTTTGCTTCTGATTCAGCAATCATTCCAGAATATTTATTTTGCTCCGATTTTTTCGCGCTGTAGCGATGCAATAAATACCCGGCTACTAATGCGACTACTAAAAGAATGAGTGTGTCCCATGCGAAAGTTCCATCGCTGTGTTGGAAAATGTCAAGCAATAACATAACAATTCATTTTATGGTGAACAATCGTGTTATTGGAAGTTAACGAAAAAAAGTGAACCATGATTAGCATGATTGGAAATGATTAGGAGGAGAATTCGATAGATGATTGGTTTAGAAATTATGCCGCCAATTATTAGTTGCCCCGTAGGGGCAAAAGGTTGGTAACAGACAAATAAGAAATTTTTTTTGCGCCGTAGGCGCAATACTCCAGTAGCGTACCTACGGCACGCAAAACAACAACTTGATTTTTACCAACCTTTTGCCCCTACGGGGCAACTAATAATTGGCGGCATAATTTCTAAACTAGTTATTTATTGAATTCTCCTCCTAATCATTTCCAATCAGGTTAATCATGGTTCACAATTTATATCCCAGATTAATCATAAAATTTCTCGGCTCACCAGGCCATTTGTTGATATTGTTGTATGCGCTGGCCCAATATGTTTTGTTAGTGAGGTTGTTCATATTCAGCGCCAGGATAAAATGTTTGTAAGCATATTGTATGCCCGCATTCAGGATAATATATCCCGGCAGTGTAAGATTTTCATCAAGTGTATTACGCATGCTAACCTGAGAATGACCGATGGCAACTGAAAGGCCTTTCAGTATTTTTTTATTGAACGTGTATTTGATCCAGCTACTGCTCGAATGTTTCGGTGCATTCTCTCTTATCTTCCCGATTTCATCGTGTACTTCGCTTTTTATTATTTTGGTTTCATTATACGCATATGATATGTTGACGCTAAGATTTGGTAAGATGTTGCCATTCGCTTCAGTTTCTATTCCTCTCGCTCTATCTTCTCCGCGCTGAACATACAAATCAGGATTGGAAGGGTCATTCGCATTTACTGCAACATTTTGTAATGTGAGTTGATAGAAAGCAATTGAAGCAAAAAGTTTACTCCTGAACAATCCTGCTTTGGCGCCCGCTTCTAGCAACTGGCTCATAACTGGTTTGAATGGTTCATTAAAAATCTGGAACGAGCTAGAAGCTTCGAATGGATCAAAACCTTTATTGAAAGTTGCATAGAGACTCACATTCGTATTAAGAGCATATACCAATCCGATACGAGGCAGCAATATATTTTGCTGAAATCCTCCGGCGCTGTCCTCATTTTCCCCCCGATAATATTCCTTTCGCAAACCTGCAAGTAGTTTCCACCCGTTAAAAGCAACCTGTTCCTGTAAATAAATTCCACTAGTATGATACATATCAGCATTCACACCGCTAGCATCAACTGCTGCATCCGTATGATGATAGGTATTAACGGGCCGATAAGGATATTGCGGATGGATAAGGCTAAAAGTCCCGACGATACCAGAACCATCACCAAATTCATCAGGCAATTCACCATGCCATTGATCAAGATCCACTTCACTTTCTACATAATCAAATCCGGCCAGCAACTGGTGACTTAATTTTCCGGTGTTGAATTGAAAAGTAAAATAGTTTGTGAGTGTATTGGTAACCGTGTGATAATTCCATTGCGTATAATAAAGATCAACCGAGTCGTTTGTTATATATTTCTTGACTCCGTGATCGCCGACATCTTGCTGTGTGATATAATTGAGATAACCACTATTGAAAGTAATATGCTTATTTATTTTATAAGAAAAAGAAGCGACTGATGCAAGCGAAGTTTGTTTCAAATGATCTCCCTGCTGCGATGCCATCAAATAAATAGGCGTCGATTTTAAATTGTTATCAGCATTTTCTAAACCAGGCTGGCCTCTGTCAAGTACGGTATTGATATGGGACAAAGAAAAATCAACATTGAATTGAAATTTTTCATTCGGGATGAATGAAACGGATGGGGCAAGCTGATAAGATTTTTCGTAATACTGGTTACGAAAAGAATGTTGTTGATCATATCCCGCATTGAATCGATACAGTAATGTTTTGTTTTTATTCAAGGGCCCGGTTATATCACCAAGCGTACGAAAATGATCCCAGCTTCCTGTAGCAATATTTATTTCCGCCTCATTCTTTTCCAAAGGTTTTTTTGTGACGAGATTGATTGTTCCACCCGGATCACCATTACCATATAATGTTGCAGCGGGACCTTTGATCACTTCAACTCTCTCTATATTGACTAGCATCGAGCTTGTGTATGTTGTATTATATCCGCGGAGTCCATTTATATTTCTTGCATTCTCCGCACGAAATCCGCGGATAGAATATTCATCATAACCCGAATAATGATTCACACCAGCAATATCGGTTACTGCATCATTCAACGTAAATTCCATCTTGTCTTTAATGAGTTCCTTGGTGACGGACGAAATAGATTGAGGAATATCTTTTAAAGCCGTTTGCATTTTTGTTCCTAAAAAAGAATAATCACTTTTATAAGAATCGGCAATTCGTCCTTTTATTTCCACCTGCTGCAATTGCTTAATATTTAGAGCAAGGCGGATGATGCCGAGATCTTTTACTTCGCCATTTTTTAATTTGATAGCACTGCCTGATAATTCCGATTCAACAGAAGAGATGATAAGAGAATCTTCGAGGTAAGGAAGATGTTGCAAAATAAAAAACCCATTATCATTGGTAATCGCTATCCTTTTTAATTGCTTTAATTCAACTGTAACGGATATGGCTGGTTTTCCATCTGCGGCCAGGATTTTTCCTTTGATAACGCCTGTTGTTTTTTGTGAATAGGAATTGAAATGACCTAGTAAAAAGAAGATGGTAAAAAATGATAAGGTTGCTTTCATTCCAGATAGATTTGCCAATATCGGCACGGGCAATCGTAAGTTCATTCAACGCAAGAAAAGATTATCGTTTTGCGTTACGTTGAATGAACCGACAAATTAGGCAAAAATTTTATTTGCCTGAAATAATGCGCTTACTATATCGGGTATTTATTGTCGGCGATGAGTTTCGCCGCAATCCGACGTTTTGCTTCCTTATTATTGAAAGCATTTACCTTCGTAAATCTTTTCAGTCCCAACAACATCATGCGCTGTTCATCTCCATCAGCAAAAGCATTGATGGCATCCTTCCCAAATTTATTGATATGATCCGCGGCATCGTAGATATATGAACGCACAATATCAAGTTCAAACTGACAGGAAGCTTCTCCACGCTGATCGATGAGTTTCATCGCGCGCAACAAAGCGCTTTCCGCATTAAACGTTTCGATTGACATGTCCGCGATATGCATTAATATTTCCTGTTCGGAATCCAACTTCATCATCAGCTTTTGAACCGCGGCGCCGGCAGTCATCAAAATTGCTTTTTTGAAATTGATGATTGCTTTTTTCTCTGCAGCAAAAGGTCCATCATCACCGGAACCGAAATCAGGAATGCTCATCAATTCTTTTGAGACAGCCATTGCGGGTCCCATCAAATCGAGTCGGCCTTTCATCGCTCTCTTCAAAACCATATCCACTGTCAGCAGACGATTGATTTCATTTGTTCCTTCGTAAATACGATTGATACGGCTATCGCGATATGCTTTGGAAATAATATATTCATCACTATATCCATTACCACCGTGAATCTGTACACCTTCGTCCACTACAAAATCAAGCGCTTCACTTCCGAATACTTTCAGTATCGCACATTCGATGGCATATTCTTCCGCTCCTCCCAAAAACGCTTCGTTAAAAGGTTTACCGGATGCAGACAATTCAATTTCTTTATCGTCGATCCATTTTGCGGTTCTATATAAAGCAGTTTCAGCAACCCAGATTTTAATTGCCATTTCAGCAATTTTATTTTTGATGGCTCCGAAATTTGCTATTGCAGTTTTAAATTGTTCACGCGTTTTCGCATACTGGATACTGGTAGTAGCAGCACGCTTAGCACCGCCCAATGCGGCAGCACATAATTTCAATCTTCCGATATTTAATATGTTGAATGCAATCACATGTCCTTTTCCAGCTTCTCCCAATAAATTCTCTACAGGTACCTTGCAATCCTGGAAATAAAGTTGCACTGTTGATGATCCTTTAATTCCCATTTTGTGTTCTTCCTGTCCCTGCGTGAATCCTTCAAACCCTCTTTCAACAATAAACGCAGTAAATTTTTCTCCATCAATTTTTGCAAAAACAGTGTAGACATCAGCGAACCCTCCGTTAGTGATCCAGCATTTTTGTCCATTCAAAATATAATGCTTTCCATCGCCGCTTAATACCGCCGTTGTTTTTGCTCCCAATGCATCGCTACCGCTGTTCGGCTCAGTAAGACCATAAGATCCTTTCCATTCTCCACTCGCCAATTTTGGAATATATTTTTGTTTTTGCTCCGGTGTACCAAAATATAATATTGGCAAAGTACCAATACCAGTATGGGCCGAAAGCGCAACGGAAAAAGAAAAACCTCCGCCTAATGCTTCGTTGACGATGGTGGAAGTAATAAAATCTTTTCCGAGTCCACCGAGATTTTCCGGAACTGAAGTGCCCAACAATCCCAATTCACCTGCTTTCACCATCAGCGAAGGCATTAATCCCGGCTCCAGTTTATCGATGCGTTCGATAACAGGCAATATTTCCGTGTCCAAAAAAGACGTGCACATGTCCTTTACCATTTGCTGCTCCTCATTAAAATCCTCCGGAATAAAAACATCAAAAGGAGAACTTTCTTTTATCAACCATTCACCGCCTTTCAAAGAAGATTTTTTTTCAGTTGTGGTGCTCATAAAAAAAGATTTAATAAAAAAATTTATTTCAGATTATCGTATACTATTTGTAGAACGGATTTACATACATCAATCTTATCTGCGGGAACGCCGCCCAATGCTTCATTCAATGTTTCTTCCGCCAGTCCCATTGTTTGCTCC
This sequence comes from Bacteroidota bacterium, assembly GCA_018267615.1. Classification (GTDB taxonomy): domain Bacteria; phylum Bacteroidota; class Bacteroidia; order Chitinophagales; family Chitinophagaceae; genus Puia. The sequence goes on along the minus strand of JAFDYD010000015.1, from coordinate 11,313 downwards.
TGCAGTTTTTGCGCCAGCTTGGTAAGATAAATTCTATTGATCCTTCTGTCACTTTCGGATGCGACTCTTTTTACCAATTGTAGTTTTTCCAGGTTATCAACAAGTCTTGTGATACTTGGCTTGTCACGAAAAGTGGCGTTACACAATTCCTGCTGGCTCTTTCCGTCTTCCTTCCATAAATGATATAAGACGCTCCATTGTTCGATTGTTAAATTCAATCCTGCAGTATTGAATTTTTTTTGCAAACGACGGGCAATAGCAATCGATGCTTTTCCAGTAATAAAACTGTACAATTCTCCCTTCTTAAATTGGTTGTTTGGCATATAGTTAGTTAAACAACTATATGAAAATAGTAGTTTATTCCTGAATTTTCAAATTTTTTGCGAATTATTTTTTTGTAAATGATTATTTAAAGCGAATATCATTCTGATAGCGCGATTCAGTAGTTTTATGGCTATCACGTATGCAATCTGCTTTTCTCACATACAAATCATCGCGTATTCATTATCAAAAGGCGGGGAATGGAAAACGAGCCCTGGTCGCGCTTCATGGATATAGTGATTCGGCAAATTCGTTTGACCTGATCAAAGATTATATGGGCAATGATTTTACCCTGATTGCCATCGATCTGCCGTTTCATGGACAGACTGACTGGAAAGAAGGATTGACGTTGCACCCGGCTGAACTCATTGAGATCATCGACTCGATTATTTCTGAAAATTCTTTACCGCATTCAAAAATTCACCTGATGGGTTTTAGTATGGGAGGTAGAATTGCGCTGAGCCTTTTTCAAAACGTACCGGGGAAAATTGATAAACTGATCTTACTCGCTTCTGATGGACTGCATATCAGCAAATGGTATTGGCTCGCGACGCAAACCTGGATGGGAAACGCCTTGTTTAATTTCACTACAAAATATCCCGGCTGGTTTTTTAATATGCTGCATGTGGGAAGGAAAATGAAACTCATCAAACAAAATGTTTATAAATTTTCTATGTCGAGCATGAAGGAAAAACAGTTGCGACATGATTTATATGCACGATGGACCGCCATGAGAAAGTTTACGACCAATTTTAAAAAGCTAAAATCGCTTGTGCTGTTGCATAAAACACCGGTGCGATTGGTTTATGGAGAATATGATCATATCATACGAACCAATGGCGGAGAAAAATTTAGGGAAGGAATAGAAAAATATTGTGAGTTGTCCATCCTGTCTTGCGGACATCATGTATTGGTGTCAAAAAATCTCGAAACAATTGTCCGTCTTATCAGGGAGTAAGTTATTTCTTATCTTGTTGATCAGGATGTATATCTTTCTTTATATCGTATTGTTATTGCTATTCGGATATGGAATTTTGATCGACTATTACAGAAGGTCATGGAACGATATCCCGCAATATGATCCTGGTTCACCCTCGAAAGAATTTAAAACAAAAGTCACCGTCATCATTCCCGCGCGCAATGAAGAAAATAATATTGGCAGATGCCTGGAATCAATATTAAAACAATCATATCCACTTTCTCTTATCGAAATAATTGTTGTGGACGACCATTCAACCGATGGAACTAAAGCGCGGGTCAATAGTTTTAATCATCGTTGTATTCGTTTGATTGATCTGAAAGCATATCTTAACAATGAAAATATCAATTCATATAAAAAGAAGGCAATTGAAATCGCGATTAAAGAATCATTCGGTGAATTAATTATAACTACGGATGCGGATTGCGTGGTTCCCGTTGACTGGATAAAATCAATGGCCATTTTATTTGATGAAAAGCAAGCCGCATTCATTGCGGCACCAGTAAAAATAAACGATGGACATTCGCTGCTTTCTATTTTTCAATCGCTCGATTTTATAACAATGCAGGGCATCACCGGTGCATCAGTATATAAAAAAATATACCCGATGTGTAATGGAGCCAATCTCGCCTATTCTAAAGCTGCATTCAAAGATGTTAACGGCTTTGAAGGAATCGATGAAATTGCCTCCGGTGATGATATGCTGTTGATGCAAAAGATCAGCAAAAAATTTCCTGATCATGTTTTCTTTTTAAAAAAAACAGGCGCTATCGTCAACACAGATCCTTCACTGGATTGGAAATCATTTCTGCATCAGCGTATCCGTTGGTCGAGTAAAGCTGATAAATATAACAATCAAAATATTTTCCTGACATTGCTATTTGTATATGTTTTGAATCTGTGTCTTTTTAGTTTTTTGATTGCAGCATTTTGGAATATCTATTGGCTAAAAGTTTTTGTGATATTGGTGATTGTGAAAACATTTGTCGAATTTTCGTTTGTGAAAACAGTTGCTGATTTTTTTGGACAGAAACGCCTGATGCTCTATTTTTTCTTTTTACAACCCTTGCATATTCTATATATTATTGTAGCAGGAACGCTTGGTAAATTTGGATCCTACGAATGGAAAAACAGGAAAGTAAAATGATAGAAGCAGGTCAATCCTTCAAACAAAAAACCTGGAAGCGGCTTCGCAAAAACAAAGGAGCTGTTTTTGGGATGATTGTTATTTTGCTCGCTTGTATCGTGGCTCTTACTGCTTATTTATTCGCACCAGATGGTTCACCGGATGCAAATAGAATGATCGTTGAAATTGGAGGTAGAAAACCGGGCTTTAAACAACAATTTTTACTATTGCCAAAAGATAGAAAAACAAAAGATGTTTCCTTTCTTCATTATTTGTTTTTTGGCAAAGAAGATGTCTACAATTATATCCCGATCAACAGCTATCAACAAAAAGGTGACAGCCTGATCGTTGAGAAATTTATTGATGAGGGAATTGAAGATCGCTTGGCTTATCCATTATCGATGGTTCGAATAAATTCCTCTGCTGGAAAGAATATGTACAATGTCGAAACAATTACTTTCCGACTCGGCACCGATAAGTATGGACGTGATATATTGAGCAGGCTGCTTATCGGAGTTCGTGTGAGCCTCGCCGTTGGACTCATTACCGTGGTCATCTCGCTCAGCATCGGTGTATTGCTTGGATCTATTGCAGGTTATTTTGGTGGAAGAGCAGACGATATCATCATGTGGTTACTGAATGTGATTTGGAGCATTCCTACGCTTCTCCTCGTATTCGCAATTACATTAATGCTGGGAAAAGGTTTCTGGCAGGTGTTTATTGCAATCGGTTTGACGATGTGGGTGAATGTGGCAAGAATTGTTCGTGGACAAATATTATCTGCACGTGAATTAGAATATGTAGAAGCCGCAAGAGCTTTGGGATTTTCAACACCGAGAATTATTTTTCGCCATATTCTCCCGAATGTGATGGGACCAGTATTGGTAGTAGCCGCTTCTAATTTTGCTTCCGCTATTGTAATAGAAGCCGGTTTGAGTTTTTTAGGAATTGGCGTGCAGCCGCCACAACCAAGTTGGGGATTGATGATCAAGGAAAATTATAATTTCATCATCACACATAATCCAATGCTCGCACTCGCTCCCGGAATCGCAATTATGTTATTGGTACTTGCATTTAATTTATTGGGAAACGGATTGAGAGACGCGCTGAATGTAAGAGGATGATCATTTCATATCTCCTCCAGGAAATAAATTTCCTGCGTGAAAATAAATTAGTAAGTAATTACACTTATTCTTTTTCTTTATACACCTGAACATTTCTATTAAAACTTTCTTCGAGAGAGATAAATGTTTCAGTGCGTTCAATACCTTTGATCTTCTGTAATTCGTCGTGCAATGCGAATCGTAGTTGATTGATGTCTTTACACACGATCTCAGCAAACATGCTGTAGTTGCCGGTTGTATAGTTGAGTCGAACGATTTCAGGAATCTTGCGAAGTTCTTTTGCAACGGTGTCGTATAGTGAACTTTTTTCAAGATAGATACCGATAAATGCGATAACATCGTAACCTAATTGTTTTAAATCTACATTCAATCTGGTACCTTTGACGATGCCGAACTCTTGTAGTTTTTTGATACGAACATGAATTGTTCCACCGGATACAAATAATTTTTTTCCAAGATCAGCGTAGGATATTTCTGCATTCTCCATCATTTCGTGAATGATCTGCAGATCGAGTTTATCAAGGTTTAATTTTCCGTGCATTTTGGAGATGTTTTTTTAAATTTATCTACGATTTTATACAAATATTTGGACATTCTCGAATATTTCCAAATTTATTTTAAAATTAATATAAAAATAGAGGAATTTATTTAATATTGTGCCGTCAAACAGTTCTTCGACTATACTGTGGAGTGATGAAATCTTGGCAGACATGCCCTCTTGTCTCGGGGGTGGGGATACAGGATAAACGTAGCATAATGCCGGTTCCGGCTAATACCGGGATCGACTGGGGTTGACCACCACAACATTGTACTACAGCTAACTGCCCCGTGGAGGTTCGAATCCTCCCTCTACAGCAGAAAAACCCGGAGCTCGGATGAGTGCCGGGTTTTTTTATGTACTGAATATTTCTTTTGATCTATCTTATATTTTTTTCAATTCCCTGATCATTCCCAGCGCCTGCTTTGCGAGCGCACTGATTTTTTCATACTCCTTTTTCTCGAGCGTTTCTTTTGATATCAATTTGCTTCCCATTCCAACTGCGCATACTCCCGCTTTGAACCATGCGCTGAGATTTTCTTTCTCCAATTCCACTCCTCCTGTCGGCATGAATAAAAGATTCGGGAAAATTTCACGTATGGCTTGCACATAAGAAGGTCCCAATAAACTTCCTGGAAAAAGTTTGATCAACTCGATTCCGAATTGTTCTGCTTTCATGATCTCTGTAATCGTCATACAACCGGGTATCCATAAAATTTTATCGGAGTACGTTGCGTCGAATACATCCTCCGCCAAACCTGGACTCACTAAAAAATCTGCGCCCGCATTGATAAAGGCAATGGCCGATGATCCATCTTTGATCGTACCGGCTCCCAAATACATTCCCTGCATTGAAGCATCGGATATTTTTTTTAGTTGTTCAAAATTCTTCAGCGCTTCCTTGCCGCGATTTGTATATTCAATGACCCGGCAACCGCCTTCATACAATGCCTTTAGCACATCGATACTAACTTCCGCTGATGCATGAAAATACAAAGGCATCAATCCTTGTTGTTTAATTACAGATATGATTTCTGTTCGCTTATCCATGACTGTTTATTCTTGATTGAATCGATTCAATATTCTGCATTGTTGCATCTCCTTTTTCAAAAAATTTTCCGACTGCAGCGGCAGCGGCGAAGTTGATAATATCTTTCGGCTGATGATGATGATGCAATCCGTAAATCAATCCGGCCATAAAACAGTCTCCGCTTCCAACCTTATCAACAATTTCCCGAACAGTAAATTCATAGGAATTATATTGTTTTCCTTCATTAAAGAGCGAAGCATAATAGTTTATATCTTCATCGCCTTCATTAAATCGAAATGTATTTGCTACTGTTTTGCATTTATGAAATTGCTGAAGAATATCCTTTGAAGTTTTTTCTGCTTGTGCGAGACAATCGTTTTTATTTTTTTTTGCATGAATATTTTCATCGACAGGAATTCCGAGCAAACTATTCGCTGACCATACATTACCCATGACCACATCACAGTGTTTTACCAATCCGTGCATAATTTCCTGCGGATGCCTGGTATATTTCCATAATAATGACCGATAGTTGAGATCAATAGATATTGTAATGTTTCTTTGTTCTGCCGCTTCCAATCCTTCTTTACAAACCTCTGCGATATTTTCATTTAGTCCCGGACTAATAGCACTAAAATGAAACCAGGAAACACCATCCAATACTTTCCCCCAATTGATCATTCCGGGTTTTAGTTCAGCGAAAGAAGAATGCGCACGATCATAGATAACACCGGCATGCTTTAAATCTGCTCCTTGCGGCAAAAAATAAATGCCGATTCTTTTTCCAGAAACGTGCATATCGCTGATATCAATATTTCTATTTCCAAGTTCCCGCCCGATTTCATGGAATAAATAATTATCAGGTGCAGCGGAAAAATATTTAACAGGCAAATTCCATCGCGCGAGAGCACTTGCAACATTTAATTCAGCTCCCCCAATATACACTGGCATGCTCGCCTGTTTAATCCATTCGCCTTGCAATGCAGGCGACATACGCAATAATAATTCCCCGAAACAAAGTATTTTATTATTCATTGTAAAATCTAGAACTATGCGCGATGATTTTTTCTATTTACCCAGCCAATTCTTTTGTCATTTCTTTGATAACGGCTATTACTCCTTTCTCTTCGAGTAAACTTAGATTTTCTATAACAGCATCTGCGAAACCAGTTAATGATGACAAATCTGTTCCCCACAATTCCACATTGGATAAAATAGTTTTGACAACTGTTTGCGGCTGCTTCCATTTTTCCGCATAGTAGGCAACGTTAGTATCCTGTATCAAATATTTTTTCCCGTCAACCGTTTCATAATAATTCCCATCATCATTTTTCTCTGACTTCATGAAAAGTATATGTGCTGCGAAGCCCAATGCAATCAATGAAGGAACTTTTTCAAATCGTTCAAAATAATTCAACAGAATCGGAACATCACGCATGCGCATCTTGGAAGAATATTGCAACGTAATGCTTAGCCATTTATGTTCGATAAATGGATTGCGATATCGATCCAAAATCTTATTGGCAAAATCAATAGCGATTTCTGTTGTCAAATCTTTACTGATAATAGAGGGTGTGATTTCTTCTATCATTAAAGCCCTGACATAACTATAAAAAGTTTCGTCCTGCATCGCATCTCGCACCAATGTGAATCCTGCAAGATGTGCAAGTCCACAACTCAGCGTGTGTGATCCATTTAACAAGCGCAATTTTAATTCGCGATAAAGGTGAATATCGGGTGCGATGATTACACCTTCATCTGCTTTACTAAATGATAAAACACGTTTTACTTTTTCGGAGTCAGGTTCAATCGCCCACAAACGGTAGACTTCCGACATAATCATCAACTCATCTTCATACCCTAAAAAATTTTCCGTATCCTGTTGTTGTACCAAAGAAAGTTTACCCGGAACAATGCGATCAACAAGTGAATTACAAAAACAATTATTTTCTTTTAGCCAATTGATGAATGAATCTTCCAATCCATTATGTGTTGCCAACTCAAGTATTATGGCGAGAAGTCTGTTTCCATTATCGGGCAACAATTCTGTCGGGATAATCACTACTCCTTTATCTTTATCGCCTTTAAAAAATTTATATCTTTCATAAAGAACTGCTAACAGTTTAGCCGGGAACGATGCCGGTGGTGAATTGCGAATATTTTCTTTTACCAACATAATTCCCACTTCCGTCGTATTAGATATGATCAGTTCGATATCGGGATTTGTGGCGCAGGCCAGTATTTCTTTCCAATTATTTTTTGCTGATAATACCCTGCTCACTGAAGCATTCACGATGTACTCTTCAAATTTTTTTCCTTCAACAAGACCCTTCACACAAATTGTGTAAAGATTATCTTGTTTGTCAAATCCTGATGCATCGCCGGTATCTGTTGATTTTACGACAACGATTCTGCCATTGAAAATTCCCTGCTTGTTTGCCTTATCAATAAAAAAATCTGTTAACCCGCGGAGTAATACGCCAGTTCCAAATTGCAATACTTTTTCGGGCAGATCAAAATAATTATCCCTTGGAAGTTGTACCGTTTTTGATTCGATCTTGTGGATGTTTTGTCTGGATAAAATCATTATTAAATTTATCTTTCCTCGAATGAATAAGTCTGACTAAGATTTGATTACAACCTTTATTTTTGCCACCAATGGCACAGAAGAAACTACAGCGTTTTGAGGCGATCAAATCTTTTCCAAATGTATTGCAATACCCGGAAGGAATTGCAGGCAAATGGAACGATTTCTTCAAAAATAATCAACCTATCACACTTGAGCTGGCTTGCGGCAAAGGAGAATATGCCGTGGGATTAGCCAAACTATACCCGCAAAGAAATTTTATTGGCGTCGATCTGAAAGGCAACCGGATTTATATTGGTGCAAAAAAATGTCTTGCAGAAAATATTCAGAACGCCGGTTTTTTGCGAACACAAATCGAGCAAATCGATCAATATTTTATTAAGGACGAAGTGAAAGAAATCTGGATCACGTTTCCGGATCCGCAATTGCGCAAGTCAAGGGCAAAAAAAAGATTGACGCATCCAAAGTTTTTGAGATTGTATCAGAAAATGCTGGTCCCGGGCGGGAGCATACATCTTAAAACAGATTCGCCGGTTTTGTTTACGTTTACAAAAATGGTTATTGACATGTATGGACTGGTATTGCATGATCATTCTGAAAACATTTATGCAAAACCGATTGTTGAACCGGAATTACAGATTGTGACCTATTACGAAAGTCTGGATATTGCACAGAGTAAACAGGTATATTATATCTGTTTTTCTTTACCGGATACCACGTTGCCGCTGATAGATGATCTATTACAAGAACGAATCAAAGAAAATGAAGCAACAGTTGATTGAGGGAGAAGATTTTTATTATAACGAAGATGGGTTGATGGTGTTAACAGAAAAATATCATCTCGCAAAAGGATATTGTTGCGGTAACGGATGCAAACATTGCCCTTATGATTATGAAAATGTGCCAGAGCCGAAGAAAAGCGAGTTAAGAAGCAGAAGACAGATATAGTGGTGTAAGGTGTAGGGTGTAGGATATTGCATACCTTACACCTTACACCTTACACCCTATACCTTACACCTTATACCTTACACCAAAATACCGTGACTAAACAAAAACTAACTTCCATCAAGCCTTCGGGAAAAAGAGAAGAATCTTTTTTTGAACTTGTTTATGAAGTGGCCAGACAAATTCCAAAAGGCAGAGTTACTTCTTATGGTGCAATTGCAGCGGTGCTCGGCACGAGGCTTTCCGCAAGGATGGTTGGATGGGCGATGAATGGCGCGGGAAGAGCGCGTCCGAAAGTGCCTGCACACAGAGTTGTAAATCGTGTAGGATTGTTGAGCGGGAAACATCATTTCAAACCAACGGGACTGATGGAAAAATTATTAAAAAAAGAAGGAATCAAAGTAAAGGACGATAAGATTGTAAATTTTAAGGAAGTTTTTTGGGACCCGGCGAAGGAGCTAATTTGATGAGCAAATTTACCGATGTGCAGATGTGCGAATGAGAGGTTGAGTAGTTGATTGGTTGATTAGTTTTGAACCATGATTAAAAGGATTGAAGGATTAACATGAACTTCTATTGACTAGTAAAGTATGAGTAAGGGGTGACTTTGTCGTTTGTAAATTTCATGTTAATCCTTCAATCCTTTTAATCATGGTTCAAAACTAATCAACCAATCAACTACTCAACCTCTCATTCGCACATCTGCACATCGGTAAATTCGCACATTACTCCAGCATCGCTTCTTCCTCACTATTCAATTCCAATTGCTTCACGATTTTATTTCGTGAAGGATATAAATTCAAAAAATTCACAAACAATAAAACAAGGAGTATTAAAAAAGACTGATTGCTTGTCATAAAGTACATAATAATGGCAAGCAGTGCTGGCATTTCTGATAGACCCAACTGTAAGATCAATGAAGCGCGATATCCTTCTAATTTTGCGGAGAAATCATTTTGTTGTTTCACTACTTCTATCCTTTGTCTAAATAAAATGTAGCCAGCAGGAATGCATGCCAGAGCCACTACCACAGCAACAATTAAAAAAACATTTGAAGCGCTTGTACTTTGAGAAGGCGCCCGGCCTGTGGTAACAAGAAAAGTTATTATAGCTGCAAATATCAATTGTCCGGCGAGTAATGCCTTATAGAGAATCTGAATGGTTTTTAAATCGTTTGCTTTCGATTCCATATGCGAAGGTTGAAGTTGAAGGTTTAGATATTATAATTCAATAAAACGGACTGATCATTATGTAAACCACAACACCTGTGACTGCAACATAAAACCAAAGTGGCCATGTGATGCGCGCTAATTTTTTATGCTTATCGAATTTTTCCTGGAAAGCTCTTTGCAAAGTGAATAACACAAATGGAATAATGATCCCCGATAAAATAATATGCGAGCTCAATATAAAATAATATACATATCGGAGCGATCCAGCCTTCAATTTCTCGCTATCACTCAAAATTCCATCGTGATCAATATCTCCATAACGAACGGAAGGATTTGATGCGTGATAGATAACATAAGAAATCAAAAATATTGCACTCAATGTAACAGCAACCAGGTTCGCTGTTTTATGTGCTTTTATCCATTTGTTCTTTATAAAATATAAACTTGCCAATAATAATATCGCAGTAGTAGAATTTAGAAGGGCATGAAATAGCGGAAGCACTTTAGTATTAAATCCAACGTCGATCTTTGCCTGTGGAATCATTATTATAAAAGCAACTGCCAAAGGGATGGCAATAGAAACAATGATAATCGGAACGGTCATGCTTTTTTCTTTCATAAACTATCTGCGGTTTTAGCATTAGGAATTTTTGGCTTCCTGCTAAAAAAATAAACAGCGGCTGCAGTTGCTATCAACACAAAAATAATAATCGGCAGAATAGGTTTCATTTCGAGAAATGGAGACGGAGATTTTTTGTCTTTTTCGAGCATGATGAAAACAATATCTTTTGCAAGTTTTCCCAATGCATTACTATCAAGTCCATCATAGTAACCGCGCACCACATGATCTTTATCAAGCACAACCATTTTTTGCGTATGAATAAAATTCGAATCAACACCTTCTCCATCTGCGATTCCCATCTTCAATTCATTCAATGCAAAATCATAGATTGTTTTTTTATCGCCGGTTAATAGCCACCACAGATCCGGATTTACTCCATACTTATCTGCATATCTTTTCAAAGCCGCCGCCGTATCGCGTTGTGGATCGACCGTGAATGAAACAAACTGAACAAAACTAGTATCGAGTAGTTTCATTTCATCTTTTTTGCGCAAAGCATCTTGTAATTTGCGCATATTGGTTGTGAGCGTGGGGCAAATACTTGGACAATGTGTAAAAAAGAAATCGGCAACAATTACTTTGCCTTTTAATTGTCCGAGTGAAACGTTGTGATTGAGTTGATTTGTAAGTGATATATTATTTACGGAATGCCATAAAGTATCTGTGACTTCCTTCCCATCTTTCATTTTCGTGATCACAGAATCATAATAATATCTTGAAGGCATCGCCACTGCATTTTCACTCGCACTTTTCACGATAAAATAGCTGGCTAATGGAATCAACACTGCAATGCATATTGCTAATAATGCTTTCCCGCTCACTGATTATGATTTAATGTCTGAACTGGGATTGATGAGATGAATGGGATT
>JAFDYD010000014.1 GCA_018267615.1 Bacteroidota bacterium | reverse complement strand
TCATTGGCGCATACACAAATGCTGGAATCGATTGGATTACTTACCAAGGAAGAATTAGATAATATCCATCAGGAACTCAATAATATTTTAAGAGAAATCAGGACTGGAAAATTTACCATCGACAAGGACGTGGAAGATGTCCATTCACAGGTTGAACTTTTACTCACGCAGCGCATAGGCGATACCGGTAAAAAAATTCACAGCGGCCGCAGCCGTAATGACCAGGTTGCTGTTGATATCAAACTTTATCTGCGCGCAGAGATATTGATCGTTAAAGAAGAAGTAAAAAAATTTTTTGATCTGCTCATCGCGCAGAGTGAAAAATTCAAGGATAAACTATTACCTGGCTATACGCATTTGCAAATCGCAATGCCTTCTTCTTTTGGATTATGGTTTGGCGCGTATGCAGAAAGTTTAACCGATGATCTCGAATTACTCGCTGCAGCATTTCATATCGCCAATAAAAATCCGCTGGGAAGTGGCGCTGGATATGGTTCATCATTTCCTTTGAACAGAACGCTCACCACAGAATTCCTGGATTTCGAAACGATGAATTTCAACTCTGTCTATGCGCAAATGAGTCGTGGCAAAACAGAAAAAGCAACAGCTACGGGTTTGAGCAGCATCGCCGCCACGCTGAGTAAATTATCGATGGATTGCTGTTTGTATATCAACCAGAATTTTGGATTTATTTCTTTTCCCTCGGAACTAACCACTGGCAGCAGCATCATGCCGCACAAAAAAAATCCGGATGTGTTTGAGCTTATCCGCGCAAAATGCAATCGCATTCAATCCATACCAAATGAACTCACCTTATTGATCAACAATTTGCCCTCCGGTTATCACCGCGATCTACAGCTCACAAAAGAAATATTATTTCCTGCCATCGAAGAACTAAAAGCTTGCTTGCAACTTGCATCTCTCATGTTAAGCAATATAGAAACCAGGGATAATATTCTTGACGATGAAAAATATAAATACCTTTTTAGTGTCGAAGCTGTAAATGAATTGGTGAACAAGGGCGTTCCGTTTCGCGAAGCGTATAAACAAGTCGGCAATCAAATTGCAAATGGCGAATTTAATTTCGATTATAAAAAACAATTACATCACACCCACGAAGGCAGCATCGGCAATTTGAATAACGGTGAAATTGTAAATGAAATGAATGCTGTGTTAAATAAATTCTAAGCAAATGGGAACCATGATTTGTACGATTTGAAAAGATTGTGAGGAGCGTTGAATAGTCGATAAGTTTTGAACCATGATTAAAGGATTGAAGGATTAACATGAAGTCTATTAATTGTTACAGTATAGATCAATGATCACATGTTCATTTGTAAACTTCATGTTAATCTTTCAATCCTTTAATCATGGTTCAAAATTAAACCTCATAATCTTTTCAAATCACGTAAATCATGGTTCCCATTTTCAAGTTAACTTTGGTTTTTAAAAATTACAATATGAAAAGCTCATTCATCAATAGAGTTTATGTAGCTCTATCATTCATAATATTGACCTCCTTCTCACAACAATCATTTGCGCAAACCGACAGACAGGAAAAACAAAATGCAAAAATTGATGCGTTGAAACAAGCAATCGCATCCGGGCGTTATGTTTTCATGGCCCAATCGGCAACACCCATGAGTGGACGCACAAGACAACTTACTTACGATTATAAACTTGACGTGAGAAAGGATACTATTATTTCCGATCTTCCTTACTATGGCCGCTCCTTTTCCGCCAGTTATGGAAATACTGACGGTGGAATAAATTTCAACACAACGAATTTTGAATACAGTTCGAAGGAAGGCCCAAAAGGTGGATGGGATATTAATATCGCGCCAAAAGAAATAAGAACTGTAAACAAGATGATCTTAAATATCACCAACGCCGGGTATGCAACGCTAACGGTTACGAGTAATACAAGACAGCAGATTACTTTTAATGGATATATTCAGGGATTTAGATGAATAGATCAGTTGAGAAGTTGAATGGTTGATTAGTTGACATGTTATTGACCAGATGGTGCGACCAATCGACTTATCAACTTATCGACCAATCAACCTTTCAACTTCTCAACCCACTACTCTTCCTTCACCCTCGTCGGCGTGTCCTTCCCGGCAATAATCGATTTTGAACTCAAGCCAATTGCCTTAATAATCTCCGTCATATTCTTTAGATCCAAGGTTTCTATTTCATCATCCAGTGTATGATAATATTTTTCCGCATCCATCTTCGACGTAGAAATGCTGTGTGCGGGAACTCCACTGCGCGCGAGTGTGGCATTGTCGGAGCGATAAAATAATTGCATCTCAGGATAGGGATCAGGATGAATTTTAAATTGTGTCCTCGCAAGATTTTTTTCGAGGATCTTTCCCATATCTGTTTTTTCATAGCCCGACATATAAACAGAATTCGTTCCCCATTTGCTTTCTGTACCGATCATCTCAATATTGAACATCGCCATCACTTTTGCGGGATCAATATTTTTGGTGAAAAATTGTGAACCATATCCGCCCACTTCTTCTGCTGTAAAAGCAACAAACAAAATCGTGCGTTCATTATTTTTTATTTTACTGAAATATTTTGAAAGCATAATAACAGCGGTAACTCCGGAAGCATCATCATTCGCTCCATTATAAATAGAATCTTTTTGTTCGTTTGGCGCACCGATACCAAGATGATCGTAGTGCGCGGAAAAAATTACGTATTCATCCTTCCTGCTTTTACCCGGCAACATACCCACAACATTATTCGTAAATTTTGAGCTGACTATTTCCTGTTTGTATTGAATCTTATATTCTTTTGGATTCATTTCAGTCAAAATAAAAACTACGCTACGAGGCGTTTTGAATTGTTGTTCCACATGTCCTTTGAAACGTGCAAATATTTTAGAGAAACTGGTGTCGACAAATACGATAGTATTTTTTTGAGCGCCAAGGTATTTGTATGCCTTGTCGACAAAAACATCTCCTGCACTGATGTACATCTTTTCATAACCGCCCGTATTGCTTATAGTTAATTCTGACAACGCGCTAAAAACCGCTATACTTTTTTCGTCGATTGGCTGGCCATCGATATCTCCACTTGCAGAAACCGGTTTTATTTTTAATACTGTAAAAGGTTGAAGATAGCCGGATGCATTCTTCCATCTAAGCAATCCTGCTTTTTTAAATTCTGCGCTAATAAAAGCCGATGCCTTGTCAATTCCTTTGGTGAATGCCTTTCTTCCTTCCATATCATCGGCAGAAAGCGTTTTTTCAATTCTCGCGACTTCCTTTTGATTGATGATTGAATTGATACCTTGCGCAACTCCTGTATGAAATGATATCAATAAAAAAATGAAAAGCGGTGTTTTTGTCATAAAGAAAAAAATAACGTGGAAATATCAGGAACCGGATTTTAAATAATTTTCCTGATGCGGTAACAGATCAAAAGAATCCCACATGTTATTAAGCATTAACAGAACTCTTGCAAGGCGCAAAAACGCAAAGAAGAAAAAAAATGATCTTTGCAAATTTCGATAAACTACTTTCAGTATAGTCTGTAAAATCGTTTAAAATCCTGGTCACAAACTCATCATCTCCTTAAACTTTACCGTTTGCCTTCTGCTCACTTCAATTTTTTCACCGCCTTTCAGCTCAAGCAATAATCCCCCATTGAAATAAGGTTCTATTTTCTCGATGAGGCGGAGATTTACAATATGCTTGCGATTGGCGCGAAAAAAAATCTTTTCATTCAATCTTTCTTCCAGTGCGTTAAGCGATTTCAATATAAGCGGCTTATTGGAACCAAAATAAACCTTCGCATAATTACCGACACTCTCGAATAAACGAATATCTGAAAGTTTTACAAACCAGCAACGCTCTCCGTCTTTTACAAAAACCTGGTCGTGCTCATGCAAAAGACTGCGGTTTACGGGAATCTCTTCATCAGAAATTATTTCCCTGTCCTTTCCTTCTTCCATTTGCAATTTATGAATCGCATCAGCAAGACGTTTTGGTTCGACTGGTTTCAATAAATAATCCAATGCATTTACTTCAAAAGCCTTCAATGCGTAATCATCATACGCCGTTGTAAAAATTACATCAGGTGCCTTATCCAATTCGGCCAGCATATCGAAGCCTGTCTTGCCTGGCATCTGGATATCCAGGAAAATCAAATCAGGATTTAGACTATCAATTTTTTCAATTCCTTCATTGGCATTAGCGGCCTCAGCAACTACTTCGATCTCCGGAAAATCCTGTAATAGTTTTTTCAATTCATTTCTCGCTAATCTTTCATCGTCGATAATTACTGCTTTGATCATATTTTTTTATTTAGCGGGATCAATCGGAATCAATACAGTCGCTTCTACCGTATCACCTTTCAATTCCCTGATATTAAAATTTGCTTTTTGCCCGAATAATAATTGCAAGCGATTCTTTGTACTGATCAGGCCAAATCCGTCACCATTAAAAGAACCGTTCAGGTGCCCGGTATTCCGGATCACCAGTTCATGATAGTTGTCTTTAAAATCCGAAATGATTTTCACTATACCTCCATTCAATTGTTTGCTGATACCATGCTTGATTGCATTTTCTACAAGTGTTTGCAACATCATCGGTGGAATGGGTTGGTTCAGCGTTTCTGAATCGATTTCATATTCTACTTTCAACCTGTCTTCAAATCGTATGTGCTCCAACGCGAGATAGTCTTTAACAATATTTAATTCTTTTTCAAAAGAAACGGTTTCCTGCTTTTCTGTTTGCATACTGCTACGAAGTATATTGCTTAACTCAGTGATTGCCGTACGTGCACGACCTGGATTTTCATCGATCAATGCACGAATACTATTCAGCGAATTGAAAATAAAATGGGGATTGATATGAGACTTGATGGTTTTCAATTCCAGTTCTTTTACCAGCGACTCCAGTTTCAAAGTGTCAAGTTGTTGTCTCCTGCTTTTCTCGATATAATGGTAGAAATAATAAATCAGTACCCACGGAACGATAAAAAACAAATATTCAAGTGAGGCAAAAATCAACTGACTGGAGAAATCATATTTTTTAATGCTGCTGCCCAGATCAAATGCATCGATAATACCAACACGGAACAAAGCCGCAACGACGCAAACAATAATAACACCCAGCAAAAATTTTGGAAATGCTTTTTCGATTGGCAATAACAACCAATTGGATCTTCTTATAAATTGCCGGAACAGGTGTGTAGTGATGATACCGGGGAAAAAAATCAACGCTTGTTGCGCCACGAATAGACCCGTTACAGTCTTCTCATAAATTAAAAACTGGAGAAGAATAAACATCAACACAACCAATCCCCATCCACTGATCTGGCACCACCAATAATAACGCGATGAATTCTTTGGCATACTGGCTAAAGTAGTGAAAAATTGAATCCCAAAGCTAAAGCTTTCCCCGGCTGAGGGCGGTCCATTTTGTACTAATGGCTAAATGAATAGTCGATCGGTCGATGGGTCGATTAGTCGATTAGTCGATAGGTCGACCGGCGTGTAATATCAGGAAAAGTCGATTCTGGTTACAATTGCAAACCCTAGACTAATCGACCCATCGACCGATCGACTATTCAACTAATCAACCAATCAACCTATCAACCCAAACCCCACCAATACTGAATATCCACAATCCCAGTTCAGACTTTCCCGTTAATAGTGTATTTTTACACTCCAATTTAAAGCGCGCTCGATGGAAATTACCCCTGGTCCTTTATTAGGAACCATTCAATCACCTGACGACCTCAAAAAATTGAGCTCGGATCAATTACAACAAGTCGTCAATGAATTGCGTCAATACATTATCGACGTCGTGAGTTTGCATGGCGGTCATTTCGGCGCAAGCCTCGGCGTTGTTGAATTAACAGTTGCGCTTCATCACGTTTTCAATACTCCTTATGATCAGCTTGTGTGGGATGTGGGTCACCAGGCTTATGGACATAAAATTCTTACCGGCCGTCGCGATAATTTTGCAACCAATAGAAAATATAAAGGTATCAGCGGTTTCCCGAACCGCGCTGAAAGCGAATACGATTCTTTTGGTGTTGGTCATTCTTCTACTTCTATCAGTGCAGCATTGGGCATGGCCATGGCTGCAAAATATAAAGGCGAAGAAGATAGAAAAGTTGTTGCAGTAATTGGAGATGGTGCGCTCACAGCGGGACTTGCTTTTGAAGGTATGAACCATGCAGGAGTTGCGGATACTGACCTGTTAATTATTCTGAATGATAATTGCATGAGCATCGATCCGAATGTCGGTGCATTGAAAGAATATCTCACCGATATCACTACTTCTCAAACTTATAATAAATTAAAGGACGATATCTGGAAGGCGCTGGGTAAACTACCTGTGGGTGGTCATTTCTCTCGTGAAATGGCGAGCAAAATTGAACACAGTATAAAAAGTTTTGTAAGCAGAAGCAGTAATTTATTTGAAGCATTAAAACTTCGTTATTTCGGTCCGATTGATGGACATAATATCAACAAACTCGTTGACACGCTTAATGATTTAAAAAATATTCCCGGCCCCAAATTGTTGCATATCATCACTGTGAAAGGAAAAGGATATGCGCTTGCAGAAAATGATCAAACCAAATGGCACGCTCCGGGATTGTTCGACAAGATCACTGGAGAAATCTATAAGAAAAAATATGAGCTGCCACAACCTCCAAAATACCAGGATGTATTCGGACGAACCATTATTGAACTCGCAGAAAAAAATAAAAAAATATTTGGCGTAACACCTGCAATGCCGAGTGGTTCATCATTAAAATTTATGATGGAGGCAATGCCTGATCGCGCATTTGATGTCGGCATTTGCGAACAACATGCTGTTACATTGAGCGCCGGTATGGCAACACAGGGAATGAAAGTGTTTTGCAATATTTACTCTTCATTCATGCAGCGCGCATACGACCAGGTGATACATGACGTGGCAATACAAAATTTGCCGGTTGTATTTTGTCTGGACAGAGCAGGTTTGGTTGGTGAAGATGGTCCAACACATCATGGTGCTTATGATATTGCTTATATGCGTTGTGTACCGAATATAATTGTGAGTGCCCCGATGAATGAATCGGAATTGCGCAACCTGATGTACACTGCACAACTTGAATCGACAAAACATCCTTTTGTAATTCGTTATCCGCGCGGCGAAGGTGTGATGCCGGAATGGAAAACGCCGTTCCAGGAAATTGAAATCGGCAAGGCAAGAAAGATAAAGGATGGAAAGGAACTCGCGATTCTTTCTTTCGGTCACCCCGGAAATTTTGTTCAATCGGCTATTCGCACACTTCGCACGGAAGGATTGGATCCTGCACACTATGACATGCGTTTTGTAAAACCTCTCGACGAAGCAATGCTTCACGAAGTGTTCCAGAAATTTGACAGGATCATCACTGTTGAAGACGGAGCAATCACCGGCGGTTTTGGAAGCGCTATCCTCGAATTCATGAATGCACATAATTACAGCGCCACCGTTAAAACGCTCGGTATTCCTGATATAGTTGTCGAGCATGGCTCTCCAAAAGAATTGCAGAAAGAATGCGGATTCGATGCTGAATCCATTGCATCACTGGTAAGAGAGATGATGAAGGATAAAATAAATACAGGCATCCTGGGATGAGTCGCGTTAGTTACTTCTTGCGTTTCAAATAGCTTGAAAGAATATTCAATAATCGACACTCAATAATCAATATTCAAGTAGGAACTCCACATTTTTGGAAGTATGCGCCTTGAACATTGATTATTGGTGTCGATTATTGAATATTTTTTTCCTCCCTACGTCAATCAGCTTTTGTTTTCACATAAAGTCGATCTCCTTGAGTCGGAATGCCATTATATTCCTGGTAGTAAATTTTTTTTGTGGTGAATGTTTATCACAACAATATCCTTTTGTCCAGTACACGCCCAAAGATGGACTCGTCAACAATCGTGCGCGCCTGGTATTTCAAGACAATCGAGGGCTTCTATATATTGCCACATATGGAGGAGTTAGTGTGTACGACGGCTCACGGTTCACCAACTATACAACAAAAGACGGCCTGGCAAATAACTTGATCAATGATATCATTCAAATAAGTGATGATTCAATCCTGATCATTCCAAATGTGCCCAAGCTACAATGCTTGACAAAGGGTCATATAAGAGATATCAACCCAAGCGACGGTTTTTGCCCGGCCATTTACAAAATGATGAAGTGTGATGATGGTTCTTTGTACGCGCTGGCTGATGAAGGCTTGTTCAAATTTGAAAAAAACAAATTCTCCAAACTCGAGCTCAAAGATGACAATGGAAAAGATGCAGGGCGTTTTTTTTCAGATGGTATTGGAATAAAAAATAAATTATTCTTAGTTACTGATATCAGCGTACAGACTGATGAAGGTCCAGGTCGCGTCGTTGTGTATGATACCAAAACAAAAAAAACAGCATTTACCAAAGAAACTGTTTTTGCATATAAGATCGCTGCATTGTCTCCAAACGAAGTTTTTGTTGCCACTGCCCGTGGAGTATTAGAGTTCGATAAAAAATCAATCGAGAAAAATCAAATTGCATTTGTGAATTTGCCAGCTGCCTATCGATCGGCAGAAAAACTGAGTTCGGGTTACCTGTATTTTGACACGCGCAAAAATTTATGGATATCCAGTTCACTGGGATTGGTAAGAATCGATTCAAGCGGAGAGTATAAATTATTTACGGTAGATAACGGGCTGCCTGCAAACAATATCACTTCTATTTTCCAGGATAAAGAAAATACGATGTGGTTTACAAATGATCAGAACGGAATCAGCAAACTAACTAAGTTACAGTTTGAATATTTACCCGAACTCGAAAAAGATTTCTATGGAGTAGATGTTCATACCAATAGCCATTCCGACAGTGTTTGGTTTTTGAGTTTGGAAAATAAACTGTTATTGCGCGTTGCGAACACAGAAAGAGAATTTCAAATGGAAGAGCCGCCGTCTGATCCGCCAGCCAGATTTTTTATACGGGATGGAAATAAAAATTATATATCGGACCTTTTTAATATTTACGAATGCAACTTCACCAAGGAAAATAAAATTCGTTTAAAAAAAATATTTGCAGACACACTCCATAACACAAATCTTGGAATCAGTTGTCTGAAGGCCGATGGCTACGGAAACATCATCGCAGTGTCACATAAAATCATTGTGATCACCCATGATAAAAAAATAATTACCTATCCCTTAGATTTTTTGGCTGATGAATTCGCGCTAACTACCGACAAAAAACTCTGGGTGATTACCCGGTCAAACACATTATTCTTATTCCAAATTCACCCGGATGATACCGATCATTATCTTACATTAATCGCTAAGTATAATAAAGAACTTCCAAAAGTAAGTCCACGTTCTCTTTGCATTGATAAGAAAGGAAATCTTTGGGTTGGAACAAGAGATGATGGATTGTTCCGCTTATTTTTTGAGGGAACCACTTTTCGTGGTTATAAACAATATACCGAGAATGAAGGGCTCTCGGATAATTTTATTTCTTTTCTCCATGTAGATAATGAAAATAAAATCTGGGCCTGCTCTCCCGATGGCCTGGATCAAATTGAAGTTAATGGTGAAAAAATACTTATCGAAAACATCACGCTAAGCAACAATGTATATAAGCATATTGGGAAAATTGAGACAACTCCTAAAGGAACTCACTGGGTTATAACTGCAGGCAGCGTTATAAAAATAGATCATGGAGATTTGACTACCGGTCATGAGCAACCGAAAATTATTTTCTCCGAAATAGCGGCAGGTTCGGATAAGATCGATTATTCGTTGGGCACATCATCTTTGTCGTACAAAAAAAATAATATCAGTTTTGCATTGGCGGTACCAAGCTTCATTGACGAAAAGCAAACCAGGTTCAGCTATCTACTTGAAGGAAGCGGAAATAAAAATTGGAGTGCTCCATCGATTCAAAGCCTGGTCAACTTTGTGAACCTTTCGCCGGGAAAATATACTTTCAGAGCCAAAGCGATATTTGTTACCCATCGTTACCCGGAGTCGGCGATTGCGTATTCATTTGTTATCCTTCCTCCCTGGTGGCAAACATGGTGGTTCAAATCTCTATTCATCCTGCTGATCTTTGTGGCATTAATTCTTATCGTTCGAAATTATTACCGGCGCAAACTTCATCAACAGAAACTCATACTTGAAAAACAACAGGCAATAGAAAAAGAAAGGACGAGAATAGCCACAGACATGCATGATGATCTTGGCGCAGGATTATCTACGATTCGTTTTTTAAGTGAGAAAGTAAAGCGAAATACTTTTAGCGAAGTCACGCGCGATGATGTCGACAAAATGCAATCCGCGTCGAATGAACTGATCGATAAAATGAATGAGATCATCTGGTCGATGAATGAAAAAAATGATTCACTCGAACAACTTATTTTTTATACGCGCTCGTATGCAATGGAATATTGTGAAAACAACAATCTCTCATGCAGTATCCAGATACCGGAAAATATTTCTCCTGCAATTGTGAGTGGAGAAGTGAGAAGAAATGTTTTTTTAACAGTGAAGGAAAGTCTGCATAATATCGTAAAACATGCAAACGCAAAAAATGTCAACATTGTGATTGATATTTCGAAAAGTCTTGATATCCGAATCGGTGATGATGGAAACGGATTGGTGGCAAAGCAAAAAACAAATAGCGGAAACGGAATGCGCAATATGCAAAAGCGAATCGAATCGATTGGAGGAAATATTTATGTGTCAAATGGAAAAGGAGTGATGATTGTGATGAGCGTTCCATTAGCGAGTAGCTAGTGGGCATGCGAATGCAATTTTTAAAACCACGAACCACTCGCTGCTCACCACTAGCCTCTAGCCTCTCGTCACTCGCCTTCTATAACGTTCGTTCTATTTTCTTCCTTTCACGGTATGGCTAAATTTATGACATGAAACCCATTAAGATCTGCATGGTGGAGGATCTGAAAGAGATCAGGGAAGGAATGGTGACACTTCTTTCTCTCGACGAGCGTTTTGAAATGCTGAAAGCTTTTTCTGATGCGGAAACCGCCGCCGATGAACTCCCACAATGGCAACCGGATGTCGTGATCATGGATATCAACCTACCTGGAATGAACGGCATCGAATGTATCAAAAAAGTAAAATCCTCCTGTCCACAAACTCAATTCATCATGTTCACGATATATGAAAATGATGAAAAAGTTTTTGAAGCGTTACTCGCAGGCGCTTCTGGCTACATGCTGAAGAAAACACCCCTCTCAAAAATTGTTGAATCATTGATCGAGTTGCACCAGGGCGGTGCTCCCATGAGTATGCAAATAGCGCGAAAGGTAATCGATAGAATGCGATTCAATGAAACAACATCTCCCAACGAAGAACTCACCGCACGCGAAAATGAAGTGTTGCAATGTTTATCCAAAGGATGGTTGTATAAAGAAATTGGTATCGAACTGAATATTTCTATGGGAACAGTGCGCCAGCACATTCATAACATCTACGAAAAATTGCATGTGCAAAATCGTACAGAAGCGCTGAATAAGGCGTTTAAGAAATAGTTGAGTTGTTGAATGGTTTTTGAACCGTGATTAAAGGATTGAAGGATCACCATGAAGTTCTATTAATTCCGAAAATAAAGATCGATGATCACCTTGTCATTTGTAAACTTCATGGTGATCCTTCAATCTTTTAATCATGGTTCAAAAACCAGAGACTTATCGACCTTTCAACTACTCGACTTCTATAACAAACATCCTATTGACAAGCACA
The DNA here is from genome assembly GCA_018267615.1 of Bacteroidota bacterium. Lineage (GTDB taxonomy): Bacteria > Bacteroidota > Bacteroidia > Chitinophagales > Chitinophagaceae > Puia. Next base: position 87,642 of record JAFDYD010000014.1, on the reverse strand, counting down.
TCGCATGGTAGTAGTTTTGAAAAAACACCTTTATGCGCCCTTATCCCGTCAGGCTTTTATTTCTTTTGCTTCCATTCATGATGATTGCAGTTTCATGTATAAAAACGAGTTCGCTCATCAACAATAATAATAACGGTAATGATTCGACGGACAACAATCCGCCTCCGGCAACTACCGGCATCGGAACTCCAATCGGCTCTCCTGCATCAAAAACAATTGGAGCGAGTGGTGGAACACTTACGAGTACAGACGGAAGAGTGCAGCTCACTATACCTGCAGGAGCTTTACCGAATGATGTAAATATCAGTATCCAGGCTGTCACCGATGAGTGTCCGGGTGGTATCGGTGTTTCTTATGATCTCTTACCTAACGGAACCAAATTTACTATTCCAGCATCGATAAAATTTAATTATTCAGACAGTGATGTCAATGGTACCGATCCGTATCTTCTTTATTTAATGTTCCAGGATAGCGTCAATCAATGGGAATTATATGATTTAGATAAAGAAGTTGATACAGTGGGTAAGACAGTCGCCTTTGACATCAATCACTTTACCATTGTGACAATGGAACCATACATTAGAATATCAGTAAGCCAAAGAGACCTGTTCGAAGGTGAAAGTTCCACGTTGACAATTTATAGATACATCAAAACGTTTCAATCCAACGGAGGAGTTGCTACTCTGGGCAACGCTGTTTCAAACAGTCAACTTTCCAAATGGAGTCTGTCAGGAGCAGGCTCCATACAAGGAAGCGGGCATACGATTACTTATACAGCCCCATCAACAATTGATCAGGACGATGATGTGTTTGTTTACGTGGTGGTACAGGAATCGAAAACCGTGCGAATCCGAAAAGGAAAAGTGATCACCTTCACCAACAAAACTTATGGAACTTACCTGAGCATTCATCCTTCCAAAATCACTTTTGATGTGCAGCTTGATTTCAAATTTGTTGGAATTAGCGATGTATATCAGGACACTTACACAGATAGAGCTTTGTTAACAGTAGAAACAAATAAAAAGGAGAGGACGGTAAAGGTGGTTATTGTAAGTAATGATCCACCGTCCGATGTACCAGCTTCCGGTGGCGGCGGCGGACAAACTGCTACCTGGATTCCAGATCAAACTGGGCTAATAAACGTCGTGCAAGGAACAGGGTTGTTCGGGGACAGTCTAGTGATTGTTCAGTTGACAAGTATTGGAACTGTTACACCTAAATACAGTGTTCATAACGACATTCTCGGTGACTATATCACGGGTGGAGATCCAGTACCCGGTCTACCATCTGGATTTTCTTTCCAAAATATTAAGGGACCTCCGCAAGTATTCGATCCGATTGGAACCGGAATAATAACTGCAACAGTTACTGCACGTCCATAAGAATAAATACACCAAAAAAATTTTATGAAAAAATATTGCCCCCTACTCCTTTTCTTCGTGCTGGTTTTATCCTTCACGAGTTCTGCACAAAAAGATAGCACGCACTCAAATAAAAAAAGCTCTGTCAGAAATGGATTTGGTATCAAAGCCGGATTAAATTTCGCCAATGTAACAAACCTTTCTTCGATTAATGGTAGTAGTGAGACTGGATTTCATGCCGGCGTTTTTTTTGGTTCTTTCAATAAAGGAATAATAGGTTCAAGAACAGAATTGATGTATTCGCAACAGGGATATGGATATTCCTCCGATACATCCAAAGGCACCGTTAAATTAAGCTATATCCAGCTTGCACAATTTTTCGCGATCAACGCATCAAAATATGTGCAGATACAAATAGGATTTCAGACAGGATATTTGCTGACTGCAAATGTCAAGAGCAGCATGTCGACAGGAAACGCGCAGGCAGATAAAATACTTGACTTCTACAATAGGTTTGATTATGGAATCTCCGGAGGTTTTGAAATTCATCCTTTTGAAGGTTTGCTGATCGGCTCGCGTTATACCTATAGTTTTTCCAATTTATACAAGAACATAGACTATTCAAATATTTCTAATAACCCTTCATATGTTCCGAGCGTTAATGTCGATTTTAAAAATAATGTTGTGCAGATATTTGTTGGCTACCGTTTTTAAGGTCTGGACCAATAATTGCCTCCTGTATTCTTTCAACCATTAAACCTTTCAGCCGGCTTCCTTGTCGGCTTTTCGTTCTATATGCACCGATCTGTAATAGCAATTGCTTACATTTAGAAGCAATTGACTGCTATGCGTTCGCGCCTGCTTTATACCATCATATTTTCTGCTGTCTTGTTCCAATCGGTTCTTGCACAGAAATTCAATCCTTATTATAATTTCAAGCAGCTGAATGAAGAAAACGGGCTTGCGCAAAATATAGTCTATCATTTTTTGCAGGACAGTCGCGGTTATATGTGGGTGGGAACACGCAACGGAATTAGCTTGTTTGATGGTGTTCGAACGGTTAATCTTTTGCATGATGATCAGAATAAAAAATCAATCTCCGGGAATTTTATAACACGTATACTTGAAGACGCTGACCACACCATATGGGTCGGCACCAATGCCGGGATCGATTTCTACGATATAAAAGAAAATAGTTTCCATCATTTTTCTATCGAAAAACCAGACGGCCAATATCAGGATACATATTGTGTATTACTGGGATTTATTAATAAATATGAATTGTGGTTTATCGAAACCGAATCCAAGACCATAAAAATTTTCAATACCAAAACAAAAAAATTCAAACAGGTATGTTCAACAGATGCTGTTGACGGAACAATCTATTATAACTCGCATTCCAATACTGTTGACGTGTGGAGCTACCTGAGCATGAGCACCACTCATATGGTTTTTCGAAATGATTCATTGCTGAGCAAGGAAGAATTTTTTGGCGACGAAAAAAATAAGGGAAAGGCATCGTTATTGATCTTTCATGTTTTTGTACAAAATGATTCTGTTACATGGCTCTCTACAGCAAAAGGTTTGATAAAATTAAATGTATCTGCGCATACACATGAAGTTTATGATACAGCCGACGGCCGGTCAATTAAAGAAGTGCGCGCCGCAACTCTATCACCCAATGGTCAGCTTTGGGTGAGCAGTACTTCAGGGCTTTTTATTTTTGATATTCAGGCAAAAAAATTCCTGGACAATTTCAGCAATGATGTATTGGATCCCTTTAGTATCTGCAGTAATAATATTGTATCCCTCTATTTTGACCATTCAGGAAATATATGGTGCGGAAGTTATGGCGATGGTGTGAGCTATGCAAATGTGCAGAATAATTATTTCTCGAAAAGTTTGTCAAAAAGTGAAATGAAAACTGAAAAAAAACAAAATGAGGTTTTAAAAATAAGTGCCGATCAGGAGGGAAATTTCTGGTGCCTGGTACAAAATGTCCAGGAGTTTTGGCAACTGGACAGCTCGTTACACATTAAAACATATAGAAGACCGCTATTGGATAACGGGAAAATTTTTAATGGCTCGGTTTATCAACTTCTGTTTAATGGAAAGTATACGGCATGGTGCGGAACAGATCGTGGTTTGTTTCTTTTTAATACGATCTCAAATAAAATGAGACAGGTTCATTATCCAACCTTTTCCAACGAATTGTTTGGAAGTAATTGGATTAATATGATGATACGACTGCATGATAGTTCTATTTTACTTTCAACAATGAGCGGTTTATATCGCATAAGTGAAGAAACAGGAAAAGAAAGCATTAAACCTTTCTCAAATATCAATCAAAAACCTTTCAAGAGTTTTGATTTGATGTATGAGGATAGTGAAAAAAATATTTATGTTAAAGATATTGGGCAGCATTTATATGTATTGCAGGACTCCGGACAAACAGGAAATTATTTAATAAAAAAAGATTTTGTTTTCCCTTCTCATGTTGCACATTTTTCGGAAGATGAAAACGATATATACATAGCTTCGGCTACCGGCTTGTATCTTTTGCATAAAAAAAATTTCGCCATTGAAAAATCTTCGATAAATAATCTCCTGCCGTTTAACGGTATTACGAATGTGTTGGTGCAGAAAAATAAGCTTTGGTTGTTTGGTGAAAAGGGATTGTATTGTTTAGACCGCATGCAGAATACCGGTCGTCTGTTTACAACAGAAGACGGACTGCCCGCCAATAAATTTGACGAGCTGGCGATGATCGTCACCAATTCGGGTAAATGTTTGTCGGGAACCAGCAATGGTTTGGTTTCTTTTTATCCGAACACTTTAAATGACACCATTTATCCGCCGAGACCACAGCTGATCAATATGTACGTGAATGATTCATCAAAAGGATTTCTTGCCAATCCCCAACACACATCTGCGATAATACTGTCACATGATCAAAATACTTTTTCGTTTGATTTTTCCTGCATCAGTTTTCAACATGCAGATGCCTGTACCTATTCATATAAACTTGCCAATTATGACGAAAACTGGATTGCTGGCGGCAATACACATTATACGCGCTACAGCAGAATTCCACCTGGAAAATATACTTTTATGTTACGCGTAAGTGATGCAAGTGGTAAACGAAGTCCCTATATTAAAACGATGGAGATAAATATTGAAAAGGCATTTTGGCAAACGACAATATTTAAAATTATATCTGCCATTATTCTTGCAGCAATAGTTCTTTTATGTATTAAATGGTATCTGCGAACAAGGATACAAAAACAGCAACGCGCGTTCGAAAAGCAGCAGGCCATCGAAAAAGAAAGAACACGTATCGCAACCGATATGCACGATGATCTCGGAGCCGGTCTTTCAAGAATAAAATTTCTGAGTGAAACAATCGGTATAAAAAAACAAATGCGGCAACCTGTTGAGGAAGATATCAGCAGTATCAGTGGATATGCGAATGAAATGATTGGCAAGATGGGAGAAATTATTTGGGCGCTCAATGAAAAAAATGATTCGTTGAGCGATTTGTTATCTTATACACGTTCCTATGCAGTGGATTACCTGATGACAAATGGTATCGAATGCCAGGTGAATGCGCCCTCCACATTTCCGTCCATTTTTTTGAGCGGTGAATTCCGGCGAAATATTTACCTCACCATCAAAGAAGCGCTGCATAATATCTTGAAACATGCAAGAGCGAATAAGGTAGTTATCGAAATTGCCATCGGAAAAAAATTGGAAGTATCAATACAGGATGATGGGGTTGGTTTTGATATCAACAACAAGCGGCCTTTTAGCAATGGCATCAATAATATGCAAAAAAGGATGGAAGATATCGGCGGCAGTCTGACGATTATACAAAAAAAAGGGACTACCGTTATCTTATCAGCACCTTTACCGGAATAACTTTCATTCTATTGTCGTTTATAAAATTTCGATTTAATTTTCAGTTTACTAATGTCCATTTCACTTGTAATAGTAGAAGATCTTGATGAAGTTCGGGAGGGATTAAAAAATTTCCTCGCGCTGAGTCCCGATTTTCAAGTGCTTAATACCTACAAAACCGCAGAGCAGGCAGTTGAAGCTATTCCGCGCCTGCAACCAGATATTGTGATCATGGATATCAATCTTCCAGGAATGAATGGTATAGATTGTACACGGATCTTAAAGAAAAAAGAAATCCGTACCCAATTTATGATGTTCACGGTTTATGAAAATGATGAAAAAGTTTTCGAAGCGCTAAAAGCCGGCGCCACGGGATATCTCTTAAAAAATACTGGATTGATTCATATCATAGAATCATTGAAAGAATTGTACCAGGGAGGTTCACCCATGAGCGCGAACATTGCCAGGAAACTTGTAAATAATTTTCAACAGCATTCCGAAAATGAAACACCATATCAAATAGATTTACTATCCGTGAGAGAAAATGAAGTGTTGCAACTACTCGCGTATGGATTATTGTATAAGGAAATTGCAGATCAACTCGGCATATCAACAAGCACGGTGCGCCAGCACATACATCGCATCTATGAAAAGTTGCATGTACAAAATAGAACAGAAGCAATTAATAAAGCGTACAAGAAAAATTAAAGCGCTTCAATTTTAAATATTTGGTAGTGGGTCAATTTGAAAACTGACTCGCTTTTCTTTGTGGTTCAAAAAAATTGAACCACAAAGGCAGAAAGAAAAATCCCTCGCGAAATATTTCTCAGTTTTCAAATTGACCCACTACCAAATATTTCTGATTTAGGTATTTTGAGATTTGATAGAAATCTCAAAATACCTAAATCAGAAATATCTAAATCTCATTAGAACATTCGTACTACTACAGAGAACTTTTGTTCTATTGACAGGTGCAAATCATCAGCGTAGTTTTATTGAAAATTTTACAAATGAAAAATTTCTCATTTTTCGTGCTAACCTTATTACTGCTTGCATGCGTCTATTGCTGCAAGAAAACAAATTCTGATTCTTCAAACAATGGAAATAATAATAATAATAATCAGAATAATCAACCGGCAAAACCAACTTCAGTTGGTACGCCAACCGGCGCAAAAACAAGTAAGCTAATTCCAAAAAGCGGTGGTAGCATTATCAGTGACGATGGATTAGTGGAATTGGTTTTTCCCAATGGTGCACTTACAAACGATGATACGATCACTATTCAGCCAATCACTAATAACTGTCCGGGTGGAACTGGTACTGCATATCGGCTCGGTCCAGAAGGTCTCAAATTTGACCAGGCAGTAACACTTAAATTTCATTACTCCGATTCTGTTTTACAATCGACACTGTCGCAATTTATGTTAATCGCATTTCAGGACAGCACTGGTATCTGGTTTGTGAATGACAGCGTCAGTAATGATACCACACAACATGTGATTTCTGCCAAAATTCATCATTTCAGCGATTGGACGCAGGCGGAAGATGTTGCTATCACACCGAATTCCGCCACGCTAAAAAAAGGAGAAAGTATCACACTTTCGATTATCAATTATGCAGTATCTGACAACGGTCTAAGTCAGGAGACCATTGCAAGGAGCGGTGGCTACGCCCTTTTAAAAGGCAACAGTACCACTTGGGCCGTTAACGGAGTTACAAATGGAAATTCTGAAGTGGGGACCATCACAGTGAATCCGGCTGTTTCTCCTTTATACGATTTTGTAAAATATACTGCCCCAAACACTGCGCCTTCTGCTGATAAAAATCCCGTCCTGGTGTCAGCAGAATTTAATCAGAAGATCGCAGTGGAAGATGGCAACGGAAGTATCACCGGCGCTAACAAAGTAATTTTATATGCACATATTTATATTGTTGATGGAGGTTATCACGTGAAACTCACTTTTGAAGCGGACTCTGTCAATCAAGCTTATGCTCTTTGGAATATGAAAGATCAGGGTAGTTTTGATGTGGTGCTTTCCGGTACCAGCGGTTCCGTAAGAAATATTCAAAATAGCGATATAAACATTGGTCTTGCATCAAATAATTCTACATGCAATTCATCGGTGGACTATACCGGGCCGGGCACGATCAACATCGTTGATTCGAGTAACGTACTGGTAAATCCATTGGCGAACAATATCAATATTATTTTTAACTCACTCGATCAAAAAAATTATGTAAAAGCACCAATATGGAGTTATTCATGTCCTGGCAATAATAATGGTCAGATAGGTGGCGGATCGGCACCTCCATTTCCAGCTTATATCCAGTTTAATATTACGGATTCAACACAAACATTTATTTCCGGACAATATACCATCGAGGTGACACCTATAAAGTAACCAAGAGACATATTTTATCAAAAGATATCATTGAAGGCGAAGCAACTGTACCCTGTTTCCATATTTAACGGGAACACCTATGCGCAGTTACAAAAAATTTGTACAGTTTATTATTATAATATTTCTATCAAATCATGTGCAATCGCAATCGTGTGCTGTCAGTGATGATATGATGAAGGTAACGGGGACCTGGAAAAAAAATGAAGATTTTATAGAGCCGGGAAAAAAATGCAACCCGGAAATAAAAGCTGAAATTTATAAGAGGTTGAATAATATTCAACAGGTTATTCAATCGGCTTATTCTCCACCAAAGGGTTCGGAGGTTCATTGGAGTCGGAATATTATGGGCACCCCGCTCGCAAGAAGCAATTGCGCGACTTATTCACTTTCCGTTATGATGTTTGAGGATTTTTGTGATGTAGCAGATCATAAACTCAAACACGAGGATGAAACAGATAATCTACTTGATGTGTATGTAAATTTTCCAGCCGGATATTTTTTCTTTGATACTACGATGAGGATTGGGCACATGTATGTAGCGCAGATGTATTACAGGGTTGGGAAAATTAAGGATGTGGATCTTTTTCAAACATCATTGGTAAGAGGCAATTCAAGATTTATCATCATTGCCCGAAATGGCCAACTGCCTTATATACCTCTCACCAGGAAACAATATCTTGGTGCGCTAAAAACAAAATTTATCAATGAGGAGAAATGGATGATAGAAAGATCGTTCACTGGAAAAAATGAGGCAGACAAATTAAGATCTGAACAATACTGGAAAGGTCAGTTCGATCCAAAAATAAAACGGATCGACGATTATCTTTCCAGCGCAACGGAAGACGATCTCAATCAACTTGCATTCGTTAAGGACATGCTTGATTTTAAAAAATTTTATACTGAGCAGGAAGGCGGCAGAATGACTATCATTGTCAATAAGGATTATTTTAATAATACCCTTGATCCCTTCACTCCGCAGTTTTTCTTAATGAGATGGGAATGGAATGATGGAGAAGGTCCAGCCGGCGGACTGCTCAAACCAAAGCCGCCGGATATGAATGTTTGTTGTCGCATATCAAAATATTATAAAGAAAGCATTGAAAATAATCTTGACGTCGCGGCTCTGCGGCAGATGCTGGATAAGTGAGGAAGAGCGAAGAGAAACAGAGCTAAGGAACAGAACGAAGAAACACAGCGGTGAGTGAAGGGTTGAGCGCTCTCCGCTGTGTTTCTTCACTTTTTTTCTCCGCGGGTTCTTTGCAAATATTTTAAAACAAGCTGCTAACTTTTGTTCTATTGACTTCAGCGATGTATTGTTATAGCTTAGCAAAAAGGGATTCTTCTGTTATCTTTTTTGTTATTTTAAATTTTTTTGTATGAAACCATTATCCATTTGCCTTATCCTTTGGTTATTCGTCCATGGTTTGCGTGCACAAACAAAAACAGAAGATCAAAACAAAATCGTCGATCCAAAATTCTTAAATCACATTTATTACTATGCAGGAGATTCTTTAATTGAACTCGAACAATCAACTGCTCGTATGGTGAACAAAACAAAAGGATTCGGATATGGCGGAAGTGAAAGTGGTTATGAAATGGAAGGAGAAAAATCTTCTGTGCGAATCTCTACAGGAAACAATATCCGCTTTGCAATAAAGCTTGGCATGTCGATGGCCGATCCATCCATGATGATCCGATTATACAAACTGCGTGCTGCAAAAAATAAACGAGAAGCAATATTGGATAGTCAAGGTGGTATGTACAACAGATCAAAAAATACCAACAGCGATGAAATTTCTTTCAATATTCAAAAAACAGGGAATGATGTTTACCTGATCATTCCAGTCAGTGCATTGACCTCGGGTGAATACGGGTTTTTAAATATGATGATGGCGAATTCCAATAATAGGAAAGTATCCTTCACTATGTTTTCATTTGGCTTAGATCAATAACGCCCACGCCTATTCGCATGATAGGCATTAACTACCGTTTAACCGGGCGCTTATTTATTACCAGGTTTCCGATATACTTTTTTTGAGTTGATTTTCGTTTTACCGGGAAATAATCTTCATTGACCGTTAAACCTCGATGCCAACATCGAGTCTTAATAACAATGATTTTAAAAAACAAACAAATCAACTTTATGAAAAAGAAATTATTTTCAGCTACATTGATATTAGCCTTTATAGGCATTGCTTCCGTAGCATCCGCACAAACAGCAACACCTAATGTTACAAAACGTCAGGCAAATCAACAGGCACGTATTGCACAGGGTGTAAAAAGTGGTGAACTGACTCCAAAAGAAACAGAACATCTGGAAGCAAGAGAAGCAAAAATTCAAAATGATAAGAAAGCTGCGAAGGCAGACGGAACAGTCACTCATGCTGAAAGAGCAAAATTACATCGTGAAGAAAATCGTACAAGCCGCGCCATCTATCGTCAGAAACACGATGCACAACACAGATAGTATTTGCATATAAGTTTTATATCTACATTATACCTAACGACCAACTCCGGAGACCCAAAAATCCCGGAGTTTTTTTTGAAATTATTTCATGCAAAGTCATAAAGAAAAAATATTTCGCGCAGAGCACGCAGAGAAAAAGAGTACGCAGAGGAAGCTTCCTCTGCGTACTCTTTTTCTCTGNNTCTGCGTGCTCTGCGCGAAATATTCTAAATTTTCAGACTGATCCACTACCAAAGAATGATACTAGTTGTTCTATTCTTTGTGGCTTTGTGCATTTGTCCGAATATTTTTTTCTATCATAAACTTTATCGCCATCCACCTCCCAACGAGCGATATAAATCCACCAGCGAATTCAGATGCTGTCTTTTAAGATCCGCAACCTGCAGTTGACTTTGCAATGCGTTTGCCTGTGCCGTGATGACTTCAAGATAATTTGCCATTCCATTTCTGAATAACAAATTTGCGTTGCGGGTTGCATTTTGTAATGTATCAGCACGAGCCATTGCAATCGATCTTTGTTCCTTTAATTTTTCAACTCGTATCAAAGCATCCGACACTTCACCTACTGCATTCAATACTGATTGCCTGAATACGATCACAGATTTCTCCCTTTCAATTTTAGCCAACTCATATTGGGTTCTTAATTGTCTTCTTTGAAATATGGGTTGCGTAATTGAAGCTGTCGCTGCACCAAAAAGTGAAGCGGGAATATTGAACCAGTTGGTTGCTTTAAAAGAATTTACGCCGCCGCTTGCAGTGATAGCAAGCGTGGGGTACATATTTGCCTGGGCGATACCTGCTCTTGCGTTCGCAGCCTGCAGCCCAAGCTCATTTGCGCGCACATCGGGACGAAGACTTACCATCTCTGCAGGAATTCCCGTAGAAAACATATCGTTGACCTGAAATTCACCCAGCGTAATATTTCGGCTAACCGCTGACGGTAGTTCGCCTGATAAAACGCGCAATGCATTTTCCTGTATGGCTATTTCCTGCTCAAGCGATGGTATTAATAATCCTGCCGCAAGTTTTTGCGCGTCTGCCTGCTCTATGGCAAGTGCGGTCGTTTGTCCCGCATCATATTGCAAACGTATAATACGAACCGTGCTATCATCCAATAAATAATTTCTTTTTGCGATTTCCAGTTGCGCATCCAACGCTAATAAATTATAAAATCCCTGTGCTACATCCGCAACCAACTGTGTTTGTATTGCTTTTTTCGCTTCTGCCGATTGCAAGTAATCTGATAGCGCAGCTTGCTTTTGATTGCTGATCTTACCCCAGATATCGGCTTCCCATGTAATGCTGATGTTTGCACTATAATCTTCAATATGTCTTGTTCCCAAAAATTGCCCTGCGTTTAGGCCATTAAGACTATTATTGGATGGTCTGTTGGTACCAACAGCTATCTGTCCATTGACATCCGGCCAATATCCTAATTTGGATTGACTAAATATTTTCTGCGCCCTTGCTATATTCTTCATCGCGATCTGCATATCAAAATTTTTTGCGACCGCGCTATCGATGAGCTGTTGAAGTGTAGGATCCGTAAAGAAATTTTTCCATGGAATATTTGCAATGCTGCTATCGCGCGATGTGATCGCATTCCTGTATTCTTCCGGTAATTCCAGCGTAGGCCGGACATATTTTTGTCCAACCTTGCATCCCAAAAAAACACTAAAAAACAATATTAAAAAAAAGCCCGCGATATTTTTATTCCGAATCATTCAATGTTGTTTGTTTACTGTTACCTGTTCTTCCATGACCGGCAACTGTCCATAACCGTTAGTATCTGTTGTTTTAAACTGCGGTTTTCCTGATATTTTTTCCTGGAGATATTGGAATATGATAAATAAAACAGGCACGATAAAAATGCCCAGCAATACGCCGGAAAGCATACCGCCGGCAGTACCGATACTGATTGAATGATTTCCCAATGCGGAAGCGCCTGTTGCGTACATCAATGGAATCAATCCAACAATAAAAGCAAATGATGTCATAAGAATCGGTCTCAATCGAAGCGCTGCTCCTTCGAGCGCTGATGCAACAAGTGTATTGCCGGCTTTTCTGCGCTGAAGTGCAAACTCAACAATTAATATTGCATTTTTTGCAAGCAATCCGATCAACATGATCAAACCAACCTGCACATAAATATTATTTTCGATTCCCGCGATCCTGATTGCAAGAAAAACACCCATAACACCTGTCGGAATGGAAAGCATAACGGATAGCGGAAGAATATAACTTTCATATTGCGCCGACAACAGAAAATAAACAAATACAAATGAAAGCGCGAATATCAAAATCATCTGGTTACCTGATTCTTTCTCTTCTTTACTTAAACCCGTCCATTCATAACTAAATCCCTGCGGTAATTTTTTTGCAGCGACAACTCGTTCGACGGCCTGCATCGCATCTCCCGTACTATATCCTTCACTTGGAGTTGCGTTGATTGAAATCGCGTTGAACATATTATATCTTCCGATGGCTTCAGGTCCGTACACATGTTTTAATTGAACCAATGTATTCACGGGAACCATTTGTCCCTGTTGATTTTTTACAAAAATGCCATCAAGAGACGAAGGTTCTGCGCGATAGGGAACATCGGCTTGCAAATACACGCGATAATATTTTCCAAAACGATTAAAATCCGTTGCCTGCATACTTCCATAATACGCCTGCATTGTCATCATCAGATCGCGAACACTTACACCAAGTTGTTTCGCTTTTATATTATCGACTTCCATTTCGAGTTGTGGAAAATCTGCTTTGAATAATGTGAACGCAGATCCTATTTCTTTTTCCTTTCTCAATTCTGCCAGGAATGCATTGGATACTTCGCTGAATTTTTTGATGCTACCACCGGTACGATCCTGCAACACAAATTCCAGTCCGTTGAAAGATCCGAAACCCGGCACGCTGGGAAAAGTAAATACATTAAATGATCCTTCCTTCACAGGATAGAATTCGTTATTGAGATGCGAAACGAGTTCATCGATCCCTTTGATTTTTCCCCGGTCTCTTACTTTCTTCAGATTCACAAAACCCATCGCATATGCGGAACTGTTAGAATTACTCAACATATTAAAACCTGAGATGGTAACCGTTGTTTCGATTGCTTTTTCAGATCTAAGGATTGTATCTGCTTTTCTCAATACGCTACTTGTTCTTTCCAAAGAAGCGCCCGGAGGTAATGACAATGCAAAAGCGACAAAATTTGCGTCTTCATTGGGAATAAATCCTTTTGGCGTGGTCTGCATCAGCAATACTGTTACTGCAATAATGAGCGCAAGCAAACCAATACCGACCCACCTGTAACGAATCAGGAAACGAATGCCACCAACATATTTATTGGTGATTGCTTTGAAGCCGGCGTTGAATGCAGAAAAAAATCTTCCTGCAAAACTTTTTCTAGCAGTGATTTTTTCTTTTCCTTCTCCGGCGTGACTGTTTTTTAAAAATAAAGCGCAGAGCGCGGGACTAAGTGTCAACGCATTCAATGCGGAAATCAGGATTGCAGTTGCTAATGTAAATGCAAACTGCCGATAGAAAACGCCCGTTGATCCCTCCATGAATCCTACCGGAAGGAATACAGCAGCCATCACAAGCGTGATTGAAATAATAGCGCCGGTAATTTCACTCATCGCAGAAAATGTCGCTTCGCGTGCAGGAATATGACTTCTCTCCATTTTGGTATGCACTGCTTCCACAACAACGATCGCATCATCTACAACAATACCAATTGCGAGAACTAATGCAAAAAGCGTAAGCATGTTTATAGAGAATCCGAGCAATTGCAAAAAGAAAAAGGTTCCAATCAATGATACAGGAACAGCAATAGCCGGGATAAGTGTCGAGCGAAAATCCTGCAAAAAAAGAAATACAATAATAAAAACCAAAATAAATGCTTCTATCAAAGTTGCTTTCACCTGGTCGATGGAATCATCTAATTGTATTTTAGTGCTATAAACAACTTTGTATTTTATTCCTTTTGGAAAAGACTGTGCAGCCTTATCAAGTACTTTGTTGATGTTAATCTGAATTTCATTTGCATTAGAACCGGCAGTTTGAAATATTCCCATCGCCGCACCTTCTTTGCCATCTAATTTATTATCGCTCGCGTATGAAGAGGAACCGAATTCTATCCGTGCAAGATCTTTCAAATACAATACTGATCCATCCGTATTTGATTTGATCACAATATTTTCAAATTGCTCAGGTGTATTTAATTTTCCTTTGTATTTGATAACATATTCCAATGCTTCTGAAGAATTCTCTCCAAATTTTCCTGGAGCGACTTCCAGACTTTGATCTTGTACTGCTGTCATTACATCCTGAGGTGTCAATCCATAAACAGCGAGTTGTTGTGGCCTCAACCATATTCTAATCGCATAATCTTTTGTACCAAACACAAATGCATTTCCAACACCCTGGATTCTTTTTATCTCTGGAATGACATTGATCTTTGCATAATTCTGAACGAATTTCTCATCATATAATTTATTGTCCTCACTGTACAGTGAAAGGACCATGATCATGCTGTTCAATTGTTTTACGGTAGTGATACCCGCTTGCACAACTTCAACGGGTAACTGACTCGTAACTTGCGCAACTCTGTTCTGCACATTCACAGCAGCCTGGTCAGGATTTGTACCTAATTTAAAAAAAACAGAAACAGATGCTGCACCATCATTGCTCGACGATGAAGTCATGTATGTCATATTCTCCACACCATTGATCGCTTCTTCCAGAGGAACAATCACTGCGCGTGAAACCACTTCGGCATTACCACCCGGATAAAAAGCATTCACTTGAACAGATGGCGGCGCGATCTCAGGAAATTGCGTTAGCGGCAATCTTGTAAGACCAATCAATCCAAGTATCACGAGGATAATGGATATCACCGTTGCAAGAACCGGTCTTCGTATGATTGTTTTTAGCATGCCTGACTTTTTTCCAACAATAATTTATTGTTTCGACTGTTGGGGAATGATAGCGCTTCCTTCATTAAGCGTTTCGAATCCTTCGGTAACTATTTTGTCACCCACAGAAACACCATCCTTCACGATATAATTATTTCCTGATTTTCCTGAAATATTAATTGCCTTTCTTTTTACTTTGTTACTGTCTCCAAGAACATATACAAATGTTTTTTCCTGTTGATCGATCGTTGCGGATATCGGAACAAGTATAACAGAAGATTGATGCTCTTCCATTCTGATTTTGCCGGTGTTGCCTGAACGAAGTAATTTTTCAGGATTGGGAAATGTTGCTCGCAATGTGATTGCCCCGGTGCTTTTATCAAATTGCCCATTCACCAAATCGAGTTTTCCTTTATGTTGATAAACCAGTCCGTCTGCCATTACCAATGATAATGCTGGCAATTGATCAATCGTTTTTTCTAATGAAATACCGGGCGACTGCTCATGAAAACGAAGAAATTCGGATTCGCTCATTGAAAAATAAGCGTACACCTGGTCGATATCAGACAAAGTGGTGAGTCCTGTTTGATCATTCTTACTAACGAGGTTGCCTATGCGCTTTGGGATACGGCCAATATATCCGTTAACCGGAGCTTTGATCAGGGTGAAATCGACATTGATACGCGCCGAGGCAATGGCAGCTTTCGCAAGTTCAACGGAGGCCTTCGCACCATTATAATTTGTTTGCGCTGTTTTAAGCTGGATTTCTGAAATCACATTATTTTTTACAAGAGGTGTCAGCTTATCTACTTCAATCTGCGCATTATTCATGGTTGCTTCAGCCGCGTGAAGATTGGCAAGGGCAGTATTCAATTGCTCGAGATAAGTGTGATCATCGATTTTAAAAAGTGATTGGCCCGTTTTCACGTAACTACCTTCGTCAACAAATATTTTATTTAAGTATCCATCTACCTGCGCCCTGATCTCTACATTTACTTTACCTTCCAGTGATGCAGTATATTCTTTATATGTAACCGCTGAATCATTTCGGATAGTGATGACCGGGAGTTCGGGAGTCTGAGTGAGATGCTGCGGTTGTTCCGTTTTTGTTTCTGATGAATGACAGCTCTGGATAATTGCAGCAGGTAGAAAAAGCAATAAAATCTCAAAAGTTAGTCGATAAAATCGCTGCAGCAGGGACATGATGCGATGGTCGTTTAGTTTGGTGGTGCAAGATAGTAAAGACTACCTAGATCGCTAAACGCAAACAGACCTGAAAGGTTTAAAAATACCTTCAGGCCTGTTATATTTTTCTTAATATTATTTTTCCTGATATCAATACTCAAGTATGCCCATCTTGCCGGTTTCGTAATTGGCAATTGCCTTTTGAATTTCTTCAAAATTGTTCATCACAAATGGGCCATAGCTTACAACCTTTTCCTTAATGGGTAACCCACCAAATACAATCAAGTCTGTATCTTCCAGCGCGGCAAAAGCCAACTGGTCTCCATCAATATTAAAATCGACCAATTGCCCTGTCTTTGCTTCTTCATTCAGCACCCTAATTTTCCCCTGCATGACGTATATCGCTGCCGAGAACAATTCATTGACAGGAAGCACAAATAGTTTATCTTTTTTTAATTTGACATGATAATAAAACATCGGAGTATGTGTCCGGATCGGTGATATCCTACCACCATAATCACCGATTAGTATTTTCAACCATGCATCACCGTTATCTACAACCGGCAATACCGATGAAGTATAATGTCTGAATGTAGGTTCAATATTCTTTTCTTTAGCAGGGAGATTGATCCACACTTGCATCAATTGCAATTTGCCACCTGTCTTTAAAAATTCTTCTGTTGGACCTTCAGAGTGAATGATTCCTGAACCGGAGGTCATCCAATTCACATCACCACCTGTTGCAATCTGATCATGTCCCCTCGAATCACGATGAAAAAATTCTCCATCCAATAAATATGTCACCACTTCAAAGCCTGCATGCGGATGCGGTGGTATGCGGACATCTGCACCTGGAGCTACTTCTGTTGGAATCAGGTGATCAATAAACAAAAATGGATCTACCTGTTTTAAATTGCGTGTTGGGAGCGCCCTTTTCACTCTGTTAACGCCAACTATTTCTATTGTGGCAGTTTCAATCTGAGCCACTGTTCTTGTTGTCATAAAAATTCCTTCTTTCTTTTCCTTTCCACTTTTGCGAGCACTTTTTCTGCAAGCGCGAAGCAGAATTTAGTTTTTAATGCAGCATCGGAACTTCAATCGCTAATACCTCTGAAGTTTTTGAAGCTTTGATTGTAAAGCCATCCGTTTCAGAAATTCCGATAGCATCTCTTCGAGATATATTTTTATTATCAACTACAATTTCACCATCGATCACAAAAAGATAAACACCATTGTTCTTGAATTTTGGAACGTATGATAATTCCTTGCCTTCGTCCAATTTCGTCAATGCAAATATTGAATCCTGGTTAATCCATAATGCTTTGTCTTTTTCATCCGGACTCACAACCACTTGCCACTTATTCACGCGATCTTTTTCATCAAATGTCAATTGACCATAACGCGGTTGAATATTTCTCAATTTAGGTATGACCCATATCTGCAGAAAATTTGTTGCATCGGATGAAGAAGGATTAAATTCAGAGTGGCGAATACCACTTCCCGCACTCATGATTTGTACATCACCGGTTTTGATAATGCCATCTGTGCCTGTGCTATCCTTGTGCGCCAATGAACCATTCAGCGGAATGGATATGATTTCCATATTATCGTGCGGATGTGTGCCAAAACCTCCACCGCCTTTTACGATGTCATCGTTTAATACGCGCAATGCACCGAAATGAACTTTTTCAGGATTGTACCAATGACCAAAACTGAATGAATGATGACTGTTTAACCAGCCTATGTCTACTTTTCCTCTTTCCGAGGAGGGATGAATTACTGTTTGCATATAATGAATTTAAAACGATGTTTAAACATCAATTATAATACCAAATCATATTTGGCAGAGGATTGCAGCAGATTAAGACCTTTCGTCAGTTCGTGTGGATAGGGTTTTCGGGATCTTGAGGGATGTTGAATAACAGATTGTCATCCTCCCTATTCTCGTTGAATTCGAGGACAAAATTATTTTTGCCTTCGCCAATAAGGATGCGCATGTAGTGTTGCTGAACTAGTTCCAATAAAGATAAAAACAGGAAGATGGCATGTATCCTGTTGTCGCAATGCTCCATCACTTTTTCAAAAGCAATGGTCTTTTCTTTTTCAACCAATGCGAGCATATAATCCCTACTGCCTTCCATTGTATAATTATATTGTACAACGGTGTGCTTCGGTTTGTTTTCTCTTTCCTGAACACGCAACAATATTCTTTCGAATGTTTTCATCAGCTTGAACAAACTGATGTTTTGTATTTCCGTGCCTTCTGCTGATTCTTCGCCGATAAGAGACAATTCTTTTTGCAAGTTGCCACGTTTCACCATCAACATGCGCATTGCTTCCATTTCTGCCATGCGCGCTGCCGCTTCTTTATATCTTTTATATTCGAGTACTTTGTCGATCAGTTCCTGCCGCGGATCAATTTCATTTCCCTGCTCATCGAGTTCTTTTCTGGGCAATAACATTTTTGCCTTGATACGCATCAGCGTAGAGATGAAAAGTATAAACTCGCTGGACAGTTCAATATTGAGTTTTTCCTGGGCATGGATATAATCCATAAAATCCCGGATGATATTATTGATGGGAATATTATAAATGTCGAGTTCATCTCTTTCAATAAAAAATAACAAGAGATCAAAAGGACCTTCGAACTGGGATAATTTAATTTGATAGGAGGCAGCGTTCACTTTCAAAATTTTTAAATCGATAATACGGAATGAGTGTGCGCACTCATTCCGCAAATGTAGTAATCGCTACCGAAATGAGAACGATTAAAATTTCACTGCCAAACCAATTCCCATCACCTCTTGTAACTGCAAAGCGGCTCCCCCTTGAGTTCCATCGCTTTTTACCGTTTTAACATCATCGTCATAAATCATATTGACAGTAAATGTCATCGCCAAAATTTTTGAAATTTTCACGGCTAATAAGTTCGTCCAATAAATGTCAACATTTTGTGGATTATGTCCATAGTTGGAGAAAAGATCTAACCTGGTAGTGAATGATGAGTTTGCACCAATCTTTGTATTGTAAGCGATCGAGGCATAAGCTCCATATTCAAATTTCACATGCTTTCCGGAATCAACACCAAAAGCACCGACACTCGCAAGCGAATCATTTCTCACAATGACCCATCTCGCTGTAATGGGTGAAACGAATACAGAAAAATGATCATTCGGTTTATAGTTTATACCAGGAGAAAGTAAAATATATGCAGGCGCAAAAAAATCAGAAGTCAATACTTTTGGTTTTCCATCCGGGTAAGAAAAACCATTTGCAAATTGTGTTCGCAGATTAAACAGTCCGCTGATATACCAGCTCTTTGCAACTTCATATCCATATTTGGAAAGAAAGTCTATTTTATCATCGGATTTTCGTTTACCCAAGCTCGTTGTACTCACTATACCAAATGCAAGATCAAGCGTATTGTCCCAGGAATGTTTTCCTTTTTTATAAAATGCGTATGCGTTCAAATAAGAGGTAAGTGCCAATGAAGATTTATCGCCACCAGCCGCCCAATTACTGAGTGCTGCCTGGTTGAAATTGAGATTGAACAATCCTCCCGTTTTCCAAATTTTTGGAATGGTATCGTTCGGATCTTTTTTAATTTGTCTGGATGATTCGTTCTTCAAATTCTGTACATCCTTGTCCTGCGCATACGTAGCAAAAACAGAAAAAACAATGAGTATAGCCAATGAAAATCTTTTCATAGAACAAAAAATTTTATGATTAATTATAAACCTATGGTTGGGTGTAGGAGAAAAATTATCCTTTCTTCAATTCATCGCGAATTTCCATAAGAAGTTGGTCCGTGCTTGAAGGCGCAGTGGCAGCAGGAACTTTTTTCTTCTCAATAGATTTCATCGCTTTAACAATCAGGAAAAGAATAAAAGCGATTATGACGAATTTAATAATTGCGGCAACAAATTTACCATACTTAACAGAACCCCAGGTGAGTTTATCCAGATCCTGGGCATTTGCTGCTTTTAATGCAGGCGTCAATAACAAAGGTGTAATAACATCATCTACCAATGAAGATACGATTGCGCCAAACGCTCCACCAATGATCACCGCAACCGCGAGATCAACTACGTTTCCGCGCAATGCAAAATCTCTGAACTCTTTAAGCATACTCATAAGTAAGTAGTTTAATTGTTAGTGAATGAAGGGTAATTAAAATTATCACAAATTGGGGAGATATAGATTCAATAGGTGCAATTAATTTTACGTATATACGAGACAGTCAACGTTGAATAAAAATAAGTATTTACAATTAAAGTTTTAAACAGACATGATTTCTTTTTCTTTTGAAGCAAGATGTTTTTCAATGAGCGAAATATACTTGTCGGTCATCTCTTGCATTTTCTTTTCTGCATCTTTTGTGATGTCCTCACTCAAACCCTGCTTTGCTAATTTCTTGATATGCTCGATAGAGTCGCGGCGAATATTTCTGATGGCAACCCTGCTATGTTCTCCTTCACCGTTTGCTCTCTTCACATATTCCTTTCTTCTCTCTTCTGTTAATGGAGGCATGAACAAACGAATTGTGTTTCCATCATTTTGCGGAGTAACTCCAAGATTTGCCGCTATAATTGCTCTCTCGATCGGTTGTAACATATTTTTTTCCCAGGGTTGAATGGTCAACGTACGGGCATCCATAACCGATATATTTGCCACCTGGCTCATTGGCGTGGGAGATCCATAATAATCAACAGTTAGCCCATCCAACATTTGCGGATTTGCTTTTCCAGCTCTTATTTTAATAAGTTCGTTTTCGAGATGATTGATTGCTTTTTGCATGGAATCCTGGCTATCTTCCAGGATCAGCGCTAGATCGTCTGACATATAGAGTTAATTAACAGGGGTGCAAACTACAAAAAAAATTTTATTGTGGAGCAATCCACTTGAGCATTGAATATTGATTGTTGATTATTGAATATTATGGATTGAAAAAATATTCAATACTCAACAATCAATATTCAATGCTCAAGTTGTGATGCAATGCGCGTGATGTTATGTAAAATGATTTATTAATTTTTCTGCTCGAGAATGTTGTCTTTGATCAGCGTGATCAATTTCGATTCTTTGATATTTCCTTTTTCGTGATCACCATTTTTTGAAACCACGAGCCTTTGTTTCGGACGGGAATAATAAGTGATGGCAATAAAACCAAAGAAGAAAATAAAAACGGAAAGAATCAGCAGCGTATTTCCCAATGATCTTCCAAAATAAACCAAAGCAACGAGACCAAGATTCATTGCGGCCAATAAGAAAGTAATTGATTTGTGTGAGAGGCCTCTATCGAGCAGGAGATGATGAATATGATTTCTATCCGGACTAAATGGTGAACGACGTTTGAATATTCTGATAGAAAATACTCTGAGCGTATCGAGTAATGGAATCATGAGAATTGTAAAACCAATTGCAGCCGCTGATTCTAATGGCTGTGCAACTTCTGATGTAGCACTAGGATCAATAAATTTAATAGCGAGTATTGCGTTGATTACACCAATCAGCAGAGAACCGGTATCACCCATAAATATTTTTGCCGGTTGAAAATTAAATATCAGGAATGCGAGCAAACTACCGGCAAGAGAAAATGCCAATATATAATAGGAAGGCATGTTCACTTGTAGAAAATAAATTCCAAACAAAACAGATGACATCAATCCCAAACTTCCTGCAAGTCCGTCTACACCATCTATCAGGTTAAATGAATTGATAATAACGATCACCGTAAAATAAGTAATCAGCAAGCTAAACATTTCAGGCAATTCATGGATACCAAAAAAACCCTGCATACTTCTGATCTGAATTCTTCCATAATAAACAATCAGGAAGGCAGCGAGTACCTGGCCGATGAATTTTTTTATCGGGGAAATAACAAGAATATCATCTTTCAATCCAAGAAAAAATATAACCAGTGATGCAGCGATAAAATATTGAAACTCGTAAGAAGCTTTAAAATTGATGGTCAACAAACAACCGAAAACAAAACCCGCGAAAATACCGATGCCGCCAAGAGGAGTAATTGCTGTATGATGAATTTTGCGTTCATCGGGCATATCGAACAACTTCTTCATTTCGGCAACATTGATGATCACCGGAATGGCTAAAAACGTGACAGTAAATGAAATGGCAACAGAAAGTATGACATCAAACATGGGCCATCATTTTGTGATTACAAAAATACAATTCCCTTTCTTTTTTATCAATAACCTAGCCAAGCAAGCTAAAATTGCTATCAATCAGCCAATTCATACTTTAACCAAGAAATAAGGCAACAGATTTGACGAAATCAGGAGCAAATGTGATGGCAAATTAAAGGAAAAGTTTAATATTAGGATAAATAAATTATTTTAGATTTGCTCCCTGTATTTTAAAAATAGTTTTATATGGCTGATTTAAAAGCAATTGCTTCTCAGATAAGAAGAGACATCGTTCGCATGGTTCATGGTGCTAACAGTGGACATCCTGGTGGGTCATTGGGTTGTGCTGATTTTTTTACCGCTTTGTATTTTGATATCATGCAACATGATTCAAAATTTAATATGGATGGTAAAAATGAAGATATTTTTTTTCTTTCGAATGGACATATTTCGCCTGTATTTTATTCCGCGCTGGCACGATCAGGTTATTTTGATATCAAAGAGCTGGCGACGTTCCGCAAAATTAATTCCCGTTTGCAAGGTCATCCTGCCACACATGAACATCTCCCGGGAATACGTATTGCGAGTGGTTCTCTTGGACAGGGCATGAGCGCGGCTATTGGTGCAGCACTCTCTAAAAAACTCAATAATGATAAAAATATTGTCTTTTCATTACACGGCGACGGCGAGCTTGATGAGGGACAAATCTGGGAGGCATTATTATTCGCAGCTCATCATAAAGTTGACAACCTGATATCAACTGTAGATTGGAATCATCAACAAATTGATGGCACTACGGATGCAGTGATGAACCTTGGAAATATCCGTCAGAAATTCGAAGCATTTGGATGGAACGTTTTTGAAATGAATGGTAACGATATGGATGAAGTAATTGCAACTTTAGAAAAAGCAAAAGCTGCAACCGGAAAAGGACAACCAATTGCTATCATGATGCATACCATCATGGGCAAGGGAGTCGACTTTATGGAGAATGATCATAACTGGCATGGTGTTGCACCAAATGATGAACAATTAAAAAAAGCACTTGCGCAATTGCCAGAAACATTGGGTGACTATTAGAAGTTCCTGCTTATCAAAACAAGTCAGCAGAATTTATTTACTTGAATATTGAACATTGATTGTTGATTATTGAATATTACTTCTTGTTTTTAATATTCAATAGTCAATGTTCAATGCTCAAGTAATGAATTTAAGATCGTAGTTCGATAGGCTCCATCGCTGCTTTGCGCGATGGTATCCACGAGGCGAGTAATGCCACAATGAAAATGGTGCTTAATACCAATATGAAATCACCCGCAACAAGTTTTACCGGGTAATGATCAATCAAAAATGATTCTCCCTGTAAAGGAACAAGTTTATATTTAACCTGTAGCCAGCACATAAAAATGGCTAACAGGATTCCACCGATGCCACCGAGCAACGCCAACAGCATTCCTTCGTTCAAAAAAATTCTTTGTATATAATTATTATTAGCTCCCAACGCTTTTAATATTTGGATATCCTTTTGTTTTTCCAGCACGAGCATCGTTAATGCACCAACCATATTGAATGCAGCAACAATTAAAATCAGTGTGAGCACGCAATAGATTACCCATTTTTCTACACGCATCACACTATAAAGATTTTGATTTTGTTCGTAACGCGTTTGAACAAGATAATCAGATCCGAATATTTTTTTTAGTGAAGCTGCAACAGCATCTGTTTGTTTCGGATCGTGCAATGAAATTTCAACGTTGGTATATTCATTGGGTTTTAGTCCGAGCATTTGTTGCATGAACCCAAGATTTGTTATTGCATATTTATTATCAAAATCCTGTTGGATAACAAATGCACCGGTTGCAGCCATATTGGAAGAACTTACAGATTCCATCGGGTCTGTACTGGCAACATGATTTTTATTAAAAAGATAAACGGATAATGGGAGAACGCTTCGATCCGATTCGATGCCCAACGCATTTTCGATACCTGCGCCCATGACGATACCTGGTTGATCTGCTGTTCCCAAATCAAATTTTCCTTTGACCATGCTTTTTGATACACCCGTGATATTTGTGTAGTTGCTATCTACACCTTTTAAAATAACCGGTTGCAGTGACTGGTATTGCAACAACGCCTTGTCTTCTACCACCAATGAGTAACCGCTAATTGCATTTGAGACCTTCAACTGCTGCAATTGCTCCGAAGAAAGTGTGATAAATTTTCCGTTTTGAGGAGATATTTTGATATCGGTATAGAAAGAAGAATACAGAGATTTAACTAGATCCTCCAGGCCATTAAAAACACTCAACACGATAATGAGCGATGCGGTTCCGATGATAATCGCAACTACGCTCACCCACGCGATTACATTGATTGCATTTGTAGTTTTCTTGGCCTTAAAATATCGCCAGGCAAAAAGGAATTTCAATGATATTTTTTTATTTCTTTTGCTGATTGCCGGGGAATTCCTGGCTTTTTATTTCTTTGAACAAAGCTTCCATTTTATCGACATAGTCCAAAGATTCGTCAACCAAAAAACTTAACTGAGGCATGCTACGCAATTGACGTTTGATAGAATTGACCAGTTCTTTTTTTATTTCCCAGGAACGTTCTTCAATTTTTTTCATGGCGGCTTTTCTATCCGGCACTTTGAAAAAACTTAGATAAATTTTGGCGTCGAAAAGATCGGGAGATATTTTTACCGACGAAATAGAAACCATTCCACCATCAATCATATTTAATCCCAAATGCTGAAAGACATTACTCAATTCTTCATGCAACAATGCAGCTACCTGCTTCTGACGTTTTCCTTCTTGCATAATCATTAACAATTTTCAATGTAAATTTACACCTTATTCAATTGCAAACCCCGTCAAGGCTTGAATACCTGGCAAAAGTTATCAGCAATTAGCATTTTATTACAAATGCCGGCGTTCATAAACCGCCGGTTGTAATATGCTTGAATAAATAAATCAATGAAACGATTTTCGATTATTCTAAGATATTTAAGGGACCAAAAACAAAACATCGTTTTTTATTTCATTTTCAATTTGCTCTCAATCCTGTTTTCACTGGTTTCGCTTGCGATGCTCGCTCCTTTTCTGCAATTACTTTTTGGAAAAGAAAAATTAAAAGATGTGGAGCCCTCGTTTAGTTTTTCTGCGAACGGCGTACTCGACTATATAAAATATATTTTGAGCAGCCTTATCAAAGAACATAGCCAGGTGTACGCGCTGGGCGCAATTTGCGTGATCATCATCTTTTCTGTATTTCTGAAAAATATTTTTTTGTATCTCTCTTATCGTGTGCTTGCCCCAATGCGTAATAAAGTAATGACAAGATTGAGAGCCGATTTGTATTCAAAAATTCTTGAACTACCGATTGGTTTTTTTACCGAACAACGCAAGGGAGATATCATCAGTCGCATGAGTAATGACTCCAACGAAATCGAGTGGAGCGTGATGAGCACATTGGAAGGATTGATAAAAGATCCATTAAATATTATTATCATCCTGGCCACTCTTGTTTTTCTGAGTCCTTCGCTTTCTTTATTTCTGTTTATTTTATTACCGTTGACCGGATTCATTATAGGAAGAGTGAGCCGTTCGCTGAAAAAACAATCTGTCATTGCACAGGAACAATTGGGAACATTGATGTCGATACTCGATGAAACATTAAGCGGACTTCGTGTTATCAAAGCATTCAATGCAGAAAAATTTTTACACAATAAATTTTTCACAACGAATAATTATTTGAATACGATCCGGAATAAAATGATGTTCCGGAGAGATATGGCATCACCTATGTCAGAATTTTTAGGGGTGATGGTTTTGAGTTGCATTTTATGGTTTGGCGGACGACTGGTATTGGGCAACAATGCAGGCGGATTGCAACCGGAAGGATTCATTACGTATATCGCCATATTTACTCAAATCATTAATCCTGCGAAATCTTTGTCGACTGCATTTTACAATGCACAAAGAGGGAGTGCTGCAGTCAAACGCATTGAAGAAATATTGAGCGCGCCGATCACTGTGCAGGAATCAGCTCATCCGAAAATGCTGCAGTCATTTACTGACAGCATCGAATTTAAAAATGTATCATTTGCGTATGAAGATGCGGTTATACTTGATGATATAAATCTTACCATAAAAAAAGGAAAAACAATTGCCTTGGTGGGTTCATCCGGCGCAGGAAAATCCACGCTTGCTGATCTGATTCCACGATTCCATGACGTTACTAAAGGAGAATTGTTGATTGACGGAGTCAATATCAGAGAATATTCCTTGCATTCATTGCGCAGCCAGATGAGCATCGTAACGCAAGAACCTATCTTATTCAATGATTCAATAGCAGATAATATTGCCTTGGGAAATCCTGAAGAAAATATTGCGGCAATTGAAAACGCAGCAAAGGTTGCTAATGCGCACGAGTTCATTATGCAGAAAGAAGAATTCTATCAAACAAATATTGGCGACAGAGGCAGTAAATTAAGTGGTGGCGAAAGACAAAGATTAACGATTGCGCGCGCGGTTTTAAAAAATCCACCGATACTGATACTGGATGAAGCAACTTCTTCACTCGATACAGAAAGCGAGAGATTGGTGCAGGATGCAATCGACAACATGATGCAAAACAGAACCTGCGTCGTTATTGCTCACCGCTTGAGCACAATACGACACGCGGATGAAATTATCGTATTGCAAAAAGGAAAAATAGTTGAGCGAGGAACGCATGAACAGTTGATAGAACATAAAGGATTTTATAAGAAGCTGGTGGATATGCAGGAGATCAAATAAAATGTCTGAACCGGGATTTGTGGGATTATTGGGATAGATGGGAAATGAAAAAAAACATTCAATAATCAGCAATCGATGCTCAATTTTCAAGTCTGAAATTAAAAATTTTTTTCTTCCACCTTGAGTGTTGAACATTGATTGATTATTGAATTTTTTTTTCATTTCCCATCTATCCCAATAATCCCACAAATCCCGGTTCAGACTAGAATTTCCTTATCAAAAACACACCCGCTATCAACAAGATTGCACCTGCAATTTTTCCCAACGATATTTCTCTCACTGTTGTTCCAATCCATCCATAATGATCGAAAAGTATTGCGATTGCCATTTGCCCGGCAACCACAAGGCTAAAAGATAATGCTACACCCAACCGGGGTAGTAACACAACAATTCCTGCAACAAAAAAAGCACCTAGCAAACCGCCTATCCACATCCACCATGAAGATTCGCGGAAAGGGATCGTATCCAATTTAATTTGCCTGGTGATTAATAAATATAAAAGCAACGCGATGGTGCCCACGGAAAAAGAAACAAATGCAGACACAACCGGCCCTCCAACTATTTTCGATAAACGTGTATTGATTGTTGCCTGCAAAGGAAGGATAGCTCCCAATAAAAGAGCCATGATAATAAAAACAAAACGGAACTGCATATGATGAATTTAGACGTGAACAGAAATAAGAAAGGGATTGTCGTTGACAATCCCTTTCAAATATAAAAATAGAATGGAAATTATTTATTCATTGTTTGCTTAGCCTCGATACTCAGCGTAGCATGTGGCACAGCTTTCAATCTTGCCTTATCGATAAGTTTGCCGGTAACGCGACAAATTCCATATGTTTTATTTTCTATGCGCATCAACGCTTTTTCAAGATGATCGATGAAAGTGATCTGGCGGCTTGCCATCTGGCTGAGCTGTTCGCGCTCCATACTCATGCTACCATCTTCCATGGTCATATAACGGTTATCCGTATCGTCTCCACCCATTTCATCTTTACGGGTGATCAGTCCCTGCAAATAATTCAATTCTTTCTTTGCAGCATCCAATTTTTTCATGATCAAATCCTTGAATTCAGAGAGCTCTGCATCACTATATCTCATAGTCGGTCCGGTATTTTCGTGTTGAAATGTGTCTAAAACTGATTTTGTAAATTCTGGTTCGTATTTGCGAACTGTTTTTGTTTTCAATTCGGGTATAACAACTTTAGAAGGTTTGGCAGGGATCACCGGTTTTTTTACTTCCTGTTTAGCAATAGGTGCCGGGGCGGCCTTCACTTCGTGTTTCTGCTCAACTTTTTTTACTTCTGTTTTAGCTACCGGGTGTTTTGCAACAGCTACAGGAGCTTTTACATTGACCGGAACTGCTGGTTTTTTCACCGCAACCGGATGTTTTGCCACCGGCGCTTTTTTGGCCGGAGCCGCTTTCTTTGCCACTGGTTTCGGAGCTGTTTTCTTAGGCATCGTTTTTTTGATGGATTTTGGCGCAACCTTTTTGGCAGGGGCAGCTTTTTTTGCCGCAGGCTTCACCGGTTTTTTAATTGTTGTTTTTTTAGCGGGTTTCGCCGCTTTCTTCTTGGATGCCATACTGTTAGGCTTTTTTTGTGACAAAGACTTTTAAGGGAACATCATTCACTTCAATTTCAGTGCCATTGGCAATTTCGGATACCAATTCTAATTTATCTGCCAAAATTTCGGCGCAAATATAGTGATTAAATTGCGTTATAGAATCCTTCAGGGTCGCGGCTTCAGCGATTTTTACAAGAATTCTGTCGGTAAGCTCATAACCATTATCCTTGCGAATCTTTTGTATCCTGTTTACCAGTTCCCTTGCATTGCCTTCATTCTCCAATTCCGGCGTAACATTTATGTCCAAGGCCACAGTTAGCACACCTTTATTGGCTACAGTCCAACCCGGAATATCTTCACTGGCAATTTCTACTTCATCGATTTGTAATATTAAGTGTTCGTCTCCAATCAGCAAATTATAATGGCCTTCATTTTCAAGTTTTGCAATATCGGTCTGACTAAAATTATTCAAAGCTGCAGATACCAGTTTCATTTTTGCACCGAGTTTCTTGCCAAGTGCAATAAAATTCGGTTTGATTTTTTTCTTGATGAACCCATCGGTATCCGTTAGGTATTTGATTTCTTTTACATTCACTTCTGTCTTTATTAAATCCTCGACTTTAACCAACTGCTCTTTCATCAATGGATTTAAAACGGGTATCAGAACTTTCTGCAAAGGCTGACGAACCTTGATATTTGCTTTCTTTCTCAATGATAATATCAGGGAAGAGGCATCCTGCGCCAATTGCATTCTTTCTTCGAGTGCTATGTCGATTGCTTCTGCTACTGAAACAGGAAAATCGCTATGATGCACGGATTTTATACTATTGCGATTGGTTACTTCATTGAGATTGTTGAATAACCAATCCGAAAAGAATGGAGAAACAGGTGCTATCAATCCTGTAATTTTTTCCAGGCATTCATATAAAGTCTGATACGCGCACAATTTATCATGTTCGTATTCACCTTTCCAGAAACGGCGACGACACAAACGAACATACCAGTTGCTCAAATGTGCATCGACAAAATCTTCAATAAGCCGGCCCGCAATAGTCGGTTCATAATCATCAAAATTCTCCGTAACTTTTTTGATAAGCGAATTCAATGATGATAATATCCACTGATCTATTTCGGGTCGTTCCGATAACGGAATATATTTTTCTTTGAATGAAAATCCATCCACGTTCGCATACAATGCGAAAAACTGGTAGATATTATAAAGCGTTCCAAAAAATTTGCGTTGAACTTCCCGGATACCTTCAATGTCAAATTTCATGCTTTCCCATGGAGAAGCATTGGTGATGAGATACCAGCGGGTAGCATCGGCACCAAAACTTTCGATTGTTTTGAAGGGATCGATTACATTACCTACACGCTTACTCATTTTATTTCCATTCTTATCCAATACCAATCCGTTCGACACGCAGGTTTTATAAGCTACACTGTCGAACAACATTGCAGCAATGGCATGCAGCGTATAAAACCAACCTCTTGTTTGATCAACTCCCTCTGCAATAAAATCAGCGGGGAAATTTTCTTTGAAAGTTTCTTTATTCTCAAATGGAAAATGCCATTGAGCATAAGGCATTGCTCCCGAATCAAACCAAACATCTATTAAATCAGGTATGCGCGTCATTTTTTTTCCTGAATCGCTTACTAAAATGATTTCGTCGACATACGGTTTATGAAGATCGATATTATCTGCAGATTTGGCGTATGCATCAAGCAATTTGCGATTGATGTTGCCACCAAATTTATCATGTGCTTTTTTTGCCTCGTCAATCAACTTATCGATGGAACCAATACATTTTTCTTCTTCTCCATTTTCTGTTCTCCAGATCGGTAATGGCGTTCCCCAAAATCGGCTCCGGCTCAGGTTCCAATCAACCATATTCTCGAGCCAATTACCAAAGCGTCCTTCACCGGTAGATGCAGGCTTCCAATTAATTGTTTTGTTCAATGCAACCATCCGGTCTTTGACAGCGGTGGTTTTTATGAACCATGCGTCAAGTGGATAATATAAAACAGGTTTATCTGTGCGCCAGCAATGCGGATAATTGTGTTCGTACTTTTCTATTTTGAATGCACGATTTTCTTTTTTCAGTTTTACGCAGATGTCAACATTGACATCTACATAATTCGGATCATCCTTGTAATTCTTTACATAACGATTACTGAATTCGCCAAGACCGTCGATAAATTTTCCCTGTTTATCAACCATGATCAGGATACCGAGATTATTTTTTTTACCAACTTTAAAATCGTCAGCACCAAATGCGGGAGCCGTATGCACAATACCCGTTCCATCTTCCGTTGTTACAAAATCTCCGGTGACCACGCGAAAAGGAATTGCGCCCGGTGTTTCTTCATTTATTTTTTCAATAGAATTCGCTTCGAACGGCAACAATTGTTCATACGCACAACCTTCGATATCCTTTCCCTTAAAATCTTTCTCAATTTTCCAAGGAAGAATTTTTGATTCTGCGGAATACTGATCCAGATTTTCGTTCTCTCCATCTTTCTTAAAATATTTTTCAACCAATTGTTTTGCAAGAACTACATGAACAGGAAGATGGGTGTATGGATTAAATGTTTTTATCAAGACATAATCTATCGACGGACCAACTGTCAAACCAAGATTTGATGGTAAGGTCCATGGTGTGGTTGTCCATGCTAAAAAGAAAACCTCATCATCTTTTGCAGCATCGAATAAAAATTGAGAGTTTTTATTTTTCACTGCTTTGAACATCGCGACACAACTCGTATCCTTTACATCCTTGTAAGTCCCGGGCTGATTTAATTCGTGCGAGCTCAGTCCGGTGCCGGCAGCAGGCGAGTAGGGTTGAATACTTACGCTTTCATATAAAAATCCTTTTTTATAAAGCTCGGCCAGTATCCACCACAAGGTTTCAATGTATTTATTTTCAAAAGTGATATAAGGATGTTTCAGATCAACCCAATAACCCATCTTATTTGTAAGATCATCCCATTTGTCCTTATAACGAAGCACAGCTTCTCTGCACTTTTGATTGTACTCTTCAACAGAGATTTTTTTGCCAATGTCTTCTTTTGTGATTCCAAGTTCTTTCTCAACCCCGAGTTCGACCGGCAAACCATGAGTATCCCATCCACCTTTTCTTTTCACCTGGAAACCTTTCATCGTTTTATACCGGCAAACAAGATCCTTCAAAGTTCGGC
This sequence comes from Bacteroidota bacterium, assembly GCA_018267615.1. Classification (GTDB taxonomy): domain Bacteria; phylum Bacteroidota; class Bacteroidia; order Chitinophagales; family Chitinophagaceae; genus Puia. The sequence continues at coordinate 55,702 of JAFDYD010000014.1, read as the reverse complement.
TGATCACGTGGTGAATTCCCGGCAAACCGTTGGCGCTGGGCGGGCCTTCATAAAAAACAAAAGGAGTAGCCCCCTGCCGCAAATCAATGCTGGCCTGGAATGAGCGTTCAGCCTCCCATTTATTCAGAATTTCCTGGCCAATGGATGGCAAATTCAGTTGCTGGTATTCACGATACCTTGATGCCATAAACAATAGTAAATAGTAGGGTAAAAAATGGGTGCAAAATTAAGGGAAAATTGCAGCTTAATAGAATATTATAAATCTATCTTTTCAATAGACTAAATGATTTCATTTAGAAGAAAATTTTTGAGAATAGAAATTATGTTAAAATTTATTCAAAACTTTAACAATTACCTAAATATAGATTTGCTTTTATCCACATTCCCCTGTTTTGGCATAATTTCTGTTTTTATTTAGTAGTTGACCGTTTGATTGAAATTTTTTTTAAGCCATTGAATACAAGTTCTTTGCAAAAAAACGGTCGGTCGAGCTGACTTTTATTGAAAAAATGATTGCAATAGTCTAATAATATTTCATTCGGTTACATGAATAAATCTTTTCTACGGTTTAGGGTTTAGGGGTTAAAAAGGGGGGTATTCCTACTCCCCTTCCTTTTATTTAAGCCGTTCAAATTCCTACCTTATCTACCTTATCTTAGTTATATTTTGAAATCCGGAACCATCCCGTTTTTAATCTCTTTTATTGCCTTAGAAAAACCTAAAAATACATCGGTGAAATTGCCAATGTCCGGAATTACCATGTAGAAACCAGTTTCCGAAAGACCACCTTTTTGCCCCTTATTATAAAAGCCTTCGCAAAGAAGGCTTTTTCATTGACGTGAATTAACAGATGACAGATTGCATGAAGTGACTGCGATTAGAGTCTGTCAACTGTCTCTGTCAACTTTTTATTTCTTAATTCTAACCTGTTTGTAAATCCTGATCGCTGCAAAAAGTATTATGATTAACGCAACCAATCCACCAAGTCCCCAAACAAGGCCCATGGCCTGTTTGACGATTGCAAGGAAAACGATTGCAAAGAGGAAAATAGTTGCAACTTCATTCCACATGCGTAGTTGCTGCGAGCTATATTTAAAAATTCCTTTTGCCTGTTGCCTGTAAATGTTATGAAGAGAAAAATGATATAGATAAAGCGCAGCCACAAAAATCAATTTAATCAAAAGCCATTGAGGAAGGGATCCTAAAAGATACCACATCCATGGTCCAAAAATTAAAGTTAATACTGCAGACGGCCAAGTGATCCCCATCCAAAGCCTTCTAATCATTATTCCAAACTGAGCGTGTAAAATACTTCTCTCAGGTTCTTCTTTTGACTCCGCTTCAGTATTGTAAATAAACAACCGCACAATATAAAATAAGCCACTGAACCAGGTTACAATAAAAATAATATGCAGTGCCTTGATGTAGTTGTACATAATGGAGATGTTAGGGATAAGGTGTAAGGTATAAGGTAAGGTATAAGGTATAACAATTACCATACACCTCACACCTTATTCCTAACACCTCATATCTTATTTGAGAATCATAGATTGTTCGCCACGAGCAAACTCATTTACCCATTTTGCAATTGCATCCACCCAGAGCTGATCGGTATTCAAACATGGAATCATCTCAAAAGATTCACCACCGGAACTCAAAAAACTTTCCTTGCCACGAATGGCAATTTCTTCCAGAGTTTCGAGACAATCGCTCACAAAAGCCGGACAAATAATCAATAGTTTTTTAATCCCTTCCTTTGGCATGTCTTGCAGTCGAAAATCCGTATAAGGTTTCAGCCATTCCTCTCTGCCGAGCCTGGATTGAAACGAATAGCTGTATTTATTTTTCGGAATTTGCAGTTGTTCAGTCACCAATTTTGTTGTTTGCAGGCATTGATGACGATAACATGTAGCGTGAGCAGTAGAATTCACCTGGCAACAATCTGCAGATTGCAAACAGTGATGACCCGTGACATCTGTTTTTTTTAAATGACTCTCAGGAATTCCATGATAGCTAAACAAAATATGGTCATAATCCTGCTGAAGATATGGACGCATGTGCTCACTCAGCGCATGAATATAATCCCGATCATTATAATAGGGTTTTACAAACTGAAGATTGAAGCGGTATTTTTTCTTTCTGTATATCTCGCGTGCATGCTCAACCGCAGTTTCGTAAGATGACATCGCATAATGTGGATACATGGGTATTGCCAAAACTTCTTCAACATCCGGCATTTGATCAAGCACATATTTGTAAGCCGCCTCCATCGTTGGATTGCCATAGCGCATGGCTACTGCTACCGGCTCCGTTACCGACATCTGTAATTGATCTCTCAGTTGTTTGGTAAATACAATTAGTGGAGATCCTTCTTTTGTCCAGATAGTTTTATAAGCCTCAGCCGATTTTGACGCTCTGAAAGGAACGATGATAGCGCCCACCAGGATCTTTCGGAAAATATATGGATAGTCGATTACCCTTTTATCCATAAGAAACTGCATCAGGTAGCGGCGAACATCTTTTACTTCCGTAGAATCCGGAGAACCCAGATTCATTAAAATAACGCCGCGCTTTTTTGTAGTCATAATGTCCGCAAAAGTAATTATTGGGCGTCTAAAAACTCAAATATAACTCTGCATGAAAAAAATTCTTGGATTTAAGGCTGCATTAGATGATTAGGTGTTAATTGATACATCATAAATGACAGTTCAATGACATTAAAATTCGCTTTTTGCCGGCCTCACGTTTACTTTTGCGTATAGTCATAATAAAATGTCCGATGAGGAATAAGTTTTTAGATTTGTCAACATTTTTCGTAGCCGGGATCAATTATAAAAAAACGGATGACCTGGTCAGGGGTTCATTTGCCATTGGGCAAGAACAATATGAAAATATATTGGCACTCGCTCCATCTCACGGATTGAATGAACTGTTTGTCCTTTCTACATGCAATCGTACAGAAATTTATGGCTTCGCTGAAAATGCTTCGCAGCTTATCGATTTACTTTGTTCACAGACTATTGGTTCAAAAGAATTATTTACTGAGCTCGCATATATTAAGAGCGGTATTCCCGCCATCAGGCATTTATTTAATGTGGCTGGCGGATTGGATTCACAAATTCTCGGTGATTACGAAATCGTGGGCCAGATTAAACGCGCAGTAAAATTTGCAAAGGATAGAAAATTTATTCAAGCGTTCATGGAGAGAACTACGAATGCCGTATTACAATCTTCAAAAGTTATCAAAAATCAAACTGCGCTGAGTGATGGAACTGTTTCTGTTTCTTTCACTGCCGTACAATATATTAAAGAGAATGTGCCGAACGTTACGGATAAGAGAATCTTATTGCTGGGCGTAGGAAAAATTGGACGCTCCACTTGCAAGAATTTGAAAGATTATTTATCAGTTAGCAATATCACTTTAATCAACCGCACCGAAGAAAAGGCTGCCGAACTTGCTAACGAATTGGATTTAAAATATGCGCCAATCGAACAATTGGATCGTTTTGTTGGTGAGGCTGATATTATTCTTGTTGCAACAAATGCAGCAACACCGGTTGTCTTAAAAAGTCAATTGCAAAACAAAGGTGCAAAATTGATTCTCGATCTTTCTATTCCTTATAATGTAGAGAAAGAAGCGATGGAAATTCCAGAAGTAACAGTGATAGGCGTTGATGAACTATCAAAATTGAAAGACGAAACACTTCAAAAACGCGAAGCAGAAGTGCCAAAAGCAAAAGCCATTATCACTAAACATATAGAAGAATTGATGGAATGGCACGAAATGAGAAAACATGTTCCGGTACTGAACGCAGTAAAAATTAAATTGAAAGAAATTCATACCTCCCCATTATTTGTACAATCATCTTCTTCTACAACATTGATGAGTAACACGGATGAAAAAATCCAACGTGTAATTAGTGGCATGGCCTCGAAAATGCGTCGCCAGAATCAACGTGGCTGTCATTATATTGAAGCCATCAATGAATTCATGGGCAGTAGCACAAATTGAAAAAATGCGAAAGGTGGTCCGAATCGGCACAAGAGAAAGCCAATTGGCTCTCTGGCAGGCAACACAGGTGAAGAATTTGCTGGCCAGCTATGAAATAGCGGCGGAACTCGTTCACATAAAAAGTGAGGGTGATATCGATTTGAAAACTCCGTTATATGAAATGGGTGTACAGGGAATTTTTACCAGGAGCCTGGATATCGCACTTCTCAATAAAAAAATTGATATAGCCGTGCATTCGATGAAAGATGTGCCGACACAATTACCTGTTGGCATTGCGCAGGCTGCTGTGTTAAAAAGAGGAAACACGAAAGACTTATTAGTATATAAAGGAGAAAAGGAAAAACTGAATAGCCGGTTATCACTGACAGACAAACATGATCCGCAGCAAAAACCAGCTTCGTTTATTATAGCAACAAGCAGTATCCGAAGAAAAGCGCAATGGTTACACAGGTATCCGAATCATACGATAGAAAATTTGAGAGGCAACGTGAATACAAGAATGGTTAAGCTCAAAGAAAATAATTGGGATGCCGCAATTTTTGCCGCGGCAGGATTGGAAAGGATCGGCCTGAGACCGGATCATTCCGTTGAACTTGACTGGATGCTTCCCGCTCCTTCACAGGGCGCGATAATGATCGTATGTCGCGAGGAGGACAACGAATCATTAGACATTTGCGAATCTGTGAATGACGGAAACACGAAGCTGTGCACAAAAATTGAAAGAGATTTTCTCAGAACATTGTTAGGCGGTTGCTCTACTCCTATTGCAGCGCTGGCCGAAGTGGAAGAAGACGAACTCTATTTCAGGGGAAATATTTTGACACCTGATGGTTCGAAAAAAGCCGAGATAGAAAAAATTCTTCCCCTCGACAAAGTGATGGGACTTGGAAAAGAAGCAGCGGAAGAATTGTTATTATCTGATGAAGGACAAGACATCATCCAAACAATACGCAATGCAAAAAAATAAAGCATATTTACTTTCTACAATGGAGTTGCCGCAGTCATTGATTGATGAAGCGGCGGCAAATGATGTGCTCATCGATGCATTCGCTTTTATCAAGGTTAATCCAATAAAAAATCAAAAACTAAAAGATCGTATTGCTGAACTTTCCGGAAAATCATCGACCGTCGTTTTTACGAGCATGAATGCAGCAGAGAATATTATCGAGGAGTTAAGATCATTGGGTATAAAACCTAAATGGGATATTTATTGCATGTCTGGTACTACAAAAAAAATCATTGCAGCATATTTTGGGGAAAATTCAATAAAAGGTTCAGCCAACAATGCTGTCTCATTATCCGGTGAGATTATAAAAGATAATATAAAAGCTATACTATTTTTCTGTGGCAATCAACGAAGAGATGAATTGCCATCGCTGTTGAAAGAACATCATATTGGTATCGACGAAATAATAGTGTATGAAACAATCTTAACACCAAAAGAATTATCGAAGCAATACAATGGTGTTTTATTTTTCAGTCCGAGTGCAGCTAAAAGTTTTTTTTCAGCAAATGAGTTAGACGAACGCACCGTATTTTTTGCGATTGGCACCACGACGGCAAACACTATAAAAGAATATTCTCAAAACAAAATAATCGTCAGCCAATCGCCGGGCAAAGAAATATTGGTCAAAAATTGTATTGAATATTTTCAAACAGATCCCGTACATTAAAAATATCATATGGCTACTTTAAAAAATGATTTATTGTTAAAAGCATTGCGCAGTGAAAAAGTTGATCGTCCACCTGTATGGATGATGCGTCAGGCCGGAAGATATTTACCGGATTATATAAAACTAAAAGAAAAGTTTTCCTTTTTTGAACGCGTGCAAACTCCTGAATTAGCAACTGCGATCACGATTCAACCCGTTGAACAAATCGGCGTGGACGCTGCTATTATCTTTTCAGATATACTCGTCGTTCCGCAGGCAATGGGCCTGGAAGTCCAGTTAATAGAAAACAAAGGACCTATTCTTCCTGATCCGATTAAAAGCAAAGAAGATTTAAAACGAATTCATATTCCTGATGTCAACGAAAAATTGAAATATGTTTTTGATGCATTGGCGATGACAAAAAAAGAATTGAATGGCCGCGTTCCTCTTATTGGATTTGCTGGAGCTCCGTGGACATTATTGTGTTATATGGTGGAAGGGAAAGGTTCAAAGACTTTTGACGCGGCTAAAGCATTTTGTTATACCCAACCCGAACTCGCCCACCAATTATTACAAATGGTTACGGATACAACAATCCAATATGTAAAACAGCAGGTAAAATCAGGTGCTGATGTGATTCAGATTTTTGATAGCTGGGGAGGATTGCTCGGTCCGGATGATTTTGAAAATTTGTCGTTGCAATATATCCGTCAAATCGTCGATGCACTAAACGACGAAAAAGCGTTGAATATAATTTTTGCAAAAGGTGCGTGGCACTCATTAGAAGCGATGGCTGAAACAGGAACGAATGGCCTTGGGTTAGACTGGTGCATATCACCTCAGCTCGCGAGAAAATTTGCAGGAAATCGTGTTACGTTGCAGGGGAATATGGATCCCGCAAAATTACTTTCTCCTATTCCTGTTCTTAAGAATGAAGTTAAAAAAATGCTCGATGGCTTCGGCAGTCAAAGATATATTGCAAACCTTGGTCACGGGATTACGCCGAATGTGCCGGTTGATCATGCACGTGCATTTGTGGATACGGTGAAAAATTATCAGCCATCACCTTCGGTTGCTTTCAATTGATAATATTTCGATTTTGAAAAATGAATTTCGGAAATGAGTACATCGATGCTTGATAAAAAAGAAACACATCTGTTTCGTGAGAACTGGATCGTATTTATTTATGATTTGCAAAATCGTATTTGTACTGAATTGGAAAAAATTGACGGAAAGGCCAAATTCAGAGAGGATGAATGGGAAAGAAAACCAGGCGGAAGCGGTGGCGGTGGAAAAACCAGGGTAATCGCACAAGGAAATATTTTTGAAAAAGGAGGTGTGAATTCCTCGGTAGTGTATGGAAAAGTTACTGATCCAATGCGGAGACAATTAAAGATCGATGGAGATAAATGGTTTGCCTGTGGACTTTCAATCGTAATTCACCCACTAAATCCCTATGTGCCTACAATACATGCAAACTGGCGTTATTTTGAATTGTATGATGAAGCTGGTTATGTAATTGATCGTTGGTTTGGCGGAGGCACTGATCTCACGCCATATTATCTTTTTGAAGAAGATGCAAAACATTTTCATCAGACCTTGAAAGATGTGTTGGACCCTTTTGGAGAAAACCTGTATCCTGAATATAAAAAAGCCTGCGACGAATATTTCTGCAATACACATCGCAATAACGAAATGCGCGGAATAGGGGGAATTTTCTATGATCATCTTCGTCCCGCAGATGAAGACGATGCTGAAAAATTATTTCAATTTCAAAAAAATAATGGCAACGCATTTCTAAATGCCTATTTTCCGATCGTAGAAAAAAGAAAAGATTTATCGTATGGAAAAGATCAAATAAAATGGCAGGAAATAAGAAGAGGCAGATATGTTGAATTCAATTTGATCCATGATCGCGGAACAATTTTCGGATTAAAAACAAATGGAAGAACAGAAAGTATTTTAATGAGTCTGCCCCCTCGGGCAAGATGGGAATATGATTACCGTCCACAACCAGGAACTGAAGAAGATAAATTATGGCAAGCTTGTTTACACCCGAAAGAATGGGTTTGATGGCAATTGTCAGAACCGGGATTTGTCTGAACTGGGATGTATGGGATGAGTGAGATAATTTTCAAAAAATGGGTTTCAAAAATAATTCTCACTCATCCCATGCATCACATACATCCCAGTTCAGACAAATCCCGGTTCTGACAATGTCAAAATAAATAATAAACAAAATGCACTTAGAAAGAAGAAACAGGATTTTAAGAACCAACGCATCAATAAGAAGCCTTGTTGCCGAAACTTCTTTATCAGTAAATGATTTTATTGCGCCATTATTTATCGATGAAGGTAAAGATATCGCGCACGAAATTCCATCCATGCCCGGATATTATCGCCGCTCATTGGATCTCACCATAAAAGAAGTAAAAGAATTATGGATGATGGGAATTAAAAGTGTGTTGATTTTTGTCAAAGCCAAAGATGAAGTAAAAGATAATACCGGTAAAGAAGCATGGAATAGAAATGGATTGATGCAGCAAAGCATCAAAGCAATAAAAGATGCTGTGCCGGGAATGGTCGTGATGACAGATGTAGCATTGGATCCTTATTCTTCTTACGGACATGATGGAATTGTAAAAGATGGTGAAATAATCAATGACGAAACTGTAGAAGTATTAGTGAAGATGAGTTTGAGTCACGCGGAGGCAGGAGCGGATTTTGTTGCGCCGAGTGATATGATGGACGGGCGCATAGGTGCAATTAGAAAAGGCCTTGAAGAAAACGGCTATATAAAAACTGGTATTATGGCGTATAGTGCGAAGTATGCTTCCTGTTTTTATGGACCATTTCGTGATGCATTGGATTCTGCTCCGGGATTTGGTGATAAGAAAACTTACCAGATGGATTATGCAAATAGAATCGAAGCCATTAAAGAAACCTTGATGGATGTTGAAGAAGGTGCAGATATTGTGATGGTAAAACCTGCATTAGCATATCTTGATATTATCCGTGAAGTAAAAAATTCAGTGACCGTTCCCGTTAGTGCCTATAATATCAGTGGCGAATATGCAATGATTAAAGCAGCCGCAAAAATGGGTTGGCTGAATGAAGAGAAAGCAATTCTCGAAACTTTAACTGCAATCAAAAGAGCAGGCGCAGATTTGATCGCAACTTATTTTGCGAAGGATGCGGCGAGGTTAATATCGTGAGACGTGAGACGTCAAACGTGAAATCACCTTTTTACATAAGCTTTGAGTAATTATTTTTAGATTAATTAAATCGAAGTTTATGTTTGTTTTTTTAAAGCATCAGTCACTTGATATTTATAAAGCAGTAAGAGAACTGGTGAAAGAGACTTATAAAATATCCTGCATATTGCCGACCGAGGAAAAGTTTAACAGGGTTCAGCAAATACGAAGAGCAGCTTTATCAGTAAAACTAAATATTGCAGAGTGCTCAACAAGAAGATCTCTGGCAGAAAGAAAAAGGTTTTTCGAAATATCAAGAGGGTCGTTGATTGAAATAGATGCAGTGCTTGAAACAGCGGTTGATTTAAATTATTTCACGACCGACAAACTTGAAACCATTGGAATATTAATCAATAGATGTTTTGCAATGATCTCAAAAATGATTAATGATTAAATTTGTGCTCACGTTTCACGTTTCACGAAATAAAATACTATGTTTGAAAAAAGTGCTGAATTATTTGCCCGCGCACAACAATCCATACCAGGTGGGGTCAATTCACCGGTGAGGGCTTTCAAAAGTGTAGGAGGAACGCCCTTATTCATCGAAAAAGCAAAAGGCGCTTATCTTTTCGACGCCGATGGAAATAAATATATTGATTATATCGCATCATGGGGACCGATGATTCTCGGTCACGCTCACGAACCCGTTGTAAAAGCCATACAGGAAAGAGCACCTTATTCTACTTCCTACGGTGCGCCGACAAAATTAGAAATCGAAATCGCTGAACTCATCGTCAGCATGGTGCCGAATGTTGATCTAATCAGAATGGTGAGCAGCGGCACAGAAGCATGTATGAGTGCAATCAGATTAGCCAGAGGATATACGGGAAAAAATAAAATCGTAAAATTCGAAGGGCACTATCACGGACATGCAGATTCTTTTTTAGTAAAAGCAGGTAGCGGCGTAGCGACTTTAAACATACAAACCGTTCCGGGTGTAACAGCAGGTGTAAGCAACGATACATTGACATGTGCCTATAACGATTTAGACGCTGTCAAAGAATTAGCGCATAAGCATAAAGGTGAGATTGCTGCCATCATCACCGAACCGGTGGCGGGCAATATGGGTTGTATTTTACCCAAACCAGGATTTCTTGAAGGGCTGCGAAAACTTTGCTATGATGAAAACATCGTTTTTATTTTGGATGAAGTGATGACCGGTTTTCGCCTCGCCCCCGGAGGTGCACAGGAAAAATTAAATATCCGGGCAGATCTTGTAACGTATGGAAAAGTAATCGGCGGAGGAATGCCGGTCGGCGCTTTCGGCGGCAGGAAAGAAATCATGCAACATATCGCTCCACTCGGAAATGTTTACCAGGCCGGCACATTAAGTGGAAACCCAATCGCAATGATTGCCGGTTATACAACATTGAAAATATTAAAAGAAAATCCTTCCATCTACAAAGAGCTGGATGAGAAAACTATGTATCTAAAACAAGGCTTGGAAAAATTTTTCAATGAATCAAAAATCCCTTACGTTATTAATCAACTTGGATCGATGATCAGCGTACATTTCAGCGATCATCCCATTGTCGATTTCGCATCTGCTGCATCTGCAAATAATGATTTATTCAAGAAATTTTTTCACAGCATGCTCAACCAGGGTATCTATCTGCCTCCTTCGGCATTCGAAAGCTGGTTCCTGAATAATGCGCTTACAAAAAAAGATATCGATTATACAATCGAAGCCGCGGCAGAAAGCCTGGAAAATATAAATCAGTAAAACAAATATTAATAGCCGAAAGTCGGGCTTAATAAAAGCCGGATTATTCTATCGTATTTTTATAGTTGATTTTATTCCATCCTGAAAAATTTAGGTTATGAAAATATTTTCAACTATGACGTCATTGTTATTGTTTCCCGTATTGCTCTTTTCTTGCCATCAGCAAATAACAACAGATAACCCGACATCATCGATCGATTCTCTCAAAAATATTATAGAACAACTCAAACCCGGACTTGGAGAATTCATGCTTCAGTTTGAGCTGCATCACGACAGACTTGCCAAAGCGATTCGTGAAAAAAATTATGAAAGGGCCAACTATGAAACAGATGAGCTGAAAGAGACTGCAAAAAAAATCGTTCAATTGCACATAACCAATGAGAAACTCCAACAACCGTTCTCATTTTTTTATGACAAATACCTGAAAGCCGCATTTGAAAACTTATCGATAGCTGCGGAAAACAAAGACGAGTCGGCGTTAAATACAAACTTTCTTGCGCTGACAAATAATTGTAATAGCTGCCATCATGAAAATAATATGGCCTTTGTAAAAATTGAACCATGATTAATCAGATTTATAAAGATTATCAGGAGAAATATTCTTTCCCCATAATCAATTTCAAATCACTTTAATCATGGTTTAATGTAACAACAATTCACAAGGTTTTAAACCCGTGTGTTTTTTAAAAGCGGTAGAAAAATGTGAGATGGAAGAATATCCGAGCATCACGGAAACTTCGGTCACGCTCAATCCTTTTTCATATAGAAGATAACGTGCGTGTTCCATGCGCTGACTCTGGTAGAAATCAAAAATAGTTGTCCCGAACATTTCCTTAAATCCTTTTTTCAGGTAACACTCGTTGATGGCAACTTTGCGACTGAGTTCTTTAATGGTCAGAGGTTCTCCAATATGTTGCAATAGAATTTCTCTCGCGTGAGAAATTTTCTCCCTGTCGGCCTCATTCGAAAGAAATTTGCATTGAAAAGTTTCAATATCCTTTTCACCAAGCATACACTCCAAGCTATATAAAAGGAGCATTTGCATCTGTGCATTGACATAAATATTTTCAAGACTGTCTTTGTATGAATGATTGAGCAAGGCTTCCAACACCATTCGGGTGCGACTGCAAAGAGATAATATTTTAGAAAAAGAAGATGGATGTTTGAAATGAAGAACATTATCTGTTAATGTGCTTCCGGATTTGTCTGGCTTTACAAATTGAGAAAGATGAACAGGAGAAAACCGAAAGCTAAGCACATCAACGGTTTCGGTTCGCTCATTGCAGGATCGCGAGTTATTTAATTTGCAGGAATCGCACTCGTGTTCCTTTTGTTTGCAATAAACATTGCCCGACATACAAAACCGCAACTCAAAATAATTTTCCTTCGGCTGATCTTTTTTGAAATGATAAACCATCATGCCCATATCATCCATATTCCACTGCGGATGCCTGCGATAACGGTTGATTCTATATTGAACAGAACCCGGAATTTGCCTGTCTTTCTCTTGCAGCAAAACCAATTCTTCCTGCATAACAGGTTGTTTATACGCCAATGCTAATATGTCGGGGGGTTGATGCATTTTCAGACGGCAAACTTACGATAGTAAAGCCAATAATCCATATATTCGATGGACTGGTATCTCACAAAAAACGAGCATCCGCATTGTCAAAAAAGATCGCTTTTTTATGTTAAAAAAAATGATAAAAGTACTTGTTCAAACCTTCATGAAAGCCCTTATTTTTCCGTAAATTTGCCGACCTTATTCAATTATTAATCATACCAAGTTTCTCAAGGAAATTATGAGTGAAACAACACAACAGGTTCTTACTCCTTCCAACAATGGATATGGGGCGGATAGTATCCAGGTTTTAGAAGGACTTGAAGCAGTTAGAAAAAGACCAGCGATGTATATCGGAGATGTTGGTTCAAGAGGACTGCATCACCTGGTATATGAAGTAGTGGACAATTCGATCGATGAAGCATTGGCTGGTTATTGCAAGAACATTATTGTAACAATTCATGAAGATAATTCTGTTTCTGTTGAAGATGACGGACGCGGAATTCCAACAGGCATTATTCCAAAAGAAAAACGCAGCGCGCTAGAAGTGGTGATGACGGTGTTGCATGCCGGCGGAAAATTTGATAAGAATACATATAAAGTTTCCGGCGGATTGCACGGTGTGGGTGTGAGTTGTGTGAATGCATTGAGCACCGATCTTCACGTTACGGTACAACGCGATGGAAAATTATTTGAGCAACAATACAAAATTGGAATACCACAATATCCCGTCAGAGAAATTGGCGCTAGTGATAAAACCGGAACCACGATTCATTTCTGGCCCGATGCTGGAATTTTCAACACCGTTGTTTACAATAAAGATATTCTTGAAAGTCGTTTGCGTGAATTAGCATTCCTCAACAGAGGCGTGCGTATTATACTGAATGATCTTCGTGAAAAAATTGAAGAGGAAAACGCAACCACTCCTTCAGCTACTTATTCAAAAACATTTTACAGTGATGGTGGAATTGTGGAATTCATCGAAATGCTTGACGCCAGTGCAGGTAGAAATGCATTGATTCCAAAAGTAATTTATGTAGAAGGAAGAGATGAAACAACAAACGTTGCTGTAGAAGTAGCGCTTAGTTACAATGACAGTTACAGCGAACATATTTATTCATACGTAAACAATATCAACACCATTGAAGGCGGAACACATGTGGCTGGTTTTCGCCGCGCACTAACGAGAGTGTTCAAGAGTTATGGCGACAAACAAAGTCTTTTTGAAAAAGCAAAGGTTGAAATCGAAGGTGATGACTTTCGCGAAGGACTCAGTGCCATCATATCTGTAAAAGTTCCGGAGCCGCAATTCGAGGGACAAACAAAAACAAAATTGGGCAATAACGAAGTGAGCGGCGTGGTCGATTCGACAGTTTCAAAAGTACTCGAAGCATATCTTGAAGAAAATCCAAGAGAAGCAAAAAATATTATTCAGAAAGTAATTCTTGCCGCGCAAGCGAGAGCTGCTGCGAGAAAAGCGAGAGAGCTTGTTCAACGCAAGAGTGTGTTGAGTGGAGGTGGTTTACCTGGTAAATTGGCTGATTGCTCCGAGCGAGATCCGGAACGCTGCGAATTATATCTTGTGGAAGGTGATTCCGCAGGTGGTACTGCCAAACAAGGTCGCGACAGATCTTTCCAGGCTATACTTCCTCTCCGAGGCAAAATTCTGAATGTTGAAAAAGCTATGGAACATCGCATTTATGAAAATGAGGAAATCCGTAACATGTACACCGCACTCGGTGTAACTGTCGGAACTCATGAAGATCCAAAAGCATTGAATCTTGTAAAATTGCGCTATCACAAAATCATCATCATGACAGATGCTGATGTTGACGGAAGCCATATCGCCACGCTAATACTTACCTTTATTTACAGGTATATGAAAGAATTGGTTGAACAAGGATATATCTACATTGCTCAACCACCATTATATCTTGTAAAAAAAGGAAAAGATCAGGCTTATGCCTGGAATGAAGATCAAAGAAAAGCAAATGTTGAAAAACTCGGCGGCGGTAAAGAAGACAGCGTGAACGTGCAACGCTATAAAGGTCTTGGCGAAATGAATGCATCTCAATTGTGGGATACAACAATGAATCCTGAAACAAGAACATTAAAACAAGTTTCTATCGAAAGTGCGGCAGAAGCCGATCGTATTTTTAGCATGTTAATGGGAGATGAAGTTGCGCCAAGACGTGAATTCATCGAGTCCCACGCAAAATATGCTAAGCTGGATGTTTAATGGAACTTGTTAAAAATTGGTTTGATAATAATTTTTTACCTTTAACATAGTGATATTTGCGTATTGACTCATTACTAACCTTTAAAAAATAAGAACAGATATGTCAACAGTTACACTTACTGCATACAATGTGAAGACCAAGGAAAAAAATGTGCCTATTCTTGATGCAGTTATTACAAAAACGGCGAAGGGAGCTTATATGGCTCAGGGAAATGATGGTAAGGGAAACAAATTAACGACCTTATTGGGTGAAGAAAAAGCGTTGGCTGCTATCAAAGCTGGCATCGCCAAGCAGGGTTGGTAAGGGTTAAAATATAATTAACGGAACTATCCATTCCTTTGAAAGAAACATTCATCGTCATGGATGGTTCTTTTTATTTATTGCGCACAACCGGCAAAAAAAATTTGGCGTCCTGATAAAACTAAACAGTGTCAGATCTGACAGGTAACAATTTTATATGGAAAAGAGGACGCTTAATTTATTTCTTGCCATGCTCCCATTGTGCCTTCCTTTTTTTTCTAGGGCACAGCAAGCAAATCCCTATATCATAAATGGCTTTGCAAGTCAAACGAGTTGCAATTGCTATACATTAACTCCGGACGAAGTTTTTGTAGCAGGATCGGTATGGAATAAAAACAAGATCGATCTCACACAATCTTTCGATTATAATTTTACTGTTTTCCTGGGTTGCCACGACTCTCAGGGCGCTGATGGAATTGCTTTTGTATTGCAGCCCATCGGAACAAGTATTGGTGCCACCGGGCAAGGCATCGGCTTCCAGGGTGTATCGCCTTCCGTTGGTATTCCCATCGATACCTGGCAGAATCTCGATTATAATGATCCTGTTTATGATCATATCGGCATTTACAAAAATGGTGATGTGAATAATTATGATTTATCAAATGTATTAGCGGGACCAGTAGCTGTTCTGCCCGGTAATGGAAATATCGAAGATTGCAAGTGGCACACTTTCCGAATTAGCTGGGAAGC
The DNA here is from genome assembly GCA_018267615.1 of Bacteroidota bacterium. Taxonomy (GTDB): domain Bacteria; phylum Bacteroidota; class Bacteroidia; order Chitinophagales; family Chitinophagaceae; genus Puia. The sequence continues at coordinate 40,270 of JAFDYD010000014.1, read as the reverse complement.
AGCGACACATAGATTATCCGCTTTTGTTGATGGCGCTGAACTTGTCCACACCACCGTGGATATTGTAAAAGATATTTTTGGTGGAGATCCGAATGTGTATTGGGGATTTACTGCAGCGACCGGCGGGGGAACAAATCTTCAACGTTTTTGTACTTCACTGAATGCATCTTTCAATATTCCAGCAGACGAAAAAACATGTTTTCCGAATCCAATTACATTGAATGATATTTCTACCTCATTTGGATCCATCGTGAAATGGTATTGGACTTGGGGCGATGGGAAAATCGATTCTGTACAACATCCTCCTGCACACGTTTATCCGGCACCAGGACTTTATAACGCAAAATTGAATATAGTCGGGAACAATGGTTGTCTTTCCGACACATTCACCCGACAAATAACGATCGGTTCCAAGCCGGTCGCAAATTTCGGTTATACATCCACGTTAACCTGCGCAAATGTACCTATTCAACTCTTTGATTCTTCTTATGTACAATATGGAACGTTGAATAATTGGAGCTGGAATATTAATAACGGACAACAAACGATTAGTAACCCCGGAGGAGGGCTGGCGCAGAATTTTCCGGCCGGTTTACAAAATATCGCATTGACTGTTTCAACTGCTGAAGGATGCGTATCGGATCCAGTTTCTCATTCCTTACTGGTTTTTCCATATCCCTCAACAAATATGACCGTACAAAGTGCTTGCTACGGCGATCCTGTCGTTTTGAAATCTTCGAATACGGATCCCTCCGTGGATATTCGTCAATGGTATTGGCAATTGGGAGACGGAACGATCGGTAGTGGCTCTAATATCGTTCATGTATATGCGAAGGAAGGGCAATACCCGGTAAGCGTCATTGCAGTCAGCAATGAAGGCTGTTATTCTGATTCGGTAAATGCTTTCGCGAATGTTTATAAAACAAATGCATTTGCCGGAAATGATACTTTGGTCGCAATTGGGCAGCCAATACAATTGCAGGGAAGCGGCGGTGAGTTGTATAAATGGGAACCTTCAACGGGATTGAACGATAATACCATCGCTGATCCCATTGCTATTTTACAACAAGATCAAACTTATGTGTTGACGGCTTATACCGAGGTTGGATGCGCAACATCCGACACCATTCACATCAAAGCATATAAAGGTCCGGCGCTTTATGTACCTTCTGCTTTCACTCCAAATGGAGATGGGCGCAATGATAAGTTTCGATGCATTGCCGTCGGCATGCGCACATTTTATTTCTTCAATATTTATAATCGCTACGGACAATTGCTTTTTTCATCCCGCGATTCGTGGCAGGGATGGGACGGAACTTATAACGGTCAGCAACAACCGATGGGAACCTATGTATGGATGGCAAAGGCGATAGATTACAAAGGTGATATTCATCTTGAAAAAGGAACGGTTGTGTTGATCCGATAAGAAATTAGTTAAGTAGTATTACAATTAGATATTTCATTCAGCGTCATTTCGAATCCGCCAGGAGTGATTTTGCATGGATGTATATTTCGGCGGATGAGAAATGACGCTGCTCTAATTTCAAACTAACCGCTACCATTAGCTGAGATTCGAATATCATTAAAAAAATTAACTATATTCAAGTTAGTTAAACATCGGTAGTGGATCAGTCTGAAAATCCTAAATATATTTCGCGCAGAGCACGCAGAGAAAATGAATGTGCAGAGAGATTACTCCGTGCACTCATTTTCTCTGCGTGCTCTGCGCGAAATATATTTAGAAGACGCTTCGATCTATAACCAAAGAATCTTAAAAATCAAATTCGTTTTCGAACATTCAACAAACTTTCTTCTGTAGTAATTTATGACTCAACAAACATTTTCTTCTGGGATCAGTAAACCCGCAACCAATATTGGTGCGATGACAATTATAGGAAGCTTGTTTTTTATTTTTGGTTTCGTAACCTGGGTGAACAGCACATTAATTCCTTATCTGCAAATAGCGTGTGAATTGACGACTTCAGAAGCGGTGATGGTCACTTTTGCATTTTATATTTCTTATGCCGTGATGGCATTTCCTTCTTCTGCTGTTCTAAAATTTACTGGTTTTAAAAATGGTATGGTTCTCGGTCTTTTAATTATGGCTGTTGGTGCATTGATTTTTATTCCCGCAGCAAAAACACGAACCTATGGATTATTTCTAACCGGTCTTTTTGTAATAGGAACAGGCCTCGCCATTTTGCAAACCGCTTCGAATCCTTATATCACGATCCTCGGTCCGATTGAGAGTGCCGCAAAACGCATCAGCATCATGGGCATTTGCAATAAAGGAGCCGGTGCCATCGCTCCTTTGATCATGGGAAGCATCATGCTAAAAGATTCCTCAGCATTGGTTGAAAAATTAAAAACAATCGATGCTTCGCAGAAAGCTATTGAATTAAATGAACTCGCATCTCGAGTAATCGTTCCTTATATTATCATCACTCTGGTGTTGTTGGGACTATCCGTTTTTATATATTTCTCCAATTTGCCGGAAGTAAAAGCTGATGGAGAAACAGGCAGCGTTACCGAAGAAAAATCTTCCATAAATCGGAAAAGCATTTTCAGTTATCCATATTTATGGATCGGTTTTGTAACATTATTTTTTTATGTAGGTGCCGAAGTAATCTCCGGAGATATTATACAGATATATGGAAAATCCATTGGTATTAGCCTGGATATTGCAAAACATTTCACTGCTTACACACTTGCCGGTATGCTCGTCGGTTATCTTGTTGGAATAGCATGCATTCCAAAATATATTTCCCAAACAGCAGCGTTGAAATATTCTGCAATACTTGGATTGACATTTACATTGCTCGCGATTTTTACAAACGGATATACTTCGGTTTTATTTATCGCGCTACTTGGATTGGCAAATGCATTGGTATGGCCGGCCATCTGGCCTCTTGCGATTAATGGATTGGGAAGATTTACAAAAACTGGCTCAGCCTTACTCATCGTAGGAATTGCCGGAGGTGCCATTCTTCCTAAAGCATGGGCAGTATTGGGAGAATCAATTGGATTACAAAAAGCATTCTGGATATTAATTCCCTGCTATCTTATCATTTTGTATTTCGCGGGACCGGGTCATAAAGTCGGATTAAAAAAATAATTTATCGCGCAATAAAAATTATATGAATGATAGGTAAGATGTATCTCGTCCTAATATTTTCTTGTCATCGGTTCCGAGCCATTTATTCAAAATAGTTGCATACACTTCTTTGAAATCTATTTTATATTTCAAATCCCCTTCGTTCAAATCATTGAGATCCGGCATCGGGTTAATCAATCCTTTTTCTTTTAAGCCACCGCTAATTAAAAACATATTATTCGCAGTTCCGTGATCGGTTCCGCCACTTGCATTTTGAGAAACTCTTCTTCCAAATTCTGAAAAGCTCATCAACAATACATCCTGAAAGCGGTTGTTGGATTTGAGATCGGTGACGAATACCTTTACAGCATCATTCATTTCCGTAAATAATCGCTGCTGTTGCGCTTGTTGATTCACATGCGTATCGAAACTTCCGAGCGAAACATAATATACTTTGGTATTGATATCAGAAAAAATCAAAGAAGCAATGGTTCGAAAACTTTTTCCCAACTCTGTATTTGGATAAATAGTTGCTGAAGGATGTGATTTACTTTGCTGGTAAATATATTCTGCACCCGACATTGTCTCAGCCATTATCTTATATAAATATTCAGCAGGATGATCATCTCCTTTGAATGAATGCGAAGCAATGATGTCCTTGAAATATTTTTGATTGCTCGTATCAAACAAACGACGCGGATCTCTTAATGCAATTCCTTTCATTCTTTCACCTTTGAGAGAGAGACTCAAGATATCATCAATCTCCAAAGCCTGCGTGGGTTTATCACAGCCTTGGCATTGCGCATCAAGATAACGGCCCAACCAACCCGTGCTGATAAATTCATTGCTGTTACTTCCTGTTTGCCATATATCCATACTGCGAAAATGCGAACGATCAGGATTGGGATAGCCAACAGCATTTAAAATGCCAAGACTACCATCATCATATAATTCTTTAAATCCGCTCAACGAAGGATGCAAACCGGTTTCATCAGTTATCAACAACGATTTATCTTTTTCGATTCCTAATCGCGGCCTGGAACGATAATAAATATCATTGCGCACCGGAATCACGGTATTCAATCCATCATTGCCTCCGCTGAGTTGCAGCACAACTAACACTTTATTTCCCGGCGGCAACATATTCTTTCCTTCAAATGCTTTTAAAAATTTAGGCAGCATGAAAGAAGCTGTTGCCAATGAGCCTGCTTGTAAAAATTGTCTGCGTTTGATTAACATAGCGTTTATTTTTTTCCATTCACCCCGTCGGCGGTCGCAGACCCCGACGGCGGTGTAGTTTTAGGTTCAACCGCCGTCGGGGTCTGCGACCGCCGACGGGGTGAATGAACATTTTTCTTTCAACACAACTGATACTCCGGCGTACTCATCAATTGAATGGTCATCGTTTTTATAAAACTTTCCCTGCTCGAGATATCAATGTATTTATTCAAAATATCATCGTTGATTGAGGAAGGAGTTTGTAACAATGACAAAGCGATTGCCGCCGGTAATTTTTCCCTTGGTGTGTCATTGAATTTTTTCAGGTATGCATCCCAGTTAATTTTTGCATTGATCATCTGAGCACCCTTTACTTTAAGACGTGATTTTGTATCGATTCCATTTTCATTAAAATCTCTCATCCCCATCATCTGGTCATCATCGTCTTTCGGTTTCATCTGAAATTCATCCGCACTATAAACGATTTGCGGAATTCGCAAGCGAAACATCAGCGTAGAGCTATCGATCCAATTCATACCGCCTGGCCATCCTGCAACGTTTGGCGGATAAAATAATAACTGCCCCAATAATCTTTGCAGCAGTAATTGCGATTCTTCGTTTTGAATTTCCATAGGCAATATCCTGCGTATACCCGCAATCAATTCAATAGGTGATTTGATGTGGCTTCCAATATTCTTTATATCATAAAACCAATCACTGGTAAAAATATCTTCCAACAATAATTTGATGTCGTAATTGTTATTATAAAAACGATTTGAAAGCCATTTCACGTTCGATTCATCGGCGATATCATTTACCAGGTAGCGATAAATTTTCTTTGTAATAAAATAAGCCGTCTGCTTTTGTTCCAATAAAATATTAAGAACATCATCTCCATCAAAATTTCCGTGTTGATTAAGAACCGTTTTAGTTCCGTCATCGTGCTGAAATTTTCTAAAAACAAAATTCCCCCGAAGATTCGCTCCCCATCCTGTAAAAGCACGCGCTGCTTCTTTTACATCGGTCTCACTATAATTACCGCGGCCCATCGTAAAGAGCTCCATTACTTCTCGCGCAAAATTTTCGTTTGGATGATCTTTTTTGTTTTGATTGTTGTTCAAAAAATTAATCATTGCTGCGGTCTTACTTACTTCGCGCAATAAATCTCCAAAATTCCCCAAAGCATTTTTTCGTATAACGTCGAGCAGTAGTTGCTGATAAAAAATGTTTAGGTTTCGTGTAGCAAAATGTCCATGCCAGAACAAAGACATTTTTTCACGGAGCTGCGCATTACTGTTTACCATTTCGTTCAACCACGAGAGGTTGAGACTTTTTATGTCCTTTTGTGACTGCTGACGTAATTGTTTTTTTTGTTCATCTGATAAATCCATTTTCTGCATATTCACAACATCACCTACGCCCATCATTAATCCTTTGAGCGAACTATCCGCAACATCAATATAGTCCGGAGTTGAAGCAGAAGATTTTAAAAGCGCTTTGAACAATGATTTTTGGGAAAAATGTTGCAATTGATCCAAATCCTCGGCCATTGGACCGAATCCTGCCCGCCACATTAAATGCTGATTTTTTAGCTGATTGGAAATTACCATTATCCAAATTTGGAATAAGACGGTAATTATCGGAGAAAGTTTAACCGGCATATTCAGGAAGCCGGTAATAACAAAACACGGTTTGGAAGAATTAGCTTTTGCGCCTTGATATGATAAAGTCAATTCCAAAAGTAAAGGTGCTAAGAAAATTAACAGCTATGGTGGAACTCCAAAAGCTCTGTGATTTGTTATAATTGTACGCAATGCCCCCACAGTCAGCATTGATCAGAATACCGGGACTTACGCGATAATAAACACCAGGAACAAACCCGATATTATACGTGTTATAATTTGATTTTTCTTTGTGCGAACTTCCCGAGCTATCATAAGCTAAGGTACTATACTCTGCCCAGGCAAAACCGCCATTTAACTGAGCATACCAACCGAATCTATCTTTTATCACAAAAAATTTTTTATACAACAAATTTGTACCTAAAGACAAGTTGTAAAAATCGTACGCATTTTTATTATAGCGAAATTGAAATTTAATCCAATTACTGAATTCCTCCCGAGTGCATAAGCAATATGAGGAGCAATACTTGTATTTGAATTGGAATTTCCATTGTTTCCGTTGTTTCCGTTGTTTATATTAATGCCTAAAGATCCTCCAAGGAGCCAGTCTTTTTTTTCAATTTGAGCATTTAATCCTTCTATTAAAAAAATACTGACAGCAATAGCAAGTAAAATTTTTCTTTTCATAACAATTGTTTTTGTGAAATAAAAATTACTAATAAAACTTGAGCGCTGAATATTGCGCTAATCGTTTTGTCAAACATTTAAGTTAAGTGAATGCTAACTCTGATATCCAGGTAATCTATATAATTGACGGACTGCCGAAGTAGGGATGCAATGCCGGCGGTAATTCAATTGAATTTTCAGTCTGATGATTCTCCAATAAACATGCAACAATTCTCGGCAATGCAAGCGAGCTGCCATTCAGCGAATGCACCAATTGCGTTTTATTATTGGAATCTTTGAAGCGAATCTTCATCCGGTTGGTTTGAAATGTTTCGAAATTGCTGACAGAACTTACTTCCAGCCATTTTTCCTGCGCAGCACTGTACACTTCAAAATCATATGTTAATGCGGAAGCGAAAGACATATCTCCTCCACATAATAACAAAATGCGATAGGGAAGTTCGAGTGATTGCAGCAACTTCTCTATATGAGCAACCATTCCTTCAATCACTTCATAACTTTTATCTGGATGCACTATCTGCACAATTTCCACTTTGTCGAATTGGTGTAATCGATTTAATCCTCTTACATCTTTTCCATAACTGCCGGCTTCTCGTCTGAAGCAGGGAGTATATCCTGTCATCTTAAGAGGCAAATCAGTTTCCTTGACAATCTCATCGCGATAAATATTTGTGAGCGGAACTTCTGCTGTAGGTATCATGTAGTATTTATCTTCATTCATATAATACATCTGCCCTTCTTTGTCGGGCAGTTGCCCCGTACCAAAAGCTGTCGCTTCATTAACCATCAGGGGTGGTTGATATTCGGTGTAACCGGCTGCAAGATTATAATCCAAAAAATATTGGATCAATGCACGCTGCAATTTTGCACCTTTATTAATATAAAAGGGGAAACCACTGCCGGTTATTTTATTTCCCAATTCAAAATCGATCAAGTTATATTTTTTTGCAAGATCCCAATGCGGAACTGCACCCGGAAATAATTTTGGTTTGGCGCCACCTTCACGAATGGTAATATTCTCTGCAGGAGTTTTTCCAGGCGGTACAGATTTGGCCGGAAGATTTGGTAAGGTAACCAGTGCATCGTTTAGCTGCGACTCGACTTTTTGCAGTTGATCGGCGATCGGTTGTAAAGAAGATTTTAATACGGCTACTTCCTTTTTTTTATCCTCTGCTTTTTCTTTTTCGCCTTTGGCCATCAACTGGCCGATCTCTTTGGATATCGTATTTATTTTCGATTGCGTTGTATCAGATTCTAATTGCAATTTTTTTCTTTGATCATCGAATTGCAGCACGACGTCAACAAGATCAATTGCTTTAAAATTTTTAATAGCCAGGCGTTCCTTCACCAATGCGGTATTCTGTCTTATGAATCCCAATTGTAGCATCTGTCGAAAATTTTTGCAAAGTTAATTGTTGGAGAGGAGATAGGCAAAGAGGTCCACACACACCCCGTCGGCGGTCGAAGACCCCGACGGCGGTGATGCAAAGAAGATTATTTTATTTCTTTACCGCCGTCGGGGTCTTCGACCGCCGACGGGGTGTGTGTTTCATCTTTTGTAGACATCCGGATCATTTTTCCGCATGATGCGCTCCGGCTGATCGAGTTGCGTAAATCCAAATTTCTTATATAATTCATGCGCATCTCTTGTACCGAGCATCCAGTTTCTGAATCCCTGCAAATCCGGATGCGACATGATCACACTCATCATCCAGGCGCCAAGACCTTTTCCGCGGTATTTTTCATCAACAAAAACATCAGCGAGATATCCGAATGTGGCTTTATCGCTGACTACTCTCGCAAAACCAATTTGTTTTTCATCATCATACAATCCAAAACACAATGATCCTTTAATGGATCGTTGCAATGTTTCAAGCGGAATTCCTGCTGCCCAATATGACTGAGAAATAAACCCGTGAATGTATTGAATATCCAATGCTGACTCATCTGTTGAAATAAAAAAATTATCCTTCTGCGCGAGTATGTTTTTCATAATAACAAAACTAAAATAAAAAGATATGCATATAGATCGCCATTTTGTTTTCGGCGATGTATCGCTGCAGTTTTATTAAATTTGCCGCTATGGAAAATGTACAGGATGATCTGCAAGCCAGGTGGTGGAACCTTGAAGCAAAGCTTGTCGAACGCTTTGGCAAGAAGCCTGATATGGAAGCTATTTTGTTTTTGATCGGCGTACAGGAATTCGGCGATATAAGGAAAAAATTTTCCAAAGAACAGAAACAGGATCTTATGCATGTGGCGGTTTGCAGCCTGTTTGCACAAAGTGGTTATTATGAATTGGAAAACGTGGATGAGGATGGCTGGCCACATTTTAAACAACTGAAAGTTTTGCCTGTAATGGATTTACGTGAACAGGAAAATTTTATGAAGGATCATGTTTTGCTATATTTTGAAAAAACCGGATTTTGAAATTCGGGTAAGGCTGACTGTTAGCATTCAATTCGTTTTAAAAAATCATCATTAAATCGTTGCATGTATCGTCTCATTTTAATTCTGATAGCAATCGTTTTATTTATTTCGTGCAATCCAAAATTGTCAAACGGGTTAAGAGTAAATGATCTAAAAAAAGATGTGGAGATGATTACGGAGAAAGGAACAATCATCATTCGATTATCAGATTCTACGCCATTACATCGTGATAATTTTCTCCGCCTCATTAAGCAAGGCTATTTTGATAGTGTGCTTTTTCATCGTGTCATCAAAAATTTTATGATTCAGGGTGGAGATCCGAATAGCAAGCATGCCAAAGCAGATAGTGTGCTAGGCGATGGCGGTCCTTCTTATACCATTCCTGCTGAATTCCGTTCATCTTTATTTCATCGCAAAGGAGTTATTGCCGCAGCAAGAGAAGGTGACGATTCAAATCCGGCAAAGGCAAGTAGCGGTAGTCAATTTTACATTGTACAGGGAAAAACATTTACAGATGCAGGATTGGATTCAGTAGAAACCAATCGCATGAAAGGAAGAAAAATTCCCGAAGCATACCGCCAGGTATATAAAACAATTGGAGGAACACCGCATCTTGATCAGAACTACACAATATTTGGAGAGGTGATTAGCGGATTGAGTGTGGTTGACTCGATTGCTGCTGTGCAAACAAGTGGAAAACCTTATGACCGGCCGTTGAACGATGTGCGCATTCTAAAAATGAAATTGATAAACCGGTCTAAATAATTTTTATCAGTCATTTCAAATTGAAACCTTTTTATAATCTTTGCACCCGAAACGTGAGACGACAAACTTGAGGAAACACCTTCATCTGTCACGTCTCACGATAAAAATTCATCTATATAAAACACAAACATTATGAGTTTTCCGGGTGGCCTTCGTTATACAAAAGAACATGAATGGATCAAGATAGAAAATGGCAATACTGCAGTGATTGGTATTACGGATTTCGCGCAAAAGGAACTGGGAGATATTGTTTATGTGGAAGTGGAAACCATTGGCAAAACATTGGAAGCAGGTGCAATTTTCGGAACGGTTGAAGCTGTGAAAACCGTGTCGGATCTTTTCTTACCGGTAGCAGGCACCATTACGCAACTCAATCCTGCATTGGCCAATGCACCTGAGCTCGTTAACTCTGATCCTTATGGTGAAGGATGGATGATTAAAATGACCGTCACGAACCCGTCTGACATCGACAAGCTAATGGATGCTTCTGCATATGGTTCGATGGTCAGTTAATCCAACCCGTTTTTTCGGATCGTGCAAATATTTTTTTAGCCAGTTTTTATCTATATTTTAGAAAGCTTTTCCAACGATTTTGGGTATAACCTCGACATATACGGAGCAGGAGTTGATAAGTGCTTTGAGAGAGCGCGACAACCAGGCATATAGTTATTTGTACGACAATTATTCCGGAGCTCTTTACAGCATCGTTCTTCAAATCGTTCAAGACACGGAGCTTGCAAACGATGTTTTACAAGAGGTTTTCATTAATATTTGGCGGAAAATTGAGACTTATGATGCTTCAAGAGGAAGATTATTTACCTGGATGTTGAATATCACACGAAATGCGTCTATTGATACGCTTCGCTCAAAGGGTTACCAGAACAGTCAAAAAAACCAAGGGTTCCCGGAAAACGTAAATATTAGTGGCCAGGTAACCCAAACCAATATAGACAACATCGGATTGACTAAAATCCTGGCAAAATTGAAACCCGAGCATCGCGTGTTAATAGAACTGGCTTATTTAAAAGGATATACTCACGAGGAAATCGCACAGATAGAGGATATCCCTTTAGGAACCGTGAAAACGCGGATCAGGAATGCTTTGCTACAACTAAAAGAATATATGCAATAAAGTGAATGTACAGGAATACATATTAAGCGGTGTCGTTGAAAGTTACGTGCTTGGATTGTCCAATGCCGAAGAAAAAGCTGAATTCGAAAGGATGTGCGCAGCTCATTCCGAAGTGCGTGCCGCCAGAGATGCTTTCGAACAATTGCTGGAAAAACAATTGCTCAGTCAGGCCATTGCTCCTCCTGCCAACCTGAAGAGTAAAATTATTTCCGAGATCGATATTGAAAATGATAAGAGGCAGGGCAAGAAAGTGGTGTCGATGAAACAATCACCCGCTATGCAATCCGGATGGCTTCGTTATGTTGCAGCAGCAGCTGTGATATTGTTAGTCGGCAGCACGATCATGAATTTTTATTTCTTTACGCAATACAGAAAATATATTTCGAAATACGATGACCTGGTAGCAACACAGACTCAAATGGCCAAACTAAATGAGACGCTGCAAACAAAAGTGCAGGATTACCAGGCTCAACTGAATATTTTCAGTGATACATCCATGTCGATCGTAAGAATGTTACCAGCCGCGCCAGACGGACCTGCGATAGGTGGTCACACGACAGTGTATTGGAGCGGCAACTCAAAAGATGTATATCTGGTGGTAAATAATCTTCCAAAACCAGCAGTTGACAAACAATATCAATTGTGGGCGATTGTAGACGGTCAGCCAGTGGATGCAGGTGTATTTGATATTCAGAATGGTCCGGTAAAGATGAAGAACATCCCCAATGCACAAGCTTTTGCCATAACACTCGAACCAAAAGGCGGAAGTACAGCTCCTACGATGCCGATTTATGTAGTCGGAAAAACGACCGGATAATTTCATCAAATAAAAATCTTCGGATATATTATTTACCGGTTTTTTTTATTTTCTTGCAGGTGTTGATGAAAAAACTCAAAAAATATTTAGCTAAAATATATCCAGCGGTTACGTGGACTTTGATCATTTTTATTTTACTGGCATTGCCTGGCCAGATGCTCCCAAAAGAACAAGGATTTACGATTCCGAATTTTGATAAAGTAGTTCATATGGGACTATTTGCCGGATTTGTTTTATTATGGTGCCTTTATTATAGCGCGAAACCTTTACCAACAAAAAAATTGCTACGTATATTTTTTTTTATTTTCATAATCGGGTCAGCATATGGAATTGGAATGGAATACGTACAGAAATATTTTATTCCATTTCGCGATTTCGATACCGGCGATATTATTTTTGATTTGATCGGATCGGGAATTGGATATGGAGTTAGTAATGTGAATTTGATTAAGTAGGCGACATAAATTATCGTTTCACATAAGTAAAAAAATATTCAACAATCAACAATCAATTTTCAATGTTCAAGTATAAATTCAATAAACATTTTGCCCCGATACTTGAGTATTGAATATTGCTTGTTGATTATTGAATATTTCCTACTACTGTTATTTTTATTAGAGACTAATTATTCCACCAAGACTTTGAAGAAAAAAATAAGCCCCTGTGGAAACAGGGGCCGTAACCAAAACTAACTGCTTATGAGAAAATTGACTGCTTTTGTGTAGTCAAATAGAAAAGACAATTTATTATACATAACGCAAAACAGGTGCCAATATTATAGTGGCTGCTGTTAATGAACGTTTAAAAGAACTCATCACAAATTTACGAACAGAGTCACTATTTGGATTTACTCCAAAGACATAATAACATTTTTTTAGCGATTGCTAAGAGAATGTTAGCGCACCTGATTTAGCAAAGAACTACATGTAATAGACGTAAGAAAAACTAAAAAGTTTACAAGGTTTAAGTTAAAAAAAATTAAAGACTTTATCAATACCACTAATCAGGTATTTCCGAATAGCTGTTTTACTTTGTCCATAATTCCCTCGCCGGATTTACCGTCGGTTAATCCACCTAACAAACTACTAACACCGCCTCCGCCTGTCAGGTGACTAATAATACCCTGGAGGCTAAAACTATTATCTGCGGGATCATTTGTTTTACTAACCAACCGCTGAAGAAGTCCGGGAATCAGGTTGTTCGCTATTCCTGTCGAAGTAGATTGATTGAATCCGAATTTTTCGGTGAGATTTTGAATCAGATCGGTGGAGATATTTTGCACAGAAGGATTCGCGGAAGTGTTTCCCACCCCATTGTGGAACAAACTCAACAGGTCCTGTAGCTTGCCCTGGCTAACCATATTTTGCATGCTTGCCTGCACAGAATGACCGGCAGCAGCAATCACAGCATCATTCTGCTCATTGGGAACTGCGGGATTATTAATGATGGCATCTCCTGCATTTTCTTTTATAAGATTGATAAGGTTTTCTAACATAATTTTTTGTTTGAAATGAATTTACGATTTATCCTTCAGATTTGATTGCAAAATTCTGTTACTAAATCATGGCGTTTAGGATTTGGCAATGCGGAACGCTAAACGCTGAACGCCGAACGCAACTTGCGTTCGGCGTTCAGCGTTTAGCGTTTAGCCTTCTGCGTTCCCACTAATTACTCTTCGCCATTTTCTCCGAATTCTCCGCAAATTGTAAAGCGTCGATGAACTCCTGTATATTACCGTTTAGAACGTCGGTGAGATTATATACTGTCAACCCAATTCGATGATCGGTTACTCTTCCCTGGGGATAATTGTATGTCCTGATCTTCGCACTGCGATCACCCGTACTTACAAGGCTTTTACGATGCCTGGCGATCTCTTCTTCCTGCTTGCGCACTTCTTCTTCATATAGTTTGGTACGTAGCATTTGCATGGCTTTCTCCCGGTTTCCGAGCTGCGTTCTTTCAGTTTGGCAAATAACCACCGTGCCAGTTGGAATATGCGTCAATAGCACTTTCGTTTCCACTTTGTTTACATTCTGTCCGCCCGCGCCACCACTTCGTGCTGTTTCCATTTTCACATCGCTATCCTTCAATTCAAAATCCACTTCTTCTGCTTCAGGCATCACGGCCACTGTCGCAGCACTTGTGTGAACCCGCCCACTCTGCTCTGTGTCGGGAACACGTTGTACACGATGAACACCGCTTTCAAATTTTAACGTACCATAAACGTCGTGACCAGTCACTTCAACCTGTACCTCCTTGTAACCACCAACAGTCCCTTCGCTTTCACTTAATAGAGCAGTTCTCCATCCCTTTCTTTCGCAATATTTCAAATACATGCGCAACAGATCTCCCGCGAATAGACTTGCTTCGTCGCCACCAGTACCCGCTCTTATTTCGAGGATGGCATTTTTTTCATCCTGCGGATCTTTTGGAATGAGTAATTGCCGTATATGAGCTTCCAGCGTTTCTTTCTTCTCATTTAATGCAGGCGCTTCTGCCTTTGCCAGGTCGCGCAACTCGGCATCGCTATCATTTAAAGCTTCCTTGTTGAACTCAAGATCACCAAGCAATTTTTTATATTCTTCATACGACTGAACAATTTCCTCGAGGCTTCGATATTCTTTGCTCATAGCACTGAACTTGCGATTGTCGCTCACAATTGCAGGGTTACTCAATGCTACTCCTAAATCATCAAATCGCGCCTTAATGGCTTCCAGTTTGTCTAACATAGTTTAACTATTTTTGGCGGAAGGCGGAACGCTGAACGCTGAATGCTAAACGCCGAACGCACAACGCTCCACGCTGCTTGCATTATGCGTTCCGCGTTAAGCGTTCAGCGTTCAGCATTAAACGTTCCGCCTCCCAAAAGTTTGCAAAGTTAATCGTTCAGAGCTTAATGGATTACAGAAAATTCAAGGCGGATTATTTATTTACGGGTCATGAACTGTTACAATCGGATCACGTGCTGATCACCGACCAGCATGGAAAGGTACAGGACATCATTCCCCAATCTCAAGCTGGTGATGACATCCAGGTTTTTCACGGACTGCTTTCACCAGGTTTTGTCAATTGCCACTGTCATCTTGAACTGAGCCATTTAAAAGGTTTGATACCGGAAAAAACGGGGCTGGTGGATTTTGTATTTACCGTCGTTACGCAACGACATCTGCCGGACGAGGAAATATATGAAGCGATTCGACGGGCGGAAGACGAAATGATTGAAAACGGTATTGTAGCAGTAGGGGATATTTGCAACAACACCAATACCATTCTGCAAAAACAAAAACAACGTTTGGTCTATTACAATTTTGTTGAAGTCAGCGGATGGTTACCTCAAATTGCCGATACTCGATTTGCCAAGAGCAAATCTTTTTATGATGATTATATCAATGTTCTTCACGAGTCCGAGTTAGTTTCCATTTCGCCGCATGCACCTTACTCTGTTTCGAATGAATTATGGAATTTGATATCTCCTTATTTCAAAAATAAAACTGCAACGATTCATAACCAGGAAACTTCCTTCGAAGATGCATTATTCATGAATGGCACGGGAGATTTTTTGAGGATGTATCGCATGATGAATATCGACAATTCATCTTTTAATCCCACTGGCAGAAGCAGCCTTCAATCATATCTTCCCAAATTAAAAGATGCCAAAAAATTATTGTTGGTGCATAATACTTTTACGAAAGAAGAAGATATTCAATTTGCGCTCAATGAAAAATCTGAGGCCGAAATATTTTTTTGTTTGTGTGTAAATGCAAATCAATATATCGAACAGTCGTTACCTCCGATAGAATTATTTCGCAGGCAAAATTGCAATATCGTACTTGGAACGGATAGCCTTGCGAGTAATCATTCGCTGAGTATATTGGAAGAAATGAAAACAATTCACCAGCATTTTCGTTCGATACCTATTGCTGAAGTATTGCAGTGGGCAACAAATAACGGCGCAATCGCATTGGGAATTGACAATACTGTAGGAAGTTTTTCCAGCGATAAAACTCCCGGAATAGTTTTAATTGAAAATATGGACGGTTTGAATCTTATTGAGAAAAGTTCTGTCAGAAGGATTATTTAAAAAAATTTAACCCGCTAATATGGTCTGCAATACAGGCAATGTTTTCATCGAATTGAATTCCTGGATATGCAATGCATAAAAATTTTGGTATGCATGTAATAAGATTCCACGCTTTTCCTTGTTCAATTTCAATTGTTGCAATTCATGCGGCTGCATCGTCTTTAATATCTGGGAACTGATATAACTATATTCACCTTCGAGAAAATGTGGATGATGTGGACGTTCAGCTACAAATGTGCCTTCATAGAGATCAAGAATAGATTTTTGCCGGGAATAATTATCCTGAATTCTTAAACCAAAAAAAGATGCAACATGTAATGCAAAATATAGTGGATAGTTCCCGACGATGGATTCTTCAGCTCTGTCGAGATTAACAAATGCATCTTCTGTAAAATGAAAAAGATCCGGGTTCGATTCCGGTTGCTTTAGGCATTTATGCAACAGTTCCACCATGAAAAGCGCGACGGAATTTTTCAGAACATCAAAAAAGATATGTTGGTACAAATATCCCCATTTGAATTCTTTGAGTCGTTGGAGATTTTTCAATTCGTTATGATAAACAACCAGGTCGAGTATGGACGCGGGCTGAAATAAGCCAGCTTTGGAAGCGCCTTTTTTTGAAGACGTTCTCACACCATTTACCAGATAAGATTGTAATCCGAACAGTTCGGTAAAAACAGCAACGATAACACTTGTTTCACCATATTTAACCGTTCGCAATACAATTCCTTTTGTTTTCTCGATCATAAAATAAATTCACATATACACCACTGATATATACGGCACAAAATTCGTTTAAAATAAGTTTCTTTGCAGATTATAATTATTCTACTCATCTAATAGTCATTTTATCATGTGGGAAGCCATCGCGCGTTTTGTGTTGAAATTTCGGTTATTGCTCTTAGTTATTTTAGCTGCGGCCACTGCCTTTATGGGATATCACGCTTCCAAAGTGCAAATGAGTTACGAATTTTCCAGGGCCATTCCAACAGACAACCCCAAATACATAACTTACCAGGCTTTCCGGAAAAAATTTGGTGAAGACGGAAACTTGCTTGTAATCGGTATCCAGACAAAAAAATTATTTGAAAAAGATATTTTCAACGATTACATCAGCCTCAACAATGAAATAAAAAAAATTCCGGGCATTGAGCAAATTCTCAGCATTCCCTTTTCAATTAACCTCATAAAAAAAGACAGTAGTGAAAAACTCAATGCTGTTCCCATCTTTGCAAATCATTATAACGACCAGGCTTTATTAGATAGTAACCGGCAAACTTTTTTCAGCTTACCTTTTTATCGTGGGTTGCTATACAGCGCACCAGATGATGCTTATATGATGGGCATTAATATTAACAAGAATGTGCTCAATTCTTCCCAAAGAAATATTGTAGTGGATGCAATCACGAAAGCAGGAAATGCATTTGGTGAAAAAAATAAATTGGAGATGCACTACAGCGGATTGCCGCTTATCCGCACAAACATGGCAACGAAAGTAGCTACGCAAACAAAATGGTTTCTATTTGGATCCGTACTTCTTTCTGCTTTTATCCTACTGATATTTTTCAGGAGCATCAGCACGATGATCGTTTCTTTAACAGTCGTGGTTATCGG
Organism: Bacteroidota bacterium; assembly: GCA_018267615.1. Classification (GTDB taxonomy): domain Bacteria; phylum Bacteroidota; class Bacteroidia; order Chitinophagales; family Chitinophagaceae; genus Puia. Next base: position 22,810 of record JAFDYD010000014.1, on the reverse strand, counting down.
AGTTGTTTTCAGTTTGGGTACGATGGATTTGTTCGGCTACAAGATTACCATTCTAAATGCGCTGATACCACCGTTGATAGTTGTTATCGGTATCCCGAATTGTATTTATTTCTTGAACAAATATCACACTGCATTTAAAGAGACTCGCGACAAAAAAACTGCACTCTTCGAAATGATCCGCAGAATGGGTATCGTCACTTTGTTTTGCAATATTGCCGCGGCTATTGGATTCGGTGTATTTGCGCTCACATCAAGTGCAGTGCTAAAAGAGTTTGGCGCAGTAGCCGGGATCAATATCATGTTGCTCTTTTTTATTTCTGTGATGCTCATTCCGCCTGCACTCAGTTATATGCCCGAGCCGAAGACGCGGCATATGAATTATCTCACCAATAAATGGTTGACATCTCTCCTTGACAAACTCGAAATATGGGCGCTCAATCACAAAGCAACCATATATACTGTTACGTTGGTGGTAGTGGGTATTTCTGTTGCGGGAATTTTTCGCTTGAGATCAGAAGGTTTTATTGCAGATGATTTACCAAAAACAGATCCTATCTATGAAGATCTTAAATTCTTCGAGACAAATTTTAAAGGTGTGATGCCATTGGAAATTGTAGTGGATACAAAAAGAAAAAATGGTTTGCGAAGTAACCTGCTGCAAACATTTCAAAAAATTGATTCGCTATCCAACTATATTGCTTCCAAACCAGATATGGCGCGCCCGCTTTCTATTGTTGAAGGATTGAAATTTGTTCGACAGGCATATTACAACGGTGATAGTACAAACTATGGATTGCCCAACCAATTTGACATTGCGTTTATAGCTCCATATGTAAGTGCAAAAGCAGATACGAATAATAAAAAAAGTATTTTGGGGAAACTGATCAACAGTTTTATGGATAGCACCAAACAACAAACACGCATTAGCGTGAACATGGCAGATGTTGGCAGTGCAAGATTGCCTGGCATATTGAGTGATGTACAAAAAAAATCTACCGAATTATTTGATTCAGCCAAATACAATATTCAATTCACAGGAAGCAGCGTAACATTTTTGGAAGGAAGTACTTTTATTATCAACGGGCTCGAGCAAAGTATTATTTGGGCGTTTCTGTTAATTGCTGTCTGCATGCTTTATCTATTCAGGTCGTTGCGCATTTTGCTATGCTCGTTGATTCCAAATGTAATTCCATTGGTGATTACTGCCGGTGTTATGGGATGGGTGGGTGTTCCGCTAAAACCCTCTACAGTCTTGGTTTTTAGCATTGCGTTGGGAATCGCGATAGATATTACGATACGTTTTTTGGTGAATTATAAACAGGAAATGGTTCACGATAAAACAAACGTGAAGCAAACAGTTATCAATACAATTCATACAACAGGCATCAGTATCATTTATACATCACTCGTATTAATTGCAGGATTTGTTATTTTTTGTTTCAGTGGATTTGGCGGAATCAAGGCATTGGGCTGGCTCACGTCACTGACATTGGTGATGGCAACACTTACAAATTTAATATTTTTACCAGCGCTGTTGATATCAATGAGCAGATCAGAGAAAGGTAGCGGCAAGTAGTTAGTGGCAAGTGTTTAGCGAGAGCCTTACTAGCCACTTGCTACTCGCCATTCACTATTATTTCAACACTTCTTTTAATTTATTTTCTAACCCTTCACCGCGCAGTTCCTGAGCAATTATTTTTCCTTGAGGATCTAGCAAGATGTTAAAAGGTATTCCATCGAATTGAAATACTTCAACTGCTTCACTGCTCCAGTATTTTAAATCGCTAACATGTGTCCATGTCAATTTATCATCCTGGATTGCCTGGCGCCATGGTTCTTTTTCTTTGTCAAGAGAAACGCCAAGTATCGTAAAATTTTTATCCTTGAATTCATTATATACTTTTACCACATTTGGATTTTCCATTCTGCAAGGTCCACACCAACTTGCCCAAAAATCAACCAGCAAATATTTTCCTTTGAACGACGATAATGAAATTGTTTTACCGTTTACATCCGGTAAACTCAATGGCGGCGCCTGTTTCCCAATCCATGTATCGTTTTTTTGCCTGTTGTCGTTATTCGCCTGTGCACTCTGTGCATCAAAATTCTTTTTCATGTTCTGCAGAACAACGTTGGTAGGAAATCTCTTGCCAAGATTGGTGAGGCTTGTTTCAAAATCATTTCTCGAAAAACTGCGTGAAGCCCATCCAAGCGCAAGCACACCGAGTGTAGAATTTGAAGTTTTATCAATGAAACCTTTCAGGTAATTATTCATATCCTCGATGTTCGAATTTTTTGTTTTCGTAGCAGCAATCAATACGCTGTCGCCACCACCAGCACGTTTGATGCTGTCCAATTCTGCAAAAGATTTTTCGATCTCATAGTTTTTCTTACCCATCGTATTGATAAGATCCTGCATTTGCTTGCTGGCTTCAGATCCATCAACCTTATAAAAATCATCTCTCTTTGCAAGATCAATAGTTACTTTCATTTCTGATGCATCGTTGATCACCGGCACTGACAATACATTATCTCCAAAAATCAATTCATAAATTCCTTCCGCTTTGCCCGAAGCACTTACTGTAAAACTGCCTGAGGCATTGGAAAGTTTAGCGGAGTCCAACGCAATCGGCGACTGGTCCCTGCCAAATGGAACTTCCTGCAGATATACCATCGTACGTGTTGCAGGTGATGCACTTGCTACATTCAATTTATCTGCGTTGGTGTAAGTGACATTGATATGAAATGAACTTGATTTTTTATTCTTGCAGGAATAAAAAATCAATATCGAACAACTTAATATCAACCATGAAATTTTTTTCGACATATATACTCGTTTCTAAAAAAATTATTTAATGAGGTTAATTTTCCAGTTTCTCTAATAAAAGTTGGTTGGTTAATTTTGGATCTGCTTTTCCTTTTGAAATTTTTTTCACTTCGCCAACAAATAAACCAATCAATCCTTTTTTCCCTTTTTTATATTCTTCAACCTTGTCTGGCATTTTTGCCAGAGCCTGTTGTACCCAAAGCGCCACTTCATCCGTATCCGAACTTTGCAAAAGATTCATATCAGTAGCAATTGTCAATGGATCTTTTGTCGTTTGTTTGATGAGCTCAGGAAATATACGGGAAGAAGCAATGGAAAAGTTTGTTTTCCCTTCATCAACCAACTGAATTAATTCAGCCATTTTTTTTGGTTGAACCGGCAACCGATCTATCGAAATATTATTTTCATTTAAATAAGACTTTACCGGCCCCAATAACCAGTTTGCAGCGGCCTTGTAATTGGTTGTCGCTTTTATGAGTTCTTCAAAATAATCTACCATTTCCTTATCATCAGAAATTACGCGGGCATCGTATTCAGACAATTTTAATTCGCTTATATATCTTGCAGCAAGTGCTTCCGGAAGTGCAGGAATCGTTTCTCGAACAGATTGCAAAAAATCTTCTGAAATATTAAAAGCCGGAAGATCCGGATCTGTAAAATACCTGTAATCGTTCGCTTCTTCTTTAGATCTTAACGCGAAAGTAGTTCCTGTTGAAGCGTCAAAACTTCTTGTCTGCTGAATGATCCTTTCTCCTCTCTCCACCTCTTCGATCATTCTCTTTGCTTCATGTTCAATGGCACGTTTTACATTTCGAATCGAGTTCAGATTTTTCACTTCCACTTTAGTTCCTAATTCTGTTACTCCTTTTTTTCTGATGGAAACGTTTGCATCGCAACGCATGCTTCCCTCTTCCATATTACCATCGCAAATTTCGAGGAAGCGCAGCAGCTTGCGCAGTTCGGTGAGGTATTGATAAGCCTCATCAGCACTTCGTATACATGGCTCCGTTACAATTTCAACAAGCGCAACTCCCGCGCGATTAAAATCGAGGCATGTATTTTCAGGATCGATATCATGAACACTCTTACCGGCATCTTCTTCGAGATGAATACGGTTCAGCTCCACTTTTTTTTCACCATCAGGCATCCTGATATTTACAAAGCCGCCTTTACAAATAGGAGTCGTATGTTGTGAGATCTGGTATCCTTTGGGAAGATCGGGATAGAAATAATTTTTGCGCGCAAAATAATTAACGCGTTCAATTTCACAATTGCAGGCCAGCCCGATTTTGATCGCAAATTCAACAGCCTTCTTATTCAATACCGGCAATGTACCTGGATGACCCAACGTAATCGCGCTAACATGGGAATTGGGTTCACCACCAAAAGCAGCGCTGTCTGCACAAAACAATTTGCTTTGTGTCAGTAATTGTGCGTGCACCTCGAGCCCTACTACTATCTCGTATGCCTCATATTTGATCATTCCGGTTTTTTTGTACAATTCGCATTCCGAACCTGATTATTGAATATTAACTTCTGTAATTAATATTCAATAATCAACACTCAATATTCAATACTCAAGTGTACAGTTTCAATTGAGGCTGCAAATCTACCTTAAATAGCTCTTATTTCCTGCTTGTAAATGGCAAAAGGTGATATTCATCACAGCGACAAAATACGCTTGAGATCGTCCTGGCTGACGGTCAATAAATTGACCGAAGGCAAGCGACGGGTCAGTTCTTTCCAATTCTTATCTTTTGCAAACACTTTCTTCAGAATATTAATGGCTTTGTCGACCTGTTTGTTATTTGCAAGTGTAATGCCGGTCCAATATTGCATCTCCAGGTTATCCGGGAACATTTTCATTGCTGCTCCATATTCATCCATCGCCTTTTTCATATCGTTTTTTTCCGTAGCAAGATCTCCGCTATTCATATGCTCATAGGCAATTTGCAAATTGTATAAACGACGCAATTCAACCAATGGATAAGAAGCATCGTCCACACGCACATCAATGGTTCGGTCGTTCCAAGGCTTGCCTGTCGACTGTGCAGGAACAACGATGAGTGCGGCGCTTTGTCTTCCCCTGATATCACCGCCTGCCCGCTGAGCCGCATCAAGAGCCGCTAAAATTCTTTCAGCAAGCGGCTTTCCTTTTGTTTTTGAAAAAGCATTTGCCATACTTTGGCAAACCTGGTCACCCAACATCATATTACTTTGCACACTAAAATTATTTCCGGTGATATTAGACGCGTATTGAATACAACTCTTGCCAGTATGCGCTGCGATATTTCCTTTGTTATCTACAATTGCCACCTGTCTTACATCTCTTCCCGAATCTGCTTTGAGTAAACTATCCAATGCTTCTTTGGCGGTGAGTCCTTGTTTTAGTAATGCCAATCCTTTTAATCCATACGATTTATCGATAAAAGATTGAGTAGCCACTGCACCAACTCCAGCTTCAAGCCACGGCACGGAAGTGCCCACATTGAACCAGTGACTCTGTACTCCAACCGCCATTTCACCTGTGACGGAATCTCGCGCTACGATAGAAAAAGTATGAGCAAAAGGTTGATCTTTTTTAAATATTTGACCATTACAAATGGAGAATAGAAGAAAAAAAATTATCACCAAAGAATATCGCATGTACATGAGTTTAGTCAATAAAAGTACAGATAAAAAATGCATGCTACTTTGCGAGTACTGTTTCTAAAGTGGCTTTTCCAAAGTTTAAAACTTTGGAAAAGCCACTTTAGAAAAAATAAAAAGGCGCTGGTCTCAGCGCCTGCTACTATCCAATATTTATGTGGTTCAATGGTACAATTTGAATGACCGACTGACGGGCGAGTCGACCACTCAAACTGTACACCGCTGTCAGAGGTCAGCGGTTTTTAATTTCTTCGGAATTTTTATTTCGACTTCTTGTGCTTTTCCTGCGCGAATTAATTTCGCTTTGATAGAAGACTTTCCTTTTGCTGCACGGGCAACTTCAGCCAGTTGACTAGCACTATTAATTTCTTTGCCATCAAATTGTGTAATTACATCGCCTTCTTTCAAACCAGCTTTCGATGCTGCTGACTCATCGTCCACATCTAATACTTTAACTCCTTTTCCATCCTCAGTGTCCTGCGCTTTGATTCCGATTTTAGGACTGCCGTTGTTCCACATCCCACCGCGTCCAGGCGCGAAATCAAAATCGTAATTCATATCGGGCATTTTGAAATTGAATCCCTGCGAAAATTTAAAATTGAATTTTCCCAATGTCGCAGTCGTTTTTTGCTCAGCACCATCTCTTTTAAATGTCACTACAACTTTATCCTCCGGCTTGTGCTTGCGAATCGTTTCGGTTAATTTTTCCGGATCTTCAATAGTAACCTCATCTATTTTCGTAATGATATCTCCTTTTTTAAGTCCTGCTTTTTCTGCTGCGCTTGACTTTGTTACTTCCCGAATTTCTACGCCACCTTTTTCATCTTTTTCGGTGGACACACCAAGGAAGGCTTTTTTTGAATCAGCTAAATCGTCTCCGCTATAATTCCAGGTGCCGCCACGGAAAGGTGAATGTGGCCCCATAGGCGGCATAACAAAAAATTCATCGCGGCCTCTCCTTTTTCTGACGCTGATATTATCATCATCATATTCTTCCGCTGGTTTGCCATTGATAAATACTTCTCCATTTTTAATTTCGATGGTAACCTTGCTGTCTTTGTCTCCTTTGCGTTTAATGATCAGCTCGTCATTATTATTATTGATTTTATCTGATTTGCTTTCAGCTTCGTCCTGTGCAAATCCACTTACATGCAGCAACAACACGATTGCCGCCATTCCTGAAATTTTTAGAAAATATTGTTTCATTATTTCAAATTTTTAAGTTGAAGTTTAATAACTACGTCGGATTTCGTATTTCAAATATAATGCTTTTTTTGAATTACGAAATAATTCGTGAATAAGATGGTGGATTTAACGGAGTGTTAAGAATTTCGCTTTCCACGATGGCGGTCGAAGATCCCGTCGGCGGTTATCTGGATTGTTTAAAAAATGAGAAGTTTATAATGAAGTTGGTTAATCACCACCGCCGACGGGGTCTTCGACCGCCGTTGGAGTTAGAAACTTTTCTATAAAAGGCTCTTCACCTTTTCAATGACAGTTTGAAGATTGCTGGTATCCTGGCCACCGGCAGTTGCAAGTGTTTTTTGTCCGCCTCCTCCGCCTTTGATCAACGGAGCGATATGTTCTTTGATTATTTTTCCTGCGTCCAGGTTTTTAGCTTGTGAAAGTGATTCATCAATAGCGAGGGCCACATTGGCTTTACCGCCGATGTCTGCAGTCAATACAATGAGAAAATTATTCAACGAACTTTTTAGATCGAAACATAGTTTCTTCAAGGCGTCTGCATTGCTGGCTTCCACCTGTTCGCCAATAAAAGATGAGCCGTTGATATTTTTTATTTTTTGCAAAAGTTCATTTTTGATTCCCAGTAATTGTTTCGCTTCCAGTGATTCAATTTTTTTCTTAAGCTCGGCATTTTCTACAGAAATATTTTCTATGGATTTGAGTATATCTGCCGGATGTTTTAGCGCTTCCCGAATACTGCGGATATTATCAAATTGCCCGGAGATATATTGGTCCGCAGCATAACCGCTTACTGCTTCTATTCTTCTTACTCCTGCAGCAACAGCGGTTTCATGTTTGATTTTAAAAAAGCCCAATTCGCCTGTTGCGGCTACATGTGTTCCTCCACATAATTCGATGGAGTATGCAGGATCTATGATAACTACGCGCACAATATTTCCGTATTTCTCTCCGAATAATGCCATCGCTCCTAATTGAATCGCTTCATCTTTTGGCATCTCTTTAATAATAACAGGAATATTCTCACGTATCTTTTCATTCACCAATTCTTCAATTTTTTTTATCTCTTCGTCTGAAACTTTTGCGAAATGAGAAAAGTCGAATCGCAGATGTTCACTATTTACCAACGAACCTTTTTGGGCAACATGCGTTCCCAATATCTTTCTTAATGCGGCGTGCAACAAATGCGTTGCCGAATGATGATTCGCTATCTGCTTTCTTTTTTCTGCATCAACCTTTGCAAATATTTCATCATCGATTGCCGCAGGAAGTTTTTGCGTAAAATGAATGATGAGATCATTTTCTTTTTTGGTGTCGGTTACAAAAATCGATTCATCACCAAAACTCAACGTGCCCGTATCTCCAACCTGTCCACCGCTTTCTGCGTAAAAAGGAGTAGTTTCCAAAACAAGCTGATACGCTTCTTTTCCTTTTGCTTTTATCTTGCGATATTTATTGATGGTGGTATTTGCCTGCAAAGAATTATAACCGATGAATTTGGTTGAACCGTTTTTATTGAGTTCGATCCAATCTTCGGTATCGATGGAAGTTGCAGCACGCGAACGATCCTTTTGTTTTTTCATTTCCGATTCAAAACCTGCTTCATCAACTGTCAAGCCTTTTTCGGCAGCTATCAGTTTCGTCAGATCTAACGGGAACCCATAAGTGTCATAGAGTTCAAAAACAGCCGTTCCCGGCAAAACATTTATTTTTTTTGATAGAAATGATTCTACCCGCAATAATCCTTTTTCCAATGTCCGCAAGAAAGCCTCTTCTTCTTCCTTAATGACCCTCGTTACAAAATCAATTTGTTTTTCCAGTTCCGGAAAAACATGTTCGAATTGTTTCGCTAATAAAGAGACCAACTGGTCTAATAACGGTTGTTTATAGTCTAGATAAGAATAATAATATCTCACTGCCCTACGCAGTATTCTTCGGATAACATAACCAGCACCTGTATTCGAAGGCAATTGTCCATCTGAAATAGTAAATGATATTGCACGAATATGATCTGCGATCACACGGAATGCAATATCCTGTTTGCTATCACCTGCTGTATATTTTTTCCCGGTGATTTTTTCAACCGCGGCAATAGTGTCGGTGAAAACATCCGTATCATAATTGCTGTGTTTGTCTTGTATCACGCGTACCAATCTCTCAAAACCCATTCCGGTATCGACATGCTTCGCGGGCAGTGTTTCAAGGCTTCCATCTTTTAACCTGTTGAATTGGATGAATACATTGTTCCAGATTTCTATCACCTCTGCATGATCCGCATTCACCAGCGTTTTTCCATCAATCTTTTTTCTTTCTTCCTCGGATCGGGTGTCAACATGTATTTCAGTACAGGGGCCGCATGGACCAGTATCTCCCATTTCCCAAAAATTATCTTTTTTACTTCCCATCAATATCCGGTCGGCCGCAATCCATTTTTTCCATTCGGAAAATGCTTCTTCGTCCTTTGGCAGATTTTCTTTTTGATCGCCCTCAAAAACGGTGACGTATAGCCGATCTTCAGGAAGTTTGTAAATTTTAGTCAGTAGCTCCCAGCTCCATGCAATCGCATCTTTCTTAAAATAATCACCAAAGCTCCAATTGCCCAACATCTCGAACATGGTGTGATGATAAGTATCCACGCCCACTTCTTCCAGGTCATTGTGTTTGCCGCTCACGCGGAGGCATTTCTGAGTATCGGCCACCCGTGTATGTGATGGCTTTGCGTTTCCCAAGAAATAATCCTTGAATTGGTTCATCCCGGCATTGGTAAAGAGTAAGGTGGGATCGTTTTTTACGACGATCGGGGCGGACGGGACAATAGTATGGCCCTTTGATTCGAAGAATTCAAGAAATTTTTTTCTTATCTCTGCACTGGTCATCATATTAAAACGTGATATTCTTTGGTTATTATTGTTCAGTTAACGCCTATATTTGTAAACCTGCATGGTTATCTGAAAGAGGGGCAAAGGTACGATAAGAAAAAAAATGACAGATAAACATTCCGGAAAATTCAACAATCCCTTTATGAATAAACTCCACCGGCGCGATTCGGGGTATGAAAAAGATTAAGTATTATTATAACACCAATACGCTCCGATATGAAAAACTGGAGACACCTCTGCGGGTGACGCTTTTGCGCATCTTCGGTTTTTTTTCTGCTTCTATTGTTACTGCTGTTATTTTAGTTTCCATCGCCTATCGATATTTTCCTTCTGCAAATGAGAAAAGGCTCATGCAAAGAAATGAAGCTCTGAAAGAAGATTACTTCGTGTTGAATGAAAAAGTAAAAAAATTGCAGGGTGAGATGGGGCAATTGGAGAAAAGGGATAACGAAGTATATCGAGCTATTTTCGAAGCTAATCCAATTCCAGACAGTGCAAGAGCAAAGATCATGGCGCAACAGCAGGAAATAGAACTCGTGGAAAAAATGGATCAGGATAACCTCGCTGTTTCTATTGCGAATACCATGAATAATCTTGCCGCAAGGATCAATTATCAAACAAAATCCTACAATGAAATCAACGGTTTTATAAAAAATAAAGAACAACTACTTGCCTGTACACCGGCAATACAACCTGTAAGTAATAAAGATTTAAAACGCATTGCATCCGGTTTCGGATATCGCATCGATCCGGTATATAAAACGAGTAAATTTCATGCGGGACTTGATTTCGCCGCACCACAAGGAACACCCATCTATGCTACGGCAAATGGTACTGTGGAGACTGCCGGCAATACCGGGAACGGCTATGGCAACCATGTTGTAATTAATAACGGCTATGGATATGCTACGTTATTCGGTCACATGTTTCGTATTAAAGTGAAACATGGTGAAAGAGTAAAGCGTGGCGAAATTATCGGATGGGTAGGAAACACCGGAAAAAGCACAGGCCCACATTGTCATTATGAAGTGCATCGTAATGGCGAGCCTGTTGATCCTGTTTATTATTTTTATAACGATATCACGCCCGAACAATATGACCGGCTGCTGAAGCTGGCATCTTCAAGTAATCAAAGTTTCGACTGAGAAATGTGATAATGTGAAAGTGTGAAAATGAAATAATGGTTAATGTGTCGGTTTGAATGCTAACATGATTTTTAAATTATTCAATTATTACATCCCTATACTTTCACATTTTGAGTTGACAGACTTTAAAATAGCTTGGGTAAGTTTTTTTCAACTGTCCTCCGTGATCTGTCAACTTTCTAAAAGACTACTCACAATACAAATCGCTCATGCACCCAATGCAGCCTTAGCAAAATTCAAACAGTTTTTTGTTTCTTTTACAGCATCGGAGCCTGCGGGAATATCATACTCGAGTTCAATGGTAGCTGGAATCTGGTATTTTTTTTCTTTGAGTAAGCTGAGAATTTCTTTGATCGGTGTATCACCTTGTCCCCACGGCATGTTATTACCTCCATTCGTTTTTGTTCTGCGATCCTTGATATGCATGCTCGTTATCCGATCATGCTTTGCATCTATCAAGGCCAGTAAAGTTTCTTTGGTATTGTTTCCTCCTGCAGCAATATAATGTCCGCAATCCAGGTTGAGTGAATTGTATGGCGATTGACTGAGTGCCACATCCCATGCGGTATCTGTCGCTTGCAAGTGCGCATGATAGCCGATGTACACTTTGTGTTTTTCACCAAAATCACCAAGGCGTTTTGATTGGGCAGGATCAGTTGGTAATTCAACAGTAACAGATTTCGCGCCCAAAGTTTTGGCGGCTTTCATCGCATATTCAATTTCAGCATCCGTATTATTTTTTCCTAGTGCATTTGGTTTGAAAGCATAAATTTCAACACCTGCATTGTTATACATCTTTTTGATTTCAGCAAATTTATCCATAGAAACTGTTGAACGCCATTCTGCAACTTTTTTTGCATACTCCGCCAATTGCGCTTTTTCCTCGTCGGTAAATTTTGGTGGCTGGCCGGGCACTCGGGGCGGCATTTTAACAGGGTTAACTGGTTTGCCAGCATAATCCTCCACTGCATCTCCCATTAATTCGATCGCGCTGATTCCGCTGTCTGTAATATATTTAAGAATTTGTTCGGAACCGCCCGGCAAATCACGAAATGAATAAGTGATCACGCCTATCTGCACTCCAAAAAATTTTGAACCCGGTCCCTCCGATAGAAAAAAAGAATTCGAAAATAATGATGGTACCATCAGCGCTCCAAAGGAAGCGATTGATCCCTGTTTCAAAAAATGGCGTCGTGACAGACCTTTGTCATTTATTGCTGGCATACAATAGTTTTTTTAATGATGATTGCTGTTATGCGATTAATTCTAATAGACTAAATATAAGAAATTATTTATCCAGTCGATTTATGGTGGTGACTCATTTTGCAATTTCGATGTCCCTATGTTTCAAATTTTTTTACCACATAGGCACAGTAGGCACATAGAAATTTCAAAAAGAGTCACTGCCACATTTCCACACTTTAATATTTGCACATTATTTTCTTTATCTTTAGCAAACGGAACAGTTTTTGTAAAAGAATTACAACGAATGAAAACATTTTCCCAGACTACAATGGATTTTACTACCGATACCAATATTGAGCAAAAGATAGTTCCTGCCCAGGAAGATCAGCCAATTAATATTGGTATCAGAATAAAGAAATTAAAACAGCCGCAAACAAATCAGAAACCTGAGGCGGTTACTGTTGAAAAAAATGTAAAAGTAAAATCAACACGTGGCCGTAAGTCAATCAAACAAGTAGCCGAAGAAGCTGATCTGATCAATATCCCTGAAGATGAAATATTGTTTATGAAACAATATTATACCATGGGCGAAGTGGCTGAAATGTTTCGTGTAAATCAATCACTGCTTCGTTTCTGGGAAGCTGAGTTCGCCATCATTCAACCAAAAAAAAATAAAAAAGGCGATCGTTATTTCAGACCAATCGATATCAAAAATCTTCACCTCATTTATCATCTGCTTCGCCAAAGAAAATATACTATTGAGGGCGCTAAAGATTTTCTGAAGAAAAGTAAAAAGGCTGAAGAAAAATTTGAATCTATAAAGAAACTAGAACAGATCAGGGCTTTCTTACTTGAATTGAAAGCGCAATTATGATGATTTTTTGAGCCCTGCCCCTCTCCTGAAGGAGAGGGGTTGGGGTGAGGGCTCACTCGTAATAATTTTCAAAGTGAGTCACTACCTAAAATACAGAAATCCCAAAATCACACAATCACAATATTTCTTTCTGTGAATTGATTATCTTCACGTCGGTGCTTGCGCCCGCTATCTCCAGTCCGGATTGCTGCATCAATTTTAATATCTCCAAATTCACTTCCTGTTTTATTTTATTAAATTCTTTCAGCGCGATCGGCGCAGTGAAAAAATCCACGTTAATCATAAAGGCATTTCCAGCAATGTCATTCAGGAAAACAGTAGGGTTTTCAATTTCTTCCCTAATCAATATTTTTTCTACTGCACCAACAAAACTCTGAAGTGCGCTTGGTGAAGCTGATAATCCGATCTGCAATCTTATTTCTGCTTTTCTTTGTGTGCGCAAGGTCTGGTTATCCACGATACTATCAACCATCTGTTTGTTCGGAACAGTAACATATGTTTTTAAATCGGTGCGTATACGCGTGCTTCTCAGTCCGATTTTTTCTACAGTACCGGTAATATTTTGCACTTTCAATACGTCGCCTGCTGTAAAAGGTTTGTCGAAGAAAATAATAAAAGATGCGATGAGGTTTTCGATACTCTCTTTTGCAGACAATGCAAGCGCAGCACCTGCTATTCCAAGACTTGTCCAGAATTTGCTTACTTCAAATCCAAATGCAATTCCCAATATCATCAGCACACCGATAATGGCAATGATTGCTTTTAGAAAATCTCTGAAAAAAACTACAAGCTGATGATCCTTCATATCACCGGTAGCATGAATTTTTTGTTTTAGTAAGAGACCGATAAAATCGATCGTGCGCATCAATAGCCAGATAAAAACGCCAATCAAAACCGTTTTTGCGATGGACTGGATAATTGTCTTCAATGAAACTTCATAAATTTCGAAATGAAATTCTTCGGGAAAATGAAGTTTCTCGAGAGAAACGACAGTGATAAATATCAGGAGAAAGGTTTCAAGCGGACCGATCAATAATTTTACAAAAGCATCTTTGTCGATACCTGATCCAACCCTGGCAGCTGCACGATATAAAATGCCAGCAATAATCTTCGACAACAGTCTTTTGAAAAGTAACCCGATCAAAATAGCAATTGCTACAAAGAGATATTTTCTTAGCGGATTGCTTAAAATGATCTGATCCCAGAAATTATGCATGATTTTTTTGGCTTTAAAAGTAAAAGTTGAACGGCTTAAGGTTTGGCGTCTAAAGTTTGGGGCAAAACTAAAATTTGTTTTTGATATTAACCGCCTTCATGCTATGCCTTGTAACTTGTACCCTGTATCTTGTTCTTTGCACCTTGTGCATTTTATATTATCATGGTGTCTTCGCATAAATCTCCAACCTCCCTTGCTTCAATACATACACTGCATTGGGCATAATGATAATTTTATTTGATGGGAGATATGCAGGCGGTATTGGTTGCTGCTGCACTTGAGGATTTCCTGATTGATATCTTAAAAAATAATTTTCGTCTCTTCCGAGAAGGCTTTTGTCAATCACATTAAAATCTTTCCAGGCGACGAATTGAAGTTGTTTTTGAAATGCACCATAGTGATCAAAAATATATACACCTTTTGCAGTATCGTACAAATAAACCAATCCACTTTGATCTGCAATAAACACAGGATCCGGAACAACGTCAACAAACTGACGGATATCCGTAGTCGCACTTACAAGTGATCCATCATCCCTGATTCGTTTTAATTTTGCCTCGAGATCGTCATAGATCCACACATTATTATCGTAAGCAAGTCCCACCGCCTTTACCTGGAAAATATTAAGACTACGAAGATCAATCGTATTCACCACGCTCAAAAATCTATCGACCATTACGATGGTTCCAAATTCTTTATAGAACAATAAAATCTTTAAAGGATTGGTAACGTCCATCGAATAGATATTACCATATCGGCGGACGTCATTATATACCGCGAGTGAATCGCCCTTTGGGCCAATTTTTTTTAACTGGTTATCTGAACTAAGTAAATAAATATTTCCGAGATTATCCACGGAAAAATCAACTATATCGCCACGAATGGTTTTACTCAAAGTGAAATCTGTATCCTGCGATCTAGCATAAACGCCAATCAGCATCAACAAAAAAACAATGTAGTTGCGGCGTTTCATTTTCTAATAATCTTATTTTCAAGTTCAGGCAGCCATGAAGTCAGTATTAGCTGGCCGTCATCATTCAATACTGCATACGAATAATAACGAAGCCAATCACCCAAATTGATATACCTCGCACCTTTTTCCAATGAAAAATCGATAGGAAGATGACGGTGACCAAAAATTAAATAATCGAAATATTCTTTCTGAAGCACGTCTTTACAATACATCACGAGCCATTCTTTGTCTTCTCCCAGAAATTGTTCATCGATCTGCCCGGTGACTGCCCTGCTTTTACGGCTGAAATAATTTGCAAGTCCAACACCAACAGCTGGTGGCAATATTCCGAAAAGCCATTGACAGAATCTATTCCGAAAAATTTTCTTGATGAATTTATATCCATGATCACCGGGACCTAATCCATCTCCGTGTCCGATCAAAATTTTTTTCCCGTTGCGCTCAAATTTTTTCGGTTCATAATACACGGGGATATTTAACTCTTGTTCGAAATATCCTTTCATCCACATATCATGATTACCGACAAAAAAATGAACAGGAGTTCCAGCATCCGTTATTTCGGCAAGTTTACCGAGTATGCGAACATATCCTTTAGGAACAACCGTTCTGTATTCGTACCAGAAATCAAATAAATCGCCCACAATAAAAATTTCACCGGCATCTTTTTTTATTTCTTCAAGAAAAGCAACGATTCGTTTTTCTCTTTGCAGGCTCGAAGCATGATCCGGAGCGCCGAGATGAAAATCGGAAAGAAAATATATTTTTTTACCCGGAGAAATTAGCATGAGAGCCTGGTGGTTTATAGTTGAGGATTGATAAGTCGATTAGTTTTGAACCATGATTAAAGGATTGAAGGATTATCGTGAAGTTCGCAAACAACAATGCGATCATTGGCCTACAGTTTAGTAATTAATAGAACTTCATGATAATCCTTCAATCCTTTAATCATGGTTCAAAACTAACCGACTTATCAACTTTCCTCATAATCATTTAAAATTCCATCAATCATGGTTCATCAACTAAAAACACATACACTTCTTTCGGTCCATGCACACCAACGATCAATGTTTTTTCAATATCAGCAGTGCGGCTTGGGCCGGTAGCAAATGTAATCAGTGAAGGTAGTTTGTCACTGTATTTTTCCTTGATCATTTGCAGCCCATCCCTTACATCAAACACTAACTGCTTTGTATATGCGATGCATATATGTATAGGCGCATACACACTCACGGTTCTGCCACTTTCCTGCGCCGCGCTCATCACGATGCTACCTGTTCTTGCAATCAGGAATTCGCACGATGTAATGGCGGCATCACATTTTGCCAGCCCTTCGGAAGTGAGATTGGAAAAATTATTTTTTTGCAGCATATCCCGCAAACCTTTTTCCCGACAATAAATATTTTCCCAGCCTGTGGCATTGAAAAGATTATTGAGCTGTGATACCAGTTCTTTTTGGTTCATTGCAAAAACAAACTTCCCTTTTAATTCTGTAAATTTCTCTGCAAATTCAACTTCGGGTTCTTTTTGTGCCGGCAGAAACACTGAATTATTGCCTTCGCTTTGCGGAAAAGGAAGAGGCGTTGAATGACTCAACGCCTGCCTTATTCTTTTTAGAATATTTTCTTTTGCGGAAGATATTTTCATGCTATTACTACATGCTTCAATTTGTAGCCGGATTTGCCGTGGTGCCGGTAACCGTACCATTTTCATTCATCGCTACCTTATTATATTCCGGATGACCGTGATCAGAAACATCGAGCGTCCTTTTTTCTTCATAAGGTCTTTTTCCGATCAACGTTTCCACATCACTCTGAAACAACACTTCTTTTTCCAACAATGCTTCAGCAAGTTTTTTTACTTCGGTATCTTTTTGCGTCAACAATTGTTTTGTGCGTTCGTAAGCGGCATCAATAAGTTTACGCACTTCTTCGTCGATTAACCTGGAAGTTTCTTCTGAATAAGGTTTTACAAAAGAATTTTCCTGTGCAGGATCATAGAAACTGATATTACCTACTTTTTCGTTCATGCCATAGGTTGTAACCATGGAATAGGCAATCTTCGTTACTTGTTGCAAATCATTTTGCGCACCGGTTGATATCTTTCCAAAATTCAATTGCTCACTTGCGCGGCCGCCCAATGTCATACATATCTGATCAAACAATTGATCAGTATTATATAGATATTGTTCTTTTGGCGTGTATTGAGCGTAACCCAATGCAGCCACACCTCTCGGCACAATCGTTACTTTCAATAACGGATATGCGTGTTCGAGGAACCAGCCGCATATTGCATGTCCGGCTTCGTGATAAGCAATGATTCTTTTTTCTTCAGGAGAAATGATTTTGTTCTTTTTTTCCAATCCTCCGATTACTCTGTCAACCGCGTCCTGGAAATCATCCATCTCCACTGTTTCTTTTCCTTTACGCGCGGCGATCAACGCAGCTTCATTGCAAACATTGGCGATATCAGCACCAGCGAAACCCGGTGTTTGTTCAGCGAGTTTATGAATATCAAGCTTACTGGAAATTTTAATTGGTTTCAAATGCACTTTGAATATTGCTTCACGACCTTTGAGATCTGGCTTGTCGATCGAAATCTGGCGATCAAATCTTCCCGGGCGAAGCAATGCGCTATCGAGTACATCTGGTCTATTGGTAGCAGCAAGAATAATAATTCCGCTGTCGCCACCGAATCCATCCATTTCAACCAATAATTGGTTCAATGTACTTTCTCTTTCATCATTACTCATGATGGCATTCTTTCCACGTGCGCGACCAATGGCATCTATTTCATCAATGAAAATAATACACGGTGCTTTTTCTCTTGCTTGTTTGAAGAGATCTCGAACGCGACTTGCGCCGACACCTACAAATAGTTCAACGAAATCGGAACCACTCATAGAAAAAAATGGAACCTGTGCTTCACCAGCCATTGCTTTTGCAAGCAAAGTTTTACCAGTTCCCGGAGGACCGACTAATAAAGCCCCCTTTGGAATTTTTCCACCGAGTGCTGTATATTTTTTCGGGTTCTTTAAAAAATCGACGATTTCCATTACTTCCACTTTCGCTTCATCGAGCCCTGCAACATCATTAAAAGTAATATTCACTTTTGTTCCTTTATCGAACAGTGTTGCTTTGGATTTTCCGATATTGAAAATACCACCGGGTCCACCACTTCCACCTTGTCCGCCCATTTTGCGCATCAACATCACCCATATTAATAAGATGATCAGAATTGGTAGAACAATTTGTAAAAGCCCGGGTATCCAATCACCTTCCTGAATGGGATTGTAAGGAACTTCGTATTGAGGATTCTTGACAAAAAAATCATTGAGGCGTTTTTCAAACTCGTCGATCTTGGCGACCTGGAATTCGAAATGAGGGCCTTCGGTTTTTACAACCGGATAATTTTTACCTAATTTTTCTTTGTAGTAAGGTTTCTCAAGACTGTCTTTTTTGATGTAAACCCTGACCAGATTTTTATTGGTGACGAGTACTAGTTTTGCGACATCACCTTTTTCGAGCATATTATTACGGAACTCAAGTTCGGAATCCAGATGATGAGCATCAGGAGTGAAAGCTCCGAAAAAATTAAAACCGAGTAAAATGGCAGCTATAATTCCCCATATCCAATAAATGCTGAATTTAGGGCCTTTTCTGGGGTTGTTCTCGTCCCCTCCCGCGCCAGGCTTCGGCCTGAATCTCGGAAAGTTGGATCGATCGTTTTGTTTCATGTTATCCTGTGGCATGTTATTTTATTTCTTCTCCTCCAATTTCTATTTATTAATGTTTGTGTGATTAAAAAGTTCAGAAAAACCCGTTAAACAGTTATTCTTATCCTTCGTGACGCTCATAGACAGCATCACTCCACATATCCTCTAACTTATAAAACCGCCTGTTTTCCGGGAGCATTACGTGAACAACTACATTTACATAATCGATGAGTACCCATTGTAAAGCGTGCTTACCCTCATGTTTGTACGGAAGTTCTTCGCATTTTTTTTTGACCTCCGTTTCTATATAATCAGCAATTGCTTTGATCTGGGTATGACTTGTGGCTTCGCAAATGATAAAGAAATCCGCAACCGCTTCATGAATTTTCTTAAGGTCAAGGGATACTATATTTTCGCCTTTCTTTTCCTGGATGCTTTGTATTATGGTTTTAAAAATTTTCGAATTCTTTGTTAACCGCGATGTTCTTTTGGGTTTCCGGGAAACCAGCATAGACAATTGTTCCAATAATCAAAATGTTTTGATGATGAAATTTGTTTGGTTTGAAGTAAGCTTTAGCTCCTGTCTGCACTTTATTGTTTCCTATCGCTACAAACTGACATTTTATTGTTTCAATGCCTGTTTTTTCCGGTTTTTCTTTTATCAAAAACTATAAACTTCTTAGCCTAATTTCGCAATGCTCAAAAATAGGAATCTTTTGTCACATCCTGCCATCAACATTTTCCCTGATAATTACCACTCGATAGGAAGCAATTTTGTTGAGTTGCAATCTGTTGATAGCACCAACAACTATGCCATGGCAGCCGTTCATGCAGGATTGGCTTTTCATGGCACAAGCTATTTCGCATTGGAACAAACCGCGGGCAAGGGACAAAGAGGAAAGACATGGACCACCACGTCCGGCGAAAATATTATTATGAGTATTATTACCGAGCCGCGATTTCTTTTACCAATGCAACAATTTTTTTTGAGCGCAACAATCGCCATTTCCTGTTACGATTTTCTCACGAATTTTTTTCCTGATGAATGGAAAATAAAATGGCCAAATGATTTGTATTGGCGTGACAGAAAGGCAGGGGGAATATTAATTGAAAGCATTTGCAAAGGAAATGAATGGCTCTTTGCAATTGTTGGAATAGGAATCAACATCAACCAGGTTCAATTTCCAGACGAAATAAAAAATCCGGTTTCTTTAAAACAGATCACCGGCAAAACAATGAAGGTTGAAGAACTGGCAAAAAAATTATGTGACTTCATTGATAAAAGATATAACGAATTAAGAACATCCGGAGGTGATCAACTATTAGCTGAATACAATCGCTTCCTATATAAACGTAATGAAACGGTACGCTTAAAAAAAGGAAATATCATTTTTGACACTACGATAAAAGAAGTGAATTCACAAGGGCAGCTTATTACGCAAGACGCTGTTGACAGAAGTTTTGGATTCGGAGAAGTAGAATGGTTGTAACCTCACCCACGTTCCCTCTTTTAAAGGAGAGGGATGCCCAACTTCAATTTGCGTTTTCCATCCGAAAGAACATTTAGAAATATTTAATGATTATTTCTGAAATTAATTTTTCCTCCTAGCAAATTAATATGCAAGCCCGATTCCGGGCCTCCCTCTCCTTTAGGAGAGGGAACGAGGGTGAGGTCAATTCTCCGCTTCCCATGTTTTAATAATCTCTTCAGCATGCGCTTTGTTCTTCGGTCTTAAAAATATTTTACGGATCGTTCCTTTTTCATCGATTAAGAAAGTGGTGCGATGCAATCCCATATAATCGCGGCCATACAAATGTTTTTCACCCCACACTCCATATTTGTCAATAATCTTATGTTCAGGATCGGCAAGCATCGTGAAAGGAAGATTGAATTTCTTTTCAAATTTTTGATGGCTCTTTTCGTCATCGGGACTTACACCAATTATGGTCCATCCTTTTTTTGTAAGCAGTGCGTAGTTATCTCGCAGGTTACAAGCCTGTATGGTGCAGGTAGGCGTATCGTCTTCAGGATAAAAAAATAAAATTATTTTTTGCCCTTTATGATCAGAAAGGGAAACTGAATTTCCATTTTGATCTTTTCCCGTAAACGCTGGCGCTTTGTTACCTTCTTGTAGATGAGTCATCCGAAAAATGTGAAAATATGAAAGTGTGAAAATATTTAATTGCAAAGAAACGACGTTAAAAGTAGATCAAAAATACATGCATTTACACATTTGCATATTTCAGCATTCACCTCGTGAATTTAAAGATTTGAGAAGATGAATTTCCCGCCATGTCTTCGGCAGTTATTTTTAGCTGATGCTCACCCGCACCGCATTTTTCATCGAACTTATAAATAAACGCTTTTTCCTTATCATTTGTAAATCGCAGCCATTTGCCGTCCAACTCCGCTCTGAAGCTAATGGATTCTCCGAGATTGTCCTTTACTATAAAAGCAATTTGTGAAGCTTTGCTAAGATTCGCCCCATTCGAAAATCCAACAGAAATAATAGCAGGAGGTACTTCGTCCGTTACCAATTGAAAATTTCCGAAATCTCTGAACTTCGCAGATGCCCAGTCACCGAGCCATTGAACTTTTTGCAATTCGGTTTTACTACGAACAAATCTTTGCATCAGCACTTTCCCTTTTTTTGCCGGCGTCAGGTTTCCAATTGGTTTGATACGGACTAAAAGAGAATCCTGAATTGGAATATAAGGTGCCCCGATACTGTGCACCATCGAAACCACATTTGGTAATGATGAAGGAGAATGGCTGTACTGAATATGAACCGAATCATATAAAGATCTTTCGCCGAGATAAAATGCGCAATCATCCGTTTCATATCCATCCAACATAAAAGGATAAAATAATTTCCCAGGAAATATTGCACCAGGTGCTTTGCTCTTCTTCTGCTTCACGCTGAATTGAAATGAAGACGTGTTATCGCTTGCGTCTTTCACAACAATTCGCACCACATGTATCAATCCATCACTGATGTCAATTGCACCTCCGGGCATTCTATAAATCGATTGTTTGTATCCTGGCAATTCAAACAACTGTTGCAGGTATGGGCCACCGTTTGCTTTTGTTTTGTAATCGATATGGGCATTGATATTGCGCGTGGATGTATAACTTATATTGTCCATTTGAAAACCCGTCACCGGCTTTTCGTTATCGTATAGAATGGCTTCAAAAATTCCGTTGGGATTTCTTGAACCGGATTGTGTATCGAAACCGTTAAAGGCAAATCCTATTTTTGATGCGCTGGATGTTAACACCAGTGGCGGGTGGAGAGAAGATGATTTTCCCTCTTTCTTTATCGGAATGATTTGCGGTGTCTGTTCGTAAACACTTTTATTCAAATCATAAACAGCCAGCATCCGGATAACTGGTGGCACATTATCTTTTACTGGCAATTCAAAAAGCAATGGATTTAAATTAACATCATCCGCGGTTCTCCTGATTTCAAAATGAAGATGTGGTCCTTCGGAACCACCGGTGTTACCACTAAAAGCAATTAAGTCACCTTTCTTAACAGGAAACATACCGGGAGTAAGATCGACTGAAATTTTCCAGCTTTCCAATTTATATTGCTGTTGCTTTATATATTCTGCCAATGCGGGATAGAAAGAATTGAGATGTGCATAAAGGGTGGTGTAACCGTTGGGGTGATTAATATATATGGCTTGTCCAAAACCGAAAGGTTCTATTTTGACTCTCGCAATATATCCATCAGCCGCAGCGAATACCGGTAGGTTTTCTCTTGCCTCGGTGCGTATATCAAGTCCCATGTGATAGTGATTGGCACGAAGCTCGCCGAAATCGGCTGCCAGCATGATAGGTATGCCAAGCGGATTGCGAAAAAATTTCTTAGGATAATTCTTCGCCGGGAAAAATTGAGAAAATAGCGGCACGTATATAATTAACAGAAATGTATTCAACAGAACCTGCTTCATTATCATGTCTAGTTTTAGGAAATGCAAATCTCCTGAAAATCCCAGATTAGGATTTTGAAAGATAAACAGAGTTAGTAAGAAAAAATTAACAATAAGAAGCCTGAAGTGTTACCTAATTAACCAAGAGTACGTCAAACTAAGTATGGACGCAGGTTTTAGCAGAGAAAGAAGATATTTTTTAGAAAAAAAA
>JAFDYD010000013.1:59658-76355 GCA_018267615.1 Bacteroidota bacterium | reverse complement strand
GTCCGAAAATCGGGGGAGCTTACAGCAGCAAGCCGCCAACGTTGGCAGCAATTGACAGATGCTTACAATTTTTCAATTAATAAGAGAGAATCGGTATAACATGTTTGTAAGATTTTTGATTTTATTATTACTTACTGGCGTTTCTGTCGCGACTTATAGTCAATCTTTATTAATCGGTAATTGGCGACGTGTTAATCCCCTGGTGAAGGATCAAGACACGACAAATAAAAAGCTGAAATTTTCCGACTTCCAAATTCGAGCGGATTCGACATTTCATATTGAAGGAGACTCGTCGACTAAAAATTCAACCGCACCGGGTTGGCACTCGGGAGAAGAAAGTAATGGGACTTGGAAGTTGCATGGTAATTCTCATTTGATTTTATCGTTAGAGCCCAAAGAGAACAAAATATTTTTAAGCTATGAAATTGTAAAGTTGACTCAACAAATACTTGTGTTAAGGAATGGAAAATTCGACATATTTTATTTACGTCTCTAAATATTTGCTGCCAACATTCGGTTTGCTGCAAGGCTCGCGGATGAATAACACATCGTCTTCATATCGTTAATCAGCATTTGCTCCAGCGCGACGAACAAGATTGACCGACAGAATATATCTTCAACTTTATTAACTTTACTCAACAACGGTTTCGGCAGACGGGTCACTGAATACCCAGCCCTGAGCAAGCCGCCAACATTAGGCGTCAGCTTAAAGCAATATGCGAATGAAACAGAGAGACGAATTTTATATTAACGGTTTTGCAACAATTGACAATATTTACACGACAGAAGAAGTTGAGAAAATTTTGCAACTGATAAATCAAACAAATTCGGACAAAGAATCGTTTAGGAAGTCTGCAGATCTTTTCGCTATTAGACAATTTTTAAAAGAAGTTCCAACGACAATTGACACAATATTTAATGACAGTTTGAAAGATGTCTTGACGCAATTTTTAGGTGACAAATATTTCGTTGTTAAAAGCATTTACTTTGACAAACCTCAAACATCAAACTGGTACGTTTCATATCACCAAGATCTTACAATTTCCGTTGACAAAACATTACAGGTAAGCGGTTTTGAATTTTGGACGACAAAACAAAATCAGTTTGCAGTTCAACCGCCGCTTGACATTTTGGAAAATATTGTGACAATTCGAATTCATCTTGACAACACAGACGAAAACAATGGTGCTTTAAGGGTGATTCCAAAATCACATTCAAAAGGTATTTACAGACCTGAAACAATTGATTGGACAGTTGAAAAAGAAATTAGTTGTAATGTTTCTAAGGGTGGGGTAATGTTAATGAAACCATTATTATTACACAGTTCTAGCAGAACAACAAATGGCAGACAAAGGCGGGTAATACACATTGAGTTGTCAAATAAGGAGCTGCCTACTGAACTTAGTTGGAGCGAACGAATAAATTTAAGTTGATAAGCCGAACGCACAACATGCGGTTTGCTGCAATGCTCGCTGACGGAATAAACGTCAGCAGCAAATCAATGTTTAGGTCTGGTTCCGGCGGACGGAATTCTATTTAGCGATCGTTGTAACTTCAACGTAAGATTTTCAATTGGGCCTTTGCTCTCGGCCTGACGGAACACGAAATAGCCAGCACTACGGCAAAACTTGAACGTTGTGTGCAAACTTAATTGACATTACCTAATGATAAAATCACGTTACAATACATTTGCTTCTTGGATTATAATTTCAGGTCTTTGTCTTTTTTTTATGGTTTTTGTGATAAGCATTTATTCAATCTATTCTGAAACAGATATTTTCAGCTCCAGTTCTGACACAAAGCCTATCCCGGTAAAAATATATCTATATCTAAGCCTTTTAGGACTTTCGATATTTATATTCATTGTATACAAAATCAAAATTGTTTTTATTGACTACTTAAGCCAGCAACTTATCACAAAGAATTTTATTACCCGAAAGACACTCCAATATAATTTTTCCGAGTTGGACGGTTACTATGACATAGCAGTTAATCATAGCAGAAAGCGAAAATATTACTCTAAGGCCGTTGGAATAAGCAAAGACAAAAAAATTATACTGATAATTGACAGCTATTATTGTTCAAATCTTTCTGAACTAAGAAGTGGACTAGAAAAATTAAAATATTTAGGAACTGACATTAATTGGGAAAAACAAAACTTCAAATAAAACATAAAGGAAAGTCGGCACACAACATCGCGTTGCCAAAATTGGGGCTGGACGTTGGATCGATGAACAGTAGTCCGCTTAAGAACACTTGTTCCAGCAGACGTTTTTCAATTTGACATTTGATTGTAACTTGTACTTTTGCTTTTCAATTTAGCAGCGGTACCTGGCAGGAACAGCATCAAATATCAACGTCGGCAATGCTGTCCGTTTTGCGGTAATTTTATTGAAGCGCCGAAACCTAGCAGTTAAAATATAATGCGGTCGTTTCTAAAGCCCACTTGGTGTATTGTAGTAATTCATTTCTTGAACAATAAAGTCATCATCGAACGGCTGTTTTAAAACGACGTTGATTCCTTCCGCTACCCAGTCATTGGCTACTTGGCGGACGGCACAAAACCGAGCGTAATCGTCTATATAAAAATCAAAATCAAGCACGTTTCCTTGCGAGCGAAATGATATCTTATTCTGATCTCCATGTGCCCTGACATAAACACTTTCTCCTCGACCTCCATTTACAAAGCCATCTCTGTATTCGAAATTCTCAAAAGAATACAGATATATAGCGACCGCCTCTATTTGTCTTGCAGGATAATAATCATCACCATATTTAATTCCATCAGTGGAAAAAGTCAGGTTATTTTTATTAATGATTCTGGCTTTGAAAGGGGCCTTTTCAGCATAACGTATATAGATAATAACAAAAGCAATTGGGAGACACAGCCATAAATAACCAGGAGCCGAAACAAGCAAAAAGAATAAAAATATTAGAATTGATATGGAAACGAGAACAAGTCCAAAAATAGCGGCTAGGTTGTATTCAAAAACGAGTACTGTTACACTGTTGTTGTTCTTCATGGGAAGAAATTAATTTGACAAATAAAATTACAGATTCTCACAATAAGAGTTTAATCAAAATGCTAAAACTACTCGCAACATTAGGTTTGCCCAATGCTGGAGAAGAAAAAGACTTCAGCTGCAAATCAATCTTCATATTCACTTCCGGCCGACGGAATTCTATTAGCGTTTGTTGTAACTTCGGCATGAATTTTCAATTAGGCTTTTACTTTCGGCAGAGGATCACAGATTACCTAGCCCTGCAGCAAGCCGTCAACGTTGGCAGTAATTTTCAAAAAAATATTAACGATAACGTAACTCATATTTAACTGCTTTTACGATGCCCGGTTTTCAAGAACTAATGAACACAATGTCGGAAAGTGAGTTACTGGACTACCTGGACAATTCTACCAAATACACCCCAGAGGCAATGACTGCAGCAGTAAATGAGCTGAAAAGAAGGGGGAGAAAATTTACGGATGAGGAATTAATAGTAGTAAAAAAAAGAATTCAGACGAGTGAGGAAATTGAAAAGGAAGAAGACGATCCATGGAACAGGACTTCTTGGAAGAAAAATGTAGTAACAGATAACAATGCTTCTCTACTATATTCCCCGGGTGCTATACAAGGGTTTTCCATAATTTTTAGTGTATTTTTTGGGGCATTTCTCTTATCATCAAATATTAAGGATAGAAAAAAGAGGCTAATTGTTATTGGATTTGGGATTATATACACAGCAATAACAATCACTATTGTAAAATTTATTCCGGGGTATTACCTGCTGCTTCTCAACACTGCTGGCGGTTTGGGGTTGACAACTACTTTTTGGGACAAATACATTGGAAAAGAAACAAAGTATAGGACAAGATCAATCTGGAAACCTTTAATAATTTCCATTTTCATAAGCGCCATTTTAGTCATTACACTACTCCATGGTTAAAAAAACTGCGGCCAACATGCGGTTGTGTGCAAGTCAGGCTTACGGAATAAATTTAAGCTTGAGTAATTCTACTGTGCTTCAGCTCAAGCCTACGGATCACCGACGAGCTTCATAACATATTCTCAGCTTTTGTATCTTTAATGAGCTGACCGGTTATAAATACCGGGCAGCGCAAAGCCGTGTAGGTTGACAGCAATTATAAACGACCGTCGATGCAAAAACTCGCCGTATTACTTTTTCTGACTTTCGGAATTCTATCTTGCAGTGATAAGACAGGGAAGCCAATTGACAACAGACCGCTAACGGCAGAACAGCAGAAAGCGAAACTTGACAAACTAAAACTTGACTTCAATCGACCAGTTATTATTGACAGTTCAGTTTATGTAATGTATCCCCTGGCACTTGAACGTAGTGAAGAATCTGGTAGTGGTTTTAGTAGTGGTAGTTACGGCAGACCAACAACATACTGGAACATTTTATTTTATAACACAGCGACAGGAGAATATCATCTGCTCAACGATACGCTTAAAATGGCCATCTACTCTTACAACCCGCGAAATGCAGATGCAAATGCATCATCTTCTTCTTTCGACTTTGACGATTTTCTTATCTCAGGCTACAACCGAGTCGATCGCTTACTTTATTTTTCAATTACTACAACTGACTTCAACAAAGACGGTAAACTGAATT
Organism: Bacteroidota bacterium; assembly: GCA_018267615.1. Lineage (GTDB taxonomy): Bacteria > Bacteroidota > Bacteroidia > Chitinophagales > Chitinophagaceae > Puia. The sequence goes on along the minus strand of JAFDYD010000013.1, from coordinate 71,723 downwards.
CAGACGACCCGAATTATTTATTCATTACCGATAAGGCGGGTAGACACTTCAAACAAGTTTCCCCCAACAACATGAATGTTTCAAGTTGGGAAACAATCAAAGCCACAAACAAAATATTAATGATGGTCACAAGAGACACGAACGGCGACAATAAGTTTGACGATAATGACGAATCATTTCCACTTGTTTACGATCTGACGAAAAACACGACATCATCCGAAATGTTTCCAGAAGACTTTAAAATGACACTTAAAAAGAAACTTGATAAACAATGGACGAAGCAATAATAACTGCTGCCAACTTTGCGTCGATAATTCGACCGAGCGACGAATATATTTTCAGTTTTTTGACCTCCTAAAGTCAATTCATATTAAGAATTTTGAGACTTACTTTTTGATAAAGCTAAATAAACTAATATGACAAAAAAGCTTCCACGCGACTTCGAATATTTGAAGGACATGTACGAAGATGGTTATTTTCCCAATTTTCTGGTGGACAAAGTGCGAGACCTAATTAAAAACGTTGTATTATTTATTGAGGAAGGCGATCATTCAAAAGATGAAATTCAAACAGCGTTCGACCAAATGACTCTAGGAATCAATGGGCTACAAGAACAATTTGAGGAAAATGACAGCGAAATTGAGACCGTTGCAAGAGAATCAATTGGTGACACAGTCGATAAAATCCTTAGCTATTTTAATATCGATATAGATGTTGAAGAGGCTATTAGAGAACGAGATTGGTAAATACTTTTTTTAAAAGTACTGTCGCCAAGATGAGCATTTGTTCTCAGTGCAGACGGATCAACGAATACCCAGTCCTGTGGCAAGTCGTCGACGTTGCCTGCTATTCAATTTGCAACATCATTTATTCAAAGCAGACAAGAAAACCATTTCAGTACCTAAAATTGTCTAGTTGGGCAAACGAAAAATGAAAACTATTTGACAATATGAAAAATGCAAATCGACTTATAATAATGACAATAGTTTTCAATTTTTTCATTCTCATTGGTGTTGGACACGGAATTGTATTTTTAGGCTTATTTGAAGTTTTAGGATTCAAAGAATTTTTTCGGGGCGACACAAAATTTAGCTTTACAGGCAATTATGACGATAGACTTTTTACTTCAGCCACAATTTCATTAATCGGACAAATTATATTGTTGATTTCGTATTATAAAAGAGTACTACTACAAAAATATGTATTAGTCTATACCGGAATTCCTATTCTGTTCTTCTCATTTTTTGTTTTAACAATCGAGCTCTTTAATTCAACCCTCGACAGTTTTTCGTTTTGCACTGGGATGCCATTTTTGATAACTGCGATTATACTTTTAATAAGGACAATTAAAAACCACAGGTTGACAAGCAAAGTACAGCAGCCAACATAAGGTTTGCCGCAATGCTGGCCAGCAAATACTAAGCAGCAAATCATTAATCATCTTCAGTTTCGGCGGACGGAATTCCATTCAGCGATTGTTGTAACTTCAGCATAATGCTTCTACTAGAATGACGCACAAATTTTTTGCAATCAAATCTGATAAAATACAATTACTTGACTTTATATTCACGGGCGACAGACCTGAAATTATTTGACTATGCTTCACCCCATGGATAAGAAATTTCTGAATATAAATCGACAGAGGAAATGATAGCTAAATTAAGCCGCATATAAAAAATGGATCTCGAAAGTTTTTGTTTTTCTAGTTGGGCTAATGTGTAAAAAATCAATGCTTCATCATACAAACAAGCAACAGATGAATTTCCCTATTCTGACGCCAGTTATTCGATTTGCTTGTAGATCAATTGCGCAAGTCAAAAGACTCGTTTTTATATTAATGCTTTCGATTCACGTATTGTTGACTTTCGGTCAAGCAAAAGTCAAACCTGGAGTTGTATTTATTTTCCTAAACGAACGGAGGAATAATTTCATCCTAATACCCAATATTGAAAAATGGTACAGTTTTAAAATTTTCCGAAAGGTTAACGTCGATTCGGCTTACATATTTGTCGTGGAGAAAAGAAAGCCTCCGTTTCCCTTGAGAAATAATTATGGTTCCCCGCATGGGGTTTATTGGGAAGATCCTGACTTTCATTCAAACGACGTAGATTATAAGGTATTGGCTTTTGATAAAACAGGAAATGAGTTATGCGAAATGATAATTATTTGGGATGAAAAAGTATTCGGATCAAAAAAGAATAAAGAGAAATCAATAATCGGATATGATTCAGTCAAGCAATCACCTTGATATGATGCCTTTATGAATTTATTGACCAGATACGAATTTTCTTTTCTTTAGATTTAAAATCAAAGAAGAGTCTCTCTTTCTTTCCTCCCACTTTCCTAAATGCTGGTTATAGAATCTTACTGCATCGTTCTGAATAACAATATTATTTTGGCTTATTTTTTTGATCTTAAATATTAAGATTCCCAGGCTATCCAGGTTGACGCGCGCAAATTCTAGAAACTGGTTATTCATTCGAGCATCCAACCGGTAATGCATTATCTGTGGTTTTTTCCCTTGATTCGTAATTATAAGAGTAGTATCGTCCGAGAAGGTGTAGTATGTTAAGCTTTTTCCATAACTGGTGTTGACATCCCAAATCCCAACTAAATCTTTCGACGTGATATTTTGTCCACTGACGTGAAGGAAAGTGAGATTTATGATAATTATAAAATAGTATTTCGATATAGTCATATTTGAAATTTTATATTTTTCCTCGGCTCAACTTTCGTTCTCCCTCTCATACAAGGTTCCGAAGCACCCCTGGGCAAATGAGTCGTCCTAAGTTAAGCTTAAGTTTTTTTGCTTGCATTTTTGCGGTTGTTTTTTTTGGGTCTACCAATCTTGTTTGCTTCTTGCTGCAATTGGGCTGATAACTTTAAGGCTGTATCCTTGTTCAATAGTATGTTGAGTTGATCTATTTTTAGTCCAAGTGTGCTTGGACTAGTGGCTTTTACTGATAGTTTCATTTGTCAAAGATTTTACTGAAATTAATTTCAAGAACTTCCAATGCGAATAATTGTCTTTTCAAACCAGTGTGGAGCATTCAACAAAAACGTGGGCGATGCGTATTATAACTAAAGCATCATTCAAATCTCAGTATAACAAGCGGCCCACGCATAACATGAGAAAATTCTACAGTTGATCAAAGAACTACATTGAAAAGTTTTATTATTTAGCATTATCAAACACCAAAAATAAAAGACGTGGGTTAGTCCTTACCGCCGTTGATGGGCTACGACACCCAGACCACGAATAAGAACGCCCACGCCGAAACGTGAGCGATTTACCTTACTCCTCTGGTGGTCATGAAAGGTCGTAGTTTTCAACAGCCGAGAGAATAAAGCAAATACGCTAATTAGTTAATCACTGTATTTGCGAATCTAAATATTGTTCTATGAACTATCGGTTTTCATTTTAAGCATTAAATAAAGGTAGCTATTTTTTATTAATCTGGCTTATAAGCCAGATTTTATTTTGAAAAAAATATCTCTCTTTCCATGATAATTGATCAATGGAAAAAGAAAATTATATCATTCAACTTGAAAAATTCGGAAAACGAGTCCGGCAGCTTAGAAATAATCAAAAGCTGACATTGCTTGAAATGGAAGTGCGCACCAATATTAACAATGGTGATTTGAGCCGTATCGAAAATGGTAAAACTAATATCGAATTTTTCACGATTGCAAAAATTGCGGAAGCTTTGAACGTTCCGCTACTTGAACTCTTCAGCTTCACTCAAGAACCTACGGAAATAAAAAAGAAAAGTACTACCAGCGCGAAAATTCCAAAGAACAAAAAAAATGCAAAAAGCAAGTTGCCTAGATAGAGTAATAAACTTTTCTTAGACCTCTCTCAAAACAAAAGACAAAAAGTGAAGCAAATTAGCGGCCTACTTCGACTAGGGAATACCCTTCAACATTTATTAACGTCAACGGCCAAAAGACTACGGCATAAAACCTCAGTGCATTTTTCCACGTTATTACCTGCACAAGCCGAAACAAGTTTTCGTCGGCATCAATCCACGCATTTATTCCGTTTCCTTTTGGCTTTTACAACGGCCGCTTTTTTATCGCTTTCTTTTTTCCTTTTTTCTTTTCAAAACTGTTTTTTCTTTTTGCTCAGCTGAATTTTTCGCGTAACCGTTTCATATCGTCGCTGATCTTTCTATCCAAAATTTTCGCGTAGTGTTGTGTAGTTCTTATATTCCGATGCCCGAGCATTTTCGAAACCGTTTCAATTGGTACACCATTACTCAATGTAACGGTCGTAGCGAAAGTGTGCCTGGCAATATGATAAGTGAGCACTTTATTTACTCCGCTTTTTTCGGCGATCTCTTTTAAGTATGAATTCATTTTTTGATTGCTCAACACTGGCAAGACGCGATCCTGGAGCAGGCATTGTCTATGATTTGCATATTTATCGATTATATTAATCGCGATTGGCAACAAAGGAATTTTTGCCGACACATTTGTTTTTTGTCGTTTGCTCACCAACCATTTTTCTCCATCGATACCAATTATGATTTCGGAACGCTTCATTTTTTTTACATCTGCATAGGAGAGGCCGGAAAAGCAACTGAAAATAAAAATATCTCTGACATTCGAAAGTCTTTCGCCAGTTAATTCCTGATTCATGATAGCATTTAATTCCGTTTCAGTCAACGCAGTCCGTTCAACTTCTTTTTTTGTCATGTTAAATCCTAGAAAAGGATCTCGTATTAACCAGCCGTGGCGGACGCATCGATTTACAATTTTTCGAAAATTGCCGAGGTATTTCATAGTTGTATTATGATCGCACCGTCTTGTACTCTTTAACCAAAATTCGTATTCCGAAATAAATTCATAGTCCAATTTTTGTATATCGATATCTGAAACTTTGTATTTCCATTCCAGAAATGATTGTGTGTGTCGAAACGAAGTTTTATATCGTTCGAGTGTAGCGGGAGAGTAGTCTTTGTCGACAAGCGCGGCGATTTGATTATTATGATGACTGAAAATTTCCATCAGCATCCTTTTCTCCTGGTTGATCTCTTTATCTCGCAATATTTGTTTGATGTTTACTGCAGTTATTGGAATATCATTGTCCAGGAGATATTTCCGGGATTCATGAACCTTTCTTTGAAGAACTTCCAAATAACTGTTGATTGATTTTGCGTATTCGGATTTACCATCAACTCTTCCATGTGACACGTTCCATTTGGTAGGTTCGCATTTTCTTTTTGTACTAAGCTCCGCAGATATACCGTTGACGGTTATGCGCAAATAAATGTCAACTTCATTTGCCCGATAAGTTCCATTTTTTTTGAGGTAAAAAAATAAACCAAAACTTCTTTCCATGATTAATCACTTTAAATGTTTTAAAATTAGTTACAGTGCGCACGGAAATGCGCACGATCAATTCTTATAAAGTGTTAATAAAGAGAGTGTAGTGTTAAGTTTTGTGCGCCTTTTGTAAAACTGCGCCTAGGTACACGAATAGCTCACTTAACTTTTATCGTGAAGTGCAGAAAATGCAGGTATAGTTAAAAAATAAAAAACCTGCAAATCAATGACTTTGCAGGTTTACTTTATAAAAGTTTATCTCAAACAATTGATACCAGCGGAGAGAGAGGGATTCGAACCCCCGGAAGTGTTACCTTCAACGGTTTTCAAGACCGCCGCAATCGACCGCTCTGCCATCTCTCCGGGCGCAAAATTAGGGTTTGAGCAGATTCGGCAAAATAAATCTCCCACTATTTTATTAGAAACCCATAAAACTCAATACTGGCAACAGTTCTAGCAAAAAAAATATTAAAAAAATAGCCTGATTTTTCAAGACTTTTATGTTTTATATACAAATATGGCGGAGATTATTTTCTTTGCGTCATTGCGCCTTTGCGAGAATCTGGGTCTCACGCAAAGGCGCAATGACGCAAAGAAAATGGTTTTTAGCGCCGGCGATCAGCTAATTTATTTCTCATAAATTTGCATCCCGAATAATTTCGGAGAGATGCCAGAGTGGTTGAATGGGACTGTCTCGAAAACAGTTTTACGCCTAATCCGTGTAACGAGGGTTCGAATCCCTCTCTCTCCGCGTTTATCCATCACCGTTTTTAAATCGGCTCACCATCAACAAGACCATCATGAGATTTTCAGAAACCGAAATTGAAAACCTGCTGAAAAAATATTACCAGCTCGACGCAAAAGTTAAACCGCTGACCGGAGAATATGAATTCAACTATTTGCTGACGGCTGCCGACGGCTCAAAATATATTTTCAAAGTAGCGAGTGATGATAACAGTTATGATTTTTTTGATGCACAGGTGAAAATTGTCAATCATCTTTCTCAAAGCGAAGTTGCTGATAAATTTTTCAGGTATATACCCAACCAGGATGGACAACCCATCACAATTTTCGATGATGGCGATCGAAAATATTATCTCCGATTACTGACATTTCTCGAAGGAGAATTCTGGGTGAACATAAAAGAACATCCGGATAGCCACTACACTGAACTCGGCATTTTTTTAGGGAAGATGGATAAGTCTCTTCAAAATTTTTCTCATCCGGCCATGCACCGTTATTATGTTTGGGACATCAGCAATGCCGCGGATGCAAATCGAAAATTGAACTGTATTAAAAATCATGAGCGAAGAAGAATAGCGGGTTATTTTTTATTGCAATTCGAAACGGAAGTGCAACCGCTTATTTCATCGCTTCGTCACACTTATGCTCATCATGATGCAAATGACACAAATATTTTAGTGCAGGGAAATAAAATTGCCGGTCTCATAGATTTTAGTGACATGGTTTACACGGCTCTTATCAACAATCTCGCTGTTGCCTGCACGTATGCGATGTTAAACACCGGCGATCCACTGCGCGCCGCGACGCTGGTTGTAAAGGGTTATCATGAATCATTTCCGTTAACTGAACAGGAATTGGATTTATTATATTACCTGATTGCATCTCGGCTGTGCGTCAGCGTTACCCAGTCGGCCTATAATGCGTCTATCGAGACAAACAACGAACATCATTTTATTTCCGAGAAACCCGCATGGGATCTTTTGTATAAACTGATTCGCATCAATCCGATCAAAGCACAGAATAGCTTCAGACAAACATGCGGATTTGATGGAATGATCAGCAATGATGATCATTCGAAACTGCTCGAAGAAAGACATGAACATATTGGCCGCAACCTTAGCATCAGCTATACAAAAAAAATAAAAATTATGCGGGGCGCGTTGCAGTATTTATACGATGATAAAGGAAACACATTTATAGACTGCGTAAACAATCCGTCGCATGTTGGACATTGTCACCCGGTGGTAGTAAAAAAAATGCAGAAACAAATCGCGACGCTAAATACCAACTCAAGATACCTGCATGATAACATCATTGATTATGCAAAACGACTAACCGAAACATTGCCGCCTTCATTAAGTGTTTGCTATTTCACCAACAGCGGAAGTGAAGCCAACGACCTGGCAGTAAGAATGAGTCGTCATTTTACAAAACAAAAAGACATCATCGTACTCGATCATGCCTATCATGGTACGTCAACGGTTGCGATGGAAATGAGTCCCTACAAATTTGATGGCAATGGAGGTTTTGGAAAGATGCCATGGATTCATAAAGCGATGAATCCCGATATGTACCGCGGACCATATCGGTATGGTGATGCGGATGCCGGAAAAAAATATGCAGCTGACGTAAAAAAAATTATCGATGATTTAAAAAAACAGGGAAAAGCTCCTGCTGTTTTTATTTGTGAAACCTTGCTTGGTGTTGGTGGACAAATTCCGCTTCCGCCAAATTATTTGAGTGAAGTATATAAACATGTTCGTGCTGTAGGTGGTGTTTGCATTGCTGACGAAGTGCAGGTAGGTTTTGGAAGGGTAGGGGATAAATTTTGGGGATTTGAATTGCAAGATGTCGTGCCTGATATTGTTGTAATGGGTAAACCTATCGGTAATGGACACCCGCTGGCTGCTGTGATAGTGACCAATGAAATCGCGGACGCCTTCAATAACGGAATGGAATATTTTAATACCTATGGTGGCAATCCTGTTTCAATGGCGACTGGCCTCGCTGTTTTAGATGTTATTCAGCAGGAAGAAATGCAGCAACATGCAAAAGAAACCGGTGAACATTTGATGAACGGATTGAAAAAGTTAATGGACAAATATCCAATGATCGGGGACGTTCGTGGTTATGGTTTATTTATCGGAGCAGAAATGGTTAGGAATCGTGAAACGCTTGAGCCGGCCGTTGCAGAAATCAATATTATCATCGAAAAAATGAAGGCCAGAGGTTTTCTGCTTAGCACCGATGGCCCATTACACAATGTTTTAAAAATAAAACCGCCGATGCCTTTCAATAAAACCAACGCGGATGAAATGATAAAAAATCTTGATGAAGCCTTGGGCGAGCTGATTGATTAATTCTTTGCGCTTTTGCGTCTTCGCGTGAAAAAATTATCACGCAAAGACGCAAAAGCGCAAAGATAAATTCCATCCACCTATTCGCCATCAGCTCCCGGCCTTTCAAAACTTCTTGTTTCTTCATGCCATGGAAATGATTCGGAATATCCCGGTACTTCCCAGAAAAATTTTGTCCGTGGTTTATTATAGTTCCCGATTTCGTTCATCGTCGCAGCATCGAATAATCTTCCATTCACCATGGTATATTTTACTGTCTCTGTATTGTAAATATTCTCCAACGGATTTTTATCGAGTACGATGATATCTGCAAGCTTGTTCACCTCCAACGAACCAATCCATTGATCCATGCCCAATGTTTTTGCGGGATTGATCGTTGCAGTACGCAGTGCTTCAAGCGGCGTCATTCCGCCCTGCGTCATCATCCAAATCTCCCAATGCGCGCCGAGTCCCTGCAATTGTCCATGCGCGCCCATATTAATTCTCACGCCGGCATCACTTAATTTCTTCACCGATTTTGATACTAGTATATGTCCATTTTCATATTCTTCTTCGGGTATCATCACACGATGTCGGCTTCTTGGATCTACGATCGCGCGGGGAGTAAATTCCAAAAGTCTTTGTTTCTCCCAAACATTTGTATGCTGATACCAATAATATTCTCCTTCCATTGCTCCATAACAAACGATCAGGGTGGGAGTATACGCAGTTTTTGAATTCTTCCACAACTGCACCACGTCATCATATATATCAGCAACAGGAATATTATGCTCGATGGTTGTGTGTCCATCGAGAATCATACTCATATTGTGAAAAAAATGTGAGCCGCCTTCCGGAACAACTTCCATTCCTAATTCGCGCGCTGCTTCTATCACTTGTTGACGTTGATCTCTTCTCGGCTGGTTATAACTCTTGATACTGAAAGCGCCATATGCTTTTGTTCTACGCAATGCACTTCTTGCATCATCAAGCGAATTGATCACCGCTTTGAAATCTCCATCGGCACCGTAAATAATTGTTCCGGTAGAAAAAATACGTGGCCCAACAGTGAGTCCGGCTTTCACCAATTCACTCTCCGCAAAAACAAATTCACTGTTTGCGGATGGATCATGATTGGTAGTAACACCGTACGCAAGATTATCATAGTAGGCCCATTCTTTTTGCGCACTCAGCCCGGTTTGAAAATTACGACCATGCGCATGCGCATCTATAAAACCTGGCAGAATCGTTTTTCCGGCGCAATCAATTTTCTTCGCAGCCGATGGAACATTGATATCAGGCGATTTACCAATTTGTTTGATTTGATTTCCTTCAACTACAATTGTTCCGTCTTCGATGACTTCATCTCCTTTCATCGTAATGATTCTCGCATGCTCAAATGCAATCATGCCCGAAGGTTTATCTGCTTTTATTTTTAATCCGACAGCGATTCCTTTTTCAGGTGCTTTAAAAAGCGAATCGGGTTTGTTGGCAATAAATTCAAACCTATCGGCAAGTGGAATTGAAAAATACTGATCACCTAAAGTATAATGCAATTGTTTATTATCCGTACTCCAATGCAGATTGATACCCGCATCTTTGGAAACAATTTTCACAGGGAAATCCGCAGTGCCTGCCGCAAGGTCGATGGGCTTACCGGTATGTGGAAATGCCGCGACATACACTTCGTGTAAATCAACAAATGCAACCCACATTTCATTTGGAGAAACAACAAACTGATTGCCATAAACACTTTTGAAAATGGTATGATCATCAGATCCATCTAATTTATAACTGCCAAAAGTTTTGTTGAGTTCTCCAAAAATATTTCCACCTGTTTGATAATATATCCTGTCACCTCCAGCATTGAATTTTGGAAATTCCCCTTTCTCGCTTACAAAATTTCCTTTGCCTCCATTTGATGAAATAGTATATACGCCGGGTTTTACAGAGAATGATTGTCCGATATCGAGGTTGCCTGATTCCTTTGCATAAACAATCCATTTTCCATCGGGAGAAAATGAAGGTGTGCGATAAATTCCTTTTTCAATATTTAATTTTACAGGTTTTGATTTATCAGTAAGATTCAATTTGTATAATGACCCGGTTGCCGTGTCGTTCCAACTCACATAAGTGATCCATTTACCATCGGCGGAAAAAGCGGGTTCGAATTCAAAATCGGTTGCAGTAGTAATTCGTTCCGGCTTTCCATCGGGAAGATTTTTTTTCCAGAGATAACCAACTGCGTTAAACACCAATATTTTTCCATCAGGAGAAGTGGTAGCATTACGAATCACATTTACATTGAATTCGTCCGCGTTGATATTTTGTTTGAACTGCACCGCATCAGCGATCCGTTGTTTTACATTGCAGGAAAAAGGAATTTCCGAGGTTTCATGTTTGCCGCTAACAGCGATCTTCCTGATTTTTCCTTTGCCCCAGATAACGATTTGCTGATCGCCCGGCGTCCATGCATAACCGGTATATATTCCGAATAAGGTCCAAGCTTCTTCTAGGTCTTTCGATAACTGATCGTATATCGGCCATTCTTCACCAGTTTCCAAATCGCGTATATACAATACCGTTTTTGTGCGAACACGTTTGACAAATGCAAGTTTTTTTCCATCATGGGATATCTGCGGACGAACCGCGCTGCCCGGGCCTTGTGTGACCACATCAATAATTCCTTTTTCCCGATCGAATCTTTTGATAACAAAAATTCCGCTATTAGGATCTTTATTATATTGAAATGATCCGCCGGGCGACATATCCTCCGAATAATAAATATATTTTCCATCGGAAGATGCGCTTGGCTCGTTGAGATCCTGCTGATCATTTTTCCTCGGGGTCAATTGCAAACCATTACCACCACTGATATGATACATCCACAACTCACCCGCGCCGGCCGAGCGTTGTGAAGTAAAATGTTTTCTTGCTACGATATATTGTCCGTCAGGGGTCCAAACTGCATTGTTTAAAAGACGAAAAGTTTCCTTCGTCACTTGCTTCACATTGCTTCCATCACGGTTCATGATCCAGATATTGTCGCCACCTCCTGCATCCGAAGTGAAAGAAATTTTTGTTCCGTCCGGGCTGAACCGGGGCTGCACTTCAAAGGCAGGTCCTTGTCTCAATACCTTCGCTTCGCCACCGGAAAAAGGCATTATATAGATATCGCCTAACAAATCAAACACAATTTCTTTTCCGTCTGGTGATACGTCGAGGTTGATCCATGTACCTTCATTTACGGTAAACGAAACATCTTTTCCCGGTGCGCCGTTGTTGTTGATATTCCATTTTGGTTTTTCCTGGGCGTGACTGATTGCGCATAAGCATAACAGTAATGTAGTAAGGCGTGACCTGATTTTCATAATAATTATTTAGAATAAATTATTTTCCTTTGCGCTTTTGCGTCTTTGCGTGAAAATGCCTCACGCAAAGACGCAAGGGCGCAAAGGAATAGCCGCCAAAATAAACACATATCCGGTAAGAAAATAAAAATTTTAATCAGCGGTAAGCATGGATGTACGAGCGGGGCATAAGACATGATCGAAATCAATCAACAACTTGCCATGTCGCACACCCTTAACATGCTATCCCAAAAAAATCAAAATGAGAAACTAATCGATAGCAGGTCAGTTTGAAATTTCTATGTGT
>JAFDYD010000013.1:0-59616 GCA_018267615.1 Bacteroidota bacterium | reverse complement strand
TAGGCACAGTAGGCACATAGTTGAAGTATCTGACAATGAAATTATATTTCAAATTAACCCGCTACCACCAATCAGCACAACTGGTACTGAAAAATATTTTATGTATGTTTGATTGTTAGTAGCTATTCAAACCATTGCTGCCACAGGAACACATGAAATTTATCGTCCTTTTAATTTCTACACTCAATGCATATCTTGGCCTGCGATTTTTTTTGAATGTGATCGATATTCTTCAAACCACTAAATATTCAAAAACAGCGACTGCCGTCTTCGCGATTTTATTCCTGGGAATGGGAATAGCGGGATTTTATTTTTCGTTATCAAAAAATGAACAAAAAATCGGTTTGCTTATCGGCATCGGGCCCTGGGTGTTGGCATTGATATTTTTATTGATCAATATGTTGACGTCTGACTATAAATAAATAAATCATCCGGCTTAATAATCATGGCAGAAATTCAATTTAATATAAGATGGAAAGAAGAACTCGAAGCGATCAGTGACGAGGGAAAATTAATTTTTGAAATTACGATGGGCACACTGCATGTATATTTTCCCAATTCAAAAAGATGGGAAGTTGTTGTACCGGGCTGGGCAAAAGAAAAATGGGAAATATATTTACTCGCATGCCGGAATTGGTGCTTTCAAAACAGAATACCATTTACGATTGTTGACGACGCGTTCGTACATGAAGAGAAGCTGTAAAAAAAATGATGGGAAAGAAATATTCAATAATCGATGCTCAAGTAAAGTTCCGAATGGTTGAGTTTATCACTTGAACATTGATTGTTGAATTTTGATTATTTAATATTTCTTTCCCATCACCATCTAGTATCAATCGACCTGTTCAAGGCTTTTTCCCAACTTCTTTTGTTAGCCGCGCGGTAAACAGTACCAGCACCAACAACACCGTTACCATCACTGGCCATATCCAGACCTGAGTAAAAATACTTTTATCTTTCACTACGGTTTCATCTACGATTGGTTCAATATCCGAAAATTTTAATTCCGGTATATTAACAGGAATACTATCTTTAAAATCTTCAAGATCGTAATGCGGAACGGTTGCTGTCGCATTCGTCATTTCCATCTGGTATTTTTTTCCGGGCTCGAGGTATGCAATGATCTTTTCGTCTCCCTGCGCCGTCGACAAACCGGCGATATCCAAAGGAGGATTGTCATCGTTATAAATCTTTATCAGAAAAACCGAATCGTTAAACACAGGCAGTGAAAAATGAAATACAGAATCCGTTGCGATTATAAAATTTCCAATAGCCTGTTGTCCCAAAAAAACATCAGCATGCCTTCTGAAAAATTTTGGTCCTTTAACAAGCAATGAAATATGATCGATATGAAATGCCCGCGGATTGAATACATTGATATAACTGGCGTGATCTGAACTGTCTTTTCGAGTATACTTCAACGTTGGATTGTCGATGAGCGGTAAAGCCGGTATGCTGTCAGCGCTCAAATACCTGCCCGCTGCAATGATATTGAGCGGATCATTCTTCCCGTTATAAATAATTATCCTGAAATACCTGTAACCACTCAACGGGAAACCAATATTCTCGATATAGCTGTCTTTGTCTGTGATATACCGGCTTCCTAAACTCATATTTTCAACGATAGAGAACCAATGAATTTTGTCGTCACTGCCACTGATATCAAAAGACCGACTGACTTCCGTATTCTTAATACGAAGTGAAATTTCATTTATTTTTTCGGCATCGATGTTTTCCAGGATAAGAACTGTTTTCCCACTGTCGGTTAAAATATTGCTGAGTATTTTAAAAGGTTTGAAGTATCCAGGCTTCAATAATGGCAATTTAGTTTTGAGCAGATATGGTACCGGGTTGAATTTATCATCGATGATCCGCAAATCACTAAAATCTTTTTTTGTATAGCTACTCAGATCTGAGGTAACGGGAATCGCATAAAATCCGGCTTTATCGACAGTTGCTACGGCAGCTTTATGGTGAAATGATTGTCCCTGCACCCAATAAGAAAGACAGATGCCGATTATCCACAAAGAATTATTTCTGAGTTGGCGAATCATCGATGATTATTTTTTTGAGTCGTTGATACATGAATGAAATGATCAGGAGCAAAACGCCTAATAGAATGAATGCAATGATTTTTCCAGCCGGCGCAATATTCGTGATATCATATGCAAATAGTTTCACCAGTGTGATACCAAATACAACCAGCGCGATTATGCGCAAAGTCTTGTAACGATGCGACATGCCCAGCCATATCATAATAAACGAAGATAATGCCCAAACAACGGTGAGTCCGGCCTTATAATACATCTTCTCCGTATTTTCAATGGAAGGAATGCCGGAATAATTCAACCATACAAATACATTCCTGCTCTCTACGCTGAACAATATCAGCAATGCAATTGCTGCAATCCAGGTAAATGGGGTGAATATGCGTGAAAAAATATTTCTATTATTCCTGACATACTGAATCGCGTTCCAAATCATCCACAAAAAAATAATAACGCTGAGCCAATTTGCCAGAAAATGTACCCGGTTATTTCCGGTAATCAGCGCTTGCCTTTCGGCATAAAATATATTGGATGTATTAAACACATAAAAGATAAAAATCAACAAGGGCACAAGCAGGCGGATCTTACTATCTGGTTTAATATTGAATTTTGCCAATATTGCAAACAACAGCAGGAAGAATGCAATCACGTAAAGTTGCAGATAAACGAAATGCAATCCTGAATCGGGCAATCGTTTTGTAAACTGTTCATTGATTTCAAGGAACCCGGTACAAAAAATTGCGGCAATGGCTGTAACCAGGTATATATTCCTGACAAGCCTGTTCGTAATTCCGCTAATAAAAAAACTATCGGCTTCCTTACGCAACAAGATATGCATTATAAACAAAGCAATTGAACTACAGAGACCCGTGACAAATCCATTGTTGGCGATAACAGGAAACAAATGTACACCGCGTATCGAATTCATTTCCCCGTATATCATCGACCAATCCATGATCAAACTAACGGTCATCAATACACTCACCAATAGGGAGGCTATCTTCAAAAGATTAATAAATGATTTTTGATAAAGCCATAGCAACACCACCATTTCTGCGGCCCAGAACAAGGTGATATAATGTCCCTTCAACTGTATCGGGGCAGTAAGTGATATAAATGTGAGCGTGATGCCGATAAGGAGGTAAATAAAATTTTTGTCGGCCTTTGATTGCCTGAAAAATAAATAGGCAAGAACGAGGTTGATAATTCCCAGCGAAGCCGTGAAGAGTCCCTTGTATTGTGTCATTCCCCAATTCTCGAGCAGGTAGATTCCAATTCCATAAAAGAAAAGATTTACGCAGAGCAGCACGATGAAATCGAATGTTTTTAATTTACTTCCGCGGCTTACGTGATGAATGACATTCATCACCACGAACATTATATAAAAAATAATTCCGAAAATAAACGCACCCTGATATGGAAAACCTGTTTGTCCAGCCCGGTCAAAAACCCAACCGATGTAGATAAGCTCTGTAAAAACAAAAGCCAGAAAATTTAATATGCGCCACCTTTTATGATAAGCAAGAATGATCAGCCCTACATTGAGGATACACAGATAGCTAAACAATACAACATAATTTCCCTCTCCGTTACTTACGAGAAATGGAGTTATAAATCCACCGATCGTCGCTAAAATTCCCAATTCAATCCTATCATATAAAATGGAAAGCAGCACCGCAAAAGCCGTTATGATGATCATGCTCACAAATGCAGCTCCCTGGCCGATGAGTTGGTATTGGTGAAAAGCAAACGCAATGGTGAAGTAAAAAACGGAGAGTCCGCCACCGACAAGCACCGAACTAAAAGAGTGATAATTTTTGCGAAGGCGATGCGCAAGTGCGGTTAAAATAATTCCACAAAAAAGCCCGATACAAACTCTTCCCACTTTATTGATCCATTCCTGGTCGATTGCATATTTTACAAAAAATGCAATGCCAAGAACGAGCACTGCAATACCGATTTTATTGATAAGATTTTCACCAATGAATTTTTCAATATCCGGATTATCATGCAACCATTTCTCAAACCAGCCTTGTGTACGCTCCACGGGTGGTGGTGGCGTGTATGCCGGTTGTTTGATATCAGTAACCGGAGCAGGTTTTTCTGGTTTGATACCAGCTTCAACGGCATGATCCGACGTTTCCATAACAGGCGTCTTTGGTTGAGCAGGCGCAGCATGGGCCGGAGTTTGTTTGATTTCCGGTTGTGCATCAACGATAGTAGGAGCTTGTGGAGCCACCGAAACAACCTTCGGTTTCTCTTCTTGTTTTGTAGCCGGAAGTTGAGCCTTATTGAAATCATTTTTGAAATTCTCCAGGTCTCGCTGAAGGTCTTTGACTAAACGGCTGTTTTTTGATAAATGGTTTATAATAGCAATCAATAAACCTAGTACGATTAAGAGTAAGAAGATTTCCATGCAGGCTTAGGAGATAAATTGTTAAACAAGATACTAAAATAATAAAAGATAGAATCATGGTTGAGTGACTTGACTCTTTGCGCTTTTGCGCCTTTGCGTGAAGATTTTTTCACGCGAAGGCGCAAAAGCGCAAAGAATCAACTTAATCAGCAATTTTTAAAATAATAAAAATCACGCACAATTTTTATACTTTCAATACCGATTTATGAGAATACAAACGCCTGTATGAAATATATCCGGCAATTAGATAGTATCAGGGCCATCGCGGTTTTCCTGGTAATCATTTCACATTGGTTCTCTCCATCCAGCCTGATCAATTATATACCGAATGGCGCCATCGGGGTTGATATATTTTTCGTGTTGAGTGGATTTTTGATAACAAGTATTTTATTAGAAAATAAAAAACTTGCAGAAGCTGGTCAGGAAAGCAAATCGTCTTTGGTAAAAAACTTCTATGCCAGAAGATTTCTGAGGATATTTCCCGTCTATTATATTTTTATCTTTTTATTACTCATCTTTCACGAACATACAGGCACGAATATTAAATCCGCATTTCCCTATTTTGTCACTTATACATCCAACTATTATTTCTTTAACACGCAACAATGGGATGGAATGCTTTCGCATCTTTGGTCCTTATCAGTTGAGGAGCAATTTTACCTGGTATGGCCGTGGGTAATCATATTCGTCAGGGAGAGATTTCTTTTGCATTCGATTATTGTTTTCATTCTCGTCGGACTGATCACGCAATATATTTTTATCGATAACATCATGTCCGATGTACTCACCAGTTCTGCTTTTGATTCTTTTGGATTGGGGGCGCTGCTTGCATGGCAAATAGTTTATGGTAAGGGCATAACCAAAAAATTTTACAAATGGACCGGCATTGCGGCGTTATTAAGTTTGATTTTTGGTCTCGCGATGCTGATCAACAAAAAATTATTGTTTCTTCCAGCGAGAACACATATTTCAATAATGGCTCTATGGCTCATCACGTATGTCGTATATAGACATAATAATGATAAGTTACGTTTTAAATGGCTATTCAATAATTCAAAAGTTATTTTTTTTGGCAAGATCAGTTATGGAGTTTATTTGTATCACAATGTCGTTCCGGCGCTAACGGACGGAATGATGTACAGGTTTTTTAAAATACATACAGAAGAAATCCATTCGCCCAAGTGGCTTGAAATGCTGATTCGAATAGGCAATTTTGTGGGGCTCGTTTTCATTTCCTGGCTATCCTGGAAATTAATTGAAAAACCTTTCTTGAGTTTGAAGAAATATTTTGATTATAAAAAAAGTGTGAAAGTTTAATATGAGAAGCAGGTTTTCTCTTTGTGCCTTTGCGCCTTTGCGCGAAAAATTTATCTCCTGAATATTCGGGAGGTAAATTTTTCGCGCAAAGGCGCAAAGGCACAAAGAAAACATTGGTGCTCTACATGCATTTTTGAAACGATACCCAATGTATACAAATAAAAATTTCATTATCGAAACAGAAAGATTAGGCTTACGCCAATGGATCGATGCGGATACTGGTCCCTGCATTGAAATGAACCGCGATCCGGAAGTGATGAAATTCTTCCCTGCGATCATGAATGAACTAGAAACAGGCGCGATGATAAAAAGAATTCATCACCGGTTTGAAAAAAGCGGATTTGGATTTTATGCGGTAGAAGAAAAATCAACCAATCAATTCATCGGCTTCACCGGCTTCGGTATTCCGCCTTTTGAAAGTTTTTTTACTCCATGCATTGAAATTGGATGGAGACTAAAAAAAGAGGTATGGGGCAGGGGATATGCAACCGAAGCGGCGAAGGCTTGCGTGCAATTTGGATTCGAAAAATTATCATTCGACAGAATCACTTCTTTTACGTCCGTATTAAATATCAATTCCGAAAAAGTGATGCAAAAAATCGGCATGAAAAAAATTGGCGAGTTTGATCATCCGTTCCTGGAAAAAGAAAACAAATTATGCAGGCATGTTCTTTATGAAAGTTTAAAGCGCGATTGATTCTCCCAAGTATCTTTCCCTGATAATATTAAAATGATGCAATTCGTGTCCCGCTATATGAAAAGCTAAAGCACGCACGGAAGCATGCCTGCCATCAGCGATACCCGTTTTCAAAAAAACTTCTGGTGATAGTCCATTGAACAATGCGATGGTTGATTTCCGCACGGCTTCATATTCTTCAAATATATTGTTCAGATTTCTTTCATTGGCGTTGGAATAATTCGCATAATCGTTTTCATCAAACCCCGGCAAAGGCCTTTTTTCATTACGCGCGAAGCATATTGCTCTATATGCGTAAATTCTTTCATCATCGATTATATGTACCAGTACTTCTTTGATCGTCCATTTTTTTTCGGCATAACGAAAAAGTAATTTCTCTTCCGGCAATGGAAGAATGAAATTTTTGACAGTGGTAAAATTATTTTCAAGATGCTTTAATAACATACCATCGTCCGGCATCAAATCAATATACTTCGATGCATATGCGTTGTACTCTTCTGCAGGAGGTTTCTTTATGAATTGCATATAAGGATAATCGTTTAATTATTTGGATTCTTGATTCTCGCCATTGCACGAACAGGAAACGTGCCGACGCCTTTGAATTTTGGCGGCACTGCGCTAAATAAAAATCCATCGTTTGGCAGTACATATAAATTGCACAGATGCTCGACGATCAATATTTCCGCGCCCAATAAAGTGGAGTGAACGGGACGCGTTTTCCCACTTGTATCATCGATATTGTGTGAATCGATTCCTACTAATTTCACATGGCAATCGCGCAAATATTGTGCAGCCTGCTCGGTGAGATAAGGATGATTTTCATAATAATTTTCGGTGTTCCAATATTCATCCCATCCTGTATGGATCAATATCGCGCGATCCCTCAACTCGTGCCCGCGCAGATGCTCCACCGTTATAGCGAGCGTTTTTGTATGTGACACGCTGATCTTTATCGCCTCTAGTTCAGCGAAATTTTTTAACTCAACTTCCGACAAATCTTTTCCATGCTCGTAGCGATGAAAGGGACAGTCGATATATGTTCCGGTATTGGAAACCATCTCAATTTTCCCGATTTGAAAAGATGTTCCAGGTGCATAGAATTTTTTTGATTCTTCGCGGCTCAAATAATCACAAATAACAGGAGCAGGGAGACCTTTGTAGGTGACGAGCCCATTTTCAATCATGTGACTGAGATCAATGAGATATTGATTGCGGCGCGGATCTGCCTTTTTTCTTTTGTGTTGTTCAACGATAATCTCTTTATTAAAAATTCTCGTTTTGCCGACCATCAGCAGTCGCATATCATAAACAATATGATCGGCGAGTTCTTTGTCAGAGATATCGTCACCATTAATATCCAACCTGAAATCCTGGCCCTGTATTCCTCCACCATTCGTGAATTCGATTTCGAAATCAAATTTTACTCTTCTGTCCATAATTAATTTTGCCGGCAAAAATAGCCGCAAATGCAAATATAAATTGTTCCTAACTTGCAACTGTGCGCGCGATAATTTTCCTATGGGCCTTCTGCATAAATTCCCGGTTATTGTTCATATGATTTTTTGATTTGATTGAGAAAAACGATCGGCTACAAAATATCTTAACGTTTTAATTTATACTCATGTTTATTGGTCATTTTGGATTAGGTTTAGCATCAAAAAAAGTTGACAAGCGTGTCTCCTTGGGAACTTATTTCTTAGCGGCGCAGTTTTTAGATTTGATATGGCCTGTATTTTTATTACTTAGCTGGGAGAAAGCGGAACCGATTCCAAACGGTCCTCCCCTCGAAAATTTAAATTTTGTTTCTTATCCTTATTCGCACAGTCTTTTTTTTGCATTGATATGGGGATTGATATTTAGTATCGTCCATTATGTCAGAAAAAAAGAAATAAAAACCGCCATCTTTCTTGGCTTCCTCGTTGTGAGCCATTGGATTTTGGATTTTTTCACTCATGTACCTGATCTGCCATTGGTACCATGGAGCAATTATAAAGTAGGACTGGGTTTATGGGATCATGAAGCAGCAACAATCATTATCGAAAGTTTGATGCTTGTTGCAGGTATTGCCATCTTTCTAAAAAACACCCTGCTGAGCAAAAAAGCATACGCTTCTTTATTCATCGAGTTATTGTTACTCGTAGGCATTTATGTGAGCAGTCTTTTTAGTCCGCCACCAACTTCTATAGACATGCTTGCAAAGTTTGCACTTGCACTGTGGCTATTTATCGTGTGGGCATACCTGATAGATCCGGGATTAAATAAAGCTGACCAGGGTTTGAAATGATCATGACGAAATATTCAATAACCAACAATCAATATTCAATGTTCAAGTCTGAAATCCGATCAACGCTTTAGCATCAATACTTGAATATTGAACATTGATTGATTATTGAATATTTCTTCCCTGTGCATTATGCACCAATTCACCAATCCGTCCTTACGCCTCTTTAAACTTTCTTTTCGTCAAAAAAAATACATGACGGTTTTAGGAAGCCGTATGTTCGTACCCGATAAAAAATCAATATATGCAAATAAAAATCTTATATACGGCTTGGCCCATCCTCTTGCTTGCATCGGTTGTAGTTGCGCAAAATAAAAACAAGGCTGTGGACGAATGGCCCGCTTACGGACATGACGCGGGAGGAAGTCGTTTTTCTCCGTTAGATCAAATCAATGATCAAAATGTAAATAAATTAAAAGTTGCATGGACCTTTCGAACTGGCGAGTTGGAAACCTACAGAGGCAGCAATGCGATGGAGTCGGCCGCATTCGAAGCAACGCCGATCATGATTGACAACACCATTTATTTCAGTACAGCAACGAATCGTGTGTTTGCGCTCGATGCCGCTTCGGGAAAACAAAAATGGCTTTTCGATCCAAAACTCAATTTGAAAAAAGGTTTTTCGGAAATCACTTCACGCGGAGTTTCAGCGTGGCCGGCGGCAGATAAATCGTCAAGCAATCCATCACCCAAAAAAATTTTTGTAGCAACGATTGATGGCAGGCTGATCGCACTCGATGCATCCAATGGCGCACCTGTTCAAAGTTTTGGAATAAATGGTACGGTTGATCTGAAAGCGGGACTGGGCAATGATGTTAGCGTAACTTCTCCGCCCGCGATCATCGGCAATCTTGTAATTGTAGGAACATCGTTGGGAGATAATCAAACCATCAATTATCCAAAAGGAACAGTGAGAGCTTACGATGCGCTGACGGGACAACTTCGCTGGAGCTGGAATCCTATTCCACAAGATGAAAAAGACAGCGCATGGAAAACATGGATCGGACCAAAAGCACATCAAACCGGAGGCGCCAATGCATGGTCGATTATTTCGGTTGATGCTGCCCGTGATCTCGTTTTCATTCCTACTACTTGTCCAAGTACCGACTATTACGGTGGAGAAAGACTTGGTCAAAACCTTTACGGAAATTCATTGGTGGTGCTCCGCGCATCGACAGGAAAAGTGGTTTGGTATTTCCAGGTGGTGCATCATGATCTCTGGGATTATGATATCGCGGCGCAACCGATGTTGATCGATATAACGAAGGAAGGGAAAAAAATTCCGGCAGTCGCCATCGGAACAAAAATGGGACATGTGTTCATATTGAATCGCGAAACAGGAAAATCTTTATTCCCTGTGGAAGAACGCGCGGTTGCTGCATCTACCATACCCGGTGAAGAAGCATTTCCGACACAACCATTTCCCGTATTACCGGCACCGTTAGGTTTGCAAAAAGTGACGACAGAAAATGCGTGGGGATTTACTGCGGCGGACAAAGAAGAATCTGCGAAAAGAATTGCACAATATAATTACAAAGGAATATTTACGCCCGCGAGTGCCGAAGGAACAATTGTTTCGCCAGGAAACGTAGGTGGCATTAACTGGAGTGGAATGTGCTATGATGCGCGCAAAGAATTCCTGATCACAAACATCAACTGGCTCGCTGCCGTGATACATATGTTGCCAAGAGAAAAAGCAAATCAATTACCCAAGGAAAATCCGGAATCGTTCAGGATGGAAACAGGACGCCAGTCGGGAACTCCTTATATCATGACGCGTGACTATCTTTTTAAATTGAAAGATGGAAAGTTGATGATGCAGACAAACCCGCCATTCGGGACATTGCTTGCCATCGATATGCACGATGGTCAAAAAAAATGGGAAAAACCACTTGGATATATGTATGACCCAAAAGAATTTCCTGAATCAAAAAATTGGGGATCGCTAAACCTCGGCGGCGCAATCGTAACCGGTGGCAATCTCGTTTTCATCGCCGCTTCACGTGACGGAAATTTCCGCGCTTTTAATGCAGGCACGGGTGAAATGCTTTGGGAATCTGAACTGCCCGCAGGCGGACAAGCAACACCGATGACATATAAAGTAAACGGAAAACAATATGTAGTGATCTCAGCAGGCGGACATGGAAAATTTGCAACCAAGATGGGAGACTTTGTTGTGGCGTATGCGCTGGAATGAATGTGGAAACAGATCGTTGATTCTTTGCCATTTTGCGTCTTTGCGTGAAAAAATTATCACGCAAAGGCGCAAAATCGCAAAGGATCAACTCACAACTGAAGTATCATGTTTGCAGCAATAATAAAAAATCACTACTTTAAAGAAATTTTCTAGCTCACTAATTGCTTGTTTCGATTCACCTATGCTGACAACGCCACTAAAACAAAATAGCTTTCTGATTTTTTGCCTGTTGCTCATTTGCATTTATCCCATCCATGTTTTTTGTCAAACCAATGTACTCACTCAGCACAATGATATCAAGCGAACGGGTTGGAACAACAGAGAAACAATATTGAATACGACCAACGTCAAACCTGGTTCGTTCGGAAAAATTTTTACGCGCGCAGTCGATGACCAGATATACGCGCAACCACTGGTATTGACAAATATTAATATGCCCGGTGTCGGTGTAAAAAATATTGTCATTGTAGCGACGGTCAACAACAGCGTTTATGCATTCGATGCAGATTCGGCTTCTGTAAATACTCCCTACTGGCAAGTGAGTTTGACACCCGCGGGCACACGTCCTCCGAAAAATACAGATATGGTAAGCGCCTGTGGGGGAAACTATAAAGACTTTAGTGGAAATATGGGGATTGTTGGAACCCCTGTGATCGACAGCACTACCGGCACATTATATCTTGTTTCGAGAGATCTGGTAACCGCCAGTTCCACTTTTCAACAATGGCTGCATGCAATCGATATCACTACAGGTGCTGAGAAAGTAAATAGTCCAAAACTGATTACCGCAACCATTACTGCAGGTGGAGCAGGAAGTATCGGCGGTCAACTTAGTTTTGATCCGCAACGACAAAACCAGCGCGCCGGTTTATTATTGCTCAACGATAAAATTTTTATCGCCTGGGCATCGCATTGCGATTGGGGACCTTATCATGGATGGGTACTCGGTTATGATAAAACAACGCTGCTCCAAAAATATATTTATAACAGTACACCCGAGGGCTACAATGGCGGAATATGGATGAGTGGAAGCGGACCTGCTGCCGATGAAAATGGAAATCTTTATCTCGCAGTGGGCAATGGTTCAGTAGGACTTAATGGTCAACCCGCGGATATAACCAATCGTTCCGAAAGCGCATTGAAATTAACGTTGCCCGCTTCAGGATCATTGATGACCGTAAGTAGTTTTTTTTCGCCCCAAAATATTGCTGAATTAGAAGCAGGTGATTTGGATTTTGGCGTAACGCAAATGATGCTCATTCCAAATACGACGCAGGTGATGACTTCTTGTAAAGATGGAAAAATCTACCTGCTCGATAGAAATAATATGGGAGGATACAATGCTGCTTCCAACAATGTTGTTCAGTCTATTGACCTGGGCGTAAATGCACATTTGCGATCTTCCTTAACTTATTATAAAGGTTCACAAAACGAATTTGTTTATTCATGGAGTGAAAACTCATTGCTAAAAGCTTTTCCCTATAATCGTACAACAAATAAATTTGATCTCAATAATACGATCAGCAGCGGAACACAAGGTCCGACAGGAAATAATGGTGCATTGCTTTCAGTCTCTTCAAATGGTTCTATTGATTCCACTGCAATTCTTTGGACCAGTTATGCTGCGAACGGAGATGCAAATCAATCCGTACGACCCGGAATATTGCGCGCTTTCAAAGCGACGGATGTCGGCGCCACCGAATTATGGAACTCTTCGTTATATGCTTCCGACAATCCTGGTAATTATGCGAAATTTAATTGTCCCACCATTACTAACGGTAAGGTATACCTGGGAACTTTTTCGAATAAGCTGATTGTATATGGATTGACGAATTCCGGCACCACGGATAGTTGCGGCATCGTGAATCTTGCATTGAACAAACCGGCAGTTGCATCTTCACTTGAAAACAATACTTTCCCTGCTAGCCTGGCATTTGATGGCAACATTACCACAAGATGGAGCAGCCAGTTCGCCGACCCGCAATCTATATATGTAGATCTCGGCTCACGATTTGATATTTGTCGCGTTGTATTGAAATGGGAAACTGCATTGGGAAAAGATTTTTCAATCCAGGTTTCTGATGATGCGACAAACTGGACACCTCTTATTACAATCACCAGCAATGCCGACGCGCAAAATGATCTTGCCGTTCACGGAAGTGGCCGATATGTTCGTATGTACGGCACCGCTAGAGGAACTCCATATGGATATTCATTGTATGAATTTGAAGTTTATGGCAAGCAAAGTGCTACTAATTGCGGCGCAGTGACGGGATTAACTGCAGCAAACATTTATTCAAACAATGCAACACTACAATGGAACGCGGGATCGGCAATTCGTTACAATATTCAATACAAAACAGTATCGGCAGCAAGTTGGAATCTGATCACCACCGATTCAAATTCATATCATCTCGATGGTCTTGCATGCGGAACGGATTATCTTTTCCAGGTTCAGGCAGTTTGTAATGCAACTGACTCCGGAGCCTACTCATCGCCTTCGGCATTTTCAACATTGTCCTGCGATGCACAATGCGGTCCGCTGCCAACAAGATGGACAACACAAGACGTTGGTGATGTCGGCCTTGCAGGATCCGCCTGTTATGATAACGGCGTGTTCGAACTGAAAGGTTCGGGAAATGATATATGGGATACGCAGGATGGTTTTCGTTTCGCATATAAGACACTGTTAGGTGATGGTGAAATTATCGCGCGCGTGTTGAGCATGGATCAAACCAATGTTTGGAATAAATGCGGAATCATGTTCAGGGAAAGTCTGACACCGGGATCAAAAAATGTTTTCCTGGCACAGACAAGCGGAAATGGTGTTGCATTCCAAAACCGGTTGGCTACGGATGCCTATAGCAATAATTTCAATATTTCTGATGGAACGGTGGCGCCACATTGGTTGAAGTTAACAAAGCAGGGATCTCTATACACCGCATATCATTCGGGCGATGGAACAAACTGGACAAAATTCGGTGACTCTGTCGATGCCGGTTTCGGTGATGGCATTCCAGTGTACGCCGGATTTGCATTGACGAGTCATGACAATACTGTTTTGTCGGATGCAAAAATCGACAACTATATATTCGCCGGTATTTCTGAAATACAGATTCAAAAATTCACGGCAGATCTTACATTAAATAAAACAGTAGCGCTGGAATGGGTGACTTCATTGGAGATGAACATTAAATATTTTATCGTAGAAAGAAGCGGGGATAATGTTCATTATACAGATATAGATACCGTGATGGCTCAAAACAATGGAAGCTTTACCGAAACTTATAATGATGAAGACAAGAATCCGCTGGGTGGCGTAAGCTATTATCGCCTGCGGATCGTCCACGCAGACGGCTCCGTGAGTTATTCGGCCCCTGTATGGGTCAGGAACCCGAATTCAAAATCGCCGCTTATCTATCCAAACCCCGTCAAAGGAATTTTGAATATTGTAAAAGGCGATGATCCGATCACGATGATCAGTTTCTATGATATCATTGGCAGAGTCGTGAAGCGGATAGAAAACAACACGGATGATATCATCAACACTCCTGTCAACTCCTTAGCAAACGGAACTTATATTGTTGAAATTAAAACAGCTACGACGGTATTCCGGCAGAAAATAATTGTTAGAAATTAGAGTATAAGG
Organism: Bacteroidota bacterium; assembly: GCA_018267615.1. Classification (GTDB taxonomy): domain Bacteria; phylum Bacteroidota; class Bacteroidia; order Chitinophagales; family Chitinophagaceae; genus Puia. The sequence continues at coordinate 45,011 of JAFDYD010000013.1, read as the reverse complement.
TGTAGGGTATAAGGTATAAGGTATGGCATACCTTATACCTTATACCTTATACCTTATACCTTACACCTTATACCTTACACCTTACACCCTACACCTTCCGCCTTCCACCTCATTCCCGTTCCACCAGCAAAACTTAATATTGCGGAATTTGATTTAATATTAAATTTAGGTTATCATTTTAAATCATATTGCTATATGGAACAAAACGAAAAAGTTGCCAAGAAGTCAAAGCTTTCAAAAAAAACGCTTCGAAAAGAGATTTATCAAAAACTTCAGGGCGTGCTAAGTGATTATCAGAAAGAGGTAACAAACAAAAAACTTTTGACACATATGAAGAGGGCGAGTAAATTACTCAGTCGCGATATCGCAAAAGTTGCAAAAAAGGCAAAGCAAAAAAAAGAAAAGACTGCACAATTATCGGCAGCAAAATAGTGACCTGTTGATCCTCGCATTGGTCAAAATAAATTCTTAACCACAATTTTTTAACTCAACCATAAATCCCGCATCACAGAAATATTTTGTGATGCCAGGATTTTTTTGTGTGTGGTCATTGATCTGGTCGTCATTTCGAATCCGCCAGCAGCGAGTCGCGACAAAAACAATAATCGGCGGATGAGAAATCCCCAGCTAACTTATCTGCAAAATTATTCGCTGAGCGGTTGGCCGGGGATTTCTCATCCGCCTTATAATCATGATAAGACAAGTCGTTGCTGGCGGATTCGAAATGACGATTGAGGAGTACGGATTCCAAATGATAGTATGCGATAATGTGCCCGATAAAAAAAGAGAAATTTTGCAGCGTTAACAAGCTAAATCGGGTCATTCTTATGTGGCCGAAATAAGTATTTGAAAAAAAATTCCTTTTGCCTGACTTCAATCTGAATATTTACGTATTCAGAATTATATATTCATGGTTGAGACTTTTGATCGTTTGAAGGAAACAGCAATAATTTATACTAAATTGTCAATCGTTAAGACCATCACCAATAACTGATTCAAAAATAAGGCTTATGAGAAAGATTCTTGGTTTTATCAGTCTGCTTACCATGTTTTGCACGCCTCTGCTTGCACAAAATATAATTTCGGGAAAAGTTACTGATAGCAAAGACGGCTCGCCGCTTGCCGGAGTAACGGTCAGACTTAAAGAAGGTACAACAAGTGTCGTTACAAAAGAAGACGGAACCTTCAAGATCCGCGCATCCAGCCGGCAAAGCATCCTGGTATTTACTTCGATTGGATTCGCGCCCGAGGAAGTAAGTGTCGGATCCAAAACAGTGATCAACATCTCGCTTTCCACAGAAGAAAAAAAATTGCAGGAGGTTGTCGTGGTCGCTTATGGCTCCAGCGATAAAAAGAAAGTAACTGGCGCCATTGCAAAAGTGGCCGGTAAAGAGTTTGAGAATGTGCCGATACCTTCTGTGGATGCCATGTTGCAGGGAAAAGTTGCGGGTTTGCAATCCGTCGCGAGTTCGGGACAACCGGGCGGTCTCCAGGAAATACGCATTCGTGGTATTGGTTCTATCAATGCTTCTTCGGAACCATTATATGTTATCGATGGAATTCCGGCGAACACGGGTGATGTTTCTCACAATACTACAACTGCCAATGCGCTGGCTGGTCTCAATCCAAATGATGTTGAAAGTGTTTCTGTGTTAAAGGATGCTTCGGCTGCTTCTCTTTATGGATCGAGAGCTGCGAATGGCGTAATACTGATCACTACGCGCAAAGGAAGAGCGGGCAAAACAAAAATCGGTATAGATATTCAATCCGGTTTCAGCGAACCATCTTACCTGAATAATCTTGGAAGACCTTTAAATAAAAATCAATATACAGAATTAACAAAGGAAGGTTTGAGTAATGCCACGGGTGGCGATTCCGCTACGATTGCTTTTTATCTCGATGCACTCGGCGCAAATAACGGGCACAATACGGATTGGATAGGATTGGTAACACGCCAGGGAATCACGCAGCAGTACAATGCTTCAGCCTCTGGCGGTGATGCAAGAACAACTTTTTATTTGTCCGGCGGATATTATAAACAGCAAGCGGCGGTCATTGCATCCGACTTTACAAGATATAGTGGTGATTTAAATTTGCGTCACAAATTGAATGATAAAACATCGCTTTCTTTATCACTCAATGCATCTCATTCAATTCAAACAACTCCTTTCCAATCTGCAAATTTCCGGAGTCCCGTTTTAGCAGCTTATTATCTTCGTCCGTATCAATATCCTTACAATGCGGACGGATCATACAACTACGATCCAGGTTTATTCGAGCAGATATTTAACCCGATGGCCATCGCGCATTATGATTGGTCGAGATTGGAGACATCAAAAATCCTTGGGGCGCTCAGTGCAGATTATGATATCATCAAAGGACTTCGTTTCTCGACAAGAATTGGTATAGATTATCTTTCACTCGAAGAACCTTCTTATGAAAATCCTTTTTTTGGCGATGCAGTCACAACCGGCGGCAACATGACAAATTTTTATAGCCGCATTTTTAATTGGGTTTGGACAAATACACTGGATTATACAAGAGATATTGATAAAGCCGGAAATCTAAATGCTGATTTAAAAGTCGGATATGAAGGACAAAAATCTACAGAGTACGATATACAAGCAATTGGAAACGGCGTTCCTCAATTGACAACACTTCCTTTACCACCAACAAGTAACCCGACGCAAGCAATTGCAACGGGCACAGATTATTCTTTCGCTTCTGTATTTTCCAATTTGCAATTGAATTATAAAAACAGAATTTCAGTTTCCGGAAGTTTAAGAAGAGATGGATCGTCGAGATTTGGAGTGAATAATCAATACGGAACTTTCTGGTCGGTTGGTGCAGCCTGGAATATTGATAAGGAAGACTTTTTTCCTGAAACAAAATATGTATCTGCACTGAAACTGCGCGCATCGTACGGAACAAATGGAAATGCCAATATCGGCAATTATGGATGGCGGTCATTGTATGGTTTCGGAGTTGATTATAATAAATTTCCCGGAAGCCGTCCAACACAAGTCGGAAACAATAATCTTACCTGGGAGTTGAACAAACCTTTTGATGTGGGCATTGAATTGGGATTATTAAAGAACCGGATAAATGTGGAAGTGGATTATTATATCCGTCAAACAACACAACTGTTGCAAAATGTTCCGTTGTCACTTACTTCTGGTTTCGGAACCTATCCTGCTAATATCGGTTCGCTTGAAAACAGGGGACTCGAAGTAACGCTGAATACGACTCCATACATGACAAAAGATTTTCGCTGGGACTTGTCCGTGAATTTTGCATTTAATAAAAACAAAGTGACACAGCTCGACAACAATGCGGATATCGTCAACCTTCCGTATATCATTCGCAAAGGAGAAGATGTGCAATCGATATATACATTTATATGGAAAGGCGCCGATGCGCAAACAGGCGCGCCGGTTTGGTATAAAGATGGAACAAAAAAAGAAACAACATCGGATGTAACGCAAGTTGACAATGCAATTATCGGAAGTGCTTCACCAAAAGGATTTGGCGGGTTGACAACAACATTTAGTTATAAAGGAATTGCGCTCAGTGGACAATTCAACTATCAATATGGAAATCTCCTGTTTAATACGTGGGGATTTTTGAGTGAAAGTGACGGCGCTTTCTTTTCTCTTAACCAGGATAAGAAAGAATATGACAGACGCTGGCAAAAAGCGGGAGATATCACAGATGTTCCGCAGTACGTTGCAGGTAACCAGACACAATCAAATACAACGTCCAGCAGGTATTTTTTCAAAGGAGATTATATCCGCCTGAGAAATGTTTCACTTTCTTATACATTTCCAAAATCGCTGATGAGCCCATTGCATATCGATAATCTTACGATCTATGTAAGAGGAACAAATTTATGGACATATACATTTGATAAGAACATCACTTTTGATCCTGAGCAGCCCATCAACGGAGCCAACGATCTCCAGGTGCTGATGCAAAAAACATTTTCTTTTGGGCTGAATTTGAATTTTTAAAAAAAAATAATTTCAGATATGAAATTCATAATAAAAATATTTCTGATACTGGTGGTGGCTGGTTCGATGGCTAGCGCATGTAATAAACAATTTCTCGATTTAAAACCACCGGCAAGCATTCCAACCAATGAGGCCATCGTTGATGAAAGCTCTATGACGACTGCGGTGAATGGAATGTATTCGGCATTACGCAATGTTGATTTCTTCGGTCGTTCGATACCGATAGATGGAGACCTGATGGCTGATAATATCTATATAGATCCTGTACAAAATTCCAACAGGTATTTGATCGATATGACATATACCTACACGGAGACTTATGGAAATATTCAAAATACCTGGTCGGAAGCGTACAATGCCATCCTGCGTGCAAATAATATCATCAATGCAACAGTGGCGTCAAGTGCAACGGTGGACCAATTAAGAGGAGAAGCATTGACGATACGAGCGCTTTGTTATTTTGAATTGATAAAATGGTTTGCAAAACCATACACAGTAAGTCCTACCTCACCTGGAGTACCGATTGTTCTTACCTACGATCCATTTGCAAAGCCTGCGCGGAATACTGTCGCGGAAGTATATACCCAGATAGAAAAAGATTTGACAGATGCAGTAAACCTTTTGGATCCTGCTAACGACAAGAATTCTTCTTATGTAACACAATTGGCAGCGCAAGCATTGCTCGCAAGATTTTACCAGTTCAAAGGGGATTGGGGCAGTGCCGGAACAGTTGCTTCCAATGTGGTTTCAGCCGGAAAGTTTACGTTGGCCGATAGCAGCGGATTGAGTACTTATTGGTCGAATCCATTCCCTGTTTCAAATGGACTCGAAACAATTTTTGAAGTTGAATTTGATAATGTCAATAATAACGGCACCGATAATCTTTCCAATTTTTATGACCAGGCAGGTTACGGCGATGCATTATGTACCGACGATTTATATTTTACATATAGCGCAACGGATGCAAGACGCGGATTGATTCAATCTGAGAATAGGGGAGGAAGAGCTGTTTGGGTTGTTCATAAATATCCCAACACAACAAATGTAAATGGCAAAGACGCCAGCAAAATTATCAGGTATGCAGAGGTATTGTTAATTCTCGCAGAAGCGTATGCGCGCGTAGGTGATAATACCAATGCACAAATTACTCTGAACACGCTTGCCCAAAAACGCGATCCACAATTTGCAGGATATTCTTCTACGGGAAATAGCCTGCTCAATGATATCTACAATGAGCGCAGAAAAGAGTTAGCGTTTGAGGGTCACCGTTATTGGGACTATGTGCGGGCGAACCAGGCTGTGGTGAGACAAAGTATTTCACAATATGGTCCCGGCGTTCCAGCAACATTGCCAGCAGGAAGCAACAAACGCATCTGGCCAATACCACGCGCCGAGTTGAATGCAAATTCGAACATTACGCAAAATCCCGGATACTGAAGCGTGTTGAGTTAGTTGATTCTTTGCGAGCCTTTGCGATTTGGCGTCTTTGCGAGAAAAATCATCACGCAAAGACGCTAAGTCGCAAAGGCCCAATTAGCCAGCCTTTCATCGTTTCAGCAGCTTATCATTAATAATCTTCTCCATAATTTCATCCTTCTGGTACTTGCTCACCGGAACCTGGTGATGCTGCACATATAAAATATTTCCTTCGATAGAATTAATTTTGTCCGCTGCCACGATGTATGATTTGTGGGGATAAAGAAATCGCGGTTGCGTTAATTTTTCCTGGATCATTTTTAGAGTGAGATGGGTGATGATCTTTTTTTCTTTTGTATAGATGGCTACATAATTCTCCAGCGCTTCCACAAAAAGAATATCATTGAAATTTATTTTCTCCAGCTTGTTATCTGCCTTTACAAAAAAATAATCTTCGCCATTCGTGTTGGCTTTTTGAGCGAACCAACCATGCGCTTTATTGGCTGCTTGTAAGAAACGTTCAAATGAAATCGGCTTCAGCAAATAATCAAGTGCATCGAGTTCATATCCTTTCAAAGCATATTGTTCATACGCAGTTGTAAAAATCACTTTTGGCAACTCCTTTGCGTTCTTCAAAAATTCAACGCCGCTGATATAAGGCATTTCTATATCAAGGAATAAAAGATCTGGCTTTTGCTGTTTTAATAATGAGTTCAACTCGATCACATTTTCGCATGTGCCTGACAGTTCGAGAAAATCAATTTTTTCTACATAGCTCGCCAATCCTTTGCGCGCAAAAGGCTCATCATCTATAATAACACATTTAATTTTTATGCTCATCTTCCTCCAATTGTAAATTCATGGTTGCAAAAAAATAATCTCCTTTTTTTTCAGTCGTCAGAGAATGCCTGTTCGGGTAAAGCAGATCGAGCCGTCTCTTTAAATTTTCCAAACCAATACCATTCGGTTTTGTCGGTGCATTCGCACACTGTATCGAATTGCCGACCGTAAAACGAATTTCATTTCCCTTGACATTGGCATTAACAGCAATCGAATAATCGCCACTCACATATTTAAATGCATTCTCTACTAGCGGCAAAAAAAGCAACGGATATACTTGCTGACCATTTAGGTTTTTATCAAGCCGCACATCTAATTTCAATTTTTCAGATACACGCACTTTTTGCAGTTCAATAAAATTTTCCAGGTATTCCATTTCCTGTTTCATACTCACTTGTTGTTGCTGATCATATAATTGATAACGGAGGAGTTCCGAAAACTTTTCCACGCTTTTTTTTGCGTCAGCCACATTTTCGTCCATCTGGAAATAGATCGTGTTGAGTGCATTGAATAAAAAATGAGGATGATATTGAGCTTTCAGAAATTTTAACTCGGTTTGCAGTTTGTCGTTTGTAATTTTCTCGAGTAATATTTTATTATCGATATACGCACGCAGAAAACTGCTACTGCGAAAAATGCCATAGAAAATAATTGAGTAGAGTAGGGGAATAACGTTTACATCGAAGAAATCATACAACTGCATCCCGTCATCGGTAAAAATAACAAGCGGATCCATGAACAGGTTTACCACGATTTGATTCACCAGGAACACATAGAATAATTCCTTTGCAATTCTTGAATAACTAAATTTCGCCGGAGCAGATTTATCGAAATAATGAAACAATCGGCGCAGAACCCAGGCCATGAAATAACCCATGATCACAGACGTCGTTATCTCAATGGAGTTTAGTTGCCAGCTACGATGCCAGAATTTCATTCCCGTAACAGAATCCAGCAATAAACGGATCGTGAAATAGACCAGCAGGCCGTACAAAGCAGGAATAATATATTTTATGAACCTTCCCATAACACGAATAAGTTACGAAATTAATCCGGGTTGGGAAGGCGAGTAAAGTTTGTTGATGTATGGATTGATTTTGGTGACGAAAATCCCGATACGTGAGATAAAAAAATCGGATCGTTTCAGCCATATTATGAAAAATCAATTCGCCGGCGGATATAAATCCGAGTTATGGCAATCGCGGAATTTTTTCCATCTTCCGTTTTCCATTTTCCAGAGTATTAAATATTTCCCATGGTCATATTCTTTACCGTCTTTGCCGGCCATGATCCATTTGCCTTCTTCAACAACCAAATCTCCATCACTCCAGGTATCATACGTTTCTACCGTAATTATTTTTGGACCTGACCTGAAGATTTTCCCGAAGAACTTGATAATATTTTCATGTCCGTTGGCAGCGGGACTACCAGCACTCATCACCTTCGCATCGATGGTATAACCATTAGCGACCCCAATCGAATCTCCATTTTTGAAAAGCTCCATAAATAATTGCTCGGCTTTCTCAACAGATTTTCTATCGATAAAAGAAGCAGGAGCGCCCTTGTCTTCACCAATGCCGACGGCTGTTTGCGCAGAAGCATGAATCGCGGATATTGAAATAAGCGCGAAGAATGCGACCGATAATATCAATGAGGATTTTTTCATGCGAAGAAATTGTGATGGGAAATAAAAGACTACCAGGTAAGACAAACGGGAAACCGAAATCCGTACAATTTCAAAAATTTTTTAAAAAAAAATTCCCAAAAAATTTGCGCAGTTAAATGGCTGCACATATATTTGCAGTCAAATAGCTGCATAAAATGGAAATAAGAAGAGATGTATTCCAGGCAATAGCCGACCCGACGAGAAGGGCGATCATTACGTTAGTCGCGCTCCAGGCGATGACACCCGGTGCAATCGCGGAAAATTTCGATTCGTCGAGGCAAACGATTTCGAAACATATACAAATACTCACCGAGTGTGAATTGCTTGAACAGAAACAAACCGGTAGAGAAATTCATTACCATATCAACGCAAAAAAAATGAAAGAGGTATCCGATTTTATTGAGCCATTCCGCAAAATGTGGGATGACCGGTTTAATAAGCTGGAAACCGTGATGAAAAAATATAAATCAAAAAAGTAAACGACATGGAAAGGAAAACAAAAGTCAATGCAGAAGAAGGTAAGCAGGACATATTCATTACCCGTGAATTTGATTTGCCACTGGAACTGTTGTTCAAAGCATTCGAAGAACCTGAATTGGTGGAGCAATGGATGGGGACGAAGGTGCTGAAGCTCGATTGCAAAAAATTTGGCGGTTATCATTTTGAAACCACCGATCCCAAGGGTAACAAACATGTTTTTAGTGGCGTGATCCATGATTTCATTCCCAATCAAAAAATCATCCGCACTTTTGAAATGGCAAATACACCTTTCGGCGTTCAGCTCGAGATCACGGAATTTGAAAAATTGACGGAAGAAACGAGCAAACTCACTACACACTCCATCTATGAAACGCCAGAGCAAAGAGACCAGGTTTTGAAATTGCCTTTCACCTATGGCATCAATATGGCTCATAACCGACTTGAAGAAATTATCAGCAAATTAAAATAGCATATCATGGACAAGACAAAAAAAATCATCTACTGGGTTGCCACCGTTTGGCTGGCATTAGGCATGTTTTCTACCGGGATGGTGCAACTATTAAAATTGGAAGCAAAAGGGCAGGTTGGTCCACCGGGTGTTTACGGCATAAAATACCTGGGTTACCCGATTTATTTCCTAACCATTATAGGTATCTGGAAAATGTTGGGAGTGATCGCATTGTTTCTTCCCAAGTTTCCGTTGCTGAAAGAATGGGCCTATGCAGGTTTTTTCTTTCTGACCACCGGAGCGATTTTTTCACATGTTGCGATGGGCGATCCTTTTAAAGAAATTTTTCCTTCAGTGCTTTTGTTAATATTAACTATTTTATCCTGGTATTTCCGGCCTGCAAGCAAGAAATTCAATGTTGCTGTTCAATAATATTTTTCTGCATACAGTGGTAAGAAAAATTATCAAATGAATACAATAGTTTGCATCTTATCAACAACAATTTAAAATATAATGAGTATCTCAAATCCCAAAGTTGATTGGTTTTTTGATAAAGAAATAAAATGGCAAAAAGAATTCAAGGCAATGAGAGCAATTGCTCTTGGGTGCGGGTTGAATGAAGAATTGAAATGGGGGCAGGCTTGTTATACATTCGAGAAAAAAAATATTGTTTTGATACATGGATTTAAAGAATACTGCGCATTTTTATTTTTCAAAGGAGTGTTGTTAAATGATCCTGCGGGGATTCTTATCCAACAAACAAAGAATGTGCAGGTGCCGCGCCAGGTTCGGTTCACCAATGCGCGTGAAATAACAAAGATCGCGCGCGTGCTGAAGGAATATATTTATGAAGCCATTGAAGTAGAAAAAGCGGGCTTGAAAGTAAAAACCAAAAAGACATCCGATCTCAGCATTCCCGCAGAATTCAAAAAGAAATTAGATAAGATGCCCGCATTGAAAAAAGCTTTCGATGCATTGACACCGGGGCGACAAAGAGGATATATTTTTTATTTCTCGCAAGCCAAGCAATCCAAGACAAGAGAAGCGAGGATTGAAAAATATACGAAACAAATTCTCAACGGAAAAGGACTGGATGATTAACAATCAAAAAATCATTTATAAAAAATATGAGCAAATCAAATAGCAATAAAAAAATATTATCGCCAGATCAAAGCAAGGAGTTACTCAATGTATTGAAAACTCGTTTTGAAAAAAACATGAACCGCCATAAAGATCTTTCATGGACCAAAGTGCAGGCAAAGCTGGAAAACAATCCGGAAAAATTGTGGTCGCTCAATGAAATGGAAATAACCGGTGGCGAGCCCGATGTTGTTGCCTATGATAAAAAGACCGATGAATATATTTTTTATGATTGTGCCGCGGAAAGTCCAAAGGGCCGGAGAAGTTTTTGTTATGACCGTGAGGCATTGGATTCTAGAAAAGAATTTAAACCAGCAAATAATGCCATCGAAATGGCTGCAGCAATCGGCATCGAGATTTTAACGGAAGAACAATACCGGAGTTTGCAGCAACTTGGAAATTTCGATACAAAAACTTCAAGCTGGATAAAAACGCCTGCTGATATTAGAAGACTCGGTGGCGCTCTTTTTTGTGACAGGCGATACAATACTGTATTCCTATATCATAATGGCGCAGAATCTTATTATGCAGCAAGGGGATTTAGGGGATGCTTGAGAGTCTGAATTTTGCAATGATGGATGCCGATGTCTCCACTATATTGGAGCAATAGAGCGAAGAAATGTAATGGATCATCTAAATAAATTTCTCAGTTCATCGATTTTGTTTTATGCAGGCACAAGTAGTCTCCCAGGGCAGCAACAGGAAAAATATTTGAAATCGCGAATGCCCTGCGAGAACACTTGCGCCAGCGTGGGGGGAAATGTTTGTCTACTTCAAAACGTGGATTTTTACGGAATCTTTTGCCATTGTCTGAAGAAATGCGCGAATCTCTTTATGATATTGCTTCATTTCTTCTAGTGGCTTCAATGTCGTTTGCAATTGTTGTAATTGCAATTGAACACCTTTTGAATCATCTTTAAAATAAGTTAATAAGGCTAGAAGCGCAGTAAATCCCAAAATTCCGATTGTGCGATTATTTGTTTTTCGAACGGATTCATTTGTGTCTATTATTTTTTGATTGAGCATCATTCTATCTAATTCTTCCTGACCCGAAATAGTGATAATAGCTTCAATATTCCAAGTAGAGCGGCCGGCCTGCCTTTCTTCATGAATTAATTTTAATGTTAGAGGCTGTCTTTTATTTTCATTATTGCTAAGTGGGTATGCAACATTGTTGCCGAGATTACCATAAGTTGATGTCCTCGTTTCTATAAATTTTTTTTCTCTAAGAGATTCAATAGTTTTTTTTATAAACGTGTAATGAGCCTCGTTCTCATTAGGAAATTTCGCAACAAATAAATTTACTAAATCCCTATAATCAATACCGTTATTTTCATTTAGATATTCAAGAATCTCTTTTTTCATGCGGCTGTTTTTGGCTCTCACGAATCTACCGAAAAGAGTAGAGAGCCAGTCCCGGGTAGCTGTATTTTCATTTCCCCCGTAGCCCTGCCATGCGCGAATATTTAACATAATATAAATTATAAGACAAAAATCCAAGCAGCCTGTGGCTAACCTGTGACTTCAAATTTTTTATATATAAACCCTCGACATGAGACTATGTATTATTTATTTGCGAATCGTAACAGATCTTCAATTAAGGTCCAGCACTTTGCAAATTGATTTCAAAACGCTGGATCAAATTGCTTTTCCGATTTTGTATATAAAAAGACCGGCCGGCAAAAAATTAAAGCTCCTGGGGAATTATTCATCAAAAAAGAACAATTCGATTTTTATCTTCCCGTTATATCTCAAATTATTTCGTTTTAAAATAAAGTTCATAGTTTCGCAGTCCTCCGTTCCTTTGAGCAACCTTTTATTTTTAATCTTCAACAGCCTATAATTTCGTCCATATCTATGACAGATGATGAATACAAATTTCTTGAGGCCTTCTATAATCGCGGCAGCATACAGGAACAATCCCTGGTAAATTACCTGAATGGATACCTGCCCGAATCCCTAGAAAATAAAAAGGAATACATCGACGGTTTGTTTGCCAAATTCAAGGAGATGAAATACATCGACCTCGAACCGAAAAGCAATGCCATTTACCAAATAACTGCTCTTGGCAAGGAGAAATTTGAGGAACTCAATGAACGTAAGGAAATCAACCGCCGCCTCGAACATTTATCATCGGGACGTTCACGATTTCATTTCAATTCAAGAGTATGGGTTACACTGATCATCGTGATTGTTATCGTCAGTGTTATAACCAGTGTAGCGCTTAACCATTGGCATAATGTCGAAGACCTTTTTGAAAAAATATTCAAGTAATCCTAATATCTTATTCCCGGCCTTTCCGATTGCCTGCATAAATCTTTAAGCATATCGTTTAAAAGAAAAAGCATTTTTGTTTATTTTCACTCAAAACCTTCCCGTTGAAATTTAAATTTTTGTCTTCGTTCTGGTTTCAGTCTGTTTTTTTTACTCTGTTGAATCGTTTTTCCCTGATCGCCTTCGGCGTGATTGGATACATCATCCTCGCGAAAAAAGTATTTCCTACCACCACGGAAATGGGAATCTGGTCTTTGTTTCTTGGCATCATCACAGTTGTTGAAACCATCAAGCAAGGCGCACTTCGTAACCCGATGATCAAATTTTTAAGTGAACCGGAATACGTCAACAACAGGAATAAAATTCAATCTGTTTCTCTGATCACCAATATTGCTTTTTCCATTCTCGTGATCCTGCTGATTGTATTCGGCGGACGTGCTTTATCGAGATTACTCAACACGCCCGAGTTGTACGAACTTTGTTTGTGGGGGATTTTTTTTATCATCATCCTCATCCCCTTCAATCATTTTGAAGTGCTGCTCCAGGCTCATTTTAAATTCAGGCAAATTTTTTACGGATATTTTTTGAGACAAGGATTATTTCTCTTGGGGATTGTAGTGCTGTTGGTATTTTATAAAAACGGACTTACCCTGGTAGCACTGGTTAAATTGCAGATATTTTCTTTATTGTCCGGCTCGATCGTATTATTTTATTTCGCACGCGTTTATTTTTACAAAGGTTTCGACGTAGACAAAGTAACTGCGCGCAAAATGTTTCATTTCGGAAAATATATTTTCGGGACAAATGTGAGCTCCACCATGGGACGCTATGCAGATCAGTTCATCACTGCCGGGTTGATCTCACCCGAAATCGTCGCATATTATAATGTGGTTTCGCGTATCAATAATATGATGGATGTTCCCTCGATGGCCGTTGCGGATGTTCTCTTTCCAAAAAATGTTGAAGCGATGGCGAATACGGGTCATGAAAAAGTGCGCTATTATTTTGAAAGAATGGTTGGAACAATTATCAGCATTCTTGGTCCTATCAGCATTGTTATTTTTTTGATGCCGCATCTTTTTATACAAATTCTTTCGAGCAGCAAATACCTGGCTGCCGTTCCTATTTTACAGATCGTGATATTATTTAGTTTTCTTCGTCCTTTTCAATACCAGTTCGGCGCAACCATGGACGCGATCGGCAAACCGAAAATAAATTTTTGGGTGAACCTTTTGTCCATGTCACTGAATTATGGATTCATGTATCTCGGACTTCGTTACGTTGGCTGGCTTGGTGCCGCTTATGGTTCCGTAATCGCATCAATATTATCCTTTTTAGTTATTTACGGCGTACTGAGTAGAACAATCGGTGTTCGGCTGAACCAGACTTTCGCATATGTATGGTCGTCATACAAGGATATGTTCCGCGTTACAAAAAAAATATTGAATCGTGCATGAATATCGAGGAAATGTTGCTTGTCGGACAATCGAAAAAACAATGCGACAAGATCGTGAAATATATCGGCCACGATAAAAAACGTTTTGCCGAACTGATGCATTTATTTTTCACCGGCGAATGGCGCATCACGCAACGAGCGGCGTTGCCCATGAATAACTGTGTAAAAAAATATCCTGATCTTATCAACCCTTATTTTAATCGTCTTATTAATAACCTCCGCAAGAAGGAACAGCACAATGCGGTGCCGAGAAATATTGTTCGACTACTACAAGATATCGAGATTCCAAAAAAATATCATGGCAAGATTATGAGCATTTGCTTCGATTATATTCAATCAAACGAAACGGCTATAGCGATAAAAGCATTTTCGCTTACTGTTTTGGAAAATCTCTCCAAACAATATCCTGAAATTTTTCCTGAATTAAAACTGATCATCGAAGAAAGATGGGAACATGAAACGGCGGCATTTCGTTCTAGGGCGAGGAAGATTCTGAAACGAGGAAGTTGATGGGATAGTCTTTGCGAAACTTTGCGATTTTGCGTCTTTGCGTGATAATTTTTTCACGCAAAGACGCAAAGTCGCAAAGATCAGTGATCCCTCTGTGGCTGATTTCCGAATAATAACCGCAGCGACTGATCTCTCGTAAAATAATTATAGAGCCAATTCAAAAAAACAAATAGCCTGTTCTTCACACCGAGTATCAGCATCAGATGAAGGCTCATCCAGATCATCCACGCAAGCAAACCCCTAAAATGTAATTTCGGTTTGGGAATATCAACAACAGCAAGATTTCGTCCAACTGTCGCCATCGTGCCTTTATCTAAATATTCGAATTCGACCAGTTTCGGATCGGGCTTTTGCATCTGCAAAAAGTTCTTCGCCAGGTTTTTGCCCTGCTGAATTGCGCCGGCCGCCAATTGTGGATGTCCGTGCGGATACAAAGGCGTTTCCATATATGCCAGGTCGCCGACCGCGTAAATATTATTTGTCCCAAGAACTTTGTTATAGCGGTCCACTTTGATGCGATTGCCTTTTACAATCATATCCTGACTTATTCCCGGAGGCACATTCCCTTTCACACCTGCTGCCCAGATGACCGTATTCGTAACGATGGTTGTTCCGTCCTGCAAAGTCACTGTGTTTCCGTCATAATTTTTTACTACGGTATTGGTCATAACGGTAACACCTAACCGCTCCAGGTATCTGCGGGAATCGGCAGAAGACTTTTCGCTCATCGCAGCGAGTGTCCTCGGCGATCCTTCCAACAGGTATATTTTCATTTTGGAAAAATCCAACTCCGGGTAATCTTTGTGCAACACATCTCTTTTCATTTCGGCGATGGCGCCACTTAATTCGACTCCGGTCGGTCCGCCCCCTACAATAACAATTGTCATATGTTTTTGCAACTCGTCGGGTGATTTTATCACCGTGGCGTCTTCAAAATTTCTTATCAGCTGGTAACGCAATTGCAGCGCTTCCCAACTTGACTTCATCGGAAACGCATTTTTCATTAACTCGGTGTTCCCAAAAAAATTTGTGTCTGCTCCTGTGGCCAACACAAGAACATCGTAATCCATTTCACCCAAATCAGTTTTGATCTTATTTTCCTGCGGCACCACTTCGAGCAACTTGCCAAGCCTTACGGTGATATTTTTATTATCGTGAAAGACTTTGCGAAGCGGAAATGAAATATTGCTTGCATCCAATCCTGCAGTGGCCACTTGGTAAAACAAAGGCTGGAACTGATGATAGTTAAACCGGTCGAGCAGCGTAACATCAATTCCTTTTTTATTACTCAGTGTTCTCGATAATTTCAAACCGGCAAATCCTCCACCAACGATAAGAACCTTCATAAGACTTATTTTTCTTTAATGAGAAAAGGCATGGGGTGTTAGGTATAAGGTGTAGGGTATAAGGTATGGCATACCTTATACCCTACACCTTATACCTTATACCCTATACCCTACACCCCATACCTTATTTTTAATTAGATATTTTCAGTACAGCAATCTGGTTTTCAGCGTGTGTTTTACTTCTTTCAATAGCTGAAGTGCCTGGCTTGATAACTTCTTATCTACATCAAGCACCACATAGCCGATATCATCGTTTGTTTTTAAATATTGTGCCAGGATGTTGATATTATGTCTTGATAACTGGGTGTTAATCTCAGACAATACTCCCGGAACATTTTTGTGAATATGGAGCAATCGATGTGTGCCGTGTTGTTGGGGCAGGCTCAAAGGCGGAACAGTATGAGAGCCGATCGTAATTCCCATTTCGAGGTACTGGAATAATTTCGTACTCACATCTTCCCCGATATTTTCTTGCGCCTCTTCTGTGGATCCACCGATATGTGGCGTGAGCAACACATTGGGCAAATGTTGTAACGGCGTGGTGAATTTGTCACCGTTTTTTTCGGGCTCCCATGGATAAACGTCGATGGCTGCGCCCGCTATTTGTCCCTCTTCAATCGATTTTGCAAGCGCATCTAGATCCACTACTTCACCTCTTGCATAGTTCAACAAAATCGATCCTTTTTTGAATTGCCTGATCAGGTTTTTATTGACCAGATTTTTTGTTTGTGCAGTTTCGGGGACGTGCAGCGTAACAATATCCGATTTGCTGACGAGCTCTTTCAAACTCTTTACAGCTTCCGCATTTCCCAATGGAAGTTTAGTAACCACATCATAAAAAATCACTTTCATACCTAATGATTCGGCCAATACGCTCACTTGTGTTCCGATACTTCCATAACCAATAATCCCCATCGTTTTTCCGCGCAACTCATAACTGCCTTTGGATTCTTTGAGCCAGACACCGTCATGCGCGGCCTTGCTTTTATCCGGAATGCGCCGGATCAGCATAATAGAAGCCCCAATAACGAGTTCCGCTACGGACCTGGTGTTTGAATAAGGAGCATTGAAAACCACGATCCCCTGGTTGCGGGCGGTTTTCAGGTCCACCTGGTTCACACCAATACAAAAACATCCAATTGCCTGCAGCTTCTTGGCTGCGTCCAACACTTTGGGTGTTATCTGGGTTTTGGAACGTATTCCAAGGAGGTGGATATCTTTTATTTCGTTCACCAAATCTTCCTCATTGAGCGCCTTGGTGAGCTTCTTAACCGACGCGTAACCCGCGTCTACAAAGTGTTTGACCGCCGCATCACTTATATTTTCTAAAAATAGAATATTGATTTTTTCCTTAGGGTAGCTTGTTATTTTTTTATCTGCCATAATCTGGTTCGCCTTTTTACGTTATAATTTTCAAATCCAGTGCAAATTTGTTATTAAAATGGTAAACGAAAAAACAAAAGTGAACAAGCGGCTTTTTTTGGGCTTCTTTTTTTACTTTTGCAATTGAAAAACTGTTAAAATAAAGTCCTATTGAAAACTATTTGCTGTTATTTACTGGCCGCTTCAATATTTGCTTGTTGCGGACAATCCGGCCAGCAACAGGCTGCTGCCGGCACAAAGGCACCTGTCACTGACAGTCTTGCTCCCACATCGACTCATACACTTAGTAAGAGCGAGCTTAATCAATACGCTTCTGTATCGCGTCATTTTTTTGATTCTCTTTTCATGAGGGGCTTTAACGGAACCATTCTTGTGGCAAAAGATGGGGAAGTTATTTATCAGCGCTGCAGCGGCTTTAAGAATTTCCGGCAGAAAAAAGATTCGATCAACGAACATACGCCGTTTCATCTCGCCTCTGTTTCAAAAACTTTTACGGCCATGGCGGTGTTGAAATTATGGGAAGAAGGTAAACTGGATATTCATGACGAAGTATCGAAATACCTCGCTGGATTTCCTGCGGGCGTAACGATAAAAAATCTGTTGAGCCAGCGAAGCGGGTTGGCGAACTATGTTCATTTTATGGACCAATCGGGCTGGGATAAAAGAAAATTCCTGACGAACCAGGATTTGTTACAATATATTATCAAGAACAAATCAACAGTACAACATGTACCACCTGGAAAACATTTTGAATATTCGAACACGAATTATGCAATGCTTGCATTGATCATCGAAAAAACTTCCGGGCAATCATATGCAGAGTTTCTGAGCAAGATTTTTTTCGAGCCGTTGAAAATGGGAGACAGTTATGTATTCAGTCTTTCTGATACAGCAAAGTCAATGAAATCATATAAGATAACCGGTCGCGCTTACCCGCTTGAATTTCTCGACGCAGTGTATGGTGATAAAAATATTTACAGCACGGCGCAGGATCTGATGAAATGGGATATGGCGCTAAGATCTGGAATCATGTTTAAGAAAGTAACACTTGACAGCGCTTATACTCCATACAGTTTAGAGAAACGCGGCAAAAGAAATTACGGACTTGGCTGGCGTATGCTTTGCATTCCCAACGGAAAAAAATTGATTTATCACAACGGATGGTGGCATGGAAACCGCACGGTTTTTATCCGCATGCCTGACGAGGAAGCCACGATTATTGCCTTGTGCAATAATGATAATAAAAGAGTGTATGCTTCCAAACAACTCTGCGATATTTTTGGCAACTACCAACAAAGCCACGAAAAATTTGAAGAGCTCGAAAGCGATCCTGATGGAAGAGGCGGAGAGAATGGACAAGGGAAGAAATGAACCAGGATTGGGCTGAGTAAGAGGGATTATGAGGAAAGTTGAATCGTGAGACGTGAAACGACAAATGTGAAAAGTAAATCATAACCTGAACTTTTTCGCATTTCAATTTCACGTTTGCCGTTTCACGTCTCACGATTCAACTATCTTTATAACATGCAAATTCTTTCTCCAGAGCAAATACGACTTTGGGATAAATTCACCATCGAAAATGAACCGATAACTTCTATCGATTTGATGGAAAGAGCTGCCATGCGTTGTTTCGAATGGCTCGAGACAAACGATTATCTTCCCGGATCATTCTCTGTTTTTTGCGGCAAAGGAAATAATGGTGGTGATGGTCTCGCGCTGGCGAGAATGCTTTCTCAAAAAAACTGTCCCGTTATTGTTTATATTCTTGAATTCGGGGTGAAAGGAACCGAAGAATTCCAGGCCAACCTCGCAAGATTGCATTCATCAAATGTCGAAATCCGTTTTATCCAGGGTGAAGAAAATTTTCATCCAATTCCTGCGGCTGATATTATTATCGATGCATTATTTGGCTGTGGACTCAACCGGCCAGTGGATACAATTACCGGTAAATTAATTGAGCATATCAATAATTCCGGGAATGAAATTATCGCCATCGACATTCCAAGTGGTTTATATGTTGATAAGAGTTCGAAAGGAAATACCATTATCAAAGCAACTCATACACTGAGTTTTCAGTGTTACAAACTTGCATTTCTCGTTGCTGAAAACGAAATCTATAATGGGGAAATTCACATCCTGGATATTGGCTTGCATCCGTCTTATACTCCGGGAAAACAAAATCAATTTGAACTGGCTGATATTGATTTTATCCGCGCCATCTACAGACCAAGAAAAAAATTTTCACATAAAGGAAACTTCGGTCATACATTACTGGTAGCTGGAAGTTATGGAAAGATGGGAGCTGCGTTGATGTCGGCCAAAGCTTGTTTGAGAAGCGGAGCCGGACTTCTCACCTGCCATATTCCGAAATGCGGATACGAAATCCTGCAGGGTTATTTGCCGGAAGCGATGGCAACCGTAGATGAAGATGAAAATATCAATACAAAAATCCAGGAAGATATTTCAAAATATACCACCATCGGGATCGGCCCGGGTATCGGGACGGATCAAAAGACAAAAAAATTAATTGGTGAAATTTTTACAAATTATAAATCGCCGGTTGTATTGGACGCAGATGGTTTGAATATTTTAGCAGAAGACGAGAACTTGTTATCCCGCCTTATCCCCTACTCTATTTTAACACCTCATCCCAAAGAATTCGAAAGGATATTTGGAAAGTCGGAAAATGATTTTGCGAGATTAACACTTGCCCTACAAAAAGCAAGTCAACACAAATGCATCATCGTATTAAAAGGACATCGAACTTTGATCGCGCTGCCGGAAGGCAAGAGTTATTTTAATGATTCCGGAAATGCCGGTATGGCAAAAGGCGGAAGCGGCGACGCACTAACGGGGATCATTAGTGGATTATTATCGCAAGGATATGCTCCCGCTGAAGCTGCCATATTCGGTGTTTATTTGCATGGACTCTCAGGTGATATTGCAGCACAAATATTTTCAGAGCAGGCGATGTTGCCAAGCGATCTGATCGATTGTTTGGGGAAAGCTTATCTCTCTATTGAAAATGACAATTGAAGATTTAAGGAAGTTTGTCGCCCGGAAAACTTCTTACGGGGTGAATTTCATAAGTAAATATTCCTTGCATAACACCGGGATCTCCGTCCATAATTTCTTTTACTTTTTCAGGAGTAGCGTCAAAAATTCCCAATCCGCAAACATCTGTTCCGTCATTAATCGGGCAAACGATAGCAAGCAATCCCATTTCCCGCAACGCAAAATTTCTTCGCCCATGTTCCCAGATAATTTCTTCAACGCCGGGCATTTTTATATTAGGCCCGAATTTTAAAATGATGCTGCAATAATTTTTTGTCTTGGCCCTGTTCGCTTGCATGAATTCATCAGTGATGACGGGAAGGTTTTCCAGCATAAAATTGTTTTGTGTAAATTAACGGAAAGGTTTGAACCATGATTGAGGATTGAAAGATTTTCATGAAGTCCGATTAATTGCTAAGGAATATGACTACATAAAAAAACTCTGCACTAAACAGAGTTTTTTAAAAAGTCGGGATGACAGGATTCGAACCTGCGACCCCTTCGTCCCGAACGAAGTACGCTACCGGGCTGCGCTACATCCCGAAAAGAACCGCAAAAATAATATCTTTCTTGGTTTGAACCTTGATTAAAGGATTGTAAGATTGCCATGAAGTTTAATAACGATAGTATGATCATTAAGCATTCTATCTTTCGATATTGGTCAGTTTGAGTCAATCGGTCGATTAGTCGATGTGTCGAAGAATGTCTCATCGTATTAGAAGGACTTTATTTAAGATCGCTTTCACTATTTTGAGCAATCGACCTATCGACTAATCGACCGATTGACTCAAACTGTACCATTATCTATCTTTCCAAGAATTGATTTTGTATAATTTGTTAGCTGCCTGTTGGTCTTTCTTCATCTCCAAATTCTCTTATATCTTTTACTTCCATCAGCGGCCGCACTTCAATAGCCATGTTGCCAGTTTTAACAAGCGGACAGGTTTGTGCAATGGAAACGGCATCTTGCAAATTTTTTGCTCCCATAAAAATAATTCCGCTTACGCCTTCCTTCGCCTCAATAAAAGGCCCGTCGGAAAGAACCTGGTCTTTACTTACATAACCACCTTTAATATGCAAAGCGTCGCCCGATATATAATTGCCGTTTTGCGCCAAAGACTTGACCCACGAATCCATTTGCCTTATACCATCATAACGCTCTTCCTGATCCCACTTTTTTAATTTGCTAAGATCTTCGCGAATGATGAGTAAAAATTTTTCCATGATGGTTGGTATTAATGATCAAACCTACACACAAATTGTAGCAGATTTGAAAACCTGTGTAAAATTTTTTAATGGAATTCTTTTGTGCGACCCGGATTACTCCGGTCTTTTAGTCAAGACAAACAAATTTTAGATTTCCGTACAAACGGTGAGAATTTTTCAGAAAAATCAGGCGAAGCGCGATAGAAAGGTTATGTCTTGATTTTGCAGAGATCCGCTAGTAGCCTTCATTTTTATGAGAAAATATTTGCAGAAAAAAGAAGTAAAATAAAAATGACAAAAGCCCTCTTCATGTAATTAATCTCTGATACTGTTCAATGATTCTTTATATGTCCTTCCTAATGGTAATGCAATATTGTTTGACACCAGTACTTCATCCGTACTGATTTTTTTAATAAAATTTTTTTGCACGGCGTAGCTCCTGTGTATGCGCACGAAACTTCTAAAAGGTTTTTCTTTAAGCAAGCCGCTGATCGGAGAAAGAACGGTATATTTCCTGGTATCGGTTACGATGCTCGTATAATTATTCAACGCTTCGAGATAAAGCACTTCATGCAATTGCAGTTTTACCTGGTCATGTCCATCTTTAATGAAAATGGTATCTGCGCCGAGCGCGTGGCTCAATAAATCTGATTTTCTTCTAAGCGTCATAAACTCCTGCAGTCTTATGATCGTTTTGCCAAACCTTTCTGCCGAAAACGGTTTTACCAAAAAATCAAGTGCTGCCATTTCAAAACTTTCCACGGCATAATCAGGATAAGATGTGATGAAAATACAAGCTGGTATTTGCATGAGTTGCTCACGCAACCGCAATCCGTTCATTTCCGGCATGTCGATATCGAGGAACAAACAATCGGGCGGGTTTCTTTTTGCTGCTTCGAGTCCGGCAATCGAAGACTGATAAGCACCGGCAATTTCAATAAAAGAATAGGTTTCCAGGTATGCCAGAACAACCAGTTTATCCACTTCATCATCATCCACAACAATGCATGAAATCTTATTTGCCATAGCGCCGGTTAGCTTGAGTTAATACCTTTTCAAATATAATTTTTTTCCGGCAAGAATGCAATTCGCCCATTTAAATACGGTTCGCCTTTTGGCTATTTATTTCATGCGTTTATCAGAATAGGTTTGGATACACATATCGATAAAAACATGAAAAGAAAATTTTTACCAAAAACTTTTTGATTGCGTTTGCCGTCCTATTTTGTCCGGCCGTTGTGATGGACTGTCGATGTCTTTTTGCAATGTATCCCAACCCAACAGATGATGTAGCGACAGTAAGCGTTTCAGCAAGGCAATATGAAAAAGGTCCTATTTAAAATTATGGTGAACGAAGTGATTACACCATTCGAATACCACTGAAATAGTGATTTCCGCCTTCATCGTGGAGTTCTTCACCAAGCGATAATCCGGAAGATAAAATCAGCTTCCTGTATTCTTCCGCCCCTAAAGATTTCGACTCCAAATCTGTCATTCCATCTTTCCATTCATTTATTTCGAGCATAGCGGTGAACAATAATTTTCCTCCCGGATTTAAAGCGGCAGCCATTTTAGGAATCAGTGCCCGCTGGGTTTCTTCTGTGAGGAGAAACATCAGTCCAACTGAAATAATACCGTCGAATGTGCGATTGAAAAAAGAAGACCGCTCGACCGATTCGCAAGCAACGGGCACGTGTGGAAAATTTTGTCGGAAATCTGCTACCATTTTCGGAGACGCATCCACTGCATACGCATTCAATCCTGCCTCAAGCAAAATTTTTGTAACAGGGATACCAGTTCCGCATGCAAGGTCGAGTACCGCTGAACCCGGTTTTAAGGTTTGCGCCCAGGCGCGCGCTGCAGACGAACCGATTCCATTAACAGCTCTTCCCCTGCCTTTGATATAAATTTCTGCAATGCCTTCGTAGCCGTTCGATTCGTCAACCATAAATGATGTTTTGAAAATTTAAATTTAAACCAATCAATTGAAATCATTTACGATTTATTGGTAGTGACTTATTTTGATATTTCTATGTGCTCCTATGTTTCTATGTGCCTATGTGGTGAAAAAAAATCTCGACTGTGCAGGTTTTTTTTCACCACATAGGCACATAGAAACATAGGGACACATAGAAATATCAAAGAAGCGATTATCTCACGGTTATCAACACACGCTCGGCACCTTTAAGACGTTTGCCAACAACATCTTTCATCCCGTGATCGGTATAACTGGCAGTGAGCACATAAATCCCATTTCGATTCGGTGCTAATGATATCATTCCATTAATACCATTATAATAATTGATATCCTTCGCTGAACCATTTTTCAAAATCCATTCTACGGTATTTTTTATTTCTGCCGGAGTCAACTCAGGATGCGATGGCATTTTCTCTTTTCCCCAAGTGCCAGTGGATCCATTCTTAATATTTTTGATCAATGTATCCGCATTCGCTTTTGTATTCGGATATCGCTTGCTGATCTCAAAAAAAGAAGGTCCGATTGACTTACTGGAAAAATTGTGACAGTTTAAACAATTGGAAGTCCTGATTACAGCCAATCCTGGCGCGTCAGCTTCAACAACATTACTACCTGCTCCCGGTATTTTTGATTTGTCTTTTATATATCTCACTTCTAACAATACTTCTTTATTGTTTATTTCATCAAACTCTGAACTTCCATCTTCCTTATCGGTTACACTTAGCCGATAGTTGACGGAAGTTCCTGGTTTAAAGACCATATTATTTACGGGCACGATGATTTTTACCGAGGGAGGATGATTATCCTGGAATAATTTTTTTGAAGAGAGATTTAGTATTGCGAAAAAAATAATAACGATATAAATAAATCCAGATCGGCTTTTCATATCAAATTTTATTGATTTCCTGTGCAACACGTTGCGCAGAACGGATACAGGACTCCATGCCTCTGCTCATATTATCGGCATAAGTACCTGCAAAATAAATCCTGCCTTCAGGCATCATGATCTGCGGCCAGAACTTATGCATTTCTCCCGGAGGAAAAGGTTGCATTTCGCAAGTCGGCGCATATTTATCTTTTGTCCAATCCAAAGTCAACGCCTGTTCTATCGTGTCTTTTTTTCCGGGATATACTTCTCTAAACGCCGCCAAAACACGCTGCGCAGAAAGTCCACCGGGACAATAAGCCTTTAAAATTATCCGGCTCGAATCAACTTCATTTGTCTCTTGCCAGATAGAAGAAATATCGGCATGTTCAAATTCCATATTGATACTCGGAATACCTTCATCCAGCCAGAATTTTGTTGCGGCTTCGAACACACAAAACGGATGTGAAGAGTATGCCAAATTATCGACCACATATTGTTTCGCCGGTGATAGCGCCGGCGTGATCGGAATATTTTTGAAAATGGGCAACGTGATGCAGTTGACCAAAAAATCAGCGCTCATTGTTGTTTCCTCATGAGCGTTAAATGCCCTATGGGTGACCGTTACTCCGTGTTGATCTTGTTGTATCGATAATACGGGATGATTTAATTTCACGCGATTACCGAGGCGTTTTGCAAAAGCCATTGTTAATTGTTCATTGCCTCCTTTCAGATGAAAAGTTTCACCTTCAGAGGAAGGAATACCACGGGAACGCATAATCGACAATCGCCATAGCGCATACAGTGCCGAAACATTTTTCTCACCCAGGAAACGAAGTGCCGTAGCTGAAGCACCTTCTTTTTTATAGAGATCCTCGACTGAGATTTTATCAAAATCGTCATAGCCAACACCAAAAGGCTGGTAAGGATCGGTAAATTTATCGATGTAATGATCGAGATAAAAAGAACTCAACGCATACATTCCTTGCTGTGAAAGAAATTGCGCCTCGCGATCATTGAAACCTAATTTGCTCAGCACCGCAGGATCACGCAACATTTCCGCAGAATAAAATTTGCCGTCGATCATCTTCAACGCATTCTTATCATAAGCAAATTCCGAACCTTCGGCGTTGGGATATGGAATGGCAGTCAGTTTAAATTCGTCGATATACTCAAAGAATTTTTCGTACCCCGGTTTTGTAATATGATCGGCTCCATAGTCGGCATATAAGCCATCTGACAAACCATCCCGGCCCGTAAATACATGTCCGCCGTATCTTCCCGATGCTTCAAGCACGGTCACATCATGCCCCGCTCTCATCAATTCGTACGCGCAGCACAATCCCGATATTCCGGCGCCCGCTACAATTATTTTTTTTCCGATTGCCGATCGACTATTGAGCGTTTTTTTTGCGAGAGATATTTGCGGAGCCAGCGCGATGCCTGTTCCCGCGACCAGCGTCTTTTTAATAAACGATCTTCTTTTTATTCCCGGCATATTGAATGAGCGTAAAGAGTTTGGTCATGCAATATAAAAATATTTTTCGCGTGGAGAAGAAAAAGCATTCATCATTCTTTACGCACTTTTTTCCTTTGCGCCTTTGCGTCTTTGCGTGAAAATTGATGTCCCGAATATTCGGGAACGAAAATATCGCGCAAAGACGCAAATGCGCAAAGAGATAAGTCTGCTCTTAAACCTTTACAAATAAAATGTTGTAGTAAAAGAAAATTTATTTATAATTTCAAAGCATATGATTCAATAAAGTTATAAAAATGAGTAAAGAAGAAACAAAAGATCTTTTAAAATTTCTCAAACCATTCGGTAGCGAAATCACCGACACGGTTATGTGGCTTCGGGAATTTGTTTGGGATCAATATCCGAAAGCGAATGAACTTATTTACGATAATTACAACGCATTGGCATTTGGTTGGTCACCTACAGAAAAAGTTGGACATACATTTTGCTCTATAGCCGTGGGACGAACCAGCAAGAACATTCATTTTGGTTTTTATTGGGGCAGTGAAATTTCTGATCCGGAAAAAATTTTACTGGGAGAAGGCAACCAATATCGTTATATCCTTGTTACGGAAAAATCAAAATTCCCAAAAGCATATGTCAAAAAATTGATAAAGGATGCGTACGCAAACTCTTTCAGTAAAATAAAAGACAAAAAACAAATTGCAGAAGGGAAAACTATTGTCAAATCCATATCAACAAAAAAACGCGAGAAGAAATCAAAAGCTGCGACGAAAAAAAAATAATTAATCGATGATTCTTTATGAACAAATTTTATCATAACAACGGGCAACTGAAATCATATATTCTGCGAATCACCGCAAGCAGTGCAGATGCAGAAGATATCGTTCTTGATACTTATATCAGGGCCGCGGAAAAATCTCATTTATAAGCAATGACGCAAAGGGGAATAAGATGAGAGCGAAAGGGTGAGAGCGGAAGGATGAACGCAGAACGCTAAACGCGAAACGCTAAACGCCGAACGCAGCGTTTCGCGTTCTGCGTTCAGCGTTTAGCGTTTAGCGTTCATCCTTCTGCCCCTCACAAACTCCCCACCACTCTACATCCGCAAACTTCGAATCCTGCTTTCAGCAAAGTTGCTTTGGAGACTTTGTTTTCGATGTTGCATCGCGCGGCAGGAACTCTACCCATTCGATATGCTTCTTTTTTTAATTCCTGCACGATCAAACTACCAAAACCTTTTTGCCGGTAATTTTCTTTTACATCCATATAAATATCGGCGTAGGGCATATTATAATTGAGCATCAGTCCCCCGCTGGCAACCACTTCCCCATTCATCTCCAACACAAATCCGCCAGCATCGTTTGGATTTTCATCTGTGGTGGCGTGACGCGTAAATATCACCCCGGGAATTTGCATGTTGGTTTGGTGATGATCTTTAAAAAGAATTGCCTCTGCATTTATATTATGCGCGTATTCGTAGAGCATTGTCGATAATAGAAGGTCATTGGTCTGGCATTCAATATATCGTGCTTCCGAAGCAAATTGAAGTCTCGGAAAAATAAAACTCGCGAACTTGCGAAATGTTGGAATGATATAAAATTCAAAAATGGCATCCCTGTCTTCGCGTTTGTCTTTTCCCCACACTGATCCATAACCGATATTTTCTCCATCTACATTAATGAGATAACTGTCGGCCCATCCATTACGATAACATTTATCGTAAATGAATTGAAAATTATTTTCCTGCAAGAAAAAAATACGAAGTGAAGCAATCATTTCGTAGCTGCTCCTGCTAATGGAAAGTTCCATAACTTCTGATTGACATGATTAGATGCTGATAAAGATAATATTTCAAAATAAATTATCAGCGGCCCCAGAACTTCCTTTGCGCCTCTGCGTCTTTGCGCGAAAATTTCTCTCTCGAATATTCGGGAAATAAATTTTTGCGCAAAGACGCAGAGGCGCAAAGAAAATTCTATCGAAAAAGAAGTGGTGCGAGCTCAGTCAAATTCCTCCGCCACACCATCCACGTGTGTGCGCCCGAAGTCTCAACGCTTTTGAATTTTATATTTTTTTCAGTCAGCCATTTCATAAAGTCTTTGTTTGAATTCAACAAAAAATCACTGCTGCCGCATGATATCCATAATAATTTAAGTTGATCGTTCACTTTCGAATCCAGGTTGGGAAAATTTTTTGTGTAAATGGTGGCGAAGGCCGATTGCCCGTTATCATTATTGAAGGAACCACTACCGACTCCATACATCACAAACGCGCTGCTAAATCCCGCTACCCAGGCAAATTTATCGACATGATTTAATCCGCCGAAAATCGCTTCCGCTCCACCCATCGACAAGCCGGCGATTGCGCGCTGCAAGCGATCCGGATTCACACGATATTTTTTTTCAACTTCGGGAATCACTTCATCCAATAGCGCTTCGGTAAATTTTCCAAAGGCACCCGGTGACACGATATTTTTTGCATCACCATATCCCAAGGTATTTACTATAATCATCGGTTTTGCTTTTCCCTGCGCGATCAGGTTGTCCAAAATAATATTTGCATATCCCGCCTGCGTCCATGCGCGCGCATCGTCGCCGATACCGTGTAGCAGATAGAGAACGGGGTAAGTTTCTTTTTTTGAAGGATCGTATCCCGGTGGCGTATATACGAAGAAATCACGCTGATCGCCGATGATGGCAGATTTATAAATATGCCGCGTAACGGTTCCATGCGGCACATCCTGTATCTCCCAGCTCTGTGGCGTCTTAGCAGGAACAACGACGAGACTTTGTCCACCGCCGAAATATCCTGGCTTTACCAATGGATTTGAAGGATCCGTAATCGTCAAACTGTCTACCACAAAATTATATGTATAAATATCCGGCTCCATCGCAGATGTAGTTGCTTTCCATATTCCATACTTTTCTTTCTCCATGGTAATTGTTTTTCCTTCGAGAATCAATACCACTTTTGATGCAGCCGGCGCACGTAACCGAAATTGAATCGCGCCATCGTCCTGCACTTGTGGTGGTAATGGTGGAGAAAAAAAAGAAGGGCGCGAATTAGTTTGCGCGATCGATCCCTGAACAATCAAAATAAAAATAAAAGACCAGAAATATTTCATAGCATGTCGTTTGATATGTTAAGTAGATAGCAATGTTACAAAAAGAGTTGAATAATTACGCCGGTTTGAACCATGATTAAAGGATTAAGAGATTACCATGAGGTTTGATTAATTGCAAAAGCAAAGATCAGTGATTACATTATTACTTGTAAACTTCATGGCAATCCTCCAATCCTTTTACTCATGGTTCAAAAACTGCAGCAACCACTCACCCTAACAATCCCTTTCACACAAAAAATAAAATTCGACATCATGCCTCGCAAAATCGACAAAACACGTTCTGCAACAGACGAAAATATAGTTTGCTTTTTACTATGAAACAATGCTTTTATTGAGATAAATTTATATTCAAATTTATCGTCATGGAATATGATAATGACCGGAAAATAAATCCTACAACCAAAATAGAAATATTCTGCTGGATATTACTTGGACTACTCAACCCTCTCGTAAATGCGTTCACTATATTTTGGATCGATCCGAGAATATGGATTGTGCTGCTCCTTATCAGTATTATTTTGCTACCCGCTTATCTTATTTACTCGCGAGTGATAGTTCCGAAATTATTATTCAGGAACCGGCCCATTGTTTTTATTCTTGCAAGCATCGGCTTTTTTGCTTTCATGCATTTGTTACTAATGGCGCTTTATGCATTCATCATGGGATTCGATCCACTGCTAATAGAACAAGCTTACTTCTCCTACAAACCAAAAGTATTCGTACGTGAGAGTATCTGGATATTTATCAATATGTTCCTTGCCGTAGTTGCCGCATTTGTAAAAAAGACTTTTGATGAAGAAGAGATTGTAGAAAGCCTGCAAAAAGATAATACGCTTTACCGGTTAAAATATCTTCAATCACAATTGAATCCACATTTTCTGTTTAATACGTTGAACAGTATTTATTCTCTCAGTCTTCAGAAATCCGATCAGGCTCCCGAAGTAGTCGTAAAGTTGGCCGACCTGATGCGCTATCTCGTCTATGAATGCAATGAACCAAAAGTTTTATTGAAAAAAGAAATAGAATTTATACAGAACTATATCGAGATCGAAAAGATCAGGCATAAAGCGGATATCAAGTTTACGGTTGAGGGTGATACGGATGGTATCATGATCGAGCCTTTCCTCTTCATTTCATTTATTGAAAACGGTTTCAAACACGCGCTGAATGATTCTTATACCAATCCGTTTGTCTATATCAACTTGAAAGTGCAAGATAAAATCGAGCTGACTGTTATCAACAATACAAATCTCGATCTTGAAACACAATCGAAAAGAATTTTTGGTACGGGTATCACCAATAGCAAACATCTGCTCGATCTTTTATATCCGGATACCTATGCGCTTAATATCATACAGACAGACAAACAAAAAAGACGTGAGAGTGTGGTCAGATTTAAAAACGCAAAACAACGACTCGAAATGTTATATCCCGATTCTCACACACTCGATGTATTGATGAGCAACAATGCCTTCACGGTTTCATTGATTGTAAAACCTCACTGACCATGATCAAATGCATTATCGTAGAAGATGAATTATTGGCGCAGCAGGTAATCCAAAGTCATTTAAAAAAAATTGATCAGCTGGACCTGGTAGCGGTTTGTAAAAATGCTGCCGAGGCCATGGAAACGTTGAAGTACCAGGAAGTGGACCTGATGTTTTTGGACATTCAATTACCCGGAATAACAGGCATGCATTTTTTGCGATCACTTGTGAATCCACCGCTGGTTGTTTTGACGACTGCTTACGCAGACTATGCACTGGAAAGTTATGAGTTCAATGTGATCGACTATTTGCTAAAACCAATTTCATTTGAACGGTTTAATAAAGCAATCCACAAAATTCTTGATAACCGCATATACACGCAGGCAGCCGTGGAGAAAGATGCTGGGCCAACAGATCATATTTTCGTGCGTTGCAATAACAAATATTTCAAAGTGAATTTCGCAGAAATAATTTTCGTGCAGTCGATGCGCGATTATCTAAAAATTCACACGTCAGAATACAAACTGATCACACATCAAACGATGGCCTATTTCGAAAAAACTTTGCCGGCAAACAAATTCATCCGCGTTCATAAATCTTTTATTGTCGCCATTTCGCATATACGTAGCATTTATGGAAACAGTATTGAAACCGGCAATGCTACCATTCCGATAGGGAATAGTTATAAGGATACGGTGATGGATATGGTGGTGAGGAGGTGATGTTGAGTTTATTGGTTGATAGGTTGATTGGTTGATTGGTCGATTGGTCGATAAGTCGATATGGATACCGGGCATAAGATCCGTGAGCAGACATCATATCGACTTATCGACTTATCGACCAATCGACTAACATCACGGCTCATTCCGTACGTAACGACTTAACAGGATTAGCAACCGCAGCTTTGATCGCCTGCGAACTTGCTGTTATCAACGCAATTAATATCGCGCAAGCTCCTGCCAAAACAAAAACCCACCAGTCAATATTAATTCGGTACACAAAATCCTGCAACCACTGATTCATAAAATACCAGGCAAGCGGTGATGCTATAACCGCAGCAATTATTACGAGTACGATAAAATCTTTACTCAACATACCAACTACATCAGTAACAGATGCACCAAGCACTTTTCGAATGCCTATTTCTTTTGTGCGTTTTTCGGCAGTGAACATCGCAAGACCAAATAAGCCCATACAAGAAATAAAAATAGTAATGAACATCGCTGCATTTACCAGCCAGGCCGTTTTTGTTTCCTGGTCATATAACCGCGCAATCGCATCGTTCATAAAACTAAAATTGAATCCATCGTCCGGGTACATTTTTTTCCATTCTTTTTCCAATGAGCCAATGATCGATTTTGTATCACCCAACTGCTTGTCTTTATTTGCGAGTTTGATAGCAACACTCGACTCACGCTGTGGCATTTTTGCTATAACGACCGGGCGCATACGATCATGAAAAGATCCTTCATGAAAATCCGAAACCACTCCGACCACAGGATAGGGTTTGTTATTGTTATAAAGAAGTTTTCCAACCGCATCACTCGGATTTGAAAAGCCCATAGCCTTTGTACAGGTTTCATTGATCACCAGCTCATACAAACTATCGCTATGCATCATATTCCTGCCAGCAATTATTTTCATCTGGTAAAATGGCACAAAATCTTCGTTGGCTGCATCGAACGAAACTTCAATTTTTATTTCGTCTTTGCCTCTGAATACAAAATTCTCTCCGCCGTGTGCAAAACCCATTGGGGAAGTTCCCTGTATAATAACTTTATCAATACCTGCAATGTGCCTCGCTTTTTCAGCAAGCACCGCTATTTTCTGTTGCTGGTCGCGGCCCCAATGGTTCATTACAATGATGGCATCACTATTAAATCCTTTATCTGCATTGGCCATGAAACGAATTTGTCCACCAACAACAATCGCCCCGATAATAAAGACCAGCGAAATGGTAAATTGAAAAACGATCAGCGCTTTTCGCAAGTTGCCCTTTCCACCTGCTCCCTGAGATGTTACGCCTTTTAAATTCAGCGCTGCCCGATAAGATGCGAGCACTCTAGCGGGATATAAACCTGCCAGCAACGAAGTCAATATAGTAACTGATAATAAAAATATTATCGTGGAGAAACTAAAAATATGGAACGCCACACCGGCAGGAATAAAATCACTGAATGCAGCAAGGATCGGTTTAACCAGCAAAATGGAAACAAATACCGCCAACAACGTAATCGCAAATGTTTCAATCAAAAATTGAATTGTAATATCTCCTTTATTACTGCCCATTACTTTCCTGATACCGACTTCTTTTGCTCGCTGTAACGACTGCGCAGTGGACAGATTGATAAAATTGACAACTGCAATCAGCAAAATGAAAATGGCCAGTCCCATCAACGCGTATAAAGTCGGCAGGTAAGGTTTACGAAAATCGTCGCCATCATCTCCCCTATGAAATTCTTTGGTGAAATGTATATCCGTTATCGGTTGCAATTGCATGGTTAATTCACCCATCCAATCTGATTTCTTTACATGATCTTTTATAAATGCCGAAAATCTCTGATTGACTTGTGCGGCAGTGGTTCCTTTCGACAGTTTTACAAAAGCCATCGACCGATGTGGTTGTAAACTGCTCCAATCCGCAGTCGGGAACATATTTTTTAAAAAACTTTTTGGCCCGGTACTTATCGAAATGAAATCTGTAAACGCAAAATCAGAATTTTTGTCCCAATCCTTTACGATACCAGATACCGTGGCGCGAACTGAATCATCGTAGATAATAGTTTTCCCAATCATTTTATCCACTGGAATTTCTCCGAAATATTTTTTAGCCCGATTTTCCGAGAGCACGACTCTATATGGATCATTCAAAGTGGCCGCATTTCCCGCGAGCCATTCATGTTTGAAAACATCAAAAAATTGTGGCGTGGTCAGAATAGCCGTAGAAGTCCAACTTCCTTCAATATGATTGTCGAATTTTTTCTCCTCGTTTTTAGTGCCGGGAATTTTGATACTGCCTCCGTACAAATGAAAACCAACTTTTGATTCGAATCCCGGAATCGAAGTTTCGAATCCTGCAAGCTCAGGAATCGGGCTGTTTAAAAACATTTTCTCACCGGTATTTTTCTGCACTTCTCCAACTATTCTATAAATCCTTTCATTATCGGGATGAAACCTGTCAAACCCCAATTCGTAATCGGTAATAAGGTAAATCACAATACAAGCACAAATCCCCATGGCAAGTCCAAGTACATTGATTGCCGTATAGATTTTGTGTCGGGAGATATTCCGCCACGCGATTTTGAAATAATTTTTCAGCATAAAATTTCGGTTATTGAAAGAATGGTTTGAATGAAGATTTAATGGCTCCTGTCGTTTTGTTTTTTCAAAAAGTTTGTCGAACATTTTCGATGTAACTGGTGATTCGGCATTTTTATTATTCCATAAATCAACCATTAGCTGGACTGAATAAGAAAGATCGGGATTCATTTTCAACAACTGCTCCAATTCACTGATATCTGTTTCGGATGCTTCATAGGATAATTTGCGTGCCACCAATATCCATATGCGTTCTTCCGAATTCATATCTCATGTTTGATAGATACTGCAATAAAAAATATGCCGTTCTTATCTTCTTCAGAACTAAGGCATTATTTTTCCGCCGGAAAAAAATTGTCCGCTTTTGATACAGTCACTGTTTGCTTTTGCAAACTCAAATTATTTTTTTGTGATCTTTTCAATTTCGTTGGTATAAGCGGAACCGACGGGAAGCATTTCACTTTTTATCCAAACGGCGTTTTTTTCCACGCGGTGTACTTTTGTTTTAGCAACGATATAGGAGCGATGAATGCGGACGAATGCTGAGGCCGGTAATAATTCTTCAACTTCGTTCATGGTTAGGCGCGATATTATTTTGCGATCTGGCAAAACAAACTGCATATAGTTGCCGGTACTCTGTACATAGAGAATTTCTTCAAGTTCAATCCGGATCTGGTCATAACCGCTCTTGATAAAAATATGGGCCGGGGCAGAATCTGAAACCGTATTGTTCTTTCTCAATTCGAATTGCTCGAAAGCCTTGTTGCAGGCTTTCAAAAAACGGGATTGAGAAAAAGGTTTTAATAAATAGTCGATCGCGTCAAGTTCAAAACTTTGAACGGCATGTTCACTATATGCAGTGGTAAATATCACCATCGGTGGATTTGGAATCGATTGCAACAATTCGATCCCTGTAATATCCGGCATTTTGATATCAAGAAATAAAAGGTCCACTTTTTCTTTTTGCAGGTATTCAAGCGCTTCAAATCCATTCGTGAAAACTGCATTCAAGGAAATGAAAGGAATTTTTGTGGAGAGATTCCTGATCACTTCCAATGCAATGGGTTCGTCGTCTATGGCAATTGCCTGCATCATTTGTATGGACTGAAATTTAGTCAAAGCTCATCATTTTCTTTTCAAAATTCAAGGATTCGGTTGAATGGCGAGTTTTACAAAAAACTCTTTGCCGTTTCCGTTTGTGGAGATTTGAAATCTTCCTCCATAAACTAGTTTCAAACGTTCGATTACGTTTTTAAACCCGATCCCCGATTTGTCTTTTTCAGGATCATTGTCTTTTTTAGCATGCATACTATTATGAACTTCAAAACGAATATTCTTCTCGTCGCATTCGAGTTTGATCCTTATCCATGATTTTTCCTGCAAACTGATTCCATGTTTAAATGCATTTTCTACCAACGGTATCAGCAACATCGGTGCAATTTTATGTTTACAATGAGCGTCGTGAATATTGTCTTCAATAACGATGTTGGGAGACGATTGCGTACGCAATTTTTGCAGTGAGATATAATTTTGCAAATACTCGATCTCCCTGTTCATCTGGATAAAATCAAGATTGTTCTCGTGCAACATGAATCGCATGATATCCCCGAGTTTTTGAATTCCTGATGCCGTGGATTCTGCTTTTTCCTGTAGCGCAGTGCCATACAGCGTATTCAATGTATTAAAAAGAAAATGTGGATTGATTTGTGAACGCAAAAATTGGATATCTGTTTTTGATTTTGCAAGCTCCGCTTCCAATCCGCGCAGCTCTAATATTTTTTCCTTTCGCTGCTGGTAATGCAGCCATGAAATCGGCGTCATCACGAACAACTGAAAAGCAAACAAAATAAAAAACGGGCTGCTATTGTCATAGTGACTACTTAGTCCGATGCCAAACGGAAGCATGGTAATGAATGCGGCCGCAAGGACTTTAACGATTAAAGAAGGATTAAAGAACGGCTTCTGTCCATTAGCAGGAAACAACCAATAAGCATTTAATAAATACAGTAAAAATCCTGGTATAGCAACAACCATAATGTTTGTAGAAATTGCTTCCTTGTCGGTCAAATCAAAAGAATAATAAACGATTGGCAGAATAAATAGAAACATCATGAACCCGGTGAGCTGATTCAATATTAAAACGAGGAAAGATTTATTATTTGATTTTGCCAATGAACTGCTTATTATATCGCGAATGCATGCATATAAGGTGTACATGACCGTTAGTACTAACGCCAATAGATATTCGCCATAAGTATTGATGAGCTGTGCATCCGTATGACCTTTCACTGGCAAGAAAGAGAAACCTGGATAATGAAATAGCCATTCATGCTGGTAATAAATAAATAATGTGAATGCGGTGCCCAGTATCAACGTTATCAAAACAATCTGCAAAAAGAACCAAACATATCCCTTGAAAATTTTCACGGCGATGCCTTTGCACTCGATTTTTTTTAATGAAAGGGAAATTTTCAACATGCCCGCCTCGAATTTCCGTGGAAATAAAAGTCTCGGAATAGTAAAAAGATTTACAAAAAGATAAGCGAGGTAAATCGACAAGCTTCTGCCGATCCCAGGCATCAGCACATTGACAAAAAAATTGAATGGGACATTTGCGTTTTTAAAAGCCAATTCGGTGTTGTTTTCTTTTGACCAGACGTTACCAAGAATAATAACGGTGGTGGCCATCGTGGCAAATATGATTTCGTGCTCCTTCCATCTTACTTTCATAAATTATTATTTAGAGCAAGATTAAGGCAGAAAGAAAAAGAAAAATTTCAAATGTGACGGAAGTGACGAAAGATGTGACGAAACCAATGTTAATGAGCGAATTTAATCTTTGCGCTTTTGCGCCTTTGCGTGAACATTTTCTCACGCAAAGACGCAAAACCGCAAAGATTAAATTCGCTTATTTTCATTATGCTTTCGGCAACGTGAAAGAAAAAATACTTCCTTTTCCGGGTTTGCTGGAGATATGCAATCGTCCGCCGTTTTTTATGATGAATTCTTTGCAAAGCATCAGTCCGAGTCCGGTGCCTGCTTCGCTGGCTGTGCCTTTTGTTGTGTAGTAAGAATTTTCGTTGATCTTCGCAATCTCTTCTTCAGTGATGCCGATTCCTGTGTCTTCCACTCCTATTTTAATAAATGAATCCTCATCGTCTGCAGAAATCGTAATCTGTCCTTTTGCAGGTGTGAATTTAATGGCGTTGGAAAGAAGATTGCGCAGAACCAGTTGCACCATATCCATATCTGCAAATCCGGCAATCGTTTTCTTAACTTTATTTTTTATGGTTATTTGTTTGGAGACAGCTTGTAGATGAAGCGTGTTGATTACTTCAGTGATAATCGCCGTAACATCAATCGGCTGCAATTTGATTGAGCTTGATTGCATCTGGCTTTTGGCCCACTGCAATAAATTTTCCATGAGCCCGGTGGTATAGTTGAGATCATTCACTACATCCGGGATCATCGATTTGATTTCTTTCAATGGAAGATCCTGTTGCTGCATCTGGCTGAAAAGATTCCGCAATGCATACATCGGCGATTTAAGATCATGTGCAATGACGGAAAATAATTTATTCTTTAAAGAATTTAATTCTACCAGCTCCTTTGCATTTTCTTCTATTTCCTCTTTCTGTTTTTCGATCTCGCGATTTTTTTCCTGCAAAGCCTTATTGGTTGTGAGAATACTGAATTGATAAAGTGTGTTCTCTTTTTTAATGAGAAAAAGCCCATAGAATATAAATACAATTGCCGTGAGCTGATTGAACAAGTAGAAAAATAAATTAGCAGTCTGTAATTGGTACGTGTAATTTTTGTTGATCACTGCCAGGATAAAATAACTCACCATCGACAATGTAACAGAAAAAAGCATGTGACTTATTTCCTGCAAAAAGAAAACGGAAAGCACACCATATAATATGAAGAAGAGATCAACGCCAAGATTCATTCCGTGCATATATACGATGCTTGTTACGACCGGGTATAACAAAAAGTAAGCGATCATTCCCGCCTGGTATTTGAAATAAAAATTCAAACACAACACCAAAAAACTTACCAACGCAGGAAGACTTGCCACAATAAAAGCGAATACGGGAAAATCATGGTTGCCGAAGAAAAAAGTAATCGGTACAATAAATCCGGTTATCAGCTGAAAAAAATTAAGCTGATTAAAGATGCTTAGTTTTCTTCTTTCCAAATCATCCATGGTGCGATTGAGACCAATGGATTTGATATCTTCCAGGAAAACGCTCGATTTTTGACCCAATAATTCTATCCTGTCGGGAATGCCAACGAGCTTGATTCTTTGCCTTAAACTAAGTGATTTTGTTTTGGGAGATTCCTTGCCTGAACCGGCTTCCGGAGTGTCGATTTTTCCAGGGAATTGGAATGATCTTTCTTGCAGGAATTTCATGCTTTATCGATTAGGAAATGGACTTAAAGGCAAAATAAGGATTTTAATCTACATCCTCAAACATTGGCAGGAAGTAAGGCGTAAGGCATGTGAAGATAAGAGCGAAGAAACAGAGCGAAGAGCGCTAAAACCTCCGCTCTTCGCTCTGTTTCTTCGCTCTTATCTTCACATGCCTTCCACGTTATAGAGTACCCATGGTAGTTAGAAAATCCCCTGCTGATTTCGTAATTTTTTTTATTTTTTCATACCCGGCACTTGCATTTTTCAAAATTAATTACAATCTTGTGCTTGTAAACGTACCCAATCTCCCCCTAAAAACCAGCATGTCCAATCTCTTCACTGGTATCGTGACGTAAGCACTTTTTTATCGTTTTTTTTTGCCAATTTCCCCCGGAAAAATCTACTTTTCTTTCCAATAAACTATGTTCTGTTTAGGATAATTCCACTGTACAAACAGCGGTTTTTATATACCCAAATTGATTTTTAATCCTAAAACGTACTTAGTATGAAAGCATTTTTACCTTTAATCGCACTTGTAGCAATCCTTTCTCTTAGCGTTGTAAGTTCTATTCTCTATTTAAACATGCAGTATATCACGTCTGCGTTGCTTACAATTACCTGGATCGTTGGTATCACGTTCTGGATCGGTTCTCGCGGTGTAAAAGAAGAGAAAGCAAAATAGGCATCTCGTACAGAGAATTTTAAATTGATAACATCCGCTTAAGAGCTGATGTGGTGAACGGTAAATTTTCTGTTCCGGATCATCGAGCGCATATTCTTATACGATATGCATTAGAAAGTTGAGTCAATTGTTTCGGCTTCTCCTTGCGCGGGTAATTAAGTTGCGCGTGTGCATGAACATAGGCATGGAAAGGTCGATCAATTTCAGGGAGAACTTTCCGATCGGTGAATTTCACATTTTTGCCTGCAAAATATTACCTGAAGCATTTCAGCATTAAACCTTTCCTTCCCCTTATCCTTTTTCTTCTAAAACCTGCTACAGGCCAGCCTTTTGGCGGCCTTCAACGTGATGCGCAGCGGTTTTGGAATGTCCAAAATTTTTCGAGTTGGAATTTTATCATTCCATCCGATAAATTATTTCCTTTTATTCATAACTCTTCTACAATTACATTTGCAATTCACCAGACTCCTGGTTATAGCAATGAATCGCGTTTGTTTTTTTACTTTGATTTTTACATATAATATTTTGTCCTCCACGCAAGCCCAGGTGCTCACTTTGAAGGAGGCGGTCCAAACAGCTTTATCAAATTATGGAACGCTCAAGGCAAAGGCTAATTATTTAAACGCATCCAAGGCGCTTGTCAAAGCGACTAACAGGGAATACCTGCCGGATCTGAACATAGCGGCGCAGCAAGATTATGGTACAGTGAATGGTCAAAACGGTCCTCTGTACGGGTTCAAAGGATTTGCTACTGCTTCCGCCGGTCCCCCACTTCCTACGCAAAATTGGAACGCTGCTTTTGGTGCTTTGTATGTTGCGAATATCAATTGGGATTTTTTTGCATTCGGGCGATCAAAAGAAAGGATAAAAGTGGCTCAATCCGAATTGCTGCTGAATACAAGCGATCTCGAACAGGAAAAATTCCAACATCAGGTCAGGGTTTCCGCAGCATATTTGAATCTGCTCGCTGCGCAGTTGATAAGTCGAACTCTCCAGAACAACCTCGATCGCGCAACAGCTCTGAGAAATGTCGTGGTGACAAGAACAAAAAACGGTTTGAATCCCGGTGTCGATTCATCGCTGGCCAATGCAGAAGTATCGAATGCGGTGATCGCGCTGACGAATGCGAAAGATTTTGAACAACAACAAAGCAACGAGTTGGCGCAACTGATGGGAACACTTGCTCCGCGTGACCGCTATATACTCGATACTTTTTTTGTGATGCGTATTCCAAAAGGAATCTATGATTCATCACAATTAAAAAAAGAAGAACATCCGCTCTTAAAATATTATCAAAGCAGGATCGGCTTGAGCGACGAGCGCGCGAAATATTTTCACACTTTTAGCTTTCCTGTTTTTTCATTGTTTGGAATAATACAGGGACGTGGTTCCGGGTTCGATGATAGTTATGGCGCGCAAAATCTTTTTGCATATTCGCACGAGTATTGGAACGGTATTGAACCAACAAGAGCAAATTACCTGGTAGGCATTGGCATGTCATGGAACCTGACAACACCGTGGAGAGTGCAACAGCAAGTGGCAGCGCAACATTTTATATCGAGGGGATTGCAAGATGAATATGACCTGGCCAGCCAGAATATTTCCAATCAACTTATTTTATCAGACTCAAAAATAAAAAACGCGATCGCTAATTATATCGAAGCGCCGACGCAGGTGAAAGCTGCATCGGATGCATATACGCAAAAAACAGTGATGTATAAAAATGGTCTCAGCAATATTGTGGATGTAACACAGGCATTATTTGCATTGAATCGTGCAGAAACAGACAGGGATATCGCTAATAATAATGTATGGCAGGCGCTATTATTGAAAGCCGCGGCCAGCGGAGATTTTGGGCTATTTATGAAAGAATTCTAGAATGATTTGGGGGCAAGATGATAATCGTGAGACGTGAAACGTGAGAAGTGAACTTTTTGTGTTTGACGTTTTACGTTTCACGTTTCACGTCTCACGATTAACCCCGATCCTTTTACAAAATAAATTTTCTACATGGGCTTAATAAAAAACGCACTCAGACGACCAATCACAATACTGGTAATTGTTGCCGGAGTATTTTTCTTTGGCATCACTGCAGTGCGTAATGTGAAGATTGACATCTTCCCCAACCTTAATTTACCTGTAATCTATCTCTCCCACCCTTTCGGCGGCTTCACACCGGATCAGATGGAAGCTTATTTTGGAAAACAGTATGTAAATATATTATTGTATGTATCCGGCGTGAAGAGTATCGAGACCAGGAATATCCAGGGTCTTACGCTGATGAAGCTTACGTTTTACGAAAATACAAATATGGCGCAGGCTGCCGCGGAGGTTTCGGCATTCAGTAATCGTATCCAGGCAATTTTTCCGCCAGGAAATAATCCGCCATTTATTATTCGCTTCGATGCGGCAACGCTTCCAGTGGGACAATTGGTTTTAAGTAGTAAGATTCGCACCAACACCGAGTTGATGGATTATGCGAATGTATATATCCGTTCTTCTTTTACTTCAATTCCTGGATTAATCGCACCCGCCCCGTTTGGAGGAAATGTGCGCACCGTGGTTATCAAAGCAGATCCGGAATTGTTGCGAGCACATGGTATGACGCCTGATCAGCTCGTAGAAGCGATTCGTGTCAACAATCAATCTACCCCGGCGGGAAATGTTCGTATCGGTGATATTAATTATTACACACCGGCAAATACAAATATCAAGAACATAAAAGATTTTGAAAATATTCCTCTTTTTAAAAATGGTGTGCAGAATGTTTATCTGCGCGATGTAGCAACAGTAGAAGACGGTGCAGACATTTCAACCGGATATGCCCTCGTGAATGGAAAGCGTTCTGTTTATTTACCAGTTACCAAATCCTCCGATGCATCTACCTGGGAAGTTGTGCAGAATCTTAAAAAAGCAATTCCGCGTTTTCAAAGTTTGTTGCCGGATGATGTTCAGCTGTCTTACGAATTTGATCAATCTACTTATGTAATCAATTCGGTAAAAAGTTTACTTACTGAAGGAGCCATTGGAGCGATACTCACCGGCTTAATGGTGTTATTATTTCTCGGCGATGCAAGAGGCGCATTGATCGTTATCCTGACGATACCGACTTCAATTATTTCCGGGGTTTTGTTTCTATATCTTTTCAATCAAACCATCAATATCATGACGCTGAGCGGGCTCTCTCTGGCGATCGGAATATTGGTTGATGAGTCTACCGTAACGATAGAGAATATTCACCAGCATCTGGACATGAAGAAACCGAAAGCGCTCGCGGTGTGGGATGCATGTAAAGAAATTGCATTCCCAAAATTGCTTATCCTGTTTTGTATTCTCGCAGTGTTTGCACCCGCTTTCACCATGAAGGGAATTCCTGGTTCATTATTTCTTCCTTTGGCAATGGCGATCGCTTTTTCGATGATCACTTCTTACCTGCTTGCACAAACATTTGTACCGATCATGTCCAACTGGTTGATGAAAAGTCACCAGCCAAAGGGAATGACAGATGAACAGGCTTATGTTGCTTCCGGATTGGGCAAATCCGAAAACGATACATGGGATCAGAAGAAAATTCTTATCGAACATACATCTAACGGTGATACCAAACCGACAAGATTCGAAAAATTCCGCGCGCGTTTTTTGCGTTTCCTCAACAGGATATTTCCGCTCCAGGCACCCATAGTGATCGCATATTCTGTGCTGACCGTTGGCGCAGTGATACTCTTATTGATGAATATAGGCCAGGATGTGTTGCCAAAAACAAATGCCGGTCAATTCCAGGTACGCTTGCGTGCGCCCGACGGCACAAGAATGGAAAGAACGGAACAGCGACTGCTTAAAGCACTCGATATATTACATGAAACAATCGGTGTCGATAATATCAGGGTGTCGTCATCTTTTTTAGGAACACATCCTTCTCAATTTTCAACAAGTCCGCTTTATCTTTTTATGAGCGGACCACAGGAAGCAGTATTACAGGTTCAATTAAAAGATTCTTACAAAGAAGATCCGGATGAAATGAAAGAAAGATTCAGAAAAAAAGTGATTGAGGCGATGCCAGATATGCAATTATCATTTGAACCCATTGCACTCACCGATAAAATATTGGCGCAGGGATCTCCTACTCCTATCGAAGTAAAAATTGTGAGCAAGAATAAAAAATTAAATGAAGAATATGCATTTAAAATTATCGACAAACTGAAAGAGATCACTTATTTGCGGGACGTACAATTAGGTCAGCCGATACGTTACCCTGCGATCAAGATCAATATCGATCGCATCCGTGCAGCACAACTGGGTGTCGATGTAAATGATATTTCACGTTCATTAATAGCGTCCACTTCCTCTTCGAGGTTTACCGAAAAAAATATTTGGGTGGATGAACGAGCCGGACTCAGTTATAATGTGCAGGTGCAGGTTCCGGAAAACCAAATGACGAGCATTCATGATATCAACGAGATTCCTGTATTAAAAAATGCAGCGCGACCTGTTTTAGGTGATGTTGCTACTATTCAAACCGACACCATTTACGGTGAGAATGATAATATCGGTGTGGTGCCCGAATTATCAGTAACGGCCAACTTGCATAAAATGGATTTGGGTAGAGCAACAAGGGATGTAGAAAAAGCAATTCAATCGATTGGTCCATTGCCACGCGGCGTCTCCGTTGAAATGCGTGGACTGAGTCAGGTGCTGACTGAAACGATGGACAGTTTGCAAGCAGGATTGCTCACAGCCGTTGTAGTTATCTTCCTGATGCTTGCTGCAAATTTCCAATCGTTCAAAGTGTCGTTGGTCGTATTATCGACGGTGCCGGCCGTATTGCTTGGTTCATTGTTAATGCTGAAATTTACAGGGTCAACTTTAAACCTGCAATCTTATATGGGAATGATCATGTCGGTGGGCGTATCGATCGCGAATGCAGTTTTATTAATTACCAATGCCGAGCACCTTCGCTTACATAACGGCAATGCAATGGAATCTGCCAAAGAAGCGGCTGCACTTCGTATAAGGCCGATCCTGATGACAACGATGGCGATGGTTGTGGGAATGATACCGCTCGCATCGGGACTGGGTGAAGGCGGCGACCAGGCATCACCGTTAGGTCGCGCGGTTATTGGAGGATTGATTGCATCCACTTTTGCAGCGCTATTTATTTTGCCGCTTGTATTTTCCTGGGTACAGGGAAAGACATCTACTGTATCGATATCATTGGATCCGGAGGATAAAGAAAGTAAACATTATATACCATCATTGTATGAACCCGATCAAAAATAAATTTTCACCCGCATCGCTTATTATTTTGGCGGTATGCATAACCGTTATATCAGGCGGCTGTGCATCATCGTCGAGTGAGGAGGTGAAAGAACAAAAGCCGGCGACGGAAGTGGGTGTTGAGGTAGTTACGTTGCAAAAAGTGAAAATGGCTTCTACCATCGAACTACCGGGAGAGCTGATTGCTTTTCAACAAGTGGATCTATATGCAAAAGTAAACAGCTTTGTAAAAAAATTAAATGTAGATGTGGGGTCTGAAGTCAAGGCTGGTCAATTACTCGCTGTTATGGAAGCCCCTGAGGTGAATGCGCAATTAGATGCTGCCGCGTCAAGATTAAAATCACAGGAAGCAGTGTACCTGGCCAGCAAATCAAATTATGATCGCTTGTATGAAACGAGCCAGACCCCTGGTACCGTTTCGCAAAATGATATCGACCAGGCTTTGGCAAAGAAAAATTCCGATGAAGCGCAGCTCGAAGCAGCAAAATCTGCGTACAAAGAAATTGTCGATACTAAAAACTATCTCGAGATAAGTGCACCTTTCGACGGCGTTATCAGCGCGCGTAATGTAAATGCGGGTGCTTATGTAGGTCCGTCGGGAAAAGGCTCGGAGTTGCCGCTATTTACATTGCAACAGCAAAAGAAATTGCGTCTCGTTGTTTCGATTCCTGAATTGTACACCGGTTATCTTCACGATAAATTAAATATCGAATTCGGCACGAGAGCTATTCCGCAGAAAAAATTCACTGCCACGGTAAGCAGACTCGCCGGTGCACTGGATAATAAACTGCGCGCTGAAAGAGTTGAGATGGACGTCATCAACAATGATAAAAAATTACTTCCCGGAATGGTGGTTGAAGTAAAGCTCCCGTTACCAGCTATCGACAGCAGCTTCGTTGTTCCCAAAACTGCGGTTGTCAGTTCCACTGAGCGATTATTCGTAATAAAAATATCAGATCAGAAAGCGCAATGGATAGAT
This sequence comes from Bacteroidota bacterium, assembly GCA_018267615.1. GTDB lineage: Bacteria > Bacteroidota > Bacteroidia > Chitinophagales > Chitinophagaceae > Puia. The sequence continues at coordinate 181 of JAFDYD010000013.1, read as the reverse complement.
ATTAAAAAAGGACGTGAAGAAGGCAACCGCGTTGAAATATATGGGGATCTTAAAACCGGCGATTCACTTGCAAAAAGAGGAAGTGAAGAAATACGCAACGGATCCTTCGTGAAAAAAATAACTACCGCAAAGCAATAGACGAAAACTCATGTAAAAATGAGTGGTTGAAAGGTTGATTAGT
>JAFDYD010000012.1:42387-130627 GCA_018267615.1 Bacteroidota bacterium | reverse complement strand
GAAAATCCGGTGTTCGAAGAAAATACAGAACAGGTAAAAGAAGAATATCATCTTGCAGAAATCAAAACCGAAGAGCCTGTTGAAGAAACAAAAGAAATATCTTCTTCACCGGATCATCACCTGGATGCAGAGCAGCACATTGTTCAGGGTGAGCCATCTTTGCATCCTGTTTCTGTTTCGGATGATGAAGAAGAACATCGCGGATTTGAGTTGAGTTTTGAACCGTATCATACGATAGACTATTTCGCATCGCAGGGAATCAAATTTGTACAGGAAGAAAATCCTACCGATAAATTCGGCAAGCAGCTAAAAACATTTACTGCATGGTTGAAAGTCATGAAGAAACTTCCTCAACATGCAATGCGTGAAGAGCCAGATGCGCAAAGAACTGCCGAAATAGAAATGATCGCGGCGGATTCCATCAAGGAAAAAGAAGTTGAAACAGAAACAATGGCTGAAGTGCTTGCAAAGCAGGGTAAGATCGACAAAGCAATCGAGTTATACCTCAAATTAAGTTTGCTCAATCCCACCAAAATCGCTTACTTTGCGGCCAAAATTGAACAAATAAAAAAAGGATTATTATGATTTTTTTCGTCATACTTATTTTGTTTGCATGTGTGTGCCTGGGGTTCATTATTCTCGTACAGAATCCGAAAGGCGGAGGATTGGCTGGTAATGTTGGCGGATTCAGCAATCAATTCATGGGTGTAAAACAAACAACGGATGTATTGGAAAAAGGAACATGGATACTCGCGGTAGTAGTAGTATTGCTTTGTCTTTTTTCCACGGTTTTCATTCCGAAGGCTTCTAAAGCGCCAGTAAGACTTGTAAACCCAACTTCCACTTCAGTACCGGCAACACAAAGCACTCAGCCTGCCACGACGCCACAGTCGCAGCCAGCTAAATAATGAGTTTAAAAAAATATTTTCATCCCCCGTCATAAAAAATGGCGGGGTTTTTCGTTTATCTTGAGTATCTATCAGGATTCCTATGAAGAAAAAAATCATTATCGGATTCTCTTTGTTGGTCGTATTAGCTGCAGCATTTTTTGGCTGGCAACTGGCCGGACCAGCAACCGCGTTCAGCAATGAAAAATATTTCCTCTATATCAGAACCGGGATGAGTTATGAGGAAGTTCTTCAAGTGATAGAAAAAGATACAGTCGTTAAGAGTTCGTCGATGTTCAACTGGCTTGCTCACAGGATGAGTTATCCTACCAATGTAAAGGCCGGCAAATACGAGATAAAAAAAGGCGCCAATCTCATCAACATCTTACGCATGTTACATAACGGCCGGCAAATTCCGGTTAATTTGGTAATTACAAAATTGCGAACCAAAGAAGATCTTGCTTCGATGATCGGGAAAAGATTTGAGTGTGACTCGGCAGCATTCATGCATTTTTTGTTGAACAATGATACATTGAAAGAATACAAAGTCGATTCTAATACGGTGATGTCAATCATCTTCCCGAATACTTATACTTATTTCTGGAATACGACACCAAGCAGAATTTTTAAAAAATTATTTGCAACATACAAGGAGTTTTGGACTCCCGAACGTATAGAACTCGCGAAGCAGCATGACCTGAATCCAACCACTGCCTACATACTTGCTTCGATCGTAGAAGAAGAAACAAACATGAAAGGAGATAAACCAAAAGTAGCAAGCGTGTATATCAACCGCCTCGAAACAGGAATGAAATTGGCTGCCGATCCGACTGTAAAATATGCTTTACGAAATTTTGAATTGAAAAGAATCTATGACAAATATCTGTTGGTGGAGTCACCTTATAACACCTATAAATATGCGGGATTGCCTCCCGGTCCAATTTGTACACCGTCTGAAGAAACGCTGGAAGCAGTATTAAACTCACCGAAAACAAACTATTTGTATTTTGTGGCGAAACCGGATTTTTCCGGGTATTCCAATTTTGCAGAAACCTATCCGCAACATCTACAGTTTGCCAAAGCATATCAAAAAGCACTGGACGAAGAGATGAGAATCGGTCGAGCATTAAAGGATTCCGCAAAATAATTTTTTGTAATGATCAATGTCCAGCAAATCATATTGAACTCCCCGCTCTTTCGGTTCCTTTCACAAAAAAGTAAAAAAATAATCCTTCCTGGATTTGAGCGTGTGCCTTTGTATGATGTCATTAAATTTTTTTTAAACCAGATCCGAAAAGTTGGATTGAATGACCGCGCGAGATCTATTGCATTTAGTTTTTTGACGGCTATTCCCGCTGCTGCAATATTTATTTGCACGCTGATTCCGTATCTGCCTGTCTCCAAAAAAATAACGCATCAATTGATGCAACTGACAAAAGATATAACGCCTAATCAAAACACTGCTGCTGTGGTGAGCAATTTCCTGAATGATTTTTTGGAAAAACCAAGGAGCGGGTTATTATCCTTTGGTCTCCTGGTGGCGTTATTTTATGCATCGAACGCGATGATGGGATTGATGCGGTCTTTTAATAAATCGCTTATCTATAACAGTAAGAGAAATTTTCTCCAGACAAGATGGATGGCCATCAAGCTGACCTTACTATTGGTATTATTGGTGATTGGTTCTTTCGCGATGCTGATAACACAAGATCAGCTGCTACGAAACTTATTGAAATGGATGAATGTTCACAATCGCGTCGCTACGAAAACACTTTTAAAAACGCTTCGCTGGATCGTGATCATCCCGCTTTTTTATTTTTGTATCGCATTCATTTATAAATATGCGCCCGCTGTTAATAAGCGCTGGAAACTTTCTTCACCGGGAACTTTACTCGCGACTTTTTTATTCATCCTTACCACGTTTGTTTTTTCTTATTGGGTGAACAAATTCGGCGCTTATAACAAGGTGTATGGCTCCATCGGAAGTATTCTAATCCTGATGCTACTCATTTATTTCGATTCGATGATCCTCCTGATCGGCTATGAACTGAACGTGAGTATCCATCACCTGAAAGTAATGGCAGATGAAAGAGCGGAGAAGGAACTGAAGGGGTGAGAGGAAAGAGCGAAGAAACAGAGCGAAGAGCGTTCAACCCTCCGCTCTTCGCTCTGTTTCTTCGCTCTTTCTACTTCACCATCTCCGCAATATACTTCTCTATCTCCTCTCCCTTCATCTCCCGCGCAAAAAATCGCCGGTACTTTGTTTTGCTATTGACAAATAAACTTGAAGGGATTGCGCCGGACCATTTCTTATCAATCTTCGGGCAGAAATAATCAGCGTTCGTTTCGTTTAGCCAGGAAATGTTTGCGGTAAAATTTTTTTCTTTTGCGAACGATGATATTTTTTCGGGATAATATTTGGGAAGATCAAGACTTACTAATAACAATTCCACATTCTTGTTTTTTTCAACTGCCGCCTGGAATGCCGGAATTTCTTTTACACAAGGCACACAAAACGTCGCCCAGAAATTCACGATCAGCGGATGATCACTCTGACGTATATACGCTTCCAATTCGGCGATCTTTATTTTTTTTATTTCCTGGGAATAAACGCTTGCGCCGGATACAACCAGGAATATGCACGCAAAAGCGCAAAGACGCAAAGAAAATTTCCAGCTAATCTTTTTCGATCTCATAAATCGTGGTTCTCCATTCCCCATTTTTTTAGTAATCCCTCGAAGTTCTCCCCTTGTAATCTTGGTTCATCATAATGACCAGCAATATTTTTTTGTCGGAACGCTTCGTACAAAGTTACCGCACACGCTACCGAAATATTCAACGATTTGATAATTCCAACTTGGGGGATAATAAAGTTGCCATCAGACAAATCCCGGATTTCCTTACTAACTCCGTCATGTTCGTTTCCAAATATCAATGCTAACCGTTTTGTAAAATCGATATTGTATAAGGCAACTGCGTCGCTGCTCAGGTGCGTCGTTAAAATAATATCATAATTTTTTCGCAACGCGAGGAAGCAATCATTTGCATTTGTGAATTGGCGGATCGTCAGCCATTTTGCAGCGCTGCTGCTGCTTTTCGATCCCCATTTTTTATGCGATGGAATACGCGTATTCAGCACGTATATCTCCTGTATGCCGACGGCATCACAGGTACGCATAACCGCAGATATATTATGCGGATCGAAAACATTCTCCAACACAACTGTAATATCATGTTGCCGCTTACTCAGCACGCTGCGAAGTCTTGCTTCTCTTTCAGGTGTCATGCAATATTTAATAACTGCGAAAATAAGGACTTACCTGATCAATGTGGACGTGCCCTTGAGTGAGAATTTTTTTCCAGAATCCTTTTCCGTGTATTGCAGTGTCCAGACATACGTTCCGGTACCCTGCTCAACGCCACGTATCGTTCCATCCCATTTTCTTGTCCAGTCAGTAGTTTCAAAAACAAGTTGTCCGTAGCGATTATATACGCGGAAAATAAGATTGCCTGCTTTGTATGCATTCAATGGATATAAATAATCATTGATGCCATCACCATTTGGTGTAAATGCATTTGGAACGGCGATATAACAACTCCGCAATTTCCGTATTTGTTGAACCGCGGTGTCGTAGCATCCCAAATTATTTCTGACGATCAATTTTGCGGTGTAAATTTTTTCAACATTGGGAGCAACATAGCGGTGATCTGCGGGTGTTGGCTGAAAATCATCTGCACTGCCATCCCCCAAATTCCAGTCAAATGAAACAATATTTCCGATGCTGTTATTTTTAAATGTCGCCAGGTCTTCAGGACATAAAATATTTGTCGTTTCGAAAGCTGCCTTCAATTCATTATCCAATGAAACTATTTTTGTAACAGTATCGCTGCAGACTCCATTTGACACAATGAGCTGCACATTTTTATCTCCATAAACAGAATAAATGACTTGTGGATTTTGTTGCGAGCTGTTATTTGCTCCATCAAAGGTCCAATTCCACAAGTTGATTCCGTTACCGCCGACATGATTGAAATTAATTGTATCGTAATTGCATCCCAACAATACCTGGTAAGTAAAATCCGCCGACACAGTATCGACGGCAATGAAATCCAATGATGCCCCCGCAGGAGTTTGTTGGCCGCATTCATCGATGATTGTATTTCCATCGCTGCCGGATTTTAATGTGATATGATACACTCCTCCTTTGACAATCGGGGCATTAAGATTGATATTAATAACAGGGCTCAAATTATCACTGTTACATATACCCGAAGCCGAGCCAATCACAACATTACCGGGACCAGTAACCAGAAAATCGCTACCGTCTGCAGCTATAGAGCTGCAATTGATATTTTTTTTGAAAACAAGTTGCAGGGAATTTGGCGAGCAGCCCACCGGTTGAATGCTATCCATCGGCGTTGGCTGTTGTGGCAATACATCGACGCCAACCTGATCGCCTTGTGGAATGCTTGTCCCGCAGTTGTCAAGCAGCGTATTCCCATCCTTCCCGTTTTGCATGGTGACAACATAACTTCCTACCGGCAACGGATTACTGAGTGTCAGAATCACGGTATCCATATCAAAGCTATTGCTGCAATTGAATCCGGTTGCAGCGATGATATGAGACACGCCGGTAGACAGTGTAAAATCAAAATCATTCGGATTTCCCGTCGTTACAACAGAATTGCATTGCACTTTTTTATTTGCAATAACAGTAATCTTAGTCGCGTCGCAGGAAATAGACGCACTCTTCAATCGAGGTCTGGTTGTATCAGTAATACTCGCACTACCTCCGCCAAATGAAAGTTTATAACCACTTTGACTATCCGTAAAATGGCTTATGAGTAAAATATAATTATGCCCTTTTATAATCGTCGGCATCATACTAAACCTCGGCACATTGGCTGCAGGATCTGATCCACATTGGATATTGCCAACGCCGCTTGAAGACGCACCCGTCAGTCCATAACTACCAGACCAATTTCCCGAAACAAAAAGTTTTGAGTTGATGAATACATCGTTTGGATCATGACCGGTAACATCAAAAAGTTGCCAATCATAATCGTCACCCAAATCGTTCGGTGTTATCAGGAATCCAAGTGTACCCGTTTGATAACACGTGAACTTATACCAAAAGGGATTTTTATCCTCATAAAGTGCATTGCTGGTGCCGGAGCAGCCGGGGACATATACGGGATTGGTGGAACAAATCGGAACCGAGCTCTGGCTAAAATCCAATGTTCCGCACACAGGGAACGCGGTGGACGGCGTTTGGCCCAATGTAGTACAGGTTTGTGCGCCGATTTTGCATACCAAAAGCAGCGTGAGCAGTAGTAATGATATTCGTTTCACAATCATGGTTATGACGCGGCTAATCAATAATACGTTGCAAGAGTCAATAATTATGTAAATGATTTCCTAATTCCACAATATATTTTTCCCTGAACAGGAAGTTTATCCCGCTTATATGTTTTTGATGGCAATTACGTTTACATATAAGTAGGAAAATGGGGAAAAAATTTACATATTTGCAATATCCAATACGTGAAAAACCATGAAAAAGATTCTAAAGATTACCAGTCTTGTATTGCTGCTATTGATTGCCTTCGCTTTTGCAGCTCCCTTCGTTTTTAAAGGGAAGATTATTTCCATCATTAAAACTCAGGTCAACAAACACCTGAATGCAACAATAGATTTTTCCGACGCGGATGTTTCATTGTTCAGGCACTTTCCAAAGCTCGCAGTTGGTATAGAGAACCTGAGCCTGACCGGAGTCGATGAATTTTCCCAGGATACATTGATATCAGCTCAAAAAATAGATGTGGCGCTTAACCTGATGAGTGTTATTTCGGGCAATAATATGAAGATATATGCAATCAATGTTGAAGATCCGCGAATACATGCAATTGTTCATAAAAACGGACATGCTAATTGGTCGATCGCAAAACCTGATTCTTCTTCGAATGAAAATCCAAGTGCATCATCAGCACCGTTCACGATGAAATTGCAGAAATATTCAATTTCGCATGCGTATATCAGTTATAAAGACGAGAGTAGCAATATGAGCAGTGAAATCGTGAATCTCAATCATGAAGGCAGCGGAGACTTCACCGCAGATCTTTTTACACTTAGCACAAAAACAAATGCGGAAGAAGTTAGTTTCAATTATGGCGGCATTCCCTACCTGGTTCGCACAAAGGCCACGATTGATGCGGATTTGAAAGTAGATAACAAAGCGGCTAAATATTCTTTCAAGACAGATAAGATTGCACTCAATGATCTTACATTAAATGCAGAGGGCTTTTTTCAATTCGCGAATGACAGTGCTTACAATATGGATATTAATTTCAAAGCTCCTTCAACTGATTTCAAAAATTTACTGTCGATGATTCCGGCAATTTATGCAAAGGATTTTGCAGGAATCAAAACAAGTGGACAAGCAATCTTCAACGGATTTGTAAAGGGAATTTATGATAGTAAACATATTCCTGCTTACAATATCAACCTCGATATAAAAAATGGTTTCTTCCAATATCCGGATTTACCGAAGCCGGTAAAAAATATCAATGTTGCATTGAAAGTGGATAATCCGGATGGCGTCACAGATCATACGGTGGTCAATATTCCGCAAGGACATATTGAGATGGATGATGCGCCATTTGATTTTCATTTATTATTAAAGAACCCGGTGACCGATATGTTTATTGATGCCGGGGTAAATGGAAAACTTGATCTCGGTAAAATGGCACAGTTGGTAAAGCTTGAAAGCGGAACAAAAATGAGCGGCTTGCTGAATGCAGCTTTACAGGCAAAAGGAAATATTTCAGCCATCGAGAAAAAACAATATGACCAGTTCAGCGCAAGCGGCACACTAGCGTTGAACGATTTCTTATATGCATCTAAATCTTACCCCGATGGAATTAAGTTGAATAATTTATTGATGACATTCAATCCCAAAAATGTTTCGCTGAATCAGTTGAATGGCGAATACCTGAAAACTCATTTTGCAGCGAATGGTGCAATTAATAACCTGCTTGCATATGCGCTGAAAAATCAGGCGCTTGACGGTTCACTCAATATAAAAGCAGATCAGATCAACCTGAATGATTGGATGGGCGCTGCAACAGACTCTTCGTCTGCAAAGACCGCAGCAGCGAGTGCACCATTTGCAGTTCCGGCGAATATCAATTTTGTTGTGAATGCAAACGCGGACAAAGTTCATTATGACAAACTGGATATGGAAAAAGTTTCCGGAAGCCTGGTGATCTCAGATGAAACCATAAAGCTGACAAATGTGAAAGCAAATGCACTTGATGGAACGATGGCTATTAACGGATCTTATTCAACCAAAGAAAATAAAAAGAAACCGGCAATTACGATGAGCTACGACGTAAAAGGATTGGATGTACAAAAAACTTTTTACGCATTCAATACGGTTCAAAAATTGATGCCAGTAGGTAAATTCATAGATGGAAAATTAAATTCTCAATTGACGATGACCGGAAATTTGGGAGAGAATATGTATCCCGATTTGAATTCATTGAGTGGTGATGGTAATTTATTAGTACTTGAAGGATTGCTGAAAAAATTCCAACCACTCGACAAACTTGCGCAGGCGCTCCAGGTAAATCAACTGAAAGAAATCACCGTAAAAGATCTCAAAACATATTTTTCTTTTAAGAACGGAAGAGTTGTTGTAAATCCTTTCAAAGTAAAAGCAAAAGATATCGATATGGAAATGGGAGGATCTCACGGTTTCGATCAAACGCTGGATTATGCGATCAACCTGAAAATCCCCCGCAGCTTTGCAGGTACGCAGGCTAATGATGCGGTAAATAATTTAGTGAAGCAAGTGAACAGCAAAGGCGTTCCGCTAAAACTTGACGACGTGATCAGCGTGAATGTGAAGATGGGTGGCACAATATCGAATCCGACGTTAAAAACAAATCTGCAGGACGCAATGAGCAGCACTGCATCAAACATGAAACAGCAGGCAACAGATTTTGTGAAAGCACAGGTTGATAGTGCCAAGCAAAAGTTGCGTGATACAGTCGCGTCGGTAAAAAAACAATTGGCAAAAGACGCCACGGATGAATTGAAAAAACAATTAAGTGGTCAGAAAGATACCAGTGCACTTGCGCAGACAAACGGTATTGATAATACAAAAAAGAAAGTAGAAGAAGCGGGCAAGGGTTTATTTAATAGTCTGCTGGGGAAGAAGAAAAAAGATACCGTGAAGTAGGTTGTTTAGTTGAAGAGAAGAGCGGAGAAACAGAGCGAAGAGCGCATAACCTTTCGCTCTTCGCTCTGTTTCTCCGCTCTTCTCTTCAACTAAACAACTTTCCACATAATTCCTACCACCCCCCGCTCAGATATTCCCTCTTTTCCCCTATTTTTGCCGTCCCTTAAAAGTTCATTTAAGAGAAAAACACATGGATAAATTGATCTATCTGGTTCCCGCAATGGGCGTCATCGGTTTACTCTACACTTTAGTCAAATTTAATTGGGTATCAAAGCAGGATGCCGGGTCGGACCGGATGAAAGAAATCAGCACTTATATAGCCGAAGGTGCCATGGCTTTTTTGAAAGCTGAATGGAAAATTCTTGGCTATTTCGTAGTCATCGTCGCTTTGTTGCTCGGTATCATGGCAAAAGCAAATCCAAACTCGCATTGGTCGATTGCTATTGCTTTCATTGTTGGTGCAGTATTAAGCGCCACTGCCGGTTATATCGGTATGAAGGTGGCTACCAAAGCTAATGTCCGCACGTCTCAAGCAGCACGTACCAGTCTTAGCAAAGCATTGGCTGTGTCGTTTACGGGTGGATCCGTAATGGGACTTGGTGTTGCCGGCCTGGCAGTACTGGGTTTGAGTGGTGTGTTCATAATCCTAAAAAGCGTTTTTGCTCCAGACGCGCCGGTAAATTCTGATGCGATGAAGCAAACGATAGAAATATTGACTGGCTTCTCATTGGGAGCCGAGTCTATTGCATTGTTTGCGCGCGTCGGCGGTGGAATTTATACAAAAGCTGCCGATGTGGGCGCAGATCTCGTGGGTAAAGTGGAGGCAGGTATTCCTGAAGACGATCCTCGTAATCCAGCAACCATTGCAGACAACGTTGGAGACAATGTTGGAGACGTTGCGGGAATGGGCGCGGATTTATTCGGTTCATATGTCGCGACTGTATTGGCAACGATGGTGCTCGGACAGGAAACAGTATCTGTCGATAATTTTGGTGGACTATCGCCGATTTTATTGCCGATGATGATTGCAGGCACAGGAATTATTTTCTCAATCATTGCAACATGGTTTGTGAAGATCAGTGAAAGTGCAGGCGTTAATACCAACACGGTTCAAAAGGCATTGAACATGGGTAACTGGGGCTCGATTGTTCTAACAGCCTTAGCATCGATCGGTCTCGTTGCTTATATATTACCTGACACGATGGTGTTGCGTAATCATGAATTTACAAAATGGGGAGTGCTCGGCGCGATTGCAGTTGGCCTTGTTGTTGGAACGCTGATGAGCCTCATCACAGAATATTACACGGCCATGGGTAAGCGCCCGGTGCTGACGATCATTCGTCAATCTTCTACCGGACATGCAACGAATGTTATCGGAGGTTTGGCCATGGGAATGGAATCTACTTTTTTCCCGATACTTGTTTTAGCTGCTGGAATTTGGGGGTCTTTTGAATGCGCCGGATTATATGGTGTTGCCATTGCAGCAGCAGGTATGATGGCAACTACTGCTATGCAATTAGCAATTGATGCATTCGGACCCATTGCTGATAATGCCGGTGGGATTGCGGAAATGAGCGAGCTTCCAAAAGAAGTAAGAGAAAAAACAGACGTGCTCGATGCCGTGGGCAACACAACTGCTGCTACCGGAAAAGGTTTTGCGATTGCATCAGCCGCGTTGACATCACTTGCTTTATTTGCCGCTTTCGTTGGTGTGGCAGGCATCGAAGGAATTGATATTTACAAAGCAAAAGTTTTAGCGAGTTTGTTTGTAGGTGGAATGATACCATTTATTTTCTCGTCTCTTGCCATTCGTGCGGTTGGTGAAGCTGCAATGGCGATGGTTGAAGAAGTAAGAAGACAATTCAAATCGATTCCAGGTATCATGGAAGGAACAGGCAAACCCGAATACGATAAATGCGTTGCAATATCGACAGAAGCGTCCATCAAGAAAATGGTATTGCCTGGCGCGATTGCGATTCTTTCTCCAATCATCATTGGACTTGCACTCGGTCCTGAAGCGCTCGGCGGTTTTTTAGCAGGAGCTACAGTGAGTGGTGTGTTGATGGGAATGTTTCAGAATAACGCGGGAGGTGCCTGGGATAATGCAAAAAAATCTTTCGAGAAAGGCGTTGAGATCAACGGACAGACTTACTATAAAAAATCAGAACCACATAAAGCATCCGTAACAGGTGACACAGTGGGTGATCCTTTTAAAGATACATCAGGTCCATCGATGAATATATTGATCAAGCTGATGTCAATTGTTTCACTCGTGCTCGCTCCTACTCTTGCGCAGATATATCATACACACGATGCATCTGCAAAACACATTGATAAAAAAGAAATGAAAATAAAAATCAGCGCAGGTGATAATGCAGCTGATTTAAATATTTCTTTGAACGATAATAAAGCTGGTGACGCGATTGAATCACTTATAGACGCACTGAAAAAAGATAAAGTTGTAAGCGGCGATCATATCTCTGTTCAAATCAAAGACGGTAATTTATTTGTCAATGGAGAAAAACAAACGAGCGCGTTCACAGAAAAATATAAACAGTACATTGACAGCAAAAAAAATGTTAACATTAGTCTCGATGTTTCAAATTAAAAAAGCAACGGCTATCTTTGTTTTAGAATACTAATCATACCAAATACCGAAAGTCCCGCTGTTTCCACAGAGGGGCTTTTAATTTTCAGCCACTCCATTCGTCTCTTTTATATTTTCATTCATCAACTCTTCTCTTGCTTTTGCAAGCACTGCTTTTTGCGCATCATCAATTTTTGGATATGAGAGGTTGAGACTTTCGAAGCTTTCATAAATAATACCGGCAACTGCTAATCTTGCAAACCATTTATCGTCTGCCGGAATAATATACCAGGGAGCATTTGATTTGGAAGTTTTTTCCAGCATCAATTCATACGCTTTACGATATTCTTTCCACAGCGCCCTTTCTTTTAAATCAGCAGCAGAAAATTTCCAGTTCTTTGCCGGATCGTCGATGCGATCGATAAATCTTTTTTTCTGTTCTTTTTTTGAAACATGTAAAAAGAATTTCAAAATAATGGTACCGTTATCCGCGAGTGTTTTTTCAAAACGATTGATTTGCTTATAACGCTTCTCCCAAAACGATTCGTTTACATCTTCCACTTTTTCTACACCTGGAATATTTTCTTTTAACACATATTCGGGATGCACCTTTGTGACGAGCACATTTTCATAATGAGAACGATTGAAGATCGTGACCTCTCCTCTTTTTGGTAAAACGAGATAATGTCGCCATAAAAAATCATGTTCCAGCTCAAGTTGAGTCGGAACTTTAAAACTATACACGTTCACGCCTTGTGGATTCATACCACTCATCACATGTTTTACGATGCTGTCTTTGCCCGCTGCATCCATCGCCTGGATAACAATGAGCACTGCGTACTGGTTATGGACGTACAATTTATCCTGCAGTTCCGATAATTTCTGGACACCCAGTTTCAATAGTTCTTCTCCCTGCTCTTTTGTCAATTCTTTATGATCATAGTCGGTATCAAATTCCTTTAATGAAATGGACTTATCTTCCTGAACGATGAATCTCTTTGCGTATTCCAAAAGTTTACTTGCATCTACCATGAGAAAAAATTAAGAAAAACAATTTACGATTAATAGTCTGAACCGGAATTTTAGACGATTTTATTATTGTATTGCAAAGCCTCGTGCCTTGGTGTCTTAGTGGTTCAACTTTTTTGAACCTCTAAGACACCAAGGCACAAAGTCACGAAGCTTTTCAGTACAATCTTTTAGAATCCCGGTCAGACCATGCAACATTTTTAAAAAGACCTGATCTTTTAGGTTGCGACTTTGAGTTACGATGTTTTAACTTTTTATTACGAAATTTATCGTAAATTGGGTTAAAATTAATCTTCCATGAATGCTAACAAATACATCAAGCCTACGGAAAGTGAGTTGGAAATCTTACAAGTGCTGTGGACCAAAGAGACAGCCAGCGTAAGAGACGTGCATGAAGAATTGGCGAAGACCAAGGATGTTGGTTACACTACTACCCTGAAGTTAATGCAGATCATGCATGAAAAAGGCCTCGTGAAGCGCGACGATTCATTCAAAACACATATTTATCATCCCGCAGTGAGCAAAGAAAAAACACAGAAACATTTGCTGGGTAAAATGATCAATACACTTTTTGGCGGCTCTCCCACAGAATTAGTGATACAGGCCCTGGGCAATCATAAAGCTTCGCCTGAGGAATTAGAGGAGATCCAACAACTACTGGATAATCTGAAAAAGCAATAAGCATGTACTTTATTTCACGGTCTCTTTTGCTGAAAGTTCTTGGCTGGTCATTGATCAACAGCCTATGGCAAATGGCGTTCCTGTGGCTTATATATCTCGTGGTCACGGGAAGGGGTAACCGCTTTTCTGCTAAGGCAAAACATAATCTCGCATTTATTCTGAGTACTTTAGGTACGACTTGGTTTGGTATTACGATGATCGGTAATTATGGAAATGAGGATCTGTTCCGTGATGGGTTTACCTCCATATTGCTGGTGGCAGGAAATAATTTTTCAGATGTTTTACTTGGAATAAAAAGATTTATCGATCTCTCGCTACCCTATTTGTCTGCTGTTTACCTCGGCATTCTTTTGTTGCTCACGTTGCGCTGTATAAGATATTACCTGCATGTAAGAAATACAAAACTTGCCGGCTTGCATAAAATAAAGCCGTCTCTCAGGCTGTTTACAAAAACGGTTTCAACGCAGATGGGTATACGCAGAAAGGTAGCAGTGTGGTTATCTTCGATAGTGGATAGTCCAATGACAATTGGTTTTCTCAAGCCAATTATACTGATCCCGATAGCTACCGTCAATCATCTAAGCACGGAACAAGTTGAAAGCATATTGCTGCATGAACTAACGCATATCAAGAGGAACGATTACCTGGTTAATCTTTTTGTGACTGTAAACGCGATCGTATTTTTCTTCAACCCATTCTCCCGGCTGCTTATACGCTCCATAAAAAAAGAAAGAGAGCATAGTTGCGATGATGTTGTGATGCAATTTCAATACAAACCACATATCTACGCATCGGCATTGCTATCGCTTGAAAAAACAAAGCACCAACACCAGCTTGCCATGGCGGCCGTCGGCAGGGGAAATCATCTTTTGCTGGAGAGAATTAAGAGAGTAACGGGACATGCGCATACGGTACGCCGTTATAATGTGAGCTGGATTTGCTTTTTCCTTCTTTCGATGATGATCAGGTTCACGCTTATGATTAAACCCGCATCGACACCTGTCATCGCCCAAAAAATTCCAGGGGTTACCGAAGTAAAATATTGGCAATTGACCAGTCCATCGATCAGTCACCCGGTAGTCGCAAACGTTTCTACCGAGAAAAAAAATACAAATCAGATCTTTTTAAAAAATAAACCGGAGCGTTTAGGAGATGAAGCAAATATCCCGGAAGATGATATCCGTTTCGTGAACAATATCGAATCCGAGCCAAACCCTGATAATGAAAACGAGGATAACGATGACAATAATATGAGCAATGCAGTGGAGATCACAGATCCAGCGGAGTTTTCTATTGCACCTCCGGCAATTGCGAAATCAAATGACGTCAACTCCGCAAGCGATTATCATGTATATGTTCCCACTTCGAGCTTTTCTTTCCAATTTATCAAAGACACCATCAGTGATGATAAGTCAGGCTGCGTCGGTATTGTGACGAATAAGAACATGCAAAAAGCCCTGATTACATTAAACGATATCAATTGGATCAATATTGAAAAAAATGTCTTCGCTTATGGTAAAGAAATCGACGTCAATAAACTGCAAAAAGAAATAAAAAAGTCTATCGAACAAACAAGCGTGACATTGAGCGAGGAAGTGAAAATTTTAATCAATAAAAAAGATGAAACAAAAATCCGTGAAAACCTTCGCAAGCAAATGACGACGCTCCTGAATTTGAAAATAACTCCCGATGCAAAGGCTTTCCCGAACAATCGCCCCGTAAAAATAACACTACAACGCGCAGAAGTAAGACAGCAGCTCGAAACAATGCGCAAAGCCCAGGAAGCACTGAAGAAAAAAGTATTACGGATCATTTACATTTAATAGTCTTTGCGCTTTGCGTCTTTGCGTGAGAATTTTTTCACGCAAAGACGCAAAAGCGCAAAGAATCATGGATCATTCCTTATTACTGAAGAGGCTTGGCTACGCCGGGAACCTGGAATAATATACCCAACACCAATGCTATTATTGGAAGCTCGTAACCGAACCCGGATAATGGCCATTGTCGGCAGCCTGTACCACCGCATTAATAAATGTTCCTTCGGCCAGGCTCAATACAATGATAACGGTCGAAGCAGACAATACTAATTTACCGGCAAAACTATTTGCGCGTCCCGCAAGATGAACCAATGCCAGCGCAAATATCATCGAAAGCAAAGAGCCGATCTGCAGTAACCATGCATCCGATAAAATGGAATAATGATATTTTTTTCCGAAGCTAATACTCTGTTCCATCGTTGCTTTCGGAGCCGGCAACGGCATCAGCTAAAAAGGCGCTGAGCAATAAATGGCGAGTGCAAGCACTCCCAGAAGACCGCAAATCGCGGTTAAATAATAAGCGCGGCGCTACACAAAATAATAATGGTTTTGTTTCTGAATATAGGTTATTCCTATCGCGGCGACTGAAGAAGCTATTTATTTTAATAGTATCGCAGCTCTTTTTCCTTCGCAGCAAAGCAGGTCGAGGATGGAAAGATTAGGGATAAACCCGTTGCGATCTTCAAACACCTGTCGGTATTTTACCGGGTCATGATACATGTAATTTTTTGGAAGAAGATTGTTTCTCTGATCGGACCATTTACGTACTTCATATTTTTTGTGAAAAACATCACTCAGGGAAATCTTCACCGGCCAATTCAATATCCGGGTGGTCCATTCAAAACAAGCGAGGTTCCAATCGATCAAAAAATCAAATGGTTTTTTATACAAAGCCGTTAAGTCATCTACATAAAATTGAAACCACGGAGAATGATTATAGCTGGATTCAATGCTTCGCCAATGACGCATTTGCCATTTCTGCCGGTTGTCAATTCTTACATCTTTCGTCAAACCTTTTTGATTTCTTCCGCGGGCCAGTGGCACACTCAATTCGATGATTCCATTCGCACCTGCAATCATTGTCCTGTTTCTGAAACTCATTTTTTGATACGTCTCATATTGTTCAAAAACGATATTTGTACAATGAAACGAATTTTTATAAAAGATAAGAGAAGGGAAATATTGTATTTCAGATATTAGATTCATTATTTTCCAGTTTCTTAAAAAAATTTATTCACTTCTTATAAAAACGTATTATCGATATTAAATAGCCATGTTTTAATACTTAATAAAATTAGATATAAATTATCATAATCATACTGATAACCAGTTTGATTTATAAAAAAATATTTTACTAACTAGAATGGCATCATTTTTTTCCGATTTAATTCAATCTTATCATTAAAAATCTAAATAAATTAGTAGAGAAAAAAAAATTATATTGAGCTCTGCGAACCCCCATTTTTGTCAATTGGCAAGGTTTGCTATCAGTCACACCAAAAAAATTTCCATCCTCCTGTCGAAGAATTTTAATGATTTAAAGCTGCCTTGTGTTGAAAGAAAATTGATTGTTTGAGAGTCTGAGGATTATTCACAATTATCAAGTCAGTTACCATCAATGAGCTCGACGGTCTTTATGTCGCAATTTTTTTGCGGGGAGCATGAAAATAGGTTGCCAAAAATTTGCCCCCTATTTCTTAAAAAAAAGCAGGAATTTTTTTAAGATTTTTTATCGGTCGTACGGCGATGGACTTATTGAGGTCCACCCACCGTCGATAATGAGGCTTTGCCCGGTGATTTGTCTTGCGCCCGGGGACACGAGAAAAAGTGCCGCATTCGCAATATCCGTTACGGTTGCTGGCCGACCCATCGGCGTTATCTCCGACCAGGTTTTTTGATATTCCGGATCATCCATGGTTCGTTCTGTTAACGTTGCGCCTGGAGCAATTGCATTGACGTTAATTTTATAATCCGATAATTCAATAACAAGATTTTTTGCGAGCATTTCGACGGCTGCTTTGGTCATTCCATATGCCGCCAGATTTTTATGCGCCTGGTGACCGGTGACGGACGATGTGAAGAGAATGCTTCCGCCGGTTCCTTGTTTCTTTATTTGTAACGCTGATTTCTGCGCGAGAAAAAAACTTCCACCCATATTCACTTCCATAACGCGGTAAAAGGATTCGGGCGGATAATCAAAAAAATCGCCGAACAAAGTGATCCCCGCATTCGCGATCGCAATGTCCAATTTGCCAAATTTACGCACAGCAGTTTCTATCATCTTGTCGATGATCTCAATTTTTGCGGCATCACCTGCCAGTCCGATGCAATTCCCATTTTCCTCACGGATCTGCGTAACCGCTTTTTCAACCAGCGCTTCGTCAAAATCATTTATTAAAACCGACGCACCTTGCGTGGCCAATTGCCGGCAGATTTCAAAACCGATTCCTTGTCCAGCCCCGGTAACAATCGCTACCTGCTGATCAAATATTTTCAATGGCATATTTTTGAGAAGCGTTTCTTTACGAGTCGATGAGAGGTATTGGGTATAGGGTGTAGGGTGTAGGGTATGACATACCTTACACCTTACACCTTATACCTTACACCTTACATCTTACACCTCAGCCTCAATGCGAATCCCTCGTCACCTCACTACCTGACATCCCCTTTAGAAAATCAAAATCCGCACCCATGCTGGCCTGTTCAACGTGACGGATATAGAGATTCACATATCCACGATCGGCCGCTGGTGAAAAACTTTTTTGCTTTTTTCTTCTTCGCTCCAGCTCTTCATCTGAAATATCAAATCGCAACGCACGGCTATATACATCCAAATGAATGATATCTCCGGTTTCTACCAATGAAAAATTACCACCAACTGCTGCTTCCGGGGAAACATGCAGTACAACAGTTCCAAAACCGGTGCCACTCATTCTTCCATCAGAGATTCTCACCATATCTGTAATTCCTTTCGCAAGTATTTTTTTTGGAAGACCCATATTGCCGACTTCTGGCATTCCGGGATATCCTTTCGGTCCAACATTTTTCAGAACGAGTACACTCGTTTCATCCACTTCGAGGCCTGGATCATCGATCCTTTTTTTATAATCTTCGATATTGTCGAATACAATGGCTTTACCGCTGTGTTTCATCAGGTGTGAACTGGCAGCAGACGGTTTGATAACAGCGCCTCCTTCCGCCAGGTTGCCTTTTAAAACCACTATTCCCGATGTCTTGTTGAAAGGTGATTTAATATCCGCGATCACGTCCCTGTTATAGCAGGCGGCATCTGCATAATTCTCCTTGGTGGTGCGACCATTCGAAGTAATAGCATCTCCATGAAGATATCCATCGAGTTCTTTCATCACGGCAGGCAATCCGCCAGCATAATACATATCCTCCATAAAATATTTTCCCGAAGGCTGAATATTGGCCAGCAACGGAATCGACGCGGATAAAACATCGAAATCTTCCAGCTTTAGTGGCACACCTATTCGTGCCGCTATTGCCAGCAAATGAATTACAAAATTGGTAGATCCCCCGATCGCCGCATTCACCATGATCGCATTCTCAAATGCTTTTCGTGTGAGGATATCCGATAGACGCAGGTTTTCTTTGACCATCCCCACAATTCGCTGACCAGATAATTGAGCCAATACTTTTCTCCTGGAATCAGCTGCGGGTATCGCCGCATTTTCAGGAAGCGAAAGTCCAAGCGCCTCCACCATCGATGCCATCGACGAGGCAGTGCCCATCACCGCACAATGACCTCTGCTGCGCGCCATACAAGCTTCCGCTACGGTCATTTCATCCTGTGTCATTTTCCCCATTCGAAATTCTTCACTGAAACGCCAGATGTCGCTGGTGCCAATATCATTTCCCTTATACTTGCCCGTTAGCATTGGCCCGCCAGATACAACGATTGACGGAATATTTACACTGCATGCACCCATGATCAACGCAGGCGTCGTTTTATCGCAGCCACACATCAATACCACGCCGTCCATAGGATTGGCGCGAATGGATTCTTCCACATCCATGCTCACCAGGTTGCGATACAACATTGCCGTAGGTTTGATCAATGTTTCTCCAAGCGACATAACCGGAAACTCTACCGGGAAACCGCCGGCTTCAAGAATTCCTCTCTTAACAGATTCGGCAAGTTCTCTGAAATGCGCATTGCAAGGCGTGAGCTCCGACCAAGTGTTGCAAATTCCGATCACCGGTTTGCCTTCAAATTCATAAGATGGAATTCCCTGGTTCTTCATCCATGCGCGGTATATAAAACCATCCTTGCCTGTTTTGCCAAACCAATTACGACTGCGCAATTTTGATTCCATTGAAAAAATTTTTTCTATGCCTTTAAAATTAGCATTTCTACGCCTAAACATTTATGAAATTTTTATGGGAGATGAGGCGGAGCGAGAGGTAGTTAAAAAAAATATTCAATATTCAACAATCAATATTCAATGCTCAAGTCTGAAATTCAACAGAGGTTTTGAATAAAGACTTGAGCATTGAATATTGATTGTTGAATATTGAATATTTCTTTACTGCCCCATCTTCACACCATCGCCTCATAAAGTATTTCCACCGGGTGCATCGCCTTTCTTCCAGTTCCGTCTTTTACCTGGTGGCGACAACTTGTTCCGGGAGCTGCTATGATGGTTTCCGTGGATTGATTGCGTACGGCAGGAAACAAAACGAGTTCACCGATCTTCATCGACAGATCATAATGCTCTTTTTCATAGCCGAAGGAACCGGCCATGCCGCAACAGCCTGAAGGAATTATTTCGACGGAATAATTTTCCGGTAGTGATAATAATTTGGCAGAATGTGCCGGTGTCGACAATGCCTTCTGCTGGCAATGTCCATGAAGTTTGATTGATTTTTTTTCTTTGGTGAATTGCTCCTTCCGGATATTTCCTTTGTCGATTTCTCTTGACAAAAATTCATCGATCAAAAAAACATTTGCAGCAAGTTTTTTCGCATCATCGAGTAATGCATCGTCGGCCAGATCGATGTACTCATCCCTGAATGTAAGAATAGCGGATGGCTCAATTCCTATCAGCGGCGCATCCTCGCTGATCAAACTGGCAAGCAATGAGATATTTTTATTGGCAATTTTTTTTGCTGTTCTTATCAATCCTTTAGATAACGATGCTCTGCCACTCTCTTCGTGTATTGGGATGATCACTTCGTACCCGAGACGTTCAAGCATGAGAATTGCTTTGATACCAATTTCTGTATCATTGAAATTTGTAAACTCATCACAAAAAAGATAAACTTTTTTACGCTTGGTTTCGTCCTCACTTTCTTTCTTTCTCTTCTTATACCATTTTTCCAAAGTCGTTTTGTACAAAGTTGGCATCGATCTGTCTGACGCAAAACCCGAAATACTTTTTATTAATTTACTGGTGACGCCATTTGTCATCATGAAATTATAAATACCCGGTGCGATGGATCCAAGTTTTGCAGATTTGTTGAAACCCGCAATCAGCCTCGATCGTAAAGGAACGCCATGTGCATCGTAATAGTGTTGCAAAAATTCCGCTTTGAGTTTTGCCACATCCACATTGGAAGGACATTCTGATTTACATCCTTTGCAACTCAGGCAAAGATCCATCACATCATAAATCTCTTTATGATCAAAACGATTTAGTTTATCTGAGTTCGTCAGAAATTCTCTCAATATATTGGCGCGTGCGCGCGTCGTATCTTTTTCATTACGGGTAGCCATATACGAAGGACACATCGTTCCTCCCGACAACTGTGTTTTTCTACAATCACCCGAACCGTTGCATTGCTCGGCATGTTGTAAAATATCCTGATTATTAAAACGGAAAATTGTTTCAAAAGAAGGACGCTGCTTACCGGGTTCATACCGAAGCATGCTGTTCATCGAAGGTGTGTCGACAATTTTATGGGGATTGAAAATATTTTCAGGATCCCAGGTCTTTTTAATTGTCTTTAGTAACTGGTAGTTCTTCTCGCCTACCATCTGCCTGATGAATTCGCCTCTCAATCTTCCGTCGCCATGTTCGCCGCTGAGAGATCCATTATATTTTTTTACGAGTGTCGCTATCTCTTCCGCAATCGTGCGAAATAACTGGTTGCCTTCTTTGGTTTTTAAATTGATGATGGGGCGCAAATGTATTTCTCCCGAACCTGCGTGTGCGTAGTGGATAGAATAGAGATTGTATTTTTTTAGTATGATATTGAAATCACGGATATAATCGGGAAGATCATTTACATCCACCGCAGTATCTTCAATAACAGGAACTGCTTTTTCATCTCCGGGTAAATTGGAAAGAAGACCTAATCCCGCTTTCCGGAGCGACCAGATTTTTTTTGTGTCATCTCCAAACAACAAAGGAAAATGATAACCCAAATTTGCAGCGCGCATTTCCACTTCCACTTGTTTTGCGATCTCTATCACTTCTTCTCGTGAATTTTTCGCAAACTCCACGACGAGAATCGCACCAGGATCGCCTTGTACAAAAAAACGATTTTTTCTTTGTTCGATATTATCCTTCGTGCACTCAAGAATATAATGATCGATCAACTCGCTTGCGCTTGGGTGATATTTCAACGCGATCAGATTGGCACGCAAAGATTCATCGATGGTATTAAAATGCACACATAGTAAACCGGCTTCTTTTGGAGGCAGCGGAACAACATTCAATTTGATTTCGGTAATGAATGCCAACGTTCCTTCTGATCCTGCAATGAGTTTGCAAAAATTAAAATCGGTTGCACCGGCGGTAAACGGTGCGGTGTCAAGTAGCACGTCAACCGCATACCCGGTATTTCTTCTCTCGATCGTTTTTTTTGGAAATTCTTTCCTGATCTCCTCCTGGTTTTCATAATTACTCAGCAGACTGCGAATCGTTTTATAAATATTTGCTTCCAATGTTGTTCCTTCACATTTCGCGTGAAAGGAATCTATATCCATTGTAGAAAATATCGCTTCGGATCCATCACTGAGCAATGCTTTTACTTCGAGCAAATGTTCGCGCGTGCTACGGTAAACAACTGAATTGGAACCGCAGGAATTATTCCCAACCATACCGCCGATCATCGCGCGGTTTGCGGTGGATGTTTCGGGGCCAAAAAATAAATTGTAAGGTTTTAAGTACAAATTCAATTCATCACGAATCACTCCGGGCTGCACGCGTATCCATTTTTCTTCCTGGTTCAATGCTAATATCCTTGTAAAATATTTTGAAACATCAACGATGATGCCGTTGCCTACAACCTGTCCGGCTAATGAAGTCCCCGCAGTTCTTGGTATTAACGAAGTTTTATGTTCGCGCGCAAAAGCAATTAATTTTTTGATATCATTTTCAGATCGCGGAATGGCAACGGCGAGCGGTTTTTCACGGTACGCCGACGCGTCGGTTGAATATAAAATCCGCGTAGTATCGTCAAATAAAAAATCTCCTTCCAATGTATCCGCGAATTGCTTTAACACTTCACTCATCCCGGTTGTATTTTTAATAAGGCTGCAAATTTAGTGTGCTTTGCTGATAAGTCGAAAGGTCGATTGGTCGATGAGTCGATTGGTTGAAAAGTTAATTGGTTGATAAGTTGATAACTTGATTTGCCAGCATATTTTGTTAAGTTATATCTTCGCAAAAGTTAATTATTAATCGACTTATCGACTTATCGACTACGCAACTAACCTCTCATTCCCATGTCCAAACCGTCCACCAGTTTATTTCAGCTCGCCGTTATCGTTAGTGCATTGGGATTTTTTGTGGATGTTTATGATTTGCTCTTGTTCGGTATTATCCGCAGACCAAGTCTCGCCGCATTGGGGCTCACACCGGAAGAAATACTCAGCAAAGGAGAATTAATCATCAGTATCCAAATGACAGGATTACTCATCGGCGGAATTATCTGGGGAATATTGGGTGATAAAAAAGGACGATTAAGCGTTTTATTCGCATCGATTCTTTTGTATTCTCTTGCAAATATTTTCAATGGCATGGTCACTACTATTCCGCAATATGTGGTGCTCCGGTTTATTGCAGGCATTGGGTTAGCGGGCGAACTCGGCGCGGGCATCACACTTGTGAGCGAATTATTACCCAAAGAAAAAAGAGGAATTGCATCGGCGATGATCGCCTCTTTTGGCATCCTCGGCGCAGTTACCGCTTTTTTATTTAGCAAAGTGTTCGACTGGCGCGGATGTTATTATATCGGTGGTGGACTCGGATTGGTATTATTAATTCTTCGCATATCCGTGCATGAGAGTGGACTGTATACAAGAATCAGTCACACTAATATACAGCGTGGAAATTTCCTGATGTTCTTCAATAATCGGCAAAGATTTGTCCGCTATATAAGATGCATTTTAATTGGACTTCCCGCCTGGTTCATCATCGGCGTGCTCGTTACTTTTTCAGATCAGTTCGGAAAAGAATTTGGTATTCCCGATATCGATCCGGGAAAAGCAATCATGTATTTGTATCTCGCAATAGCCTTCGGTGATCTCAGTGTAGGATTGCTTAGTCAGCGATTGAAGAGCCGGAAGAAAGCATTATTTATTTTTTACGGAGTCACCATTTTATTTGCCACACTTTATTTTTTACAACCCGGAAAAAGTGCGGGCGTATTTTATTTTATTTGCGCCGGACTCGGTTATGGAACAGGGTTTACAGTTGTGTATATAACGATGAGTGCCGAACAATTCGGAACCAATCTGCGCGCATCCGCAGCCATCAGCATTCCGAATATGGTAAGAGGCGTGTTGCCATTAATCATTCTCCTTTTCAAATTCACAAGAGGAATATTTAATAGTTATATCACCGGCGGATGGGTGACGGGTATTATTCTTATGTCGATCGCGATTATCGCGGCATGGTTCACCGAAGAAACTTTTGGAAAGGATCTCGACTTCGTCGAAACATAATTGCATGATCAATTGTTAGGAGCTAAAATATTTATCGTGCAATTAAAAGAAGCTATCGAGTTGATAGCATTTGAAAAATTTAAACCCATAGGAAAACAATCGTGGTATGATTTGGGAGCCGGTTCGGGATTATTTTCTGTAGCATTGGCGAATTTGCTTGATAGCGGAAGTAAAATTGTCTCTATCGATAAAGACACCGCATCTCTCCGGCAAATACCAAAAACAGCGAACAATACCTCGATAGAAACAATCAAACAAGATTTTACATCTTCTGATCTTCCTTATAATGAATTTGATGGTATCCTAATGGCAAATTCACTTCATTATGTGGAAAATAAAATGGATTTTCTTTCAAACGCCAGGATAAATCTAAAACCAAATCACTCTTTTATTATCGTCGAATATGATACTGAAAAATCAAATCCCTGGGTTCCCTACCCGCTTGGTTTTTCTTCTTTGAAGAAATTGTTTAACGACCTCGGATATGAGAAGGTTATAAAAATGCACGAACGAAAATCAAGGTTTGGCGGGAATATGATGTATTCGGCATTGGTTATGAACCATGATTAAAGAAGAGCGGAGAAACAGAGCGGAGAGCGGATAATCCTTCGCTCTCCGCACTGTTTCTCCGCTCTTCTTTAATCACGGTTCAAAAACCAGCCAATACAATCAACCAATCAACTTATCAACTAATCAACGTACCTTCAAACTAAATCTTAAAACACTTTTATATGAAAGTTAATATTGGAATTACGGACAAAAACAGGCAGGAGGTGGCAACAATATTATCCGGACTTCTTGCGGATGAATTCGTGCTATATACAAAAACCCGCAATGCGCATTGGAATGTAGAAGGGCCGGACTTTCACGACAAGCATAAATTTTTCGAAGCGCAGTACGAGCAGCTTGAAGAATTGGTAGATGAAGTTGCTGAAAGAATGAGATCGCTGGGTCATTATGCGCCTGCCACGATGAAATCTTTTCTCGACTTAACACATCTCACGGAAAAAAGAATTGCGGGAACGAGCAGTAAAAGTTTTATCAAGGATCTGTTAGAAGATCATGAGAGCATTATCATTCTAATCCGTGAAAATATAAATAAGGTTGCTGATAAATTGGGTGATGCAGGCACCAGCGATTTTCTAACAGGACTGATGGAAGAGCATGAAAAAATTGCATGGATGATGAGATCGCATCTGTGACTATGATTTTTTAGGTTGAGAATAAGATTGAGGTTTGTGAAGACATCTCACTCGCTTCATTTCGAATCCGCCATCAGAGACGCGGCATAAAACAATAATTGGCGGATGAGAAATCCCAGCTAACTGAATAGGAATTCTTGATTAGTTTGCCGGGGATTTCTCATCCGCCTTATCATCGTGACGGGACAAATCTCCGCTGGCGGATTCGAAATGACGCTAGCGGGATATCTTCCCAAATTTCTTTTCCAGCACTTCCCGCCTATATTCGAAAATGCCTTGTAACTGTTTTCTTACTACAATAGCATGCATGCATTTTCCCAAAATACCAAGCGGCAATTTATAATGCACCAGATCTCTCATTTCAACGCCGCCGGGAATCTCTTTGAAAAAATGAGCATGGTGCCAAAGTGCATACGGACCGTAGCGTTGTTCATCGACAAAATATTTTTTCTCCTGCACCACGGTAATTTCCGTAACCCAGTACATCGGAATTCGTAAAATCGGCCTTAACCGATATTGAATGATTTGTCCCGCATACATTTTTTCCAGGCCATGATCCTCTAACATTGTAAAGTCAAGATAGCTCGGAATAATTTCAGGGAGATTTAGTGGCGTGGCAAAATAATTCCAGGCATCATCCAGCGTGACCGGCAATTTCTGCAGCTGACTTAGGGAATAAACTTTCATAATAGTTCTATCTAAACAAAATCGTGCGACAAAAGTTAATAAAATGGAAAAAAATTATTTGGTAATCTTATAACACCATCTAAATAATTTCCCCTGGAAATCAAAAGGAGTCGTAGCCTTCGTGATATCTTTTATCGACCCAGCTTTAATTTTATCCGCCTCCAATTGAAATTTTTTGAAGTTGGTACTAAAATAAATCACACCGCCCGGCTTCATCGCGTGTAGCGTTTTATTGAGCAATTCAACATGATCCCGTTGAATATCCAAAAAATCTTTCATACGCTTGCTATTGCTGAATGTCGGCGGATCAAGGATGACCAGGTCAAATGAATTTGGTTGCAATTCATTCAGCCATTGTTTCACATCTGCATGAACGTAATGATGTTTATTTTTTTCATACAAATTATTCAGCCGCATGTTTTCCTCTGCCCACTGTAAATATGTTTTTGAAAGATCAACCGAAGTAATACTTGCAGCTCCGCCTGCAGCTGCATATACAGAGAAGGAACCTGTATAACAAAAAAGATTGAGCACGGATTTGCCAGCGGCATCTGCCCTCACCATCCCACGGGTTATTCTGTGATCGAGGAATAAACCGGTATCGAGATAATCTGTGAGATTGATTTTAAATTTCAGTCCCGCTTCTTCTGCGATAAAAAATTCTTCCTCAATACTTAATTTTTCATATTGGCCTTGTCGACCAGCCTTGCGCTGACGTTGCCGCAAATATATTTTCCCCGCCGCTTCCTTTAGCACTTCATGAATAACTTCGAAACATTGTTCGAGCCAGTTTTCATGCGCTTCATCGTCCATTCCGTGATGCCTTTTATATTCTGCGAGATAGATATGGTCACCGTAAAGCTCAATACAAAACGGGAATTCCGGCAGATCATGATCATAAATTCGATAGCATGAAATATTTTGACGCTTTGCCTGTTTATGCAAGTGCCGGAAAACTTTGGTCAGCCGGTTGCGAAACATTTGTATTTTTTCTTCAGCCATAATAAACGCCTGTGCAGTTCACGGCAAGTGCAAATGTGCAAATAGTTTGAGCAGATATCCAAAAGAATTTGCACTTTTGCACGTCTGCACATTTTATATTCACAAGTAATTCTCCAACATGGATCAAATCAAAACAATTCTGAACAACGGTGTCGAAATGCCTCTACTGGGATTGGGCGTGTATGATATGCATGGCAAGGAATCGGAGCAAGCAATATTAGACGCATTGGAAATTGGCTATCGGCTGATCGACACTGCATCGATGTATCATAACGAAACGGAAGTGGGCAATGCGATACGTCAAAGCGGCCTGCCGCGAAAGGAAATTTTTATAACAACCAAAGTAAACAACTCCGACCAGGGATTCGACGATGCGCTCAAAGCTTTTGATGTTAGTCTGGCGAAATTAAAAACAGACTATATCGATCTTTACCTAGTGCATTGGCCGATTAAAGGAAAACGCAAGGACACATGGAAAGCGCTGGAAAAAATTTATGCATCGGGAAGAGCAAAAGCTATCGGCGTTGCAAATTACCTGGTTCCGTTCCTCGATGAATTGAAAACATATGCCAACATTACGCCAGCAGTGAACCAAGTTGAGTTCAGCCCATATTTATTTTTAAAAGATCTTTTGAATTATTGCAAGAAAGATAAAATACAATTGCAAGCATATTCACCGCTGCTACGCGGAAAAAAATTCAAGGACCCTGCTTTATTGCAACTCGCGAAAAAATATAATAAAACTCCGGCACAAATTATTTTGAGATGGGATATTGAATTGGGTGTTTCTCCCATTCCTAAATCAGTAAACCCTGAAAGGCTCAAGGAAAATTTTAATGTTTTCGATTTTTCATTATCCAAAGAAGATGTGGAATTGATGAATGGATTTGATGAAAACTTGCGCGTGGTGGATGACCCTATGGATCATTTTTGAATCATGATTTACGCTGAACGCTAAACGCAGAACGCTAAATGCCGAATGCAGTTAGTGTTGTTAGAGATTATTTTCAATAGCCAGTAGCGTTCAGCATTAAGCGTTTAGCGTTTAGCGTTCAGCGTTCAGCATAAATCAACCCATCTAACGTTTAAATCATCAATCATATGAAATACTTCATCATCCTATTATTCATATCGGCTAACTGCGATGCGCAGACGCAGGGATCGTTTGCAATTGGTAATATTCCTTACAAGCTTTCATGGACAAACAGCCCCGCGAAATGGAAATATGAGTTCAACAAATTCACGATTGTCGCGGGAGAAAAAACGGATCTTTTTCTGGACCCGCAACATGCATACTCCGTTGTGAATTCTCCCAAGGCTATATTTAAACCTGACGAAACATTTATATTATCCGCCAATGCAGAAGTGAGCTTCAAAACAGATTTTGATGCAGCCGTTTTGGTAGTTTACGCGGGCGACGACGCATGGGCAAAACTTTGTTTTGAATATTCACCTCAGAAAAAACCTTATGTTGTTTCAGTGGTGAATAACGGACTGTCGGATGATTGCAATCATGTTCCTATTAATGGCAACAAGGTTTATTTCCGGGTCGCAGGTTTGGGAAATAATATTTTCGCGTTTCACTATTCTACGAACGGAAAATATTGGCACATGGCCCGCTATTTTTTGCTTAATACAAAAAAAGAGATCCGCGTTGGATTTTCTTCTCAGTCTCCTACGGGCAAAACATGCAAAACAGTATTTTCTCAAATTGCTTATTCGAAGAAGAAATTGAAGGATATTAGAAATGGC
The DNA here is from genome assembly GCA_018267615.1 of Bacteroidota bacterium. GTDB lineage: Bacteria > Bacteroidota > Bacteroidia > Chitinophagales > Chitinophagaceae > Puia. The sequence goes on along the minus strand of JAFDYD010000012.1, from coordinate 101,823 downwards.
GAGTGATCTTCCAAAAATATTTCGCGCATAGCACGCAGAGAAAAAGAGTGCACAGAGGAATCTCTCTGCGCACTCTTTTTCTCTGCGTGCTCTGCGAGAAATATCCTGAATTTTCAAACTGACATATTATCTGGGCTATGATATATGGGATGTTTGAAATAATTGGGATAAATTTGAGTTTAATTATTTTCACTTTATCCCAAATATCATCAGCATCTCATAAATCCCAGTTCAGACTTTTTTGTATGAAAAAAATATTCACCATCCTTTTAGTGTTTTCTATTTGCACTAACGTGCAGGCACAGTCGCAGTTTATACATGTAAGTGGTAAAGACATTATCGGTCCCGATGGAAAAAATTTCCTCATGAAAGGCACCAACCTCGGAAATTGGCTCGTACCCGAGGGATATATGTTCAAATTTACAAACACGAATTCGCCAAGACTTATCCAGCAAACTCTTAATGAATTGATCGGTCCGGACGAAGCAAATGCATTCTGGGAAAAATATCTTGACAGTTATGTCACCGAAGCAGATATCCACTACCTGAAAAGCACCGGCATGAATTCGATCCGTGTGCCTTTTAATTACAGGTTGTTTACTGAAGATACTTATCTTGGCGGCCATGGGAAAGCAAGAGCATTCGCGCTTCTCGACCGCCTGATCGGCTGGTGCAAAAAAGAAAATTTATATGCTTTATTGGATATGCATTGCGCACCCGGTGGACAAACAGGCGATAATATTGATGACGGTGATGGATACCCGTTTTTATTTGATAATGAAAAAAGCCAGGACCTTGCTGCACAGATATGGAAAGAAATTGCGGCACATTATAAAAATGAAACGATCATCATCGGATATGATTTGCTGAACGAACCCATTGCACATTATTTTGATGCGAGCCATTTTAATCCGCTGCTAGAACCTGTTTATAAAAAAATTGTTGCTGCTGTACGCGAAGTAGATCCAAATCATATTGTTTTCCTCGGTGGTGCGCAGTGGGATTCTAATTTTAAAATTTTCGGTCAGCCTTTTGATAAACAAGCCGTATATACTTTTCATAAGTATTGGACACCGGTAAAACAGGAAGTGATACAGGAGTATATTGATTTCAGGAATAAATACAACGTGCCGATTTATTGTGGAGAAACAGGCGAGAACAACGATAGTTGGGTGATGGATTTCCGGAAATTACTTGAGCAAAACAATATCGGCTGGCATTATTGGCCGTACAAGAAAATGAACAATACAGCAGGAATTATCACATTCGATACTCCTGTTGGATACCAGGAAATTATTTTGTATGCAGATACGGCAAAGGTCAATTTCGAAGCCATCCGCAAATTCCGTCCAAAAGATATTAACGCCGTAAAAAAAGCATTGGATGGATTTTTGGATAACAGCCAGTTTAAAAATTGCAAGCCAAATGTCGGTTATATCTCTGCGTTAGGTTTGAACGCCGGGAAATAATTCGCAAGAGAGATTTCGCATACGCATTTCCTACTCCGGTACCAGTAGCAATCTTTCAGTCCCCGAGGAGTCACCGCCATACGAATTTAGAAGTATCAAGGTGTAATTGCGGGACTCCTCGGTCAGTGACTACAAATCTCGAAGAGAGCCTTATTGAATATCTGCACACCTCCGCAAAATCTAAAATCTTCAGAAAGTCTAAAAGTATTATCTGACAAATCATATAGAACTATGCCACATTAATCCGACTGATTAGCCTGGCGGATCGCTGTCCGAGGAGTCCCGCGGCAGCAATATTTAGGTGCAAATTCGCGTGGCGGTGACTCCTCGGTGACAGAAAAAAGCATTGGATGGATTTTTGGATAACAGCCAGTTTAAAAATTGCAAGCCAAATGTCGGTTATATGTCCGCGTTAGGTTTGAACTCCGGAAAATAAAAAACCTGCTTCATCAAGAAGCAGGTTTCCAAAAAAATCATTGAAATTATTTTACGGTGATGTTGACAGTCTTTGAAAGCTGTGCACCATAAGAACGATGGATGCCATCGGCATACTGCAATGTCAATTTATGTTTGCCAGGTGCCAGCGTTACTTCGGTTCCTGTTTGTGCTTTTCCGAAATGAAGATGCGTGCTGTCTTTCTTAACTACAGTGCCGGCAGGAATTGAATCTTCTGCATCAACCAACAAATGATGATGCCCGGAACCAGCAACGATTGGTCCGGCTGTATCCAACTTAATTCCGGAAACACCAAACTCAACCTTAACAGGAGACTTTACACTAGCTCCTTCTTTCAAATTCTTGAAAAAAACTTTTGCATCGGCAGGTACTGCAGGCAAAGGTGTGATATTAGCGGCGGCAGTATCATGATGCATGGCTTCATGACTTGAACTGTCTGTTTTTGCAGCAGCCGCTGCTGTGTCTGTTGTGGTAGTAGAAGAACTGTCTGTAGAGTTATTGCAGGCGATCATTCCCAATAACAATGCAGCAGCGACGAAAATTTTTGTTGGCATGATTGAATATTTAAATTTTAACGAATCAGAACTTTAAATAGCGTTACAAGTTAAATCAATTTTATAACCCGCACCAAGTCGAATGAAGAATTATTCCCTGATCCATGTAATTTTTTCGTTAATGGGTCGTCTCATGCTCTTCACCGATGGAGTTTGGATATAACCGAGGTAAAAGAAACCCATCAGCCGATCATCTCCCTGCAAACCAAAAAATGATTTTGCTTCTTCGTCGTATGTAACACCGCCGGTGCTCCAATAACCTCCGATTCCATAAGCTACCGTTGACAAATACATATTCTCAACCGCACAGGCAACAGCAGCAATTTCTTCCATTTCGGGAACAGAAACATTTCTTTTCATACCAATTGCAATGATATGCGAACACAGCAAGGGTGTTGTAGCGAGTTTCCCATATTTATCCTGTTTGAATTTGTCGCCGGCATTTTTCTTATAGAGTTCGGATTGGAACTCCGCGAATTTCTTCAATCCTTCTCCTGTAAAAATGGTAAAGCGCCAGGGTTCGGTTAATTTATGCGTTGGTGCACAATTGGCGTTCTCCAATAATTGCTGAATGATTTCGTCGGGTATTTTTTTCCCGGGTACATATTGATCTGCGAAAACACTTCTTCTTGAGCGGATGAGTGAATTGATTTCTTCTGGATTGAACATTTCGAAAAAATTTATTTGGTGATGATAATCGATCGTGAGACGTGAAACGTGAGCCGTGAAATTCTAAGCGTCAAATGTCAAGTCTCAATATTGAAGGGCTTCCATTTCACGTCTCACGTTTCACGTCCACCTCACTGATCTTTAAAAATCCCTTTTGATCGCCTGACTCAACGCCGCCGGGCTCCATGAGCCGGGAACGATGATGCGGCGGATCGTAAATAACGGATCGTTTTCGTCTCTTTTTTCATTTAACTGGAATGCAGCCACAAAACCTCTCTTCTTCAATTCCGGTATCGCCTGTTTATTCCACAATCCAAACGGATATGCAAAAAAGCGCATAGGCTTGCCCGTAATAGTCTCCAGCTGTTTGGTAGGCTTATCGATTTGTATCACCCAATCATTGCCCTGGTATTTTTTTACGTTGTGATGATCCCATGTATGCGAACCGATCGCATGACCCTGGTCAGACAAATCCTTCACTTGTTCTTTGCTCATGTAATGTGGTCTGCCGAGCGATACTGTCATAATAAAAAATACACCTTTGAATCCATATTTCTTCATCTCGGGTAGTGCGACTGTATATTGATCGAGATCGGTATCATCATATGTGAGCAATATCGATTTTTCAGGAAGCGCAGTTCCTTTGGTGAGGTATGCATACAATTCTTCCGGGAGAATCGTATGATATCCGCTATCAGCCAGCATTTTTATCTGCGCCTGAAAAGCAGCTACGGGCACGATATAAGCGCGGGAAGTTTTTGAATCCGTGGGCCTCCAGTCGCGGATCTGGTGATAACATAAAATCGGTATCTCTTTTCTTTTTAAAATGACTGAAGCAGGAGGTACAACCGTATCGGCTGTAACAATTTTTGTTTGATCGTTTTTCTGTACGCTGTCTGTTTTGGCTGCAGTTGATTTTGCATCCTGTGGCGATTGACAAGCCATCAATACAATGCTGCTAAAGAGTGCGGATAAAATCGTTGGGTTCTTCACTTTTTTTTGCGCGAAGATATGGATTAGTTGAGAGGTTAATTAGCTGAAAGGTTGCTCCCGTTTTTTTACCCTGGTTCTTACTTTTATTACAAGTAGTCAGTCAGACAATTCGACTTATTGACTAATCGACTATCAAGCAATCAACCTTTCAACTAATTCCGTATCTTGCAGCCAATTTATTACCAATACAATTTACAATGAGCACAAAAACAACGGGTACCGTAAAGTTTTTTAATGTTGACAAGGGATTCGGCTTTATTAAGCACGATGATACTGGCAAAGAAACTTTTGTACATGCAAGCGGTTTGATTGACAAAGTCAAAGAAAACGATCGTGTGGAATTTGATGTACAGGCCGGCAAAAAGGGCCCAAATGCAGTAAATGTTAAACTGATCTCTTAGATCGATCTTTTTACAACATTTTTTAAGGGTTGGCTTTGCCAGCCCTTTATTTTTTGTTTGATGTTTTTATTTCGCAGGCGTCCATTGATCTTTCCATTCAATCACCGGTTTGTTATCTTTAAAAACAAGTGGCAGCCATATATATCTCGAATCTTCGAGATCGGTCTTGTTCCATCGGTCGGCCATAAAAATAAAACTGTTGTTCTTCCCTTCTACCGGTAATACATAAGTGCTTTGTGCATGATAAGTGATATCGGCATCCGGTCCCACACATGGATTATCAAGTTGCTTCCATTCACCCAACGGATGATCGGCTTCAGCGTACAAGGCTTTATTAGGATCCCAGCCGGTACAAAGCGAAGTGATCAAATAGTATTTTCCTTTGTATTTAAAAAGCGCCGGTGCTTCGCGATTCGCATTCACCAATATTCGTTTATACGTAGCCGTGGGTTTCAGGTAATCATCCGACAACAGACAAATATGCATCGTTTGATTGCTTTCGGAAGAATAAATGTGATATGCTTTCCCATCGTCATCTTTGAACAACGTCATGTCTCTTGACATCTGTCCATTTGGTTGCTCACTTCCCAGGTAACGATAAGGTCCCTCTGGTTTATCACTGATAGCTACACCAGCATGCGCATAACCATAATCGTCTTTATCGATATGCATCCACATCACAAATTTTTTTGTCTTGTCATTATAAATCACTTTGGGGCGTTCAATCACTTTTGTATAATGGATATCGCTTGTACTATTTTTTTTATCAGGAGATAATGCGATGCCTTCATATTTCCAATGCAGCAAATCTTTGGAGGAATAGCATGAAATCCCTGATGCATCGACGCGATAATCTTCCCAGGAAGTAACACCAGGCACTCTCCATGTTTTGCCTTTTTTGATCTCGCCAAACCAATAGTACGTGTTGTTATGAAACAAAACACCGCCTCCATGCGCGTTGATCGGATTGCCATCTATATCCTTCCATATTTCGCCGGGCCTGATCATCGCATTTTGTTGTGCGTGTAAAAATAAAAACGAAGCGGATAAAAGTCCAAGCAGCAAAAATCTTTTTTTCATATCAGGCAATTAAGGAGTAGCAAGGTACAAGAAACAAGGCACAAGGCACAAGGTACAAGGTGCAAGGGGGCAACATTTCTTGCTCATTGTACCTTGTTTCTTGTACCTTGTACCTTGTGCCTTTTACCTCGCACCTTGCGTCTTCCACTGCCATGTCTTATATTGCATATCTTTTATCACAAATTTCCTTTTATGAAATTCACCGGCTTGCTACTTGTGCTTTTTATTTCCCTGAACAGTTTTGCCCAAAGCTACTATATGTTCGTTGGCACTTACACATCAGGAAAAAGCGAAGGCATTTATGTTTATAAATTCAATACATCTACCGGCGAAGCGGCGCTGCTCAGCACAGCTTCTGCGGTAAACCCATCTTACCTGGCTATTGCTCCGAATGGGAAATATGTATATAGTGTAAACGAAAGTGGAAAGATCGGTGAAGTGAGCGCTTTTGAATTTGATCGCGGAACGGGTCGTCTTCATTTTATCAACAAGCAATCCAGCGGCGGCGCAGATCCATGTTATATTTCGATAGATAAGACAAATAAATGGGCAGTAGTTGCGAACTATACGGGTGGAAGTCTTGCAGCATTACCGATCAATGCAGATGGATCACTGGCTCCGCTTGCACAATTGATTCAACACACGGGCAGCGGATTTAATAAAGAAAGACAAGATGGGCCGCATGTGCATTCTGCAGTATTTTCTGCTGATCAGCATTTTTTATTCTCCGCTGACCTGGGACTCGATAAAGAATTTATCTATCATTTCAATCCCGCAAAAAAAGAACCGTTGTCTGGCGCGAAAGATTCAACGGTAGCGGTGGAAGTCGGTAGTGGCCCGCGACATTTTGTTTTCCACCCAACTAAACCGTATGCGTACCTGCTGGATGAAATGTCAGGCACCGTGGAGGCATTTAGCTATACGAATACGACTGGGGGGCTAAAACATTTTCAACGCATCAGCAGCCACCCCAGCGATTTTAAAGGCGCGCTCGGAAGTGCGGATATTCATATTTCCCCCAATGGAAAATTCTTATATGCTTCCAATCGTGGCGATGAAAACACAATCACTATTTACGCGATCGACGCAAACGGAAAATTAACGCTGAAAGGATTTCAACCAGTGCTGGGACAAACACCTCGCAATTTTATGATTGATCCAAGCGGTCATTTTCTTTTGGTAGCTAACCAGCAGTCGGATAATGTAGTGATCTTTTCCATCAATCAACAAACAGGTCTTTTGAAAGCAACCGGGAGACAGATTAAAATTCCGAATCCGGTTTGTTTAAAAATGATGAAGATGTAACTTGCTTACAAATGTGAGAAATGTGGGAAATATGAAAATGTGGNNCCACATTTTCATATTTCCCACATTCTTCAAATTTGCTACACAATTTTTACTGTGATCAAAAAAGACTATGATGTCATAGTAGTAGGATCCGGACCGAATGGTTTGGCTGCTGCGATTGTTTTGCAGCAGGCAGGTGTTTCGGTACTGTTAATAGAAGGTAAAGAAACCATCGGCGGCGGATTGCGTTCAACAGCGCTTACACTTCCCGGTTATGTACATGATGTTTGTTCAGCGATTCATCCATTTGCTGTTTGTTCACCTTTTTTCAAATCGCTTCCACTCGAAAAACACGGCCTCGAATATATCTTTCCGAAAATTGCTGCTGCTCATCCATTCGATGACGGAACTGCTGCCGCGCTACACCACTCTATTGAAGAAACGGCTTCTTCACTTGGCGAAGATGCCGGTTACTATAAAGAACTGATGACTTCACTGTCGAATGACTGGCCAAAACTTTTACCATTTGTGATGAAGCCTGCTTCTTTTCCCAGTCACCCGGTTGCATTGGCAAAATTTGGTTATTATGGAATAACACCAGTGAGCCATTTCGTCAAAAAGCATTTTCATAACGGTCATGCACAAGGGCTGTTTGCAGGAATGGCTGCACACGGAATGCAGCCGCTTACCAATATGGCCACGACTGCCATCGCATTGATATTTTTATTATTGGGACATACTACAGGCTGGCCGCTTCCCAAAGGAGGATCGCAGCAAATAGCGAATGCACTCAGTTCTTATTTTTTGGAATTGGGTGGAAAAATAGAAACGAATTTTATGGTGAATTCGCTGGAGCAATTGCCGTCTGCTCATGCTGTCGTTTTCGATCTTACACCAAAACAGATATTGACAATTGCAGGAGAAAAATTTTCTTCCCTTTATAAATGGCAGATGAAAAGGTATCGCTATGGAATGGGAATATTCAAGATCGATTGGGCACTCGACGCACCCATTCCATTCACGGCACCTGAATGCAGGCAGGCAGGAACGGTTCATATCGGAAATACATTTGATGAAGTAGCGGCAAGTGAGCAAATGAATGCCACTGGTAAAATATCCGATAAGCCATTTGTATTGCTGACACAGTCCAGCTTATTTGATGACACACGAGCACCCTCTGGAAAACATACTGCATGGGCCTATTGTCACGCGCCTGCATCATCTACTCATGATATGACTGATATCATAGAGAACCAGGTAGAACGATTTGCACCGGGTTTTAAAAAATTAATACTCGCCCGTCATTCCATGAACAGCGCCGAAATGGAAGCATATAATCCGAACTATATAGGCGGAGATATTGGCGGAGGGATACAGGATATCGGGCAACTTTTTACAAGACCCGTTCTAAGATTTTCTCCATACAAAACCTCTTCAAAAGGAATTTATATCTGCTCATCCTCCACTGCGCCTGGCGGTGGTGTACATGGCATGTGCGGATACCATGCTGCAAATAAAGTATTGCATGATGTTTTCAAAATAGGCTGACTGCTCTACCTGTTTTATAGAAAATCAAATATAATTTCCACACTCAGGCGCTGTAAGAAATTTTCGATAGTTGAGCCAGCGTATAAGCACCGACAGCCATTACTAAATCGCGAACGGCAACATCAAAAAAATGTCCGCCGATAAGCAATTGAACTGCGATGGCGATCAACCATACCATAACAATATATGCGCCTGTTATTGTTTTTACAAACACAAGGATGCCCGCAACGATTTCAATAATGCCTACGATTTTCATGAACACCATTGCATCAAAAGGCAATGCCGCCTTAATTCCAGAAGACAGATAAGAGGGCCAGTCGGCCAATAGGTTTGTAAATTTGTCCAGCCCCGCTACCACCGGAACCGTACCATAAGTAATCTTGAGAATGCGTTGAAGTTGAATTGTTGTTGCCATACGAATGATTTTGGTTGAAAGATTATATACAGATTGGGTAAAGAAAAAAAGGTTACAAAAAAATCATTTTTTTTGTAACCTTTATATACCTGTTCTATCTAATTCATGTTGCAATCAATTTCTGAAAACATATCGCGACAACTTTCCGATGAGGAAATCGTAACCCGCATTCTTGCCGGGCAAAAAACTCTGTTTGAACTCATCATCCGAAAATATAATTCCAGGTTATACAGGATCGGAATGTCGATAGTGCACGATAGTATGGAAGTGGAGGATATCATGCAAACAACCTATGTGAAGATATATGAAAATCTTGCACGCCTTGAAAACCGATCTTTCTTTGGCACCTGGCTAACAAAAATATTTATTAATGAAAGCCTGCTGCAACTAAAAAGAAAGCAACGGATAACCAGTGTATCGGAAATAAATACCAAGACAGAAATCAATAATACTATGCAAATTCCTGTCAATGCCATTATAAATAAAGAATTGGGAAAAGCGCTCGAAGATGCATTAATGCAATTACCCGAAAAATACAGGATCGTTTTTGTGCTTCGTGAAATGGAAGACATGAACGTGGCAGAAACTGTAACTGCGTTAGGAATTTCAGCCGCTAATGTGAAGACACGTTTGAATCGTTCAAAGTCGATGCTTAGAGAACATCTGAGTAGCTATTATAAAAATAACCAGGTATTTCACTTCCATCTCACCCGCTGCGACAGAATTGTCGATAAGGTGTTTGATAAACTTCAACTCCAAAGATCTTAGCTACGCACCCGGATCATTCCGTTAAAAATTTATCAGTATAAGCAGAAACTTCTATTTGCAGAATGATACAGGGTATCTACTTTTACAAAACTGATTCGACTTCTTAGTTCATTACTCCTCACGCTGAGCATTTATTTCCTGCACCCCGTCAAAATTTAATTTTCACGATCGGCAAAAAAGTTTTTCATCCTGTTACTGTTTTAAAAATTTTTTCGACAAAAGATCATGGATGAGCATCAAAATGAGAAAGAGAAAATTGTAATCACGCCCGGTGGCCCGCGATCCACCAAACAAACACAACTGGTACGAGAAGGAGAAGCTGTGTCCATGAATGAAAAGAATGAACCAATCATAATTCAAAAACCCACTACTATGTCAGAAGAAATGGTATTGACTCCAGGCGGCTTTCGCCATCGGTCTCTTGTGCACAAAATAGAAAGCGGTCATGCACTTCATATTGAAGCCGGAAGAGTTCGTTTAAAAAATCTTTCATCTGGAATTGTGTCGGAATTTGCAGATGCTGCACTTGGCAAACCAGTAGTACCCGCACTCGGCAGCGGATGGATTGCTTATGGTTATTGGAACAACGGCACCGGGAAGAGTATCACATCTTTTAGTTCAAGCTGGATCGTTCCACCACCTCCTTCCGTACAAAGCAGCCAGGTGATTTTTCTTTTTAATGGCATTCAGAACTATGGAGCAAATTATGGGATACTGCAACCTGTTTTGCAATGGGGTGTTTCCGCAGCCGGTGGTGGCGCATATTGGTCCATCGCAAGCTGGTACGTTACTTCAGGCGGACAGGCATTTTTCACAAATCTTGTAAATGTAAATCCGGGCGATAACCTTATTGGTGTAATGAAACTCACCGGCTCTTCGGCAAGTGGATTTAATTATACGAGCGAATTTCAAGGCGTGCCTTCCACGATACTGCCAGTTCAGAATATTGCTGAATTGTTTTGGTGCAATGAAACGTTGGAAGCTTATAGTATCGATACGTGCTCCAATTACCCGAACACTGACTTCACCGCATTTAGAAATATAAATATTCAAACGGGCACTGAATCACCAGTTATTTCATGGACACCGGTGAACAGAATTACTGATTGCGGACAACATGCAGTGATTGTCGATAACTCTTCTCAGAATGGTGAAGTTGATATTTATTACAGAATTCCGAAGAGGTTCAAAACAATTTACCTGGCATGGGCATGGCTGATTCTTGTCGGATATATTCTTATCACGCCAATCGGACCGATCTGCATAACGTGTGGAAATCCGTTATCGGAATTGGGATCCCGCATTCTGGGATTCGTAACGATTGCGGTTGGAATTCTTGGGTTGGCGCGAAGTACACGGAGATCCGCATAACGAGTGAAATGATTAGTTGATTTCGGAATTTTGTAATCGATACGAAATCACAAAATTCCGAAATCAACATTTTATCACGCGAAACTAAAAGCAATATTTCATTTCAAGCTTTCCAGGCGAGATATTCTTCCCGCATACAATGTCCGCAGGGACGATAACCAAGTGCAATTGCTTCCTTTTCCGATTCAAAAAATACACGGTTCCATTTTTTCATGCGTTTACCCGAGGTGCAGGAAAGCTTCCCAAATATTCGCAGGGATTTATTTCCGGCAAATAGAATTTTTTGCTGTCTGATCAATTGATGAAGTCTTTTTTTCTCTTCATCATTATTTTCAAAATCGGAATGCCTGATCATTGCGCATCGTGAAAGATAATTCCTAAAGTGTGCCGGTTTCCTGAATGTACAACGCTTACACCATGTTTCATATTCACACGATAATATCCACGCGCACCTTTTTGGGGCCGGAACTGAGTCGTGAATATAAGTAGATCGCCGTGACCGGGCTGCAGTACAATCGCTTTTGATTGTGCCCGCGGAATCTGTTCCGTCAATACAAATTCACCGCCGTCATAATCTTCACCAGCTTTATTCAAAAACACAACAGCCTGCAATGGAAAATAAATTTTTCCATAGAGATCCTGGTGTAAGGTGTTATGTCCGCCGGCGCCGTATTTCAATATCAATGGAGTTGCGAGTGATTGATCATTGGATCTGCAAATATTTATAAAGTCAGCGTGGGAAGAGGGGTATTGCATGGCTATATTCAACATATTATTCCAATCGTTCGCGATTACACATAAATGCTGATACAAAAATTTACGAAGCGTTTCAATAATACCCGGAAGAGGATATTGCAGGTATTTATATTCACCCAAACCAAACCGATATCTTTCCATCGAAATCGTTTTGCGAAAATATGTTGGTTGTTGATATAAAGAAATGATGTCATCGCATTCTTTTTGATCAAGGATATTTTTCAAAATAACAAAACCTTTTTCATGAATGGAAGCGTGTGCTCCATCCCAATCAATATGATCCAGTTTCATAATTTTAAATTTATGCGGTTTCGTTTTTTGCCGCTTCCCATCCGATCATCGCCATTTTTCGCGCAGCGCCCCAGCGATATTCTCCAATACCACCAAGATTTTTGATAACGCGGTGACAGGGTATAATAAATCCCACCGGATTATTTCCAATTGCAGTACCTACGGCACGTTGTGCTGTCGGTTGATGGATAAGGCCGGCAATATCTGAGTAAGAAGAGAGATGCCCTTCCGGTATGCGTAGTAATGCTTCCCAAACTTTCAATTGAAATGGCGTTCCCTTGAGATGCAATTTGATTTTATTTACCTGGCTGAAATCGTTCTCGAAAAATTTTTGTACAGATTTATGATGTAGATTTTCACCTTCAAAAAAACTTGCGTTCGGCCAAAGTGATCTCAATTCTTTTTCTGCAGTGAATGCTGATTTTTCAAAAAATAGAAGATTACAAATGCCCGCCGATGTAGACGCGACGACAAAATTTCCAAACTGGCATTCGTGAAAACTATATTGAATAGAAAGGTTTTTGCCACCGTTTTTATATTCGCCGGGTGTCATGCCCTCGATGTTCACAAATAAGTCATGCAATCTTCCGGTTCCTGATAAACCTGTATCATAGGCCGCATCATACACCGATGTTCCATTTTGTTTTAATATTTTCTTCGCATGTTCGACACTGATATATTGAAGAAATTTCTTTGGGCTGATACCTGCCCAATCTGTGAAAATTCTCTGGAAATGAAAAGGGCTCACGTGGATATTCTTTGCAATCTTATCCAGGTTGGGTTGATCCTGCATATTGTCTTTGATATACTTCAAGGCCTCTGCAACTCTATAATAATCGTGCATAACAAATAATTTATACAGCAAAAATAGCTTAGGAAACCTGTGGATCAAACCCGAAACTTGCGAACCATGATTTCAAATGTGTTGAATTGCGCTTTGCGATTTTGCGTCTTTGCGAGAAAAAATTATCGCGCAAAGGCGCAAAATCGCAAAGAAAAAAGTTAAATCGTTTTTTATAGGGCTTACGGACTGCGTTTTACAGTCCGGAAACTAAAAAGCATAAAAACGCCGATCATCACATATACATCGGCAAAATTAAATATTCCGGTGCGGAGATTATTGATGCCGACATTCATAAAATCCGTTACGTGGCGATCAAACAAAATTCTGTCGATGATATTTCCAATTCCTCCAGAAATGATAAAAGCAAAAGGCATCATTCGCCACAAACTCATCTGGCTGGATTTGCGCATCACATAAATAAATAAAATTGACATAAATGCCAATGGGAATAAACTGAAAACCCAAAAACTGACAGCCTTCGGCCATGTATCACCAAAACTCAAAAATGCGCCCGTGTTCTCTACGTATTCCAGCCTGAATGTATTGTGAAGAAATGACAAAGGCTCTTTGTCCATCAAATGAATTTTGGCGAGATTTTTTGTAGCCCTGTCACATCCAATAAAAGCAAAACAAAAAATGCAAAAGAGTAGAATCCGGTATTTGACTTTCTTAGTGCGATTAACAATTGTTGCAGTTTAAATATACAGTAAAAAGAAGCACTGGTTCGATATGAAAGGGGAAATGATCATATCTTAACATTTTGTTGGTGGTGAAAGAAAGTTACTATATCAAATGCGGCACTCCTCTTTTGTTCCAATATTTGTGAATTGATAATGCAGCTCCCAGCGAAGTAGCCTGTGGCACTGAAGCAGCAATGATTTTAATTTCCGGAAACGACGCGGCGAGCAGGTGCATGTAAATTGAGTTTTTGCTGAATCCACCGTCAACGAATATGCGCCGAACAGGACTTCCTTTTAATACGAGACGGGTTGAAATAATTTGCAGGCGGATCAAATCCAATATGAGTTGATGATAGGCCGTTTCATAATTTTTAAAAGATGACAGATCCCTGTTTTCAAATAAATCTGCCGGATTTGTTTTTTGCAAACTATCCAGCAATTCAACATCGCATTTCACATCGACAAAATACTCGGGTGATTTTTTAAAATGTTCAGCCAAACGTTTTGTCTGCTGTTCGTGAGTATATCCAGCGAATAATCTCGACGCCTTCACCGGTTTTCCCTGGTAAGAGAGATAGCAAAGACAATCCTGATCAAGTTCTTCTTTTGTAAGCGGAAGATGATTGAATGGGTTCAGGCTGATGCACCATGTTCCGGTAGATAACAAAACAAATGGCTCATGAAATTCTGCGAGATAAGGAATGAGGGCCGCGGAACTATCATGCAACCCGATTCCAACAGGAATTGTTGAAGTTCCGATTTTATATTCACCGACGGGTTCATCACTGGGATGAATACCCGAAAATAAATGAAGTATATTTTCTTTGGATACCCAAAGATGATAATCATTTTTATCAAAATCCCAAAGACCAGTATGACATCCGACGCTGGTAATATCCGTCGTCGTCTTCCCGCAAATCAGAAAGCTGAGAAACTGCGGCAAATGCAAAGAATATTTTATATGGCTGAACAGCGCGGGCTTTTCATATTTGAGCCGGTACAATTGCATACCGGAATTTAAATTTCCCAAAACAGGCGATGCGGTCTTCCGCGCAAATGCGGATTCTCCTCCATACTCATCATAGAATTTTTTTTGAAGTTGCGGAGGATATGGTTTCAAATAATTATAAAGAGGAGTAAGCAGCTCATAATTTTCATCGAGGTGAACGAAGCTTGCTCCATATGCAGAAAAATTAATTGCGCGAACATCGTACAGACAATTCGTACAAATACTTGCAACGGCTTGTTTGATCCAATTTGTCAGCGCATCAATATCTTCACAAGGAAATCCGTCTTCATCCGTTGTCTCAGGTAAATGCATATTCTCCTCGTGAACCATACGATAGCAGTCATCAAACACGATTATTTTCTTGTTGGTTTTCCCAACGTCCAAAATTAATATTACAGGAGTGGGCATGTTTATGAAGTTTGTGGACGGCGAGTGGCGAGAGGCGAGTGGTGAGTAGCTACTAGCTAATCACCACTCGCCTCTCGCCCTCTATAATCCGGTCGCCACTGTTTTCGTTCCCCTATCTTTAATCAGGGCTTGTCTTACTTTTTCTTTTCTGAAAATCGCTAAAGGATCTAAAGCTCCGCCTGCACGCAATCTTGCCTCGGCAACCAATGTACGCGTATCGGTACGAAACGCATTTTGCAAAATTTCTTGGGCAGTGACGACATCATTATCCTGTTGCGCATCAATAAGTTTTTTCCTATCGACCAACAAAGCCTGTGCATAGCTGATCATAATTGCTTCGACAGATTGCAATAAGTCTTCCAATGGATCTTTTACATTGTGTGATGCGTCGATCATCCATCCAAGATCCGTTGCATGATTCATCGCGCGTGCGTCCATTCCGTCAACCAATTCATTAAAAATTAAAAAAAGCTGGTAAGGTTTTATACTACCGACTGTAAGATCATCATCACCATATTTTGAATCGTTGAAATGAAATCCACCAAGTTTTCCTTCCATCAATAATAACGCAACGATCTGTTCGATGTTTGCATTTGGTAAATGATGCCCAAGATCAACCAGCGTAAATGCTTTGCTTCCCAACTTGGACGCATATAATAATGACTGTCCCCAATCACCGACTGTAGTTGAATAAAAATTTGGTTCGTACGCTTTATATTCAACAAACATTTTCCAATCAGCAGGCAACGCCGCATAAACCTCCTTCAAACTCTCCAATGTATTTTGAAATGCTTTTCTAAAATTCAATTGGCCGGGGAAGCAGGATCCATCACTCAGCCATACGGTCAATGATGTTGATCCCAAATCGATGCCATGTTTTATCACCTCGATATTATGTTCAACAGCTTGTTTGCGAACTGATTTATCCACATGCTGCATCGATCCGAATTTATATGTCAGCGGCTGACCCGGTTGATCCTGAAAAGTATTTGAATTCATTGCATCGAAACGCAAATCATATTGTGCAGCCAAAGTTTTGATCTCTGCCGCATTCTTTGGAATATCCCACGGAATATGTAGAGAAATGGCGCCGCTCGAACGATTCAATGAATGTAACAACCCGACATCTTCAATTTTCTCCTCAAGATTGCGCGGTTCTCCACCACTCGGGAAGCGACCAAATCTTGTTCCGCCGGTGCCCAATGCCCAACTTGGAATAGCAACCTGGAAATCGATCAGCTTTTGTAAAATACTTTCTGCATTTTTTATTCCCGAAGCAAAAAATTCATATCGACGTTCATGCTCGGCAAGCAATGATCGATTATGTTCCTGCAGTTTATTTTTTTCGATGCGCATTAGACCGGAATTTTAGACAATTGAACTGATTGTGTAATTTAAGATATATCAAACTTTTCTTTGCGCTTTTGCGTCTTTGCGAGAAAATATCTCTCGCAAAGACGCAAAAGCGCAAAGAAAAAAACTTGTATTATCTCACGAATCCCATTGCCACTCCTCCATCAACATTCAAAACATTTCCTGTTGATTTATTGAGTAGTCCGCTCACAAAAACAAAACATGCATTGGCAATATCTTCAGGCAAAATAATTTCATTCAATAAAGTCCGCTTTGCGTAATAAGCAGGCAACTCTTCCACCTTTACGCCGTATGCTTTTGCTCTTCCTTCAGCCCAAGCACCTGACCATATCTTACTGTCAGCAATAACCGCATCTGGGTTCACCACATTCACCCTGATTTTATCTTTTCCAAGTTCGGCGGCATTCAATCTGCTCAGATGAAGTTGCGCAGCTTTTGCAGATCCATATCCAGCATTGTTTGGTCCGCTCACAAGGGCATTCTTACTTACAATATTCAAAATATCTCCTCCTGTTTGTTGCTTACGCATCAACTCAACTGATTTTTGCGTGACGAGGAATTGTCCTTTTACCAATACATCATACAATAAATCCCAATCTTTTTCCGTGTGTTCTTCCAATGGTTTGGAAATAGAAAGTCCCGCGCAGTTCACCACGATATCAACGCCACCAAAAGAAATAGCGCTGGTATCAAATGTTTGAGATATTGTTGATGCACGCGTAACATCAAGTATATCCGACGCGAACACATCTTTGCCGTATAGTTTTGAAAATTCCTGTTTCGCAGATTCCAACCTCGATTCATCATTGTCGTTAATCACGACACAAGCTCCTTCATCGGCAAATTTCTTTGCGATCGCTTTTCCAATTCCACCTGCACTGCCGGTGATCAAAGCGATGCGGCCCGACAATGTTTTTGGTTTCGGCATGCGCTGCAATTTTGCTTCTTCCAACAACCAGTATTCGATATCGAATGCTTCTTGTCTAGGCAATGAAGTGTAAGAAGAAATTGCTTCGGATCCTTTCATTACATTGATTGCATTGATATAAAATTCGGCAGCAACACGCGCGGTTTGTTTGTCTTTTGCAAATGTGAACATGCCGACTCCCGGATATAAAATCACAACAGGATTGGGATCGCGCATAGCGGGACTATTAGCATGTTTGCATTTTTTATAATAGTCGGCGTAGAGTTTTCTATATTCTTCAAATTGCGGAATTAATTTTTCTCTCACGGCAACAACATCATCGAGATTTTCTGTGGCAGAAATATTCAATACCAATGGACTGATCTTTGTCCGTAGAAAATGATCCGGGCAACTTGTTCCCATTGGTGCAAGTTTTGAAAGATCGTTTGAGTTGATGAATTCAAGCACTCTGTCGTCGTCGGTGAAGTGGCCGATTTTGGCGGCCCCTTGCGCCCCCGGTGGGGAGGATATGGAACACAGTCCCCTGAGAATTGGAGCTAACGATGCTGCGCGATTGATTCTTTCTGATTTTGGTAGTGATTGAATTTTTTGTCCGCCGAAGACAGGAGATTTTTTTCCATAATTATCCTCGAGAAATTGTGCACAGCGTTCGATCACTTCAAGTGTATTCACATAACTTTCATAAGCCGTATCGCCCCAGGTAAATAATCCATGTGACCCCAACATGATTCCACGGATGCCTGGATTTTCATCGAGACATTTTTTTAGTTTCAAACCCAGATCAAAACCTGGTCGCTGCCATTCTACCCAACCAATTGTTCCGTTGAATAATTCCTGTGTAATTTTTTTTCCATCTTTTGACGCAGCAATAGCAATAGCTGCGTCGGGATGAAGATGATCGATATGTGCGAAGGGAAGAAATGCATGCAATGGCGTATCTATCGAAGGAGCTTTTGATTGCAAATCGAAAATGCAATGATTGAAAAGATCAACCATCTCGTCCTCGTGTTCAATTCCTCTATAAATATTTTTTAAACTGAGTAATCGATCCATATACAATGCGGCCAACCCGCTTTTCTTTAACGTACCTAAATCGCCGCCGGATCCTTTTACCCACATCACTTCAGTTTGTTTTCCAGTAAGTGGATCTTTTGCAGATGCTTTGCATGAAGTATTTCCTCCACCGTAGTTGGTTAAACGAAGATCGGCTCCGAGTAAATTTGATCGATAGATCAACAGCGCCACTTCATCCCCTGCAAGCTGCGAAGCTTTTGCTTCATCCCAGAGGTAACTTACATGTTTAAAATTTTTCACTGTTGTTGGCATAATATTTTTTTGTTTGTGATTAATTTGGCTAGTGGCGAGTAGCTAGAATATTCCCCACTACCTACTAGCCACTAGCTACTCGCCACTCGCCCAGTCACGGCTTCAAAGAATTCCCAATACCAACCAGCAATACTGATAATAAAATTGTCAGGATACCGAGCGTTATTGTCGTTCTTGTTTTGCTGCTTACTCCTTTCCATTCTTTCAATGCAATGCCCCACGCATTTGCAACCAATATGATAAAGGCCATATGCAATATCCAGGAGCTCGCGCCATTTCCGAGTTTGCTCTCACCCATTCCATAAAAGAAAAATTGTAAAAACCACGTTGTTCCGGCTAGCGCTGCGAAAAAATAATTTTTTGATAGCGGTGCTTTGCTATCTGTATAATCACCAAAAGTTTTATTCCGCACATTTAAAATCATACACCAGATAAAATTTGTTGCTAATCCTCCCCATAGCAACACAACATAAGTGACGTTGTTTTGATATAGTGGATTCATTCCCGCTTTCACTGCAGCTTCAGCCATTGGCTTTCCTGCTTCAATACCAAAATTGAAACACGCACTCATGATGCCGGAGAAAATTGCAACTACCAATCCTTTGGTAAGATTAAATTCCGCGACTGATTTTTTCTTTTCCGCATCCGGTAGTTCTTTTTCTTTCAACATGCCCGCGCGACCGCAGATATAAATTCCCACCAAACAAACGATCACTCCAAGCAAAACAATTATTCCCCAATTCGTATGCAACAGATCATGCAATGTTGTTTTTCCTGCTGCCGGGAAAAAATTATAATAGACGGAAGGAACCAGCGCGCCGAAAGCCGAACAGAAACCTAGCACCACTGAATTGCCGAGAGACATGCCCAGGTATCTTACGCCCAATCCATAAGTCAATCCACCGAATCCCCATAATACGCCAAATAATATCGTGTATTGGATGGTGTGAGCCGGAGTTGCTTTAATGATTTCAGAAAATCCCGGAACCGTTAGCCATGCCGCCAGTGGTGGAACGATCAACCACGAAAACACGCCACCGACGATCCAATAATTTTCCCAATGCCATCCTTTTACTTTCTTATAAGGCATATAAAAACTGCCCGAAGCAAAACCGCCGATAAAATGAAAAATAATTCCGAGGATGACCTGCATCGTTAGTCGTTTTTGGGTGAATAGAGACTGGCAGCAAATTAATGCTGTAAATGTAAGTGAGGAAAACTAACTAGCTGTTATGGACTGTTGGGCATTTATTCTTTGCGTTTTTGCGCCTTTGCGTGAAATATCTTCTCGCAAAGGCGCAAAAACGCAAAGGCCTATTCAACTTTAAGAGACTTCACCGGGTTGGCGATAGCGGCCTTGATAGCCTGGAAACTTACTGTGAATAGTGCAATGATTGTTGCAATCAATCCGCCAGCGGCAAACATCCACCAACTGACTGGAACTTTATATGCAAATCCTTCAAGCCATTTGTTCATGGCCCACCACGCGATCGGTGTGGCAATCAGAAATGCGATGAGGACCAACTTCAAAAAATCTCTTGACAAAAGTTGTGTTAAGTTGGAAACACTTGCCCCAAGCACTTTACGGATCCCGATTTCTTTGCTTCTTTGTTCCGCACTGAAAGCAGCAAGACCAAATAAACCGAGGCAAGAAATCACAATCGCCATAATAGTAAACGAATTGATAATTCGCGACAAGGACATATCGGTTTCATATTGCTTTTGCACGGACTCATCAAGAAAAGAATATGTGAAAGGAACACCGGGAACATCTTTGTGCCATACTGATCCAATCTTAGACAATAAACTTTTGTAATTAGCCGTATTCGTGTGTGCAATTACGTTAGGCCAGGAGCCGTCGCGTTTATTACGGATCCAAACCAAAAAATTTTCGACATCTTTATGAAGTGACCAGAAATTAAAATCTTTCATCACGCCGACAATTTCCACGCCGCGTGATTGCACGTCCGTCAACCTGGCGCCCACCGCTTTTGCAGGATCCAATCCAAGTTTTCTCGCATAGGTTTCATTGATCAAAACTTTTGCTGAATCATCGGCTCTGAAATCTCTTCCACTTACTAATTTTATACCATTGGCCTGAATAAAATATTGATCAGCGATCACGAAATTTGCACCCTTCGCATCGCTTTGCGTTTTGCCTTGTAACCAAAATCCGTTAAAAAAGAAATTTGGAGCGCTTAAATATTTACTTGCGTTGCTGACTTCTGCTATCTCCGGCATCTTTCGAAGATCATCCATGAATGAAGGAATGCCATCGAAAGAATCACCCGAGTTGAAAGTAAAAACGATTCGTTGCTCCTTATTAAAACCGAGATCTTTATTTTTTATATAGCGCAATTGACTATAGATAACAATAATGCCGGTAATAAGCACAATCGATAATACAAATTGAAAAACGACCAGCAGGCGACGAATTGAAGATCCGGATGCGTTGTTTGTAAAATTCCCCTTGATGGCTTTGATAGCTTTGAATGCAGAAAGATAAAATGCAGGATAACTTCCGGCTACGAGTCCCGTCAATAGAAACAACCCAATCAGCATCAGCCAAATTTTATAATTGGCGAGAAATGATGCGTCTATATCCAGTTGCGTAATTTGATTCAGATAAGGCAATGCAATCAATAATAAAGGCAGCGCGATGAGTACTCCAAGTAATGACAACATGAAAGACTCTACGAGGAATTGTCTTATCAAATCATTTCTGCCTGCACCAATTACTTTTCTTACGCCAACCTCTTTTGCTCTTTTCGCTGCGCGTGCAGTAGAAAGATTCATGAAGTTAATACATGCTACTACCTGGATCAATATTGCGATGAGTAATAAGATTCCAAGAAAAGAAGGATTGACTGGTTTACCAATTCCAGCATTATCGAATCCGGTGGCGGTATGAATGCTTGCGATGGGCTGTAGGTATAATTCGTCATGCTCACCCCATTTCCTTATTTCTTCACCTGCATATTTTTCAACAAAGGCCGGAAATTTTTTTTCGAAAGATATGATATTGGTATTTGGCTGCAATTTTATGTATGAACCAATATAGCCGTTGCTGGTCCATGCAGTTGTGTGCAGCATATATTCTCCAACACCACCACTGTTCATTGTAATAAATAAATTAGCGTGAAGATGTGATTTACCTATATTATCGACTACCGCAGTGATCTTATAATCTTTTTTTCCATACTCGTTGTCGATGATTATTGTTTTTCCCAAAGGGTCTTCTTGTCCGAATAATTTTTCTGCAGTTGGTTTCAGCAATACAACTGAATATGGATTCAGCAATGCTGTGTTCAAATTTCCTCTAACGAGGCGATAAGTAAATACATCAAAAAAAGTAGAGTCAACAATGAACGCATCTGTTTCCCACAAGGTTTTTTTATTATAAATGAGCAGGTGTTTATCCAGTCCGATAAAAGGAACCACGCGTGTAAATTGTTTGACCTCCGGGAAATCGCGTTTCATTGCGGGCGTAACGGGCGCGGCGGTAACTGCCAGATTCAATTTATCTCCCGTATGCGTAGTAGCGTGAATATTGATCCGGTAAATATCATCTACATCTGCATGATGCTTATCGTAGCTATATTGATCCTGTACGTACAACAAAATATAAAGGCAACACAAAGTGCCAACAGCAAGACCAAAAATATTTATGAAGCTATATGTCTTGTTTTTGAATAAGAACCGAAAGGTAGTCTTGAGATAATTTGTAAACATAATAGCAGGATTGCAAACGTGATTATCAATTGCCAAATCAATTTGCGAATTAGATGCCGGAAATGTAATTCTTACTAATCAACGATTTAGAAAACAGGCGATATTGCGATTGTCCGCTTTTGTTACAGTGAGTGTACGATGATGGATCTTTTTTTGAACCATGATTAAAGGATTGAAGGATTACCATGAAGTTCACAAACGATAATTTAATTACTAAACTATGCGTTAGCAATTAATCGAACTTCATGTTAATCCTTCAATCCTTTAATCATGGTTCAAAAACCAGCGACCTATCAACTCATTTTTTCAACAATCCCTGCACTTCCAACCATTCACCGAATCTTTCGATCCAATGATCGGATGGAAGATTTTGTTTGCGCATGCCGAAACCATGCCCGCCTTTTGAATAAATATGTATTTCAGCAATATGCTTTGCTGTTATCCAATCATCATACATACTCACGCAATTCGATTGCACAGGAACGAGATAATCATCGCTTGCTGCTGCAGTAAACATCGGTGGCGCATCTGCGGGTACCGGCGATTTTGGAAATCCTCCAACGAATGGATAAATCGGAGCAATAAAATCAGGCCGGCTTTCACGGGTATAAGTAAACGCAATTGCGGAAGTCAGAGTTCCTCCAGCGGAAAATCCCATCAAGCCGATTTTTTTTGGATTTATATTCCAGTCTGCAGCATGTTGTCTCACGTATAACATTGCCTGGCTCGCATCTGATACCGCCATCTTGATGATAGGCGCAACTTCCTCTTCGAATTTTTTTTGATTCCCCATATGCTCCATGAATTCTTTTACCGGATCCGCCATTGTATGCGCCACTCTGTATTTAAGAACAAATGCAGTAATGCCTTTTGCATTGAGCCAACGCGCTACTTCGAATCCTTCACTTTCTATTGACAAAAATTGAAAACCTCCGCCCGGACAAATAATCACTGCTGTACCATTGGCAATTGATTTATCAGGAGCAAAAACAGTAAGTGTTGGTTTTGAAATATTATAAACCAATTTTGTCCGAATCACATTTGAATCGCTTACTTGCTCGGGCCAGTTCCAGGTTTCTGAACCGGGAGCAGCGGCCGGATATAGGGAAATGATTTTTTCCTGCGCGTGGGTGATGAAGGAGCATGCGAGGAGGAAGATGATGAATATTTTTTTCATGTTCTTATTTTATAGTTTGTGCGTGGCTCGACTTCGCTCGCCACTGCTGGTTGAAATGCGGATTTATGTTGGGGTACATGGTTCGAATTTGATGCGTCGTGGTTCAACTTCGCTCACCACGCTCACCATTCTCTCCCTTCGCTCTCCTTTCGCTCTACACTCTTCGCACTCCGCCCTCTAGTTCATAGCCTGGTATACGAGTACCCTGAATTTATTATCGATTTCTCCGCCATGTGATCCCCACATTTGCCGGTAGAGAACGGTGATTACTTTTTCTCTTGGATCAACCCAATATATTGTTGAAAATGCGCCACCCCAACTATAGGTGCCGGCGGGCATCGGAAATAACCTGCTTCCAGCTTCTGAAACAACCATGAAACCAAGTCCGAATTTATTTTCTTCTATATTAAGATCGCCGATCTGATTCATGGTCATCATACGGATTGTATTCGGACTCAGGAATCTTTTTCCATTATATACTCCGTTGTTGAGCAACATCTGCAACATAATCGCATAGTCATAAGCGGTAGATGATAAGCCGCCGCCGCCGGAAAAATATGATTTCTCTTTCAGCGGATAGTTTGCATCAAAACCAAATAGCTGCGACTGTTTTGTAAAATGTCCACCTCCTTCTATATAATGATTTACCAGTCTGCCTGCTTTTTGTTTTGGAATGGTAAAATAGGAATCGTTCATCCCCAGTGGTTCGAAAATACGTTTGCGGAAAAATTCATCGAGTGTCATACCCGACCATATTTCCACCAGGCATCCGAGCAGATCGATATTGAGACCATAAGTCCATTTTTCCCCCGGCTGATGCAACAATGGAAGTGATCCAAGCCTTGTCATCGCATCTAACAATTTATCATCCTGCACATAAAATCCAGTAGTCAATTTTGCCTTTGCATAAATGGCATTGGCTTCCTTACTTCCGATTTGCGCATATCCAATACCGGAAGTATGCGTAAGCAGATCGCGGATAGTAACATCTCTTTTTGCAGGAACGGTTGTATAACTCGTATCGTTTGCATTGAACTGATCCAACACTTTTTCGTTTGCAAATGAAGGAATGTATTTTGAAACGGGATCGTCTAACAAAAACTTATTTTCTTCATATAACATCATCACCGCTACAGAAGTTATCGCCTTGGTTTGCGAAGCGATCCTGAAAATATCATCTTTCAACATCGGAGTTTTCGCATCAAGATCTTTGTAGCCGACTGCTTTATAATAAACGATCTTACCATCTTTGATAACAAGTCCAACGGCACCATTTATCCAAAGCCTGTTCACCCAGCCGCTCATACTGGTGTCCAATCTTTTTAATCTTTCAGAGGAAAATCCGACAGACTCGGGACTAACTGCAGTCGTTATTTTTTGTGAGAAAATAAATGATGTTGGTAAAATGAGTGTTACCAGGAATAGTTTTAGTTTTCGCATATTGAATTGTTGAATAGATGTTTAATATCTTACAATTGTCTGAACCAGGATTTCAAACGATTTTTCTGATTATACTGAAAATAATTTCAGCCAAATCGTTTGAAATCCCGGTTCAGACGATTTCATTTCGCCACTTCAAAATGATATTTCCCAGAACCCATCGTCAAAAGCACATATCCATTATCGTTACCTGCACTTTGAATCTCTTTGATCGCAGATAATGGTTTTCCATTTTCCTGGATCGAATTCGAATCACTCGCTGGTATTGCAACGGTCGCTGTAGCATTCACTGGTATTTCAACATCGAGTACAAACTTTCCATGCTCCTGTTTCCAATGTGAACTTACCAATCCATAATATGTTTGCAAATCGGCAGCGACGCTAGTTAATCCTTCGCCGGTATGCGGCATGATCCTGATATGTTTGTATCCAGGCTTATCGGAATAAGTATCGATGCCCGCTACAACACGATACATCCAATCGCCGATGGCGCCATAGGAATAATGGTTGAATGAATTCATTCCCGGTGTTTGAAAAGTGCTGTCGGGTTTTCTTCCGTCCCATCTTTCCCAAATGGTAGTCGCTCCCATTTTCACAGGATATAACCATGATGGATATGTTTGCTGCAGTAATAATTTGTAAGCGACCTCAGTGTGACCAAAACGGCTCAATACATGACAGAGATAAGGCGTTCCCAAAAATCCCGTCGTGAGATGATAATCATAACTCTGAATATTTGCCACCAATCTGTCGGCCGCCTGCATTCGTAATGACTCCGGCAACATATCAAAATTCAATGCCAACACATAAGCAGTTTGTGTTCCTGAAACCAGTCTTCCGTTTGCAGTCATGTATTCCTTCATGAATGCGTCCTTTATTTTTTGCAACAGCGCAGTATAAGTTACAGCTTCATCTTCTTTACCGATCACTTTTGCGGCATTGATCAATAGTTGTGTTGAATGCGCGTAAAAACACTGCGCGATTAAATATTTATCGGTAACGGCTGCACGTCCGTCGTTATCATCATCGGGTCTGTAAAAAAGCCAGTCGCCAAAATGAAAACCGACATTCCACAAATCATTTTTACTATTATGATGCATGTATTCAACCCATGCTTTCATACTCGGATATTGCTGTTCCAAAATTCTTTTATCGCCATAAGCGAGATACATATTCCATGGAACAATTGTTCCAACATCTGCCCAACCTGTACTACCGCCGGCTCTTGGCCCTAACACATTTGGCACCACGAATGGAATTGCACCATCCTGTGATTGATCTGCAGCAACATCTTTTAACCACTTCGCAAAAAAATCTTCCACGTTCATATTGTATGCTGCTGTCCTGGAAAATACCTGGGCGTCTCCGGTCCAGCCGAGACGTTCATCTCGCTGCGGACAATCTGTTGGAACATCGAGAAAATTTCCTTTTTGTCCCCACTCGATATTATGCTGAAGTTGATTGATCAATGCATCTGATGATTTGAAAGATCCTGTCTTTTTCATATCAGAATACAATGTGACGGCGGTAAAATTTTCAGGCTTCAATTCTCCCGGGTATCCTTCCACGCGAATAAATTGAAATCCATGAAATGTAAAATGCGGTTCGAAAATTTCTTCATCGCCACCTTTTAAAATATATGTGTCTTCCGCCTTTGCCGCGCGAAGATTATCGGTATAAAAATTCCCGGACTTGTCTAAAACTTCAGCATGCGATATCACGATCTTATCACCTGCTTTTCCTTTCACTTTTAAAATTACCCATCCAACAAGATTTTGTCCGAAGTCGATTACTTTTTCTCCTTTCGGAGTTGTAAAAACTCTCAGCGCTTTGAAGACTTCATGTTTTCTGACAGGTTCATTATATGTTGCGATTAAATTATCATTTGAAAAATTTGCAACTTTCACTCCATCCCAACCTTTATCATTATACGCTGCTGTTGCCCATCCTGGTTTGTCGTCGCGATTATCGATGGTTTCACCATTATATAATTCAGAACTTTTGATTGAGCCTGTTGAAGATTTCCAGGATTCATCCGAAACAATTGTTTCCATTGTGCCATCACTATAGGTAATCTCTAATTGCAATAGCAGCGAAATATCTTTCCCATAAAAATTATTATTATCATTGAATCCAATAAACCCACGATACCAGCCACTTCCCAACGCCACACCGATTGCATTCGATCCTGTTGATAATAAATTGGCGACATCATACACCTGGTATTGCAATCTTTTTTTGTAAGCCGTCCATCCCGGGCTCAGGTATGCATCTCCCACGCGATGTCCGTTGATCTGTGCTTCATAGATCCCATGCGCGGTGATATAAATAAGTGCAGATTGAATTTTTTTATTTGAGATGAATGTTTTTCTAAAAAGCGGACTCGGCCTGTTGATAGAATCTTCTACATATCCGGGCTGGATCCATTTCGCTTTCCAATCCGAAAGTTGTAAAAGCGCCATTTGCCAATAAGCGGGCTCACTCCATGCCGACACTTTTCCGCTGTTATCCCAAACCCTGACCTGCCAATAATATTTTTTTCGTGACTCCAATGATGGCCCCTGGTAAGCAACATGCACAGAAGAATCGGATTCTTTTTTGCCACTGCTCCATATTATTTTGTTATTCCTGGAAAGCGAAGCGGGATCATTGCCTACGCGAATTTCATAAGCTGTTTGCATCGTATTTCTTTTGTCGGATACGACCAGCCAGCTAAACCTGGGATTTAGGATATCCATACCCGTTGGATTTACCCGGTTTTCGGTAAGCAGGCCCTCCACTTTTGACTGCGCAATACCTGAAGAGGAAATCAACAAAGACGCTGTCAGCAAAGAAATCATTTTTCTCATGATGGCAATTTTTTAGAGTAATGGTTGGTGAATACGAATATAAGCACCCTCCTAAAAATATAGGGTATTATTTATTTAGCTGTTATGGACTGGTATGAAATGAATGTGAAAATCTTTGGTAGTGTCTCAGTTTGTTTTTTTAAAGGTGGAAGGTATGGGGTGTAGGGTATGGCAAGCTGTTAATTAATAGTGTTGCTTAGGGTGAAAAATAAAAATCGTGAATTAAAATAAGCTCTGCCATACGCTATACCCGTACCTTCCACCTTTTAAAAGGCCCACTAATTCCCTTTCGGTGCGGAGTTGACTGAATAACATCTTACTATTGAAGATTATTAGCGGAATAATCTGTAAAATCGTATAAAATCCCGGTTATGGATTCAGAAAATATTTACCGTGTTATCGTAATCGACGAACATTCTGTAACGCCAAAATACCGGCAGGTTATTGACTCCTTATTAAAGGGAATAGAAGACGGTAGAATCCATAAAGACTATTTGCTGCCATCGATCAACGACCTGAGTTATGAATTGGAAATATCCCGAGATACCTGCATCAGGGCGTATAAAGACCTGAAGCAAATGGGAATCATTCATTCCATACCAGGCAAAGGTTATTTTATTGCAAATACGGATATCAAAAAAAGAATAAAGGTTTTTTTGTTGTTCAACAAGCTCAGCACCCATAAAAAAATCATCTACGATTCTTTTGTTGCTGCACTTGGAGAAGACGCTGCCATCGATTTCTATATTTATAACAATGACTTTTCATTATTTAAAGAACTACTGAAAAATAAAAGAGATGACTATTTTTATTATGTGATCATACCTCATTTTTTAGAAGGTGGAGAAAATGCCTATGAAATCATCAATACCATCCCCAAGGAAAAATTAATTGTACTCGATAAGTTATTGCCTGAAGTAACCGGACAATATGGAGCAGTGTATGAAGATTTCGAGAAAGATATTTATGCGGCACTCGAACAGGCTTTGGAGAAAATAAAAAAATATGACACACTAAAAATAATTTTTCCCGAATACACATATCATCCGACGGAAATCTTAAAGGGCTTTAACCGCTTTTGTAATCAGTATGCGTTCAGTTATGAAGTAGTTAATAATATTTCGACTGAAAAAATAAAGGAAGGAACTTTATATATCAGCCTGATGGAAAATGACCTGGTGATATTGGTGGAAAAAATATTGGACGCTAAAATAGAAGTCGGAAAAAAAGTAGGCGTCATTTCTTACAATGAAACACCATTGAAAAAAATTATATTAAAAGGAATTACAACCATATCGACCGACTTTCAACTGATGGGGGAAAAAGCCGCAAAGCTGATCCGGGAAAAATCCAAAGAGCATATTGCGATACCGTTTTATTTAACGATGAGGGAGTCGGTGTGAACCGCGGAATCAGAGTGAAGAAACAGAGTGAGAGCGGCAAAACCTTCGCTCTACGCTCTGTTTCTCCGCTCTTTCACCGACCTGCAAAAAACACAAAGGGGAGCGTAGAAACGTTCCCCGTGAATAATTGTTCATTCAACAACTATCCTGCTTAAAAACTCTTTTAGACATTCATACAGACGAATATTGATAATAAATTTGTATGCCGAAAATTAAAGAACTGATCTTTAGTCAATTGCGGTCCAACGAATTTTCGGAAATTGTTGCTTTTTAATACAGTGGTTGTCCGCTTTCGATACAAACTTTAAGTTCCTGAAAAAATAAAATGCGCTATGAAGATGCTGGAAAAAATCATCGAATGGGCCAAAACAAAGTCGTCGATCCACGCGATGATATTGACCGGTTCTCTTGTAGGAAAAGGTAAAAAAGACAGCTTATCTGATTATGATATTGCGATTTTTGGAAATGATTTTGATTTTATCAATAACGATAAATGGATCGACGAGATCGGCAAATATCTTGTTTGCATTCACGACCAATTTGATTTTTTTCAATCGCAAATACCCACACGACTCACCATTTTTAAAAAAGGAATCAAAGTAGATTTTTCTTTTCACCCAATATCCTTGCTACATACACTTGTCGAGCAGCCGAAACTTCCCGATTCCTATAATATTGGTTATAAAATTTTGCTTGACAAAGACTGTATCACTTCAAAAATGCAAAAGCCAAATTACAAAGCCTATCGAATCAACAAGCCTAGTGGAAAAACTTTTGATTTGAACTGCAAAGAATTTTGGTTTGAAATATATCATGTGGCAAAATATATTTCGAGAGAAGATTTGTGGACGGCACAAACACGCGCGCATGCAACAAAGAAATGGTTATTACAAATGATTGAATGGAATCACGCGATTGATTCAAAGTGGAATTTCAGTCCGAAGCAAGATGGAAAAAATATGAAAGACTGGATCGACAAAAAACTATGGAGTGCATTGCATGATTGTTTTGGACGATTCGATAAAAAAGACAGTTGGAGAGCGTTGAAAAAAACAATGAAGTTATACAGGAAGGTTGCTGTCAAAACCGCATCGCAACTTAAATATATCTACGACCATAAAATGGACGAGGGAATTTCTGAATTTGTGAATAGGCGGATAAAATGAATTGGATCTATAACTTCGTGCCTTTGTGGTTCTCTTTTTTCACAAAGTGACGCAGACACGAAGAAACAGAAACTTCATCAGAAAATTAAAATGTGGGTAGAAAAATCCACAACTATTTCAGCAATATGTGTTCCCATCGGCTCATTCCCGTTAAAAAAATAACAACCTGTTGAAAAATAGGTTATTGAGTCGAAGAAAATTTATTTTATCTTTTTGTTATTTTTCGGTCTCACAATTGCGCTTGTTGTTATTAGTTATAGTCAAAGCTGAGATAAACCGATTGAAAATCACTCTTATTAAACCCTGAATAGTGTCCGAGATCCTTTCTAAAAATATTGATACCCCTAAAATTGCGCAGGCATTGGAAGAGTTAAATGCGCCTGGTCAGAAAATGACAGAAACCGATTATTTCAAATTCATAGAGGGCCTGCCTGTCGCGGTTTATACCTGCGATCAAAATGGTTTTGTCAGGTTATTCAACAAATCTGCTGCTGAACTCTGGGGCCGCGAACCTGAAATCGGCAAAGATCTTTGGTGTGGTTCATTAAAAATATATAACGTCGATGGTAAACCGCTTTCGCCGGACGCCAATCCAATGGCAATTGCGGTAAAAGAAGTCCGTACCGTTGTGGGAGCAGAAATAATTATTGAAAGACCAGACGGCACACGGCGCAATGTAAACCCACATCCCCAACCTGTTTTTGACGCAGATGGCAAACTGATGGGAGCAGTGAATATGTTGACCGATATCACTGATCAAAAAATCATAGAGGAGAAAATGGGAAATATGGTGGCCATTGTTCAATCGTCCGACGATGCCATCATCAGTAAAACGCTACAGGGCATCGTTACGAGCTGGAATGATAGCGCAAGAAGAATTTTTGGTTATACAGAAGAGGAAATGGTCGGTCAGTCAATTTCCAAAATCATTCCGAAAGATCGTAGCGATGAGGAGAAAAAAATTTTAGAAAGAATAAGAAATGGAGAACGCGTGGATCATTTCGAAACCCAGCGTGAAACAAAAAACGGAACCATCCTTGATATCTCTCTGACCATCTCACCGGTAAAAGATTCCAAAGGAAATATTATTGGTGCTTCTAAGATTGCCAGAAATATCACGGCGCAAAAAGCCGCTGAGCGAAAAATCCGCGAGGTGGACGAAAGATTCAGAATGGCGGTTGAATCGACAAAACTGGGCACATGGGATTATTATCCGCTGTCAGGAATTCTTTCCTGGTCAAATGAATGCAGGAAAATTTTTGATGTGCCGGAGGATTTTAAAATCGATATGGATTTTTTTGCAACACATATTCATCCGGATGATATAAATTTTGCGCAGGCTGCCATTCAACGATCGATGGACCCGACCACCACAGGTGATTACGATATTCAATACAGGATTTTACGTTATAGCGACGGCGAGCCCAGATGGATAAGAGCGCAGGGAAAAGTCTATTTTAATGATAACAACCAGGCTGAGCGATTTATCGGTACTGTGCTCGATATTACCGAGGAAAAACTGGCCAAGGAAAAACTAGAAAAAACAGTACGTGAACGAACGATTGATCTTATCAAGCTAAATGAGCAATTGGAAAAATCCAATCTCGAGTTAGAACAATATGCCTATATCGCTAGTCACGATTTGCAGGAACCTCTTCGAAAAATTCAAACTTTTTCGGAGATGCTGAAAAAAAATATTCACAACGAAGCCGACTTCAAAAAATATTTTGATAAGATCAATCAGTCAGCGAAAAGAATGACAACGCTAATCAATGATGTACTCAACTATTCACGTCTGACACATGCAATGGATACATCTGCTACTGTAGATTTGAACCAGGTAGTTTTTGATGCGCAATCTGACCTTGAATTGATGATAGAACAAAAAAATGCTTTGATACAAACGGAGAATTTACCTTCTATACCCGGTGTTGCTTCACAATTGAGACAACTATTTTCGAACCTGATCAATAACTCTATTAAATTCTGCGAGAAGGAACCCATTATTCATATTTCTTCCAAAATTTTAAGCGCCGAAGAAATCAAAGAATTCCCTGAGTTAAAATCAGGTTCTAATTTTGTCGCATTATATTTCCAAGATAACGGAATAGGTTTTGAAAAAGTGGACGCGGAGCAAATCTTTGTAATATTCCGACGTCTCAATAACCGAAGCGAATATCAAGGCACCGGCATCGGACTGGCGCTTTGCAAAAAAATTGCAGAGAACCACGGCGGAACAATCAGAGCCAGTTCCGAAAAAGGCAAAGGCGCAGCTTTCACTATTGTACTTCCCGCATTATCATAATTCTTCCCTCACCCCAACCCCTCTCCTAAAGGAGAGGGGCAAGGGGTGAGGGCCTGCTTGTAAATTTTCTTCATCAAGATTTAATCACAAACCACTCAAAAAACATTTTTGAATTTTCAAATTTATCATCACAAATACACACATTACTAAATCTGAAAATTTCAAAAATCTTTCAATATATTCGTTTTCTCCGTTCAGCTTAAAACAATCGATTCATGCCAAAAACTTATTCTGCATTCTTTTTCCTTTTTGCAGTCATTATTTTTTCAGCTTGTAAAAACGAAGAAAAAAAATCTTATACCGGCTGGCGTTCATATGGCGGCGGCAATGAGAACATTCATTATTCTTCGCTTACAGAAATCGACACGAACAATGTGCAGCAGTTGAAACCGGTGTGGGAATATCATACTAATGATGTTGACACGGCCAACCATTCGCAGATACAATGCAACCCGATCATGATCGATGGTATTGTATATGGTACCTCGCCGAAGATGAGATTGTTTGCCATCGATGCCGCAACAGGAAAAGAAAAATGGGTTTTCAATCCTTTTGATTCACTGGCAGGAAATAAAATGGCGTTTTTTGTTTTGAATAATTGCCGTGGGGTTTCTTATTGGACCGACGGCAATCAGGATAAAAGAATTTTTTATACTGCCGGCTCCTGGCTATATGCAGTGGATGCAACGAGTGGTAAACAGATAATTTCGTTTGGTGACAGTGGAAAAATTGATTTGCATGATGGGCTTGATAGAAATGTAAAAGACTTGTTTGTCACTTCCACCACTCCGCCCGCTGTATACAAGGATCTTTTAATCATGGGGACAAGAGTCGATGAAGGACCTGCGGCAGCGCCGGGTCATATACGCGCGTTTGATACGCGTACCGGAAAACTTCGCTGGATATTTCATACCATTCCGCATCCGGGTGAAGCAGGATACGAATCATGGGATGACACCACTGCGTATAAGCATATCGGTGGTGCCAACGCCTGGTCGGGAATAATTGTAGATGAAAAAAGAGGAATTGTATATGCATCTACCGGTTCTGCTTCTTTTGATTTTTATGGCGGAAAGAGAACGGGAAATGATCTCTATGCCGATTGCTTGCTTGCACTCGACGCCAACACCGGAAAAAGAATTTGGCATTTCCAGGATGTACATCATGATATTTGGGATCGCGACTTTTCTTCTCCTGGCATGTTGGTAACGGTTACGAATAGTGGAAAACAAATCGATGCCATTGCAACAACTACAAAAACAGGTTTTGTTTTTGTTTTTAATAGAGAAACAGGAGAACCTGTTTTCCCGATTACAGAAACACCCGTACCCACAGAGACTAGTCTTGTTGGTGAAAAGGTAGCTCCTACTCAACCGATTCCTTCTCTGCCAAAACCTTTCGTGCGCCAGTCATTTACTGAAAAAGATATCAATCATCTTTTACCGGATTCCTCTTATGAAGATATCAGGAAAAAATTGGCATCCTACAAAACTGGTATCATGTTCAATCCTCCATCCACACAAGGCACGGTGATATTCCCTGGCTTCGATGGCGGTGGAGAATGGGGTGGACCATCATTCGATCCTGAAACAGGTTTGCTTTATGTAAATGCCAATGAAATGCCCTGGGTGTTGACGATGGTTGCGTTGAAACAAGATTCAAAAAAACAAGAAACTTTTTTAGAAGCAGGACAACGTTTGTACAAAGCGAATTGCATGTCATGCCACGGTACCGACAGAAAAGGTTCGGGAAATTTTCCTTCGCTGATCAATATCGAAAAAAAATATAAAGAAGACAGTTTTAATTTCCTGGTATCATCAGGAAGAAGAATGATGCCCGCGTTCAAACAATTAACCGCAGATGAAAGGGGCGCAATTGCTTCATTTGTTTTATCAATCAAAAAAAATCAAAACAACAAATTCGTGGAAGTCCCCAACCCGGAAGATGCGTGGCGAAAACTACCTTACTCGATTACCGGGTACAATAAATTTTTGAGCAAAGAAGGATACCCGGCAATTGCTCCACCATGGGGAACACTAAACGCCATCAATCTGAACACCGGTGAATTGTCATGGAAAGATACACTCGGCAACTATCCTGAATTCGCTGCGAAAGGAATTCAAACGGGCACAGAAAATTATGGAGGATCGGTGATTACCAAAGGCGGCTTACTATTCATTGGCGCATCAAGAGATGGAAAATTCCGCGCTTATAATAAACGCACAGGGAAATTATTATTCGAATCAACACTCCCCGCTCCTGCTTTTGCTACGCCTGCTGTATTTGAGCATAATGGAAAGGAATTTATCGTTATCGCGTGTGGCGGCGGAAAATTAAATACTACATCAGGAGATAGCTATGTCGCGTTTGCGCTGCCGTAGTTTGAACTGTGATTGAGTTGCACTTTGCGAAACTTTGCGACTTGGCGTCTTTGCGTGACAATTTTTTCTCGCAAAGACGCCAAGTCGCAAAGTGCAACTCAATCACAGTTCAGACAAATCTTTATAGCTAATCAACCGAATGCCTTTCTTTTTAATCGCCTCTTTCACTTTTTCATTTGTCCATGTATCCACAACGCCCTGCCGATCTGCGGCCACATTTTCATAACCGATATGATGTATCGCTTCCAATTCAGGCGACAATAAACCGGGATGGTCAACAAAGAGATATGTTTTTCCGGGTTCGAGTTTGTTGAGCATATTGATAAAACTCTGAATTTTTTCGGTTGATGTGGCATGAGGTCCGTCATAACTGGCAGGGATAACCGCTTTTTCTTTTAAATCTATATCAATATGATATTCCTTAGCAAGTCTTTTTGTAAGTGCGGTAACGGAATCGTTGAGATCTGTACAACCCATATGACTCGAGATATGGCTCACACGCGGAATTCTTTTCAAACCCAATTCTATCTGGCTGCGAAATTCTTTTTCAATATCTGCCAATGTCCACTTATTTTCCTTGACAGAACGTCCGGGATAATTTTTATTGGGGAAAAGCATCGGGAAAAAATAACCGTTCTCGTCCTTGAGACTTGGACAATCTGATAACGGCCGCCATTTTTCGTTATCCCATTCACTTGTTATCGCAAGATGAATTCCGACATCTACATTTGGATTTTCCTGCAATAATTTTACGGCCTCCGGAAACCAGGGCGAAGGAACAATCACCTCTATTGATTTTTCAATTCCTTCTTTATAAGTCTTTATAATCGCCTGGTTGCCCGAATGAGCATAACCCATATCATCGCCGCGGATAATAAGACGAATCGGCTGTTGCGCCTCAGCGGCAGACAATGTTAAAACACAGCAAACAATCAATAATTTTTTCATACTAAAACAATTTTAAAATATTTTGATTGACAGTATCAGGTTATATCATTAGAAAGGCGCGGAAAATGCATAATTCCCCGAACCGATCTCTGCAACAAGATATCCATTTTCATAACGGGCATCGTTGAACGCGCTGTTAGATTCCATCAATCCACTCTTTTGCGAAGAAGGAATATAAACAGTAGCTTTTGTATTGGCAGGGATGGAAACCTGCAACACAAAACGTCCATTTTCAATTTTCCAGCCGCTTGTAATATTTCCACTCATCGCATGATAGGAACCTTTGGCCCATTTTAGATCTCCGGCGGGTTGCGGTTTGATAATAATTTTCTTGAAACCCGGTGACGCGGCATTGATTCCAAGAATGGATTTGTAAAACCATTCGTCCACCGAACCAAACATGGGATGATTCATTGATGGCCCATCATCCGGCTTTTCCCATGACTCCCATAATGTAGATGCGCCATTAGCAATCATATAACCCCAACCAGGATATGTACGCTGGTTTGCGAGCGTGTAAGCAATATCATTCCTGTCATTCTCCCGCAACACATCAAAAACCATTTTGGTTGCAAAAATTCCCGTGTATAGATGCCAGTTATGTCGCGCAAATTCATTCATCAACACCTTAAATGTTGAGTCTTTTTCAGGTGAGAAATTATAATAGAGCGCAAATATCTGTGCGGCTTGCGTGGCATTATCAAATCTTCCGGTATGTGGCACCAGGAAAGTAGAGACGATATCTGTTTTGATTTGCTTCGCCAGTTTTTCAAACTTCGCCGCGTCATCATCACGACCAAGGATATGCGCAAATTCGGCTGCCAATGCAACATGATGATAATAAAAAGAAGATGCGGAGAAAGCTTCCGCTTTCGTATCCAGCGTTTCATGATCGCCAATATCCCAATAAAACAATCCATTCGTCGCCTTCGACTGCAAAAACTCAATCTGCTTTTTAAAAGCTTCGTAATTATTTTCAATCACACGCTTATCTCCATAATATTCGTAAAGCAACTTTTGCAGATAAGGAAAAGCGAGTTCCCATCCGAGCGGGCCCGACTGGCCTCCATATCCTCTGTCAGCGATTCCGGTATACGGCGCAATTTCTGTAATGCTCCCATCCCACTGTTGCTCGTTCGCATAATCATGGAGCGCCTTGCTATAAAAATTGGCCATATTGAAATTGTAGAGAAAAGTATTTCCAGAAACAACGATATCCGCGCCATATCCCATTTTTTCACGGCCCGGACAATCAGATTGCACGCTGAAAACATTGCTGAGAAAAGTCCAGAGAATATTTTCGTGGAGCTTGTTGAACATTTCATTGGAGCATGCAAAATTTCCATCGGACTGCAGATCACTATTCATTCTCAATCCTTCGATATCATTTACCGTTGGCTTGCCCGGCCATCCTGTTATTTCAATATAACGGAAACCATGAAACGTAAATCGCGGCGACCATGTTTCTATTCCATCGCCTTTCATTATATAATTATCCTCCTGCCACGCGGTTTCCGGCGCACCAGGTCCACCTTGCAACCTTCCTTTTTTTATTTGTGTACAAACTGTCGTCATATAATTCAACGCTCCATTGCTATATATATCTTCTCCATAGCGCAAAGAAATTTTTGTTCCCGCAGCACCCTTTAATTTTATTCTTGCGACGCCGGCAAAATTCTGCCCCAAATCAACGATAAAAGTATCTTTTGCAGATTCACTAATAGAAATCGGTTTCAACACCTTCGTTATTTTTATCGCGGGCTGCATTTGAGTCGTTAATTGTCCAGACGGACCGCGTGCGATTGAAGCATCTTTCCATACTGAAGCATTTCCCTCTGGCATATTCCAATTCCTCTGTTCGAGGCGGGCATCATATTTTTCGCCGAGATAAACATTATTGCGCAAAATCGGTCCGGCGGTTGTTTGCCATGTCTGATCAGTCGCGATGATATCCGTTGAACCATCAACATAACGGATATGCATCTCCGCTTTTACGCATGGTCTTCCCGTTTGTTGCCATTTTCTCAAATCGATTCTTCCAAACAATCGAATCGGAAGCGGATTGTACCAGCCATTACCTAACATGATGCCAGCCGCATTTTTTCCTTTTTTTATTTGAGTCGTGATATCGTAACTCACATACTGCGCTTGTTTATGATAAGTAGTAAAACCGGGATCCAACACATGATCGCCGATTTTATTTCCATTGAGATATGCTTCGTAGTATCCGAGTCCGCAGATATACAATCGCGCCGAGCTCACAAGTTTCTTCGCAACAAACTCTCTCCGGAATAGGGGCATGCGATCGTCTTTATAATAATCTTCGTCTTTTGCAGGTTGTACGCTTCCGTCGTTGATCCATTTTGCGGTCCAATCTTCAGGAGACATCATGGCTGTTTCAAACCAACTGATATCGCTCATCGAATACTCGTTGTTTTGATCATATACTTTCACGCGCCAATAATATCGTGTAAAAGACTGCAAAGGTGTTCCTCCATATTCAATTTGTGAAGTTGCCGAACTCGTTAATTTTCCGGTCGACCAAATGTCGCCTGATCCTTGTTGAATATTTTTTAAACTACTGCTCACAATCAGCTCAAACCCCGACTGAGACTGATTTCTAGCGACCGATAAAAGTTCCCAACTGAAGCGCGGCCTGCTAATATCAATTCCCAATGGATTATTGCTGTATTCGCATAACATGTTTTTTATTTGCAAAGAAGACGCAGCAAAGCAAGTGGCGCCAATTAAAAAAAATAGCAGAGTGAGGATATTTTTTTTCAAGCAAGTCGTTTTGAGTATGATGAATTGGTGCATACCTGGCATTTTTTCGCGTCGTGCCACTGTTATTTCTAACACGGCTTAAATATCAAAATGGGACGCTACGCGAACTTCGCTTATTTTTACCAATACAATTATGCGACTAAAATATTTTTTATTCTTCGGCTTCCTGCTGTTACTATTGAACTGTAATATCCACGAAGAAAAACCGGGGGAAGCATTGGCAAAGATATATTGTGGAACCTGTCACCAATTTCCTGAACCGTCACTTTTGAGCAAAGCTGGTTGGAAAGACTACGTGCTTCCCCCGATGGCAAAATTGCTCGGCCTGGATTATCTGTACGGTATTCCTTATGTCGCTAAAAAGTCTTCAGCTATTCCGCTTGATACCTGGACAAAAATCGAGGAATACTATATTAGTGAAGCACCCGATTCCATGCCCAAACAAAACAGGCCTCCGATAACTGATTTTACAAATCTCTTCTCTGTAAAAGAAATAACAACGCCTGAGGGAAAATTTCCAGCAACTTCCTTTGTAAAAATCGATTCTTCCAATCACTGGATATTCCAGGGAAATGCATTTGATTCAACACTGAATATTTATGATGCGAAACTAAACCAGCTTTCATCGTTTAACCTGCACGGCGTATTGATCGATATGAATTTTAATAATTCGTTTGTGCATCCTGGTGAGAGAGGTGGTGTGTTGACGAATATCGGTATTATGAATCCCAATGATCAAAAAACAGGAACAGTAGATAGCTTTTTAATTTCAAAAGATGGCGCCGTTTCATTTGTTACGAATTTGCTCGACAGTCTGCCAAGGCCGGTGCAGGCAATTTCGTATGATCTCGACAAAGATGGCCAGGAGGATTTTTTAGTATGTGGTTTTGGAAATCATACAGGATCTTTATTCTGGGCCACGAAAGAAAAAAACGGCTTGTCTAAAAAGAAAATTTTGAGAGAACTGCCCGGTGCCATTAAGGCTTATGTTGATGATTTTGATCACGATGGTTTGCCCGATATTATGGTGTTGATGGCGCAGGCGCAAGAAGGAATTTTTCTTTTTCGCAATAAAGGCGACGGTAAT
The DNA here is from genome assembly GCA_018267615.1 of Bacteroidota bacterium. Taxonomy (GTDB): domain Bacteria; phylum Bacteroidota; class Bacteroidia; order Chitinophagales; family Chitinophagaceae; genus Puia. Next base: position 61,924 of record JAFDYD010000012.1, on the reverse strand, counting down.
TTTGAAACAAAAGAATTGTTGCGATTCCCTCCGATTTATGGATCGAGTTATTTTGAGCTTGTAGATTTTAATGGCGATGGTTATAAAGATATTTTGTACACATGTGGCGACAACGCTGATTATACCGGCCGCTTTTTAAAAAATTACCATGGCATTTATATTTATCTGAATGATGGAAAAAACAATTTCACAGAAAAATATTTTTTCCCGATGCACGGATGTTATAAGGCCATTGCAAAAGATTTTGACAAGGATGGAGATCTTGATATTGCCGCGATTTCTTATTTCCCCGATGACGCGAATCAACCCAAAGAGTCATTTGTATATTTAGAACAGACAGCGCCTTTTCAATTCAAAGCTTCAACGATCAAAGAATTTGATGAAGGCCAGTGGCTCGTGATGGATGCCGGCGATGTGGATGGTGATGGCGATGATGATATTGTTATTGGAAGTTTAATTCCTCCCATTCCTGCTCATAGAGAGCATTGGTTGAGAAGTTCAAAACATAAGGGGCAAATGTTGTTGTTGGAAAACAAAACAAAATAAAAAGCGGATTGGCTTATTCTTTGCGCCTTCGCGTCTTTGCGTGAAAATTTTCACGCAAAAACACGAAGGCGCAAAGAATTATTTCACTTGAAAAGTAGTACTTGTACTTCCGGTCATTCCATAATTATTCATTCCCTGCAATACGACAGCATATTTTCCCGGGAGATCGGAAGAATAGAAACTTATGGATTGTTTGCCCGAGCTGTCCGTTTTGATTTGAGGCTCCCAAAATAAAAGCGTTCTGAAATCCGGAAGATGACTATTAATTTCCTTTTCGGTTATGTATTCGGGTGAGTAAAATTTTCTTTGCAATTGAATAGATTCATAGTCGACAGCAACTGCATGCGGATCTAGTTCGAAACCGGTAAGGTCTCCTTTATAAGAAGTGAAACTCGCGATGCCATCGAAATTGGTATATCCCATAATATATTTTCTTGCCATTACATCCAGCCGGTTTATTTTTAAAGGATCGTACTGCATCAGTTTGTCCATATCAAAAACAGGCACGCCGTCAAATAATACCAACGGATCATCATCAAAACTTTCTCTCACGTTGATGTCCATAATGGGTATATGAAATTTTCCTGAACGCTTCTTTACAAGGATCGTGGTCACATATTCTCGCAACACTTCTTCCATGGTTGTAAACCGGGTGTATTTATCCAGCAAATAGGTTTGGTCTGGTAATGCGTAAAAACTTCCCGTATCGATCACAGGCATCGAAAATTGCTGCGCCTCGACTCCGGAATAAATATTCTGTACCTGCATATTGATACTGGCGTCAAGTAACGTAGCGGGATTTTTTTCCGGCATTACGAAATGAGGTAGCGGTGACCTTGTGTATTTGTCGAAGAAAGGACTTGCAATATCAATTCTATAGACGCTGTCTTTTAGCGGATTTGTCTGGACGATAATTTCCTGCGATCCATAAAAATCTTTCATCTCAAATTTTATTTTTCCATTGTCATCGCTGGTTGCTAAGCGAAATTGAGATTTTGTGCCGGGCACAGAAAGATAACCATCGATATTTTTCCCGGGAAGATTTGTTTTCGTATCGACCACTCTTCCTGTGATAATATGCCCATAGTATTCCGGGACAAATTCAAAAGCAGTTTTTTTATTTTGCAAAATATCATTCCAGTCAAATCTCCTCCATCCATGCGTAAGCATTAAATTATCCATCGCTTCTTTTACTTCCGGCGTTTCGTTTTTAAAATAATAAGACGGCGATTCTATACCCGGACCCAGATCAGATTCGAGCCAGAAATAACTGTTGATATCAGACGCATCCGGATTTTGCAAAGAGTCAAGACGAAATACAGCCATCGACATATTTGCAGAATTGGCAATGCCATCGCTTGCTGATGAAGACACACTGATATTTATTTTCTTCCTCGATGCATATTGCTCCTGATCTGCCTGGGCAGATATTTTCAATTGACGAGCCGGATATTTAAAATAAATTCTTTCACAAACTGGTTGACGATTATTATTAAAAATAGTGAAATGAGAAATGCCGTCACCCAATTTTTTGATATCAACCAAAAAACCAGCGGTTCCATTTTGTACGTTTGATTCTTGTACGGATTTGATCGAACCGCGAGTATGCGCAAAAAGGTAAACAGGTTGATTTGCCTGTGACGCAACATTTGATTGCAATGAAATTCTTAACTGGTCACCGGCTTCGGATAAATGCATTACATAACCGGCATCATTAACCGCAGGTAAATCTTTGATTTCCGTTTTTCCGTCCGTTAATCTTATTAATGCTTTGTATGTGTGCCTTGCCGCCGGTGTAAAATTAAAATGCCCAATACCAAACTTTGATGGCATGAATTTCAAAATCGTATCGTTATTATCGATCAGCAAACCTTGAAAATCCTGTCCCACTCCATACTGATCCGTAACCCTGAAACCTATTTTACTCTGAATACCCGCGACAAGATTTCCTCCTTCAGGATAAAATCCGATATCGTATTTAATAGATTGCTGTGCGGCGCCAGCATCAGGAATTTTTTGCGAATTGATGATCGTTATTGGTTTTTCAAAAAAATAATCCGCACCAAAATTTTTCATCCAGTTGGTATAAGCTCTCAATTTATAATTACCGGAATTCAGCGTTACCGGAAGATAGATCGAACCGTCGCCATCGCCTTTATTTAATGCGAGTTTTGACTGAAGCATAGGTTTGTTATTCTTATCCAATATCTCCACATACGCAATGGTACTAACGGCAAGGGGCATATTAAAAAATCCATCCACATCGTACAACTTCATCCAAAGAATTTCGCCGGTTAGATAGAAGTTACGATCCGTATGTATAAATAATTTTTCCTGGAGAGATTGGCTGCGGTATGTGTCGAATTGGTTTTCCAAAATTTTTGTCGCAGTATTTTGCGCAAAACCTGTTACCATCAAAAGACACAACACAATCGTGTACGATATTCTTTTTATTACCCTGTTCATCATCATTACTATATTATAAAATAATTTTCGGTCATGGCCAGAATGAAGGTTTTATGTTCGTTCCCGTCAAAGTGCAATCGACGCATTGCGGAAGCGTGATGGTATAAGTATCGACGATAACCGTTTGCACTCCATTATAAATAATGCCATCGTGTTTTGAGAGAATATGAACAGGCACATATCCCGAAGCAACCCATTGCCTGATTGGAGTGATCGCAGGATCAACCGTATCTTCCTGGCAGGCGGTTTGGTAATTCCAGTTCTGTACCTGGCTATTACTAATGAAAATTCTTTTTGTTTGCTCTTTTGCGGCCGACACATATCCAACTACAATTTCCGATGGATCTTTTACCGAATGAATATTCCCTTTGAGCTCCGAAGGCTGTGGATCAAATACGGATCCTGTTTGTTCCGTATTTTTTTTCATGATGTTCAAAAACGCATAAGCATCGGCAGTAAGTGCATATTGCTTTACCAAAATGCTATACATCTTACTCAACTTAAGAGAACCTTTGGGCACAAAAGTAACCGGCGCGTTTTCTATGATATCCTCACTGAGTTTTGCAGATGAGCCAATCAGTATTTGTGAACTTAGTTGTGTGTTCCAACAGGTGTGCACAGAAGGATCCGCGGGCCAGGGAACAACCATGAAAGTATGACCTTCATTAAAGTTAATAATGGTATCAACTGTTTTTAATTCCGGAATAAAGGGCGCATTATATTCCCAGGTTTCTTCATAGTTCCAATAATAATATTTTGAATTATTATTTGGATCGTGGGTGTTGGCAGTAATATGAACTCCATCACCGTCGTATGTCCATGCAACGGTATCTATCGGCGGTGTATCTTTTACGTCCACAAAATCCGAAATATATTCATTATTGTTTGATGTGTATATATGAAGTCTGTATTTGTTAGCGCTGTTCAAATTCAACAGATCGATCTGGTATAATCCATTTCCTTTTTCCGTTAACGTGTACGTCGTATTATCATTTCCTTCCACTTGCACAATCGCTCCGAGTTCGTGTTGCAGCGTGCTATCCAATTTAATTGTTCGTGACAAATTAATATTTGTTGAACCGTTTCCGCCATTGATAATTCCCTCTACAACGAGATATCCTGTCGTGGGTGAATTTAAGTTCGGTGTAAATTTTTCCTTACAGCAAATTGCCAGGAACAGTAACAACCATAAAAAATGATGCGTCTTTCTCATTCTACCTTTGTTGTTTTCTCGCGTGACCGATCGATTGCAGCCTGCAATCAACTCAGTTAAAAAATTTCTCAAATTAAAAACTGATATTGAAATTGATATATGGAATCGCGCTTCCAAAAATTGAAAGCTTATATCCATTGACAATTCCATTCTCCGAAATAAAATATACGGAATAAGGATTTTTTCTTCCAGTCAGATTATATATACCGATCGTCCAGGAATTATGTGTCTTTTGATCTACTTTATGATTACCCAAAATATTCATCGCTAAGTCCATTCTGAAATAATCAGGAATACGATAGGAATTTCTATCTGCATATAGTGTACGCAACGATCCTGCATAATAAAAAGTGCCAATCGGAACAGTAATGGGCCGGCCCGTACTATAAGTGGCATTGAGCGACACGCTGAACCGGTGATTGACTCTGTAGTTACTGATCACCGTTAGATCATGCGGCTTGTCGTAATTAGCGGGATAATATTTACCGTTATTGATCACTTCACCCGCTGTCGGATCATCCTGTTTCAGTAATGTGCGCGAATAAGTATAGCTGATCCAACCATTCAGCTTCCCTGTATTTTTTTTGATCAGTACTTCTACGCCGTATGCTTTTCCTTTTGTGTTGATCACATCTGTTTCGATATGATGATTCAATACCAGCACGGCACCGCTTTTATAATCGAGATAATCCTGTATTCTTTTATAATAAACTTCCACCGAGGCCTCGATGGTATTTGATTTGAAATTTTTGTAAAGTCCAAGAGAAAATTGATCGCCATATTGTGGTTTGATATTGGGATCGCTCAATTTCCAGATATCTGTTGGAGCCTGCGCGGTTGTATTTGAAAGTACGTGTATATATTGCCGTTGTGTATTATAACCAGCTTTGATGGAAAAACTGTCCGAGAAAGAATATCGCGCAGATATGCGATACTCGGGACCAGAATATGTTTTTATAAAATCTCCTTTCCCATAATTAACGGTTCCGGTGATATTGTCTGTTTCTTTTGGAAGTCCGGGTGCATAGGTATTGATCGTTTGCGGACCCAAATAATTGAACATCGAATAACGGATACCGGCTTCTACCGAAAAATTTGGAGTGATGGTATAACGGTCACTGATGTACGCAGCGCTTTCCAATCCCTGTTCAGCATTTACTTCATCCGGCACTACGAGCGATTTACCACCGCCCGGTTGGTAAGATCCGGGGTGTAATTTGTAATAGATGGAATTCACTCCAAACTCCAAGGTATGTGAGCTACTGAGATAATAATTAAAATGCGCTTTAAAATAACCCTGGTTCACATCAAAATTTAATTTGTATGAAGTCAGGCTATCATGATCACTCTGGATATTATAACGGTAACGGTCATATCCTGTCGTGAAAATTCCGGAAAGTTTATTACTGAACACATGTTTCCATTTCAGGGAAATATTTTGATTTCCGTAATCATAAACTGTATCACTATTCAGGTTGAACCGGTCTTTACTCATGTAACCGGTGAGATAGATATTATTCTTTTTATTGATCTCGTGACTAATATTAAAATTGACATCATAAAAAGAAGCCCTGCTGTTTTTGTATTGATCGGGAAGAATATTGAGCAGCCAATTTGCATAGGTTGTTCTTCCACCAACGATAAAAGATGATTTGTCTTTGATCAACGGACCCTCGATGTTGAGCCTGCTCGTCAGCAGTCCGATTCCTGCTGACCCCGCAAAATTTTTCTTATTCCCTTCGCGGCCGTTGATATCGATCACAGAAGACAATCTTCCTCCATAACGGGCAGGGATACTGCTTTTATATAGTTCAACATCTTTGACCACTTCAGGATTGAAAGCGGAAAACAAACCAAAAAAATGAGAAGGGTTATAAACCGTTGCATCATTAAATAAAATCAGGTTCTGATCGACTGAACCGCCGCGCACATTTAATCCAGTGCTTGCTTCACCAACAGATTTTACGCCGGGCAAAGTGAGCAGCACTCTTAATAAATCTGCTTCGCCAAATACAACGGGCACCTGTTTGATGGTTTTAATATCTAGTCGCTGCACACCCATCTGCACACTACGCACATTGCTTAATTTTTGCGCGGATACAATTACATTTTTTAAAGTGATGACCTGTCCTTGCAATTCGATATTCATTTTTCCTTCGCCATAAACAACAATCTGTCGGCGGGTGTCTCTCATCCCGATGCTTTGTACATTCATCACATATCTTCCCTTCGGAATTGAAATAGAGTAGTAACCATATTGATCTGTTGAAATTCCGATCCTTGGCTTTTCAATATATACCGACGCACCAACAACCGGCTCACCGGTTTTTGCATCGAGTACATAACCCGCAATGTTTACACGTGCCTGCCCGATATCAACCGACTTATCACCGATTTCATAAATTTTATTTTCCAGGATGGCCCGCTCATTTGGCTTTCTCTTTTTTTCTACTTCGGGTACGAACAAACTATCGGTTTGTTTTTTTGGAGTCACTGTGGTTGTTCCGAGCAAACCCGCAGGCAGCAAGGTTTTCACCGCTTGACCCTTACTGAAGAACACGCGGTGTTGATCGTCGATTGAATACAGAAAATCCGTGCCGGTGAATGCCTGTTCCAAAACCTTGGCGAGTGGCTGATCTGTAACAGTGATGGTCACACGCAGACTATCGAACTGCGAAACATCATAATAAAAACGAAACCCTGTTTGGTTTTGAAGTTCCTGCACAAATTGATCTACAGTCGCTCCATGCAGATCAAGTGTTACAGTATCCTTTGCATTTTTCTGTGCCCATGCAACGGAATAAAAAAGCGGCAACACAAAGCAAAGACATATTGAATACATTTTCCTCATATTTGCTTTGTTGTCTGTTCGTAATAAATGACCGCCTCCAGCAAAGTATTATCCTTGTCCTTACGGAATTTCAATTTATTCTTCCGCAAGAATTGGCGAATTTCTTTTTTCTTATTCTGTAAGATATTTCCGATATCGTCCTGGTCTTTTACCGGATATATAACACCTTCTTTTTTGATATAGTAATAAGGAGAAGTGAAAACGGATCGTTCGAGACCCTCCACGATCGAAGGTTCTTCGTGAATCATTTTTATTTCTTTTTTGAAAACGGTGAGGGCGCCTTCGTGCAATATTTCATAAAATCCGGTAGTGACAAGATCCTTGTTGCTCGCATTTTTTTCAAGCCGAACGAAGCTATGTCCCGATATGGAGAACGCTGTTATTTTTTTTCCATTAAGTTGTATCCAATACAAACTATCCTTGGTGATAACAAGATCCTGCAGGTTATCGTATTCGAGCGGGATGTCTTTGTATAAAATATTATCATAGACAACAGTTCCTTTTACTAGAATAGTATCCGGTAGGAAAAGTGCGTTGCCTTGTTTGAAACGAAAAGGATATCCGTAGTAGAGGGATCCATTGTAAATCGGATTCTGGTCACCTGTTGATTCCTGGTAAATATTTATTGCATGTGAAACGGCTGACTGATAAAAAGCACTATCGCTTTTGTTCATTTGACCAAACCCTGAAAACGTATTAGTAAGAAAGCAAGAAATAGCCTGTAGCAATAAAATAAAGAAGTTGCTTCTCATGATCGTTTGAGTTGGTCCGCTAGGAGTATAAAAATAAATTTATTGTCGCAAAATAAAATAAGTAGGGAGTATTTTGTTGGATGAACGCACGATATTAATGATAAAAAGGTGTATGATCAATTTTTATGCGCGGGTATGCAATGGTTTTGAGTTGATTGTATTCTAACGTTCAGGCTTATTCGTCGCGCTGAAACAAAAGATGATTAGCGAAGATGACGACGATGTGTTATTCGTCCGCCAGCATTGCAGCAAATCGAATGTTGCGTGTAGTGCTAGTCCTTCAAGTAGTTTTGTATTTCAATTTTGAGAACTGGAAGGTATTTGATAACAATACTCCAGATTATCTCATCGGAAACAGTGTCGTAGCCATGAATTATCCGATTCCTGGTGTCTACTATTTTTCTGCTCTCAGAAAATTTGGTAGCGCTGTCTCGATTAAGTATTCGATTCATTGCTTCGCCGATAATTTCAACATTTCTTTCAATTGCTCGCTTGGTCCGTATGTCTTTTTGATAAACAGCGAAATCTTTTGGTCTGTCAGATAAAAAACTTTCGATTTCATTGATCGCATTTAAAATGTCATAAAGCCAGGTCTTGATTTCAATGTCCATATATTAGCCTGCGATTTTTATTGACAACTTCAAGAAAGTAAGGATTCTTAATAGCTTTTTCTTCCAGCAAGTCAATCGGTTTCTTAAAAATGTCCTCCAAAGAAAATTTTAAGCCATAATAGTTGTCCGCATATTTTGAAATATCCATTGCTTCGAAATCGACCATAAAATCCAAGTCACTGAATTGATTAAAATTTGCCGTCAAAGCTGAACCAAAAGCAAATAGATTCTTCACCTTATGTGTCCCGCAAAGTTTGCTAATGTCATCAATATGTTTGTCAATAATGGTCATTCAGCAAAGTTAATAAAAATCGAAGACTATTCGAACCCGGAAGCATTACACAGAACGTTGACGGCTTGCCGCAGGGCTGGCAATTTATATTCGTCAGCCGAGACAAAAGCCCAATTGAAATGATGATGATATGTTATTCGTCCACCACCCTTGCAGCAACCGAATGTTGGCAGAAGTGCTTTATATCCTTCTATTTGTTTTGTAATTCACTTATTTTCCTCAATAAAATTTCTCGATTTTTCTTTGCAGTCATCCATTTGGGAAGTCGACTACCCAAACTTCTATTCAGCGGTTCTCGTCCGTTACGTTCTCTCAGTTTTGCTTCAATGTGTCCACGAAGAAAGTCAAGATGCTTAAAATTGTATGCCCATAAAACGTGTTCTTCAAAGTCTGTCCTTAACCACAATGGTAAATAAAAGAAAGGGTCAATTGCTCCGCCAATAATATAGTGTCGCCCAGCAATTATTTTGTCATCAGAAGAATACAAGATTGAATCAGGTTTTTCTAATAGCTTTTTGTTGTATCCGCAATTCGAGCAGATAACTTTTACATCACTTTATTGACTGTTTCTAAAAGAAAAATTGTCAGGCCTTACGATGGCCTGGTTTGAACAATTTGGACAAATCACTAAAATATCAAACTTGGTAAAATCAAACAGAAATGTTTGATAACTGTCTTTTGTCCTTGTTTTCATTTTAAATCTGTCAATGTTTGATGTCGTTACGGCATTTCTGCCGACACTCGAATTTATGAAATAATACCTACCCCCTCATTTTTTTATTACTACCAATCAAAATAATAGCCTTATAAATTTTGTATTCTTATTACTACAATCCGTCCTATCATCCAACGTCTAAATTCGGCCTTCGCAGAATGTTTCATCAAATTTTTGAAACCAGCATGAAGCTATGTTGCGTTCCTTTATAATTATTGTAGATAAGAATTTGCTCAGTCTGATTTTGGTTCGAAGATTTTTTTATCATGTGAGATGGCAACTGCTGGTGTTGAACCAACCAGCAAGCGATCCATAGCGCCAGTGCAGATGCTGTCGGAAATTCACCCGACATATGTTTGAAGCGGGCTATGGTTGTGTCGGTAGAAACGATATCTTCACATGCATCATAATATTTCTGCAACCTGTTGTCGCCATTTTCTCCTGTAATGAATAAATCAATTTGCTGATTACCGGTCAAATTATTTGCGACAAAATTTTTCAATTGTTCTCTTACTAGATCTTCATCGCCAGTATGAATGGTATGCATAGCCGATAATTTTGCGATTGCATTTTCCGGCTTGCCGCTTACTAAAAACATCGCGGCTCCTTCACCCGCAAGGCTTGCAGGAGAGTTTGTTGTGTAAAGCGTTTTATTGGAAACGGATTCCCTTTTATACCATCCGTCGAGATAATCGATATTGTAGTTATAAGCCGAAATCTCATCCACTGCGCCCAAGAGGTAGCTGTGCGACGGGTTCTCACGGACATGCATCAACGCATCTATTATTGCATTTTCAAAAGCGAGTCCGCGGTGAACATGTGTGATATTATAATTTTTATTGGCAGTCATCAAACTCACCTGTGATGCAATTGCATTTGGTGTGCTTTGTACGAAATTTCCCGGAGTAAGCATTCCTTCTTCATATTCGATGATCTGGTTCAGGAATTTAATACAATCTTCCATTCCGCCATTCGCCGTGCCGATGATGATTCCATCTGGCATATGCGACTGTTTTATCAAAGGCAATGCTGCACCAACACCAATCCTAACGGCCTTGCCCATGCGCCTTAATAATCCCGGAGGAATTCCTTCGTATTTTGGCTCGACAGCATGCAATTTATTTTCGACCGATTCATTCAATCTTTCAATATCCACTTCTCCAAAACTTTGTTGGGGCGAAATACAGGCAGTGCGATGAATATATAACATGGGTCAGGCTTTTGAAAAAATCAATGAAGTACAATTGCCTCCAAAACCAAAAGAATTGGACATGACATGGTTCACCTGCATTTTTTTATAGTTTAAAACAGGTTCCAGCAAAGTAGATTGAATAGGTTCTTTGAATTGAAGTGAAGGATAAATTTCCTGACGATATATATTAAGCACCGAGTACACGGCTTCTATTGCACCCGCCGCACCGAGTGTATGACCGATATAAGATTTGGTGGAAGCAAATGCAGGCGGACTTCCAAACACACGCAACATCGCCCTACTTTCTGTTTCATCATTATTCTCGGTGCCAGTGCCATGTGCATTGATAGAATCGATTTTGTCCGCAGCAATTTTGGCAACATGCAAAGCCTGTTGCATCGCAAGAAATGGACCATCGCCCTGTTCTGAAATGGAAGAAGGATGAAATGCATCATTGGTATTTCCATATCCCGTCAATTGCGCATATGGCTGCCTGTTATGTATGTCCTGCTCGCGCTCGAGCACGAGATAAGCGGCTCCTTCGCCAAGATTTAGGCCTTTGCGATCTTTATCAAACGGCGCGCATAATTCCGGCGAGAGAATATGCAATGCATTAAACCCATTGATGGTAAATTTAGCGAGACTGTCTGTTCCACCTACAATCACTCTTTTTGCAAGACCGTGATGAATCAATCTTGCACCATACATAATTGCATTTGCGGAAGAAGAACATGCTGTATTGATCGTATTGACGATGCCACCGATCTTGTAACGATCCCGGATATATAATGCTACCGATCCACAATCATAAGAAGATAAATACGGTGAACCATCTTCGGTTTTATTGGCATCATGATACAATTCATCCGTGAGACACATTCCGCCCACTGTCGTTGCATTGATAAAAGCAGTATCGGGTGCGCCGAGTTCTTCAGCATTCAATCCAGAATCAAAGATCGCTTCTTCAAATGCATGCAACGCAAGTAGTGTGGTGCGTGTTACGCCAGGTTCATGCGCGCTCAATTTTTCTTTCAGTGATGTTGTTGAAATTTTTATTTCGCCGCACGGTCTTTTGTCAGCGTAGGCAGAAGCAAAAAGAGTGAGTTTCCCTATGCCGGATTTTTCTTCGATAAGAGCTGTGCGATTTTCAGCCACACTGTTTCCGATTGCACTGATAGCGCCCATTCCGGTAACAAATATTTTGCTCAATTTTTTTTCTTGTGTGTGAATGAAAAAATAAGGCACAGGTATTTGGGTATAGGGTGTAGGGAGTAAGGTATGTCTTACATTTTTGCGGTGTGTGGGTGGTACTCTTTACACGATGACCTTTAGTGCATATATTATACCTTATACCTTACACCTTACACCCTACACCCTATACCTTCCGCCTATCACTTCGTTCTGTTTTTCTCAATATAATCCACCATTGTATTGATATCCACCAACACTTTTCTTCCTTCCTTCGGATCCTGGATATTGATTCCATATTCGCGGAATAATAAAACAATGAGTTCGATGGAGTCGATGGAATCCAATCCAAGTCCCTCGCCAAACAAAGGCTCATCATCTTTGATATCATCGGGGTTCACCGATGTAAGATTCAAAAACTCGACAATCTGTTTCTTTAATTGTTTTTTTAACTCCGCTGTTTCCATGATGTTTAATTCAAATTAGGTTTTTTCTTTTCAGTCCATATAACGTGATCAATTGGATCAACGCGATAATAGCCAATAAAGATAGAATATTCGCCAAAATATCTTTCAGTTTTCCTCCTTCAAGAAATAGACCATAATATGCTTCGAGCCCCCAATGCAAAGGAGATATTTTCATAATGGTGTTGAATGAAGCAGGCATCGCGAATGACGGCACGATCAATCCACCGATAGCCGCGAGTATAATAATTGAACCGGCACCAAAACCATTCGACTGTTCCTGTGTTTGTGCAAAGACACCAATGCAAATCGCAAAGCTCACCGCGCACCATCCGCAAATCAACGTGATCACGAGCAAGCCGATGATATCGTCCGGCAATGATAGTTTTGGAAGTCCTATATGCGGAAATAACCAAATGCCCAATGAAAAAATAATAATTGCCTGCAATAATGTTACACCGAGGTAGGTGATTTGTTTTGATAATAACGCCGTCATATAACTCGTAGGCAAAGTTTTCAATCGCAAAAAACTTCCGCTTAGTTTTTCTCTCACTACGCTACTGCCCAATGATATCACGATAAAAAACATGGCGAAGATTGTCCATGCTGGAACATTGTGTTGCGTTGCGTTCGGAATATTTCTGCTCCCGCCTCTTGATACCGGAATTTCCGTAACGGGAATATCATTATGAAGAATATCATCTTCAAGCGAAGCGGGTATTTGTTTTTCGTGCAATGAGAAATATAAATTTTTTACGATCTCATCTCCTTGCACCACCTGTAACGCGCTGTGTATTGCACCTTCGATCGACTGACGAAATGATTGTTGAAGTACGGGATGATAATACAATGTGATTGGTTCAACAATTACCGGTGCAGGTTTAGCAGTATCCAGGCTTACTCCAGCATCCTGTAATGATCTTGTTGCAACATTCTGTGCCTTTGTGATTAGATCGTAAGAAAAATTTTTGGGTATAACAAGTGCCACCAATGCGTCTTTTGCATGCATGCGTTCAGGAATTTGCTGCGAATCATTTCCATTAACCATTTGCAAGCGAAACATACCTATTTTGTCAACGGCTTTTATAAAACGTGTGCTTGCTTCCCCGGTGTCTTTGTTACTGATGAGAATGGCGATTTTATTATTGTTGACAAGATCGAACGTACTATTCTGCACGCTGGTAATAACGATCACCAATAAAATCGGCATGGCAAACATCATCAGCAGCCCGACTTTATCGCGGGAAAGTATTCTTAAATCTTTTAATATTGTTGCAAACAATTTATCCATAGATAAATCTCACGCAAAGGCGCAAAAACGCAAAGAAAGAAAATCTCTGCGCCTTTGCGGCTTTGCGTGAAAATATTTTGTCAATCAATCTCTATATTTTTTCCCGGTTAATTCCAAAAACAATCCCTCCAACCCATCCTGTTCATGTTCGTGCAATAATTTTTTCAAATCATCATGCACAATAATTTTTCCTTCGTTGATCAATGCGATTCTTTCACACAATTCCTCCGCTTCATTTAATTGATGAGAAGTATATACCAGCGTAGTTCCTTTTGTATTCAGTAATTTCAGATAGTTGATAATGGCATGTCTCGTTTGCACATCAACACCAACGGTCGGTTCATCCAAAAACAATACCTGCGGTTCATGCATCACTGCAATGGCAAGATTCACTCTTCGTTTCATGCCACCAGAAAATTGATGCACCGGTTTGTTATGAACATCTTCCAAACCGAGCACATGCAGCAACTCTTCAATTCTTTTTTTTATTGCTGATTTTTTCAAACCTGACCATGCACCAAAAAATTCAAGATTTTCGGTTGGACTCAATTCCATATAAAAAGAAAAATCCTGCGGAACGAATCCGAATAACCCGTTGACAGTTTTTGAATGATTTTTGATTTCCTTTCCCAGTAGATGAACGGTTCCTTTGCTTTGAGAAAGCAAGCCGGTCATCAGATGCATCAATGTAGTTTTGCCAGCTCCATTCGGACCAAACAAACCAAATCTTTCACCGGCATCAATCTGCAAGTGTAAATTCGATATGCAAAGATTTGATTGCCCCGGATAACCAAAGTCCAGGTGCTCTATGCATATTGCCGGTTTGTTCATGTATTCCATTTTACTTTGGAAAGATCGACGAAGGCTTGTTTTTCTAATTCAGCAATTTCCAAAAGATAATCGCTCATTGTATTAAAATCTGCCTGACTGCCCAGTCTGCCTTTATAAATACCGGCAGCTTGTACGGCAGCGGTTCTCCAAAGATCACCTGTTTGCGTAAATTTTTTTGATATTTCCGGCAACGCATCGATCGGATGATATGCATATGCCTGTTGAAGAAAAGCGCCATAAATAAATCTGAATCCTCCACCACCGGTTCCGATCTCTTCCTGCATGCGTACGAGCTGCGCCAGATAGCTGCCAGCTTTTTGCGGCCCTAATTTATCTTTCCACTTGCGGATTTTATTTGCTGTGTATTTTATTCCACGTATGCCTGCAATATTACCCGGGATATAAAGCATATCACGGATATTTCTTTTGATGCCTGTGCGGATTGCTTTTTTTATCTGATCATCTGTTACGTGCACTCTTTCTTTTGGATAATACAATTGCCCCTTGGGAGCAAAAGCTCCTTTTGCAAATCTCACACGTTCCAATTCGTAACTGCTCAATGAAGTTGTTTGTTCCATCACAGGATCGCTCACTAAATAATCATCGCCTTCCTTTCCAAATACAATAATATTATGCGCGTTAAAATGGAAACGATATTCTTTTGGGAAATAAGTGAGATAATAAACGCCTACCTGGCATCCTACGGGCTGACCTGCACGAAGACAATCTTCCAATACTTTTTGCGCTTCTTCTTTGGAGCTGAATTTTTTTCTGATGATTTGTATACCGAGAGATTTGCATGTCCTTTTGAAAATAAGTCCGGGCTGCGTGCGAAACGCAATCGCGGGACCATTATTAATTTTCATAAAAGGAATGTAGATATAAAAAAGCCCTGAGCCGATACCGAACGCAAGTGGTTCTGTTATCTTTTCAATTCCATTATGCCTGAGCAAACTTGTTGTAACGCCATTCTCACAATGGGCGGCCTGGATATGCTGAAAATCTAGCTTCATTGAAATTTGAGGTTTTTGATATTGTCCACCGTGGTTTCGAAAACATCTGCATATCGCTGCAGTTTTTTATCGGACAATTTTTTGAACACTGAAGGTTGCATATGCCTTTTCACCTGCCATTTCCAAAAA
This sequence comes from Bacteroidota bacterium, assembly GCA_018267615.1. GTDB lineage: Bacteria > Bacteroidota > Bacteroidia > Chitinophagales > Chitinophagaceae > Puia. Next base: position 46,370 of record JAFDYD010000012.1, on the reverse strand, counting down.
CCGGTGTAAGCAGCAACGATAGGAATATCCATCAGTTTTACTTCCATCAAAAAAAGCAGGGGACTTGCTTCATTATTTAGCACCCGTTGTTTTGCGTCGGCGATGCGGCCTTCCACATCATTCCATGCAACATCGAGAGCAGTTGCTTTTACTTCCCAACCTTCGCTGAGCGCTGTTGTATATTTCCCGGACTCATCCACCGCATAACAAACTTCCTTGGTGATTTTGCCGAGTGCGCCAAGATCATGTGGAATTTCGTCTTTTTTCATAATGATGGTTTATGAAGAACCGTAATCACCCCGTCGGCGGTCGAAGACCCCGACGGCGGTGTAAAATATTTTTCGGTCGAATATATTTATTATTGATCACCGCCGTCGGGGTCTTCGACCGCCGACGGGGTGATTGTAAATTGGTTCAGACAACCGTCAACAGCGCATACATATAAGAAAACCTGCTGCTTTCCGGCACGAGTAATAAAATCTTCTGTCCTTTTTTTAATTTATCGCTGTGAAATAATTCGTCGACCATAAAATAAACAGATCCGGCGCCAACATTTCCAAGGCTGTCGAGATTCACCACCCATTTATCATATTCGATTGGCGTATCATTTTTCTTTAGCTGTTCGTAGATCTTCGCTTTGAAAAAATCACTCGACATATGCGGTAGGAAATAATCGATCTCTTCCGGCTTCATGCCTTTTTCTTTGAATAACTCTTTTAATTTTATTCCTCCGAGCCTCACGATATTTTCTCCAAGTAATTTAACATCCTGTTTGATGCTTAAAATGGATTTGGAGAGAATTTCGTCGGGCGAAAAATCCATATAACTTTTCAAAGTGCCGTCGGGTTCTTTTTCGCTGCCCATATACATACAGGCTTCCATTTCATTTGCATATGAAACTCCCTCGATCCATTCGACGCGAAAACTAAAACCATTTTCATTTTTTTTGTCTGATAACAAAAATGCCGAAGCACCGTCAGATAACATCCACCTTAAAAATTCTTTTTCAAACCCGATATAAGGATTGTCTTCCAGTTGTTTCAATTTTTGTGCCTCGTCTTCAAAAACTTCCGAACGTAATGAAGCGGAAAATCTTTCTGAGCCGGTAGTGACAGCCGTATGTACGTCGCCGGTTTTTACAGCCATATATGCATATTTGAATGCATGCATGCCGGCGCAACAAACACCGGCGGGAGAAACGACTTCGATAGATCTCATTTCCGGCAATTCGCCATGAACCATCACACCATGCGATGGCATCATTTGGTCGGGCGATGATGTTCCGCAGGAAAGCAACTCGATCGATTTTAATTTTTCCTTGTCATTATTAAACAAAGCACGCACAGCTTTAGCAGTCATTTCTGCATTTGTATGAGTAGGCTTACCTTCTTTGCTCAACGCATAAAACCTGCGCTTAATCCCATTGTTTCTTAATACGATTCTTTTTGATTTGGAAGGATTTTGATTGATAAAGCCTAAATAGGCCTCCATTTCATCATTCGAAATCGGATCGTTGGGGAAATAACTCGCGGTATTTATAATATAAACCTCATTAAACGACGACATCTTCTGCATGGTTAATTCACTCCTGAATAATATTGTTTTTGTTTTTTGATACGAGCGGACAAAAACGGTTTAAAAAATATTGCATCCACGGTCAGGATAATTGGAGCCGCTATAAAAAGCGCAATTAAAAGATAATATTTGAATGCAACAAGCCAGCCTGTTCTTTTTTTCTTTTTGACAATGATACCCGCCCAAACAGCAAAAATCTTTCTGGCCTTAGATTCGATAAACATCAGGTTGTACTTTATCCGCACAGCATCCTGCTTCAGCAAATCGTTTTGCAATCCACTCCATTCTCCTTTATCAAGATATTCTTTTAGCGTTGATCCAAAAACTTTTGTATGTGATATATCTTCATCCGAAACACCCGGCTTCGGAAATATATTCAAATAACGATCTTTTTTCCCCCGAAACATCCAATGAAAAATAGTGATAAAACTTATCGGATTCGCGTGCCGGTCCACCAATGCAATATTACCGACAAGATTTGCACCTTTTTCTTTCAAAGATTTTTTTACACGTTCCATCGCACTTATCCACATATTCCTGGCGCCGGTAATTGTAACAACTGGCGTATTCTTTGCAACAGCTGCAAAAGACGGATGATTCAATATTGAATTGGATGGGATACTTGGAGACAGGAACCAGGCCTGGTATCCGAGTATAATCAGGTCGTAGGCGCTTTCCTTAAGTTGAAACGGTTCTAATTCCGTTGGAATGCCTTGTACACAGTCGGGCATCACGGCAAAAAATTCCGTCCCTGTCCATGGGAATGGATATTTTACTTTTGGGGTAACGCGAACTTTTTCAACTGAAACCCCGGCTTCAGTCAACGGAAAAGTCAAATTGTCGATAATTTCTTCTAACTGGCCGGATTGGGTGTAATAAATGGCTAATACTTTTTTACTCATTCTGGTGGCAAAATTAAGAATCCTGCAACTTCAAAACTTTTGATTTTTTATTATAGTCGATTACGGCATGTTGAACCGTATCCGGCAAATCTTTATAGCTTTTGCGGATTAACTCACTATCCTTCTGCATTTCTTTTTTATATCCAAGAATGCCCGGGGCATTTTCCTGGATCATCAAACGCAAAAAACGGAACTCAATATTTCCCGGATCACGTTGAATTGCGCTTTCAAGTTTTTGATGACCGGATTTAAAAATTTTTAGTTTTTTACCGGGACCGCTCGACAATCCTGCCTTCTTCATGATCAACGCACCTTCAAAAGCATCTTTTTCTTTTGCAGGCACCGTTTTCATTTGATCCAACTCGGCATTCACCAAATCTATTTTATCCGCCTGCATCGCTTTATAAAATGCGGACCTGTTGAATGTCGATTCTTTATCCTGTCCATGAACAAAAATTGTGGCCAGCATCATCGCCAAGAAACTCGCGGTCTTCAAGATTTTTTTCATAGTATCTGGTTTCAAATATAAGAATAATGTATTAACAGGCGACTGGGAGGTGGCACCAGCGGCAAATCACTTGAACATTGATTATTGATTGTTGAATATTGAATATTTTTTGGGGTGATAAATATTCAATATTCAACAATCAATAATCAATGTTCAAGTAGGGTTACTATATATAAATTCGCCACCGCTATGCACTATTGTTACAAAAAATCTTTAAAAATCTATCCTACCTTGATTTTTTTTCAATATTTTTTTTTGAATACAAATAATGTGCACGCTATTTGCATATCCTTAAGAGAATGAAAAAAAATTTCGCCTTATATTTGCGTAATTTTTTAAGTATAAAAAACCAACAATGAAAAAACTAATTTGTATCGTTATCGTTGTGCTAGGCATTAGTTCCGCGGGATTTTCACAGCATAAAAGCATTAATCAAGGCAACACTTATACAAGTGCTATCGGAATCAGACTTGGTACCGGCTATTATGATCTTTTTTCTGCTTCTTTTAAAACATTCCTGGCTGAATCACCCGGAGCGTTGGAATTAAATCTTGGAATTAAACCGAATTCTTACGGCTATTATTACACCGGGTATAATTACAATGCAAATTTTTTCAATGTTTCCTTTTCCGGAGCCTATCAATATCATTTTGATATTGCGCCTGTTTCCGGCCTCAAATGGTTTATCGGCGGTGGCGTAACCATGTGGGAAACTATTGTAAGTAATAATGCCAACAATGCTTACAAATCCGGATTCGGCATCGGATTGTTTCCAACCGGTGGCGCTGATTATAAATTTGGTAACATTCCGCTTAATGTGTCAATTGATCTCAGACCAACCTTTGCATTGACCACACCAACCAGCTACTATAGTAATTTCTATTTTAGTGCGGGTGCTTCTGTAAGATATGTATTCAGGTAGTCTGGGTTAAATGATTTGATGGTTTCAAAACCAGAATTTTCTTCGCATAAATAAAACCCTTCGTGCCTTAGTGTCT
>JAFDYD010000012.1:0-42370 GCA_018267615.1 Bacteroidota bacterium | reverse complement strand
AGACACTAAGGCACGAAGGGTTTTTACTTAATAGGCTACTTCAGTTGATATCAGCATCATCAGAAGTTCAAAATCGTTTTAAATCGTGGTTCATTTTTTCCGCCGGCGTCAAAGGCTGCTTCCAGGAATTATCATATGGCTGCATACAGGATTTGCTTTGTAGTTCCTGCAATGAAACTTTACCGTCCATATATTGAGTGAGAATATTAAATGCGGCTCTGTTCTCTTCTTTTAAAATAAGGAGACTTGCATTCGCACCTGCTTTCACCGCTATGGGAACGCCACCTCCAAGTTCGGCCCAATGTCCACCCAGTATAAGATTCTTAACCGGCGTTTGATAATGCGCTATTTTATTTTGCATGTTCTCGCGTCCGGGTTTTGCTCCCATCATCGTTCCGTTTTTATTGCCAGTATATCGCCAATGCGTAACCGGCGTTGCCACTTCATAAAAAAGAATATGCGATCGAAGATCGATATTCAATTGCTGCTCTACGCGATCGAATAATACTTCTGCAATTGCATTTTTTAACTTTTTATATTCTTCGCCACGCACATAATTTCCGTGTTCATCTTTTTGAGTCATCCATTCGTCTTTATATTCCATATATGCCGGCATGTATAAAGTAAGTGTGCCTTTCCCGTGAGGTGCCAACGATTTATCCCGCAGCGAAGGCGCAAGCACACTGATTTCAGACGTTGATGGATCACCGTTACTATAAGCATCGAAAGGAAGGCCTTCTGTTGCAAGATGTATCAGCTCTTCGTTGAATCCAAGATCCTCTGACGGACAATCCAGCGCAATAGAAATGGTAACAGAAGAACTATACATTTCCGCAGCTCGTAATTTCTTTTTTAGTTTGACAGGAATTGCATCTTGCGGCAGCATCCTTTCATATAATGTTTCTACATCGCAAGCCGCAATCACGTATTTACTTTTAATGTTGTACTGTTTCCTGACATATTCAAAAACAACCCCGGTGCATTTATTTTCTTCAAGCAATATTTTTTTTACCGGAGATTTTAAATAGACCGGGTTTTGATAATAACCAACTACATGCTGCAACCATTGCGGAATGACCTGGCTGCCTCCTCTCGGCGGACTTTGGAAATCGCCATAATACGCCCAGCCGATAGGAACCAGGCATGATAGTAGTTCCGTTTCGGATGCAAATATTTTATGAATTCTTTCGTCTTTAAAAAAACGGTTCAATCCTTTCTTCAATCCTTTTTCACCACTGTAAGTGATATAAGGTATGAACGGCAACGCAAATTCAAGCAGCCTGAATTTGTTTTTCATTTTCTCAAAAAAACTCATCGTTTCTTCAGAGCGAAATACTGCGTTGAAATTTTTAAATGAAGTGCCGAGCTTTTTTGCGGCGCGAAAAAATCTTTCCAGTCCTTTTTTTTCGTGTGGGAATTCGGCGATCAATTGATCACGCAATTGATCCGGATTATTTGTAAGGAGATAATCAAAATTTTTGCCCTTATACCTCCTGATCCGTGTTTGCGAAACAGCAGTGGGGTGATCATTTCCCAGTATGCTGAAAACCTTTCCGATCAATCCATCTTTTTCGTATTGATTCAGCCAATGTATAGCAGTATCAAATCTAAAATGTTCTCTTCTGAATCCCGCAAGGTAACCACCTACATGAGGTTCTTTTTCCAACACACAAACCGAAAAACCCGCTTTGCTCAATAATGCTGCTGCAGTGAGTCCACCCACGCCGGCACCTATAACGATCACATCATAATAAGGTTTCAATTCGGGCCTTTGCATGGCGGTAAGATAGTGAAAAGTTGGATGACTAGAGTTGATGTTGAAGGGTTGACAGGTTGATTAGGTTGACAGGTTTAACAATTGGTTAGTCTATTCTTTGCGCTTTTGCGCCTTTGCGTGATAATTTTTTCTCGCAAAGGCGCAAAAGCGCAAAGAATAGAGTAACCAATTGCGCAACTTGTCAACTTCTCAACGCATAATCTTAATTTTGCAGACTTGGTAGCAATCGAAGACCTAATGAATCAATCAGCCATATTGCAAGCGAAGTTTTCAGCGCTTCAAACCTGTGTGATTATCCCTACTTTCAATAATGCAGGCACCCTCAAACAGGTGATTGCTGACGTATCTGCCTATACCACCAATATTATTGTCGTCAATGACGGATCTACGGATGGAACGAAAAATATCCTGCAAACTTTTCCATTCATCCAGGCTGTACAATATGAAAAAAATGTTGGTAAGGGATGGGCAATCCGCCAGGGCTTCGCGAAAGCAACTGAACTCGGTTATCATTTTGCGATCACCATCGATTCCGATGGACAACATTTTGCAAAGGACCTTACTTCCTTCATACAAAAATTGGAAACCACTAAAGACGCAATTGTTATCGGCGCAAGAAATATGGATCAATCATCCGTCCCGGGTAAAAGCAGTTTTGGTAATAAATTTTCCAATTTCTGGTTCAAAGTGGAAACAGGAATTGCGCAACCCGATACACAATCGGGTTATCGGCTCTACCCTATCGAACTTTTAAAAAAAATAAAATTTCTTACACGTAAATACGAATTTGAAATAGAAGTATTGGTACGCGCGGCGTGGAAAGGAATTCATGTTGAGTCAATTCCTGTTACAGTTTATTACCCGCCGAAAGACGAACGCATTTCTCATTTCAGGCCTTTTAAAGATTTTACGCGCATCAGCATTTTGAATACAATACTTGTGCTGATCACTTTCTTTTACATCAAGCCGCGTAACTTTTTACGAACCATCTTCAACAGGCAAAAAACAAAAAAATTTGTTCTTGATAATTTTATCCATGCGCATCAGTCGGACCAGGTAAAAGCGCTTTCCATTGCATTTGGCGTATTCATGGGCATCATTCCAATATGGGGTTTTCAATTGATAGTCGCGATTTTTCTGGCTTTTATTTTACGGTTGAATAAAACGCTTGTTATCATAGCCGCCAATATCAGTATACCTCCCATGATCCCGCTGATCGTTTATGGCAGTTATAAAATGGGCGCTTATTGGATGGGCACGAAAACAACGGACATCACATTCAGTAATAATATTTCTCTTGAATCGGTGAAGCATAACTTTGAGCAATATCTTTATGGTAGCATCACACTGGCCGTAGTCGCCGGTGCCTTCTTTGGATTGATGACTTTTTTGTTACTCAAAATTTTCAAAAAAAGAACGGTTCGCCTCAAAGAAGTAAGTTGAATTATCCATGGAAAAAATCTTCATCAGCATTTACAATTATTTTGAAAAGAACCGGGCGGTTTTTTTTACAATCTTCATTTCGTGCTTTCTGCTGATCGGATGGTTTGCCGCGCATGTACAATTCGAAGAAGATATTTCCAAAGTATTACCCAAGGATAAAAAAATTGAAAAGCTTAACCAGGTTTTTCAGAATTCGAGATTCGCAGATAAACTGGTTGTGATGATTTCGCTGGCAGACAGCAACGCAACTCCGCTGCCTGACAGTCTCGCCGATTTTGCGGAACATTTTGTACCTGCACTCAAACAAAAATTACCTGGCTATATCTCGAAGATCGATGACAAGGTGAACGATGATATAGCGTTGGACCTATACAACTCCATCAGTGATCATTTGCCAATTTATCTTGACGAAAAAGATTATCGCAGGATAGATTCATTGATTGCACCCGCAACCGTTAAAACTACGCTTGAAAATGATTTCAGAACGCTTAGCTCTCCTGCAGGTATTGCATTAAAAAAAATGATCAGCGATGATCCTGTCGGGATTTCTTTTTTGGGTTTGAAAAAAATGCAGCAACTCCAATATGACGAAAATTTTGAACTGTTCGATAATTATGTAATCACAAAAGACCACAAACAATTATTGGTATTTGTGACACCCGCATATCCTCCCAACAACACGGGAAAAAATGCCATCTTGCTACAGGGAATTGACGCGATCACTGATAGCCTTGCAAACTCTTTTAAAAATATTGATTGCTCTTATTTCGGAGCCACCGCTGTGTCAACTGGAAATGCATTACAGTTGCGAAGAGATACCCTGCTCACACAGGGTGTCACGATTGTGTTTCTAATATGCTTTATTGGATTTTACTTTCGCAAAAAAAGAGCGCCTTTTTTAATTCTTGTTCCTGTTCTATTCGGAGCATTATTTTCTTTGTCCGCCATTTATTTTATCAAGTCAACGATTTCCGTCATTGCGCTGGGCACTGGATCGGTAATATTGGGCATCGCCGTTAATTACTCATTGCATTTATTCAATCATTATCGTCATACAAGGAATATCAAGGAAGTTATCCGCGATTTGTCAATGCCACTAACTGTTGGAAGTTTTACGACGATCGGTGGATTTCTCTGCCTGGAATTCGTTCAATCGGAAATGTTGAAAGATCTTGGCCTCTTTGCCGCATTTAGTTTGATCGGCGCCTCGTTATGCACTTTAATTTTTTTACCGCACCTTATAGCTTCGGACAAAGATCAAAAAGAGACGCGAGTAGCAAAATATTCCTGGATCGATAAAATTTCTTCGTATCGCCCTGAATACAACAAAATACTGATAATCTTCATTATTATCCTGACGATTGTATTTGCCGACACGGCAAAATGGGTTGGCTTCGAATCTGACCTCGCACGCATGAATTATATGCCTGAAAAATTGAAACAGGCTGAAGACAAACTGAAACGAATAAATGTATTTTCGTTGCAGTCTGTTTATGTTGTTTCCGAAGGTAAAAACTTAAACGAAGCGCTCGAGCAAAATGAAAAAATGCTCGGCGAAGTGGATCAATTAAAACAGCAGGGCATTGTGGGTAAATATTCGGGCGTATCATCACTGATCATGTCTGATTCCACGCAAAAAATAAAAATAGCGAGATGGAACAATTATTGGACGCCGGATAAAAAACAACAACTGATTTCGACACTCAAAAAAGAAGGTGCATTATTAAAATTCAAACCCATGGCCTTCGATCGTTTCGAGGCGATGTTGAATAAAAATTTTCAGCCATCCGATTCTTCGTCCGACGCATTCCTGCGGAAGAATTTTTTGGATGACTATATCACGGAAAAACCGGAAAACGCGACAGTCGTCACATTGCTCAAAGTAACTCCTGAAAATAAAAAAGCGGTTTATAACGAGCTTGATAAAAACACCGGCGTAACCGTGCTGGATAAACAATATCTCACCAGCAGATTTGTAGATATCATCAACTCGGATTTTTCCAGCATCGCCTGGATGACATCGATTCTCGTTTTTATTGTATTGTTACTCACTTACGGACGCATAGAACTGACATTGATTTCATTCATTCCTATGTTCATCACGTTTATCTGGATACTCGGCATTATGGGAATTCTTGGAATCCGTTTCAATATCATCAACATCATTATCTCCGCTTTCATTTTTGGACTGGGTGATGATTACAGTTTATTCATCATGGATGGTTTGTTGCAGGAATATAAAACCGGAAAGCAAAATCTTTCCTCGTATAAATCTTCCATATTTCTTTCCGCAATTACCACTGTAGCCGGCTTGGGTGTATTGATCTTTGCAAAACATCCCGCGCTAAGATCCATTGCAGCTATTTCCATCATTGGTATCGTCTGTGTCGTGATCATGTCGCAGATATTAATTCCATTTTTATTTGCGTTTTTGATAAAAAACAGGATCAGGAAAAATAAATTTCCCTGGACATTTATGGGCCTTGCGAAATCCATTTTTTCATTCACCTATTTTGTAGTGGGTAGCCTGCTGTTGACAGTTATCGGTTTTATTTTTGTGAAGTTGAATCCTTTCAACAAGGAAAAAGGAAAATATATTTACCACGCGATACTTTCGAAATTCTGTTGGTCATTGATGTATATCATGGGAAATGTGAAGAAGAGAATTATCAGGCCTCCATCAGAAACATTTTCCAAACCCGCTTTTGTGATCTGCAATCATCAGTCATTTCTCGATATCTTGATGACTGTGCTTCTTCATCCCAAATTGATATTGTTCACCAATCATTGGGTGTGGAACTCTCCAGTATTTGGCGCAGTGGTGCGCATGGCAGATTTTTATCCAATCATGCAAGGAGCGGATGGAAGTCACGATCTGCTGACCGACAGAATCAAAAAAGGTTATTCAGTTGTCATTTTTCCTGAAGGCACCAGGTCACAAGATGGAACGATGAAACGTTTTCATAAAGGCGCTTTTTTTCTTGCGGAGAAATTACAGATGGATATATTGCCCGTTATCATTCACGGTAGCGGTTACACGATGACAAAAAATGATTTCTTATTGAAGGACGGAACGATCACATTAAAATTTCTCCCGAGAATTTCACCTGGCGATGAGCGTTTTGGCGATGGCTATGCGGAACGCGCAAAAAAAATCGGGCGTTATTTCAGAAACGAATTTTATAATTTAAAAACATCCATTGAGCAAACTGCCTATTTTAAAGAACAACTCATCTATAATTATATTTACAAAGGACCGGTGCTGGAATGGTATTTAAGAATAAAATTGAAACTTGAAAACAATTACCAATTGTTTCATGAACTATTACCGAGTGATGGCAAATTGCTTGACTTGGGTTGCGGGTATGGATTCATGTGTTACATGATGCATTTTACTTCACCATCGCGCGAAATCACTGGCGTAGATTATGATGAGGAGAAAATCGAGACCGCTAATAACTGTTTCGGTAAAGATGAACGCATCCATTTTGTGCATGCAGATGCAGCTGAATTTAATTTCGAAAAGTATGACGGCATTGTGTTGTCTGATGTTTTACATTATTTGCAGCCGCTTCAACAAAAAAAGCTTATTGAAAAATGCATTGACAATCTGAATCCGAATGGCAAAATCATCATTAGAGAGGGCAACCGGGATTTGAAGGAACGCCACCAGGGAACAAGGCTCACAGAATTTTTCTCCACGAAATTTTTCGGGTTCAACAAAACCACCTCCCATGGGTTATCTTTTATATCAGGCAATGCAATCCGGGAGATAGCGGCTGAAAAAAATATGACTTGTGTTGAAATCGACAATACAAAATACACATCGAATATGATTTTCGTAGTGAAGCATTCAGAATGAAGGACAATTTTGATATCGTAATCATCGGCAGCGGAATGGGTGGCCTTGTTTGCGGAGATATTCTCGGCCGAGAAGGATATCGCGTATGCGTACTCGAAAAAAATAAACAGATCGGCGGATGTCTGCAGACTTTTGTCCGCGACAAAGTCATCTTTGATTCAGGCGTTCATTATATCGGTAGTCTTTCTAAGGGACAAACACTTTACCAGATCTTCAAATATCTTGACTTAATAGATTCTTTGAAGTTGGAAAAAATGGACGAAAATGGATTTGATAAAATTATTATCGAAGGAGATGGCAAGGAATATGTGTTTGCGCAGGGTTATGAACGTTTCATCCGGAAATTATCCGCAGATTTTCCCGACGAAGAAAATGCCATCAGAAAATATTGCGAAAGGATCAGGGAAGTCTGTAGCAAATTTCCGATGTACAACCTGAGAACCGGCGGCGCTTATGAAGAAAAAGAAGATGAGCTCGGCATCGATGCAAAAACATACATTGAATCGCTAACGGCTAATAAAAAGTTACGCGCCGTACTTGCGGGCAATAATATTTTATATGCAGGTCAGGCGAATAAAACGCCGTTCTATGTGCACGCACTGATCTTAAACAGCTATATAGAGAGCGCCTGGAAATGCGTGGATGGAGGATCACAGATCGCGAAACAGTTGGCAAAGAATATAAGAAAATATGGAGGCATCGTGAAAAACCATGCTGAAGTAAAAAAAATCGTAGATGAAAACGGAACGATATCTCATGTGGAACTCGCCGATGGTTCAAAAGTTCATGCGAAATATTTTATCTCCGATATGCATCCTGCAAAAACATTGGAGATAACTACATCGTCGCTCATTAAAAATGCATATCGGAATCGAATTAAAAATCTCGAAAACTCAATATCATCGTTCAGTTTAAATATCGTGTTCAAAAAAAATAGTTTCAGGTATTCAAAACAGAATTATTATTATCATAGGAAAAATCACGTATGGACAATGGGCGATTATACTGAAGAAAATTGGCCATTAGGATATGCCATTTTTTTCCCTGCAACGTCCGGGCAAAAAGAATATGCTGAAGGGATGACCATTTTTACATATATGAAATATGAGGACGTAGCGGAATGGGAAAAGACTTTTAACACTGTGTCTGCGAAAGAAGAACGTGGTGATAGTTACGAAGCATTCAAAAAAAAGAAAGCGGAGAGGTTATTGGATGTGGTTGAAGAAAAATTTCCAGGTCTGCGAACACATATTAAAACGTATTACACTTCCACCCCGCTCTCTTATCGCGACTATATCGGCAGCGATGATGGATCCATGTACGGCATCGTGAAAGATTATAAAGATCCGTTAAAAACACTGATAGCAGCCAGGACTAAATTGCCCAACTTGTATTTGACCGGACAAAATCTCAACTTACATGGTATTTTGGGTTCCGCAATCAGTAGTCTTGTAACCTGCGCGGTTTTTTTGGGGAATGAGGATTTTGTAGAAAAAATTAAAAATGCTTAGCAAGTATTATTGCTGACAAAATATGGAAAAGACGTTCAGTGAAATATCGATATCAGAAAAGAATACAGAGGGCAAGGAAACAAGGATCAAGAGATCTGTAAAAATATTTTTGTATATCCTATCAGGATTTCTATCTGCATTCCTGATTCTTTTTATTTATCTCGTCGTTGTATCGCATGTCAATTCCCCAAAACCAACGGATACCAGTTCACTACAATGGCAACGGAATGAGCCAAGCAGTGGTTTCTATACTTTAAAAAATAATTGGTTCAGAAAAAGTAATTCGGGTTTATATGAATTGTATGTTGAAGGTTCACCTTATGAACGAGGAGTCGTAAATGGCAAACTCAGCAAAGAACTTATCGTGAAGCAGGAAGATTATTTTAATGACCAGATCAACAAAATGATCCCGTCCAAATTTTACTTACACTTTTTGAAATATTTTGTCGGCTGGTTTAATCGTGACCTCGACAAACATGTAACCGAAGAATACAAAGAAGAGATTTACGGAATTTCAAATTCCGCCTCCGACAAATACAGTTATATTGGAACGAATTATCAGCGGATATTAAACTACCATGCCGCGCATGATATCGGTCACGCATTACAAAATCTTGCACTCGTTGGCTGTACTTCATTCGGCACTTGGGGTGAAAAATCTGCGGACAGCACGATGATCATCGGGCGCAATTTTGATTTTTATGTGGGCGATAATTTTGCGCAGAATAAAATTATCGCGTTTGTCAACCCTTCGCAAGGATATAAATTTATGTCAGTCACCTGGGGCGGCTTTATCGGAGTCGTTTCCGGCATGAATGAAAAAGGACTAACTGTAACCATCAACGCCGCGAAATCAGATATTCCTTCAGGCTCTGCGACACCGGTTTCACTGGTGGCAAGAGAAATATTACAGTATGCAAAAAATATCAACGAAGCATTTGAGATCGCCAAAAAAAGAAAAATGTTTGTTTCAGAATCTTTTCTTGTCGGATCGGCGGAGGATAGTAAAGCCGCGATTATTGAAAAGACACCTGATTCAGTAGAGTTGTACGATCCGAATAAAAACTATATCATTTGTGCAAATCATTTCCAGAGCAAAGGCTTGGGCAATTCAACGTCAAATATCGACCAGGTGAACGAGAGCGCATCTGCTTATAGATTTAAAAGGTTAACGGAGCTATTGGATTCGAATGGAAAAAATACTGTTCAGAAAACGGTCAACATATTGAGAGACCGCAGAGGGTTGCACAATGAAGACATCGGTTTGGGAAATGAAAAAGCACTCGATCAACTAATCGGCCATCACTCAATTGTTTTCGAACCGAAAAAATTAATGGTATGGGTGTCAACATCTCCATGGCAGTTGGGGAAATTTGTTTGCTACGATCTGAAAAAAGTATTTTCACTAGCGGGAATGAAACAAGACCAGGAAATTGCCGATACTAGTTTGGATATCGCTGCCGACAGTTTTTTATTAACGTCTCAATTCAGAAATTTTGAAAAATTCAGGGAATACAAAAAAATACTTGCAGATGGCGGGGACGTGAATACTGACAGTCTCATTGCAACAAATCCTGAATTTTATCATAGCTATGTTTTGGCTGGAGATTATCAGTACAAACAAAAAAAATACGGAGAAGCAAAAAAATATTACGAACAGGCATTGACAAAAGTGATAGCAACGAAGAAAGAAGAAGAATATATTAGGAAACAGATTGGGAAATGCGAGAAAAGATTATAGAGGAATTGTAAACTTTGTGTCTTCGTGCCTTTGTGGTTCAAAAAAAATGAACCACAAAGGCACGAAGGCACAAAGTTTGAACATGTCACAGTCACATAAATAATGTATTATGGTATCCGGCATTGGAATCGATATGATCGAAGTAGATCGCGTGGCCACCAAAATCGGAAAAGAATCCGGTTTTCGCGAACTCGTTTTTTCAAAAAAAGAAATTGAATACTGCGAATCGAAAGCAAAGAAATTCGAGCACTATGCTGCAAGATTTGCCGGCAAGGAGGCTTTCCTGAAAGCATTGGGAACAGGATGGAAAAATGGAATAGCATTTAATGAAATTGAAATATCCGGCGATGACCTCGGCAAACCTGAAATATTTTTACTCGGCGAAACTGCAAAATCGGTTGCAGCCATTGGAAATATAAAAATCATGATTTCTTTGTCGCATTTGAAAAATACAGCCGCAGCCGTTGTTGTGATTGATCAATAAACGAGTTGAGGATTCACGGCTTAAAAAATAATTTGCACAAATTCTGCCAACTGTCATCTGCCTGATCCTGCTTTCATATTCCGATTCTCATATTTTACGTTTAACGCGTGGACACAACGATTCAGACACGTAGGAGCGCAGGTTAAATCACGTTAAAATAACCTCTATAATACATAGCAATTGAAACCGCCTACATCATATTTTACCATGATAAAAAATTTGCTATGGAATTAGAATTAATCAGGAAGAAAATTTATGAGGTGCGTGGAATCAGAGTAATAATGGATTTCGATCTTGCCGAATTATATGAAATCCCCACGAAAGCCCTGAAGCAGGCGGTCAGAAGAAATATTAAACGTTTCCCATCTGATTTTATGCTTGATCTCTCCCCAAAGGAATTGAAAGATTTGAGGTCACATTCTGTGACCTCAAAAAGAGGCGGCACCCGATATGCGCCTTTTGCGTTTACAGAATTAGGCGTAGCGATGCTTTCCAGTATATTGAATAATCCAAAAGCCATCAAGGTGAATATCTCTATCATGAGAACCTTTGTCGTATTAAGACAATATGCATTGAATTATAAAGAGCTCACGGGCAAAATCGCCAGGCTGGAAAAAAAATACAACAGGCAATTTAGGGATGTATATGAAGCTTTAGATTTATTATTGCAAAAAAAAGAAGAAGAAATAGATTGGGAAAATCGGGAAAGAATCGGTTTCCTGCAAAATGAATTGAACAATGAAACAGGTGTCTGAAACAAGTTATCAGTCAAAAAACGAAATAAAAATTTTGCAGGAACAGAAACTGCAAGACCTTCTCGCCTATCTTAACGATCGTTCTATCTTTTACAAAAAATTATTTGCAGAAAAAAAAATTGATCCTTCCAAAATAAAAACGCTTGAAGATATCGTTCAACTTCCTGTTATTGGTAAGGAAGAATTGCAACAATACAATGATGATTTTTTATGTGTGAGTCGCGATAAAATCAAAGAATATACATCTACATCTGGAACATTGGGCAGCCCTGTTACCATTGCACTTACCGAAAAAGATCTGGAACGACTCGCGTTGAACGAATACGGATCTTTTCGATGCGCCGATGGTTCGCCTAATGATATTTACCAGTTGATGCTTACACTCGACCGGCAGTTCATGGCAGGCATGGCTTATTATTCCGGTATCCGAAAACTTGGAGCGGGATTAATCCGCGTCGGACCGGGTGTTCCATCCTTGCAATGGGAAACGATTGCCAGGTTAAAGCCAACCGCAATCGTGGCAGTTCCTTCTTTTATTTATAAACTCATTCACTACGCCAAAGAACATGGAATCGATGTGAACGCTTCCTCCGTAAAAAAAGCAATCTGCATTGGAGAAAATATCCGCAACACGGATTTTTCTTTGAATGTGTTGGGAAGAAAAATCACAGAATCCTGGAACATCAAATTATATTCCACCTACGCATCTACTGAAATGCAGACCGCCTTTACAGAATGCAGCGAAGGCAAAGGAGGACATCATCAACCGGAATTGCTGATCGTCGAATTATTGGATGAAAACAATAACCAGGTAAAAACGGGCGAACCTGGTGAAGTCACCATTACCACACTCGGGGTTGAAGCCATGCCGTTGTTACGGTATAAAACCGGGGATATTTGTATAGCATTCGATGAGCCATGTGGATGCGGACGAAAAACGCTTCGTCTTTCTCCGATCATCGGGCGTAAAAAGCAAATGATAAAATTTAAGGGAACGACTCTTTTTGCACCAGCGCTTTTTGACCTGCTTAATGGCATGGAAGAGATCCGCGATTACGTGGCAGAAGTCTATTCAAATGAAATCGGAACCGATGAAGTTCTTCTTCACATTTTTCCTCTTCATAATAACGAAGAATCAGATCACCGGATACGTGCCTACCTGCAAGCCAAATTGCGTGTAACGCCACATATCAGATACCATTCGGCAGAAGAAATTCAAAAAATGCAATTTTCCGAGGCAGGAAGGAAGGCGATAAAGTTTATTGATAAGCGGAGCTAGGGATGAAGAGAAGAGTGGAGGAACAGAGCGGAGAGCGAAGAATTGCTCGCTCTCCGCTCTGTTCCTCCACTCTTCTCTTCAAGCCCATCAGCCCTAAAATCAGCCTCACAGAATATAAATTTGATACCTTCCTTATATTTTATTTTTTTTGCTGTTCGTGTTTAACAATAACTAAACATATTTTCTGTACATGGTAGATATCGGGGGCAGAATTCTTTCGCTGGATAATTTCTCAGAAATTCTGTTTAAGGAAAAGGGCGTTCATCTTGATCCTTCAGCCTTGGAGAAGGTTGATGCCAATTATAATTTCCTAAAAGATTTTTCTACAGGCAAACTTATTTACGGAATCAATACGGGTTTTGGACCGATGGCCCAATATAGAGTGAGCGAAGAAAACCGCGTGCAGCTCCAATACAATTTGATCAGGAGTCATAGTTCAGGTGGCGGTAAACTGATGTCGCCGTTTCTGTCAAAGGCGGTCATGATCGCGAGGCTCAATAGTCTTATGCAGGCATATTCCGGAATTCATACCAACCTGGTTGAATTGCTTAGGGACATGCTGAATAAGAATGTGATTTCATGTATATATGAACATGGAGGCGTAGGCGCCAGCGGCGATCTGATACAGCTTGCCCATGTCGGTCTTTCGCTGATCGGTGAAGGAAAAGTATGGTACGAAGGCGAGCCTCAACCCGCAGCAGAAGTCTTTAAAAAATGCGGCTTCAAACCGCTGTCGATGTATATCCGCGAAGGGCTGGCAATTCTTAACGGCACTTCTGCAATGACTGGAGTCGGTCTCGTTAATATCATTCTCGCAAAAAAATTATTGCATTGGTCGGTTATTCTCTCGGCCATGACCAATGAGATCGTTGAAGCATATGACGATCATTTTTCCAAGGAGCTGAATATGGTGAAACATCACCAGGGGCAAAATCGCATCGCTGCCATGCTCAGAAATGTTCTCAAGGACAGTAAAATGATCCACAGTCGCTCTGAACATTTATACAATCCCGAAAATATAAAGCACGATGTTTTTGAAGATAAGGTGCAGGAATATTATTCTCTTCGGTGTGTAACGCAAATATTGGGGCCCGTGTATGATACGATCGGACACGCAGAGAAAATTGTTGTGGACGAATTGAATTCGGTGAACGACAATCCTGTAGTAGATCACGAAAATCAGAACATTTTTCATGGAGGAAATTTCCACGGTGATTATGTATCGCTCGAAATGGACAAACTGAAAATTTCCGTAACCAAATTATCGATGCTTGCTGAAAGGCAATTAAACTATTTGTTGAATGATAAGCTGAACCAGATATTACCACCGTTTGTAAATCTTGGCACACTCGGGTTTAATTTTGGTATGCAGGGAATGCAATTCACTGCAACATCCACAGTAGCAGAAAATCAAACCCTGTCTTTCCCGATGTATGTTCACAGTATTCCAAATAATAACGATAACCAGGATATCGTGAGCATGGGTTGCAATGCCGCGTTGATGACGCGAAAAATAATTGACAACACATTTGAGGTACTCGTGATACAGATGATGACCGTGTTGCAGGCGATCGACTACCTGGAATGCACACCAAGGTTATCACCAGTAACACGCATGGTATATGCTGATTTGAGAAAAATATTTCCAAAGTTTGTGGAAGACAAACCGAAATACGAAGAGTTGCAGCAAATCAAAAACTATTTTGAAAAATCTGATCCTGTTATCTCCTTCAATGCGGCAATCGTTCAGTCAGTAGCGCATTAGCAACAATCATCAAAATAAATAATTAAGCATGAAATGTGCATTAGTTACCGGCGGATCCAGAGGTATTGGCAGAGCTGTTTGCATCCGGATGGCGTCAATGGGTTATCATGTACTGGTAAATTATAAATCCAACCGCGACGAAGCGGACAAGACAATTTCGCTGATCAAAGAATCGGGCGGCACTTCCGAGCTCCTCCCTTTCGACGTATCCAACAAAATAGAAATTCAGCAAAAACTGGGAGGGTGGATGGAAGCGAATGCCGATAAAGCGATCGAGGTGCTCGTCAACAACGCTGGAATAAAAGATGATGTGCTGATGATGTGGATGAAAGATGAACAATGGGAAAATGTTCTCAAAACAAATCTCGACAGCTTTTTTTATATCACGCGTCTCGTGGTGAACAGCATGTTATTGAAAAGATATGGCCGCATCATCAATGTTGTTTCCCTCTCTGGAATCAAAGGATTACCCGGACAAGCAAATTATTCTGCTGCCAAAGGCGGAGTGATCGCTGCAACAAAAGCGCTTGCACAGGAAGTGGGCCGGAGAGGAATAACGGTGAATGCAGTTGCTCCGGGATTTATTACCACTGATATGACGGAAAATATTCCGGAAAAAGATATGAAAGCAATTATCCCGGTCAATCGTTTCGGAACGCCGGAAGAAGTCGCTTATGCCGTCGGTTTTCTTGCTTCAAAAGAAGCCGCGTATATTACTGGTGAGGTGATTTCGGTGAATGGGGGGCTGTACACTTGATGCTAAACGCGGAACGCTGAATGCAGAACGCAAAACGCAGAACGCAAAACGCATAACGCATAACGCCGAANNNNGCGTTATGCGTTATGCGTTTAGCGTTTAGCGTTCTGCGTTCTGCGTTCTGCGTTCTGCGTTATGCGTTTAGCGTTTAGCGTTCTGCGTTTTGCGTTCCGCGTCAAAAAAAGTTTTATTTTAGCACCGACCATGAATAGAAGAGTAGTGATTACCGGCCTGGGTATTTATTCCTGCATCGGAAAAAATCTTGATGAAGTCAAAGACTCCTTGTACAAAGGCAAATCCGGAATTATTTTCGATCCCGTCAGGAAGGAATTCGGATATAGGTCCGGACTGACAGGTTTTGTGGAGCGCCCGAATTTAAAAGGCATGCTCGACCGTCGCGCAAGAATCATGCTGCCGGAGCAGGGAGAATATGCTTACATGGCTACCGTGCAGGCGTTGGAACAAGCCGGCATCGATCCGGATTATATCAATCAGCACGAAATCGGAATTCTTTATGGGAATGATAGTTCCGCAAAATCCGTGATCGAAGCGATCGATATCATGCGCCAGAAAAAAGATACGATGCTTGTCGGATCGGGATCCGTTTTTCAAACGATGAATTCAACGGTTACGATGAACCTCGCGACAATTTTTAAGTTGCGGGGGGTCAACTTCACTATCAGCGCAGCATGTGCCAGCGGTTCGCACTCCATCGGACTCGGATATCATTTCATAAAGACTGGATTGCAGGATTGTATCGTGACCGGAGGCGCGCAGGAAATCAATTATCTTTCGATGGGGAACTTTGACGCGTTATCAGCATTTTCAATACACGAGTCAGTACCGGAAAAAGCATCCCGGCCATTTGATAGGGACAGAGACGGACTTATTCCGAGCGGAGGCGCAGCGACAGTTATTTTGGAAAGCCTGGAAAGCGCTACAAAAAGAGGCGCGAAAATTCTCGCAGAAGTAATTGGTTATGGTTTTTCCTCAAATGGTGAACATATTTCCAATCCAACAGTGAATGGTCCTGTCCGCTCATTGAATATGGCACTCAAAGATGCAGGCCTAGGAACGCACGATATAGACTATATAAATGCGCATGCTACTTCCACACCTGCTGGCGATGCAAGCGAAGCAAAAGCAATCTGTGAAGTTTTTGGTGATGAAAACACGCCGGTTAGTTCAACAAAATCAATGACCGGACATGAATGCTGGATGGCGGGTGCAAGTGAAATTGTTTACTCTACAATCATGATGCACAATGATTTTATTGCACCAAATATCAATTTTGAAAACCCGGATGAAGATTCGGCAAAATTGAATATCGTAAAAACTTCCACAGAAAAAAATATAAACGTATTTTTGTCAAACTCGTTCGGATTCGGGGGAACGAATTCAACACTTATCGTGAGAAAATGGCAAAAATAGCTGCTATACTACTATGAAAAAAAATGAAGAAATTATTCAGCAAATAAATGGGTTCCTTGCGGAAGAATTTGAGGTTGACGCCGAAAAAATTACACCGGGAGCGAATTTGAGGCAGGTGTTGGAACTGGATAGTCTGGATTATATCGACCTCGTGGTTGTCATCGAAAGTAATTTTTCATTCAAGGTAAAGCCTGAAGATTTCGTAAACATTATTAGCTTCCAGGATTTCTATGATTATATCATCTCGCGCGTAAATTCTAAAGCACTTGTATAATGCCATCATGGCAAGGCAAATCAAAGGGAACCACATTAGGGTATAGTATTTTTGTGGGTATTCTGAAAAGGTTTGGCGTGATGCCTGCTTACTTCCTGCTCCGCTTCGTAACAGTCTATTATTTTCTCTTTTCATATAAAACTTCAAAATACATTTTCGATTTTTTTCATCGAAGGATCGGCTACGGTAAATTCAAATCACTGTTTCGCATTTACACTAATTATTATCAACTAGGCCAGACCGTTATTGACAAAGTTGTGATTATGTCGGGCATGCCTAACCGCCTTAGTTTTGATTTTGATGGAGAAGATCATTTGCGGGAAATGGTGCGATTGCAACGAGGCGGGCTACTGCTCGGAGCGCATATCGGCAACTGGGAAATTGCTGGCCATCTGCTGGAGCGACTGGAAACCACCATCAATATTGTGATGTTTGACGGCGAGCATCAACAGATAAAGGAATATCTTGAACGCGTGACAGGAAAGAAAAATGCGAAGATCATTGTTATCAAAGATGATCTTTCACATATCTACGAGATCAACGAAGCTTTTAAAAATAAAGAGCTGGTTTGTATCCATGCCGATCGTTTTTTGGAGGGCAATAAGACAATGACAACAGATTTCCTTGGGGCCAAAGCGTTATTTCCGGCCGGACCATTTATCCTCGCCGCCTCCTTCAATGTTCCCGTTTCATTTGTATTTGCTATGAAGGAAAGCAACCTGCATTATCATTTTTTTGCAAGTCCTGTAAAAATTTATGACCGCACTGAAAAAAAAGCCAACCTGCAACTGATATTGGATAGTTTTTCTACCGAAATGGAAAAAAAGGTGAAACAATATCCCGAACAATGGTATAATTATTATAATTTTTGGCAGGCTTCATCCGGCGAAGTCAAAAAAAATGAATGATAATGAACACGCAGCACTTGAACAATGATGATGTTTTATCACTTATACCACAACGGCCGCCTTTTGTGATGATTGACCGTTTTATTGGAGAATCTGTGGATGAAAAATCCGGTGAATCTGCCTTAAAAATTCAGGAAGCAAATATATTTGTAGAAGACGGCGTGTTGACCGAACCCGGTTTAATGGAAAATATTGCCCAAACCGCGGCAGCAAGAATTGGATATATTTGCAGAACAGAAAACAAACCCGTTCCCATTGGATATATCGGTGCGGTTCAACACCTTGAAATATTTGCACTGCCGAAAATAGACGAAGAAATAAAAACTGAAATTGCAATAAAAAACGAAATTTTTAATGTTACGATCATCGAAGGCAGGATTTTGTGTGAAGGGAAATTATTAGCTCAATGTGAAATGAAAATCTTTATTTCTAATCAACAATAAATTTTATCATGAAAAAGACGAACGCCCTTAGACCTGGTTTTGTACTCGTCCTGCTTTTTGCAACTTTGTTGTCTGCGCAGGCACAAACACTGAAGGAATTTTTTGGTTCAAGCGAAACACCTGTCCTATATCTTGGGATTGATTTTACAAAAAACAAAGTGATCAATGATCCCACTGCAAGCGTGAATGATATTCGCGACAGGCAGTACGATGGAATCAATGATCTCGTGCTTGCAGAGCCTAAAAAATATGATCTGAAAGGTGCTTTTCATAAAAGCAATCTCAATAGTGATCTGGGCCCAGTATCAAAAAGAAATACAAAAGCAAATACAGAAGAAATCAAATCAACCAGCACTGCAGACTTCAAGCGTCTAAAAGAAGATGATATTAAATCGCTGGTGAGCGGCTTTGATTTTGGTGATAAAAAAGGCATCGGCATTTTATTCGTCGCGGAAGCCATGAGCAAATCGGATAAGGCAGCCGCTGTATGGGTAACATTAATAGATATGAAAGCAAAAAAAGTGTTGATGACCGAACGCTTGGAAGGAAGCACAGGAATGGGATTTGGCTGGAGAAATTTTTGGGCTGTTCCATTTAAAAAAATCATCGACGAAATCGAAAAGAAAAAATACGATGAATGGAAATCTAAATACGGAAGCTAGCGGGCTAATGGGTAGTAGCGAGTGGCTAGTGGGGCATTTACCACTAGCCACTCGCCGCTTGCCACTGAACTTCGCTGTTACCTCATTCTACTAACCTCATTCCCATGCAAAACGAACTAAGCGACCGAACGGAAATATTGGTGCGATTTAACGAAGCTGATCCACTGGGTATCGTCTGGCATGGACATTATATTCGTTATTTCGAAGATGGCAGAGAAGCATTCGGCAACAAATATGGAATTGGCTATCTCGATTTTTACAGGGAAGGATTGATTGTTCCGATCGTGAGCATTCAGTGTGATTATAAAAGATCGCTGCGTTATGGAGAACGCGTTATTGTTGAAACGAAATTTGTTCCCTGTGAAGCCGCTAAATTGAAATTTACATACAGTCTGTTCAATACAAAAACAACACAGCTCGTTGCCTCAGGTTCGTCGATGCAGGTTTTTCTTGAGCGCGAGACTTCTGTTCTTCAATTAACCAATCCTCCTTTTTTTGAAGCATGGAAAAGAAAACAAGCGCTGATTTAACTCAATACTAATGAGAGAAGTTTTTGTCGTTTCTGATAATATTTTGTCGCCGCTTGGTTCTACTACCGCTGAAAATCTCGATCGGTTGAAAAAAGGTTTTTCCGGAATTCAAATGCACGATAGAACCGATATGTCTCCAAAACCATTTTATGCTTCCCTGATTCCGGATAATATTCTTCACGACGATAAAAAATCGCTTACCCGTTTTGAAAAAGCAATTATCACATCTGTTGAAGATGCGTTAAAGCAAACTTCGCTCGATATAACAGGCAAGGATACAGTTCTTATTATTTCTTCTACAAAAGGAAATATCAGCCTGCTCGAAACGGAAGATCAAAATAATTCACTCAAAGAAAAAATTTCATTGCCACATTCGGCGGAATTGATCGCATCGCATTTTCATTTTTCGAATCAGCCGGTTATTATTTCGCATGCTTGTATATCGGGATTACTTGCTATCATCACCGGCATGCGATTGATTCAGTCCGGGCAATTTGAAAATGCAGTGATCACAGGCGCAGATATGATCACGAAGTTTGTACTTTCCGGTTTTCAGTCTTTCCAGGCAATAAGTCCCGAGCCATGCAAGCCTTTTGATGCAAAGCGCAAAGGAATATCTTTGGGAGAAGGCGCAGCGACGCTGATATTATCAGCGGAAAAAAAATATTCTCCATCCAAAATAAAAATCACCGGAGGATCGGTAAGCAATGATGCAAATCATATTTCAGGTCCCTCACGCACAGGGGAAGAATTATTTTTGGCAATGAATAAAGCGATGAAGCAAGCAAATGTTTCAAAGAATGAAATTGATTTTATTTCGGCACATGGTACCGCCACACTTTACAACGATGATATGGAAGCGAAAGCAATTAACTTAGCGGATATGCAATCGATTCCTGTAAATAGTTTGAAAGGATATTATGGACATACGCTCGGAGCTGCAGGACTGATTGAATCCATCATCTCCATTCATTCTTTATCAGATAACATAATTTTGCCGACGCTTGGTTTTGATAAACCGGGAACTGCAAAACCAATACATGTTAGCAACAAAATGCAAACAGGCAACTATAAAAAAGTTTTGAAAACCGCATCCGGATTTGGTGGATGTAATGCAGCGATGGTGATGTGCAAGGATGAAGGTTGAGGGTATAGGGTGTAAGGCATGTCATACCCTACACCCTACACCTATAAAGACAGTCAAAACAAAAATCACAAATGAATTTTTTCCACAACGATAACAAAACAGCTTTCGAAGCAAAAGAACTTGCACAATGGATCGCATTTGGCCCGGTGGTTTTCCAAGTCGCACGTGTGCTCAGAAATTCCGGGATACTGGAAGTAATAGAAGAAAGCGCAACAAAAGGATTGACGATCGAAGAGATTGTCGGGAAAGTCAAATTGCCGCATTATGGCGTTCGCGTTTTGCTTGAATCCGGACTAGGAATTGGCCTCGTTGTTATTAACGATGACCGATATACGATAACAAAAACAGGCGTTTTTATTTTGCACGATCCGCTGACAAAAATCAATATGGATTTTGTGCACGATGTAAATTACAAAGGCCTTTTCGACCTGGATAAAAGCATCGAAAATGGAAAACCTGAAGGGCTAAAAGTTTTTGGCAACTGGAGAACGATCTATGAAGGTCTTTCACAATTGCCACCACATGTGCAAAAAAGTTGGTTCAGCTTCGACCATTTTTTTTCTGACACGGCATTCCCTGCGGTCATCAAACATGTTTACAAAAATGGTATTAAAAATATTTTAGACATCGGCGGCAATACTGGCAAATGGGCCATTGCAAGTACCAAATATGCCGATGATATCAGCGTCACGATTATGGATTTGCCCGGACAACTGGATATGGCAAAATCGAGAATCGATCAATTGGGACTATCAAACCGTATTTCTTTTTATCCCGTCAATATGCTCGATGCAACACAGCCATTTCCGAAAGGATATGACGCAATCTGGATGAGCCAGTTCCTGGATTGTTTTTCAGAAGCTGAAATTGTTTCCATTTTAAAAAAGTGTTACCAGGCAATTGACGACGATAAATATGTACTTATTCTCGAAGCGTTCTGGGACGTACAGCGTTTTGAAGCAGCCGCATTTTGCCTGCAGCAGACATCTATTTATTTTACGGCGCTTGCCAATGGCAACAGCCAGATGTATCATTCGGAAGTTTTTATAAATTGTATCCATGAAGCAGGATTTGAAATTGCAGAGAGAATAGACAATATCGGATTGAGTCATACATTATTGAAGTGCAAAAAGATTATTTAGTAACGATTTCGATAAAATATTCAATGATCAACAATCAACACTCAATATTCAAGTAGGGAAAGAACTTTGTTGAAACATAAAACGATAATTGTTATCCAAACTTGAACATTGAATGTTGATTGTTGAATATTGAATATTTTAAGAAGGCAATGCTCGCAGGGAAAATTCAATTTGATAAATAAAGATTGAAAAATATAAAACAATGCAAACCGAAAAAGTAGATGTCCTCGTCATTGGTGCCGGTCCCTCCGGAACTGTTGCTGCTTCTATTGTAAATAAAGCAGGTTTTAAAGTGAAGATCGTTGAGAAATTAAAATTTCCGCGCTTCGTGATTGGCGAGAGCCTGCTCCCGAGATGCATGGAAGCCTTGACGGAAGCGGGTTTCGTCGATGCCGTGAAAGAAAGAAAATTCCAGGAAAAATTCGGAGCCAAGTTTGTAAAAGATGGAAAGATCTGCGATTATTTTTTCGCCGATCAATTTACTGACGGATGGACATGGACATGGCAGGTTCCTCGTGGCGAGTTTGATAAAACACTTGCGGACACAGTTGAAAAAATGGGCGTGCCTGTTTCTTATGAAACGACTGTTACCGCTATCGAATTTAACGGTTCAGATTCCGTGACCACGATTGAAGATGCGCAGGGGAATATTTCCAAAATCGAAGCTAGGTTTATCATTGATGGAAGTGGTTATGGCCGCGTGATACCAAAATTGTTCAATATGGACAAGCCTTCCAACCTGCCGCCGCGCCGGGCGCTGTTCACACACACGGTTGATGTCAATCGTGCAATGTCTGATGAACCCAATCGCATTACGATTGTGGTGCACGAACTCGGCGTATGGATATGGATCATTCCTTTTTCCAGTGGAATCACTTCACTCGGCTTTGTAGGCGATCCTGAATTTTTTGCGAAATATCCCGGCAACAACGAAGAACAACTTCGCACGCTGATTGCTTCCCAACCTTATTTAGCAGAGAGATTTAAAAATACAGAATTTGTTTTTGAGCCAAAAACATTGCAGTCGTGGTCGTCAACAACAAATAAGTTTTATGGAGATGGATTTGTGCTTACGGGAAATGTTACGGAATTTCTCGATCCTGTATTTTCTTCGGGCGTAACACTCGCCACAGTTTCCAGCCAGATGGCCGGCAAACTCGTTATCGAAAAATTAAACGGACGCAATATCGACTGGGATAACGAGTATATGCAACCGATGATGCAGGGCGTGGATACTTTTCGTTCTTATGTGATGGCATGGTATGAAGGAACACTCGATACAATCTTTTTTGCAGACGACCAGGATCCGCTGATAAAGAGTCAAATCTGCTCAGTACTCGCGGGATATGTTTGGGATACGAATAATCCTTATGTAAAGAATCACAAAAATGCATTACACAAACTAGCAGCAAAAATCGAATACCGCGACAGTCATAGAAAAGCAAACCCGATTTGAACATTCATCCCGAAAAAAATTTGTCAACAGAAAAATATATCACTGCCAGTTGCCTCATCAGCCATTCGATTGTCTATCTAAACGACAAAGCGGTATTTGAAAATAAAGCGGATTCCGTTTCCGCATTTTTGGATAACGCATATCAGCATTTCGATCTCAAATATCCGAAGTTCTACAAGATGGATAATCTGAGTAAACTCGGTGTATTGGGAAGCGATATCATGTTGAAAGAAAATTTCATCCCCGGAAAATATCAACCCGCCGAAACCGGCATCGTATTGATGAACGCGAGCGCAAGCCTGGATACCGATATCAAATATTATAAAACGGTAAGCGAAATCGCCAGTCCGGCTTTATTTGTCTACACGCTGCCGAATATCGTTATCGGCGAGATCTGCATCCGGAACAATTTCAAAGGGGAAAATGCTTTTTTTGTATTTAAGAACTTCGATGGTAAATTTATGGCCCGGTATGTGAACAATCTATTCGACAACGGGGTAATAGAAGCCTGTATTTGCGGCTGGCTGGAATTGATAGAAGAGAAATACAAATTGGTTTTATTATTGGTGGAGAAAGAAAAAACAAATCAGTCAATAGTATTTACAGAAGATAATATCAATAAAATTTACGGTATCGACAATGGATAAATTAATGTCCGATCTGAAAAAACAGATCATCGTGCAATTGAATTTAAAGGACCTGAAACCCGAAGATATCGGGGATGATCAACCGCTTTTTGTAGAAGGCCTCGGATTGGATTCTATAGACGCCTTGGAACTGATTGTGTTGTTGCAGCAGGAATATAAGATCAAACTCTCCAATGCAGACGATGGTCCCAAAGTATTTCAGTCTGTAAGAACAATGGCGCAGTATATTAAAGCTCACCAAGCTCAGAAAGAATAAAAAATGAGTGCATCAGTACTGGTTGCGGGAGTTGGTGTGATGTCGTCCATTGGAAACAATGTAGCCGAATCACTGGATGCACTTGAATCAGGCAAGGCAGGCATGGGTGATATGCACTATCTTGATTCGCTGTTGAACGGCAAGCTTCCTGTTGCCGAAGTTAAATTCAGTAATCAGCAACTCGCTACAATTTCAGGTTTATCTTCATCGGTTTCCCGCACCGCGCAATTGAGTATGATTGCTGCGAGAGAAGCATTGAATGATGCGTCTATAAAAAATTTCGATCAGCTTCGTACCGGTTTTATTTCGGCCAATACAGTTGCCGGAATGGATAAAACTGAAAATTTCTTCTCAGAATTTTTATCGGATCCTTCAAAAGGAAAATTGCGGGATGTTGTCCATCATGAATGTGGAAGCGCATCGGAATTAGTAGCAGATGAACTCGCCATTCGAAATTATGTAACTACGATTAGTACCGCCTGCTCATCATCTGCCAACAGTATTTTTTTTGGAGCAAGATTGATCAAACATAATATGCTCGACGTGGTGATTGCCGGAGGAACGGACGCGCTGACAAAATTCACACTCAATGGTTTTAATACGCTGATGATCCTCGATCAGAATTTCTGCAAGCCATTTGATGAACATCGCCAGGGACTCAATCTCGGCGAAGGCGCGGGATATGTCGTGCTAGTTTCGGAGCGTGTAGCTGCATCACTGGAAAAAAATCCTTACTGCAGGTTAAGCGGATATTGTAATGCTAATGACGCTTATCATCAAACGGCTTCATCTCCTAATGGAACGGGATCATTCATGGCAATGAAAGGTGCGTTGGATAAAAGTGAATTATCGGTTAATGATATCAGTTATATCAACCTTCACGGAACAGGAACGCAAAACAATGATATCTCTGAAGGAACTGCTATCAAAGATTTGTTCGGACCTTCTTATCCGAAAATGAGTTCTACCAAGTCCTTCACCGGTCATACCTTGGGTGCAAGTGGCGGTATCGAGGCCGTATTTTCTGTGCTTGCGATTAAACATGGAATTATATATCCGAATTTACGATTGACAGATCCGATGAAAGAATTGCCATTCGTCCCGGAAACAAAATTTTTAAAGAATCAAAATATAGAGCATGTATTGTCGAACTCGTTTGGATTTGGTGGCAACTGCTCGTCGCTGATCTTCTCAAAAATATAATGGATAAAAAAGTTTATATAAGATCGATTGCAAGCATTTCTCCACAGAAAACATTTGGGGATATGATGTCGACAGATGAACTTTTGGAATATGCCGGCGATAAATTCACTTGCGTTGAACCTGATTATTCAAAAATATTCGATCCGAAATTGATCCGGCGAATGAGCCGCATTATAAAAATGGGTGCGGCTACAGCCATCGAATGCCTGCACAAGTCTGGTGTGAAAATGCCTGATGCCATTCTCACCGGAACTGCTTACGGATGCCTGGAAGACACATCTGTCTTTCTCACAAAACTTATCGAGAATAGAGAAGATATGCTGACGCCGACTGCCTTTATTCAATCAACACATAATACAGTAGGCGCACAAATTGCACTTATTCTGAAATGCCATAACTATAATAATACTTTTGTTCACCGGGGATTTTCGTTTGAAAGCGCATTGCTTGATGCGATGCTTTTGCTAAATGAAAATGAAAACACGAATGTATTGGCAGGAGCAGTTGATGAAATAACAAATAATAGCCACAGAATTTTGTCACGGTTCGGGTTGTATAAGCATCATGCATCGAACCGCGATCTGCTTCTCTCGAATTCCAAAGGAACTATGGCTGGAGAAGGCGCATCTTTTTTTTCTTTAACAAATCAATCCTCACCCGAAAATATCGCGCAACTGGTAGCGATGGCAACTTTTTACAAACCTCTGGATATCGAAGAAACAGAAAAAAATATTGTTTATTTCCTGGAAGATATGTCCACCGATATGAACGATATCGATCTTGTTATCCTCGGAAAGAACGGCGATCAAAAAGGCGATAAAGTATATGATCATCTCTCCCACTCTATTTTTAAAAATCGCGAAACGATCGGATACAAACATTTATGCGGAGAGTATCCAACAGCAACTGCTTTCGCAGTATGGCTGGCATCTACTATCCTGCAAAACAAAATGGTTCCCGGTTTTGTCGGAGTCGAGAAAAATGGATCACCCATAAAAAAGATTTTGATCTATAACCATTACGAGCGTATTCATCACTCATTATTTTTATTATCTGCATGATAAATTTCCGGAACACGAATATTTTCTTCCTGGTCCTGCTAATCGGACTGATCGGTTATCATGTTACATATGGTCTTCCCATATTCATTTACTTTTTATTAGCGCTGTTGTATAGCCTGGTATTATTTTATGGCAGCTATTTCATACAAGCCGGATTTTATATTCGATCGATTTGTGAAGTTGAAACCACAAAAAAAGAAATTGCCATCAGCTTTGATGATGGCCCGGCTAACGATTACACACCTTCTATTCTCGAGATATTGCGCGAACACAATATTGAAGCAGCTTTTTTTTGCATTGGCAAACGCATCGAAGGCAATGAAGACCTATTGAAAGCCGTGCATGAGCAGGGGCATATCATCGGCAATCACAGTTTTTCTCACGCCACCTGGTTCGATTTGTTTTCATCCAAAAAAATGCTGGACGATATAAGGATGATGGATGAAAAGATGAAAAAAATAATTGGGACCAAACCGAAATTTTTCAGGCCACCATACGGCGTAACAAACCCGAATTTAAAAAAAGCAATCGTCGATGGCGAATACATTTCCATCGGGTGGAATATTCGTTCATTGGATACCGTTATAAAGGATGAAAAAAAACTGTTGGCGAAAGTAACTAAGGCTGTAAAGCCGGGATCGATTGTTCTTTTTCACGATACCAGCAAAACAATGTTAAATATCTTACCGGATTTTATCAACTACCTGATTTCGGAGGGATATATGATCAGGAGGTTGGATAAAATGCTTAACTTGAATCCGTATGTGTAAGAGAATTTGTATTGTGCTGGTATTACTATACGCGTTTTCTGTGAAGGCTCAATACGCGGGCTACACATTGCTTGCAAACAGCACCACATTCAAAGATCAATTCAGCGCAGCTTCCCAAAAAATAAATACGATACAAAGTGACTTTACACAGGAGAAAAACCTGAGTATGCTGTCTGAAAAAATATTATCAAAAGGAAAGTTCTGGTTCAGAAAAGAAAGTCTTGTGCGCATGGAATATAATCAGCCCTTTAAATACCTGATGATATTAAATAACGGGAAAGTGTATATCAAAGACGCGCAAAAAGAAAATACGGTCGCCGCGAGTTCAAACAAATTATTCCGGCAAATCAATAATATTATGATTGATTGCATGAAGGGCTCTGCACTCAGCAATCCTGATTTTGTGTCGAGAATATTTGAAGGTGCACAATCCTACCTGGTGGAATTAACACCCACATCAAAAAATCTAAAAGACTTTTTTCAGCATATCAATATTGTTGTTGATAAAAAAGATTTTACGGCAACAAATATTGAAATGTATGAACCCGGAGGCGACAATACGATTATCCATTTCAACAATAAACAATTAAATGCAACAATCCCTGAAACGCTATTTGCTATTCATTAGTTTTTGCATATTGTTGATTGCATGTACCTCGCAATACAGGAAAATGCAAAAGACGAATGGAGATATTGGCTGTATTGAAAAATTCAGGCCTGTGTTTAACGGAACAGTTTACCACACCAAAGTGGATGTTGTCGGAAAACATTTGAGTGGCTTACTGGTGATAAAGAAAATGCCCGACAGCAGCATGCGTATCGTATTCACCAGTGAAATAGGATTTAAATTTTTTGATTTTGGATTTTCAAAAGATAGCGGATTCAAAGTTTATTATATCCTGCCACAAATGGATAAAAAAGCTGTGATCAAAACATTGCGAAAAGATTTTGAATTGGTGATGATGTACAATACAACGGCCGTAGGATCTCATATCCTTAAAGACAAAGAGAATTTCTATTACGCATTTCCACAGGAAAAGGGATTAAATTATTATGTTGTGGATTCGGCCTGCAGCGAATTGCGGTTGATGCAAAGGTCATCAAAAAGAAAAGCCGTTGTCGAAGCCATCATGCAACAATATAATAATGGTGTTCCGGATACTATTGGCATCACTCATAAGAATTTCAATTTTACAATCGGATTAAAACGCGTTGAAAAAAAATAATGTTAGCCGGAGATTTCTATATCATTACCAAACTGGATGCATCCAATGATTCGATCAATGCCGATTTGGAAATAAATATGGATCATAAAATTTTCGAAGGGCATTTTCCCGGACAACCTGTGGTGCCGGGCGTTTGCATGATGCAAATGATCAAAGAAGTGCTGGAAGAAGCGATTGGGAAAAAAACAAGGCTGGTCAAATCCGATTATGCCAAATTTCTTGCAATGATCGATCCGCGCATTCATGAAGAAATCAATGCTGCGATAAAATACGCGACAACAAATAATGAGATGCAGGTTACGGCGAGTTTATTTAAGGATGAAATTGTGTTTTTGAAATTGAAATGTGTGTTGGTTGATAAGTAGTCTGAACCGGGATTTGTCTGAACTGGGATTTGTGGGATAATAAAGATTATTGGGATTATTTTAAAACTATCTCTTCGAATATTTTCTAATAATCCCAATAATCTTCATTATCCCACAAATCCCAGTTCAGACAAATTCCGGTTCTGACTTTAATGACGCAAAAGAATTAATCAGGTTCATTGCCGGGTTTGTCATAAATGTTGTAAGAAGCGCCATTAGCACCATCATGGCAAATATTTGTGGAGATAAAATTCCAAGATCATAACCGATATTGAGAACGACAAGTTCCATCAGCCCGCGTGTATTCATTAATGCGCCGATGGACAAACTATCTTGCCAACTTTGTCCAACGATTCTTGCAGCCAGCGCACTTCCTCCAAATTTTCCCAATACGGCTGCCAACAATATGCATCCAAACACGATCCATAATGACATATCATTCAACAAACCGATTTGTGTTCGCAATCCTGTAAAGACAAAAAATAACGGAAGCAATAATACGATGCTGACATCTTCGATTTTGTCGGTAATGATTTTGCGAAATAGAGCGTCCTGTGGCATAATCATTCCCGCCAAAAAAGCGCCGAATAAAGCGTGAATGCCGATTGTTTCTGTTGCATATGCAGATAAAAGAAGAACAATAAATACGATGGCCATCATTGTTTTGCTCATCGTTTTATTTTTTTCGTATCGCATTTGAATTTTTTGCATGATCGGTCTCACGATGATCAACATCACCACGATATAAAAAATGACAAGTCCGATGGTGAACAATGCACTGACAGAAGAACCTGCTTTGATGATTGCGACCAACACAGCAAGTATGCACCAAGCAGTAACATCGTCGGAGGCTGCGCAAGTGAGCGCCATCACTCCCAATTTTGATTTTGTCATCCCCCGGTCACGGATAATACGCGCAAGCACCGGGAATGCAGTTATACTCATCGCAATTCCCATAAAAAGTGCAAATGATAAAAACGAAATATGTTCCGGCGCAAATTGTTTATATAAAAAAAATGAAAGCCCCATGCCTAAGGCATAAGGAATAATTATACTGGCGTGGCTGATGATCACTGCATCAAAAGCCTGCTTACGAATAACCCGGATATCGACTTCAAGACCGATCACAAACATGAATAAAATCAATCCAACCTGGCTCAGGAACTGCAGGTTGTTGAGAGAATCGGCAGGGAAAATAAAATTGGAAATGCCGGGAAAAAATAATCCTAATAGAGACGGGCCTAAAACAATACCCGCAACAATTTCTCCGATTACTGCCGGTTGCCCAATCTTTTTAAAAATAAAACCGAAAAATCTTGTACATAAAATGATAACAATAATCTGCAGCAGCAATACTGGAAGCGGAAGCGTAAGATGGATATTAAAAGAATTCGTAAATGTTTCTGCATTCGTTTTTCCGGGAGCAGCGATCATATTTTGTTTTACACCAAGCTTCTCTCCTTCCTGCAATATCCAATAAATGATCGCGCCGAATAGCACCATCATGGAGATATAGAATAAAAGATTTCTCGTTTTGGGCATAGTAAGAAAAATACAAACCAGGATTTTAAACGATTGATCTGATTGTTTAGGATCAACCAGAAAAATAAATAGAAAATCAAACATGCCTAAATTTATTTTTCCTCATCGAGTGGATGAGTTGAATCTTTGCGATTTTGCGCCTTTGCGGGATAATTTTCCCGCAAAGGCGCAAAATCGCAAAGAGGCAATCTCTCCTACTTTGCGAATACGCTAAAATATTTTGTCCATGGACCGATTTCTTCCTTGTACTGTTTCGCCATTACTCTTGATATCTGTAAAATATGCGCGAGATCGTGAGTGACCCATGTCGCGAGTAATTGTTTCAAAGTAATATGACCAAATTCCGGATGAATACCAGTCATGCCCAGGGTATGTTCATCGATTGTGGTGCTTTTTAAGATTTCAATATTGTCACGCCTGAGTTGATGAAACTCCAACAGTAATTCTGAAATAGCTTTGCTTTTGTTATCGTTGAATTGTTTGAACCGATCGAACGGCACAAATTTTTTGTCGGGGCTCTTACTCAAAATAATTTGCATGCGCGGAATCCAATCTGTTTTTTCTCCTTCTATCAAATGCCCGATAACATCAAAAGGGCTCCATGTGTCAGCGCCTTCGTTACTGCAGAGCCATTCATCATCCAGTCCCGTAAGAAATTCTTCAATAACAGATGGGGTTCGTTCCAATATTTGAATAGATTTATTGATATCAAATTTCATATCATAATTATTTTTTGGTACCAGATACTCGTCATTTCGAATCCGCCAGCAGCAACTTGCATTATCATGATGATAAGACGGATGAGAAATCCCAAGCTAATTGCCAAGAAAAATTCCTAACAAGTTTCCGGGGATTTCTCATCCGCCGTGACATCATAATATTCACGGTCGATGGTTGCGGATTCGAAATGACGAGATTCACGTTTGCAATTTACAAAAATCAACAAGCTCATTAGCCCACCATACAACCGATAATCAAACCGACTATACAGTTTTACACAAATTGCTGAGGGAATAATAATAATTTGAACAAGAATACTACAAATGTCCTTACCAACATGAATATCAGGCTTGCCAATATAAACGAAGCAGAGATTTCACAGATCAATGATATCTACAACGAATCGGCTCAACTGAAGTTTCTTACAGCAGATACACAGCCTACAACAATTACGGATCGCATCAAATGGTTATTGTCTTACAATCAAACTGAATACCCGGTATATGTTGCCGTAGAAAATAATAAAGTATTTGGATGGATAGCTGTGAGACCTTATCGCGAAGGACGTGCTGCTTTGCGTTTTACAAAAGAAGTAAGCTATTATATTGCGCACTCACATCATAAAAAAGGAATCGGAACGATGCTGTTGAATCATGTCGTTAAAAACGCGTCGGATCTTCAAATAAAAAATCTAATAGCCATTGTGTTGGAAAAAAATACTGGCAGTATCCGTTTGTTAGAAAAATTTAATTTTAGTAAATGGGGAGTTCTTCCAGATGTCGCCGATTTCGGTGGAGAGATTTGCAGCCACTTATATTATGGCTTGTATATTGAATCAAATCATGGATCAAAAAAAAAGACAAAGGAGGAATGGTTGAGTGAGTTGATTGAGTTGATTGGTTGATTGAGTTGGAAGAAATATTCAATAATCAATATTCAACAATCAATGCTCAAGTAATACACCTCAACCATCCCGAAATCCTACTTGAATATTGATTGTTGAATATTGATTATTGAATATTTCTTCCAACTCAATCAACCAATCAACCTCTCAACTGCATCACGGTTTCAACCAAATATTCTTCAGCATCGCCTGCTCTTCGGTAAGGTTATCGATATAAGAAAGCACATTATATTTTTTTACGGGGAATTTTGTCATGGAGCCGGTCAGTGTCGCCGTGCCATCTGTGCCATCAGGATTTTTGCGGGATACAAGCACCGTCAAACTATCGCCCACTTTCGCTGATCCATACAAAGAGCCGGTCACCGATTTTTGATTGGCGCCAGTAATATCTTTTCCATTAAGAGACATCAACACATCTCCGGGATGATAACCTAATTTTCTACCAAGCACATTCATACCCGTTGTATCTTTTACAACCATCCTGCCCGATTGCGGATTATATGCCAACGAAATTTTTCCCAACGAGAATGCACTATCCTTGGTGTCCATTTCTGCCTGGTAGTTGATACCGACTAATGCAAAATATTCCTGCAAAGGCAAAGGAGTTGGTCCAGCTACATAAGTGTCCAAAAATTTTCTGATCTCCGGGTAAGTCAGTTTTTCTATCTCATCAAAAAAAGTAGAATCGACAAAACCCTTTTGCTTACCATATTTATTGGAAAGATCATGTATCAAATTCATGATTCCATATTTTCCCTTCGAGAGTTGAAGAAGTTTAATATCGAGACACATATTAATCAACGCTCCCTTCTGATAAACATTTCCGAACTGCGGTTTGTAAACGCCTAACACTCCACTGCTCATCACGGTAAAAGGAACGGTGTCATTATAAAAATTTTTTGCAAAATTTATTTTACTGGTAAGCACTGTGAGTAATTGATCAGGTGTTATCAAACCATATTTAACCTGCACCATATGCGCGTGATATTCCGTTGAACCTTCGTACAACCATAAATGTCTTGACATTTTAGGATGATTGAAATCAAAATTTTGAATTTCTTCAGAGTGGATCGTCAGTGGTGTGATGATATGAAAAAATTCGTGCGCGGCATGATCTACAAATTCCTGCGACAATTGTTCTTCACTTTTATTACCATAGTAATACATAGAACAATAAGAATGTTCTAATGCTCCTTCAGCGTGCGAATAACCAAATAGTCTCTTATCCAGGTAAATGATAAAAGCATATTTTTCGACCGGTAATTTTCCGCCAAGATATTTTCCCTGCGCCTGTAATAAGGTTGATAACTTTTTTGCCAGTGCCGCCGAAGTGATTTTTTTGTTGAGAGAAAACACAGAAATGAGCACATCCGTATTTCCTACCCTGATCACGGAAGTATCCGGAACATCGTACATGATCGGGTTATCTACAATGCGGTTATACGATTCCGTTATGAATTTATCACTCGTCGCTTTTTTATCCATGTCAGTCAAAGCCGTGCTTCCATACATCGATGCAGGATGCAATATCGTCACCTCATAAGGAACACTTTTCATGTCGTCGAAATATCCGAGGAAACAATGATTGTTGATTACATAATTAGTATCCTTCTGAATATTGCTGCCTGCCGGTTCGAATATCACTTGTTTTGTTGCGCCGTCATCATAAGAATCGTTGACGAGATAAGATATTTTAAAAAGCTTTTCTGCACTGGAGATGGTCCAGCTATTTGTATCCAATCTCGATACAGGCAACTCCGCACCTTTCTTATCAGTAGCTTTGAATCGCTCGATATATCTTCCAAAATCATCTTCCGAATATGTGCCGGGAATAATTTTTGGCAAGTGATAAGTGATTTGATTTTTTTTGATCTGTGGAGCTATCAACTCCACTTTTACTTTGTCATCCTGGACATTCACAAGATCAATAGTGAATTGATAAGCGTTCGAGGTTTTTTGCGAAAAAGAAGTGATTGAGCCTGCCATGAAAATGATGGTAGCAAATAAATACCGTTTAGTCATAATTGTTATAGTTGTGTAGTAGAATTTTTTTGCATGATAATAATAGTTCTTCACTTAAGCGAAAGATTAGGATGAATTGTTTATAATCCGGATTAATGGCAGAAATAATGTGGAAATGTACAGATAATAGTTCCTGTGTTATCTATGAGCTGATAGAAATATATTTCGCGCAGAGCACGCAGAGAAAAGGAGTACACAGAGGGGAATGCCTTTGTGTACTCCTTTTCTCTGCGTGCTCTGCGCGAAATATTTCTGCATTTTCAAACTACCCACTATCAATCGATTGAATCTTTTAACAATTGCCCGAATCCACTTAACTTCATGTCGCCAAAAATTACTGTTATGAAACTTGCCATCAAAACTCCGTTCTTCTGCATTTTTTTTATTTTTTTCGCATTCGCTACAACGCAAGGCCAGCCCGACACAGGCAAAGTGCGCATCATCATGTTTGGCGCGCATCCTGATGATTGCGATTATGGCGGCGGTGGAACTGCTGCGATATTCGCTTCTATGGGTTATGCCGTGAAATTTGTTGCGATTACAAACGGCGATGCCGGACATCAAACTCAAAAAGGACCAGAACTCGCCGAGCGGCGATACAAAGAGGCGCAGGAATCTGCTCGTCGATTGGGTATTAGTTATGATATATTGGATAATCACGATGGACAATTACTGCCCTCACTCGAAGTAAGAATGCAGGTCATCAAAAAAATCCGCGAATGGAAAGCTGATATTGTAATTTCACCAAGACCAAATGATTATCATCCCGACCATCGATACACAGGCGTTCTCGTACAGGATGCAGCCTATATGGTAGCAGTTCCGAATACAGCCCCTGAAACACCTGCACTGAAAAAAAATCCTTTGTTCCTTTATTTCCAGGACCGGTTTCAACGACCGAATCCATTTCGTCCTGATATCGCAGTTGATATCACCGCATTTTTTGATAAAAAAATCGATGGACTCGACGCGCATGTTTCACAAGTGTATGAGTGGCTTCCATGGATCGGGCACTACTCACAGCTCGTTCCGAAAAATGAAAGTGATAGAAAAAAATGGTTGAAAGAATCCCAGACTGTTCCTATAACGCCCGAGATAAGAAATTCTTTAACCAGGTGGTATGGTCGTGAACACGCAGAACAAACAAAACATGCTGAAGCATTCGAAATTTGTGAATATGGAATCCAACCTGGTGATGATGAAATCAGGAGAATGTTTCCGATGTTGGGACATAAAAATTAATAAGGTTGAACCATGATTAAAGGATTGAAGGATTACCATGAAAGAAATCCCAAATTGGTATTAATTTCATGGTAATCCTTCAATCCTTTGATCATGGTTCAAAAAACAAAAAAGAATGAACTCTTGCAAAAAAATATCTTCCCTATCGCTTAAAATCATTTTCACATTTTCATATTTCCACATTTTCACATTCGCAACTTCTGCGCAAAAGAATATCAGGCTGACTTCACCAAATGGCAAAATTGTTTTTACTTTCAAAATAGATGATAAGAAGGCGATATACAATATCGATTTCGAACAAAAGCAAATCGTCGCAAACAGCGAACTTGCTCTTTCATTCAGCGATATTGCATTCACCAACAATCTTGCTGCAGATAAACCCATATTTCGCGAAGCCGAGGAGAATTATGACTTGGTTGTCGGCAAAACGAAAATTGTGCATGATCAATATAAAGAAGTAACAATTCCCATCCGCGAAATTTCTTCTTCCAAACAAATTAATTTGATAGTAAGAATTTTTAACGACGGACTTGCTTTTCGTTATGAATTTCCACAACAAAAAAATTGGTCATCGTTTGAATTGACCGACGAGAATACGACTTTCAAATTAGCAGGAAATCCAACGGCACATACATTATTTCTTTCTAGTTTTACCACTTCGCACGAAGGAAAATATTCAAAACTTTCATTCGATGATATTGGCCCAAATAAGTTAATGGATATGCCGACATTATTCGAGTTTCCCGATCATATTTATATGGCCATCACAGAAGCTGCATTGCTCGATTATGCGGGAATGTATCTTACAAAAGAAAAAGATGCCCTTAGAAGCGCACTTTCTCCTTTGCCAAAACAACCGGGAATAAAAGTGAAAGCATCATTGCCACATGCGAGTCCGTGGCGGGTTTTATTGATCAGTAATAGAATTGGTGCATTGATCGAATCGAATATCATTACCGATCTCAATGCGCCATGTAAAATAAAAGACATATCGTGGATCAAACCAGGTAAGACTACTTTTCCATGGTGGAATGGAAATGTTCTTCCAGATACAATCAATGCGCCCGGTAATAATTTTGTGACGCAGAAATATTATATCGATTTCTGTGCGCGCAATGGATTGGAATATCATTCCGTCGTAGAGTACGGATTGCATCAATGGTATATGGATGATGGCATCAGTTTTATGCCCGGTCCGCATTCCGATCCTACAACACCTGTTCCCGGACTCAACATGAAAGAAGTGTGTGATTATGCGAAATCGCAGGGCGTTGATGTAAGAGTATGGGTGCATTGGTGGGCGCTCTATCCGAAAATTGACTCCGCATTCGCCGCGTTCGAAAGATGGGGATTGAAAGGGATGATGATTGATTTCATGGATCGGGATGACCAGGAGATGGTGAATATTCAAACTGAAATGTTGGAGAAAGCAGCGGCGCACCACCTGCATGTGCAATTTCACGGCGCTTATAAAAACACTGGTTTGAGCAGGACATATCCCAATGAATTTACACGCGAGGGAACATTAAATTATGAAGCGAACAAATGGAGCAGAGAAGTAGATCCTGATCATGATATCAATTTTCCTTTTACCAGGATGCTCGCTGGCAGCACGGATTATCATCTCGGCGGATTTCGCGCGGTTCCTGATTCATTATACGTGATACAATATACAAGGCCATTGATGAGAGGCACGCGTTGTCATATGCTTGCGATGTATGTGGTGCTGGAAAATTATCTCGGAATGGTTTGCGATTACCCTTCTGCTTATGAAGGACAACCAGGTTTCGAATTTTTGAAAGAAGTACCGACTGTTTGGGATGAAACAAAAGTGCTGGATGCAAAAGTCGGAGAATATATTGTTATAGCACGAAGAAAAAATAATGATTGGTATATCGGCGCCATTACAAATCATGAAATGCGACAACTAACTCTTCCATTTGATTTTTTGAGAGAAGGACAATATAACGTTGATATATATACGGACGCTGGAGATGTTGGAAAGGATCCAAATCATTTGAACAAAGATACTCGTTCGTTGAATAATAAAGATAAAATTATGATCACCCTTGCTTCCGGTGGCGGAATGGTAATGCACGCGAGACAAGGTCGATGATCCTGCAAGTTGGAGAAACGGAGCGGAGAGCGAAGAAACAGAGCGGAGTGTTGGACGCTCTCCGCTCTGTTTCTCCGCTCTGATTCTCCGCCTTGTTCCCTCGCTATACTTCAGTAACCGGTTACCTCCAGTATACCAGTATCCTTTCAGAAACCGGATTCCGTAACTTTGTATCATGATAAACGAATCAGCTCCGGCGATACATGACATGAAGGAATGCAAATCACATTTGCAACCCGTGCGCGACTCCTTGGATATCCTTAATGGAAAATGGAAAATACCGATCATCGTATCTCTGATGTTCGGCAAAAAACGTTTTAAAGAAATACAAAGGGAAATTGACGGCATTACAGCCAAAATGTTATCCAAAGAACTTAAAGAACTTGAATTAAATCAACTGGTGAAACGGACTGTGTATGATAGTTCGCCTGTGACTGTAGAATACGCCATTACAACCTACGGACTCTCTCTAAAAAAAGTAATTGATGAATTAAGAAACTGGGGCACGAAACATCGAAACAGGCTGATGAAGAAAAACGGAATTGAAATCGAAGCATAGAACTGAAGAGTGGAGAAACAGAGCGAAGAGCGTCCAAACCTCCGCTCTCCGCTCTGTTTCTTCACTCTTATTCTCCCACTCTTATTCCCCACTCTTCCTCCGCAAATATTTTATTTAAGATTATACACTCTTATCGCCAGCGGCTGCATCGCCGGCAAATTACTAGTTGGTTTATCGAGGTAGAAATAAGCTGTGGATGAAACATCATCAGAGCGATAGAAATTCGTCCAGCCGTCTGGAACGGATGGATCATCCAAATTCTTTTTATCCCTGATTAATAACGCAGGTTGTCCGTCTTTGTCAACCGTAACCGGAATCAACGGCACTTTTGCTTTTTGCATAGCAAGCACTTTGTCTTTCATCGTTCCACCTATTTGTTGGATGATAACGCGACAATCACTCCCGAAAAAAATAGGATCGGGTACATGGTACCGGTAGTAGGCCCATTGAAAATTTTTGTCATCGGATATCGTGCATCCTGCAAAATTATTGATGAACTGTCCCTGTCCCCATCCCGTACCAATATAATCTTCAGTGCCTGTTCCGTTTAATGTCGGATAATTTTTGTCGCCATCGAGATACATTTTCACCTCTCCTTCTCCCCACCACGCATCACCGTAAACGGGATTTGCATTGATACCGATATTCACACCAAGAAATCTTCCGGCACCACGAACAGCGGGCAATACTTCGAAATCTTTTCCAACAGTTGTTGCAGTATCGCGGTTCCAATAAGCGTGAAAATACATATACTCGTTGCGCCAGGTTTTCAAACTCAAAAAATCGACGTCGAAAAAAATATGACTTAGCCTTTTGCCTGACTCATTCGTGACTTTGATCAATGCCCCTTTCTTAAAAGGCATCGGGATAAAGCAATTGAACGATCTTCCTTCTGCGTTTGCAAAAAAAGTATTCTGGAACGCAATGGCTTTACCAAGTCCCACTCCAAAAAAATCTCCGAGCGGAACCGATACTGCTGGTTTTGTTTCATGATCCCAGAATATTTCCAATTTCAGCGAGCGTAACATTTCTGGAGTACGTATGGGTACAGTGATCCATATCCGGTTGATGATACCCGTTCCATCCACATTTAATAAAGTGACGGATTCTCCGGCAGGTATCGGAATACTCGCGCGTCCTTTTCCTCCGCCATTCTCCATCCCTCCGGCACCCTTGTTGCCGTTTTGATTTTCTGGGCTGCTCCATTTGCTGGTTGCGTCCTTGTCATATTCATATAACCTGCCCGTATAACCGCTTTTATCCTGGGCGCGAATGATCGTTGCCATCAAAACAAAAACAAGCAGAAGAAATTTCCTGTGATAATTCATAGTTGAGTTTTTAGGATTTTGCAATCGTATTCTTGGCTAATCTTATTAAAATCATTTTTCAAACACCAATGTATCCGCCTTCGCTCCGAGCTCTTCCAATGATTTTAGAATAGCAGTGTTGAATGCATCGGGTCCACACACATAAAAATGTTGTTTGAAATCGTTGACATTTTTTTGGAGAAAATTCTTATCGATTCTGCCTTTGAAATATTTGGTGTCGGCCTGTTCGGTAATGATATTGAAAAAATTTTTCCCAAGCATGTTCTCAAATTCGTCGCGAAGAATAATGTCCCGATCAGTTTTGTTGGAGAAAAACAATTTGTTCCCACTGATCTTTTTTTCTGCCCTCAGAAATCTGAATATTGAAATGAATGGTGTTACACCCGCGCCGCCTGCAATAAAAACGCCTTCGTCCTTATATTCGATGGCGCCCCACGCATCGCTGATCTCAAATCGATCACCGGGGTTTGCCATACCGAGATGATGAGTAACCCCATCATGATCGTTATACGTTTTAATGGTGAACTCAAGATAATTATCGGATGGAAGAGAGGTGAACGTGAACGGGCGCTTTTCATTTTCCCATCCTTTTTTTTGCAGAGAAAGATCAGTCGCCTGACCGGGAGTAAACGAAAATCCGGGCGGCTTGGTGACTCTATATGAGCGAACGTTATGTGTTCTTTCCAAAATTTCTGTTATCTGAACAATGTGGTTTGCCATAACAAAAAGATTTTGATAGATGATTACTCGTCAATATTGAATCGCACTTCAGGCGTCATTTCGAATCCGCCCGCCACAATTAATATTATTTCGTCTGCTTCCAAACTTCCACGCTCCATTCATTTCCACTTGCAATATGATTCGTCTGCGCAAAACTCCCCTGGTTCAAAGCAAAAGACAATTGCAGCAAACTATTCAGGTAAGCCAATGGCTTTCCTTTTGCCACGGCTCCAAATGTTTCTGA
Organism: Bacteroidota bacterium; assembly: GCA_018267615.1. GTDB lineage: Bacteria > Bacteroidota > Bacteroidia > Chitinophagales > Chitinophagaceae > Puia. Next base: position 2,078 of record JAFDYD010000012.1, on the reverse strand, counting down.
ATAAGGCATCTTGCCCTCATAAACTTTTTTTCCAAGATGATTGATGACTACGTGCAGTGAATCACCAAACTTTAAATTCAATTGCTTGAAAAGATCGCCGGGAATATTTGTCCAGATATTTCCGTATTGAATATCCAAAATCGCGATGGCGCCTTTCAATTTCCCATTATCCAACGTTGCTTGCTGGTAAGGAATACGCACTACGTCTTTCGGTAATTCCGGTCCAACCTGTTCAAAAGTAATAACACCTGCAGCGAGCCGGGCCCCAGTGTATGCATATACGTCGCGTCCATGAAATGTGTAAGATTTTTGAGAACCTTGTCTGCGATTAACCGCTTCATCAATCTGCCTGATCTCCGCAATACCAAGCGAAGATGCAATCAATGTAAGCGTGCCATTATCAGGCGTAACAATATATTGCCCCGAATTTGTTTTGAGAACAACAGATTTTCTATCTGTGCCGACACCAGGATCAACAACAGAAACAAACACTGTGCCTGCGGGCCAATAAGGAACTGTTTGTTCGAGACGATACGCAGCTTCCCAGATATTATAAGCAGGAATTTCATGGGTGAGATCAAATAATTTCAGATCGGGAGAAACGCCCATGGCAACTCCCTTCATCGCTGATACTGCGCCATCTTTTAAACCAAAATCAGATTGAAATACGACGATTTTGTTCTGGCTAAATACAACTTGCGTTATTAGTATTGAAAAAATAATAACGATAATTCTTACTCGTACACGCATAGTAGAAATTTTTCTTAAACTGATTAGTCTGCAAATGTAGAGTATGAAGCGGAAATTTAAAAAAGTTGATAGGGTAGACATTCATGAGATTCGCGACTTGCAATTTCTCAGCGCGTCATTTCGAATCCGCCAGCAACGATCTCGCATGAATGCATATTTCGGCGGATTCGAAATGACGGGTTGGGATGCGTGGTGGTTAATTCAGAATTTAAGAATCGTATCCAGGCTCACCCAAAAAATATTCGATTGCCCATTCAATATAGAATTGCGCTGGTCGATCAATGTCTGGTATTTTGCGGGTGCACCGACAAATGTTTCTTTCAGGGAACTTCTCTCGCTACTGAAGAAGAATATCTTCTTATCAAAACTCACAAAGGGACAATAATCCAATCTTTCTGAATTGATGATCGCCAGATTTCGAGCAGGCTGCCATTTTCCCGATGCATCTTTCTGACTGATATATAAGTCACCTCTTCCTTTATCATCTTTGCGTCCAAATGAAGTGAAAATAATAAATTGCTCATCCCGGGAAACGAATGCATTGAACTCGTAAAATGAAGAATTAATAGCAGTATCCAGCGACACCGGGTCAGCATACTTTCCATTCTCCCATTTTGCCACATAAATATCCTCCTTGCCTTTTCCTTTATCATAAGCTGCCGTGAAATATAAATTACCATTAGTAGCAAGAGAAGGATAAAATTCGTTCGCGTCCGTATTCACGGGCTTTCCGATATTAACCGCATTGGCCCATTTGCCATTTGTTTTTTCTACGTACCAGATATCAAAATCTTTTGCAGAATCACCTTTCAGCGGACGATTGGAAACAAAAAACAATTTCTTGCCATCTCCTGTAAAAGCAGGTTCCATATCACTGTATTCCCCCGAAAAACTTGCAACTTCCGGATCGGACCAATTGCCTTTCGCATCTTTTTGAAGATAGATGATCGCGCTGAAAACATTTTGCGGAGCAACAATTGTGTAAAACATTTCCGTTCCATCGGGAGAGATCGCCATATCGCGTTCATACATGCCTGTCGATACTACTCCTTCACCAAACACTTTTGGTGTTCCGGGAACCATCGAGAAATCAAAACGCACGGGTTTGTGTTGTTGTGCCTGGACAGGAATTAAATATAACAGGCATAGATAACCGAAAACAATCGAAATTTTATAGCACATAGATCACTTCTTTTATTAATGATAGCGATTAGTAAAAGAAGATGCAAAAAAATATATTCAAAAGGGGATTTTTCGAGATTGAAGGCGGAGAAATGGGAATTAAGGCACAAGATAGAAGATACAAGGTACAAGAAAGAAGATACAAG
>JAFDYD010000011.1:17771-56862 GCA_018267615.1 Bacteroidota bacterium | reverse complement strand
CTAAATCATGCAAATCATGGTTCACGATTGACTGCGTATTATAGTATGAATGCTGTTGATCTCTATCATTCCAATTGCGCCAATATTTTTTTCACGTTTTCATTCTCGGGCTGCAATTCAATCGATCTTTTGTAGTTTTCTTTTGCAAGTATTTTATTTCCCACCTTTAAATAGTAATCTCCTAAATTCTCGAATGCGCTGGCATTATCCGGATATAGTAATGAATTTAGTACAAAAGCAATCCGCGCTTTATCCATTTCTCCCTGAGCAGTTAATACATGACCATACGATCTTAATTCTGCAACACTGCTGATGAGTGGCTTGGCGGTAATAGCAATATTGCTGATGTCTTTTTGGAGATTGTCCATGCTTTTTTCTTTAAACAGAATGTCCAGTAACGGAACTACGCGGTAGTTGGGAATATAATTTTTACCAGTCGTAATATCCTGCAAATCCTGCTCGAGAGAAATTATCGGTGACTCAACAATTCTTCCTATTTCTTTTCCTGAATCAAATACCAATAAATCCGGAACCCGGTGAATGTTGACTCCGCGTTCTTCATGATTTGGACTTTGTTTATAAACAGAATCATTGCTATTCAGAGTAATAAGTTGTATTTTTCTTTTAGGCACACCGCAATAGTCTAATATTTTATACATCCGCGGCACTTCTCTTCTGCTATCGCCGCACCATGTGCCCATAAAAATTAAAAAACTTTTTCTTCTTAGCGTTTCTCTTAATTTTTTCGCAATGGCTGTATCAACGTGATAATCTGAAAAATTTTTGTTGAACCATTCTCCATATGGCATTTGTTCAAGTTCCTGCCTCGAACTTTTTCCCAGTAGCATGGGATTGCCTCTGGCGTCAACCGATTTTTGTGAAACAATTTTTGGATGACATGAAAATGTAGTTATGATAATAATCATGTCGACTATGACGAGTGAAAGTATCTTTTTCATAATAATTTTTTTAGACAGTTACAAATAAGATATGTGCATGCACGATCACGCATGCGTATTTCTCAATAGCTGAAACAAAAATTCAATAAAGGAAAGAAAAAGAGTTATGCACGCGGAGGTTGAAAGATAGCATTGTTGTATCCAATTGCCAGGGCTTTGTCCGGCTCGGTTATTTTACTTGACTGAGAAGGAATTATTTTTTTTACAGCTTCAGAAAAATTCTGTGTAAAAAAATCCTCAGATCTTTCTTTCAATGTTGATTTTTGAAAAGGAAGTGCGCTGTTATTTGAAAGATCCCTTCCGAATTTTTCGCAGTCACATTGCGGAACCGAATTCGTAATTTCACTGATGCGACAGCCAATATATCCCACAATTTTTCCATATTGGTAAATCACCAATGATAAAATAAATATTATTGTGAACATTTTTAGTCGCGGCTGACTCATAGCGGATAAGAAATTAATCAATATTTTGCAATCTGAATAAACAAATTTGTTGAATGCAGGCTTATTTAAAACCAATAGAGCTGAGATGGTCCGACCTGGATCCTAATTTTCATTTACGTCATTCTGTATATTATGATTATGGAGCCTACTGCCGGATTTGTTTTTTAGAAGAATATGGATTGTCGGTGGGATTGATGGAACAATTGCATTTCGGGCCAATATTATTTCGGGAAGAAGCGGTGTTCAGAAAGGAAGTCAGATGGGGTGATAAATTGGCAATGGATCTTCAGTTAATAAAATCAAGAAAAGATTTTTCGCGTTGGAGTATCCGGCATCAGCTTTTCAAAAATGGCGATATCTTGTCCGCCGTGCTTACCGTTGATGGAGCCTGGATAAATACCAAAGAAAGAAAACTGGCTACACCACCTTCGCATATCATTGAAGTTTTTGGCAAAATGCCAAGATCAGCAGACTATACAGAAGGGCCTTGATCCGAGTTAACATTTCCTTTTCAATTTACTATCTACTTTTATCAAAATGCCAATCCTCATAATAAGCGTTGGGATTGATTCGTTAATGCTTTGCTAGCCTGAAAAATGCCAATTCTCTATTGGAATTCTAAAATCTATACAAAATGAAAAAACTATTGATCGTGTTTGCGTTGACTTCATTTTCGGTAGCGGTTGTAAATGCGCAGCAAAGCAGCTCTTCCAATTCGAAATCTACTGCCGGCAGTTTATTCAACAATGTGAAAAAAGCGGTGAGTGGCGGCGGCTCAGGTTCGTTGAGTTCAGACGATATCGTAAGTGGTCTTAAGGAAGCATTAACCATCGGTGCTCAAAAAAGCGCCGGAAAGTTATCTACTGTCGATGGTTTCTTTAAAGATGCTGCGGTGAAAATATTGTTACCGGAACAAGCACAAAAAGTAGAAAAAACACTTAGAAATCTTGGAATGGGTAAAATGGTTGATGATGCTATTTTGAGCGTGAACCGTGCCGCTGAAGATGCCGCAAAATCTGCGTCTCCGATTTTTGTAAGTGCCGTAAAAAAAATGACTGTACAGGATGGTCTTGGTATTCTTCGCGGTGCAGATACTGCAGCAACATTCTACCTGAAAAAAACAACAACACCCGATCTTGCTGCGGCATTCAGGCCAGTTATTGATACATCACTACAAAAAACCGGTGCTACAAAATATTGGAAAGATGTTTTCGAAACATATAACAAACTTCCAACCACAATGAAAAAAGTGGACACCGATCTTTCGTCTTATGTTACTCAAAAAGCCATGGATGGAATTTTCTATTATGTGGCCCAGGAGGAAATAAAAATTCGAAAAGACCCAGCCGCACAGGTTACCGATATTCTGAAAAAAGTGTTTGGGAAATAATTTTAGAAAAGTCGATTGAGTCGATACGTTGAATGGTCGATTTGTTAATACTTAACTAGTCGACCATTCAACTTATCAACTCAATCAACCGTTCAACGCTTAATTAATCGTAGTTCGTGGTTCTTTCATATTTTTGACTGAACAGTCAAACCCAAACTTCTGTTCATGAAAAAAATATTATCGGTCTTCTTTTGTTTTTCAATAATCATACTCACACAAGCGCAAAAGACAAACACGCCGTCTAAATCCGAACCGGAACCAGTTACGGTGCCCGGACAATTATCCGTTACAAAAAATTCTGTTGTTATCGGCGGTCGCAAAATCGATTATACTGCAACAACCGGTTATGCAGATTTGAGAAATGATACAGGCAAAACAATTGCGAAAATATTTTTTATCTATTATAAAAAAGATGGAGACGAATCTGCAAAGCGGCCGGTCACTTTTACATTCAATGGTGGCCCGGGATCATCATCAGTTTGGTTGCATCTTGGCGCCGTAGGTCCACGGCGCGTTTTACTCGCAGATGATGGGACTGCAACAGCACCTCCGTATAAATATATCAACAATGAATATAGCTGGATGGATAAGACAGATATTGTTTTTATTGATCCTGTTTCTACCGGGTATAGTAGCCCTGCATCGGGAGAAAAGCCTGATCAATTTCATGGTTATGTAGAGGATATTCAGTCTGTAGGTTCTTTTATCCGGTATTTTCTTTCCAAGTATGAAAGGTGGGCATCTCCAAAATTTCTTGCTGGCGAAAGTTATGGTACAACAAGAGCGGCAGGACTATCAGACTATCTGCAAAGTCAATATCGCATATTCCTAAACGGTATATTTTTGATTTCGGCGGTTTTGAATTTTGGTACGAATGATTATTATGTTGGAAATGATCTGCCAGCGGCGCTTTATATTCCGAGTTATACAGCTGCTGCATGGTATCACAAGAAATTGGCGGCGCCTCTGCAAGCAAATTTGCAACAAGCTTTGAAAGAAAGTGAACAATTTGCATTGGGAGAATTTGCAGCCGCATTGTTGAAAGGAGATTGGCTGAGTGCTGATGAGAAAAATAAAATCGCAGAGAGAATGAGTTATTATACGGGGCTTTCAAAAGAATATTGTCTGCAAAATAATTTACGCGTAACCGAAGATCGGTTTTATAAAGAGTTGAGAAGAAAAGATGGGATGAGTATTGGTCGTCTTGATGCTCGATTCACCGGGCGGGATTTTGACGATGCCGGTGAAAATGTTGATTTTGATCCATCGTTTGTCAATATTGATGGCCCGTTTACTTCTGCAATCAATGATTATTTTGAGAGGGAATTAAATTTCAAAGAAGAGAAGCCCTATAATATTTTCGGGAATGTATTTCCGTGGAATTATAATAATGTGCAGAATCGTTTTCTGAATGTTGCGGAAAGTTTACGCTCCGCAATGACAAAAAATCCTGCGCTCAAAGTTTATATCGGTGCAGGTTACTATGATTTTGCTACGCCATATTTCATCGCACGCTACGATATTCAGCACATGTTTTTGAGACCGGAGCTTCAGCAAAATATCCAGTTTCATTTTTATGAAGCGGGTCATATGTACTATATCAACAAACCATCGTTGATTAGTTTTAAAAAAGATGTGGACGATTTTTTTGATAAGAACAGCAACGTGAGATAATATTTATTTAGTTGCTGATCGCTGAAGGATTTTATTTATGTTATCACGTACGTTTTCATTATACAGAAACGCATATAGCGGACTCTCTCGCTCCACCTGGTTATTGTCGATTGTAATGCTGGTTAACAGAAGCGGCACCATGGTGATTCCTTTTATGACCATTTATCTTACGCAACCTTCGATGGGTTATTCCATTGGCCAGGCTGGCATCGTAATGGGAATATTCGGAGCCGGCGCAGTCTGTGGAGGCTTTATCGGAGGGAAATTAACTGACAAATTTGGATTTCATCCCGTGCAACTCACTGCTTTGATCGGAGGAGGCGTATTATTTGTTGTACTTGGAATGGTAAAAAGTTATCCAATGATTTGTGTCATTACTTTTTTATTAAGTATGGTCAATGATGCATTTCGTCCGGCAAATTCAACTGCGATTGCGCATTACAGTAAGGAAGAAAACCGGACAAGATCATATTCATTAAACAGGCTTGCAATTAACCTGGGTTGGGCAGTGGGTGGGGCTTTGGGTGGAATACTCGCTTCGATTAATTATCATCTTTTATTTTGGACAGATGGGTTGACAAACATAGCTGCCGCGTTGTTATTGAAATATTTTCTGACTCCTGTAAATGATCGCGGTGGTCCTGTGAAAAAAGAAATTGCCTCAACAGAATCGATATCGGCGCTCAAGGATAAGGGTTATCTCATGTTCACCGGCATTACTATTTTATTCGCGATTTGTTTTTATCAACTGTTTACAACGCTTCCTGTGTACTACAAGCAATCATTGCATATCAAAGAATTTTTTATAGGACTATTAATGGCGCTCAACGGAGTTATTATTACCGTTTTTGAAATGGTATTGATTTTTAAGCTCGAGGGAAAAAGACAGAATGTTCTTTTTATACGTGATGGTTTTTTGCTGACCGGGTTATCTTTTTTGCTCCTCAATATTTTTCCGGCCTCTGCGTTGGCTGCGGTTTTTTGTATGATATTGGTAACCTTTGGAGAAATGCTGTCCATGCCTTTCATGAATTCGTTTTGGATATCAAGAACCACTGCAAGCAATAGGGGACAGTATGCAGGTTTGTACACCATAGCATGGTCAAGTGCACAGGTGATAGGCCCATCAGGTGGCGCACAGATCGTGCAACATCTTGGCTTTCGTATTTTATGGTGGATAGTCGGCAGTCTATGTATTGTGACAGCTTTTTGCGTGAGGCTGCTAAAAAATCATAGTTAAACAACTCTATTTTTATTTTTTCAAGTCGCAATTCATCATCCATTCAATTCCAAACTTGTCAATGAATTGACCGAATCGTGCATTCCAGAAAGTGTCTTGCAGCGGCATAATAATTTTTCCGCCTTCAGAAAGTCTCGCAAACAGATCCTTCATTTTTCCTGGTGGATTTATTTCAAGTGAGAGACTAATATTATTTCCAACAGTAGTTTCATTTCCCGCCAATGTATCGGACATATAAATAATATTTTCGCCGAATTTCAAACGCGCATGCATGATTTTGTTTTTGTGGGTGTCAGGAACGGGCATGGGACTATCGCCCATACGCGAGAATTGCAAAATTGTTCCGCGAAAGCAGGCCCTATAAAAATTCAACGCCTCTTCGCACTGACCATTGAAATTCAAATATGCAATGAGTTTCATATAGAATACAATTGGGGTTAATGGTAAACTTTGGATGAAGGCCGGCTGGTAAAAAGCCATTTAATATTCAAATTAATTCAATTATCGAGAAAATCAGGGGCATTGACTTGATCAAAGCCTGCGATTTTTTAGAAAATCACACAATTTTGAAATTATTTCACCGTTTCTAACTGAATACCTTTTGAAAAACCAATATTCAATCCCTATGCTCCCCAATATCCAAAACCAGCAGGACCGTTTGGCTGAAATATTTCGTCAAAGAGATAATCAGATCATCCAGGAAAGTAAAGTAGCATTTCTGAAGATTCAAAGTTGGCAATTTGCTATGCGTACACCCGAAATTGGTCAGAGTTATTTAAAAGAAGCGGCTTCGATGATCAAGCAATCATTGCTTTCGTTTGTGCCCAATAGTTTTGTGTTAAGTGAAGAAGGATATTATATCGACCAGATAGATAATTGATCCAATAAAAGCGAATGTCCTACACCGTGAGTGCTGCAGATAATTTTTTCTGGCGCTTATAGTGTAGGACATTTTATTTCTTAGAAGCTCACACGCATTCTTTCAACTCTTTCTCGGTATAAGCCATATTGTATTGTTTCAAAACATCGGGAGGTACACCGTTCCATTGATTCACTGTATTACCGATGTATCCGATATCTTTCACTCCCATCTCAGTTGTGTAAAATCCAGATGCAGTTAAATCGCGCATTAGGTTAAAGAAGGCAACACCCTGCTGCATTTCCGGCTTTGCTTTTTTTGGCCATGCAATTTCGTCTACCATTTGCATTTGCTGCTCATGTGAACAATCCTTAAAAGGTTTTTCGAAACGATTAAGACATTGGACATCGAGCCAGCGAAGTCCGCCACGCATGGGCGTTTTATGCTCCGGCATATCTTTCACAATAAATTCAATGAAGTCAGGCACTTTAGCGTCTGATGCGCTGCCACTGACATCATCTTTTGGAATGATAATATCTGCGAGTATTGTGATCGTCGCCATTTCTGCATCGGTAAAAAATTTCTCTGCCAGCAGCGATTTTTCATATTCCTGCTCTTCAACCATGCGATTTATATCACTGGTTTTTGCTTCCGCAGGTTTTTTATCCGCGGTCTCGGTTTTTTTATCCGACGTATTACACGCTTCGACGATTACTCCTGCTGAAACGCCGCCAACAAGAAGCGCTTTGATCGATTTTCGTCTGTCCATAATAGTTATTTATAGTAATTAGATATTTTGTTTTTTTAATTCATCAACGATATGATAGCTCGTTCTCATCGATAGAGCCAATATTGTCCAGGTAATATTTTTATCAGCCTGTGATACGAATGGGCTTCCATCAACACAGAATAAATTTTTACAATCATGTGCCTGGCACCATTTGTTCAATGGTGCTTTTTTGGGATCGTTCCCCATTCTTACTGTTCCGGCTTCGTGAATGATATTGCCCGGGTTATGCAATCCATAGTTATTATGAGGGCCATTCTCCGCTCCAAATGTAATAACGGCCTTCATCGAATGGAGAATTTCGGAAAATGTTTCCATCATATGTTTTGCCTGCTTGATTTCATAGTCCGTATAGTTGGTATGAAAGCGTAATACAGGTATTCCATATTTGTCGACTACACCGGGATCTATTTCGCAATAACTATCTTCTCTCGCAATTGCTTCACCTCTGCCCGCCATGCCAACATGCGCACCAAAGAAATAACGATAGTCTTCTTTTAGGGAAGCGCCATAACCGCCAGCTTCTTTTTGTTTGCCTTTCACTTTGAACTGACCGTTGAGCCGTTCTATTCCCCAATTGAATCCATACATAGGCATTCCGAAACCGCCGCCATATTCAATATGATATCCTCGCGGAAAATCTAATTTTTTATTATCGAGCCACCATGGTGAATAAACATGCATTCCGCCTACGCCATCTTCATTATATCTTTTACGATCAAATAAATCAGGAACAATGCCAGCCATATCTGCGCCGGTTGAATCGTGAAGATATTTGCCAACAACATTGCTGCTATTTGCCAATCCGTTTGGATGCCGTTGTGATTTAGAGTTGAGCAATAGTCTTGCAGTTTCACATGTGCTTGCTGCAAGAATTACCGTTCTTCCTGTAACCTGGTACTCCTGCATATCATCTTTGTTCACGTAAGAAATACCGGTTGCAAGTCCTTCCTTATTTGTCAATACTTCACGAGCCATTGCGTTGGTTACTAAATCTACGTTTCCTGTTTTCAACGCCGGAATAACAAGACAGGATGATGAAGAAAAATCTCCATATACTTTACAACTTCTTCCGCATTGGCTGCAATAAAAACATTGTCCGCGTTCTTTGTTGATTTGTTTTGTGAGAATGGACAAGCGGGAAGGTATAACGGGCACGCCTACACTAGTGGCAGCTTTTTTGATAAATAATTCATGAAGCCTTGGTTTTGGCGGAGGAAGAAAAAAACCATCCGGATCATTTTCGAGACCTTCATTCGTTCCAAATACTCCCAATAGTTTATCTATTTCATCATAATAGGGTTTGATATCTTCATAGCCGATCGGCCAGTCGTCGCCCAATCCGTCTATGCTTTTTCTTTTGAAATCTTTAGGACCAAAGCGCAGAGAAATTCTTCCCCAATGATTGGTTCTTCCACCGAGCATACGGGCGCGCCACCATTCCCATTTCGAATCGCCTTTTTGTGTATAAGGTTCTCCGTCAATTTCCCAACCCCAATAACATCCGTCAAAATCACCAAATGGGCGAAATTTTGTACTGGCACCTCTTCTTGGTGATTCCCATGGATTTTTTAATTGATTTGAATCTTTTTTCGGATCAAACATAGGCCCTGCTTCTAAAAGACAAACTTTCAGACCTGCGTTCGCGAGTACATACGCGGCCATACCGCCACCCGCTCCGGAACCAACAATCACTGCATCATAATTTTTTGGCTGTTTCTTAATTTGAAGATCTCCCATAAACAAAAAATAAATTGTAAGGAATGAAAGTTAAATTTAAAGGTTTTGATGAGTAAAGAGCAAAATATTTTTTAAGAGGCTGGATACTGGTTGGAAAAAATGAGGAAAGGTTAATCGTGCAGGTTTTATTCTTTCGAATATTTAAAATTTTCACCTTTCAATAGTGGGTGAGAGCCGGTAAGACTTTTGTGCTGCGATATTAATTTTAGGTGATCAAAAAAAATCTCCGCGATCCAGGGTTCAAATCCAAATTGAAAAAAATTGTTGTTGGTATTGGTAATATTAAATGTAGAATACCTATCGGGACATAAACGAAATAGTAGTGAAATTTTGGTGAGAGATTGCCTGGGAAACGTGGCCACGCCATCTGAGTTTGTCGAAATTTCGTACTCGCCCGATGAGGTGCTGATTACACATTGAACATATGAAAGCAGCATTTTATTTTTTTCTATGATTTGAATGGCAACAACGCTGTCAGAAGTTATTTTGCTTTCGATCATTTTGAAATCGATGGCGGGTCTTTTCCTGCTGTTCAAAATAATTTCGTTGTCATGCATGCTCCATTTTCCTGTGCCATATCTGTCGACGGCACCATAAGAATAAAAAAAATCGAAACTGGAATCGGGTTTGAGTTCCAGTACGCTTGCAGTCTCCATCACCCCTTGCAAAAAATAAGTGCCCGAAATATTATCCGGCGATTGTTGCGCATTTAAAAGATGATAAGCGTTCATCAGGAAAAATAGGATGAGGTATTTTTTCATATTGAATCAGGTCAAACTTTTGTCAAGATCGTAACTTTTGGTTACTTTCAAAACTAAAACTAATCCTCGACTACTTTTTTAGATTGAAGAAGAAACGAAAACCCGGTTATGAAAATAAAATTTGAATACTTCTTTCGATGTGTTTTAATGGTAGGGATTTTTTCTTTGATCTCGCGTTCTACGATTGCGCGGTCTTATGATCCCGGTAACGATAGTTCCGGATTTTTTAAATCCTTTGATGGAACAAAGATATATTATGAAGTGAAGGGAAGTGGGGCGCCTGTTCTGCTGGTTCACGGATTTGTAGTAAACGGGGAATCATGGAAAAAAACCGCATTGTATGATGATCTGTTAAAATCAGGATTCAAAGTTATCACGCTTGATTTGCGTGGAAATGGAAAATCGGATAAGCCGCACGATCCCGCTGCCTATGCCAACGATGCGGAGGCAAAGGATATCATGGGACTTATGCAAATGCTTGCAATTAATCAATATAACGTAGTGGGTTATTCGCGTGGCTCGATAATTACGGCCAGGTTGCTTGTATTCGATAAGCGCATATCCAAGGCCGTTATGGGAGGCATCGGGATTGATTTTACCAACCCGGAATGGCCCAGGCGCGTTATGTTTTACAAAGCGCTGAGTGGGGAACCGACGAAGGAATTGGAAGGGCTGGTTAAGCGCGTACAGGAATTAGGACTGGATCAGCAGGCGCTTGCCTGTATGCAAAAGGAACAGCCTTCCACGAGCAAGGAGGCACTAGGTGCAATAAAGCAGCCTGTAATGATCATTTGTGGTGATAAAGACGAGGATAACGGATCTTCACTTGAATTGGTAAAAGTTATTCCAAAAGCAATTCATGAAACAGTGCCTGGTAATCATGGAAGCGCTTCAGCTACAAAGGAATTTTCGGAAAAAGTGATTGCATTTATATCTAAATAGAAATAATTTTTTATGGCTTTGAATACAATGATGTTGAATGAGTACAACCAGGAGTCGTTGCTCACAAGAAAAATGCTCGAACGCGTGCCGTTCGACAACCCTACGTGGAAGCCTCATGAGAAGTCGATGACGATACAGCGTTTATCATCGCATGTTGCTGAAATACCTGTCTGGATGCTACGCATATTGGATGCCGATCGATTTGACTTTATGGTTTTAACCCAACGAGAAAAATATCATGCAAAAGATAGCGCTGAGCTACTTCAAAAATTTGCAGATATATCAGCCCAGGCGAACGCTGCATTGCAAAATGCCACAGACGAGCAATTGTTGGCAAACTGGTCAGGATGCAGGGGCGAACAAATTATTTTTACTGTGCCACGCATCGTTGCAATACGCAATTGGGTATTCAATCACACGATTCACCATCGCGGACAATTGTCAGTGTATCTTCGGTTAAATAATATACCGGTTCCGGGGATGTATGGTCCAAGCGCTGACGAAAGATAGTATGAATTTATTTTTGCGGGTTAAAATGCAGTAGCCAATTTATGGAAAGACCGGTGATAATGGCGAGTGCATAACTCAGAAAAGTGCCAATCAATACATATTCGGTGTGTTTTCTTGCGCTAAAAGGTTTTTGAAATCCTAAAATACTTTCCGGGCGGTCGATTAATCGCAGCAAAGATTTCGCAGTGATAAGAAATCCAATTCCTGCATATTGATTGATAAAAATAAATGTGATGATTAAAATTCTTTCGAGTATTCCTATCCATCGGCCGGCATCTTTCAGGCTGTCTTCAAGATTGAGATCGCTTGTCCATCTTTTCGTAATGAAATAAATAAAAAAACCGACGGGGTTTGTCACGATAACATATCCAAGTAGGATGAGCAATATGCGATAATCAGGAAGATAGTGATGTATTAATGAATTTATTTTGTTCCACCCATTGATCAATTGCATCCATAGCAAAACGATGACAATGATATGCAGGAGTTGATCGATTGTGAACAGCAACAATTCATGATCCTTTTTTGTATTTATTTTTTTCCCGATTTGTATTTTCAATCCATCGATGCAAATATGTGAAGTGGTAATTACGACAACCAACCACCAGTCGCTGAAATCCCAGAGTAATAACCACGCTACGATGCCCGTTAGCAAGCCATGGTACCACAGGTATTTTGATTTCCAGATATTTTTTCTCTTGCTTTCTACCCAATGACCCGGTTGCAATAAAAAGTCTGTCAGGCAGTGAGCAATGAGTAATCTCACTAAAATGCTGCCTTCCTCGTATGAAAAGAATGAAATCATTATTTCCAGTTTTGAATCGTCGATTCAAAATAGTCAATTAATTTCTCAATTGCATACCATTGTGCTGTTTTTGTTCTTTGGTTTACGGCGGACTGGCTTATGCCTAGTAAATTTGCGATTTCGTCTTCTCTTTTATTTTGAAGTTTATAGTAAACGAGCTCGGCTTGGTTCTGCGTCCATTTTTGAATATGGCCGTCGAGTAAAAGTATAGAAGGTTCTATTTGCTGGTCGAAATCCGTATGGGGTGTTTTAATTGCCAGTCTATAGCTGCTATGTTTTAGCTTATCCAGTGTGCCTCCGGAAAATCTAAATGCTTCTCCATCCGAACTTGATATTTTTTTTTTGTTGATAAAATCTGCTTTGCCAATTCCTATCGCTAGCCGGATGTCAAAGGAAGTTGTGAAATATCCTTTAGCAATACTTTTCTTTTTTCTTTGTAGCATTTTAGATTTAAAGGAGGTAATTGCATACGCTTTCATAAATGAGCGGATAATCAGTGCTGCTCTCAAAACTTCTTTGGGAGATGCTGCAACACACTGCAAGCTATCTCCTCGATAAGTTTCGTATTCACGGATCCATTTCTTCTTCATTTTTTTCAACAGATCGTTGATTGATTCGAACAGCTGTTGCCGGGCAGCGGGTTTTATTTTTCCTGATGAAACAATGTCTCCAGTTATAATGGCGTAAATTGTCATGATATTCATTTTTTAGGCTCCAGCCTTATATATTCAAATATAAGGCTCCAGCCTTATATTTCAAAATATAAGGCTCCAGCCTTATAATAAAAACACTTGGTAAATTAAAAATATCTCATTGTCGATTGGCCTCATTTTCATTTTCGTGGCACAGTTGTACGGTGATCTACAACTAACAATTGTTATCTTTGCTTATTCAAAAATTATAGGGGATAAAACATATGAAGAAAAACGAAGTATATATAGCTGCTGCGGTAAGAACTCCTATAGGCAGTTTTGGCGGAATGCTGAAAGATTATTCGGCTACTCAGCTTGGATCGATTGCTATTAAGGGCGCCCTGCACAAAGCCGGCATCAAACCAGAATTAGTGCAAGACGTATTATTTGGATGCGTATTGCAGGCTAATCTGGGCCAGGCACCAGCCAGGCAGGCGGCAAGATTTGCAGGTTTGTCCGACGCCGTAAACTGCACCACTGTCAATAAGGTATGCGCCAGTGGTATGAAAGCCATTGCCCAGGCTGCTCAGGCGATAATGCTGGGAGAGTCTGATATAATAATAGCCGGAGGAATGGAAAGTATGAGCAATGTTCCTTTCTATGTAGAACAAATGCGATGGGGAAATAAATATGGTAACTCAAGCCTGATCGATGGGCTTGCCAAAGACGGGCTAACTGATGTATACAATGGAGCTGCAATGGGTGTAGCTGCGGAACTTTGTGCTTCAACATGTGGTATCAGCAGGGATGAGCAAGATGCGTTTGCAATAGAAAGTTACAAGAGATCACAAGCTGCTTCCGATGCCGGAAAATTCCGCGAAGAAATAATTCCAATTGAAATTTTAAATAAAAAAGGGCCATCGATTTTGTTTGAAAAAGATGAAGAGCCTTTCAATGTAAAATTTGACAAAATACCTCAACTCAAACCGGCTTTTCAAAAAGATGGAACTGTAACCGCGGCCAATGCGAGTTCTATGAATGATGGTGCCGCAGCCTTATTATTGATCAGTCGGCACAAAGCAGAAGAGTTGGGAATTAAACCGATTGCGAAAATTATTTCTTTTGCGGATGCAGAACAAGCGCCTGAATGGTTTACTACAACTCCGTCGCTTGCTGTACCCAAAGCGGTATCCAGAGCCGATTTAAAAATGGAAGATATATCCTATTGGGAATTGAACGAAGCTTTTTCCGTAGTAGGCATCGAAAATACAAGACGCATGAAATTGGATCCATCCAAGGTAAATGTGCATGGCGGTGCGGTTTCAATTGGTCATCCTCTTGGTTGTAGTGGCGCAAGGATCATTGTAACATTAATAAATGTATTGAAACAAAACAATGCAAAGTACGGTGCCGCCGGTATCTGCAATGGTGGAGGAGGAGCAAGCGCAATGGTTATTGAAAATATGACGGAATCTAACTAAAATGAGTAAACGAAGATCATTCATTTTTTATAAGCAGTGGATAGGGTTTATTACACGCAATTTTCGGAGACTCTTAGTATTTATAAGCCTTCCAGAAATTGCGAATGTATGTAATCTACCACTTTAGTCAGGTCGTCGGTTTGTTCAAATATTTTTAATTGCCGGTCCGCGCCCGTGCCGTTTTCGAATATTTTGCTCACGATATTTACGGCATGCCGACTGCCTAGATGATCTACGACATCATCTACAAAATCCAGCAATTCGTAAATCAATACTCTGGTATTTACTTCTTCTTCTTTTCCGAAATCTATCAACCGGCCGTCTATCCCATATCTGCTGGCTCTCCATTTGTTTTCGTTTATCAATGCCCGTTGGTATATTATGAAATTCAAATTCTTTGAACGCAGTTTATAAATTTTTGCGCACACTGCCTGGAAAAGCGCCGCAATACAAATTGTTTCTTCTACCGTCATCGGCACATCACAGATACGGAATTCAACGGTATTAAAAAACGGATGTACGCGCAGGTCCCACCAGATTTTTTTAGCGTTGTCAATACAATTGGTTTTTACTAAAAGTTTTACAAAATTCTCATAAGCCTCGATGCTCTCAAAATATTCGGGTATGCCTGTCCGTGGGAATTTATCAAAAACCTTTGTACGGAAAGATTTATATCCCGTTTTCCTCGATTCCCAGAACGGTGAGTTCGTGCTCAATGCGTAGATATGTGGCAAAAAATATCTCGTTGAGTTTGCAATATGGTTTGCCATTTCACGACTCTCCATGCCAACGTGTACATGAAGCCCAAAAATCAAATTGCTTCTCGCCGCTTCTTGCAATTCATTCACAATTTCATTATACCGTACATGATCGGTAATCAGCTGGCTTTCCCAATGGCTGAACGGGTGTGTTCCGGAAGCGCCCACCCATAAGCCAAGATCACCTGCAATTTGTGAAATGGTACGACGCAATGTGCCAACATCTTTAAATGCTTCATCTATATTCTGGCAGATATCAGTTCCTACTTCCACCACCGCCTGGTGCATCTCTGCTTTTACTTTATCCTTGATTACTTTTTGACCTTCGAGAACAATTTTTTGTTCATGACTTTTTAATTCTCTTGTTTCGGGATCCAATACCATATACTCTTCTTCAACTCCGAGGGTAAAATGTTTATAGTTGATATTTGCCATATTAATGATTTGGAAATTGGCTTATATTTTTACAAGACTTATTTTGAGAAAAAGATTTCCTAAATATTTTTCTCATTTTATTTTATGTCGAAAAATAAATTGCAATAATTATTATGTCAATTGATGTTTTGCACTGCTGCGTTTGATATATTCTCCCCAGGTAAGATTATCCATTCCATCCTTATGCGCCAACGCTCTTTCAATGGCATAATTGGCTGCAGTCTCCACAACCCAATCAAAATTTTCTTCACCCACACTGGTTTTTTCTGCATCGGGTGCAGGATTGCAAAAATCAATAGCGTATGGAATACCATCACGGATGGCCAGTTCCACGGTGTTGAAATCATAACCTAAGTAATGATTGATGCGTAATACAATTTGCTCCATCAATTGCAATCGATCGGAACTAGGATGGAAATCGGCTACATATCTCAGGTGATGAGGATTTCTGGGCTCATACGGCATGATGCGAACATATTTTCCGCCAATACAATAACAACGATAATATTCATCAAAAATAATTTCTTCTTGCAGCAACATCACCAGTTGTCCTGTTTCACTATGCTTTTGAAAAAATTCTTCAGTGCTGCGAAGTTTGTACACGTTCTTCCAACCGCCACCTGCAAATGGTTTCATGTAAGCAGGGAAGCCGATATATTTGAAGATGTCTTCCCAATCCAAAGGGAAAGCAAGATTTGCAAAAGACTGGTCACTGGTATCCGTTGGATGCTCCCTGGAAGGCAGTATCACCGTTTTTGGAACAGGAACTCCTATTTTAGTCGCGAGACAATTATTGAAAAATTTTTCATCAGCACTCCACCAGAACGGATTGTTGATAACAGCGGCTCCACATAAAGCTGCATTTTTCAGGAAGGCGCGATAAAATGGAACATCTTGAGAAATACGATCAAGAATTACTGCATACCCACTTGCATCGCCCTGTACAACTTTTTCAATGCGCACCGGTTCAGCCGTTATGCCGGGAATATTCTTACTGTTTATCCTTTCTACAAATGCCATGGGAAAACTTCTTTCCTGTCCGAAGAGTATGCCAATTTTTTTCATAATAAAAAATTTGTTGGTCTGATGAATATACGATTTTAGTTGTAACAACGACGCAGTGCAACTATGATTTAAGTGAGAATTGCATTGCCGTCAACGACATCAACTAATTCAGGCAATCATTCCAAATCTTTTTGATCGTGATTTATTTTATCAATGAGAGATATTGAGGGAACATTTCTTTCCATACAGGCCAGTCGTGCGTAGCATGTGGACGAATATCGAGCCAATGATCTATGTTTTTTTGGTGCAGGATTCCACTCAGCCGTTCGTTATCTACCCGGCAAATGTCATATTCTCCTGCGCCTAATGCGATCCCCATTTGCCACAGATCCGGGTTATTATCAGATGGAATAAAATCGACTGGATTATTATAATATACATTGTCGTCATAATATCCATCAGTGAATTGTTTCACGTCAAACGCCCCACTCATCGAAAAACAATAACTGGTGATAGAAGGGTGGCGGAATGCTGCATTCACTGCGTGATATCCTCCAAAACTGCATCCTGCCATCACAACTTTGCCAAATCCTGTTTCATGCTGCGCGCGCGGAATGATTTCGGTTACAATTAATTTATCATAACAGGTATGGTTATATGCTCGGATAGAAGGATGCACAGATTTGTTATACCAACTGAATGCATCTATACTATCGGGGCAATATATTTTTACCAAACCGTTTTCCAAAAACCAACCAACCGCATCAATCAAACCCATATCCTTGTTTTGATAATAAGAACCTTTGGATGTGGGATATAAAATTACAGGCTGACCGGCATGACCGAATACCAGCATTTCAAAATCTCTCCCGATAGCGGGCGAATGCCATTTGTGATATTCCTCTTGCATGCTTTTGTGTTTAGGCTTGATCAAATATATTTTTAAAACAACAAAAAAACAAATTGCGTATTCGATCATAAAGAATCATTTCCCTATTTTTGAAACCATGGAAACAGATAAAAGTGAGCGCATATTAAAAGATCACGTTGAAATAGAATCCGGATTTCTGAATCGTACCGTTAAAGTAGATTTTTATTTTCCCTTACATAATGAACCCGATACTTCTCCAAGTTTGTTACTGATAAATGATGGACAAGATTTGGAGAAACTCGGCCTTGAATTTATTCTCGAAGATTTATATAGAACAAAGACAATTGGCCCATTACTCTGCGTCGGTATTCATGCAGGTGTTGATAGGAAGTTGGAATACGGGACCGCTTGCAAGCCCGATTATAAAGGAAGAGGTAGCAGAGCGAAAAATTATACATCTTTTATTTTTGAAGAGCTCATCCCTTTTATCAGAATAAATTATTACAACCAGGGGTTTAAGGAAAAAGCATTTGCGGGCTTTTCTTTGGGCGCCCTCAGTGCATTGGATATTGTATGGAATCATCCGATAGAGTTTTCCAAAACAGGTATTTTCTCAGGTTCTCTATGGTGGAGGACAAAAGACAAAAACGATAAAACATACAGTGATGACAAAGATCGCATCATGCATCAGCAGATAAGAAATGGAAATTATTACCCTTGGTTGAAATTTTTCCTGGAATGTGGAGCTGCCGACGAAGAGGGTGATCGAAATAATAATGGCATCATCGATTCAATTGATGATACCGTTGATCTTATTAAAGAATTAGTCGCAAAAGGTTATGACGAAAATAAAGATATTCACTACTTGCAACTAGACGATGGCAAACATGACGTTGCTACCTGGGCGCGCGCCATGCCGGAATTTTTAAAATGGGGCTGGGGTGAACCGTGATTTACTTGATTTAAAAAGATTATGAGGAGAGTTGAAGAGAAGAGCGGAGAAACAGAGCGAAGAGCGCACAACCTTCGCTCTTCGCTCTGTTTCTCCGCTCTTCTCTTCAACTCTCCTCATAATCTTTTTAAATCAAGTAAATCGTGGTTCTCTAGTTAAACAAATACCTGATTCCAAATTGCATTTGCCAACGAGAAAATATACTGATATCATCTTTAAACGAAGTAGTATACGGTGTCTGGCTGGCAGCTACGCGATATGGGAATGAGAAAATCGGTGTTCCATCAGTATCCAGTTTGTCGTACTTGATGATACCTACATTCAACACTCCGGAACCGGAACCTGCACTTGGAAGTTTATATGTGCCCCAATTTTTATTGATCATATTGCCCACGTTCACGATATCAACTGAAAGACGCAGTGTATGTCTGTCGCCGTCCTTTCCGGTTTTGATAAAGAAGTCCTGTGTAACGTTTAAGTCCAGTCTTTTAAACCACGGATATACCAATGCATTTCTTTGTGCATAAGAACCGCGATGCTTGCTTAAATATTTATCCTGGCTGATAAAAGCATTGATTTGATTCCAGACATCCTGCGGTGTGCGTGTGTCTGTTCCGCCACTCGATTCCACTCTGTATTTTCCGTTATCAAAATCTGCTTGAGTTGGGATGTATATCAGGTCGTTTGAAGTCTGTCCATCGTTGTTCAAATCTCCAGTGTACACATAGGAACCAACTCCTGATGGTGACGCTTCGAATATGGCGCCAATAGAAGTTGCAAAATATTTTCCATAAGTAAATCTGTAATATGCCGACGCGATAATGCGGTGAGGTAAATATGCATTTGAGTAACCAACCTGTGGTGAATTCGGATCACCTGAAATTGGTTTGGATCCCCACATGGTTGCAGCTGTAGAACCGCCAACCATTACATCTTTCGCCTGGCTATACGTGTAAGCGACATTTAAATAAAGATTGTGGAAAGTTTTTTGAACCTGCAGTGTTGCAGTGTATGCATATCCGCCATTTACATTGGTCATGTAAATCGCATTGCCGATATTCGGATTATTTACTGTTGCGGCAGCAGATCCTCCAACAGGATATATCTGACTTGTTTTGTAACGTATTCTATTATCTGCACCAGTAAGTGCAGTTCCTGTAGAAGGTAGATTGATATTTTGGAAGAAGGCAGCATTCACATCCTTTGCATAAGTGAATTCAGCAGTGACAATGAAATCGGCAGGTAATTTTTGATCAACTGCCAAGCTCGATTTCAAAGCTTGCGGGAATTTAAATTTAGGGTTTGTAACATTGATGCTATAAGATTTGCTCAAACCACCTGTTGCTCCTTGCGGCCAATTTGGATTTGGATTCACATCAGGACTGAAAGAATAGTTGGTGCCGTTGCTAACTGATCCAAATAATGCAACACCACTATTGCTGGCCTGGTTACTGATCCAAACAAATGGAGGAGGGCCTGCAAACAAACCAACACCTCCACGCACTTGTGTTTTCTGATCGCCTTTTACATCCCAGTTAAATCCAAGACGCGGCGCAAACAAAGGATTTACAGAAGGAGCTTGTCCTGTATTTACATGCGTGCCGCCATAGAATAAAGACAGCGTATCCACAACAGGATTATACAAGAATGTATTTTGGAAGATTGGGATATCAACTCTCAATCCATAGATCAATGTAAAGTTTGAAAGTATTCTCCACTTGTCTTGCAAGAAAAATCCGAGCTCTATATCTTTTGGTCCAACCAATGGGAATTTGCTGTTTGGTGGCAATGTATAAGACAAATCATATCGAAGTGCTTTTACACTTGTATCTGCCGCAGCTGCATAAAAATCACTGATACTTTTGAAACGATATACGCCTTCGTAAGCGGGAGAAAATCCATTCTGATATTTCTTAAATGAATTTTGTGTACCTACTGTTATTTCATGACTTCCTTTATAGAAAGTAAAAATGTCGTTCAGTTGGAATACATCTGTTTTCAATAAATTTCCATAAGTGAATTGTTCGTAACCAAACGAAGTGTAGGGATTGCCGCTGCCATCAAGAATATCTACAAGCGGGAAAGCTTTTGAAGTGAGCGCTGCGCGAGAATCTCGCAATGCGGTGTAACCAACCTGTAATTTATTAGACGCTTTATTGCCAAACCTGGTGTTCAACTCCGCAATCAGGATATTGAAATTATTATTGATTGTATAACCACTGCCGGAGAAAGGCATTGCAAATTGTCCCGGTGTTCTTCCGAATGAAGAATTCACCGAACCACTATTACTTGCCTGAACATCTCTGAAAGATTTTAAATAATTATACTTGATCGTTAGCGTATTGTTGCTATTGATTGTCCAATCAAACTTTACTGTCAGCTTATCACTCTGCGTTCTATATGAATATCCCTGGAACGAACCAGGATCATAGCCATATTGTTTTTTTAAAAAAGATGCAAGTGCGTTTAATGTATCTGCGTTTGCATTGGAAACACTCACACCATTCGCAGGGTGACTTGCATCTGAAGCGATAAAAGTTGTTCCTGGGTCTGTTCTTCTTTCTGATTCGCCACTGATAAAAAAGAACAATTTGTTTTTGATGATTGGCCCGCCAAGAGAAATGCCTCTCAGGTTATATTCGAAAGTTTGCCTCGGCACCGTTGCGGATCCAACATGATATCCTTGTGTTCCGGGTCCTTTGATGTAAGTATAGACAGAACCTCTCAATTTATTTGTACCACTGCGAGTAACCGAATTTACCCCGGCTCCGGAAAACCCCCCCTGTCTCACATCATAAGGAGAAATGTTCACCTGCACCTGCTCGATCGCATCGAGGCTGATCGGTTGTGAATTCGTTTGTCCGCCTAATGTTCCCGACAAGCCAAATGAGTTATTGAAATTCGCTCCGTCAACAGTTATATTATTATATTGATTGCTTTGTCCAGCAAATGCAACGCCGACTGATGTCGCGTTTGCTGTCGGTGTAAGCTTCATTGCATCTTGTAAGGATCTGTTCACTGTTGGTAACCTTTCGATCTGCGTCCGGTTAATGATTTCCTGACTTCCAGTGTGACCCGTATTAAAAACTTTTCCCTGTCGGCCTGCAGTAACCGTTACTTCAGTTAATTCTTTGGAGTCTGGCGTAAGGATAAAATCAGCTTTGAAATCCTGGCCCAAAATCAAAGTGATACTGTCCTGTTGCGCTTTTTTAAATCCTACATAAGTGACAACCACAAGATATGGACCGCCAATACGAAGATTTGCGAGATTATAGCGGCCATCTTTTCGCGTAGTAGTGCTGTAAACTGTGCCGGTAGGGCCGTGAGTAGCCGTAACTGTTGCTCCTCCTAGATTTGTTTTACCATCTGATACCGTTCCCAGTATTTCAGAAGTGGTTTCCTGCCCAAAAACAATAAATGCAGAGAATAGGCATAGCGCCGATGCCAGTAGTCGTTTTATCATAAACAGTAGTTTTTTCAGACAACAAAGAAACGATATTACTGTTTTAGAACAGTAACAGGTGTATTAAAAAAATATTAACACATGGCAGGAAATCGGGGGTCAATTTAAATTATAGTCAAAGAAAAATAAAAAAATTGATCTAAAAATCAGTTCCGGGAATTTCTCAAGTATCTTTTTTTAAAAAAGTTATTAACAAAAAGATTCAAAAAAAAGGCTTATATCACAACCCTGCAGGGTGGTGGACGTATATATACACAACTGGATAATTATTACCTTTACAGATAATTTTTTCAAATGCTAGACTCCATAGAAAGTGCGATTGAGGATATTAAACAAGGCAAACTGGTGATCGTGGTAGACGATGAAGACCGTGAGAATGAGGGCGATTTTATTGCAGCAGCAAGGAATGTAACCCCGGAAGTCATCAATTTTATGAGCAAACATGGACGGGGATTGATATGCGCTCCGCTTGTAGAAGAGCGTTGCGACGAACTCGGATTGGATCTCATGGTCAACAATAATACCGCATTGCACGAGACCGCTTTTACCGTATCTGTTGATCTTTTAGGACATGGATGTACAACGGGAATTTCTGCAAACGACAGGGCATTAACCGTACAAGCGCTTATCGATCCAAAAACAAAACCTTCAGATCTTGGAAGGCCCGGACATATATTTCCTTTACGTGCGAAGCAGGGTGGTGTGTTGCGCAGATCCGGACATACAGAGGCAACGATCGATCTTGCCAGGCTTGCTGGTTTTGAACCTGCAGGGGTGTTGGTTGAAATTATGAACGAAGATGGTAGCATGGCCAGGCTGCCAGAACTGATGCAGATCGCAAAAAAGTTTGATTTTAAATTGGTCTCTATCAAAGATCTTATTGAATATCGTTTGAAATCAGATTCGTTGATCGAAGAAATTGTTAGGGTAGATATGCCAACTAAATTTGGGCATTTTAAATTGATCGCTTTCAAAGAAAAAAATACAAGCAACGAACATCTCGCGCTTGTAAAAGGCGAATGGGAAAAAGATGAATCTGTACTCGTAAGAGTTCACTCTTCTTGTTTTACGGGCGATATACTTGGTTCTCTTCGCTGCGATTGTGGTGAACAGTTGCACAAAGCAATGCAGATGGTAGAAGCAAATGGCAAGGGCGCTATTCTTTATATGAACCAGGAAGGCCGCGGTATTGGTTTGGTGAATAAGTTGAAAGCATACAAGCTGCAGGAAAATGGAATGGATACTGTAGAAGCAAATCTTCATTTGGGATTTCCGATGGATAAAAGAGATTATGGTGTTGGCGCGCAAATCCTGCGCTACCTCGGTATCACAAAAATTTGCCTGATCAGTAATAATCCTACAAAGAGAGCTGCATTATCTGGTTATGGCCTGGAGATTACAAATGCAGTTCCGATTGAAATACGTCCCAATCCGCATAACGAAAAATACCTCCAGACAAAAAGAGATAAACTGGGGCATCAGATATTGAAGTAGTCTGAACCAGGATTTTAAACGATTAGTCTGATTGAACTGAACGTGAGATGCGAGGCTTCAAACATGAATAGAAAAAAGCTCACTTCTGAAGTATCGCATCTCACGTTCAGTTCAATCAGACTAATCGTTTAAAATCCTGGTTCAGGCTACTTCGTTTGTGAAATTTCTTTTGGGGGATCTTCAGTTTTCTTTTTCTCTTTTTTCGGTTTTTCTTTTTTCTTTCCTTTAAGCAATTCGTCGATGCGGTCAAAATCACGACGGTAGGAAATACTTGTACCCGAGCTGTTTTGGGTGTGATTGGACACAGATAAATAATTGTACGAATCGCGGTAGAAGAACGTCAGCACAACACGTCCACTCGGTGTGATCTTCCATTCAGCTGTTATATTGGGAAGGAATTGCACCGATGCTGCCTGCGCCTGCTGTGCAGTGAGTCCGAAATCGAGTGCGCTTCCAACGGTGAAGGTTAAACGCTCATTCAGGAAACTCTTAATAACAGATAAATTAAGATTTGTTCGATCGTAATTTCGGTTCGGATCCGTATTGTCTATCAATCCGCTTCCACTATAGAATGAAGTATTGAAATTGACCTGGATACTTTTATCCTTGAATACTTTTTGAAATGCATTAGAGAATTGATGACTTAAAGCAGACGATATCGCACCAGAAATACTGTTCACAAAAATTCCACCGACGGCCTGGTTTGCGCTGAAAGCTGTATTACTATTGGACATTGGGCCAAAGCTGTTGAACACAATCAGGAATGCAACCTGTTTGTTCAATTCATTAGGGTCACTCTCGATTCTTTGTATCAGCCACGCCGCATCCTGGTTATTTTTCAATTCGCTGTTTGGCGGCAACTGTATTTCAAAATCGATGGCCGGCTTCATCAACTTATCACTAAGTGTAGCAACCACCCAAACCGGACCGTGATATCTTTTTAAATTTTCATTCGTGATCACAACACCGGAGCCGGAGTTGAGACCAAGATCACTGAATTGTACATTCTCCGCTTCATAGAGTGCCTGGATATTGATGGTAGCATCATATGGATCTCCCGTCCATTGAATATAGTTTCCAACACCTTCCATGAACACAAATGGTTTGCGGATAAACGACTGGAAAGTGAAATTATAATCGCCTCTGTCGATTTCATAACGGCCACGCATATCCATATTTTCTGTGGTACCTACCTTGATGCGAAGGTTCCCATGTCCATTTGCTTTTATAATATCTTTTGTAAGCGGATCGATGATTACATATACATTGGCATAATTGTTAGCAGTCACATCGAGTGTTACTGTAAAATTTGCAGCGCCGTGTGCGGGTGCCGCCGACATTTCTTTACCATATACTTTCCATACCACGAAATCTGCGTCTGCACTTTCTCTACTTGAGGTTGTAGGAAGATAGATTGTAGAACTATCCGTCGGTTCGCCTTTGATATACATTTGCATGTCTTCATTGGGACCTGTAAGCGTCATATTGGTTTTTGCTACAACTCTTCCGTAGAACTGGTTATTGTCTGTGATTTTTGTATTCAATACAAGCAGGCGATTTGTATTCAGCGCAAAATCATAACGTAGATCCTTAAACGAATTATGATAGAGTTTTGCCCGCGTCATCTGTGCTTTGTTATTGAGTGTATCCTCCAATGCAAAACTTCCAAAATCGATATACCCATCTCTGAGTTGCACCGTCGCGAGAGGGATTTTGTAAGAGCATTGTGTGTAATTCACTCTTAAGTTCGCATCTTTTAAAGTGATATCTCCAAGATATTTAAGTTTATCTGCACTACCGACGATCTGTAGTTGGCCTGTTGCTCTTCCGGTGAGATCACTGAAAATGCCGCCAAGATATTTTTCCAGCAAGTCAATTTTAGTGTCAACCAAATTTGGAATAATAATGTTGATCGGTGCCGCGGTTGAACTGTCTACAGTGCTGAAAACGCCTTTAAGATCAAACTGGTAATTTCTATTATTTGAACTCGCAGTTGCGTTTACCATTCCTGTTTTCTTATTGTAGTCTGCAGTCAGTTTTATTTTTCCGATGGAATCGTTCGAGAATCTGAATTGTTCTGCATCGCCATGAAATTGCAGGTAAGGTTTGTTGAACGGGTCGCTGATGGTTGCTGAGCCTGTCAACAAGCCCTCGATTCTTTCATCCTTCACGAAGAAAGGAGAGAAATCACCAATGTTTATTTTTTTCAGATCAACCTGCATATCGTTCCAGTTCCCTACTGCGGAAGGATATGTACTGATAAGGATCTGCTGCTCTCCATTATAGATTCGCAAAGCTTCTGCAGCAATCGCATTATTGCTAAATGAAAGCTGGCTGTTATTGTCGATCGTCCAGGTCTTACTGTTGATATCGAACGTTGAAGGACGGAACGTAATATTAAAACCATCCGTAAGTGTATGAACCTGCGCGGAAATATTTGCAGCGTTTAAAGTCTGGTTTGCACTGGTTGTAATTTTTACTTCTGAAATATCGTTGAAAGATTTTAATTGAAGATGGGTCGATGGGAAATGAAGGCTATCGCTCACATAAATTTCGCCGACAGTACTCTCGAGAGACAGGCTATCAAAATTTCCACGCCCTTTCAAATTTGCATTATAAAATGAGATGTTCTTGTAACTGAATTGAGGTACTTCGGCATTTACATCAAGCAAATTGTCTTTTGTATTGATTCGCCCGGTGATACTGGTGAAGTTAAAACCCTTCAAGTGTTTGTCGAAGAGATCCAGGTAATCATCGACTTTTTTTGTAGTGATTACAAAACTGAAATTCTGATCCGACAATTTGTTTTTGGTTGGCTTGATATAGCTCGGATAATACCTGTAAAGGAATGTTTGAAATGCAGCAGGCAATTCCATGATCGAAAATTCACCGACGATGGCGCCGTCGAATTCGTTACTGACAACCGTAATTGTTTTATTATTATCGATGATGCTCGATTCAAGCGTGAGTGAATCAAAAGAAAGACGCTGTCCCTTTTTAAATATGGATGCGTCATAAATGCGCGCACTTCCGAGGAAGTTGTCGATATCATCACCTGTAAAATTAAACCTGAGTTTTCCGTTAAACTCAATACTGTCGTTCGTAAAATTCAAAGTTTTTAAACTGGCATAATCGATACCGGCGCTAAAATCAAATTTTGGTTTATCTCCACTGAAATCAATCAGACCATTTAATGTTGCACGCAAATTTGAATCATTCAATATAAGTTTACCGTTAAACTTTTTTTGAGCTACGGTTCCATTAACCAATATATTCTGGTAGATATAATAATTAAAATCGAGTTGCCTTACAGTTCCATCCAATGTTGCATTCAGGGTTTTGGAAGTTAATCCTTGTCCATTTATTTTTCCATTGAAAGAAATTTCTCCCATGGTAGGATCATCCATGAATTTTCCAAGATCAAAATTCCCCGTTGAAATCGTTCCTGAATAAACGGAGGGTTTATTCTCCGTGAGTTTCATATTTACATTTGCGACGATAGTTCCGATTCCTGTTTCTATCGTTCCCGAGGTAATGAAATCATGTATATAACCTGTAAAGTTTCCCGTGAACCTGATGTATTGTAGCCGGTCGATGCGTGGCTGTTTCATTTTCTTCAATTCAGGAACAAAAGTCACCGCGTCGTCGTAAGTTGTTCTGAAATTATTCGACTTGAATTCTATAAATGTTTTATTAATATCCGGTAACCCCTTTAAATGTATATCCCCATTCAGCAATGTATTTTGTCCCGCATTGATAGATATATTTTTCCCACTCAAATCTTTCACTGGTCCCTTAATAATACCATTTAGTCGAATTGTTTTTTTCCATTCTTTCAATTCAGGCGCGAAATAAGCGATATCATCACTGTCGATATATGCATCTGTAAAATCGCCCTCCATGTTTATTTTATTGATGAAGTCGTCCATGTCGTCAAAAGTCTTAAAGCGCATGGAAAAAGAACTGCGCAAGCGACTTTTACCTGTCTGGATATCCATCTGGTGAAACTCCATTGCTTCCGGAAAGAATTTGATATTGGCAACGAATTTTTTTACTTCAAAACCACTTCTTTCTTTGGTGCTCATATTCATTTGAGCGGTGATTGTGTCGTGTTTGAAATGGACGTCCTTGAAATCCCAGTCGATATCATAGAAATGAATATGGTTTCCATCGAAATGATCATATGGATGTATATCGGTCAAATTATCATTTGTGAAAGATCCATTTTTGATGGTCGAATGCTTTACGGAAATATCCCAGTCGCCGGCATTCCAGCGCAAATGAAGTGGATCATTTTTGATGGAATTATCATTCGATGGAGGGAGTGGCGGTCTATTGCCCCGGTAACTTGTTATGGCAAATTGCGGTTCGGTAAAATTTAATGTATTCAGCCGGGCGATCTTTTTTGAAAAATCAATCTTCTCCGCATCTACTGCCAGTTTACCTAAATGAAGTTCCATATCTTCTCCGCGCCATTCATCTTTTTTCAGCAGGTGAATGCGTGCAAGCTCAATTTCTTTCAGGTTAAATTGAATGGCTCCTTTTTTGGTTGATGTATTGGACCCGGAAAAATAATCTGCCATGAATTGATAGTTCCAAACCGAATCTTTTCTTTTTATTTTGATCGTCGCATCACTCAATCCGATATAATGCAACTCGACTGTATCCTTTAAGAAAAACCAATCTGTGATTCTCAATTTTGCTTCACCGGCGTAAAGCAAAGTGTCTTTGTTTTTGTCCATCACCAGCGCACCCTGCAATAACATCTTATCAAAAAAAGAAAAATCGACGTGATGGATTCCGATTTTTGTATGAAGACTCGCGGAAAGTTTATCGGTAACTTTTGTCACCAGCCAGTTTTGAACAGGTGTTGTTTGAATCGATAACCAAAGCATCAATAGCAGCAACAAGCATCCGAGCACGGACTTCCAATTAACCGTCTTATACATTAAGAAAAGAACGCCGAGAAATACTAGTGAAAACAACCACGATTTTTGATTGATTGCCATAGCAAGCGACAACAAAGCGGCTACCAATAGAAGCAACGTCAGGAACGAGAACAGAAGTATTTTCGGGAATTGTTTCAGATACGTCGATTAGGGTGTAAAAATAGCTCTTTATAAGTGCAAATTCAATACCAAGGTTTATTCATATGATCCGGAAATTGGAATGAAAAAGCGACGCCGCGTTTCTTTCAGCCGGGTTCTATTTTCGTTGGAAAATAAGGTCTCGTCGAGAGGGTCAGCTAAACCCAATAACATTGGAAAACGTGTTTTTATTGCTCGTAAGATGCCCCGGGAAAGATAAAAATTTATTAAATTCCGGGTGTGGATCTGGAAGTCGACAGATAACGATGTTAATGTAAATTCGGCTAAACTTGTAAGCCTCTTATACGTCAATTCTTATTTCTGATTCGATTTTCTTTTTGGCATCGACAGGTTCTTCCACTGATCGCCTTTTATCATTTTGCCGATATAGAGGATTTGGCCGACATGATGCGGATAATGCGCCAATTGGCGATTGATCGCATCAATTGCAGAAAGGGGTTCATTACGGATATGAATCGTCTTTAGAAGGTCGGCTTCGGTTAATGATCGGAGTGAGTTTACCAGGCAATCCCAACCTTTGTTCCATTTGTCTAGCAATTGTTGCTTTGAATAAGAATGTTCTTCAAATTCTTCATCACGCATGCGCCAGGTTTTTTCGCCATCCTCACCTAAGAAATTAGTCCACCGGCTAAGCATATTACCACTCATATGTTGAATAATAATTGCTATGCTGTTTGAAGTTTCATTTGGTTTAAAGTAAAAATCCTTTTCCACTAACTGCTCAAAAGTTTTATCTGCCAATTCTTTATAACCAGTCATCCGGGTGATGACGGATTGGAGATAAATTTCGCCTAATGATGTTGCCATGATTTATGAGATTTTAAGGGATGATGAGGAGAGTTGATATGTTGATATGTTGATTGGTTGAAAGGTTGAAAGGTTGATTGGTAATAAATCAAGTTTCCTCCCATTTCAAAATTAATTTTATTTTTATACGTAATGAAAATTTGATTTATTACCAATCAACCGATCAACCTCTCAACCTTTCAACCAATCAACTTTCCTCAATATCCTTCTGCAGAATCGTCGCCTCTTTTGTCGCCAACGGCTTCAATATTTCCTTCCTCTGAAATTTTTATGACTTCGGTCCGGCCGATGGGCTCTCTTTGTTGGATGGTATATCCCATTTGTTGTAATTGTGTTCTTACGTTCTGAGGAAAATCTTTTTCAACATAAATCACATCCGGCTGCCACTGATGATGAAATTTTGGTTTGAACACTGCATCCTGAACAGTCATTTTAAATTCGAGAATGTTCACGAGTGTTTGGAAAACGGAAGTGATGATGGTGGTGCCGCCAGGAGTTCCTAATATCAAATATGGTTTTCCATCTTTCAGTACAATTGTCGGCGACATTGAACTGAGCATGCGCTTGCCCGGTGCGATGGCGTTTGCATCGCCACCAATTGCCCCATACATATTCGCCACGCCGGGTTTGATACTAAAATCGTCCATCTCGTTATTCAACAAAAAACCTGCACCTGCAACAACGGTCCTGCTTCCATATTCACCATTCAATGTAGTAGTGATCGATACGGCGTTTCCATCGCTGTCGCATGCATTGAGATGTGTTGTTTCTTCGCTTTCAGGAATCGAACCGGCACCGATGATTTCACTTTTGCCTGCAACATTTGGTTTGTAGGATTCCATTCTATGATAGAGATAAGGATAGCTGATTAGTGTTTTGGTAGGTACTTTAAAAAAATCCTTATCTCCCAGGTATTTTGCACGGTCTGCATAGGCAAGCCGCTCTATTTCGGTCATGAGATGAACCGACTGCACGGACTGAAATCCATAACTTTTTATCGGCTGATCTTCGATCATTCGCATCATTTGTGGTAACAACACACCGCCACTACTTGGCAACGGCATCGTTACAATTGTATAATCGCTCTTGTAATTAACTACAACCGGATCTCTTTCTTTCGCTGCATAATTCTTCAGATCTTCATAGGTAATGATTCCTTTTCCACGCTGCATTTCTTCCACGATCAGTCTTGCCGTTTCTCCTTCATAAAAACCTTTTGCTCCGGAATCACGGATCATCTTCAATGTTTTTGCAAGATCTTTTTGTATGAGCGTGTCGCCTGCTTTCCATGCAGATCCTTTCACAAAAACAGGCATCACGGTATTATATTTTTTAAAATCTTCCTGTGTTTCGTTCAGGCTTCTTGCTTCTGCCGCGGTGATCACAAATCCTTTTTCTGCAAGATCTATCGCCGGTTGAATTAATTTTTTGAATGGAAGCCGGCAATATTTTAAGGCCGCAAAAATGCCGGCCACTGTTCCAGGCACTCCGCTT
Organism: Bacteroidota bacterium; assembly: GCA_018267615.1. Classification (GTDB taxonomy): domain Bacteria; phylum Bacteroidota; class Bacteroidia; order Chitinophagales; family Chitinophagaceae; genus Puia. The sequence continues at coordinate 26,249 of JAFDYD010000011.1, read as the reverse complement.
GCAAGATGTCCATTCTGGCTCAAGTTCGGTTGTGCATCACCTTTAGCATCGAGATACATGTCTTTTGATGCGGCTGCCGGCGCTTTCTCGCGGTAGTCGAGTGCAATTTTTTTACCGCCGGACAAACAGGCGACCATAAATCCGCCACCACCTAAATTACCCGCACCGGGATAAACGACTGCCAATGCCAATTGCGTTGCTATAGCGGCATCGACTGCATTGCCTCCCTTTTTTAAAACGGATACTCCTACCTGGCTGGCAAGCGGATGTGCCGATACCACGGCTCCGTGTTTACAGTCTATTTTTTTGTGAGAAACGTAGTGATATGGATTGGGGACCGACTGTGCATGCAATTGGAGAGACAGGATGACGGAAGAAAAAACAAACATGATACTCAGGCAAAACTTTTGAGCCATAGAACAAAAGGATTTTTGAGCTAAAGTAATAGAACTGGCATAAAGAACAAATATTATGCGCCTAAGAAAATGTTTAGAATGTGTAAAATTATTAAACTCTCGGCGGTGGCTCAGTTTGAGTTGATTGGTTGATTAGTTGAAAAGTTGATTAGTCGATAAGTCTTTTGCATTTGTAAGAAGTGTTTTTGTGAAAAAGACTTATCGACCTATCGACCTATCGACTAATCAACTTTTCAACTCAAACTGTGTCACCACCAAACCATTGGTGTTGCATGCTAACGCTCTCCCACCGGTAAAAAAACAAGTAAATCTAGCCAATGCCGTCCATATTATTTTAATAAAACAGAAACAAATGATTCACTAATTTGCCCCTCCGTTAGATTAAAAAACTGCCGAATGAGAAGAACTATAGTTTTATTCCTGTTTCAATTTTTGTTGCTGTCTTCGTTCTTACGTGCGCAAAACTTACAAACGATCAATAGCGCGGAGATATTTCTTCGACTAAAAAAATTAAATGTATTGGGAACAGTCTTATATGTGGCTGCGCATCCCGATGATGAGAACTCGCGTTTGATAGCCTACCTGGCAAAGGAAAAATTGTATAGAACCGGATATTTGTCCATGACAAGAGGCGATGGGGGACAAAACCTGATCGGTGATGAGCAGGGCGTTGAACTTGGATTAATAAGAACACAGGAAATGCTTGCGGCCCGTAGTATTGACGGTGCCGAACAATTCTTTTCACGCGCTTTTGATTTTGGATTCACAAAGAGCACCGATGAGGCAATGAAAATCTGGGATAAACAAAAAATTCTGAGTGATGTGGTTTGGGTGCTTCGCAAATTTCAACCCGATGTGATCATTACGCGATTCCCTGAAGTCTTTAAGATGGCTTATCATGGACAACATGCGGCGGCATCTGTATTGGCGCACGAAGCTTTTCTTGCAGCGGGTGATCCTACCAAATTTCCAGAGCAATTCAAATATGGCGTTCAACCGTGGAAACCCAAAAGACTTTTATGGAACACATTTGTTTTTGGAAACATCAACACCACAAGCGACGATCAGATGAAGATCGACGTGGGAATATATAATGCAATTCTTGGTAAGAGTTATGGTGAAATCGCTGCGGAAAGCAGGACACAACATAAGAGCCAGGGCGCAGCGCTTCCACGAACAAGGGGACAGGCGTTAGAATATTTCACAGCAGTTGATGGAGAGAAAGCGACGAGTGATTTGTTAGATGGCGTTGTAACAAGTTGGGACAGGGTAGAAGGTGGAAATAAAATAAAGGAATTGGTTGACAAACTCGTCAAAGATTATTCATTGGCAAGTCCTGAAAAATCAGTTACCGGGCTCGTGAATCTGTATAGTGCCATATCGGGATTGAAAGATGGATATTGGAAAACGCAGAAGCTAAAAGAAGTTCAGCAACTGATTGAAATTTGTAGTGGCATCTGGCTTGAAGCAACAGTAGAAAATCCTTATGTTGCCCAAGGCGATTCATTGAAGGTGAATATCTCGATGTTGAACAGGTTGAACACGGATGCAAACGTAAAATCAATTACTGTTGGTGAGGCAAATATTGCATTTAACCAGTCGCTTGCTTTTAATAAAAATTATTTCCTGAATAAGAAATTTGCGGTGTCGGATAAAAAACAAATTACGCAGCCTTATTGGCTGGAGGAGGAAATGTCGCCCGGTTCGTTTAATATAAAAGATCAGCAGATGATTGGCGATCCGCAAGGAAGGCCTGCATACGATGCGCAATTTGTTGTTACCATCGGCGGTCATGATTTTACATTTACAAGACCCGTGCAGTATAAATTTTTGGATGAAGTAAGAGGAGAACTATATGAACCACTAACGGTATTGCCAGCAGTTACTGGTCAGTTCGATCCGGAAACAATCGTTTTCACATCTGGAAATGAAAAGGCGTTTGAAGTGCATACACAAAATCAAAGTCAGCGCAATATTCAACCCAAGGTATCACTGACAGGTATAAACGATATTAATGTGAAAGCAGAAAATAATTCGCGCACCACTTTAACCTACCTTGCAAAACCGACAAAAAAGGAAACCGCGGTTTTTTATTCTTCGATCATAGTAGATGAGCAGGGCAAAGCAGACAGTCTCAAAGAAATAAAAACAATTTCATACAATCATATTCCGCGCATCGACTATTTCAAAAATTCGACGGCTAAATTTATTGTTACAGATGTACAGACAGTTGGTAAGAAGGTTGGCTATATCGAAGGCGCTGGCGACAAAGTACCGGAAGCTTTGCAACAAATGGGATACGAAGTTGTGTTGTTAAAAGAAAGGGATATTGTTCCTGCTAATCTAAAACAATTCGACGCTATCGTTGCCGGCGTTCGCGCGTATGATGTGCATGATTGGTTGATCGGGAAATATGATATACTCATGAATTACATACACGAGGGTGGAAACCTGATCGTGCAGTACAATAAAGAAAATCTGGGCTCTGTAAAAACAAAAATAGGTCCTTATCCATTTAGCATTTCAAATGCCCGCGTCACTGATGAACAGGCTAAAGTAAATTTCTTACTACCCGATCATCCCGTATTGAATTACCCGAACAAAATTTCTGATCGTGATTTCGATGGATGGATACAGGAAAGAGGAACTTATTTTGCGGGACAAACCGATTCGAATTATCACGCAATATTTTCTATGCATGATCCGAACGAAGCTGATCAAAAAGGAAGCTTGATCATTGGTGGATATGGAAAAGGAGTGTTTGTTTATACCGGTTTGGTTTTTTTCAGAGAGCTGCCTGCAGGTGTGTCCGGTGCCTATCGGTTGATGGCAAATATCATTGCGCTTAATCATAAACGTGGTTTTTAATATATGCAACGGAGAAGAGAAATAGCTTTTGTATTAGCAATCGTAGTTGGACTTATCATCGGAAAGTTTATTAAAAAAGCAACAATCGGTCTTGTTATCGGCCTCGTACTTGGACTGATAGCTGCTGCATTGATGATGCGTCGCGACGACAACAACGATAAATAAAATGCCATGGATGATATACAAGACGACAAGTCGCCGCTTTTTAAAAAATGGAGTTACTGGTATTTGCTGGTAATAGGCTTTTTGCTTTTTCTGATCATCTTCTTCTATTTCTTTACTAAACATTTTTCATGAGCTGGCTCGACTGGTTAGTGTTGACCATTACCTTACTTGGAATTATAACTTACGGGTTATACAAGAGCCGCACGACACAAAACCTCGAAGGTTATTTTCTTTGCAACAATACAATGCCCTGGTACATGGTGCTGTTCGGTATCATGGGCACCCAGGCTAGTGCAGTTACTTTTCTCGCACCGGGTCAGTCGTACACAGATGGAATGCGTTTTGTGCAAGTGTATTTTGGCTTGCCACTGGCGATGGTTGTTCTTTCTATCACTTTTGTTCCCGTATTTCACCGGCTAAAAGTTTTTACCGCTTACGAATTCTTAGAACAAAGATTTGATGTGAGGACGCGTTCACTCACTTCCTTTTTATTTTTATTGCAACGCGGTTTGTCAACCGGAATAAGTATTTCCGCGCCATCTATTATTTTGTCTTCATTACTTGGCTGGAATATTATCTGGACAAATATTTTCATGGGTGGATTGTTGATTATTTATACAGTCACAGGCGGAGCAAAAGCAGTTGCATACACGCAGCAATTACAAATGGCAATCATATTGGCGGGAATGGGATTTGTCGGCTATCTCGTCGTTCATCGTTTACCCGAAGGCGTTGGATTTTTAGATGCATTGCATGTCGGTGGAAAGGCTGGTAAGTTGAATGTGATTACAACCGGGAGAACGGAGCATGGTTTTAATTGGGGCGACAGATTCAATTTATTAAGTGGATTGATAGGAGGATTTTTCTTGCAGCTTTCTTATTTCGGAACAGATCAATCACAAGTTGGAAGATATCTTACTGCAAGATCTGTTGGTGAAAGCCGCCTTGGGTTATTATTAAATGGACTTGTAAAAGTTCCCATGCAATTTCTGATCCTACTGCTTGGCGTGCTGGTATTCTCTTATTATCAATATAACAGCGAACCCGTTTTTTTCAACCAGTCTCAAATAGAATTACTTGCCAAATCAAAATATAAGGATTCGCTCAATTTGCTTACCAATGAGTATAACGCAATGCAGGAAATCAAAGTGAAGCAGATGAACCTGATTGCCGCAAATAATTTGCAATCGGGATCAACAGACTGGCAGCAAGCGCAGGCGACCATCAAGGCATCTGAAGATCAGAAAATAATTTTTCGCAACACGATTAAACGATGGCTGCACGATAAAGATGTTAATGGTGATGATAGCGATACCAATTATATTTTCCTGCGTTTTGTAATTGATCATCTTCCCAAAGGAGTAGTAGGATTATTGATTGCGGTGATTTTTTTGGCGGCCTGGGGCTCGATTGCTGCTGCGTTGAATTCATTATCATCTTGCACGATTGTGGATTTTCATAAAAGATTTTCAAAAAAGAAAATCGATGATAAGAAGCAGTATCAGCTTTCTAAACTATATACTTTATTATGGGGGATTTTTTGCGTGGTGATTGCGCAGGTAGCGTATAATATCGGGAACAGTTTGATTGAAGCAGTAAATGTGCTAGGATCTTTGTTTTACGGAGTTATACTTGGTATTTTTTTGGTTGCATTTTATTTTAAACGGATCGGAGCAAAAGCAATTTTTGCCAGTGCGATCGTTATCGAACTTTTTGTCATCACGATACATATTCTTAACCAAAGAAAAGTAATGAACCTCGGATTTCTTTGGTTAAATGTGGTAGGAGCAATAGGTGTGATATTGTTAAGCAGCCTGCTGAGTTTGATTTTTAAAGATGATAAGAAGGTTCAATCCGCAAATTTATAAACAAAGATATTTCGCGCAGAGCACGCAGAGAAAATGAGAACGCAGAGGACTTTCCTCTGCGTTCTCATTTTCTCTGCGTGCTCTGCGCGAAATATCTTTGTCATTCATGCGCGATTTATTTTAGCGTCGCAATCAATTTTTCTCCCATTGCAGCGTAGTCGGCATTTCCTGCTTCTTTGGCCAGTTGAATTGATTTTTGTGCAGATGCAATTGCATCTTGTTTCTTTCCCAGTTTTGCCTGGCATCTTGCTTTCTGATAGAAAACAAAATATGCTTTTGGATTTTGCTCGCCGGCTTTGTTAAACCATTCCAATGCTTTGTTTAAATCTTTTCCGTTATCAAAGTAATACATAGCCGCATTGAAATAAGGGCGATTGTCCTTATTCATGGCTTCATCAATCTGCGACATGATGTTCGCATCGATGTCTGTTTTAATAGGAACAGTCACCATTGTTTTATCCCATAGAAGATCTAAATCGCAACTATTGTTCGTTACGTTATTAAACAGTATGCTGAACGTTTCGAGTGCAAATGGAAGATCAGTAACGGATACCGTTACACGCACCACGTCCTGATCTTGCTTATACTGCCCTGAATTTGTTACATCGAGTTGTTTGGTGATGATAACGATCCATTCGCTGGCGCCCGGAATTGTGAGCAATCCATATTTGCCCGCAGCTATTTTTTTTCCGCCGATGATTACGTCGTCGCCGAAGGTGATTGTAGTCGCGTTGTTAGCGCCGGTGCGCCACACTTTTCCATATGGAATAAGATCACCGAAAATTTGTCTGGATTTTACTCCGGGTCTTGAATAGGATAATTCGATAGAAGAAAGTCCGAAGTCCTGTTTTACAAATTGTGGAGGTGAGGGTGCTGGCATTTTTAATTGTTGCGAGGAGCTATCGAGATAAATAAAAAAAGCTAACACAACAAGGCCGAATATTCTTTTCATAAAGCAATTTTTTGAAAGGCAAATGTAGAGAAAGGAGAATGAATGATCAATTAATGTTGTGTTGGTTGGGGATTTGATCGTGAGACGTGAAACATGAACCGTGAGACATTAGACGAGCAATTTCTCACGTTTGTCGTTTCACGTCTCACGATTGAAAAATTAAAAACTGACAATCACATTTACATTTGCCGTTTTGCCTTTTAATAATTTCCAGGCAGGCCCTTCTTTTATCAGGCGGATTGATTCTTCGTCATAACCCGGACCAAGTGATTGTTCGATAACGAAATTAGAAAGTTTTCCTTTCTTATTAACGGAGAACGAAACCACAACGGCACCTTTTAATCCTAAACTGTCTTGCGGAATTTTTTTATTTTTTTCGAGGTATTTGGTGTATTCATCCCATCCATGCACCGGAGTAGCGTCCTGGTTTGTTTTTTGTTTGGTCGCTATTAATCTTCTCCGGTTGCTCATACCCGTTGTAACCACTTCCTGCAGGTTGCTTTTGTCCTGGCGAAGGATGATAATATTGGGGGAACCATCATTGGTTAAGTCTGACAATGCTGATTCATAGCCGATGGAATTTATTTTGGCTACCACTACAGAATCCCCGCCTTTTACATTCAATTTGAAATTTCCGTTATTGTCTGTAACCGCGGCGATTTTTTTATCTTTTAACTCAATAGAAGCGGCTGCAATGGGTTTGTTATGTTCATCAGTAACTTTTCCCATAAAGGAATTTCGTTTTGCTGACGGCGCTAAATATTCACTGGAAGATGCTTTGGCAGCACGATCGTCTTCTTTCTCATTTTCGGCCGCTGCAGCGGAGGGAGCAGGGGCCGTCTTTTTTGATATCTCCTCATCTTTCGCGACAGCAGCATCGGCAGTATTTTGGTTGAAAGTGATACTATCAGCAAGAGGTTTGGACTCACTTGTTTTTTTCCTGGCCGCAGCTGATCGGCTCGTTTCTGATTTTCCCGATGCCTGCGCATCAGAGAGTGAGGTATCAGTGGGTTTCACTATGGGTGTTGCGGGTTCGGCTTTTGTTGAGTCAACTTTCTCTAATTGATTTTCCCGGGCAATCGTTTTATTTTCTCTTGAATTAGAAATAATATAAAAAGTGATTACACCACTAAATGCTAATACGATCACTGCGGCCGCTATTTGCAACCAGGACTTATAGGAGATAGGGACAATTTTGTTTTTATTAGTGCTAATACGCTGCTTCAATCGCTGCTGTAATTCGGCAACGTCATTTGAGAGCGACTGATTGTTTTGATTTTGCGTGATACCTTCAATCGCGTCTGCAAGAAATGGATCATCCAATGCCGCTTTTTCAAGCGCGTGCATTTCCGCGGAAGACAATTTGCCCTGCAAATATTTTTCAATCACTGCAGCGTCATATGATCCTGTATGTTTTTCTTTTTCATTCATTGGCCGCATTCTGAATTTTTTGTTCCATGCATATCTTCAAATTTCTTCTACCGTTTTGTATATGGCTTCTCACTTTATTCCATTCCACACCTGTAATCGATTCGATTTCTTTATAACACTTATTTTGCAGGTAAAATAATTCCACCACGTTTTTTTGCTCGGGTGAAAGGGTCTTGAGACAATCATTGAGCTGCTCCAGGTGCTCTTCTTTTTCCATGATACCATTCAGATGCACTGTTTCGGTTATTTGCATATGATCCGGATCAAATTCGTTGATTTTTATATGCTTCGAAGCGCGTAATTGCATCAGGCAATGATTTTTAGCCAACGTATGCAGCCACGCCTTAAAATGATCTATATCATGTTTCCTCAATTTTAAAACCAGTTCTTCAAAAATTGCCATTACTGCATCTTTCGCGGTTTCGTTATCCTTCAGGTATTTGAGGCACACTCCATATACAAGTTCCATATGGGGCTGGTATAGTTTACCCAAAATCTCGAGGTCTCCGGATTGTTTGTACAAAGTGAGCAATTCCTTATCTCCGGCTGATGATGCTTGTATGGTTTTTAAAAATGACAATGATATGAACTTGTAGGGATGGCTTTGTTTAGCCAAAGGTAAAAATCATTGCTGCATTATGCAATTTCGGAAAATGATGCATTGGCTTATAGTAAAGTTTTTTTGCGGTCAACAAAAAAACCAGAAACCATTTCAACTTAAAGATATTTACTGGTGTTGGTGTGGAGGCCAAAAAAATATTTCGCTTAGAGTACGCGG
>JAFDYD010000011.1:0-17750 GCA_018267615.1 Bacteroidota bacterium | reverse complement strand
CCGCGTACTCTAAGCGAAATATTTAGATTTCTAAATTGATCCAGAAAGTACAGGTTACAAGATAAGTGGAAGGCGAGCTAAGCCTTATAGCTTTGCCCCTCCGCCTTTAAGAAAGCGCTTCTGATTTCACATGATTATAACCTTTCTTGCTTGTTTCAATCAGTCGAAGAATTTTTTCGCGGATATCTTCTTTCAATCCCGCGATTTCATGTTCGAATACTTGGTGCAATTCATCCAGCTCTTCATTGGTAGCGCCTCTCATGCGACGAATTTTATCTTTTATATTATCTGCTGAATCTGAGATTTTCTGCCGGGTTTCACTTCCTTTCGCCGGTGCGATCAATATTCCTATTACAACTCCTGTCAATGTCGCGAGCATTGTTTTTTGAAAACTCATAAAATATTTTTTTTATGGTGAAAGATACATAATAAGGTTTTCAACAATCTTGCCAGAAATGTGCGAATTTACCAATATGCAAATGTGCGAATGCTGTTAACCTGGCAGTGCTTATCAGGGATTCAGCATTATAAAATGAGAAATAATTTAATAACATTCAACCTGCTCATGCTTCCAATATCAAAGCATTCGCACATTTGCATATTGGTAAATTCGCACATTTGCTTTATTGTTTTTTACCAAAATCCTGCGTCCAATAATCTCCCTCACGCGCGGCGCCCATTTCTAAAAAATCCGGACTCATTATATTCTTGCAATGACCTTCACTCTTTAACCATCCATCCATTACCGCCTGCTCGTTCGGGTAACCCAGTGCAATGTTTTCACCATATGCTTGCCAGATGTAACCAACAGCAATGATCCTCATTCCGGGATCCGAACCATCGGAACCAGTGTGACTAAAATAATTTTTTGAAAGCATATCTGCACTATGATCATCCGCCGCTTTTGCGAGCGCATCATTCCATGTAACCACCCCAACGGCAGGCATAACAGTTGTGCCGCAAGTGCACCCGGTTTGTCGCACTTTATTGACCAAATCAAGCAGTGTCGATTTACTCAGATTATAAACGACATCATTTCCGGAAGATGGATTTTGTGTTGTCTTTGTAGTCGAGTTTTCTTTTTTGCATGAAAAAAATAAAGCAAAAAGACTCGCGGCGAGAAGAATTTTTGATGTTTTCATAAAATAGGAATACGTTGAAAACAGGCAAAAATTGAACCAGAATTGAATTATAGGGTTTCTTTAACGGTCGCTGGAAAGTTGATTGTTGCTTCTTTGCGCTTTTGCGTCTTTGCGTGAGAATTTTTCACGCAAAGACGCAAAAGCGCAAAGAAGCAACAATTCACCTAAATGCCGGATGAAACTGATGCAGCGTTTGGCGCAAATATTCTCTGTCGAGATGCGTATAAATTTCCGTGGTGGTGATACTTTCATGCCCCAGCATTTCCTGTACTGCGCGCAAATCCGCGCCGCCTTCCACGAGATGTGTTGCAAAGGAATGGCGAAATGTATGTGGTGAAATATTTTTTTTGATACCCGCTTTTTTCACAAGCTCCTTTAACAATAAAAATATCATCACTCTTGACAATTTACTTCCACGCCGGTTCAGGAAAAGGATATCTTCATTACCGGGAATCACGGGAATATGTACCCGAATATCGTTTTTGTAGATGCTGATATACTTAACGGCGGGACGTCCTATCGGAACGAGCCTTTCTTTATCTCCTTTACCCAAAACCCGGATAAAACCCACATCGAGATATAATGAAGATATTTTAAGATTAACAACCTCGCTCACACGAAGTCCGCAACTATACATGGTTTCGAGAATGGCTTTGTTACGCCCGCCTTCCGGTTTGCTTAGATCAATCTGCCCGATAATGTTTTCGATTTCTTCGAACGACAGTATATCGGGTAACGCTCTCTTTAATTTTGGCGTTTCCAACAATACAGTTGGATCAGTTTGTACAATATTTTCTATCGCACAATATTTATAAAAGGAACGAATGCCTGAAATGATTCTTGATTGAGAACTCGCGGTCATATCGAAACTCGCTATCCATTTGAGGAATTGACGAAGATCTTTTAACTGGATCTCATTAGGTGTTTTCATCATGTGTTCATGCTGCAAGAACTGGGTAAGTTTATCTACGTCCCTGAGATATGATTCAACAGAATTATCCGACAAAGATTTTTCAAGTTGAAGCCATGCTTTATATCCTTTCTTGTAAGCATCCCACATGTAACAAGTTTAAAATTTAATATGCAAAATCAAAAATTTTCTTTGCAGCATAAGTCGTTTACGGGATATTTGCCGAACAAGCAAGCAATCATGTTGACCGTTAATTTGCGTTCGTTCAAACAAATAATCCGCTACAATAAAAGACGCATGAAGCGTTTTTTAACAATGCTCGAAAAAAGGCCGCCGCGTGGATTAGATAATCTCATACTGGAAGCTGATAAATCAATCTGGGGAAAAACAGATTGTCTGCATTGTGCAAATTGTTGCAAAACGATGTCGCCTACTTATACGAAAAAGGATGTACAAAGAATTTCAAAACATCTGGGTATGTCGGCAAAATCATTTCGCCAAAAATGGTTGTTTAGAGATAAAGGCGGCGATTGGTTAAATGCTAGTCAGCCCTGCCAGTTTCTCAATGAAGACACGAACATGTGCAATATATATGATGTGCGCCCGCGCGATTGCGCAGGATTCCCGCATCATACAAAAAAGAAAATGGTTGAGTATATCCACGTGTATAAACAAAATATTGAACATTGTCCCGCTACTTACAGAGTAGTAGAATTGCTGAAGGAAAAATTGAACCACAAGTAAATCGCGTTTTTAATTTAGGGATTTTGAGATTTTGAGATTTCCGAGAAATCTCAAAATCTCAAAATCTCAAAATTGAAAATCCTGTTCACCACATATAAACATCCTCAATAAAAAAATAATCAGCTTCGCCTTTTTTATTTATACTGATTGATAGTACATCATACTGAATCCTTTTCCATGATGGAAATTGAAAAAGAAATTCTTCTGCCGCAAGCATAAGATTTTCCAGTTTTTTTTTGGTGATGCTTTCTTCAGGGAAACCAAATAGCCTGTTACTCCTCGACTTGACTTCTATAAAGTGTAATATCATTTCTTTGCTGGCAATAATGTCTACTTCCACGTGTGCAAATCGCCAGTTTTTGTAAATCGTTTCATAGCCATGTTGCATTAACCAGTTCAGCGCAAGAAGTTCTCCTTTTTTTCCCAATTCGTTATGCGCTGCCATTGCTATTCTTTTTTGATTTATTTTAGACGTTCTTTGGCCGTATAGCCAACTTATTTAGAAAAGAATTGAATGATGGAACTGCTTAAAAATAAAGTTTTCAAATTGGATGGCAAGGTGCAACACTACGCTTGGGGAGGGTTTTATTACCTTTCACATTTGCTGAAAATACATGGCGGGGAAAAGAAACCCTTCGCTGAATATTGGATGGGCGCACATGATAACGGCAGCGCGGTGATTATGACCAATGACGACAAAAAAATCCCGCTGAATACATACATCGCCGCATTTCCGGAAGAAACTTTAGGCAAGGCCGTCATGAAAAAATTTGGCAAACTACCATATCTTTTAAAAATCCTGGATGTAAAAGATATGCTTTCCATACAAGTGCATCCTTCGAAAAAAAATGCGGAAAAGGAATTTGCCGATGAGAATAAAAAAGGGATCGACCCGGATTCACCACATCGAAATTATAAGGATGATAACCACAAACCTGAATTGATGATGGCCCTGAGTGAATTCTGGTTATTGCATGGATTTAAGTCGAAGGATAAGTTGATAAAGACTTTGCAAAGAATCCCTGAACTGAATTTTCTATTGCCGGTTTTTGAAAAAGGATATGCAGCATTATACAAGACCGTTATGGAGATGGATCAATCTCAAACGAATGAAATATTGCAGCCACTGCTCGACAGAATCATTCCTGCATATCAAAATAATTCTTTACAAAAAAATGATGAGAACTTTTGGGCGGCGCGGGCCGCATTAACATTCAATCAGCCGGGGAAAATTGATCGCGGAATTTTCTCCATTTATTTTTTCAATTTATTAAAGTTGCAGGAAGGCGAAGCGATTTTCCAGGATGCGGGATTGCCGCATGCTTATCTCGAGGGACAAAATGTGGAAATAATGGCGAACTCGGACAATGTTTTGCGCGGTGGTCTCACTCCAAAACATATCGATGTAAACGAATTGTTGAAACATGTACGGTTTGAAGCAACTATCCCCGATGTCATTGGCGAAACAAAAATAGGAGTGCATTTAACGACATTTGTTACCCCCGCTGAAGATTTTCAACTGAATAAAATTGCATTGGAAAAAGATGGAAATGTTAGTTTGACACATGGCGGGACGAATATTTTTATTGTTTTGAAAGGTGAGGTAGTGGTTCATGAAGACGATAAAAATGTTTTTCAGCGTGAAGAGGGTCAAAGCTGGGTTAGTTTTGACGGGTCGAGGTTTTCTATTAAGGCATCCAGGAATGCTGTTATATACGAGGCTTCAGTTCCGGATTCTGACAATTGACATTTCGCTCTGCTATCCTATAGATAACGGATATTATTTTATCGTTACCTCTTCTAATTTGTACATTGTACACATATCGATATTTGTAATCTTTTGTGGAGATTTTACAGGGCAAAAAAATTTTTAATTACTCATTTCTCGCTAATTTTATACTCCTAAAAAAATTTGTCATGAAGTTAGATAGAAACCTTGCGTGGTCGCTGATTTTGCTGGTGGTCATCGCAGCTATGTACCGGGTTATTCCTGATCGTCCATTTGGATTTGCGCCACAATGGGCCATCGCTATTTTCGCAGGGGCGGTAATAAAAGATAAGAAACTTGCACTGGCAATACCGGTTCTTTCTATGTTCTTCTCGGATATGTTTTTCCAGATACTTTATACAAGTGGACTCTCTTCTACCCAGGGCTTTTATGAAGGTCAGTGGCAGAACTATGTTTTATTTGGAATATTGACATTCATCGGATTCGCAATTAGAAAAATAAATGTGTTGAATATTTTTATTGCATCGCTCGCTGCTCCGACTGTCTATTTTATTTTGTCGAATTTTATTTTGTGGGCAGGGTGGAGTGGAACTCGCGGTTATGGACGCCCGAAAACATGGAGCGGTTTGATACAATGTTATAATGATGCCTTGCCTTTTTACAGAACAAGTATTGCTGCGACGCTTATTTTTAGCACTATTTTATTCGGCGTTTATTTTTTATTGAAAAGACCTTCTGTTAAAAGAACAGGGAGAATATTGCAGGAAAATATTTTTGAATAAATAGGTTTGAACCATGATTAAAGGATTGAGGGATTGTTATGAATAGAGCGGCGAAACAGAGCGGAGAGCGAAGTATTAGTACGCTCTGCGCTCTGTTTCTCCACTCTTCTCAACCGCTGGTATTCTTTTCAAACTCCTCGTCTACCAATAAATCCTTCCCATCCGCCGCTGCTGTAGCCAACGCATCACAACGATTATTGTAAGGATTATTCGCATGGCCTTTTACCCATGAGAACCTGATATTATTTTTTTTAGCAAGTTCATAATACCAGGTCCATAGATCTTTATTTTTTTTTCCACCTTTAAAATCCGTCGCGATCCAATTTTTCAACCATCCTTGTTCAACTGCTTTTACAACGTACTGGCTATCGGAATAAATGGTGATCGTCAATCCATCTTTTTTCAATGCTTCGAGTCCGGCAATTACCGCCATCAACTCCATTCTATTATTTGTTGTCAGCCGGTAACCAGCAGCAAGTTCTTTGGTATGGCCCTTCCACATTAAAATAGTGCCATATCCACCGGGCCCCGGATTTCCCCGCGAAGCGCCATCGGTGTACATGATTAGTTGATCTTTTTGCAAGTGGGTGTTGTTTGTAGTTTGAAGTGAAACTGCGTGGACTGTGGGTTGTAAGGTATAAGGAGTATGGTATATGGTATAAGGTGTGGATTTTTTCTTTAGGTTATACACCTTATACCCCACACCTTAAACCTGTATCACTCCTGTCTTAAACTCTGCCATATCCGGGTTATGATTTGCTGCTTTGATCGATTCGCCAATAATTCTTCTTGTATCTGCCGGATCAATAATTTCGTCTACCCATAACCGGGATGCTGCATAGTAAGGAGATGTTTGTTTATCATAGCGCCCTTTGATTTCATCCAATAATTTTTTTTCATCCTCCGGATCGATATTTTTTCCCTGCGCTTTCAATGAGCTGACCTGGATTTGTAAAAGTGTTTTAGCCGCCTGGTCGCCGCCCATCACTGCTATTTTCGCAGTTGGCCATGCAAAAATAAAACGCGGATCATATGCTTTGCCACACATGGCATAATTGCCGGCTCCATAAGAATTGCCGATCACGATTGTAATTTTTGGAACCACAGAATTCGCAACTGCATTTACCATCTTGGCTCCATCTTTTATAATTCCCGAATGCTCGCTGCGTGAGCCAACCATAAAGCCGGTGACGTCTTGCAAAAAAACAAGTGGAATTTTTTTCTGGTTACAATTCATGATGAAACGCGCTGCCTTGTCCGCACTGTCGTTGTAGATGACTCCTCCCATCTGCATCTCACCTTTTTTACTTTTTACGATTGTTCGTTGGTTGGCAACGATGCCAACCGCCCAACCTTCAATTCGCGCATAACCGCAAACGATAGTACGGCCATATTCTTCTTTGAATTGTTCTATCCCCGGTGCATCAACGATCCTGTCAATGATCTCCAGCATATCGTACGACTTAGTGCCATCGGTTGGCAGAATTCCATAAATCTCATCCGGATTTTTTTTTGGTTTCACTGCATCCACATGATCGAACCCTGCATTTTGTTTTGAATGCCCCAATTTGCTGATAATCTTTTTTACATGGTCGAGACACTCATGTTCCGTTTTGCATTTATAGTCCGCAATTCCTGAAATTGAATTATGTGTTTCAGCGCCACCTAAAGTTTCTGCATCTATATTTTCTCCGATAGCGGCTTTCACCAGGTATGGTCCCGCTAAGAAAATGGAACCATTTCCCTCCACCATCAAAGTTTCATCACTCATGATTGGTAAATATGCGCCGCCAGCAACACAAGCGCCCATCACCGCGGCTATTTGCGTAATGCCCATTGCACTCATGCGTGCATTATTTCTAAAAATTCGACCGAAATGTTCTTTGTCTGGAAAAATTTCATCCTGCATCGGAAGAAACACGCCTGCGCTGTCAACAAGATAAATCACCGGCAAATGATTTTCCATCGCGATCTCTTGCATGCGTAAATTTTTTTTGCCGGTTATCGGAAACCATGCGCCTGCTTTTACTGTTTGATCATTCGCGACAATTACACACTGACGTCCGCTGACATACCCAATGCCAGACACTGTACCGCCTGCTGCACATCCTCCTTGCTCTTCATACATTTCATATCCTGCAAATGAACCGATTTCAATAAAAGAAGAATTCTTATCAATTAAATAATCTATGCGTTCGCGTGCAGTCAGTTTATTTTTTTCATGCTGCTTTTCAATCGCTTTTTTGCCTCCACCCAAACTGATTTTTTCAAATCTTGTTTTAAGCTGACTCAAAGCCATTCGCATGTTATCTTCATTCTTATTAAATTCAAGATTCATAGCATATGCATATTAACATGCAATTTAAGGTTGATGATGTAATATTGGTATATTTTTAATAACATGGTGTTGAGACAGTATAGAAAGTGGTTTTTATTGATTGGTATTGCAGTGTTCATCAAAATTTTTTCTCTCTTTCCGCTGGCCGTTGAGAAATATTATTCAACCGGCATTTATCCTGTTATCGCAAGAATACTTCGCATTTTTTTTGGCTGGATACCTTTTAGCATAGGGGATATTTTTTATACTGTGATTGGTATTTACCTGTTGGTACAGATCGTTTATTTCTTTAAGAAATTAATAAGAAAGCAAATTGACCGGTCATATATTTCCAGGTTGTTGAAAAGGATCCTGGCTTGTTGCTTATGGATTTATATTGTCTTTAATGTTGCGTGGGGACTGAACTATGATCGCATGGGGATCGATTATCAATTGCAATTGCAGTTGAAACCGTATGATAAATTTGAATTGCGTGATGTTGTACAATTAATCGTGAAACACCTGAATGATTTAGATTCGACTTCGCATATTGCCAGGCGTGAATTGTATAAAAAAAATACACTCTTCGATAATGCGATTATGAGCTATGAAAATATTTCGAAAGAAAATAAATTTTTGGTGTACCAATCACCATCCGTGAAGCCATCGGTGTTTAGTTATATGGGAAATTATCTTGGTTTTTCCGGTTACTATAACCCTTTCTCGGGAGAAGCGCAGGTGAATACAACAGTACCTGTATATGTGCGTCCTTTTACTACCTGTCATGAAATCGGGCATCAGCTCGGTTATGCAAAAGAGAACGAAGCAAATTTTGCTGGATATCTCTCTGCAAAATCGAGCAACAATACCGCTTTCCAGTATTCTGTTTATTTTGATCTTTATTTATATGCGGCGAGCGAATTGTATTATCGGGATTCAACCTTGATGGTACCATTGCGTGAACAACTGAAACCTACGGTGCGACACGATCTTCGCATGTTGCGGGAATTTTTTAATAAATATCAAAATCCATTCGAACCTTATATCCGAAAAATTTACGGTCGCTATTTAAAAGCCAATAATCAACCGAAAGGAATTATGACTTATGATGAAGTGACAGGAAGAATTATTGCATATTATAGGAAGTACAAGGAAATCTGAACCGGGATTTGTGGGATTATTGGGATATTTGGGAAATGAGACTATTCATTAATCAATACCATTATTAAATTTTGAAGTCAAAGATTTTTATTCAAACTTGAACATTGATTATTGAGTGTTGATTATTGAATATTTTTCTCCCTCTCCTATTCATCCTAATAATCCCACAAATCCCGGTTTAGATGTTTAGAATTTATTCTTCCACATCATGCTCTCAATCGGTTTATCCGGTTGTCCGCTGTACTTGGCATCTTTTTTCTGATTGTATTTAACTTCAATTTCGCCATCAACCGGGAAATATATTAATTGTCCGATCGGCATATTTTTATAAATGCGCACCGGCTGCTTCACGGAAATTTCCAAAGTCCAGTGACCACAAAAACCTACATCGCCTTTACCTGCGGTTGCATGGATGTCGATACCGAGACGGCCTGTAGACGATTTCCCTTCGAGGAAAGGAACATGCGCATGTGTTTCCGTGTATTCCAGCGTAACTCCCAAATAAAATATATGAGGATATAATACAAATCCTTCATCAGGAATTTCAAAATATTCTATCTCATTGTGCTTTTTTGCGTCGAGTATATGTTCCCGGTAAGTAGCGAGCCATTTGCCCAGATGCACATCATAAGAATTACTGCCGAGGCATTTTCGTTCGTACGGATCCAGTTTGATCGTTCCTTTCGCAATTTCTTCCAATATCTTTTTATCCGATAAGATCATTTCTGTTTGAGGTTTATTTGTTTACCTGATATATAAATTTATATTGCAGACAGCAGGCGAATTTCGGATTTACAAATTTTTTGATGCCTTTATTTTATCAACATAATATCAACGAAAATACGCGGCTGGGGATCTGGCAAATAGAAGAGGACGAATCATTTTTTCTCAAAAAAGTGCCTTTGAAAAAAAATGTTTCGCACCCTCACAAACGCTTGCAGCATTTGGCTGGAAGATTTTTATTGCCCGAGTTATTTAATGATTTTCCCATCGAGGAAATTATCATCGCTGACACGAAGAAACCCTTTTTAGAAAACGAAAAATATCATTTTTCTATTTCTCACTGTGGTGATTTTGCTGCAGCGATAGTGAGCGGCAAGAGCAGGGTAGGCGTGGATGTGGAAATGGTGACGCCAAAGATTGGACGCATCAGTCACAAATTTTTAGCACCTCATGAACATGAATTCCTCGAACGGGTTTCGTTACCCGAGGACTTGATAAAAATGCAAACGCTTTTTTGGAGTGCAAAAGAATCCATATTCAAATGGTACAGTTTGGGTGAAGTAGATTTTAGGGAGTATATACAGCTTCGCGAGAACGTTCCATCAACACAGGATACTGAATTAATTTTGCCATTTGTCTTCAAGAAATCATCTCCTATCCATTTAATGGTGCACGCGAAAATTTTTGGCGAGCTGATATTGACATGGGTTGTCTGAATTAGGATTAGTCTGAACTGGGATTAGTCTGAACTGGGATTTTTGGGATTAATAAGATAGCTGGGATAGTTTAAAAAATTATTTCTTGAAGCAGTCCTTAGATTATTCCAGCTGTCTTATTAATCCCAAAAATCCCAGTTCAGACTAATCCTAGTTCAGATATCTCATATTTGAACACAAGCAGTATCAAAACCGAACAGTTGCCAGTAAAAAGCAAAATCTAAAATATTGATTCAGAGTTGCCATAAAATCCGGCATTTTGTTGGATGCATATATCTCGAATCATTTCATTGACTCTTTAAATAAAATCGATGATCAGAAATTATTTCAAAATCGCGTGGCGCAATTTGCGCAATAACAAAGTGTATTCGTTTATTAATATTGCCGGCCTGGCTACCGGTATGGCCGTTGCATTGCTGATCGGTTTATGGATATGGGATGAAGTTAGTTTTGATTCCTATTATCCGAATCATAAAAAACTGGCGCAGGTGTTGACGTATCAAACGATGAAAGACGGATCTGGTTCTTCCAAGTCGATATCTATGCCGTTGGGTGTCGCTTTGAAAAATGAGTATTCTGATATTTTTAAAAGAGTATCGCTTGCTTCATGGAATGATGAGCAGCTATTATTATATGGCGATAAAAAAATCCCGGGCAACGGAATGTGGGTACAGGAGGATTTTCCGGCAATGTTTGGATTAAAGATGTTAAAAGGAAATGAAGGCGCGTTGAAAGATCCTTCTGCTGTTCTTATTGATGAGTCGATGGCCAAAGCAATTTTTAATGATGAAGATCCGATCAATAAAGTCGTGAAGGTTGGCGACAAATTCAATATGAAAATCGCCGGCGTTTATAAAGACCTTCCACGGAATACTAATTTTTACGATACAAAAGTGCTTCTTGCTTGGGGCAACAAAGAAAATTGGAGGAATACTCAAACCGAATGGGAAAACCACTGCGGACAATTGTTTGTAGAATTAAATGATGGTGTTACCATGCGCACCGCAGACGCGAAAATTAGAAATGTACCAACTTCCAAAATTGAAGAATGGAAGGAAGAAGCGATTGTGTATCCGATGGATCGCTTGCATTTATATGGAGGCGAATTCGAAAATGGAAAAGAACGCGAGGGAAGAATACAATTCGTTTGGTTGTTTGGTATTATCGGCGCATTTGTATTGTTACTTGCATGCATCAATTTCATGAATCTTTCTACGGCAAGAAGCGAAAAGCGGGCGAAAGAAGTCGGTATCCGCAAAACAATCGGCTCGGTGAAATCGCAATTGATCGGGCAATTTCTATGTGAATCAATATTGGTTGCGGTGCTTGCTTTTATACTTTCATTAGCGTTGGTGGAACTATCTCTCGAATTTTTTAATCAATTATCCGATAAGGAAATGTCCATTCCATTTTCCAATATCATTTTTTGGCTGCTGACATTAGGGTTTACATTTTTTACGGGATTAATTGCAGGAAGTTATCCGGCTTTTTATTTGTCTTCATTTGAACCGATAAAAGTTTTGAAAGGTACTCTTCGCGCCGGACCATTAGCATCGCTACCACGTAAAGTGCTTGTCGTTTTGCAATTCACGGTATCTGTTACATTGATCATCGGAACCATTATCGTTTATCGTCAGATACAATATGCAAAGAATCGTCCTGTTGGTTATAATCGTGATGGATTGATTACCGTCGGTATGGGTTCTCCTGATTTATGGGGGAAATTCGAGCCAATAAGAAATGATTTGCTTGCAACGGGCGTAGTAGCAAATATGGCGGAGTCATCTTATCCCACAACAAATTTTGGACAGAATAATGGTATGCAATGGAGGGGTCAGGATCCATCGCGTGTTATTTTTTTCAGGGATGTGAATGTAACACACGATTTCGGGAAAACAGTTGGCTGGCAGATTCTGCGAGGCCGCGATTTTTCAAAAGATTTCGCAACGGATTCGTCGGCAATGATTTTGAATGAAGCCACCGCGAAAATATTAGGATTTAAAAATCCGCTTGGAGAAATCGTAAAATTCCGCGGCAAACCTTTTACGGTTATCGGTGTGGTAAAGGATATGGTAACAGAGTCTCCTTACGAACCAATAGATCCCGCAATTTTTGTATGCGAAGGATGGATGAGTGTAATTAATATCAAGTTGAAACCAAATGCGCCCGTGCATGATGCGCTTGCAAAGATTGAAAATGTATTTAAAAAATTTAGCCCGAATTATCCATTCAGTTATCATTTTACGGATACCGTGTACGATACAAAATTTTCTGCGGAAATGCGGATTGGGAACCTAGCTACTTTTTTTGCGATACTCGCGATTTTTATTTCATGTCTCGGATTATTTGGTCTCGCATCTTTTGTCGCAGAACAACGCACAAAGGAAATCGGTGTTCGCAAAGTATTGGGTGCGTCTGTATTTAATCTCTGGAAATTATTATCGAAAGAATTTATTGCATTGGTTTTAATTTCTTGTTTGATTGCTGTTCCGCTTTCATCTTTTTTCCTGAACAAATGGTTGATGAATTATAATTATCGCACAGATATCTCGTGGTGGATCTTTGTAATTTCAGGATTTGGAGCAATGATTATTACTTTGCTGACTGTAAGTTATCAGGCTATTAAAGCGGCTTTGATGAATCCGGTGAAGTCACTAAGGTCGGAATAAATGTATTTGTCTTTGCGTTTTTGCGTCTTTGCGAGAACTTTCTCTCGCAAAGACGCAAAAACGCAAAGGATTATCACAAGTCAGAGGCGAGTTCTTCATTCGGTTCATCCAATAAACTCATGTTGATGGAATCCTGTCCGGATATTCCTTCCACAGATCCTTTGATATGCGCGGCATTCAGTAAAACCTTTTCCAATTGTTTTTCTCTTGCCTTCCATAATTTCTCCATCGTGTCTCTTTCTCTTTGTATCGATAATTTCATCGATAGAAATCCTTCCCGGATCGCTTTCCATTGCTCACTGAATTCGGTGCTGGTAAGATAATCGTAGAGCAATTGCATTTTATCACCTTTATTCTGTTGTGATTTAGACGCGTTGAATACCTTAATTACGCCATCACGCAATACATGTGCAAGTGCTCTTACTTCGAGAAAATTACAAACCCATACACCATTCTTCTCTCCAAAACCGTCCATATCCTTCGGCATCGTTTTGGTGACAATAACAGCAATATGCGCACCGCGACTTCTCATATCGGCTTTTAATTTTTCTATCCAGTCCATAATGAAAGTAGTGGTGCGCTTGCTTTCATAAATGATCTTTCCGCATTCCTGTCCAAATTCGTTGCGGATGATTTGAACACAATCCGCGCCTTTCACTCCTTTTGCAACTTCTTCGATGATATCAAATGGAAAACTTGATTTTAATGTTTCTTCCAATGCGAGTTCCTGTGTTTCTCCATATCGTTGTTGTGATCCCTGCTCGAGTTTTTTCTTCATTTCATCTACCTGCTTTTTCTGCTGTTCCAGTCGCACTTCCATTTCTTTTTTCTCTAGTTCGAAATTTTCCTTTTCTTTTTTTACGGCTTCATCAACGAGCTTCCCAGAATTTTCAAGAAAATATTTTTTCTTTTCATTTTCCATATCACGCTTCACTTCGTCTAATTCATTTTTTAACCGAAGTGCTTCCAGTTCTTTTTCTTTCAATTCTTTTATTTCCAATTCTGCATTGCCGGCTTTTTCTTCGAGGAATTTTAATTTTGAATCGGCTTCCTTGAGTATCTGTTTCCTCAATTCTTCTTCCTGGAGTTTGGTAGCAGCAGATATTTTTTCGTTTATCTCAAGATCTTTTTTTGAAAGTTGTTCTTCCAATTCTTTCACTTCCTTATCTTTTTTGCTTTTGTAAGCAATCATTTCCGCCCGCAGTTCTTTTTTGATATCGTCTGTCATTACTTCTTCCAACGCAAAAGAACTCTTACAGGAAGGGCATGTGATTAATGTAGCCATCTCGATTTTTTTACAAGTTTACAACAACTGAAGCTTATACGCAGTTTGAATTTATTGCAATAAAAAATAATTCAAAAAAACACTGGTACGCAGTGTTTCATAAAATGTAGAATGATTTGTCGGGACTAATTTTTCAACTTGAAATTGAAGATAATGGTTCCTACGGATTCATCATTACCTGAATTGAATTTTATCTGATGCGCTTTACGAAGAGCAATTGCCTTCATCGATGCATCAGATGTTGTGGAACCGCGTGGTTGATATTCTGCGCTGATTACATTGCCGCTTCCGTCAACATGAATATCTACGGCCACTTTTGCATTTTCATTGAAATCGTCAGAGAAAGAAGGCAAACCGGTTATTCTTCTTCCCTGCAATCCTCTTGAAATACTCACGCCGGAATTACCATGTCCGCCACCCGTATAATTTTGTGAATTTGGATCACCGCCGGGCTGACCCTGATCACCATGTCCGCCAGCGATGCCTTGATTTTTTCCAGGCTTATAATTGTCCGCATCATTTCCACCCGTGCCTGTTCCGTTCACGCCTTTGAAAACTGCTTTAGGCTTAGGCGGGGCGGGAGTCGGATTAACGATGGGTTCGGTAACTTTTACCGGTTTTGTTTTTACAACTTCCTTATCTGGAATTTTTGTAGCGTTGGGTTTTGTAACCGGTGGTTTTTTTATTGCAGGAGCATCTTCTTCCTTGTCATCTGTTTCAACTTCTTTCACTGCAACTTTTTCAACGGGTGCCGCTTTCGGTGGAGTATATTTTTCCTGGTCCTGTGGTGAAGGTTTGCCGGGCAAATAAGGTTGATCCGCTCCCAATCCCTGGTCGCTGTTTCCAAGATTTACTTCGATGCCATCTTCAACGATTGGAGGAGGAGTTGAGGGAAGTGTCCAGGTAACAAATAAAAAAACAATTGCCAGCAGGATACATATCAGTAATGTATAACCGGAGGCTTTCCAATTTTTCCTGGATTCGAAATTGTCGTTTATATGGGATTGATTCACTATGCGAATATAATAATTCTTTGTGGGAAGGAAAGTAGTGAAATGTTAAAGTCGAATCGGTTGTTTCACTTTGCGATTTTGCGTCTTTGCGCGAGAAAATTTTCACGCAAAGACGCAAAATCGCAAAGAAGGTACGCAAGTCCTTACCCGATTCGATGAAAAAGAAAATCGGGCATCCATTTAATTACCGTTGCGATCAGCCTCCAGCGATGTGTGATATACACTCTCCATTTTTTCTTTTCGATGGCTTGTACGATCTGCGTTGCTGCTTTTACGGGAGGAGCTACCCAAAATCTTTTATTGCCTTTCGCCATTTTGGTATCCACAAACCCGGGTTGAACATCTGTAACATGAATCCCGATTTTCATTCTTCTTAATTTCATATACAGTCCCTCGAAGTAAACACTTTGAAACGCTTTGCTCGCGCTATATGCCGGAGCCCAACTATTGCCTCGCACTGAAGCGATCGATGAAGTAGTGGCTAGTTGTCCATGTCCCTGCTCTTCAAAAAAATTGAAAGCATAGTCGATCATCTCGATAAAGCCTTTCACATTTGTATTTACCGTTGTCTTATCAATTTCCCAATCCACGGTTTCACTTACATCACCATAACCCGCATTGTAAACGAGAAGATCGAGGCCATCTAATTTGTTGATCAAAGTTTTGAGATGATAAATATTATCGTCTGCAGTTACGTCAAAACAATGTGTGATGATATTATTTGGATATTCCAATTGCAGGGTGTAGAGCAATTCCTGCCTGCGGCCAGTTGCACCAACAAGGTGTCCCGCTTCTGCATATATTTTTGCCATTTCTCTCCCGATTCCCGATGTAGCGCCGATGATGATGATCTTCTTCATGATTTCAAAGGTTGCAACTGGGTGTTCGTTCAGCAATAATCAAACCAGAAAATGGAGAAGAAGATACAAGGCGCAAGGTACAAGGAACAAGATACAAGGTACAAGGTACAACGTACAAGGTACAAGAAACAAGATACAATGGACAAGGTGAAAGAAAATACAACTCGTCGTGTCTTGTACCTTGTTCCTTGTATCTTGTACCTTGTATCTTGTTCCTTGTTTCTTACCCCAGCTTTTATTGGTGCGCAAAATCCATTTCAAAATTTCCTTTGATTCTCTCCATCGGGGGATTGAAATAGCCAAACTTTAAGTGCGGGAATTCTTCGTGTATTTCGTCCATCAGTTGTTTGATGCCCATGCATTCGCCGGTTTCGGTTACGTTGATTTTTCCAAGATACCAATCCGGATCGATATTAAAATTGCGCCACTGTATCATCGTGAGCCCGGTTTGCTGAACCAGTTTGCGCAGCGCTTCATATTCTTCGATACTGTCGCTCATTCCCGGAAAAACAAAATAGTTAATAGACGCCCATCCATTATACCTGCGAACACATTTCAAACTTTCAACAATATCTTCAAATGAATAATTATTGGGACGATAATAAGCTTCGTATATATGTTTGCGCGCAGAGTTCATACTCACTCTTATCGAATTCAATCCTGCTTCGCACAATGCTTTCACTGCATCGGGTTTCGAACCGTTCGTGTTGATATTAATACTTCCGCGATCTGTATGTTTACGTATTTCAATAATCGACTCGCGAATTGTTTCCCACATCAATAATGGTTCACCTTCGCAACCTTGTCCAAAACTAACAATCGGGTATGGCGCAGTTTGCAAATGCGGGACTGTAAATTCAACGATCTCTTCAGGCATCGGTTTGAATGTAAGTCTGTCTTGCGTGGATGGAATTGTTTCTTCCTGGGGCTGAAAAGAAATACATCCGATACAATTCGCATTGCATGCAGGAGAAACCGGAACGGGACATTCCCATCTTCCCAAAGAAAAATTTCTTGCAGCGGGACAATTATACGTCATGCAGCAATTCTCCATCAAATGTTTCACGAGACGGTTGTGAGGATATGCTTTTAATAAATGTTGTGCACCTGCATTTATTTTTGTTTGATCGTAACCTGCACATTCCTGCCGGATATCTTGTTCAATGCGCACAGCAGGCACGAAAAATTTTTGGTTGAACCATCCTGCCGCTGTGTAGCAAAATAAGGGAAGCGTCGGCGCATTTTTTTCCGATTCGTATGCTGCGAGATACAATCCTGTATGTGCAGGAGGAATGAATGCCGCTACTGCCCAGCCTTTCGTGCATAAACGCATATCACCTGTTGAGACATCGATACCGATTGCATGTCGGCCGGGCAATTCATATAATGAACCACCATCGGGTAATTCGATCCAGTCATCGTTGTCAATGGGCAACGCATCCCAGCCACTGCGGCCGGTTGCATATAATGAAGTGTCTTCAAAAATATTTCCTTTTCCGTCGGAATAAAGAAGGTATGGCGATTGAGTCAATTTCATTGGCGGCAAAGGTAAGTTGATTGGTTGATTAGTGGAGTAATGGGTCATTTGAAAACTAATTTGAATATTAGATTCTTCCTCGGCACAAATATTTCGCGCAGAGCACGCAGAGAAAAGGAGTACGCAGAGTAATTCCCCTCTGCGTACTCCTTTTCTCTGCGT
>JAFDYD010000010.1:15399-148809 GCA_018267615.1 Bacteroidota bacterium | reverse complement strand
ACTATTCAACCAATCAACAATCCACCTGCGCATTGGTAAATGCGCACATTACCTTGTCATCGTATTCAACTTCGCCAATCCAACTAATTTATCTGCGCGGTCACCGAGCTGGCGATAATAAACAAGAATGGTATATTCATTTTCTGTTTCATAATTATTTCCTTCCGTAAATTCAAATGAAGGCTTCCTTGTTGAATCAGATTTGTCGATCGTGACATAATCGTAATTATAATAACCCTGTTTCAAAAAAAGTGTTGTTTCATAGACTCCCTTCTCCGCATTGAAATTCATTTTTGAAAAATCATCATAGTTATAATCCGTAAATTTTCCCACGATATAAACGTCCTTGTCGTTGAATGGACTTTTATCGGGCGGAACAAAATTAAAAATCACACTCGCATAATCTGTTTGCCAGAGGGGATTGATGCTTTCGGTTGTTTGTATATAAAAAAGTCCATTGATATCATTGAAAAAGAGATAAGGCAGTCGCGATCTGTCCTGGTCAGGTTTTACATAAATCGTGGTGGAAGTTTTTAAATAATCGGCGCGCAGTACGCGGTCGCTTTGAAAACGAAAACTTTGAATATCCAGCCAGCGCCACTGTTTGCCTCCGGGAAAAGAACAATCGTCATCATTATTATACTGAAATGTATTTCCCGAATAAAATGACGGGCGAATATTATAGAGAGCATTGTCCCAGCGATCATTTTGCAACATCACCACTTTTACCTGTTGAAATGCATTGGTGATATTCAATTTCCCGGTGTTTACAGTCAACTGAATTTTCTGATACGTGTAAGATTTCGCAGGATCGAAAGGTTGTAAATTCTGCGCAGCAATGCTCGCGCCATCTTCTACCACTAAAAATCTTTTGGTGAAAACAAGTTTGGACGTATCCGCATCCAAAAAAACTTTGAGCAGGTAATTACCCGAGCGCGTCGGTGTGCAATTAACATCAGGAACAATTGCCTGGTAGTGCGTGTATTTTGTCAGGGCAACCGATGAAAAACGATAAAGACTGATTTGCGCTTGTGTAAAGCCACGTATATAATCAAACTGACTGATCAGAGCCGGCGTCCAATCCGCATTGCACAATTGATACGTATAAAAATAATTTTTGACATTCGCGTCTATATCATCAAAATGCAATTCAAGTTTATCGTTGGTGCCCAAGCGTAGAACAGGATATTCCAACTGGTTTCCATAGAGAAATAATTGCGGTGTTTTAACGCTCGCAGAAAATACGTAATCGGGTTGCTGCGCAGAAACTTTCAGTAAAAATCCGAAAAAAAACAGGATGAGAAAATATCGCATAAGATAAATGATTGAATTCCGGGGGGCGGGCTGGCAGAGGGATTTTTTGATTTTGGGATTTCAAACAAATCCCAAATCTTGTAGTAACCCACTTTAAAATTTCTATGTGCACCTATGTGACTACTGTGCCTATGTGGTGAAAAAAAATCTACCACATAGAGACATCGAAATTTCAAAATAAGTTACTACCCAAAATCAAAAAATCAGCACCTCGCCGCCGATCTTCCGCTTCGATTTGCAATGTTAGTATAAAAAACTTTTATGGTATGAGCTGGAAGTCTATTTTTGGTTGATAAATTATCCATCATTGAACACATCTGCATTTATAGCAGGAAGAATCGCATTTAACAAACAACAATCTTTCTCGAGGTTTATAATCCGACTTGCCATTGCTGCTACTACGATCAGTGTAGCCGCGATGTTACTCACCATTGCATTTACCAACGGTTTCCAGTATGCGGTGGCGCAAAAAATGTTCAGTTTCTCCGGGCACATTCGTGTACAACATTTCGAACCGAACAAAGTCGATATCGCTGAAGAATTACCGATCGCAAAAAATGATACGGTATTGCAGGTATTGCGCGCAAATCAAAATATAAAAACAATACAGGCTTTTGCTACAAAATATGCCGTCATCAAAGGCAACGAGAGTTTTGAAGGTGTGTTATTGAAAGGCGTAGAAAAAAATTATGATTTTTCAAACCTTGATGGATTTCTTCAGAATGGCAGATGGTTGAATTTTCCTGATAGCGGGTATAGTAGTGAAATCAATCTTTCTTCATATACTGCAAAACAGTTGAAGTTGAAAGTAAATGATAAAGTAGTTACTTATTTTATTCAACCCGATGGTTCACGTCGCGCGAGGCCGATGACCGTTGCTGGTATTTTTAAAACCGGCGTAGAAGACTACGATAAATTAAATGCAATCGTTGATCTCCGGCTCATACAACGGTTAAATAGTTGGAATGAAAATCAAATCGGCGGATATGAAATTTTTGTAAAAGACTATCAACGGATCGATACCGTGAACAGTATGATTTTCGAAAAATTGCCCAACACATGGAACAGCCGCACCATCACAGAAATTTATGGGAATATTTTCGAGTGGCTGAACCTGCAGGATAATACCGTCGCCATTGTACTTGTGATCATGACCATTGTTGCAGTACTCAACCTGATCACCTGCCTTATTATTTTGTTGTTGGAACGAACGCGCATGGTTGGCGTATTAAAAGCAATCGGAACTTCAGACTGGTCCATTCAGAAAATATTTCTTTATTATGGGGCCGTTATTACGGTGAGTGGAATCATCATGGGAAATTGTTTTGGTCTGCTTATATATTGGCTGCAGCAACGATATGGTTTTATTACGCTTCCTGAAGAAGCATATTTTATTTCAAAAGCTGCAGTGAAACTCGAATGGTGGCACATTGCTGTCGTCAACGCAGGCACTTTTCTTGTTTGTTTTTTGATACTGATGGTTCCGACATTTATCATCAAAAGAATTCAACCGGTGAGGGCGATTATGTTTAGATAGTTGCCCCCAACGTATCTAAAGTGGCTTTTCCAAAGTGACTTTTCCAGAGTTTAAAACTCTGGAAAAGTCACTCTGTAAAAGCCACTTTAGATGCATTAACCCGCAATATGCGACAACACAATCCCCGCAGCAACCGCCGCATTCAAAGACTCTGCGTTTCCTTTTCGCGAGATAGTGATTTTATGTTGAACCATTCCTAGCAATTCCCTACTGATTCCTTTCGATTCATTCCCGATAATGATAATTCCTTCTTTGATCGGTTTCACCATTTTGATATCTGCACCGTCTAATACAGTCGCGTAGGTTGCAATTTCACGATGCTTCGAAATAAATTCCGGCAATGAAGTGTATGATGTCTGCACTCTTGCTATACTGCCCATTGTTGCCTGCACTACTTTGGGACTAAAAATATCAGCACTGTCCTCGCTACAGATCACCTGCTCCACGCCAAACCAATCGGCAATCCTGACAATCGTTCCTGCGTTGCCCGGGTCCTGGATATTATCGAGTGCTAGCGTAATTTTATTTTTCAAATTCATCTTGCCGAATACCGGTTTTTTGAATATTCCCAATACCTGGTTCGCAGTTGTCAAAAATGAAATGCGATCCAACTCTGCGTGGCTCACTTCAATGAGTTGTTTTTCGGATATGCGTGACCGGTCCTTTTCTACCCACCCGGATATTGCAAAAATATTTACAGGAGATATAGCCGGGTTGTTTAACAATTCATTGACGATCTTCGGTCCCTCTGCAACAAACACACCTTCCTCGTCCCGATATTTTTTATGGGCTAAACTTTGAATATATTTGACCTGAGATTTTACAATCATTGATTTTCATTTATAACACAATAAATTAAATTAGAATTGGTTTGCAAGAGAAGACCATCGCGTCGCAGCCTTGCAAACCAATTTTATATTTGTATAATCCGTAAAATCTGATAATCCAGTTTATGGCATATTACCGGCAAGTTACAGCATCCAAGCTCACACACACAGTTGTGCTGCCGATATTATTCTTTTCTCTTTTTGCATGCCGTTTTACGAGAGGTTATCAGCGCGACAAACCTTTTGTTTACAAAACAAAAATTAAAGTAGACCAGAAAATGCCCAATGATGAGAAGCAGGATCTCATCGCCAGGTTGGAAAATCAGTTGGATGATAGTTTGCGGGCAAAAACGGTTACTGCGCCAAGATTTCTCCCACCGTTTCTTTGGAAAAAGCTCCAGAGCCCTCCGGTGTTCGACACACTAAATCTGAGCCGATCGATCGTTTATATGAATTCACTATTGAATTCAATAGGTTATTATGCGCCTGTCATTACAGATTCTATTGAAACAGGTTTTAAAAAAAATAAAAGCCACGGCGATCAGCATCGCGTGTGTATTACATTTAATGTAAAACCTGGAAAGAGATTGATATTCGATTCAGTCGGGTTTGATCTGCAAACGCCCGCATTGCAGGCGCTGACCATGAAGTCAAAAGATCAATCACTCTTAAAAAAGAATCAGCCTTACTCAAAGCAAATTCTCGGAACAGAATTAAATCGAATCGTGGATACATTTCGCAGTAATGGATATTATAAATTTTCGAGAGAAGATTTATATGTAGAACATGACACTGTTTTTGCCGCGCTCATCGACCCTACAATGGATCCGCTTCAACAAGCGGAACTGCTACAAAAATTAGAACGACGAAGGCAGAACCCGACGATAAACGTCGTTATCAAGCAAAGGCCCATTAAAGACTCTTCGCACCTGATGCAATACTATATTGGCAACGTTACGGTGTACCCTGATCTTCCAACAACTGAAGACACGTCGATCGTTCATACCGATACAACAAAAATTAGGAACGTCAATTTTATCACGCGATCTAATAAATTCAAGCTACCCTTTATCGCGAACAATATTTATTTGCGTCAGGGAAGATTGTATAAACAAGATAATTATTACAGAACCTCCAATCGTTTTACGCAGTTCACGGCCTGGCAATATTTTAATATCGATTTTGAAAATTCGACCCTCGGAGATTCGCTATTGGATATGACGATGCGTATGTATCCTGCAAAAAAATTAAAACTAACGAGTGATCTCGAAGCAAGTCGCAATACAAATGATATCGTTACTGCAAGTAATCTTTTCGGTGTCGGCGTCAATTTTGGTGTCCAGGATAGAAATGCATTCAAACAATCTGTACTAACCTCTACCAATTTGAGAGGTGGTGTTGAATTCGGTGCAGATTTTATTCAAACCGGCCTCGCCAGCGTTTCACACACGATTGCTTTTCCGCGATTGATATTTCTACCTGCTCTCGAAAGAAAATTTAGAAGTCCACAAACTTTATTGAGCTTTAATGCTTCCTATACGGACCGCAGGCATTTTTACACAGTTCGCTCGATCAACGGATCTTTCGGCTGGCAAGGATCAAGAAGCAGGCAAACGTTTACAAGTAACAACGTACCGATCAATAAGAACAAAGTATTTCTATTCAGGCCGCTGAATATTGAATACAATAATGTTGATGAATCGGATAGTTTGAAGAATATGATCCGGCAAAATCCATCGTTGATACTGGCTTTCAAAACAGGTCTTGTTATCGGAACTCAGTTTGTATATACTACGCTCCGGCAAAAAGGAAACAAAACAAATGCGTTCCGTTTTGGATTTGAAGAGAGTGGAGCTCTACTCGGTTTTATTAAGAAACTGGAAGAGGGCGACCTGCTTCGTTTTGTTAAGGGAGATGTTGATTTTACTCATACTATCGGTTATGGTAAAACGCAATTAGCTTTTCATGGATTTGCTGGCGCCGGTATCGCTTATGGCAAGTCTGGATCGGGTATCGAACAAACGCTTCCCATTTATAAAGCATATTTTTCCGGCGGTCCAAATACGATGCGTGCATGGCAAGTGCGCCGGCTTGGATTGGGCTCAACAAAATTCTACAATGATACGCCTCGTACAAATCTCGACCGTTTCGGAGATATCAAACTTGAAGCGAATATCGAATATAGGTTCCTGTTAGGAACTGTTTTTGGAGTGAAACTGAACAGCGCTTTATTCACGGATATTGGCAACGTATGGAGCCGAAAACCGATCGATCCTTCTGCTGCAGCACAAGGAAGCGATTTTCAGATCAACAGGTTTTATAAAGAATTTGCTGTCGGTATGGGCACCGGGCTCCGGCTCGATTTCAGTTATTTTCTAATCCGTCTTGATTGGGCTTACAAAGTCCGCGATCCACAACGAGAAGAAGGTGCCGACAAATGGTTTTATGATATGCGCCTGGCAAATGGACAATTTCAGTTGGGAATTGGTTATCCATTCTGATCCTGCATATTTTTTCTGATCTCTTCCAATGCGTCTACCAATGACATCGATTGATCCAAAGTAAATTCACCAATTCGCGTTCTGCACAGGCTACTGAGATATGCGCCGCAACCTAAAAACGATCCCACGTCGTTGGCGAGACTTCGTATATACGTGCCCGTTGAACAAACTACCCGGAACTCTGCTTTCGGAAACTCTACGGATGTAATTTCGAATTGTTTGATTTGAATTTTCCTGGGTTCCAGTTCAACATCCTCTCCGCGTCGCGCTAGTTCATATGCACGCTTGCCATCTTTTTTTATCGCTGAATAGATCGGCGGGGTTTGCAATATTTCTCCTTTGAACTGAGTAATCACTTCCCTGACATCTGCCTGGGTGAGATGTGAAATATCTTTGAAATCCTGTGGCTCACTCTCGAGATCATAAGTAGGCGTAACCGCTCCCAATGTAAATGAACCAGTATATTCTTTTTCCTGCGCCATGAACTCATTGATCCTTTTTGTAAATTTTCCGGTGCACAGGATAAGCAATCCCGTGGCAAGCGGATCGAGCGTTCCCGCATGACCCACTTTTTTTATTTTGATGGCATTGCGAATCTTACGGACAACATCAGCCGAAGTCCAATGCAGAGGCTTGTCGATGAGTAAAACTTGTCCTGTTTCGTAAATGGTGGTCATGTGGAGGGATTACTGATTTAGTCGATTTGTCGATCAATTGAAAGGTTGATTGGTTGATAAGTTGATTACTGAAATTTTCATTCACATCTTTACAATGAGGGATATCGACAAATCGACCTATCAACCTATCGACTAATCAACTTCTCTCAGATCGCCTGCCGCGCTTTTATCTCCAAATATTTATTTACAATATTAACTGTCAAATTCTGAGGTGCAGTAAGAATCGTTGCAATTCCTACTTGTTGCAATTCTTTTACAATAACACGTTTCTCGTAGGCGAATTTTTCCGCAATCGTTTTAACGTATAATTCTTCTATATCCTGCGCTTCACTCTTTGTCAATTCTCCCAGGGAAGTATTTTCAAAAAATACAACCAACAACAAATGATTTCGAGCGATGGCGCGGATATAAGGCAACTGTCTTTTCAAAGCTGACAACGATTCGAAGTTGGTAAATAATATTACAAGGCTTCGTTGAGTGATTCTTGTGCGGATAAGCGCGTAAAGTTTTTCATAATCCGACTCCAGGAATTTTGTCTCCTGGTTATAAAGCGTCTGCAAAATATTACTCATCTGGATCGCCTTGTGATCGGCGGGTAAAAAATCACCGATATTTTCCGCGAAGCTGACAAGCCCCGCTTTGTCTTGTTTTACCAATGCTACTTTTGATAAAATCAATGTGGCATTGATCGCATAGTCAAGAAGCGTGAGTCCATCAAATGGCATTTTCATAACCCGCCCCTTGTCGATAATACAATATACCTGCTGGCTTTTTTCATCCGTGTAATTGTTTACCATCAATTGGCCGCCCCTGCGGCCAGTCGCTTTCCAATTGAGGCTGCGGATATCGTCGCCGGAAACATATTCTTTGATTTGCTCAAACTCAAGGCTGTGGCCTATCTTCCTGATTTTTCGATTGCCTGCTTCAGCGAGTTGATTGGAATATGCCTGCAATTCATATTTACGCAACGCGAAAAAGGAAGGCAGCACTTTCACTTTTTTTTCTGCCTCTATAATTTTTCTCCTGACCACCAATCCTAAAGGACTTTTAATATAAATATTGATATCCCGAAACAAATATTCTCCTCTTTCGGTTGGGCGTACCTGGTAGACGATCTCCTTATCTTCATTTGCTTTCATCGAAGCAGGCAAAAAGAAATTTCTCAACTGGAATTGTTGAGGAAGTTCATCGATGATGCGCAACTTAATGGGGAAAGGATAGTTATTCGATATATGAAGTCCAATATTGTTATGATCGCTATTGCTTAGTTGTTCCGCCACTTCTCTTTTAACATCTAAAGGCATTTTTGAAGAAAAAAGAATGACGTAATCAAGTATTACCACCATCACCAAAAAAAGAAAAACCAGTTGTGCAATATTGAAAAGAAAAGGAAGTCCGTACGAAATAATAAAAAGAATAATAATGCCAACCATTATCCAGTAGAAACGGCGACTAAAAAAAAGTGATTGATAAAAACGCTTCAAGATTTCCGGTTAAATTTATTTTTCTGATCAGTTGCTGATATTATTCAAAGCTTAAATATTATTGGCAGCGTTTCAGTTTGATATTTCTAAGCGCCTGTTTGGTAAATTTTTTTTCACCACATAGGCACATAGAAACATAGGTACACATAGAAATATTCTTATCGCTTCCTATTTCTATCTCGGGATATCGATTGAGGAAACAATTTCATTAATTACATCATCCGTGGTTGCTCCTTCCATTTCTTTTTCAGGACTCAATACGAGTCTATGTCTCAACACAGACGGCGTAACATATATAATATCATCAGGCAAAACAAAATCTCTTCCGCGCATTGCAGCCAATGCCTTTGATGCGTTGAGAATTCCGATCGATGCTCTTGGAGAAGCGCCGAGGTATAATGATTTGTGATTGCGCGTGCCCGTTACAATTGCTGTGATAAAATGTATTAGCTTTTCTTCCACGTGCAGCGTGCGCACTTTATCGCGAAGACTTTCGATTTGGTTTGCCTGTAACACGGGTTGCACCAGTCCGATCATGCTCTCCGTATTCATGGAATGATGATTGAATACGATTTTGAATTCCTCCTCAGGCGTTGGATAATTTACTTTGATCTTAAATAAAAAACGATCCAACTGTGCTTCAGGTAAATGATAAGTGCCTTCCTGCTCGATGGGATTTTGCGTAGCCACTACCATGAATGGATTTTGCAAAAGCATCATCTGTCCATCGACCGTTATCTGTCTTTCTTCCATTACTTCAAACAACGCTGCCTGCGTCTTCGCCGGAGCACGATTGATCTCATCGATCAAGACAATATTGCTGAAAACAGGACCGGGTCTGAATTGAAATACCAATTCCTTTGGATTGAAAACGGAAACGCCGGTTACATCACTCGGCATCAGATCGGGCGTAAATTGAATACGGGAAAATCCAACGGAAATAGATCTGCTGAGTAATTTCGCCGTAAGCGTTTTTGCAACACCGGGTACTCCTTCAATCAAGATATGTCCGTCGGCTAAAATTCCTGCCAGTAGCAATTCGATCATCTGGTCTTGTCCGACGATTACTTTTCCGATTTCATGTTTTAGCAATTGAACCGCCTGTTGCAATTCTTCCAGGTCAGTGCGCTGTTGAAATAAATTCTCTTCCATTATTTATTATGCTTGTTTATAAAACGCTTCCATTTTTTTGTTCAGGTTCAGCAACTCTTCATCTGAACAGAAAGGATTCTGCTGATAAATTTTTATCTCGTCCATCAAGGTTTTCATTTCTGTCTTGTCATAGCCACTTTTATAAGCCAGGCGATCGACAAAATCATCATCCAACACCGAAGTGGCGAGATTGAATTTTACACGCACGTGATCCAAAAAATGTGTAATCATTTTTGCCACCAGGTTGCCATTGTCCTTCTGCTGGTAATAAAGTCTGCCGATTGTTTTTACAAAATCAAGAGAACTATTATTCAGCGGTTGCAATATCGGTATTAACTTTTGCCTGCGCTTGGATTCGAACAAATAAATAAGCGCAAATAATAACAGTATCAACCAGAAGGCCCATCGCAGGGACCGGTTTCCAAAAATATATTGTAGGGAAGAGAATGAGTTTCTTCTTGAATACCTGAAATAGTCGTCCCATTTTACTTCTGTTACCGATGTGGGCAGGTATGAAAAAACATTATCGTAGTAAGCTTTGTTCTCCTTGTGCAGCAAGAAAAAATTGCTGAACGCCAATGGTACGAAATGAAGATAGATGGCGCCACCGCCTTTATAACCCAGCTTTACAAAATTCGCCCTCCCCTGCATATCGCGGCCCAATATGGTGGTGTATTGCGAATCCATTGAACTCACATAGCTATCGATCGCAAAACCCGGGTATTTAAAGAGCAAAGAATCGTAGGTCAAGGGATGATATACGCTGACACCAAGGGTATCTTTTACATCGAAAGGATCATAACTGTCTTTCGTTTTTATTTTTAGAAATGATAGAAGAGAATCTCCAATATAAAAAGCGGAAATAAAAACCTGGTTACCATCACCGACAAAATTCATAAGCGCATTGATCTCAAATTTATCCGGTATTACTCTCGGCGAAATGACGACATACGCTTTTCTCCTTTTGTTACTTCGTTCACTGGATGCAACATAATTATAGTTAAAAGTGGTTGGAGAACTCGTATTGATACTGATATATGCGTTTGGAAAAACATACTTCATGTTTTCATACGCGACATAAGTTCCGTAAGGAATTTTATCCTTACGCCAGAGGCTGACTCTTTTATTCATAGTCTTGCTGCCCTGGTTACATCCTGCAAGCGAAGCCAGCAATATCAATAATAAAAAATTATATGATCTTATTTTTATCAATGGTCAATGAGGTTGTAGAGTTTGGCAAATTCTGTTTGCAATGATAAAAATTGTTGCTGCGTTGGTTCAAAACCACCGTACCACACATATTCATACACGTTAGTAAGGAACCGGAAATCTTTTGCAGCCGGATGATTACCCATTTGGTTGATATAATCCTGGTTGGTTCCGTTTGCGTGAAAATGTATCAACTGCTTATCTCCTGCTTTTTTCAGCGCTTTCAAATACATATATCGAAGCGTGGATTTGTTGTCGCCTGTGCTGATCGCCTGCCGTATTTTTTCTTCTATATCATCATAACTGATATCTGTATCTTCAATCCTTTCCTGGCTGATTTTTTTTGGGGCGGAATAAAACATGTATAATTTATTATCCGCAATGATCCGGAACAAAGCATATAGTATCAGGCCAATCAAAACAATGAGAAAAAATATTCTCACCCATCTTGCATTGAACCAATCCAAAATATAATCCCACAAACCTTTTTGATGCTTTGCTTTTTGTTTAACCCAATATCTTGAGTCATTGGCATATTCAAAATCCTTATCCTTCTGATACGCTGCAATTACAGAATCAGGAACACCGCGAAACCGGACGCTGTCATCTTCTGATGCGCTTTCGTGTGCGGTGGTATCGTTGTATGTTGTGATGGTTTCATCATCTGTTTTTTTCTCAAATGAAACGGTATCATCAACCTTTACAGAATCTGGAAGACGCTGGTTATCCTGTGCGGCGCACGAATGGGAAATGATCATTGTGCATGCAAATATGCAAACGATCAATTTCAATAATCGATTTCCTCTATGAAAAACAAAGCGCATAGCCGGCGTGATCATGGTTTTTCGGGTGAAGAAGATAGTTTCATTTTTTTTGAGACACGAATAGGATAGATCACAAAATACCAAACGATAAATGTAAGGGATAAGAATAGTATCGAGAGGCTCGTCCATATTGGCATCGTGGAATATCTTGTCACGAATCCCTCGAGGAATGCCGCCGAAATAAATACGGGTACGAGTCCGATCAGGAATTTCAATCCATCCTTTGCCCCGCGTTTTAGCGAATCAATTCTTTTATAAGTTCCCGGGAAAAGAATGCTATTGCCCAATATCAATCCGGCTGCGCCCGCAATAATGATGGAAGATATTTCCAGCGTTCCGTGTATCCATATCACCAATACGGATTTCCATCCAAGTCCTTTTGCAAAAAAATAATATTGAAAAGCGCCAAGCATAACGCCGTTGGTAAACAATAACCAGACAGTTCCGATAGAGAAGAAAAGTCCGGCTACAAAAACAAGAAACGAAACCTGGATATTATGTTCGGCGATGAACATGAACATACTCACCTGGTCGCCGTTTTTGTAAACACCAAAAGGATCGCCCTTTGCAATATTATCTTCCGTCATCTCAACATAACCGTCTCCCAATACGCCACGCACAAAAGTTTCATCATGCGCAGCTGAAAATGCAGCCAGGATCGCAAATAGCAGGAAGATGACAAAAGCGTACAAAATTTCGCGGTGATATTTTCTCACAACAAGCGGCAGTTCTGTTTTCCAAAAACGAAAAATACGCGATGATGCTTCTTTTTTATTTTTATAAATGCCGAGATAAATGCGGGATGCAAGTCCGTTCAGGTACTGAGTAACCTTGCTGTGCGGGTAAAAAGTTCTGGAATAACCGAGATCATTCACGAGTTCTGTAAATCGTGAAGCCATTTCATCAGGATCAGTAGTGGTTTCATATTGATACTGCTTCCACTTATCGATATTTTTCTTTATAAAAAGCCCTTCTCTCACAAAAAAATTATATTTACCGATAAATATAAAAGAAAAGAGTGAAAGTTTAGCATTGGGTGTGGGTTGATTGGTTGATTGAGTTGATAGGTTGAAAGGTCGATCGGTCGATATGTCGATTGGTCGATTAGTCAAAGCTAAAATTGTCTATAGCGACGTTATATTTGTAAGCCTATCATGTTATCGACATATCGACTAATCGACCTATCAACTCAATCGATCCAAACAACTATGCTCGTCAAACTAGATACCGGATTTAATATCGAGGTTGAATTCCCGATCAGCCCTTTTGCAAAGCGATTGCTTGCATGTATTATTGATTGGGCTGTGATGTTTGCCTATTTGTGGCTCGGGAGTAAAATGCTCGTGCTCTTCTCGCCGAGGTGGGGGCAGATAGCATGGGTTGAAGTGTTATTCGGATTGCCCGTGCTGCTGTATCATCCGATATTGGAAATAACAATGAATGGACAAAGTTTTGGCAAAAAAGCGATGTCGATTAAAGTGATTGCGGAAGACGGAGGACAGCCTACCATCAGTCAATATCTTATCCGTTGGATATTCAGAATTGCAGATTTTCCGATATGGGTTTTTGGAATGATCGCCGCAGGCGCGTTACCCTGGTGGTGTTCTATATTTTTTTTCTCCGGCATTGCATCAGTGATTGCTTCGCCAAAATCGCAACGCATCGGAGATCTTCTTGCCGGAACAATTATCATCGATACAAAAACGACGACTTCCTGGGAAGATACTGTTTTCACCGAAATCGAATCGACCTATCAACCAAGATATCCTGAAGTAATGAGGCTGAGCGATAAAGATATCAATACACTAAAAACAATTATTGGAACAGTAAAGAAGAAACATGATTTCGATTTGTCGTTAAGAATAGCGGACCGCATCAAATCAAAATTATCAATATCAACCGACCAGAACTCGCTCGATTTTTTGGAAACGCTGCTAAAAGATTATAACTACTATTCGACAAAATAGAATACACAAGATTGAGAAGTTGACTAACTTATTATTTGCGAAACTTTGCGGCTTAGCGCCTTTGCGAGAAAAAATTATCACGCAAAGACGCTAAGCCGCAAAGTTTATTTTAAATCTTATTGATAATCGTTCTATTTCCTGCTCAATGATGCTGCAAACATTGCAGCTACAAAAGCCAGCGCGAAAATGATCAACACAATCAGAAGAATGATCCCAAGAATTTTAAAATATATTCTCAAACTTCCCAGTCCATCGTTTAACTGCGGCTGGTTCATCGAATCAACTCCCTTTCCTGCCAGATTCGCAAAGCGTAATAGATAATAATTAATAACGCAGCC
This sequence comes from Bacteroidota bacterium, assembly GCA_018267615.1. GTDB lineage: Bacteria > Bacteroidota > Bacteroidia > Chitinophagales > Chitinophagaceae > Puia. The sequence continues at coordinate 134,979 of JAFDYD010000010.1, read as the reverse complement.
GATGATGACCGTTATAAAAGTTCCGATGATAGTACTGGTCGTGCCTCCTGTTTGCACCGTTAAATTTCCACTTCCATCTTCCAAATATTTGGTATAGGTACTACTTCTGCCACCCGTAAAAGCCGCAACAAGAGCTACTGCATAAGCAACGAATGCGCAGATGGCGCATATCTTGGCCCATGTTGCCGTCTTTTTTAAAATGCGACGGCTGATTTCATCGAAAGAAAATGTAAAAATTGAATCCTGTTGATTTATATTTTCCATGAGATAAAAAATTTATAGATGAATAAGATCTTTCACACTAGAAATAAGCGCGAGAATGGCAAATACGCCATATATGGTGAAATAAAGTTGCAATGCACGTAATCCGCGGTTCAGCACATCCTGATCCTGCGTTTCAATTCCCTTTCGAACCAATGAAGAAAAACGATACAATAGAAACACCATGAAGCCCGCGATGAGCAGAAAAAAGATCAATATAAAAATTAATAAGCCTGCAAAATTCCCGAGGCCTGGGAAAAATTGTGAGGATATTTGTATCATATAACTGCCTGCAAGAAGAAGGCATAGCATCATGATCGCAATTCCGACAAGACCGACGATAGAAATAAAACGCGTCCATCGGCATGCGTCTTTTAATTTAAAAGATGCATCGTTGTCAATATGTAATTCGGGTAAAATGTGTGATGGATTTTCTTCCATGGCAAGTTGTTTTGGTTATTTAAATATAAAACAAAAGGAAACAAGTTGCAATGGGATTTTATCTGAACTGAGATCTTTGGGATTAGGAGGGATAGAGGGGATAAAAAAATATTCAATATTCCACACTCAATAATCAATTTTCAAGTCCGAAATTCAAAATTGCCTTTTTTGACTTGAGTATTGATTATTGAGTGTTGAATATTGAATATTTTTTTTACCATTCTATCCCTTCTAATCTCAAAGATCTCAGTTCAGACGAAAATCAATTAATAGGCTCTTGCGAACAATACTCTTTGAGAGCTTGGTTTTCCAGTAAGAATGCATTTTCCTGCTTCCTGCGGATTGTTAAGTGGAATGCATCGTATTGTTGCTTTTGTTTTTTCTTTGATGGCTTCTTCGGTTTCTGCGGTTCCATCCCAATGCGCTGCAATGAACCCGCCTTTTTCATCCAGCAGTTTTACAAAATCATTCCAGTCGTCTGTTTTGGTGATATGCTGCGCGCGATAAGCGAGGGCTTTATCATACATCTGTTGCTGGATATCTTCAAGCAATTTTGTAATCGAAGCTGCAAATCCGTCTGTGCTGATATTCTTTTTTTCTTTAGTATCGCGACGCGCGACTTCTACAGTATTATTTTCGAGATCACGTAATCCAATTGCAATACGAACCGGAACTCCCTTCATTTCATATTCGGCAAATTTCCAACCCGGTCTCGAATTGTCGTTATCATCTAGTTTTACAGACACGCCCGCATCTTTCAATTCTTTCTCGAGTTGTTTTGCTTTTGCGTCGAGCAGTTCTTTCTTTTCATTTCCTTTATAAATTGGAACGATCACAGCTTGTATCGGTGCAATGCGCGGCGGCAATATCAATCCGTCATCATCACTGTGCGCCATCACAAGCGCACCAACAAGTCGCGTACTCACGCCCCAACTCGTGGCCCATACATAGTCGAGTTTATTATCCTTATCAGAAAATTTTACATCAAAAGCTTTGGCGAAATTTTGTCCAAGAAAATGCGATGTGCCTGCCTGCAAAGCTTTTCCATCCTGCATCAACGCTTCGATACAATAAGTTTCTATAGCGCCGGCAAAACGTTCACTTTCTGTTTTAACACCTTTGATCACCGGCATCGCCATATATTTTTCAGCAAATTCTGCATATATATTTAGCATCTGCACCGATTCCGCGACAGCTTCTTCAGATGTTGCATGTGCCGTATGTCCTTCCTGCCATAGAAATTCTGCGGTACGCAAAAATAGTCGCGTACGCATTTCCCATCTCACCACATTGGCCCATTGATTAACGAGCAATGGAAGATCGCGGTAAGATTGTATCCAGGTTTTATACGTGTTCCAGATAATTGTTTCGCTGGTAGGACGAATAATTAATTCTTCCTCAAGTTTTGCTTCCGGGTCAACAATCACTCCATCGCCATTCGGATCTTTTTTCAGGCGATAATGAGTAACCACTGCGCATTCTTTGGCAAAACCTTCCACATGCGCTGCTTCCTTGCTCAAAAAACTCTTCGGAATAAAAAGCGGGAAATAGGCATTGACGTGACCAGTATCCTTGAACATTTTGTCCAGTTGATCGCGCATTTTTTCCCATAAAGCAAATCCATAAGGCTTGATCACCATACAGCCTCTCACCGCCGAATAATCTGCCAGGCTGCCTTTAATAACCAGGTCATTGTACCACTGCGAATAATCCTCCTGCCTGCTTGTAATTACTTTGCTCATATCTCATTAATTTCCCTGTAAAAACCAGTTGTAAGAATTTGTTAAAGATCAATTTTTTGACAACGAATATTTCCCATTATGGGTCAATATTTATTGTAACTTTGTAAAGACGCGCAAAAGTAGTAACTTCAATTGAAATCATTAATAGCTTCAGCCATGAAACGAATATTACTTCCCATATTTTTTGCAGTTTTCGTTCTCGCGAGTTGTTCAACATATAAAAACAGTCAAACACCCGATGATGTATATTATTCTCCGGGTGTTTCGAACGTTGATGGATCTCAAGTTGCGTCAAACAGCAACAATAACGATTACTACTCAACTCAAAATGATCAGTACGTTCATATGAGAGTGCAGAACCCGGACAAATGGTCTTATTTTGACGACTACAACAGTGACTACTATGGTGCATATTCTCCAATGGGATATGGCGGATATAATCCTTATTTCAGTCCTTATTATGGTTCTAGTTTTTCACTTGGATTTGGTTATATGCCATGGGTAGGATTTGGATATTGGGGACCGATGAGCTACTGGAATAGTTATTATTCCTGGAATAGTTTCTACAATCCTTACTATGGTGGTGTAATCGTGGTAAATCCAAAATTGAGTTCTTCAACTGACTACACGCATTTGAGAACGTTTAACCCTTCCAGTTATACTAACACAGGTTATTATAATCGGAAAGCGGCAAGAGGAACAACAAGCAATGGCTTCCAGAATTATTCTTATTCGCAAACGATCCGCAGCAATTATAGTTCGGGTAATAATGGTTCGTATTCAAGACCAGTTTATAACAGGCCAACAACTAATAATAACTATGCACAACCGAACCGTACTTACAGTCCATCATTCGGCGGTGGAAGTAGTGGTGGCGGCAGAGTTGGCGGCGGAGGTGGTGGAGGTGGCATTAGCCGTCCACATAGATAATTTTTAAGATGTTGAAAATATTTTCTCGATATTAAGGAGGAAGGAATTTGGTAAATCGGATCCCTCCTCCTTTTTTAATACCATTTAGCAAGTAACGACCAGACCGATATGAAGAATTTCCTTTTTGTTTTCTGCATTTTTATTTCGCTACAAATTTCTGCTCAAACTCCCGAAGACGCATTGCGACTATCATGGATAGCGCCGAGTGGTACTGCAAGACAACAGGCAATTGGTGGCGCAATGGGATCATTAGGTGGCGAAATAACATCCACGTTTGTAAATCCTGCTGGTATCGGCATGTACAAAACAAGCGAAGTTGTTTTCAGCCCCGGTTTTTATTTTCAAAAAGATAAATCTGATTATCTCGGCGTGAATTCGAGCGGCAATAACAAAAGTAATTTTAATATAGGTGCATCAGGATTTGTATTTGGAATTCCCGGCCCTTCCGACAATCACGTAACGATCAGCGTCGCTGTAAATCGGGCCGCAAATTTTGGTGGTAATACTTATTACAAGGGACAAAATAATTACAGTTCTTTTTCCGAACAGTATGCCGAAGAATTTGCCAACTCTGGTTTGTCGATTGACCAGGCAATAAATAGTCAATCGATTTCATATGGTACACGTAGTGCGCTTTACACGTATCTCGTCGACACCGCTACCGTCGGAGGTTCTCTACTTGTAATTGGTCAGCCGCAAAAGGTACTTGCAGCAAACGGTCAGCTTACACAAGTGAATAATATTTCAACAAAGGGCGGAATCACGGAAGCGGCATTGTCACTTGCAGGAAACAGTAAAGACAAATGGATGTATGGCATTAGTATTGGCGTTCCGATTGTGAATTATACAAAGAATACTGTTTTTACGGAATCGGACGCAAGTGGTAATACAAACAATGATTTCTCCAGCTCCACTTACCAGGAAACTTATACTTCAAAGGGCGCAGGCGTAAATTTTAAATTGGGTGGAATTTTTAATGCGAGTCCGAGTTGGCGTGTTGGACTAGCAGTTCACTCTCCAAGTTTTTATGTGCTCACCGATAAAATCAGTACCACCATGCGCACCAACACTGAAAATTATGCGCCGGAAACAACGATCACATCGCAGGAACTGGATGGTGGTTCATCCGGAAGTGTAAAATATCAAATCGCATCGCCGTGGAGATTTATCGGAAGTGTTTCTTATTTGTTCGGAGGCGGTGTAGCAGACGTAAAACAACAAAAAGGTTTTGTTACTGCTGATGTGGAATATGTAACTACAAGAAGTTCCAAATTTAGTTCCCCCAAAGATGAGAATGGTTATGATCTTTATGACCAGGGATATTTCGATGGTGTAAATAATGTGGTGAAGAGTTATTATAAAAATAATTTCAATTTCCGCGTCGGTGGCGAACTTAAATTCAATACGATTGCAGCAAGAGCGGGCTTTGCCTATTCGATGAATCCTTATAAAGAAAGTGAATTGAAAGCTGATCGTATGTACATCAGCGGTGGTTTGGGCTATAGAAACAAAGGTGTTTTTGTTGATGTCACTTATGTACTGGGATTTGTAAAAGATGTGAACTTCCCATATCGCCTCGCTGATAAAAGCAATGTGTACGCTGTAGTAAAACAAACAACAGGGACGGCGTTGTTGACAGTGGGATTTAAATTTTAATCTGAACTTGGATGTGTGGGATTATTGGGATAGGTGGGATAAAAAAAATATTCAATATTCAACACTCAATAATCAACACTCAAGTTGGAAGAAATCAAACTCTGGATTTTAGACTTGAAAATTGAACATTGAGTGTTGAATATTGAATATTTTTTTCTATTCCATTTTTTTCTATCCTACCTATCCCAATAATCCCACACATCCAAGTTCAGACAATCCCGGTTCAGGCTAGACGTTCAAAAAATCTCTGAACCAATATCCGGAATTTTTAATAGTGCGCAGCTGTGTCTCAAAATCTATGTGGATCAACCCGAAACGGGCGGTATATCCTTCGGACCATTCGAAATTATCCGTCAGCGTCCATGCAAAATAACCCGCCACATTTATTCCCTCTTTTTTTGCTTTTAAAAGCGCATGTAGATGGCCGTTAAAATAGTCTATCCGCTGATCATCTTTGATCTCGCCATTTACCAATTTGTCTTTAAACGCCGCACCATTTTCAGTAACGATGATCTTCTTTACATTTTCATACGACCAGAATTGTTTGATAATGCGATAAAAACTACCCGGATTTATTTCCCAACCCATAGCGCTATGCGAAACTTTTCGCGTGGATGCTTTTACCTCCATCGCCTGGATCATCGGAATAAAAGAATTGTATTTTACAACCACTGGGAAATAATTCTGCAGACCGATAAAATCAAAATCGAATTGCATCCGCCTGGTGTATTTCCAACTTTTGTTATATAGTTCCAGTTTTTCAAGAAATTTAAAATCATCCCTCGGATAACCAAGGCCCAAGGCTGGTTCAATAAAAAGACGATTCAATAGGATGTCCACCCGCTTTGCTGCCATCACATCTGTTTCCTTATCAGAAAAAGGAATTATTTCGGAGCAGGAGAAAGTAGTGCCAATATGCGCATGCGGAACCAGTGCGCGGATAATACGCCCGCCCTCCGCCTGCGCGAGGGCCGCGTTATGAATCGCGGGAAAAAAATTATTGAACCCTCTTTTCCCAGGAGCATGCTTGCCGAGCATATAACCGAGCGACGTGAATCCAAACGGTTCATTCAATATGATCCAGTTTTTTACTTTGCTGCCAAATTCTTCGGCGCAAAATGAAACATATCGACTAAACCATTTTAAGAAAAGATGACTCGTCCATCCACCTTCTTTTTCCAACGCAGCAGGAAGATCCCAATGATATAATGTGACGTAAGGAATTAAATCCAGTTTGAGACATTCATCTATCACGCGATGATAAAATGCGATTCCCTCTTTATTTGTTTTTCCAATTCCTTCGGGTAAAATGCGTGGCCATGAAATAGAAAAGCGAAAAATTTTAAATCCAAGTGCTTTCACCAACATCAAATCATCTTTGTATCGATGAAAAAAATCACAAGCGACATAAGGTTTATGTGAACCTTTTATTTTCCCGCTACGCCTTGAAAAAGTATCCCAGATAGACGGCCCTTTTCCATAACTGTTATGCGCACCCTCATTTTGTACAGCGGCGATTACAACGCCCCATTGAAATTCGTCGCCGAATGAAGATGCATGTATCTTTTGCGTATGATCCTTCACGTTGGTGATTATGATGCAAATTTTAGCGTAAACTGTATGAAGGCAACATTAAGATTTGATTATTTTTTCGGAAAGGGAATTTTGGCATTGGATCGGTTTGAGCTGGTTAGTCTGAACTGGTATGTGTGGGATTATTGGGATAGGGGAGAAAATATTCAATAATCAACAATCAATATTCAATGTTCAAGTTTGAAATTCAAGTTTGATTTTTTCTGACTTGAGTATTGAATATTGATTGTTGATTATTGAATATTTTCTCCCCTATCCCAATAATCCCACACATACCAGTTCAGACTAACCAGCTCAAACCGATCTTCTATCAGGATTCATCCATTTTACTTCCGGGTCTTTCTTAAACCATGTCATCTGCCTTTTTGCATATTGTCTTGTATGCTGCTTGATCAATTCAACTGCTTCATCGAGCGACGTCTTTCCATCGAGCCAATCAAATAATTCACTATATCCAACCGTACGAAGCGCATTCAAATGGCGAAATGGCATCAATGCTTTGACTTCATCAGCAAGACCCTGTTCCATCATCATGTCCACACGTGTATTGATATTGCGATGCAAAATATTTTTTGGAAGTTCCAATCCGATTTTTTGAATTTCAAAAGGCCGTTCTTTCGGATTTTTTTTTCGGTAAGAAAGAATTGAGTTGCCTGTTGCCATTTTTACTTCCAACGCACGCATCACGCGTTGTGGATTTAAAATTTCACCGGAATTGTAAAATAATGGATCATTGATTTTGATTTGATCCTGCAGCCACGGCAATCCATTTTTTTCATACGCATCCCGGATTTCTTCCCGGATTTTCTCGGACACAGGCGGCACATCATCCAATCCTTCGCAAAATGCTTTGATATAAAGACCAGTGCCGCCAACCATCACCAGCACATTATTTTTTTTAAATATTTCATCGGCCCATTGTAGCGCCAATTGCTCGAACAATGCAGCATTCATCTCATCTTTTACGGAATGAGAATTGATAAAATAATGCAAAACGGTTTGTAATTCCGTTTCGGAAGGTTTTGCAACACCAATATTTAATTCCTTAAAACACTGACGCGAGTCTGAAGAGATAATAGACGTGTGAAATTGTTTCGCCAGTTGAATTGCAAAAGCTGTTTTGCCCACTGCAGTTGGGCCCAGCACAATGATGACTTTTTTATTTTTCAAATTTCCGAGCTTGTAAAGAGCCCTTTATTGAGATTATAATTCTTCATCGCCCGCTTCATCAGCCGTTTCTCCGGATTCTTCTGTTTCATCTGAAGCGAGATCTTCGCCTTCACTGCTTTTCTCCACAAAGCCTTCAATACTTTTCAGATCATATTTCTCTTCCACTTCCGCGAGTTTATCGCCTACCAGTCCCCTGGTTCCATATTGAGAAGGAGCAATTCCCTCTGACTTCACCACAGCGGGATAATCGAGTTTACCATTCTCTTCCTTAGAAACATTGATCAATTCAACCAGGAATGACCAGTTCTTTACAAAATCATACACGTAAATGAATTTCTGGTTTGGATCACGGATCTGGGAACCAATAGTTGTTTCGCTCATCATCAACGGCTCGGCCTTATATTGCTTATCATATTTTTCCAGGCTGATCTCACGACCACGCTGCCAGTTATCATTACTCCTGTAAAAAGTTGCCTGGTGTTTGCTATCAAACTCATAAGCGCGCAAAATTCCATGATGCAGTTGCAGAAATGTTTGTGTATGCTTCACAGCCACGTCCCTGTAAATACTATCATCTTCTTCATAATAAACCCTAAACTTCAAAACTGCCATAAAACTGTTTGTAGTTATTGTAAACTGTTCCTCAAAAATACTATAAATAGTTTTAACAAATTTTCAGCCAGCTTTTATGATTAGGGTGTAGGGTGTAGGGTATGTTATACCTTATACCTTATACCTTATACCTTACACCTTACACCTTACACCTTATACCTCATACCCTACACCCTACACCCTCGTTATACAAAAAAGCTATTTCACCGGCTTCAGATTATATTCTGCTGCTTTCTCGAGCATAAACGCATGAGCAGCATCATAACTATTTTCTATTTCCCCATCCAGTATCGCTTCTCGAATTGCATTTTTAAGATCACCTACTTGTTTACATGGTTCTAACCCAAATTCCTCCATGATCATCTCCCCTGTAATTGGCGGCTGCCAGTTGCGAATACGATCTTTTTCCTCTACTTCGCTCAGCCGTTTGCGCACCAATTCAAAATTCTCCAGGTATTTCTTTACTTTCTGCTTGTTTTTCGAAGTGATATCCGCCTCGCACAATATCATCAAAGAATCGATATCATCGCCGGCATCGAATAATAATCTGCGTATAGCCGAGTCTGTTATGTTCTCCTTAGTCAGGCTAATCGGGCGTAAATGAAGCTCAACCATTTTCCTGACAAATCGCATTTTTTCATTCAATGGCAATTTCAGCTTGTCGAATATCTTTGGCACCATCCTGCCCCCTACCACTTCATGTCCGTGGAATGTCCACCCATGCCCCTGCTCAAATTTTTTTGTGGCAGGTTTTGCAATATCATGCAATACCGCCGCCCAGCGCAGCCACAGATCTTTTGTATTTGCGGCGATATTATCCAATACTTGCAGGGTATGATAAAAATTATCCTTATGACCCATTCCGTCGATATATTCCGCGCCTGCCAGGTCAACCATTTTTGGGAAAATGATATGCAATAGCCCGGTTTTATACAACAGATCAAACCCAATAGAAGGTTTGTGTGCCAGAATAATCTTATTTAATTCTTCGGTTATGCGTTCCTGTGATACGATGCGTATGCGATGCGCATCTTCCTGTATCGCCGCCAGCGTTTTTGCTTCGATGGAAAAATTGAGCTGGGTGGCAAAACGTATCGCGCGCAACATACGTAATGGATCATCGCTGAAAGTCTGTAGCGGATCCAGCGGCGTCTGAATTATTTTTTTTGCAAGATCTTTCAAGCCATTGAATGGGTCGATCAATTTTCCGTAATCATTTTCATTGAGACTTATCGCCAATGCGTTGATTGTAAAATCGCGGCGACGCTGATCATCTTCCAATGTGCCGGGTAATACTTCAGGATTGCGCGAATGATAGCGGTAGCTTTCTTTGCGAGCTCCGACGAATTCGATTTCAAATGCCTCCCCCCGGCCCCCTCCGGTGGAGGGGGAGTTATTAGCGAGTTGTTGTGTTTTATTTTTATCAACTTCGTGAAAGGGTTTGCCATCGATCTCTTCTCTATCGGAGGATGCAAGAGGAAGGTTCAATTTTATCTGAGCCGTTCCAAAGTTTTTGAATATTGCAACAGCAGGTCTTGGTTGAAAACGATCCGCGACTTTATTTGCCAGCTCGATGCCATCCCCAACACAAACGATGTCTGCATCTTTTGTTGGACGATCCAATATTTTATCACGCACAAAACCACCGATCACATAGCATGGCGCATTCAACTCCTGCGCAGCATGAGCGATTTTTTTTAACACAAATAATTCTTTCTCGGTGCAATTGATTTCCATGAGAGGCAAAGTTAAGCAAATGTCTGAACCGGGATTTTATACGATTATGCTGATTCAAATGATACTTGATAAAATCGGTGGTGTCTCTATTTGATTTTTTCGAAAGGTGGAAGGTATGGGGTGTAGGGTATTGCAAGCAGTTAATTAATAGTGTTGCTTTGGGTGAAAAATAAAAATCGTGCATTGAAATAAGCTCTGCCATACCCTACACCCCATACCTTCCACCTTTCGAAAAAATCAAACTGAGACACTATCAATCAAACCATCACCATAATAAGTTTAATCGTATAAAATCCCCGTTCAGATTATTTGCTCAGATTTTCCAGCAATTGCTCATCTGCAATCTTCATCGCGCATTGAAAGTGTTTTTCGGGACAGGCTTTGTATCCATGTAATCCGCATGGTCGACAATAAAGTGGTTCCTGTATCTCTACAATAAATTTTTTGTCGGACAAAGGACCAAACCCAAACGCAGGAATTGTTGAACAATACACCGCCGTTACCGGTGCATTCATCGCGGAAGCAAAATGCATAGGAGCGGAATCATTTACATAATTCATCTGCGCATTTTTCATCAATGCCGCTGACTGAAGAAAAGATAGTTTGCCAGCCAGGTTCGAGATTCGTCTGCTCGTTGAATTTTGAATGATGTATTCGCAAAGTGGAATATCTGACGGCGCTCCTAATAAATATATTTGATATGAATCGGGAATTTTGTTGATAAAACTGATCCATTTGCCGGCAGGATATTGTTTCGTGAACCACACAGAAGCCGGACTCATGGTAATATAATTTTTCCCGTTATATTCATTTACTATCGCATAATCATTTGCTGATGGATATAATGCAGGTTTCAAAATAAAATCATCCGTAAAATCCCGGATCAAGTCAAGATTTCTTTCTATTTCATGTTTAGTATACGAACCTTCACTGACGACATGCTTTATTTTTTTTGTAAATAGAAAGCTGAAAGGGTTTTTATCGAACCCGATCTTTTCTTTAGCATTTGAAAAAGCCGTGAGAAAGCCCGTCGCAGCAAAACGCTGCACATTGATTATCTTATCATATTTTCTTTTCCGTATCGCGAACAACATTTTTAGCAGGTTGCGCTGCTTATGCACTTTTTTATTCCATACCAATACTTCATGTAAATAAGGATGACCCGTCAACAAAGATTCATTTCCTTTTCGAACAAGAAAGTCGATCTGCGCATCCGGGAGCGACTTATGCAATTTTTCTATCAGTCCTGTTGCCAATACAACATCGCCGATAAACGCAGTCTGTATGATTAGTATTTTTTGCACGAAGCAAAGATGGGGATTTAGTTGATTCGTTGAGTGAGTTGATTGGTTGATTGGTCGAATAGTCGATTGAACAAAGTTAAAATTGTCAATGGTTATATTATGTTTGTAATTGTCTTTTCCAATCGACATATCGACATATCGACATATCAACTAATCGACTCAATCAACCAATCAACTCACTCAACTTCGTATAACCGTCACCGTTCCGTCTTTATTCCATTTCACAACGGCAGACGGCTGGTGTTGGGTTTTGTCCTGTTGACGATAATGAACCGTATAATCTACTTCGTTCACAATTTCTTCTGAAATTTCATCAAAGAAACGCGGGGCTGGCGATCCGGAAATATTAGCCGATGTCGATACGATTGGTTTTCTGAATCGTTTGATCAAATGCCTGCAAAAAACATCTTTTACAAGGCGGATACCAATCGTCCCATCAGGAGGAATTAAGCTTTCAGCGATGCCTATTGCCCCTTCATAGATAATAGTGGTTGGCTTTTCAACAGTTTCGAGATAATTAAAAATACGCGGGTCGGGTTGGCTCACATATTTTAAAATATCACGCGGATCAGCAAGCAGAATAATCATCGACTTTTTTTCCGGCCTTCGCTTCATTAAAAAAATTTTTTGAACGGCCTCTTCGTTGGAAGCGTCACAACCAATTCCCCAAATGGTATCCGTGGGATATAAAATAAGTCCGCCGTGTTTCAATACATTAAGACAGTGTTCTATGTCGGGTTCAAAATCCATAGCGCAAATTTAATCGCAGATTTCGGGGTATATCCCTACTGTGGTAAATTTTTTTTTACCACATAGGCACAGTAGGAACATAGGAACACATAAAGATTTCAAAGCAAGACACCACTATTAGTTGAGCGTGGATTATTGATCATGCATTTCGTTTTAATAACGATTTACAAATACAAAGGCCCTCTCGTCAAATCAACTATTCAACTTTCCTTATGTTTGCAAAAAAATAAAAATGGAATTGACTCAGCTAGTGAAAGAAGCCTGGCAAAATCGTGCGCTGCTAAAAGAACAAAAATATGATGAAGCGATCCGCGCCGTTATCGAGGAAGTTGACAAAGGCCGTTTGCGAGTTGCATCCCCTGCTGATGGAAAATGGCAGGTGAATGAATGGGTGAAGCAGGCGATACTGATGTATTTTGCGATACAGGAAATGAAAACCTGGACCCTTGCTCCTTTTGAATTCTACGATAAGATGGATCTTAAAAAACATTATGCCAGCCTGGGTGTGCGTGCAGTTCCGCATGCTGTTGCCCGTTATGGTGCGTTCATTGGTAAAAATGTTGTATTGATGCCAAGCTATGTCAACATTGGAGCCTATGTAGATGAAGGCACGATGGTAGATACATGGGCTACCGTTGGAAGTTGTGCGCAAATTGGCAAAGGTGTTCACCTGAGTGGTGGTGTTGGCATTGGTGGTGTATTGGAACCATTACAGGCAAGTCCGGTGATTATCGAAGACGGATGTTTTGTCGGATCACGTTGCATCGTTGTGGAAGGAGTTCATGTAGAAAAAGAAGCGGTGCTTGGAGCCAATGTAGTACTAACACAGAGCACAAAAATCATAGATGTAAGTGGCGATACTCCTATTGAATATAAAGGACGTGTTCCTGCGCGTAGTGTAGTCATACCCGGTAGTTACGCAAAAAAATTTCCTGCCGGAGAATATAGTGTGAGTTGCGCATTGATTATCGGACAGCGCAAACCGAGTACCGATCTTAAAACAAGTTTGAATGACGCGCTGAGAGATTTCAATGTAAGCGCGTAAGAAGAAGAGTGAAGAAACAGAGCGGAGAGCGTATTACCCTTCGCTCTTCGCTCTGTTTCTCCGCTCTCTTCCTCCACCCACTTCATGACAAACTGAACTGTGAAATGATAGAAGTGCAAACCTATACCGACAAATACAAGAACGAAGTCAACAGTCTCATTCTTTCCATTCAACAAGACGAATTTGGTCTTCCGATTACATTAGAAGATCAGCCCGATCTAAAAAATATTCCTTTGTCTTATCAAAAAGAAAAAGGCAATTTCTGGATTGCGATTTTCAATGGAAAAGTGATCGGAACAATTGGGTTGATAGATATCGGCCATTACGACACTGCTCTCCGGAAAATGTTTGTCGATCGCGATTTTCGGGGAAAACAATATCAAACTGCTACAAAACTCTTTGAGACACTGATATTCTGGGTCAGGAAAGAAAAAATAAAATCTATTTATTTAGGAACAAGATCTGAAATGCTGGCTGCCCATCGTTTTTATGAAAAAAATGGTTTCATCGAAATTGCAACTAATGATCTTCCCAAACATTTTCCAAGAATGCCTGTTGATAATAAGTTCTATCAATATTATTTAGCTGAACGCGAAACGCATAACGCCGAACGCTGAACGCAGAAGCCTTAAAGAAAAAATTAGGGCAGCGTTTCGCGTTCGGCGTTATGCGTTCGGCGTTCAGTGTTCAGCGTTTAGCATTCAGCGTTCAGCAATGAATCTGTTTGAGTTGACAAGCTAAAAAAGTAACTTGCATTGAAGCCAGTCGCTCCTTCAACTCATTTTTTTTAAACTAAAATATTATTTATGGCAGAGCAATTCAGTTACACAACGAGGATGGATATCAAGTACGATCATTTTGAAGTGATCGATATTCCTAAAATGGTTGAAGAAACAAAAGACAAATGGTTCAATCAAACATTGACAAAGGTGAATGAAAGTGTTGTACGCGTCGGCATTGTTGAGGGAGAATATCATTGGCACAAACATGATACGGAAGACGAATTTTTCTTTGTATTAAGCGGGAAATTATTCATTGACCTGGAAAACGAAACCATCGAATTGAATCCTCACCAGGGATATACTGTTTCAAAAGGAGTAGTTCACCGCACGAGAGCTCCCAAAAAAACGGTGATGCTGATGGTGGAACCTGATACTATCGTACCAACGGGCAGCAGCACGAATTGACTGGCTGAGTGAACTATTTTTAATTGATCAATCGGGAGTTGAATCTTCCCCGAACTATTTTTTTTGTGAGGCAGCTGCGGTTTTCAACGCAGAAGCCGCGTCTTCATCGATCATCACAAAGCCATTCATATGTTTTCTGATAATGCTTGCAGGCATATCAATATTAATTTCTTTTTCTAACGCCTGCTGCATCACTGGTGCTTTTTTCAATCCGCTTGCAATCATGATCGCTTTTTTTGAATGCAAAAATTGATTGAGCCCAAGTGTAATTCCTTGTTTGATGGCTACCGGCCCTGAAAAATATTTTTGTCCGACGGATTGGGTCACTTCGTCTAAATTTATCACGTGAGCATCATAGTTAGTAGGAACGCCGGGTTCATTAAATCCGACATGACCATTCATTCCCACGCCTACGATGATGAGGTCAATACCACCACTGTCAATAATTGTCCTGTTCATTTTCGAACATTCTTTATCCAGATCATTAGATAATGCATTGAACAAATGAATTTGCTTTGCGTCGATTTTCAATGGCGAAAAAATAATTGCATTCAAAAAATAAGCACAGGTACCTTCATTGGAAGGAGGAAGTCCAACCCATTCGTCTAAAGCGATAAAAGTACAACGTGAGAAATCCAGTTTTTCTTTGATCACCCTTTCCACCATTAACTTGTAAGCGAGTCGCGGCGAATCACCGGTCGCAAGACATAATACAGCATCAGGCTTATTTTTTACCAATGAAATGATTTCATCGGCTACATGTTCGGATAGATCCTGGTAATTTTTGTAAATGTTCAGATGCATAATGGAAAGGATGAGTGGTGAAAAAACTAAGGCTAAACGCCGAACGCATAACGCGTAACGCTGAACGCCGAACGCATAAAGCTGAACGCGATTGAGATCAGTGCGTTCAGCGTTACGCGTTATGCGTTCGGCGTTCAGCGTTTAGCGTTTAGCCTTCAAAATTACCAAAAAAGATTTCAAAAATTCACGAAAGTGACCAGCAGATTCTTTGGCGCCTTTGTAAGTCACGTCAGGAAGTATCGACAATATCATTCCCGCTCATCTCATTTTTCGTAACTTTAAGATATATAAGAAATGTGATTCAATTTTATACTATAAAGAATTTGAAGGAAGCTATCATTTTGTATCAGACTGGTTGCAGAAACTTTAAAACAAAAAATAAATTTTATGGATAAGAAAACACAAAGACTTAGCGAAAATAAAAAAGGTAAGGAAGAATTTCCTGGTTATCCGCACTACCCGGAAAAAGACGATATCTATAATAAAGAAAAAGAAGAGCATTTGAATGAAGATGGTTCAATGATCGAAGCAAATCAAAAAACGGAAAAAATTTTGGGTGACGATCTTGATGTTCCCGGTGCAGAACTGGATGATGCCGATGAAATTTTGGGAGAAGAGGACGAAGAAAATAATTATTACAGTCTTGGTGGAGATGATCACGATGATTTGGAGGAAGACAGAAGCTGATAATGCAACGTCCTTTGGATTTGAAATTACTCATGAAAATCCCTATGTTAACCTATGTTTCTATGTGCGTATGTGGTAATTTTTTTTCACCACATAGGCACATAGAAACATAGGTTCACATAGGGATTTTCATGTTTGTGGGTTTGGTAAGATTAGGTTTTGTTTTTCACCGAAACCGCCACCATCTCTTTCAACACAGCTATATCAATATCTTCCAGTTTTTTTATATAAATACAACCTTTGCTTGTTTTGTGTTTCCCGAATTTTTTCAATAATTTTTCCCGCTGCGCTTCATTCAAAGAAAGATATAAAACAATTTCGGGTTTTCTGGGCGAAAAGGCAACAACAGGCATATCGCCTTCGCGACCGCTCTCATATTTGTAATGATAAGATCCAAATCCAATAATACTCGGCCCCCACATTTTGGGTTCAAAACCGGTTGCTTCTTTCATGATCTTAATAATTTGATAACTATCATCGCGCTTGGTTTCGTTCTCCACCTTGCTGATAAAATCTTTCACGCTGCTCTTGGTTTCGGTTGTTTTATTTTTTGCCATTTGTAAAATAATTTTATTGCGATTCTTAATTAACTGTTGCGTTTTTATTCTGATTAAAAATATCACACAAAGAGATAAGGAGAAAATACGAATTAAGTGTCATTTCGAATCCGCCTTAGAGACTTGCTTAATCGCCTTGATACGCGGATGAGAAATCTCCAGTCAACTTTTTTGCAAAATTTTCTAAACAGACAGCCGGGATTTCTCATCAACTTATTTTACTGATATATCTAATCACCGCTGGCTGATTCAAAATGACGACGAAATATCAGATCTTAACTATTAAAACCTCATTGAATTTAAATATTAAAGATCAAAATAAAAAATGGGCGAACCAGAAAAATCCGGTTGCCCATTGGCCTTTCAAATCAAAACATCAAACAACGATCTTCAAATTCATTTCAGAAAAGAAACCCCGCTTTTATATTTATCCTGTTGCCTTCCGTGGTTGCACCATATGTTGCCGTGAATGCAATTTTATTATATGGGAGTATCCAGATACCTCCACCATAACCATGATGCCACGTATTAGATGTTTCATTAGGAATCCACACTCTTCCATTGTCAAAGAAACCAAGCACTCCAAATTCTCCGCGCAGTATATATGCTTTGAGCGTACCGGCTTTAAATCTGAGTTCAGCATTATTGAAGAAACTTGTTTTACCGGCAAACCGATCCTTATTAAATCCACGAAGATTGGTTATCCCACTCAACGTATTTGCCTGGAAAAATTCATAATCATTCCCAATATTTGTTG
Organism: Bacteroidota bacterium; assembly: GCA_018267615.1. GTDB lineage: Bacteria > Bacteroidota > Bacteroidia > Chitinophagales > Chitinophagaceae > Puia. The sequence continues at coordinate 117,746 of JAFDYD010000010.1, read as the reverse complement.
CGACACCCGTACGAATTGCTGTTGTGAATTTTCCTTTTGTAAAGAATACCGAAGACTCCGCAGATAATCTCAGGAAACTTTTGCTCTCGTTCGTATTTTTCGTGAACACCGCAGACGATGCAAATCTGTATCCTCTGCGTGGATATAATGGATTGTCTATCGTGTTAAATTGATAATTCACAAACGCAGAGATATAATATTTTTTTCCAAATGCACCTGAATCCAAGTTGGATTTATAATCCGAAACAAATCGTCCACTGGTTTGCTCAACACGGATATATTGGAAAGCCGCCCCCATTCCAACAGTGTGTTGCTTCGCAAACTGACGACTCAATGACGGCGATGCAATGATCTGGTTTGAACGCACGCGATAATATTTGATATCGCTTGTTTCTTTCACAGTTTCATTACCCATTCCATAATAATTTCTGTAGCTGGGCATATTCATTTTTGCGAACAGATTTAAATCCCATTTCCCGATCATTTGTTTGAATGTACCATCGTAAGCGATATTGTACGCTCCTGTTGAAAAGGCATAATTCATCCACACTGATTGCATCCACCCATAAGGTTGTTTGCCGAATTGTTGTTTTTTAAAAATGATACCACCGCCAACATACACACCATCGTCAGGGTTATAGCCCGGACTTTGCTTCAATCCCAGCCAATCGTAACGAAATGCCTTGCGATTGTATTCATTCTTCAAAGAATCATGTGAAATAAATTCTCTGCTCTCAGTGCCTACGTTGAAAATATTATTTTGATCATCATAGATTTTTGTTTTATGTACCAGGCCATCTACAGATGAACTATCGATGACCTTATCTTCGCCTGTTCCTCCAACTACTCTTACTAATATCCCCTTGTGCGTCTTGCCTTCGATATCAAAAACATCATTTGCACCCAAACCATACAACCTGATTTCATTTGTTTCAGAACGAATAAAAGTCCGATCATAAATAATATCGTCTTTTTTATTATTCTTACCCGCTTTGTAAACAACAACTCTTGTTGAATCATTATCAATCCTCCTCACGTCAAAAATTTCTTTTTGATCTGAACCGACCACGTTCACTTCTTTTGATAAGAATTCATAATAATCATGCGTATACTTTTGCAAATCATCTCTACGTCTTTTTAACTTCGCGATTGTTTCTTTTCCGGAGATATTAAAAATCTTCTCTGGCATTTGAGTGAATGCGGTTTCAATTGCGCTGTCTGTCAATCTTACCTGTAAATCACGCGTCACTTCAATCCAATCTTTCAATACCAGTCTGGTTGTAAAACTTCTGTCGAGCAAATAACCGTTGATATTAAGACCATTGATATCTTTAATGGTATAATCGAAATCTTTTACTTTTCGAATCGCCCATCTTTGCGTAGATGCTTTGGGCAATAATCCATCCAATTTTGAAAAGGCCTGATCACGATCTCTGGGGATAGGCTGATAGATTGTCTTATCGTCTTTTTTAAATGATGCCCATAACCATTGGTCCTCGTGCCTGTCCCAATCCCCTATCCACATATCGAATATTCTTGCCTTGAGAAATGCGCGTTCATCTACCTGGTGATTGCTTTCGCCTGATATCTTTTCAAATAATTTTTCTGAGTTCACAATGTTTTTTGAATACCCGAAATCTGGATTTCCTTGCTCGCTGCTCATTGGTCTTTCTTCTAAAAGACAAACCGTTCCGGCGAAAATTTTTTCGAACTCACCGAGACGTGCGGATTTTGGTACATAGACCAACTTCGGTGTTGTATGAAAAATTCCTGCGCTATTTGCCAATGATGCCACAGCCAAAGGCGCATATGGATTAGAAGAAGATATCTGATCCTGCACGATATCATTAGCGAATGTTCCAACCATTTCCGCAGGCAATGCTTTTGACGGATCTTTATTGACAGAACGCAAAACATATTCTTTTCCATCAGCGCCCTGCAAGCGTAAAGACTTTGTTTGTTTTCCTCCTCCCAATTTTAACGGAGTGAGTCCACCTGCCACCAAATCCATATTGAGTATTTGCACATCCACTTCGGTCGACCATTCCTTTCGGTAATGCTCACCCAATACAACGCGTTTGAATTTACTGACCTCGTCATATCCCGCATTCGCAGATGTTTTAACAGTTCCACGATCCTGCGCTATGATTGTGCAAGGATAAAGTCCGGCAATTGTTGTTAGCATGGTTATGCATGCTGCGTAAAACTTTTTCATTTTTTTAATTTTTTCGCGTTTGATTTTTTTTGATTTGATTAGTGTTTTTGTTTTTTATTGAATGATTAGACATGGTGAAAATGTTGCGCGTACGAAAAGCTGATTCCAAAAGCAATCACCGAAGCAACAAGTCCGAACATGAATACTTTATACCCGATATTCAGATAGCGATACTTTACTGCGAGTACTTTGCCGAGGAAATAGATATCTCTTGTCATGCTGCTATAGAGATAATCGGGATCGTTCATCAATTCTCTCACACCCCAGTGATATGTTTTCAGATCCATGCCATGAAAATTTCCGAAGAACATCAGGTTTGCTTCCCGATTACCTACTTGTTCTCTCGTAAATTTTCCTTTCGATAATTTTGGTTTTGTTGTGAGCACAGCAAAAATTACTGTCGTCAAGGATACACATAACAACATAGCAGTCGGAATAATCAGGTAAGGACTCTGCTCGAGTCTTTTCGTCAATAGGGAAATGACTATGGAAATGATAATAGAATTGATACTAAGTAAAATATGCGCCTTGCTATCTGCCATGCTGCTCAAACGCATATGATTGTTGGAAGCTGTTTTGAAAAAAGTTTCCACACCTCGTTGCAGTTTCATTTTTTCATTTGGCCTGTCATTTTTTTCAGAATGTTCGTGCTCGTCATGATGATCGGACTCATTTTTCTTTCTCTCTTTTTTTTCCAGTTTCGAAACTTCTTTGATATTCTTTGCTTTCCTGTCATCATAATTTTTTCTGCAATATTTTGTATGGAAATGATGATTCTCCAGGAAATCGAGGTTCAATGCATGCCATTCCTCGTCCGAATAATTTTGCTGGCGGGTAAGGCTCCATTCTTCGCGCAGCAGAGCCGTCTGGGCGAAGAAATCTTTTTGACCAAGATGTAAAAGATCCGCGTCGCAAATAATCTGCTCTAATACATTGGTTGGATTCGGCGGATATTTTGTTGCGATGATGCAAGCTTGCACCTGCGCGATATCTTCCTCATCCACTCCTTTTTCGATAAGGAAATTTCTTGCCACAGCTGAACCCGTTGTTTCGTGATTATCTATCTGCCATATATAACCGATATCGTGAAACCACCCTGCTGTCAACAGAATATGCCGTTCGTGATCGGTGATATGCATGGCTTCAGCGATTTCGTTGATACCATTTACGATATTCACCGCATGATCGAAATTGTGAAATCGATATCCCTGTGGAAGTTTTTCAGCCAGGCTTTTTTCGACATATTGCGAGACGAGTTTTATTATTTCGTTATTGATTTTCATTTTTATTTTTTTTGAGTTAAGAGTAATTAGGTTTATACGAGTTTATAAATTGAAATGGGTTTGTGCCAGCCCTTCAGTGCAACGGAACCAAAAGAAGTCACAGGCAGATCGGCGTCCTGAATGCATTGCATCACATCTTCCGAAACCAACAATTGCGAACCGAACTGTTTATTCAATTGCTCGATGCGCGATGCGAGTATCACCACGCTGCCGGTGATTGAATACTGCTGACGTTCTGCACTTCCGATATTACCGGTTACTACTTCACCGGTATGAATGCCGATACCGATTTTTGTTTCTTCGATCTCTCCTTCTTTCACAGCATCCTGCAATGATTTCAACAACATGATCGAAGCGAACACTGCGTTTTGAGATGGGTTTTTTAAATCGATTGGAGCGCCGAATGTCACCATGCAACCATCACCGAGGAACTGGTGAACGATGCCACTATGTTTTGTAACCGTGTCAAGTACTATTTTAAAAAACGCGTTCTGGTAGTCGACAATCTCTTCCGGATTTTTTCCTGCAGCGAAATTTGTGAAGTTGCGGATGTCGATGAACATGATTGCCACGTTCATTCTCTTACTTTCAATTTTGCCGTCATTCTCCAAAATCTTCTCTGCCACTTCCATCGATATCTGCTGACCGAAAAGATTTTCTACCTTTTGTCTTTTCTCTGCTTCTTTTAGTGAATTATTGATACTTCCCCGAATCTGTTTGGCTACAAGTCCAGATGCAATACCGCTGAAAAAAAGAATAAAGACTCTTGCAGCATCTATCGATGTAAAATGATTGTAAATAAAAATGCTGATCAGTACGTAAGAACAACATGCCAGCGCTCCGCAAAAAAGCGAAAGCGTGAAATCAAGTCTGAGTGTTGAGAGGATGATAAAAATAAAATAGATCATCACCGCCGGAGACTGCAGAATATCGAATGAAGGATATTGTTTTGCAACCACCATAATCACTACCGAAGGCAAAGAAATTTCTATAGCTGTGTTGAGGTAACGTTTGTACGTTGGGATTTGAATTTTTTTTCTTTTTATTAGTTTGCTCATATATAAATAGGAGATCAATTCAAACAAGATGACTGTGATTGGGAATAACCAGATTCCCGAAAACGTTTTTGGCATCATTGTCTGGTCGTCTTTGCTCAGGAGATAATCGATCGACCTGAAACACATCGCAATGAGAAAGATCACCACAAGGATCAGTGCCCTTCTTCTTTCACTGCGAAGCAGTTCTTCGTTGAGTCTATGCTGAAAAGTGTTGTTCATGATAAAGCTTTTATGTTTTTTTTGTTGATTGATGAATTGATCGATTGCGACACAAAAATGCGACGCGAAAAGGGCGATAGGGTTCGGTTTTGTCAATCCGAACCAGCCAAAACTGTCGGTTGTAGTTCGGATCTATAAATTGGGGAGTTCGAACTTCGTATTGGACCGATTAATCCATTGCGAAACTTTGCGGCTAAGCGCCTTTGCGCGAAAAAATGATCACGCAAAGGCGCTTAGCCGCAAAGAATGGATCAATCAAAGTCTCAGAAATACAGTTTAGCGATCGTTCGCAAATGCCTTTTACGCATGAGGCCGCCGATGATAACGAGGTAATAAAGAAGTGATCTGCGTTTACGAAGGGAATAATTGGCAATAAGCAGCAGCCCCAGCGGAATCACACTCATAATGATTCTGTTCTTTAATATAAAACATGATACAAAGAACAGCAATGCCTCAGTGGTTTATGGTAAGCCAAGTCGAACCATGAACCACTAAGGCACGAAGACGCAAAGGGTGATTGTATTGGCAATCAGGCAGCTTGTTTGTCCGCCATCACAACAACTTTTCCATCTTTCGCAAATAATTTCCCCAACTGGTTCATTATTTTTTTATGCTGTTGAATTGTTTCACGCAACTGCTGATGAATATCTTTTTCTCCAACCGGTTCTGCAAAAAATGTTTGACCCCATTCCTGCATGATCTTATTACGCTCAGCGATTGTTTCCTGAATTTGTGAGTGAATATCTTTTTTTGATCGAATTGATTTTGACAGGCAAGCCATCAAAATCACCGTGTTTATATATTTATGTTTCATAATTTTTATTTTTTAGACATTGGGAACGAGTTGTAAGGATAAACGGATGACCCACACCTCACACCTTATACCTTATACCTTATACCTCACACCTTACACCTTACACCTTACACCCCTCCCGCCATCACTGGCAAAGTTTGTTCAGTTAAATTTTCTTTTCTTTTTCTGTTAGCAAATCTTGCGATTATCTTGTCGATGATTAAATACATAACCGGAACCACAACAAGTGTCAGCAACATCGAGCTTGTCAAGCCACCAATCAGTGCGAGCGCCATCCCATTTTTCCATTCCGCACCTGCGCCACTTGCCAATGCGAGTGGCAACATTCCAATCACCATTGCGATTGTTGTCATCAGGATAGGACGTAATCTCGTGCGGCCAGATTCTATCAATGCCTCGATTGTTGTGTGTCCTTTTTCCTTAAGATGATTTGTATAATCAACCAGCAGGATCGCATTTTTTGCAACCAACCCGATGAGCATGATGATACCAAGTATCGAGAAAATATTGAGCGTTTGCATCGTCAATGCCAATGCAAGTAAAGCACCAACCATCGCCACAGGAATCGAGAACAAGACCACGAATGGATAGATATAAGAATTGTACAACGCAACCATGATCAGGTAAACAAATATGATCGATGCAATCAAGGCCATTCCCATGCTTCCGAATGCATCGGCTTGTTGTTTCATGTTTCCCTCGTAGGAAATCGTCATGCCTGCGGGCAAGGGATCTTTCTCCACTAATTTTTTAATTTCTGCACCGACTGTTCCTTGCGGACGACCTACCACTTCTGTAGATACCGTTACTGAACTGATCCTGTCTTTGCGTTCCAGTTTAGCCGGGCCGATTGTTCTTTCAATATTTGCAAATTGTTCGAGCCTGATTGTTTTACCAGAAGCGTTTACAAATGACAACTGTTTCAAATCATCGATCGATTGCCTGTCGAACCCGTCTAACTTCACCGTGATATCATATTCGTATTGTCCCTGCGTAAGCTTATTATCACTGTTACCACTAAACGCTATTTTGATCACGTTGCCAACCTGGTCCATACGAAGGCCCAATTCCGTCATCTTTTCTTTATTCACTTTCACACTCACTTCCGGCTTATTATTTTCAATCGAGATTTTCTGACTCGTTGTGCCTGGCACCTGCTTCATTTTTGCCAATACTGTGTCTGCAAAACTCAAAAGCCTTTCTACATTATCACCATTGATGATTAACTGTATAGGGGCCTCACTCGTACTACCCATGATATCAACCTGGCTCGTCGTAATTTTTGCGCCTTCGATTTTTTGTTCGAGTTCTTTTTTGATAACCTGTGAAAATTTCTCTGTACTAAACGAGCGCTGATTCTTATCAACAAGTTTTATACTGATTTCAGAAAGATGTCTTTCCCCCTGCTGAGAAAACTGATTATCATTTTTTCCCATCGATGAAAATACATTCAACACTTCCGGTTTAGATAAAATGTATCTCTCAACTTCCTGGGTTTTCAGGTTGGTCTGTTGAATATTTGCATCCTTTGGCAATTCCACTTTCACAACAAGTTCTCCACGGTCGCCCATATTCACAAATTCGTTCCCAATAAATCCGGCGCCGACCAATGCGAATGATCCGAATAATAAAACCATCGTGACCATCAATACCCAGCGTTTGTGAGACAGACTCCATTTCAGCAACCCGGAATATTTTTCCGTTAGTGTTTCGATTTTCCCTTCGATCCAGAGAATAATTCTTCCACCGATTTTTTTCTTACTGGGGTGAGTGAGTTTACCAAATCGTGAAACCAATAATGGTGTCAAAGTAAAACATACAAACAAACTCATCAATGTTGATACGACAACAACCAGCGAAAATTGCCGGAGAATATCCGCGATCATTCCGTTCACCATTGTGATCGGAAGAAATACGACAACATCAACCAGTGTGATAGACATCGCCGTGAACCCGATCTCTTCTCTTCCTTCTAATGCAGCCTTACGTCTCTCTTTTCCCATTTCCATATGACGTTGGATATTTTCCAATACAACGATACTGTCATCCACCAAAATTCCTATTACCAAGGAAAGCGCAAGCAACGTCATCAGATTGAAAGTAAATCCGAATGCATATATCGCAATGTAAGTACTGACGAGTGATGCAGGAATCGCAACCATCACGATGATCGCATTGCGCATACTATGCAAGAACACGAGCATTACCAGCGCTACCAATATAATTGCGAGCAACAAATCATGATTCACTGCTTCAGCGGCTTTCAACGTAAACTCTGAAGAATCTTGCGCCAGGGCAAACTTCAATCCATCGGCTTCATAATCTTTTTCCAGTTTATTTACTTCTGCGCGAATCTCCTTGCTGACTTCAACTGCATTTGCATCCGTTTGTTTATATATAAGCAAACCGATTGCCGTGTTTGCATTATAACGGCTGATCGATTCCGTTTCTTTGATACCGTCAATCACATTCGCCACATCTTTTACATAAATCGTGCGTCCATCGCGGCTGGTGATGATTACGTCTTCGATATCTTTTGGTTCCTTGAATTTTCCAGCGAGTCGAATAGTAATTTCATTCGACTGATTTTTTACAGAACCTGCAGGGAAATCCAGATTGGAAGTTTGAATAGCGGTTAACACTTGTTGTGCATCCAATGCAAATGATTCGATTTTTTTGCGGTCGATATTCACGCGCAATTGTCTTTCTTCTCCTCCCATCATTCCCACATTCGCCACACCTGCAAGCTTTGACATCAGCGGCACGATACGTTGTTCAACAATTTCAAACAATGCACGGTTATCCGTTTTAGATGATACTGACATCTTCATGATCGGCGCTTCATCCACAGAAAATTTCGTGATCTCCGGGGCTTTTGAATCAGCCGGTAAATCAGATGCGATTGCATTTACCTTTCGTTGCGCATCTTCCATCGCCTGGTTAATATTGACATTTGATTTGAATTCAACAATCACTTTGGAACTTCCTTCCAATGAACGTGATTTGATATTGTCGAGTTTTTCGAGAGAAGAAACTGCATCCTCAATTTTTTTTGTGACAGAGTTCTCCACTTCCGAAGGAGCAGCACCAGGATAAGACGTACTTATCGTGATCACCTGCTTCGACATCTTCGGTAATAATTCATAGCCAATCGAAAAATAACTGGCGACTCCCAGCAGACCGAGCACCGTGAATATAACTACGATCAGTGTCGGCCTTTTTATTGCGGTTGATGTTAATGACATATAATTTTTTTTATTTGTTGATTGAAATAGCGCTGCCGTTTTCCAAGCTCAGTTGGCCAGAGATGATTACCTGCTCACCTTCCTGTAATCCATCAACCACTTCTACTTTGTTTGACGTTGCAATGCCTGTCTTAATAATTCTTTCTTCGGCCACGTTATTTACCGCGACAAAAACTTTTGTTTCTTTAGCGTTCGCGATCAAAGCACTAACGGGAATGCTTAGGCCAGTTTTAACGGACTCCATCGGGAAATGCACATCCGCAAGTATTCCTGCTTTCAGTTGAGCCTTATCCGTATTGCTGAAGCTGATCTCTGTTAAAAATTTTCCAGAAGCATCGGCCTTATCACTGACCATTGTGATCTTTCCTGTTTTTGGTTGATCCATCACAACGCTGGTGATAGTTACAGTTTGACCTTTCTTTGCTTTGAAAGCTTCCTGTTCTGACAAATAAATATTTATCTTCAAAGAAGAATTATCGATCAGCTGGGTCAATACAGTTCCATATGTTACAAAAGAACCGAGCTCCACATTTATATTTTCAACTTTACCGCTAAATGGCGCCCTGATCTGCATGTGTGATATCTGATCCAGAACTTGTTTTTTTTCTGCCTGAAGAGATTTTATCTGCAATTCAGCACCTTCTTTCTGCATGGGTGTTGCTCCTCCGAGCTCGATCAGGTTGGAATAACGCGCCAGATCCAATTGGGCTTTCGCTATTGATGCGTCGATGCTTGCCAATTGAACATTATAAACTGAAGCGTCCAACACGGCAACTACTTGTCCCGCCTTTACCATATCTCCATTCTTTATAAATAAACGCACGAGTTTACCTTGAACTTCGGAAGCAATTTTTACTTCTTTAACGGGTGCCGTAGTTCCGTTGATCACGAACGAAGTGTTGAAAGAATCTATTTTTACTTCATGTGCCTTTACCGGGATTACTGAATGATCTGTCGCCGGTTTTGCTGCGTTATCAATTTTAGCTTTGTTATTGGCAAGTACCACTCCGATTACAGCAACAATTGCCAATGAGATTCCGATTGATATCATTTTCTTTTTCATTTAATTTTTTTTAAAAGAGTTAAAAATTTTTTATTTTTTTGTACAGCCAGACCATCCGTCCTGCATGTTGATAATTTCATTTTTTGTTTCGCGAAATAATTTCCACTCTGTACCATTCGCCGAAAACATATTTATTTTAGTATCTGCATTGTTTAACGTGACGCAATACGTGTAACCGTCGCGGTTCGAGACTTCGAAGAGTCCTGTGATCCAATAATTCGCGAATTTCTTTTTCAGTTCGTTTTGCAAAAAATACGGAAGCTCTGTGCTGCTGATATTGCGCATGATGCCAGCCATCTTGCCATTCGGTTCATAATAAGCGCATACCCACGACCCGTTATTATTAAACGATACCTTGTAATAACCGGATTCAATAACCCATGATACTTCCTTTGCGTTGACAAATTTTGTTTTAAATGCGTCCAGTACTTCAGTCTTTACTTTTACATCGCTCGCAAGTGCACTCATCGCAATCACGATTGATATTGCCAGTGAGATTATCTTTTTCATGATTTTTATTTTTTAGTTAATGATGTTTATTTTGAATGATGTTTACGTGAGACAAAAACTTATTTCCTGGTTTATCGTTCTCAAAAAAACATTTTCACGAATGACTTCCCTTGTCATACTTGCATAAAACACCAGGTCGATTGTTTCGATGTTTATGGCAGTGGTTGGAATTGTAATAATGATTGTTCTCATCTTATATTGATTTTAAAAATTCTGTTACCAATGTTCCGTTTGCTTTATACACATTCAGCATTCCAGTCTGCACATTAATCAGTGCCTGCGTATACAGATCTCTTGCTTTCGTAAGATCTCTTTCTGCATCGAGCAACTCGATCAGCGTTGTTACACCTTCCGTGTACAATGCTTTTCTGGACGTGAAAACTTTTTCAGCGAGAGCAAGATTTCTTTGAGTGATCTGGTATTGCTCGCGGTTATTATCCAATGTGTGCCATGCAGTAGCCAATTCGGTTTGAGCATATTGCTGCTGTTGAATATGTTGCAATTTCAACTGCTGCAATTCCGATTGCGCAACGCCTACGCGGCTTCTTCTTCTGTTACCATCGAAAATCGAAATCGATGTAGACAATCCGAACATGGCGCTTTTGTACCAGTAATCCTGGTTGAAAGCTTTGTTGATATCACCAAATTGTGATTCGTAATTGAATTTGAAATAAGTGCTGATCACGGGCGCTCTCTCTGCGCGGATGCTTTTTATTTCTGATTCTTTTAAGTCGATCATCTGTTTTGATAAATGCAGATCGGCTCTTTCCCAAATATTATCACTGTGTGCAACCGTTGAAATCGGCGCGATATTTTGTTCGATGGAAATATTTGCAGAAACAGGAATCGCGAGTTGATATTTGAAATACTCTAACTGTTCATCATACTGTGTTTGCAATTGTTTCAACTGCGACAACTGGTTGGCCACATTGATCTCCAAAGTTTCATAATCGATTCTCTTCATGGTTCCCTGATCGTATTGCGCTTTTGCAATCACCAGGATTTCTTTCATATTATTATAATCGCTGGCAGTGGTACGAATTTTCTCTGCATTTGTTTGCAAGGCATAAAATGAATTCGCCACTTCATAAATCAATTCTTCTTTTGATAAGCGATACTTCGTGCGCGCAACTTCGTTGTTCAATCCCGCTGCTTTCATTTTGATCAGCAAGTCCTTGCGATAAATATTCTGCGTCACTTCAATCCCGCTTCCCATTTTATATTTTGTACCAAAAGTTACCGGCACGTATTCTTTTGCAGGCTGACCAACCAATTCTCCCGGCAACATTTGTTTTGGAAGCGCAGCATTATATTCCATGCTGGATTTCAAATTTGCTTGTGGTAAATAATTGCCCGCAACATCTTTATTCTTATAGGCAGTGATTTGCAGGTTCAGGCTGTCGGATTGTAAACCATAATTATTGGCCAGGGCGATATCAATGGCTTGTTTAATACCCAAAGGTTTTGACTGACTCCATACTGATTGCGCAAATAAGCATGTTGCGATCACTGTCATCATCACCTGCGGCCGTCCCCATTTTTTCTTCATAATTTTATTTTTTGGATGAAAAATTTAATTGCAACGCAAAAATGCGAACACGGGAAGGCCTCACTGTTCGGATTGGTAAATGCGAACCGAGTCAGTGCACCACTTGTAGTTCGAACTTCCTAATTGGCTAGTTCGAACTTCACAAGCGACTGAAAACCAGGAGAAGTCAATTTTTTATTGCGAATGAAAATTTTTGGAAGAATTTGAAGTTCGAACCTGAAGAGATAATTTTTACGGGAATTCGAAGCCTTTTTATTTCGCGCAGAGCACGCAGAGAAGAGGAGTGCGCAGAGTGATCCCCCTCTGCGCACTCCTTTTCTCTGCGTGCTCTGCGCGAAATATTTCTGACCTTATAAAAAGGGAATGGCTAAAAATCTATACCGGGTTACTATTATACAGCTGAGAGCTTCAATTTCTGTTGATTCCGGAAATCTGTGGGAGTGAGGCCGGTAAATTTTTTAAACACGGTGTTGAAGGTTGTCTTCGAATTGAATCCGGCTTCAAAGCCGACAGAAAGAATCGTATAATTTGAATTTTTCGGATCGAGCAACAAACGCTTAGCTTCTTCCACGCGATAATTATTGATCAGGTCATAAAAAGTTTTTTCCATGCCTTCATTGATCGCCTGCGATACCTGGTAGGATGGCGTCTGTAATTTATCCGCGAGATTCTGCAGTGTCAACTCTGTTTCCTGGTAGATCTTTTCTTTTTCCATCAATAAGATGATCCGTCCGACCAACTCATCGAGTTTACCTGTTGACTTTTCCGATGTTTTTATCGAATTAATTTTTCCCGATTCTGATTTATGCAAATCCATTTCTTCCGCTTCATGTATTTCCTCTTCTACTTTTTCCTTGCTGATCCCGGGCTGCAATTGCCAGATAGTTGGCTGAAGAATGCCTTTGTAAGTAGCAAGATAAATATATGGAGTGGCAACAGTCATATTAATAAGCAGCAATTCATTGAAATGTTCGGGGAAACGGATCATCAGTGAAAAAAATACAATGCCACAAAATATCACCACCAAAAATCCATTCACTAGATATCTTGTCCATTGTAAATCGAAATTGCTTGTTTCTGAAAATAAATGCTTGATCGATTTTTGATACCTGTTCAATGTTCTTCTGGCTAAAAAATAATACAGAATCGACACGCCCATTCTTAAATAATTAATGATAATAGTAGCTGGTTTTTGCAATGCTTCAACCGGTACATTTTTTTCGTTCGGATATTTTAAAGCCAGCGAATGAAGATTGAGATAGGTTGGAATCAAAAAAGCAAAATACCATAAGAAATGCGGGAGTGCTTTTTTCCAGGTGATCGTCTCCTTAAAACTTCTCAAATACAAATACAATAGCGGAGCACTTATCATTGGAAAGGATTGATGAAAATAACTATCCTGCCATGAAACAAATCGCATAAAAAACCCCATGCTCATCACGAGCGTTATGGCAAGAATGTACAATGCGAGAAATTTATTTACCGACTTATCGCTCTTAGGATGAAAATAAACAAGTGCTGCGAGCAAAATGCCCTGCAGTATGCCGATGGCACTGATAAAAAGAAGAATATTTTCCGAAATGAACAAATGCATGTGTCAGGGAAATATGCAAATAATTTCGTCCCGAAAGATGCGATCATCTTCAGAAAAGATACAAGGCCTTTCGGAGCTATGTAAAAATTACAAAAGTTTTTCTGAATGACCAGAGTGTGGAGAAAATTGCGAGATAGATTCGTAAAGATTTTTCTTTGCGTTTTTGCGCCTTTGCGAGAAAAATGCTCACGCAAAGGCGCAAAAACGCAAAGAAAAAAACAAGTCTATTTCGAGTCGAACTGCAAGCCGGATATAGCGGCGGTTGCGGTTCCTTTTGGATTGTTTGGCTTATAGGTGAAATAAATTTTTTGGAATTGCCCGTCTGTTACCGGATCAATTTTTACATGCGCAATTCCCATTTGTTGATTTTTTGCCGGAACATGCATGCTTCCCTTACCGATCAATTTTCCATCCGGCGCATTCAGTCTTGCTTCGAAATCAAAACCAAATTCAGGAGCGCTTTGCCACAGGCACATGATATTTACTGATTTCACTCCGGTCAAATCAATGCTATCCATCGCAATCCAGCCATCAGCTTCCGGCATGATCATAAGACTTCTTCCATTATATTTAAATGGTTTAAATCCTTTTGTTTTTTCATTTCCTGCAAAACCAACATTGTTACTTCTTAACGCGATGCTGTTGCTACCAGTGAGTGCTTTGATATTATTTCCACCCTTATCCGTATAGCTCGCACTGATCACGAGTGCCGCATCCGGTTTTTGATTTTTCTCCGCGATGATTACTCCGGATTGCGGTAATGATTTTTTCACTGCTGCCTTGTTTCCTAACGATAATATCCAACCGACAATTTGTTGCACATCACTTTCAGATAATGTTGGATGAGCTGCCATGGCAACTTCACCCCATACTCCACTTCCACCTTTGATAATTTTCTGACTCAGGTAACTGATCGCATTCGGATCTTTCTGGTATTTATTAGACACATCTATGAACGCCGGGCCAATAGATTTTTCCGCTTCTTTGTGACAACTTTTACAATCCAAAGTCATCGCCAATGTTTTTCCGCTGATCGCTGCTTGTCCCTGTTGATGTCCCAACGGTGCAGCTGCTTTGTCAAATCCCACTGCATAGTCTACCGACACAAAAAGATTTGCGGGATCGACTCTGGATGTATCGCTGTCTTTAATATCTACCGCATAATTCAATGGCATACCCGGCAAGTAGAAAGATTTATTTCCACCTGTCAAATGTATATCCACACGCGGCTCTTCATTGCCTGCATATACGGATATCGCATCGCTCTTCGTTGAATCTCCTTTTGCATCTTTTACCGATACAGATATCTTATAATCTCCGGCTTTCGCATATACATACTCGAGAGATGGATCATCTGTTTGTTTAGTTGTCCCATTGCCAAGATCCCATAGATAAGTGATCTTATCTTTTTCAACATCTCTTGCATCAACAGTTGCCTTTATCGTGAAAGGCAATAAGCCGGAAGTTTTGTCGACATGGAATGCGCTTATCTGCGGTGGAATATTTCCTGCATTAAAATCAATGCGCGCCAGCCCGGCATCAGGATTTTTGCTGAACCATCCGGTTCCATATTCCAACAAATACAATTTGCCATCGGGACCAACTTCCATATCGATCAAAGAATTGACTTTGATATTTTCAAAGAAAGGTTCCATCTTATCAAAATCACCGTTGGGCAACATCGTAACGGCTTTGATCCATCCGCGGATCCAATCATAGATAATTAGTTTACCATTGTAATAATCCGGCAAACGTGTTTCTTTTGGAAACATGTCTGTGTAATAAACCGGACCGGCCATCGCATTTCTTCCTCCGGTACCTACTTCAGGGAAATCGGCAGAAGGTCCATACGGATACCATATAAATGCTGGCTGAGCCGGAGGCAATTCACGAAGCCCTGTATTATTTCTTGAATCGTTGATTGGTTTTTCCGGATCGAAAGCTGCACCCGATTTTCCCGTCGCATAATCATACTCGTGATATGGATAATTATTTCCAACAAACAATGGCCAGCCAAAATATCCAGCCTTGCGCGCCTGGTTCACTTCATCGTATCCACGAGGGCCACGTGTATCGAGGCTATCATCGTTTGCATCGGGACCAACTTCACCCCAATAGAGAAAACTATTTTTCTGATCTACAGAAATGCGATAAGGATTTCGGTTACCCATCACATATATTTCGGGTCTTGTTTTTGCAGTTCCTTTCGGAAAAAGATTTCCATCTGGAATCTCATACGAGCCATCGTCTTTTACACGTATGCGATTTATCTTTCCACGAAGATCATTGGTATTTCCGGAAGATCTTCTTGCATCATATTGCTGATGCCCTCCAGGCAAATCATTCAATGGAGCAAATCCACTGTTGACATATTTTGCTCCGGGTTCATCGAACGGCGTTGAATTATCACCTGCAGAAAAATATAATAACTTATCCGGACCAAACGCAATTGAACCACCAGTATGACAACAAATCTCGCGTTGTGATTTCACCTCGAGAATAACTTTTTCTGTGCTCTTGTCGAGTGTATCATTTTTGAAAATAAAACGGGAAAGGCGATTGACTGCAGAATCAGCCGGACTATAATAAATATAAACCCGGTTATTCGTGGCGTAGTCAGGATCCTTAGCAAGACCAAGCATTCCTTCCTCGGCATTTACACCAGGCGTTTTTGTTTTAAAATACACATCGAAGAATCCAACCTGCTTTACTTTTTTCGTTTCATTTTTATAAAGCATGATCTGTCCGCGTCTTTCTATAATCAATATATCGAGGTTTGGAAGAACCGTCATTTCAGTTGGTTCAAAAAATTCGCCTTGTGAAAGTTGTGTTTTGATGAAGCGCTCATTGGCCGGTGGCAATTCGGATTTTGCTTTCGTATAGTCGAGCTCGTTATTATCACCGATCGCATATTGAATACCAGCAAGCAGATGTTTCAAATAATTTTCTTCAGTATAACTTTCTTCCGTGTGACCAAGCGCAGTATAAAAAGCGCGACCTCCATCGTAGTCGTGATACCATGCCATCGGATGATTACCCATTTTATGTCCACCCTGGTAACTCTTCTCGTCAATCGTCAACAATACTTTTACATCCGGATTTAATTTTTTATAACTGTAGAATTCATCTTTGCGTTTCCATTCTTTGGGAAGATGTTTTGTTGCATTGTTCGTTGCATCCTGCACAATTAAAACGCCTTCCTGCACATTGGGATTTTTATCATGAATGCCGGGATGATCCAGGAAATATCCGCCGACCAATCTGCCATACCAGCCCCAGTCATATTCAGTATCTGCAGCAGCGTGAACACCCACATATCCGCCACCCGCCTGGATAAATCTTTCAAATGCGGCCTCTTGTCTGTAATCAAGTACTTCCCCGGTTGTACATAAAAAAATCACGGCGGAATAATTTTTCAATGTGTCTTCATTGAACATATCTGCGTTCTCAGTCGTATCAACATCAAAACCATTCTCTGTTCCTAATTTCATAATTGCTGCAATGCCATTCGGTATCGAAGCATGACGAAACCCGGTGGTTTTTGAAAAAATAAGCACGCGTGGTTTCCCGGATCTTTTATGACTGCAAGAAATAAATGTGAAAATACCCGCTACTAAAACAAGAAAGAACAGAAAGCCTTTTTTCATATAGAAACTTTTGAGTTTGATGTGTGAACCATGATTTGCCTGATTTAAAAAGAGTATGAGGAAGTTGAAATATTAGTCTCCATATAATCTTTTATCATCCTCTAAATCCTGGTTCCGAAATTATGTAAAAAATCGAGACGGAATTATCATTTTATACGCATGGTAAAAGAGCGCATGGCTTCATCCGCTTTTTGCTTGTCGCCGAGGTAAGTCCATTTGATGCCCGTGATATATTTTTTAAACGCTTTGCTCATCTCGCTTCTTGTTGCATTTTTCACCATTGTCGGAAATTGCTCGGCTATCTCCCAACTACCAAGTATTTCCGACCTGCCAAGATTATCTGCTATTGCATCAGTACTTTCTTCCTGCTTGTAACTCCCGGTGATGTATAATGCTTTTATTTCATTTAAGCCCTGCTTGTTGATGCTGGTCTGCTGTTGATCGTTGATAATATTTGTCATTACTTCCACCGCTTCTTTGGGATTCGTTGTGCTCACATATACATAGGTAAACGGCGACAACAACTCGCGAACACCGGCATCAGGAGCGTATGATAAATTTCTTTTTGTTCTCACTTCATAAAATATACCCCCGTGCAATTCAGAAATCGCGAGTACATATGGAACAAAATCAGGGGAAGTATAAGCCGGAGCATTCATAATACCCATGATGTAATTGGTGGCGATGGAGCGCTCTTCGACTGTTACGGATGCGTCGGAAAATTTTGGTGTTGCTGGTGGCGTTGGTTGATATCCTGTAGCAGGAACAGATGCAAATGCAGACTTTATTTTAGCGATGATCTCTTCTTTCTTAATATTTCCAACCACGACTATAAACATTCTCGATTTATTCAATAATATTTTCTGATAATATGCTTTTACGTCTGTCGCCGTCAACGAAGAAATTATTGGCTCTGTTCCTGCCGGGTTGATTGCATAAGCCGTACCGGCAAATGCATTTTGGATGGCCATTGTCCGCAATTTCTGATCCGGGTTACCTTCTGCCTGGTTGATGGCACTGATCGCTTTCTGCTTTAGTTTTTCAAATGCAAATTCATCAAATACCGGCGTAGTGATTGCAGTAGATAACAGATCCCATCCTTCATTAAAATATTTCGTCAGGCAATTGAGACTGATCTTTGCGTTGTCGAGTCCCGCAGTGGCGTCGATCTCGATTCCAAAATTATCTGACTTGTCTTTAAAACTATTTTTATCGTACTTGGCATTACCACATTCAACGGCGCCATCAACCGCCAATTTTTCTATGCCGGCTTTTTCCGCGGGATAATTTGTAACGCCTCCGCGGAAATAGACACTCACATTTGCAATATTTTTTAATGTGGGTTTGTAAATGACTTTGATAGCATCCACATCAAAAGAACTGGTTGGTGCAGGTTGCGCCATGGCCGCTCCGCCAATAAAAAAAATAATTAGGAAATATTTCATAGATGATAATTATGTTGAATGATTTTAATCGGCATTAAAGAAATTTTCGGGCATAATTCTCTTTCTCATATTTGCATTCATCAACAGTCCCGCGCAATGCGGTTTATTCTTGATATATTTTCGAACATAGTTTTGTATATCCTGCCTCGTTACTTTATTCAGATTATCCAGGTAAGTGTTGAAATAATCTATGCTTGCAGAACACCACCAATATGATAGCGTATGTGCAAATTGAGAAGTAACTTCCTGTTCACGCATCTGCCTGATCTCATACATTCGCTTCGATATGGAAAGTTGCTCGTCCGTAAAATAATCATCGGCATCGAGCATGGACAACTGCCGCTTGAGCACCTGCACACATTCTTTTATTTTCGCCGGATTTGGTACAACCAAAAAACTAATAGGGCCTGTATATTTTTCCGTGAGATAATTCACATTTAATTGTAATGCGAGTCCCGTTTCAACCAGTGCTTTTTGCAACCTGCTGGAATTTTGACGCAGTATAAAAGAAAAAATATCCGCCACATAAGTATTCCACACATCATTTCTCGTATCGGGTCCCTGCCATTGAAACAATATCATCGGCACTTGGGCATTGGCACTTTCAATAATAAAATAATCGTTCTTCGAAAGTGGTTTCATTTCCGGTACAGGATATTTTTCAAACGGATCGAAGCCCGAAGGCGCCCAGGTTCCAAAAACATTTTGCACCTGTGCAAAGGCCTCTTCATGGTTTACATCACCAGCTACGGTGATCAATGAATTATTCGGCCAATAATATTTTTCCTTGATCTCGTTCATTTTTTCTGTGGTAGCAGTATTGATGATTTCATGATCACCAATTGTATTTTTTCTACTGTATAAATCACCCCACAACCGGTGATTCATCGCATCCGACAACACAAAAAACGGGCTGGATTCATGTCTTTGGAATTCCGCATCCACCACAATATTTTCTCTTTTGATTTCTGATTTGTTGAATGCAGGATATTGAATCGCAGAATTCATCACCTGTAAACCTTCTATGAGATTATAACTAGGCAATGTAAAATAGTAATTCACTTTCTCGTCGGAAGTATTTGCATTCATGGTAATGCCCAATTCCTGCAGGCGTTGAAAAAATGCAGACTGATCACGGTAATCCTTATTCGCTTTAAAGAACATGTGTTCGTATAAATGACTGAGACCATTGAATTCCGGGCTTTCCGTGTAAGCGCCGTTCTTAACGGCTATCTCAATGGTAACAAGTGGAACTGTGTTGTCCTCCACTACCATAATATCAAGACCGTTCGCTAATTTTTTATAGAACATGTTTGGTGGTAGAGGTTTCTGTGCCGGCGATTGTTGTAAACTAAAAGCAAGAAGAAAGAAGGCAATGCATTTTTTCATGAATGAACCTTTATTGGGATTGAAGTTGGAAGCTAATATATAAATTTAAGAGATGTTGTGTGGAAATGATTTTTAAAAACCAATATTGTTTATTTACTGACCAGCAATTCGGGCAAAGCCGGATTTTATCAATGGCATCCACCTGTATAATAGTATTTATTTAGCCTCCCGCGTACTTATCAAAATCTGTAGTGGATACCCAAAGTTTTCCGCAATAATTTTCATGTTATTTTGTTATATAACACTACAAATTCGTATCATTATCTTTTAAACTCCCCTACGCTCCTAAATCCTTTCTGCGATGAGACTGTCACTATTTGTGCTTTTATTGTCATGCACTGTTTTGTGTTCTGCACAACAAAAAACTGATATCCCTGAATTTGGCAAGATTGATAAGTCAGAATTGAAAATGACCGAATGTGACTTTGATAAGAATGCCGAGGCCGAGGTTCTTTTCGATGTTGAAAAAGTAGACTTTAAATTCTATTCTTACTCGGCATATTCCGAATTAACCAGGCATATCAGGATCAAAATCTTAAAAAACAAAGGACTGGATCAAGCCAATATACACTTGTTCTTTTTATCTGGCTACAATGGCGAAAAAATTGAAAACATAAAGGCTCAAACATATAATCTGGATGGCTCAGGAAATATTATCACAACAAAGCTCGATAACAAATCTGTTTTTGTAAAGGCGATCAACAAGAGAATTTCCGAAAAGGCTTTTAGCTTCCCTGAAGTAAAAGTCGGAAGCGTGATCGAATACACTTATGAAACAGATGGTGACGTGTCAGTTGGTTTAAGAAATTGGACATTCCAAAAATCAATACCTGTGAAATTGAGTCAGTATAATATAGATTGTCCCAATGATCTCGAACTCTCAGTGCAAAAATTCAGCATTTTCCCAATCGATGAAAAAGTTAGCGCAAATCGCGGCGGTAAAGTTACTGCATTTACTATGACAAATGTGCCCGCGTTGCGAAACGAACCATTTATGACATGTGAAGGGGATTACTTGCAACGAATCGAAATAAGACCACTTGCCTTTACTTATTTTGGAAAGAGAATTGGCTTATCACGATCATGGATTACAATGATCGGTTCGTTGTTACAGGATCAAGATTTCGGGCAGCAGTTAACAAAAAATATTCCTCGAACCAGTGATCTCGATGAAATGTTGAAAAATGTCAAAGATCCTTATCAAAAAATGATAATTATTTTCAGGTATGTTCGAAAAAATATGGAATGGAACGGGCACTCAAACATATGGGCAATTGAAGGCGTAAAGTCTGCCTGGAAACAAAAAAAAGGAACCAGCGGAGAAATCAATTTAATACTAGTCAATCTTTTGAAGGATGCCGATATTGACGCTTCTCCGGTTCTTGTAAGTACACGCGAAAATGGTCGCATCAATGCGCTTAGTCCGGGTTATAATCAGTTTGATAAAGTAATGGCCCATGTGAATATTGGCGACAAGCTATATGTATTGGATGCGACCGATAAATACGCTTCTCCAAAATTAATTCCGTGGGAAGTTATGAACTCACTTGGACTCGTGATTGAAAAAGCCGAAGGCAAGTGGGGTTTTCAAACTCTTTGGGACGAAAATGAAATATTTAACGACCTGATCATGATAAATGGTGTGATTGATGAAAAGGGTTTGTTGAATGGCGAGGCAACCGTTACCAGCTACGACTACTCCAGGTCAAAACGTTTGCCGTCACTAAAAGAGGGAAAAGAAAAATTTGTCGAAAAATATTTTAGCTCTCCGAATCCTGGACTGCATTTGGATAGCGTTTCCATCCAGAATGAGGAAATCGACACGCTTCCGCTTATTCAGAAAATAAATTTCAATCAAACTCTGAATTCGTCCGGGGATTATAAATATTTTTCGACCAATCTTTTCACCGGTCTTGAAAAAAATCCATTCACGGCAGACAATCGTTATTCAGATATCTTCTTCGGTGCGAACCAAAAGTTTTTAATTTCAGAGAGCTATTTCATTCCAGACGGCTATTCGTTTGACGAATTGCCAAAAAACATCAGGATGATGTTACCTGATACGAGTGTTGTATTTACACGACAATTGTCCGCAGAGACTGATCACATTATAATCCGCGTAGATCTGGAATTTAAAAGGCCCGTTTATTCCATTGAGGACTACGCGAATTTCCGAGAGTTTTATAAAAAACTTTTTGAACTATTGAATGAGCAAATCGTGATTAAGAAGAATAAATAAAAGGGAAAGATGAAAAGAAATTATTTTCTCATATGTATGGTGATATTTTTTTCCGCGAAGCTGAATGCGCAGGAAATATCATACGACACCAGTAGTATTCCTGCGAATGTAAAAAATAATGTCCCGGTAGTTGTTCGTTCGGAAAATATAGAATTCGAAGTTCCGGATATTGATCACGCTAAGCTATCAGTGCATAAAGTGATCACCATACTAAATGACAAAGGAAAGGATCGATTATATTTCCGCGAGATTACCGATAAATTTACAAGCCTTGACGACTTTGAGGTCAGGATGTATGATATGAACGGTAAATCGATCGGCAAATACAAACAAAAGGATCTCCGCTCTATGTCAATCGCCGAAGGATTTATGGACGACGACAAAAGATATTTGTTACAGGTATCTGTACCTTTTTATCCTGTCACTATTGAATACAATTATAAAATTAAATTCAAAGGAACACTTTTGTATCCTCACTACGAAGTATTGGAGCCGAATGAAGGCGTTGAATTCTCCAGTTTTACAGTCAAGATTGCAAAAGAACTCGATCTTCGATATAAAGAAAAAAATATCCAGATTAAACCTGTTATTAAAGAAGACGGCAACTATAAAGTGTATAATTGGCAGGTAAAAAACCTTAGTCCAATCGTGTATGAGGAAGGTGCCGTGAGTTATGAGAGCAGGTATCCATCCATCCTGCTTGCACCCAATCATTTTAAATTAGACGATTATGAAGGCGACATGACTTCGTGGAAAAGTTTTGGGATTTGGTACGGCAATCTTTCAAAAGGAATGGACATTCTTTCCGACGAAAAAAAAGTTTTTTACAATGACCTCGTGAAAAATGCCACAAACGATAGGGAGAAAGTAAAAATCATCTATAATTATTTGCAGAAAAATTTTCGCTATGTGAGTATTCAGTTAGGCATTGGCGGATTTAAACCTTTTCCAGCAGATTTTACTGATAGCAAAAAATACGGCGATTGCAAGGGATTGAGTAATTATATGCAAGCTGTATTACATGTCATCGGTATAAAAAGCTACCAGGCGCTTATCAATGCCCGTTACAATAAGGAGCCGGTTGATCCGGAATTTCCTTGCGACCAATTTAACCATGTAATAGTCTGCGTTCCCCTGCAGAAAGATAGTATCTGGTTAGAATGCACGAGCCGCACTACCGACTTTGGAACGTTGGGAAGTTTTACGGAGAACAGGAACGCGTTATTGATTACCGAAAATGGCGGCGTATTGGTCGCGACTCCAAAGAGCGTTTCTTCCAACAACACAATCAAAATACGTACAATGGTGGATCTGAAAGAAGATGGATCGGGCAAAACAAACACTACTTTCACTGCTATCGGTGAATATAAACAGGATATGATCAACCTGATGGATGAAAAAGCAGACGAGCAAAAATCATCTATCATGGATCGTTGGGGTTTTAAAGATCCTTCAGAAATAAAATTTGTCGATGATCAATATCCAAATGATTTTAAATTAACGGTGGAACAGGAACTGGAAACAATTCCTGAATTGAAAACCGGAAGTAAAATGTTTCTCAATCCATCCATCTGTAATATCTGGACGTTCAAATTACCAAAAGCAGAAAATCGTCAACTGGATTATTATTTTACTTGCCCTTTTGAAAAAACAGACACAACTATATTCAAATTGCCAGGGGGATATAAAGCAGATGCACTTCCTGAATCAAAATCGAATAGTTGCAAATACGCCAGCTACAGTATTAAATATTGGTACGAAGAAACCACCGGGAAAATATTTTCAGCGACGAAAATCGTGTTGACTCAGTATAAAATACCGGCAAAAGAATATGTGGGCGTGAAGAAATTTTTTGATGATATTCTTATTGACAGGCAGCAACGGATTGTAATAAAGAAATAAGCTAACTAAGTTGCTCTTTGCGGTTTTGCGTCTTTGCGTGAAAAAAAAAAATCACGCAAAGGCGCAAAACCGCAAAGGCAGCTAAATCAACTTCACTGCGCGTCATAATACAGCGCAGCCGCTCCCAGTATCGCGCTGTTTTCTAATTCCGAAATTTTGATCTGGAGATTTGCGACAGACTGCGTGAACGCACAGGTGTGGATCTGCTCCCACATCGTCTTTTGAAAAAAATCGTACGCAAATCGAACCGAGCCGCCGAGAATAATCAGATCGGGATCGTAGGTGTACATGATCATCTTGATTGCATTGCCAAGATGTTTTCCCATCTCTTCATACAATTCGATAGACCTCCTGTCTCCTTTTTTTGCATTTTCAAAAACCTTCTCGCCATCGAGTTGATATACGTTTTGAAAAAATTGCCCGCTGCAATAATATTCATACACCTTATCAAGATATTCAACCATACCAAACTCTCCGGCGGCACAATTGGGGCCCGCATATAATTTATGATTGATGATTAGTCCCGCTCCCATTCCGGTTCCAATTGCAAGTCCGATCATATTCTCCACTCCTTTTCCTTTTCCAAAATAAAATTCGCCGAGTGCAAAACAATTCGCATCATTATTGACAAAAACAGGAACATGATAACGCTCCTCCATTTTTTTCTTCAGTTGCACTTTTTTCCAGGAAGGGATATAGATCACATCATAAACAATTCCATTCTTAATATCCACCACGCCGGGAACGCCAATACCAATTGCTTTTACATCTTTATCCATCACAGCATCGACGACTTCAAAAACATCTTCCAGTACCTGCGGTTCCGTTCCGGCACTGTTGATGCGTTTCGATTTTATATTGGAAAATGTATCGTGATTCACCTGCGCCGCACGAATATTTGTCGCACCAAGATCTACTCCAACTAGTTTTGATTTATCCATACCTGTTTATACTTTTTCCCTGTTGCCAAAAAGATCAATTGTTTTATTGGTGATGATGGGACGCGCCCAAATGCCGATACTTAAAATGTATCCCATCGTGATATATAAAAACGTCATGCCGGCGCGTAATCCAAAATGATTTCCGAGCCAGCCTATGATCAGTTGTACAATTGCACCACCGATGATTCCCGTTACAATGATTCCCGAAAATGATCCGTGATTTTCACTCACGGAATTCAACGCAAGTGAAAATACAATCGGGTACATCACGGACGCAAAAAAACCCGCAAGCGGAAAAGCGACGAGCGCAATTTTTGCGGAACCAAATAATCCGAGTGTCAGGCAAACCAACGCTAATATTGTAAAACCGACCAGTACTTTTCGGCTATCCATGATCTTTAGTAATAACAAGCCTACCACTCCACCTGCTGTCATCAATCCCCAGAAATATGCCACTTCCTGCGCGCCGGTCGTTTGCGGATCGTATCCATGATAGGTTGACAGAAACTGCGACATCCAATATGAAATTCCCTGCTCGGTACCGACATAACAGATCATTCCAATAAAAAAAGCTATCACAACTCTTTTCTTAAAAAGCATCACATGCGTTTTCCATGGACCCGCTTCTTCGTCTTTTTTCAATTCCACCTTCGGAAATTTCGAGAGGAAAATGATCACGATCATCAATAAACAGATAACTGCGAATAACCAATACAGTGAGATCCATGGAAGATTCACGGGGATGAGTGAACGAAAAGAGGAAAGAGAAGAACCGCTATCATCCAGGTGTCTCACCATATATGAATATGCAAGCGGACTCAAAAACGATGCTGCTCCGAAAATCAATTGCGCCAGCACGGAATTGAATGCATAATGTTCTTCACCACCGGAAGTTCTTAATAATGGGTTGATGACAACCTGTAACATGGCCATCCCTGATCCGATGAGAAACAGTGATAATACGGCTGTGAGATAATTTGGAAATAAAGCGAGTAGTAATGAACCAAAAAACGCAACTGTAAATCCGGCAATCATCATTCTTTTTTCATCGTACTTTTTGATGAGCATCCCGGATGGAATTGACATGACTCCATATGCGATAAAAAAAGCAAATGGCAACAGTGAAACGAGAGCCAGACTAAGATTGAAATCCTTGGCGATATCCGGCTCTAACGGACCAATAATATTTGTAAGAAAGGAAATGACAAAGAACGTGAGCATGATGAGTGCTACGATGTAGTAGTTACGCTTCATAAATGCTGGTTGATGGCAAGTTTTTTAAATGCGGAACTAAAAATAATGTATCTATTCTTATTTATTCTTAATTTCTGATTGAAGGGTTTTTCTTTGCGTCTCTGCGCCTTTGCGAGAAAATATCACGCAAAGACGCAGAGACGCAAAGAATTTCGCAAAGCAATCAGGATGCGCCTGTTTATTGCGCGTCGATCACTTCGCCATCTGCATTCAATCTAATAATGTCGCCATACCCAAGCTCTTTGATGCCCGCTTCTATCTTGCTAAGATCACCGACAATCACCCAAATAATTTCGTCGGGATGAATATATTTTTTTGCGGCTTCATTCAACTGTGCCGCTTCGAGAGCACGTACTTTCGACGCATAATTCGACCAATAATCTGAAGGCAGATTGTAGTTGATAATTCTGATAGCGCCATTCTCCAAAGATTTTAATGTACCAAATCTCGCAGGAAGACGTAACGTCATATTGCGCATGATGCTCGCATATTCGTCACCGGCAAGCGGGCGCTCACCAGCGAGTCCACGTATTTCTTTTGCAATCTCTACCATCGATTCTTTTGTTTTGTCGGTCTGCACCGGTGCAATCACAACGAATGGCCGCTGTCCCCTTGCAGTCCGTAATGCGCCAGACGTACCATAGCTCCAATGTTTATCGAGTCGAAGATTTCTGTTCAACCTTGAAGTGGCCATGCCGCCAAAATTTGTAAGGTCGATTTCAAGAGCGATCTCATCTTCCTGGGCACCCGTCATCGAAACATGCGCGGCGACAATTGTAGATTGCAACGCTTCTGGTTTATCGATCACATAAATTTTATGGCCCGGTGTTTTTATTTCCGAGCTCACATTTTTTTCAGGCGCCTTACCCGGTTTCCATTTACCAAAAGCATCTTCTAATAACGGATGCAATTTTTCCATCGTAATATTTCCTGTGACGATCAGCGTGGCGCTTTCCGGTTTAAACCACGTTGCATGCCAGTCGATCAAATCTTTTCTCGTGATGCTGTCGATTGTTTTTTCAAAACCCACGCCAGACAGTGGCCTGCCGTAAGGATGTTCCGCCCCATATAATAATCCCGGCAGCACGCGGAACGCGATTTCATTGGGTTCCACTTTTTCCTGCCGCACCTGTTCGAGATGTTGTTGTTTTTGTGTGATGAATTGTTGTTCAGGAAACGAAGGATTCAATACAATATCCGCAAAAAGTTTTATCGAAGGTTGAAGATTATCAGTTATTGCAGAGAGATGAACAAAAGACATATCAAGCGTATTCGACGTTTCTATTTTTGCGCCGAGTAAATCGAGCTGATCAGAAATTTTATAAACATCACGCGTCTTTGTGCCTTTATCGAGAAGGTCGATCGCCAATGATGATAATCCTGCTTTTGTAATTGTATCGGAAGAAATACCGGCATCAATGGCCAGTGCAAAATTCACTACAGGAATTGTGTTTCTTTGAAGCAGCATCACCTTCAATCCGTTTTTCAAAGTATCCATTTGTAGTTCCGGAAAAACGATATCCGGCGCTTCGGTTAAGGGTGGTAGTTTGGATCTGTCGAGATTATTTTTTGTTGCTTCTAAATCCGGGTAAGGTTTTACCACCATCGTATAATGATGTTGCAGCAGCCATTTTTGGGCCACCCTTTTTACATCTGCGATTTGCGCCTTCTCAATATTTTCCAATTTATCGAGATATGCTTCAGGTGAACCACCATAAGTCATACTTTGTGCAAGTACGTCTGAACGTCCGCCCATTCCTCCTAATCTTTCAATACTGCGCGAAAAATCCGCACGGTTCCTACTTTTCGCGCGACTCATTTCTTCCTGCGTCGGACCGTTCCTGATAAGATCATCGACGATTGCATCCATTTCATGTTCCACTTCAGCGGGATCACTATCCTTGTTGAGATATGCATCGATAAACATCAGGCTGCCCAATTCTTTCGCTTCAAAATAAACAGAAACCGAACTCACTAATTTTTTTTCATACACCAATTTACGATCGAGGCGCGCGCTATTTGAACCGGAGAGGATATCACTGAATAAATTCAGGTAATCGAGTTCCTTATCCTTCCATGCAGGTACATGATACACGCGTGAAATTAATACGGAGGGAACTCTGTCTTCCATTTCGTCGCGGATATTATGATCGAGGGAAGGTATCCATGTTTCCGTGCGTGTGATCGGATTAACAGGGGGAATTCCATCAAAATATTTTTTTACGAGTTGCATCGCTCTTTCGTAACTGATATCACCCGCGAGAGATAACACAACATTATTCGGACCATAATATTTTTTATACCATGCTTTCACGTCATCAACCGTTGCAGCATTCAAATCATCCATACTTCCGATAACCGTCCATGAGTACGGATGAGATTTCGGATACATCTTTGACACAATTTCATTGTATGTTTTACCATAGGGCCGGTTCTCTCCCTGTCTCTTTTCATTCTGCACAACACCACGTTCACGTTCAAGCATCTCTTTGGAAATGGTAAGAAATCCCATACGATCTGCTTCAAGATATAAAGTGCGTTCCAGGGCAGACACCGGAACTTCTTCAAAAAAATTTGTGCGGTCGGTGTTCGTGGTACCGTTACGGTTAGCAGCACCCACATCATCCATCGCTTCACGGAAACCATGCGGATAATTATCTGAACCATTGAAAAAGAAATGTTCGAACAGATGAGCGAAACCCGTTTTTCCTGGCAATTCATTTCGGGAACCGACATGATACCAAAGATTCACAGCGACAACCGGGGCACTTGTATCGGTGTGAACAAGAACAGTGAGTCCGTTATTCAATACAAATTTTCTATAGTTGATAAGATACCTGTCTCTATTAAATTTTGTAACAACAGATACCGGCGCAGGCTTTACTGTTGCCGGTGGAGTTGTCTGCGGCTGTGGTTGCGTTGCCGTTGGCGTTTGCGCTGCAGAAGGCAAACTCAATAAAAATATCCAGGCAAATAAAGTGCAGAAGAAACCTCCGGATAATTTCTTATTCATGCTAAAAAGATTAAACATAATGTGTAGTATATGTATTCACCGATTCTCTCGCGAACCTAGTAATTAATAGGCAATTTTTATTACCGTTTACGGAATTTGGAGTTGACAGTTGAGAGATGAGATGACAGACGTAAATGCACAGCGCGCCTATCATCCGCCAACTCTCAACTGTCATCTGTCATCTCGCAACGATCACCTTCTGTTAAAATTATTAGAATAGCGAAAAAAAATTATGCAGGGTGCAACATTTTATTTCGTGCCACGTCTTATTATTTTAGTAAATGTTACATAAGCGAACAGAATATGTATCATTAACGAACAGCTTCGTAGATCGTCATCTTATAACTTCCTGCTATCCAGTGCTACCACAGTTGGCATGTTTATGGTTTAATTGTTTATTGAATTCCTGCTATTCCTGCTACACACGATCTGCATTGCTGTTGACCTAAAAGGAAACGTTAAAATCGAAACCATTAAAAATTTAAAAAATGAAAAAGACTCATCTTTTCATTGCCGCCATGCTCGTATTTGTGATGGCAGCAGGAAGCAAAGCAAATGCGCAAACTACAATGCCAATCGCATTATTGACAGATGCAAAATCAATGGAAAAAGTTCTTGCGCTTACTGAACCCACAGCGTCGATCAATTCGAAAGCCATGCGTGATTTCAAAAGATCATTCCCCGACGCTGAAGACGAACAATGGTATTCATTCAAGGATGGATATGCCGTGAGATTCAAAGAAGAAGGCAAAGATCATATGGTCACTTACAATCGCGGTGGTGACTGGCAATATACCATTGCAAATTATGGCGAGAGAAATTTACCGCAAGATATCAGGGCATTGGTGAAAAGTACTTACTACGACTATACCATCACGTTAGTACAGGAAGTAACCGCGCACGACCAAACTGTTTATCTCGTGCATATGCAAGACGAATCGACATGGAAAACATTGAGAGTAAGCGATGGCGAAATGAGTATTATCGAAGACTTCAATAAAAAATAATCGATAACACATCAAGAAAAAATAAGCAAGGTAGTTGTTTATTGATATATAATAAATGCACTACTCACGGGGAATGTTTCTACATTCCCCTTTTTTTTGATGGTCTGAACTGGGATGTGTGGGATTATTGGGATAGATGGGAGGGGAGAAAATATTCAATATTCAACAATCAATATTCAATGTTCAAGTTTGAAATTCAGGTTTGATTTCTTTTGACTTGAGTATTGATTATTGAGTGTTGAATATTGAATATTTTTTTTATCCCATCTATCCCAATAATCCTCCACATCCCGGTTCAGACAATTCCAGTTCAGACCATCAAACACAAACTCTTCACAAAAAAATTTGGCGCGTGTATTTCCTATGCTTAATTTATGGCGTTTTATCATCATACTTGAGCATTGATTGTTGAGCGTTGATTATTGAATATTTCTCTTTTCAAAATGTTCAGCAATCAATACCAACTAACACTACCCATATGCAACAACAGTCATTAGTAGAATACGGAAGCCGAAGAGTAATCGTTACCATCACTGCCATCATATGCGCGCTGCTTGAAATTGTAGATACCACCATCGTGAATGTTGCATTGCCGAACATGAGCGGAAACCTCGGCGCAACGTATGCAGAAGTAGGATGGGTTGTTACTGCATATGCCATCGGAAACGTGATTATCGTACCGATGACGAGTTGGCTCTCGCAACAATTTGGACGAAGAAATTATTTTGCCGCCTCTATTGTAATCTTTACCATCTGTTCTTTTCTCTGCGGCAACGCAACTGGAATCTGGGAACTGGTTGCATTTCGTTTTTTCCAGGGAGTTGGCGGAGGCGCTTTGCTTGTGACTTCGCAAACAATTATTACAGAAAGTTATCCTCCTGAAAAAAGAGGAATGGCGCAAGCGATTTATGGAATGGGAGTAATTGTCGGTCCAACGCTGGGCCCTCCTATCGGCGGATATATCACTGATCACGCCTCATGGCCCTATATTTTTTATATCAATATTCCCTTGGGCATTATTGCCACTTATCTCACATTGACATATGTAAGAAGTCCGAAATACGGAGAAAAAAGTCATGTGAATGATGTTGACTGGGCTGGTATCCTATTCCTGATTCTCACTGTTGGTTCTTTGCAATATGTATTGGAAAAAGGCCAGGAAAATGATTGGTTCAGCAACGAAGCAATAAGAATATTTACGGGTCTTGCGTTTGTTGGACTGATTTGTTTTTTATGGCGCGAGCTGAGTTTTCGAAATCCGATTGTCGAATTAAGAGTTTTGAAAAATGGAAACCTGCGTGTCGGAACAGGATTGTCTTTTGTGTTGGGATTCGGTTTATATGGTTCCACTTTTATCATTCCACTATATACACAAACGCTGTTGGGGTGGACGGCCACGCAATCGGGCCTGTTGTTGATACCGGCGACAATAACAACTGCCTTTATGATGCCGATCATTGGAAGGCTTCTACAAAAAGGTGTTAGTCAGCCTTTGCTTGTTGCAATCGGCATGGCACTGTTTTGCATTTATAGTTTCTGGGGTTATCGCATACTCACGCCCGATACCGGCAAGGAAGCATTTTTCTGGATGCTGATCGTAAGAGGCTTGGGAATGGGATTATTATTTATCCCGATAACGACACTGTCGTTGTCTTCGTTGAAAGGCAAACAGATTGGCCAGGGAGCTGCCTTTACAGGAATGATGCGCCAGCTCGGCGGTTCTTTTGGCGTTGCCGTCATAACGCTTATGCTTGACCGAAGAAACCAGGAGCATCGGAATGACTTGGTGAGCCTGTTGAGAGTGGATGATCCCGCGGTCAACGACAGGGTACACATGTTACAAGCTGGATTCATGGCACATGGAAAAGATGCGACCACCGCATTGAACATGGCATATAAGGCGCTCGATTATACAGTAACTAGACAAGCCAATGTACTTTCATATATGGATGGATTTCTCTATCTCGGAATTCTATTCACGCTGTGCATTCCATTTGTATTGTTGGTAAGGCAGAAAAAAGGCGCAATGGTGAAACCACCGGAAGGAGCGCATTGAGGGAGAGGGCGAGTGATGAGTGATCAGTGATGAGTGATGAGTAATTAGTGATGAGTAATTAATAGTCGCGAATTGTATTATTACTCATTATTCATTACGTGTTACTGATTACTGATTACTCATCACTGATCACTGATTACTCATCACTGATCACTGATTACTCATCACTGATTCCTCATCACTGATCACTCATCACTCGCCACTCGCCGCCTAAATTTTATTTATATGAAAAACGATATCTCACTTGCCGAATGGGCGCTTATTGAAGAATTCCGCGCGCAAAAATTTACTACACTCGATCTGCCGCGTATCGCAAGAGAAGATTTTAATTTGAATGGAATAGAATTCGTGAACACATTATTTGAAGTGCCGACTGAAACCTATCTCAATCAGTTAAAGAAAAACGCGAAAGATCATGGTGTGACAATGGTATTAATTATGGTAGATGATGAAGGTGATGGATGTGCAACGACTAAAGAAGCACGAAAACAATTTGCGATCAACCATCGCAAGTGGGTAGATATTGCGCATTATCTCGGTTGCAATGCGATCCGCACCAATTGTCGCGGCTACGATATAAAAGACAAAGAAGAAGGATTGAAATATGCAGCAGAGTCTTATAACCTTTTGCTGGAATATTCTTCAGATTCGCAAATAAATATTCTTATTGAAAATCACGGCGGACTTTCCAACGATGCCGATTGGATGTTATCATTGATCAAAAAAATCAATCACCCAAATTTTGGCACGTATCCAGACTGGAGAGAACCTGCATCGGATTTTGACAACTATGATTATTTAAAAAAGACTGCAGCGTATGCGAAAGGCATGTCGTATAGAAATCAACCCACCGAAAAATTAACTGCGCAAATGATCCAGCTATGCAAAGACAGCGGATATCGTGGCTGGTACGGAATTGAATCGAATGGAAGAGATGCGATCAGGAAAGGAATTGAGCTGTTGGGGAAATATCTTTGAGCGAAAGCAATGATCACAAAAATCGTAAAAAAATATTCAATATTCAACAATCAATATTCAATGTTCAAGTATTAATACAAAACACTTATTGAATTTCAGACTTGAGTATTGATTGTTGATTATTGCATATTGAATATTTCTCTTCCTCACTTCGATAATTGTCAATCGCCCACCTCCCATTGCCGATTGCCCTTTATTTTTTGCAAACTACCCAACGCATATTGTTCTTCGTTCATGCTATCATATATTTTTTTATCTTTAATTCTACTCATAATAACCTTCATGAAAAGAAGATCTTTCATCCTGCTTTCAGCCACGGGTATTACTGCATTGGTGATTCCTTCATTGAGTTGCACCAGCGTGAGTCCGGGCAGTGTAAAAATTTTACAACTACCAAACCAGCTCTCTCATATCTGTGATGCACAAACGATCCGCGATATTGGCAATGCATACCGGAAACAAGTTGCAGCAGAAGCCAACAAGGACCAGTTGATAAAATTATTATTGACAGATAACAGCGGCAACAGTATATCAAAATCCTCCGACACCACTGCATTGAAGACAATATTGGGAGATAAGGTGAAAGAAGATTTCGAAAAAGGAAATGTCGTTGAAGTTAAAGGCTGGGTACTCTCCAAAACAGAAGCAAGACAATGCGCCGTTTTTTCATTCTCACAACCATAAAATTTCAAACATGCATATTGATGCAAGGCAATTGAATGATCATTCAGTGATTGAAGGAGACATTTGCATTGTTGGCGCGGGCGCCGCAGGTATTAGTATGGCGATGGATTGGATCGGCACTCCGTATAAAGTGATATTGTTGGAAGGTGGTGGTTTTGATTATGATGAAAGAGTGCAGGATTTGTACGCGGGAAAACTCTCGGGACAAAAATATTATCCATTAAAATCATGCAGACTGCATTACTTCGGTGGCACTACGGGTCACTGGGCCGGATTTTGCTCACCACTTGATGAAATTGATTTTATGAAAAGAGATTGGGTGCCATACAGTGGATGGCCCATTCACCGAAAAGATCTCGATCCCTTTTATGCAAAAACACAAAGCATTCTTGAACTCGGTCCATATGAATATGACATGGCTTATTGGCAAAAACAACATGAAGGATTAGAGCCGCTTCCTTTTGATCAGAATGTGGTTTATAATAAAATGTGGCAGTTCAGTCCCCCTACCCGCTTCGGAACAAAATATAAAGACACGATCGTCAAAGCAAAAAATATTCATTTGTACACGTACGCAAATGTGGTTGATATCAACGCAAACGAAAACGTTTCATCCATCACATCTGTCACCGCAAAAAATTATACCGGTAAGCAATATACGATAAGGGCAAAGCATTTTGTTTTTGCATGTTGCTCCATACAAAATGCGCGCATATTATTGGCAGCAAATAAACAGGCGTCGAAAGGATTGGGAAATGATCATGACCAGGTGGGACGTTATTTCATGGAGCATCTTGAAATTATTTCTGCGGAATTATGGCTTGCTGAATCCAGTCCCTTGAAACTTTATTCCTGGGATTTTACTACAAAAAGACCCCGGGCCGAACTGGCCATTCAAGCTAAAACGCAGGAAGAATTTAAAATATTAAATGGTACGGTTTCGTTTTCGCCTCTAGAAGCTGCAAGAAAAAGAAAACCGATTATCGAAGTCTGGCAAAGCGATGATCCGCGCAAGAATGGAGAAAATCTTTTCAAAAATTTCAATAAGAAATATACGCCCGAAGAACTTGAGCAAATGAAAAAAGCCACGAGCAGGGCGTATCAACTTTTTACGCGTATCGAACAAGCACCGAATCCGAATTCAAGAGTAACACTAGATACAGAAAAAGATTCTTTGGGAATGCCGCGTGCAATGCTTCATTGGGAACTTACTCCTTTTGAGAAAAGAAGCATCCGGAAAATTTATGAACTACTCGGATTGCAGGCAGGCAAAGCTGGAATCGGCCGCGTAAAATTATTTGATTATTTACAAGATGAAAATGATACATCATGGCCGAGTTTCACAGGCGGTGGATGGCATCATATGGGAACTACTCGAATGGCCGATGATCCTAAACAAGGAGTAGTGGATGCAAATTGTACAGTGCATGGAATTTCTAATCTGCATATGACCGGCGGATCTTGTTTCACTACAGCCGGTGCGCCAAATCCGACATTGACAGTTGTGGCGCTGACACTGCGCCTATCTGATCATTTGAAAAAAGTAATGGGCGGGAAGTCGATTGGTTGATAATTTTATTTCTAAAAATATTTAGCACAAGTAAAAGAAGGCGCATTAAAACTTCCTTTGTGCCTTTGCGTCTTTGCGCGAAAATTTATCCCTCTAATATTCGAGCGTGAAATTTTCGCGCAAAGACACAAAGACGCAAAGAGAAAAATTCACCCAAAAAAATTAGTTTTGTTTTACTAAAATAATTAGTACATTTGTTCTGGGACGAGTGGTAGTTTTTATTGATCATCCCGGTCCTCGTAGAATGGGGCCGGGATTTTTAAACCTTAGCATTATGTACGAAGAACTTTTTGAAATCAGGTTGGAGGACCTCACGCTGAAAGTTCAGTATGACGAGTCTACTAATTATTTTCTCTGTGATTTTAATGATGGCGAACAACAACATATAGTTTCCCAGCATGACCAGGGCAGTTGGTATGAAGTGAATGAAGGATATACAACGATGGCCTGTCAGTTGGGAAAAATTATTGAAGCGAAAGTTCAAGTGAAGGTGAGTTGAGTGGATGAGGTTGAGGTTGAGATTAAGGTTGAGCGCCAGAGCAAAGTTGCATTTTCAGTCTTAACCTCAATTTCAGTCTTAATCTTATTCTTATTTCTATTCTCATCCTTAACCTTAACCTTAATCTCATCCTCACACTTCGCACGCTCACCTACAAAAAGGGCCCGATAAAAATCGGGCCCGTGACAATCCAAATTTCCTATGAAAAACCAAATTAGTGCACTAGTTAAAAATCGACCTGGTTCAACTATGTTTTTCCCTCAGTTCGATTTCCTTCATCAGGAGATTTAAAAAATAAATCTTTTCATCATCTCCTTTCCATTTTCTGTCAGTCGCGAGCCTGGCAGTGTATTGTTGCGTCGTGCGACTTAACAAATCAATCAGCTCGGTATATTTCAATTCCGTAAAATCTTTTTCACTAAACATGTCCTGAAATATTTCACGAGGTATAATTAACTGATATAAGAAGATGCAAAAACGATTCCAACACTTTCTCGCTTTATTTTCCTTATGAATTTGAAAATATTGTTGCCCGCATTCCTCAATTTGTGGATTAAGAATGGCTCTCTGTATATTTTTTAAAATTGTCAAGAATCGCCTGCCAGCCGCCTCTTTGCATCTCGATTGGATTTTGCGTTTCGGCATCGAAGGTTTCAACAATTTTAGTTGCACTTCCTGAGGGCGAAAAAGTTATTTTTACTTTTCTCCCGTCGCCCATTGTATAAGCGATGAGTTCATTGGTTTTGACATCATCATACACGCCGCCAAAATCAAACCCGAAACTGCCATCCTTTGCTTCCATACGCGAAAGAAACTGCCCACCTGTGCGTAAATCATTTTCGGCGCGAGGAGTATGCCAATCATCAGAAGCGGCGCACCATTTTGTAATATGCTCTGGCGCTGACCAAAATTTCCATACTTTTTCCACCGGTGCATTTACGGTACTCTCGACAGTAATCGATTGAAATTGATTTTCCATTTTTTATTTTTTTGTTTGAATGATTATTACATCACAAAGATGCAACGATCATTCCTAATTTGAAATGTGCGAATACGACAACTAAGAGGTGTTTTGCGACCTCTTGCTTAAAGATGTTCTATCAAAGACAAGAAGAAGCAAAAAAAGACTTTCAACTGGGCGAAATATTTTTCAACACGTCTTTCAGTTCCATTAAATCATCGATAATAAATTCGGCATTGGAAATTTTTCCAAAACCATATCGCGCGTAAATAAAAGGGATATTATTTTCCGCACTTGCCTGCTGGTCGCCGGGCGTGTCGCCGATATAAACCGGATTTTTTAATCCATTTTTCTGCCGAAGGCTAAAAATATTTTCTGCCTTTGGTTTTCCTGTAACACCAGAACAACTATAATCATTGAAAAAATCAGCAAGCCCATGTAATCGAAAAAAATTTTCGATATAGCCATTCATGCAATTGCTGACGATAAATAATTTGTATTCTTTTGAAAGCCGTTCAAGCGCTGCTCTTGTATTTGTATATAAATCACCTCCATACTTCTTCATGTAAATTGTTTCCTCATGTTCATAAACGGCAGCCATTTCACTCCATTTTTCCTGCGGCAGGAAAGACAAATATTCTGCAAAAATTGTGTAGAGTAATTTTCCCGAAAAATTAGACGCCAGCTCTGGTGTGACCCGAAAATCTTTTATGTGCATTTTTTCCAATGCACTGTTCCATGCCATGATACAAGATTCGGAAGCATCCCAGAGCGTGCCATCGAGATCGAATATAAGTCCGTCAATATTCATCGAATGATCTTGATGGAAAAGTTATCTCAATTAGATAAAATAAAAAAATTACCTCTATGGAAGCAATGGAACAATTTAAAACTTCTATGTGTAACTATGTTCCTTCTGTGCCTATGTGGTGAAAAAAAATTACCACATAGGCACAGTAGGAACATAGTTACACATAGATAGAAATCGGACGAACATCGTTGATCAGCCGGGAATAATTTCTATTTGTAATAAGGCATATGATCATCCTGGAAATGTTTCTCCGTATCCTCCCAATCTTTTTGCACCTGTTTCCTATCGTTATTATCCTTGGCATTGACCTGGTTAAATTTATTGACAGCCGCGTTGAAATCTTTTACAGATTTATTATAAGCATCCACTTCCGATTTGCTTCGATCGGATTTTGTTTCAAAATTTCTTTTCGCCTTGTTAAACTCCTCTTCCTTCAGAAAATAATCGGTCAGTTGCGGGATATCCTTTTCAGCAATATTTTTATAATAGGTCAATGCGCGCCTGCATGCGTTGATCAATGTAGGATCGTTATCAAAGGGTTTTGTGGTATCAAGCGCCTGCAATCCTTCATTGGCATAACGTATCACAGCATTTCTGGCTTGCTCCACATCATTTACTTTTTTATTATTCATGGCTTTGATCGCTTCGTCATATTGCCAATTGCATTTGAAATACATCAGGTAAATATTGTTCGTATAATGTGTCAACTTAGCTGCCACTTCCATTTTTTCACCCAACGGATTTTTATCTTCAATCAATGTTACATTGTACTTTGCTGCAAAATCCCTCGTTGCTTTATTTAAATTGTTTTCCGCTTCGGTCAGCTTCTCATTTATTTTTTCATTGAGCAGGATATAAGCTTGCATTTCATCAAATGATTGTTCAGCCAGCTCTTCCATGTTTACTACTTTGCCATAATCCTCATTAAAAACGCGATAACAGGTAGTAATATAATCGAGGCTCCCCTGTTTCAAAGATCCGTCTCCTTTGTATTTCGGAATGCCTGAAGTATTTGATCTGCATTCACTGATATTATCCAATACCTGCTGACGAAGTTTTTCCACTTTGCGCGCGCGTCTTCCGTGAGCCGCCGCGCTTATATATGCCATATACTTGGCGTCCATATCGCCTCTCGCCTTGGAGATCGTGCTGATATACTCACCGGGATCATTGGCATTCTGCGCATGACCATTGACGATAAAAAATA
Organism: Bacteroidota bacterium; assembly: GCA_018267615.1. Classification (GTDB taxonomy): domain Bacteria; phylum Bacteroidota; class Bacteroidia; order Chitinophagales; family Chitinophagaceae; genus Puia. The sequence continues at coordinate 78,593 of JAFDYD010000010.1, read as the reverse complement.
AAACAAGACCTGAAAGCCAGACGAGGATTTTTTTCGATTCCATAATCAGTGTTTGTGTTGTTGTAAAAGGGTTTTTCTACTCTTAAATCAGTTAGCCATTACCGTTAGTAATGAGTAAGCAGTCCGGATGTAGGGATCCCCGGCCAGGCGCTCTTTCCATTCGTTGTCAGTCTTTTTTATTCTTTCGTCGGACTGCGAACGGCGTTCTTCAAAACTATTATTTGATACCGTAAATAATGATGTTGTTGTTCCTTCCATTTTTTTTAATGAACCGGGTGAAGGCTTCGCTTTCAATCGCAGCAATACATCGTCTAACAGCAAAGATTCATCTTTTTTTATTTTCTCTGCCAATAAGAATTGATTGTACTGAACGATGGCCTTAAAATAGGATGAAGAATCCAAATCTTTTTTTGCTACCGCCAACGCGCGATCTACCGGAAGAGATGCAAGTGGTTTATAATATTTGTTAGGATCAATACTGGAAACACGAATTACATTTTTTTCATTCGCTTCCCGTTCGGAAGATTCACTCGTCAAATCCGGCAATATGATATCGGGAATAACTCCGCTTAACTGTGCAGAAGTTCCATTAACACGATATAATTTAGATTCCGTAATTTTTAAATAACTGTCTGCAGTTTTATTTCCTTCGTACAATTTCAAGTCGATCGTGGTATCTATGGGAAGAATGATTTGCGCAGTTGCTTTCCCATAAGTTGGAGATCCGACGATCAACGCACGATGGTAATCCTGCAATGTGCCTGCAACCATTTCCGATGCAGATGCGCTTAATCCATTTACAAGAAGCAATAAGGGACCATCGTAAATAGTTCCGCGATTGGCATCTTTCAATGTAATAATTTTTTCGCCGCGGGATTTTATTTGACCCACCGGACCAGCGTCTATAAAAATCCCTGCTAACTCTACCGCCTCCACCATTGAGCCTCCACCATTGTAACGCAGGTCTAAAATCAATCCATCAATATTTTCTTTTTTTAGTTTGATGATTTCCTTTGCTACATCGTTGGCGCATCCATTTACGCCTTCACTATTTTCCCAATCACTGTAAAAATCCGGAAGCGAAATAAATCCAAATGTGTGAGCGCCTTTCAAAATAAAACTCTTCACACGATTTTCATCAGCATCGCCGCCTGATGTCGCGATTGCTTTATGCAATTGGACTTGCCGCGATGTACCATCCTGTTTTTTGAAAGTGATCGTTACTTTATCGCCGCCAGAAGCCGAAAGTATACGACTGATTTCTTCGGCGCTTGCATCAGACAAATCGATCGGCTCTTTGTTTTCCCATTGTATCGACAAAACTTTATCGCCTTCATTAATTTGGCCGGACTGAAACGCCGGACTTCCTGGTTTCAACCGGCCTATTTCCGGTTCACCGTTTTCATCTTCATTCAATGTCAATCCAAATTCAAGTGGCCTGTTTCCCATTTCACTCTCGAACATATTTTTTACATCGGCGGGGAAATATTCCGTGTGCGGATCATATGCCGAGGCAAGCATTTGGCAATAGATATTTCCTAAAATATTTTCAATTCCCTTGGGACTTTGCAATATTCGTCTTACCAGCCGCTTGATGGAATGATTGGCTTTTTTTCTCATCAACGGTTCAAGGCTGTCAATATATTTTTTTGTGGGTGATCCTGCACTCGGATCCACATCTTCCAACATCTTATATAACACGTGCAATTTTAATTTCTTGTAAAGCTTATCATGCAATGCGCTTACACTTGTCGCATAAGAAGTGTCGTCCGCAACGGTTAGTTTTTCTTTAATAAAAAAGTTGAATGGTTTTTTACAGATATTATCCGCCATGGTATCGGCCTGGAGTAAACGCTGCTTATAAATACCGATGAGCAGTTTTAAAAAATCGGAGCGCATTTTTTTTATCTCATCATCAAGTGTAAACTTGTACTGCGACAATTGATCGATATCCTGCTTTAAGAAAAATACGCGGCCGCCATCAAGCGCATCCAGTAGCTGGGAAAAAATAACAGACGACATTTCATCATCCAGTGGTCGCGGTTCAACATGATATTTCACCGCCATGCGACTGATCATAAAAGCATCCTTCGCAGCCTTTTCGGGAGTTTGAGCAATCGATAAATAAATGTAGGGGCAATAAATTAGAAGAAGGGCAATCCTTTTTCTCACGGTTTTGTTTTGACACCGAAAAATAATAAATCCCGATTAGAAATAATAGTAATTTCTTGAAATTATTATATTGGGCTGATTGATCAATTCTTTGCGATTTTGCGCCTTTGCGTGATCACTTCTTCTCGCAAAGGCGCAAAGTCCCGCAAAGAATTGTTCAACCTCTCCTCACAGCCCCATCATCGCTGTTTGATTTTCCTTAAAATGTACAAATCCTTCAGCTGCTTTTACATTGGCTTCAAGTCCGCGGAACTCTTCGAGGGTTTTAAAATAATCATTATAAGTTTGCTCGGGTGCTTGCGTTTTGTGCGCATACATTGCTGCTTTTTTCTTGTCGCGCACCGAAGTAATATCAACATAATCTGTCGGTACAAAAGCCATTGTTTCGCTGCCGGTATTTACTTCATAGAAAAATAATTCGAATTTTTTTCCGGATCGCACCCATGCAGTTAACGCCAATAATCCTGTTACCTGGTGATCCTGGTGTGAATCCAATGGCCATTGCGTAAAAACGATATCGGGATTTTCTGCGAGGATCAATTTTTTCATGTCCTCCGTTTTTTCCTTATTCAAAATTGTGTTGCCATCTATTTGTCCAGCGAAAACGGCTTTCGCATTTAAAATCTTACACGCTGTTTCTGCTTCTTTTGTTCTCAGCGCCGCAGACTCGGCATAAGTTTTATTCGGATCACCGGCCTCACCTCTTGTTAGATATATAAAAGTTACCGAGTGACCTGCATCAGCATACTTCGCCATCGTTCCGCCGCAACCGAATTCAGGATCACCGGGATGCGCGCCGACACAAACGATATTGAGCTTTTTTCCCGAAGCTATAGACGTTTTTTTTCCAGATATCGCAGGAGCGAATGCAATACCACCTATACTTGCAGAAGCTAATTTGATAAAATTTCTTCTTGGAGATTTTTTGCTCATTGAATGGTTTTAAAAAAATCTACTGATCAAGCCAAAAATGCTTTCTTAAATTTTGGCTGCACTCTATTCTTTGATGCCTGTTCATATGCGTATGCGATACCAAATAATACAGGCTCACTATACGCGGGACCAAAAAAAGAAAATCCTACTGGCAGATCATAAACCAGTCCAGCGGGTACAGAAATATGCGGATAACCGGCAATCGCTGCAGGAGTCGTTAAAGAAAATCCGCCATGGTCGCCATAAATCATATCAATACTACAAGCCGGGCTCATTGTTATTCCGCAAATCGCATCTAATTTATTTTTACCGATTACATCGTCGATAATTTTTCTTGAATCAAGATGACTTTGTTTATAGGCATCTTTATATTCTTTACTATCCAATCCATTTTTTTTATTCGAGTCAATCAGTATCTCTTGTTTGAAATAAGGCATTGCCTTGTCTTCATTCTTCAAATTAAAATCGATAACATCCGCGAGTGTTTTGACTTTCGCATTAGCAGTCGAAAGGTATTTATTCAATCCATCTTTGAATTCATATTGCAATACGAGAAATTCGGCCTTGCCGAGTTTGTCTATTTTTTCCAAATATTCTATCTCGATGATTTCAGCGCCTTGCTGTTTTAGAAGATCGAGCGCTTTTTTTTGCAGCGCATGTACATACTGGTTATCACCCTGAGGTTTTTTCTCAACGCCAATTCTTTTTCCTTTCAATGCGTTTGCATCTAAAAATTTCGAATAATCCGTTTGCGCTTTCCCCTCGCTCTCTTTTGTTTTTTCGTCTGCAGGATCAACCCCGATCATTCCGTTTAATAATAACGCGACATCTTTTACGGTTCTTCCCATTGGCCCCGCTGTGTCTTGTGTTGCTGATATCGGAATCATTCCAGAACGGCTGATTAGTCCAACCGTTGGTTTGATACCAACACAACCGTTTACAGATGCGGGACAAGTAACCGAACCATCTGTTTCCGATCCAACGGCAACTACACAAAGATTTGCAGACACTGCAGCACCTGAACCAGAGCTCGAGCCGCACGGATTATGATCTAATATAAAAGGATTTTTTGTTTGCCCACCGCGACTACTCCATCCCGACGATGAATTGGTGGAACGGAAATTTGCCCATTCGCTCAAATTGGTTTTAGCCATGATGACTGCGCCGGCGTCTCTCAATTTTTTTACAAGAAATGCATCAGCGCTCGCGATATGACCTTCCAGTGCAAGCGAACCAGCTGTGGTTTGCATTTTATCTGCCGTGTTGATATTGTCTTTGATAACAATCGGAATGCCGTGCAATGGGCCTCTTGTCTTACCAGATTTCCTTTCTTCATCCATTGATTTTGCAATCGTCAATGCATCGGGATTTATTTCAATCATCGAGCTCAATAGCGGGCCTTTTTTATCAATCGCATCGATACGGTCCAGGTACAATTTGGTGATTTGTTCCGATGTATATTTTCCCGCAGCCATTTTTTCCTGCAGAGAGCTGATGGTTTCCTCATTCAATTCAAAATCCGTCAGCGGATCTTTAGGAGCGACTGCTTCCGTTTTTGCCGGTTGACCGTTATTACAAGATGCCAATAATAAAGAAGTGATGCCTGCAGTAGCCAATGTACTGCTGGAAAGAAATTCTCTGCGCTTCATGTTGATGATGGTTAGTTTTGCGATAGCAATATAATATTATTTTCAATGGCATCTGGAGACCAATTGACTAAAGGCAAAAAGACAATTTCTATAAACCCAAAAGCGGATTCATCTTTGCGATTTTGCGTCTTTGCGAGAAAATTATCTCTCGCAAAGACGCAAAATCGCAAAGAAATGTATCTTTCAGTTCTGAAAAATTCCTAAAAACTCACTGCCATGAATAAACTAATATGCACAACCATTTTTGTTGTACTCGGTTTGTTTTCCTTCTCGCAAAAACCTTTGCAAGGAAAAACAATACTGGCCATCTTCGCACATCCTGACGATGAATCCACCATCGGCCCAGTACTTGCAAAATACGCAACGCTGGGAGCAGATGTGTATCTCGCCGTTGCAACAGATGGACGTTATGGCACGAATTCTCATTCAAATATTCCTGCAGGAGATACGCTGGCTGCGGTTCGCAATAAAGAAATGCATTGTGCTGCCGAAAAACTCGGCATTCATCCTCCAATCATGATCGGCATGCACGATCAGCTTAATATGAAAGAAGGTAAAACAGGTGAGACCCTTCGTCGCATAAGGGATACCGTTATATATCTTTTCAAAACAATCAACCCGGATGTTGTGTTAACATGGGGAGCTTCAGGATGGACCCTTCACCCCGATCACCAACTGATCGGCGATGTTGTTACCGATATATTTTCAAGCAGGATATGGCCCAAACATCCGAAATTATATTATGGTGAAATACCGACAGGAAGTATTCCTGCCGATGCGCCGCAATTTGCCACCGTAGATCAATCTTACCTGACTGTAGCAATCGATATTGCACAAGCTGATCTCGACAAAGCACATGACGCATGGAGTTGCCACAAGAGTCAATATATTCCTTCGGATATAGAGTATATGAGAAAAGCGGTGTGGCATGGCGACAAGCTCATTTCTTATTTCAGACCATTTGTAAGTACAGGCAAGATGCAAAACACATTGTTTCCGGATATGGAAGGAAGGAAATAAGCGGTTAACAATATATCGTTATTTCGAATCCGCCAGCAGCGATGTCGTATGAATGTATATTTTGGCGGATGAGAAATCCCCAGCTAACTTGGTTGCGAAATTCTTTGATAAGAAGTCGGTGGGTATTTTTCATCCGCCTTATCAGAATGACGATCTTTGCCTCAACTCAAACAGATTAATTACAGGTTAATTCAAACTATTCTATGAAAAAGTATTTCATTTTCTCCGTGTTGATTGTCCAATATATTTCTACAAAAGCACAGAATGAAATAATTCATGCAGGCGAAAACTTATCCGATCATTTCACTTACCAATTTCCTGCATTCACTGACGGAACTGTTTTATTTAAAAACGGAACAGTATCCATGGCCAAAATGAATTTCAACACTTTTCTTTGCAAAATGCAGTTCATCGATCCGTCGGGCGACACGCTGGTATTATCTAAACTCGAAGAAATTAGCTCTATCCGTTTGAACGATCGCTCATTTCTTTACAATAACGGCTATTATGAAATTATTACTGAGTCAGATTCTATAAAATTAGCTGTCCTTAGAAAAATCAATATCGATGTAGTTGTGACCGGGGCCATGGGTGCGCATTCTCACACTGCGAATATTCATAGCTTCGATTCCTATATCAATCCCAGTGCATCGAAGGGACTTTTTGTTAACGAGGATTTATCGGTCAAAAAAGAAACTTCATATTCTCTGATGGGTGCGGGTGGCACAATAATAAATGCTTCCAAATCCGGTTTCCTGAAAATGTTTTCGTCGGATAAAAAAAATATTGAAAATTATTTAAAATCAAACAAGATCAATTTCAACAACCGCGATGACCTGGAAAAATTGTTTCTTTTTTGCATTCATAGCAAAGGCCGAATGCATGACCATTCATCATCATTTGAAAGGTAGCGGGCAATGAGTATGAGGTATGGCATACATCATTTCAACTCATGATTTTTATTTTTCACTCTTGCTAATATCATCAATAAACAGCTGGCCATATCTTATACCCCTTACGTCTTACCTTACGACTATTTCTTGCGAATCGTTGTAAATTTTGCCAGCACTGCTCCTGCGTTTTTTAATGACAGTATTCCACCTTTTACATCATAGCTGTCCGTATCACCCAATACTTTTAAAAATTCTGCCTCGACATCCATTCCCGGACAAGCCATTCTCGTGGAAGCAACTTTCGAAATCGTTATATGATTAGCACCTGTCAGTATAAATGAACCCGTGAAATTATTGCAACCGCTGTTGCCGCTAACGCGATAGCCTTTAGTCGCAAATGAAATATGAGATTCTTTTTTTGAATTGCTGTCTGTCTTAATCGATTTGCCATTCAGCTCGATGAGGCTCCAGTATTTTTCAACAATAGCATATTGATTCTTGCTCAATATAAATTGTCCGGCCGATCCTGCATCCATTTTCTTTCCTGTGGCATCCGATTGTGTGAGCACGCTGTTCCCGTCGAGTACAAAATATTCAGGCTGGCCATTTGCCGGAGTCAGCGTAATCAAATTCTTTTCCTTATTCAAACTAAATTTTCCCGTGGAGGTATAAAGACTATCCGATTTACCAAGATATCTCGTTTCCATTTTATAACTCATGTTCTTTTTCAAATAAATTGTTTCCTGCAAACCTTCGCAATCTGCGCAGGGCAAGACGCCGCGATAAGCACCATCCCATGCACTCATTTTCTTTTGCTGGGAAAAAGCCGATGTATACATGAGTGAAAAAAATACGAGCGTGGATAAGATTCGTTTCATATGCTTTTACTTACAATTTATTTTAAAAAAGTGAAACGGGCGGGATGAAAATTCGGTAGTGGGTTAATTTGAAACTTCTATGTGTAACTATGTGCCTACTGTGCCTATGTGGTGAAAAAAAATTACCACATAGGCACAGTAGGCACATAGTTACACATAGAAGTTTCAAATTAACCCACTACCAAAAACTTGCACAGTATAATCAGGATAATCGCATAAAATCCAGGTTCAGACTGTGCTTGCACGTAAGAAATTCGTATAATCAACTTTTGCTGATTCCAGTTTTCCTTCCAATGCAAGTGCGCCGTATTGTTTTTTGTATTTCAATTCAGCTTCTGTTATTGGTATGATCCAATAGAATTTGATATTGATATCAATTTCTTTCAGCATGAGATTTTCGAGACCGGGGCCGTCGAGATAAGGAGCAGAAATATATCCATGTTTGCAAAGCGAGTGTTCAAATAAAGAACTTCCGAAATTAAAACTGTGATGCAAACCAAGTTTTCTATTGTTGTGATGATAATAAGCGATAGCGGTTAATAATTCGATAAAACGGTGATCCTTAACCGGAGAAAAAATATGCAGCTCCATCGGTTCGGGATCCGAAGGTAGCGACATACAACAAGTGGCATACGTCCACATGCTCCTGGATGCTGTTGGCGCAAATTCCAGCACACGAAAGTTGTAAGGCAATTTTTCGATGGGACCTTTATCAAAAAAATAAAAGTTGGGTTCATTTTCCCAGGCAGCCAGGTAGTGGTGTATAATTTCCGCGAAAGAAGAATCGGTTTCCTGAACAAACATAAAGGGTATAATTAGTTCATTAGATCAACATTTCACCTACATAACAATGATTGTGTACTTTTTATTTTATGCACCGGCTAATTTCTTCAATATTTTCATTGCCTGGTCGGCCTGGGCAACGGGCAAGAAAATATGATCGTGATAATAAGCGGCGATAACATTGCAACTGATATTTTCATTGGCCAAAGCATTCGCGAAAGTGGCAGTCAACCCGACTGCATCCAAAGAAGAATGGACCGTTAGTGTGATCCATTTCGCAACAAAGGAATATGAAAGTTTTAATTGATCGGCAATATTCTTTTCCACAACCACTGTAAATCCCTCTTTTTCTCTAAAGAACGAAATAATATGTTGTGAGTTTATATTGGCAATATCGTTGATGGTGCAAAAAACATATTCACCCGGGTTTAATTCGGGTTTCATGGATTTGAGAAGTATGGAAAGATTGGTTTCGCCTGGCATAGCTGATAAAATTTAATTGCAAGTTGCATTTTACTGCTCAAACACAGTAAACATTCGGCCATATTAAATTTTTTTGAACGAGAATGTCGAGAACAGAATCTTGCCGGACGACGATACATAACAGTTTTTTAATATGGAAAAGTTAGTTTCGCGTAAATAAACTTAAATGATCGTAGATATTATCGGATGGATCGGTTCGTTTTTGGTGATATATGCTTACGCGATGAATATTTTTAAGAGGATGTCTGCGAACAGTATTTCTTACTACATGTTGAACATTGTTGGAAGCGCCTGCCTGATCGTAAACACTTTTTATCATAACGCAATACCTTCCGTCGTAGTGAATGTTGTCTGGATATTGATAGGGATATCAGCCTTGTTAAAACGAAAAACTAAACCCGACTAAAATACGCTTTGCGGCTCTGCGCCTTTGCGAGAAAAGTTTTCACGCAAAGGCGCAAAACCGCAAAGAATTTTTTAATCAAGGTTCAAATTCACCCGCATCTTTAAATACTTTGTAAATCGCCATCGCATGACCATGCCCAAGATCAAAATCTTTTTTAAGCCAGCTTACAATTTCACCTGCTTTTGTTCCTGGCTTTAATAAACCTTTTTTTGCTGCGAGTTTTTTAAAATCCGCGGGAGATTTTCCTGTTTTTGCTTTGATATTGTCGAGATAGGCTTGAAATGACATGATATAAAATTTTATGAGTACAAACCTAATCAATAACGATGTTTTTCTAAGATGGAAATTGCGACATTCTGTGGGTTGATTGCGACAAGAATATCATACAGTTTGAAATCATGTTTTCAACCATATTTGAAATATTCTTTTGCTAAACTTTGCGATTTTGCGCCTTTGCGAGAAAAGTTTTCACGCAAAGGCGCAAAATCGCAAAGAATGTTTTAGTATTTTTATTAGAACTAAATTTACTTTAAACGACTGCTATATGGGAGATCAAAATACTTATGATGCAATTGTCATCGGTTCTGGTATCAGCGGTGGTTGGTCAGCCAAAGAACTTTGTGACCGCGGATTGAAAACGCTTGTACTCGAAAGAGGCCGCAATATCGAACATATCAAGGACTATCCTACCGCCACAAAAAATCCATGGGATTTTCCGCATCGCATGACGGAACCAGCAGCTATTATTAAAGACAATCCCGTTATCAGCAAGTGCTATGCATTTGGAGAAGACACGCATCATTTTTTTGTAAAAGATGCCGAGCATCCTTATATACAGGAAAAACCATTCGATTGGATAAGAGGTTATCACGTGGGAGGTAAATCAATCATGTGGGGAAGAGCATGTCAGCGATGGAGCAATTTTGAATTTACTGCGCCTATGCGTTACGGTTATGCTGTCGATTGGCCGATACGTTATGACGACATCGCTCCATGGTATTCTCATGTTGAAAAATTTGCAGGCATCTGCGGAGGGAAAGATGGATTGGAAGCGATGCCCGATGGAGATTATCTTCCTCCTTTCGAATTCAATTGTCTTGAAGCGGAAATGCAGAAAAAAATAAGTGCACATTATAAGGATCGCTTTATGGTGCGGACGCGCTGGGCGCATCTTACGAAACCCGAGCCGATTCATATTCAACAAGGACGCGGACAATGCCAGGCCAGGGATCTCTGTACAAGAGGTTGTCCTTTCGGAGGATATTTTAGTTCGGTGTCATCTACACTTCCCTGGGCAAAAAAAACAGGCAACCTAACGATTCGCCCATTTTCTGTAGTGCATTCGATCATCTATGACGATAAAAAAGGAAAAGCAACCGGTGTGCGCATTATCGACGCCAACACAAAGCAATCGGTGGAATATTTTGCAAAAGTTATTTTCGTAAATGCTGCCTGCTTAAATTCAAATCTCATCTTATTGAATTCCGTTTCGAATCGTTTTCCAAACGGATTGGGAAATGATAACGGGCTACTGGGAAAATTTATCGCGTTTCATAATTATCGCGCCGGTGTTCGCGGTACATATAATGGCTTCAAAGATCAATATACTTTTGGTCGCAATCCAACAAGCCCGATGATTGCGAACTATAGAAATTTGCACAAACAGGATACAGATTATATCGGTGGCTTTCTCACTTTTGTTTGGGCAGCGCGCAGAGGTATTTTCCAGGATGGTAGTATCGAAGGGATCGGTGCAGATTATAAAGATTCGATGACAGAACCCGGACCATGGCAAGCAGGAATGTATATGCAAGGTGAAACAATTCCAAAAGAAACAAATCATGTGCGGTTGAGCAAAGATCAAAAAGATCCATGGGGAATACCGCAACTGATAACGTCCGTTGCTTACGATGACAACGATGACAAGATGGTAAAAGATTTCCTGGAACAGAGTTCAGAAATGATGCGCGTTGCAGGTATTGAGAATATAGTAACGCATGACACGAAACAAGCGCCAGGACTGGATATCCACGAAATGGGCGGATGCAGAATGGGAAATGATCCAAAAACTTCATTATTGAATAAGCATAACCAGTTCCATTTGTGCAAAAATGTTTTCGTAACCGACGGAGCGTGCATGACGACTACAGGAAATCAAAGTCCGTCAATTTTATATATGGCGTTTGCAGCAAGAGCTGCGAACTTCGCTGTGGATGAATTGAAAAAAGGAAACCTGTGAGATAGGAACAAAATGGACTGGAAAGGAAAGGTTGAAGGTGTAGGGTTTAGGGTATGGCAACTAGCTATTCCTTACACCATATACCATATACCTTACACCCTACACCCTACACCTCACACGCTCCTGATAAATAAACAACTAACATAAACACCATGCTTAACCGAAGATCTTTTATCCGTAATAGCGGCACGCTTGCCTTATCCATTCCTTTTTTAAAATCGGAATTGTTTAAGGAACCAAAGCTGAATGCATTCGGTATTCAACTATATATGGTTCGTGATGTAATGGAAAAAGATCCAAAAACCGTGTTGCGCATTTTGGGCGATATGGGTTACTCGCAAATTGAAAGTTTCAAAAGCGAAAAAGGAATGTTTTGGGGAATGACAAACAAGGAATTTAAAAAAGTTTCTTCGGGTTATGGATTGAACCTGATCTCCACGCATTATGACGATGATGAAATACCTTTTGAAAAAAAAGCGGCAGAGGCCGCAGAGATTGGTATGAAATATTTGATTTGTCCATGGAAAGGTCCCCAAAAATCCATTGACGATTTTAAAAGAATTGCAGACGATTTTAATAATCGGGGAAAGATTTGCAAACAAACCGGAATTCGTTTTGGATACCATGCGCATGATTATCCTTATAAAAAAATAGATGGACAATTCCCAATCGATGTATTGTTAGAGAATACGGATAAGGACCTGGTAGATTATCAAATGGATTTTTATTATACGGTAACAGAAGGCCAGGATCCAGAAGCATATTTGAAAAAATACAAAGACCGTTTCAGACTTTGCCATATGCGAGATGTTATGAAAAAACGTTTGCCGGCGGGGAGCCAGGATGAATCAGCCTGTGATCTTGGAGAAGGCATTATCAATTATCCATCGCTTATCCAAACTGCTTTGGATAATGGCGTGATTTATTTTTTTGTTGAACAATCAAGATATTTCGAAGAAACAACAATGCAGAGCGCAAAAAATAATGCGGATTATTTAAAGAAGTTTTTGAGTTAAAAAACAATTCCTATTCTTTGCGTCATTGCGCCTTTGCGAGAAAATATCTCTCGCAAAGGCGCAATGACGCAAAGAATAGGGCATCTAAATTATGACAATGGAGCTTGTTCCAATCAAAGCGCAGATCGAAGACAATAAAGAATTTATAAATGATCCTCTATGCAAAGAGAGTATTTGTATGTCCGTTGATTTTTACCAGAGAGTTGGATTCGTCCCGCCCTGGATTGGCTATTATGTAAAACAAAACGGACATTATATAGCGGCCGCCGGATTCAAAGGGCCTCCGGTTAATGGCGCCATCGAAATTTCGTACGGCGTGTTTGAGCCATATCAACAAAAAGGAGTCGGCACCGCAGTATGTAAATTACTGGTGGATCTTTCTCTCAAAACAGATCCCTCGGTAAAAATCACTGCAAGAACGCTTCCCGAAAATAATTTTTCTACGAGGATACTTGAAAAAAACAATTTCGAATTCGCCGGCGAAATAAATGATCCGGATGATGGCGAAGTGTGGGAATGGGTTTATAGAAAATAATACGAACGCAGGTATCCGAACATCGATTGTATCAAAATCGAACACTAAAAATCCCGGAAATTCTTTTGAAAAGAAAATCGATCGCCAAAAAAAGAAATCAAAGGCGATGATAATCAGTCGTGAAATAACTTGAAAAAAACTGACAACCCTTTTTTGATATTCCAGCGCAGCATTTGATGCGATTTTGTAAACGCAACGCATGCTGAAAAATTTTATTAAAATCGCCTGGAGGAATATCCTTCGCCACAAAACAAATACCGCTATCAACGTAATTGGACTTGCCCTGGGAATGACCTGTTGTCTATTTATTTTTCTATGGGTACAGGACGAAAAAAACTTCGATAATTTCCACGCAAACAGTAAAAACATTTACAAAGTTTATCAAACCAGCACCTCCAATGGAAAGGTTGATGGTGGCAACGCAACATTTATGGTTGAATCGAAAACCGGACTTAACGCCAATTTCCTGATGGAAGATGCAAAACAATCGGTTCCTGAAATCAAATACCAATGTTTTTATGCCACTGGTTACGAGCTCCCATGGGGTCATCCCGAAACATTCCAGGTAGGTGAAAAAAAAATGAAATTTGATGGCTCGCGTGCGGGTGAAGATTTTTTTAAGATTTTCAGTTTTACACTGCTTGCGGGAAATGCAGAGAACGCGCTTAAGAATATGAATAATGTTGCCATCTCCCGAAAGATGGCGGAGATATTTTTTGGCACCCCTCAAAATGCCATCGGCAAAACCATGCGCTTTGAAAATCGCGACGACTTTCCTCTGGTCGTGAGCGCCGTTTTTGAAAATGTGCCGTCAAATAGTTCTTTAAAATTTGATTTTCTTTTAAGCTGGGAAGCATTTAAGCGGGGAAGAATAGAAATGGGATCGATCGATTTCAGAACTTTTATAATGCTTGCCGACAATGCCAATGCGAAAGATGTCGAAAAAAAATTGAATCAATTTCTTCAACCGAGATTGGATAAAAATACTCCTGTTAAATTAACGGCCGGTCTTCAGCTTTTTTCTGACGAATATCTTCATTCCATTTTTGTAAATGGGAAACCAATCGGAGGTCGCATTGAATATATAAGAATATTTAGCGGCGTCGCCATTTTTTTGCTGATCATAGCATGTATCAATTTCATGAACCTTGCCACTGCACGATCTGTAAAACGTGCAAAGGAAATCGGATTGAGAAAAGTAGTTGGTTCATCAAGAGGAAATCTAATCGGGCAATTTTTTAGCGAAGCGCTGGTGTTTGCTTTTATGGCGATGCTATTGTCGGTGATACTGCTTTTCATATTTCTTCCCGCATTCAATCATTTTACAAACAAACACATTGAATATCCTTTTACAAATATTTTATTCTGGTTATCGCTGGTTGCAATAACAGCGATTACGGGAATTGTTGCAGGCAGTTACCCGGCTTTATATCTTTCCTCACTACAACCTGTGCGGATTCTAAAAGGAGTCGTGCGTTTCTCACAGTCGTCTCTTCTTTTCAGAAAAGGGTTAACCGTTTTTCAATTTGTGCTTTCGATCACACTGATCATCGCAACGATCGTTATTTCACGGCAAACTAATTTCATACAAAATACACATCTTGGATACGACAAGGAGAATTTGATTTATATACGCATAGAAGGCGAATTGCAAAAAAGAGATAATTACCTGCTATTTAAAAATACTGTATCGAATATGCCGGGCATTGCCATGGTCGACCGAAGCTCCGAGACTCCGCATGAGATGAGTTTTGTAGTGGCAGATGCAATCAATTATGAAGGCAAACAAAAAAATGATCATGTTGGCTTCAAACCTTCGTCGGTTGGATTTGATTTTATTAAACTCATGAAAATGGATATCGCATACGGACGTGATTTCTCGCACGAGACTGCTACTGATTCAACGGATGCATTCATGGTAAATGAAGAAGCCGTCAGGGAAATGGGTATGAAGAATCCCATTGGCAAATGGATATCGGCCTGGGCAAAAAAAGGTCATATCATTGCTGTGTTGAAAGACTATCACACGGCTTCTCTTCGCGAACCCATAAAACCGATCATCATTGATATCAAAGAGGATGAATATTTTGGAGTGATCATGGTAAGAACACAGCCGGGCAAAACAAAAGAAGCGCTGGCAAGTCTTGAAAAAGCATATAAGGATCTTAATCCTGCTTATCCTTTCGCGTACCAGTTCCTTGACCAGGAATATAAAAATTTATACGGTAGTGAATTGGTCATATCTAAACTTTCGATTGTTTTTGCTGCGCTCGCGATTTTAATTTCATGTCTTGGATTATTCGGACTGGTGATGTTTGCTGCTGAACAACGCATCAAAGAAATTGGCGTGCGCAAAGTATTGGGCGCATCACTCAGCCAGATCTTTAATTTGTTCTCGAAAGATTTTTTAAAATTGATATGCATTGCATTTTTAATTGCCGCGCCGATAGCCTGGTACTCGATGCATGATTGGCTGAACGGATTCGCCTATAAAATTGATTTCTCCTGGTGGATATTTGCATTGTCGGCATTTCTATCCATATTGATTGCACTGATCACGATCAGTTACCAGGCAATAAAAGCAGCAAAGGCAAACCCGGTGAAGAGTTTAAGGACGGAGTGATACCTATTGCTTTGCTGAGTGCATCATGCTTTGCGACTTTGCGCCTTTGCGAGAGACAATGTTCTCGCAAAGGCGCAAAGTCGCAAAGCATGACGCATTTTGTTGACCTTTCGGACAGTGAAAGCAGCCCGGCATTTGTTTAATTGCTTAAATTGCTCTTAGTATCTGCAGCCGATAAAAAATTTTTTACCCCTCATTCCAATACAATGCGACATCCATCATTTCAAACTCTGAGAAAAATATTCTTCTTGAATTTTATTTTATGGTGTAACGTGAGTGCTTTTGCACAGACCCAAAAATATTCGTCAAAGCAGCAGTTTGCATTTCTTGAAAATTTCAAATTGGAAAACGGTTCTACTATTAATGATTGCAAATTGGGATATCGCACTTATGGAAAAATGAACGACAGCAAATCGAATGTTATTATTTTCCCAACATGGTTCACCGGGACGACAGAAATTCTTGAGGGCACTGTCGCCGGACAGTTAATAGATACCAACGAATATTTTTTAATTCTCATAGATGCCCTCGGCGATGGTGTATCTTCTTCGCCTTCTAATAGCAAGCGTCAACCCGGACTTTCATTCCCGGTTTTTTCGATTAGAGATATGGTAGAATCGGAATATATCCTGGCAACAAAACATTTCAAGCTACAACATGTGTTTGCGATTGCAGGAATTTCGATGGGCGGCATGCAGGCGTTTCAGTGGTCAGTCAGCTACCCGGATTTCGCAGACAAGATCATTCCTATCGTCGGCTCACCGCAATTGGATGCCGCTGATATGTTATTATGGAACGGAGAAATGCAGGCGATTCGCCGCGATACTGCTTATCACAATGGAAAATACAAAGGCAATCCGCCGATACCCGCTGCATCCATCATGCATGAACTGGCATTAACAACGCCGTCAGCACTTGCTACCCAGGTTACCAGAGATAGTTTCGACAACTGGCTTCTTCGTATATCCGGTACCGATAGGTTTGACTGGAACAATCGCATTCGTCAATTACAAGCGATGCTTGGCAATGATATCACGAAAGGCGGTTCATTGGAAGAAACTGCAAAAAAAATCCATGCAAAAATGCTCGTCATCACATCCAAACAGGATCATATGGTGAACCCGATACCCGCAGCGAAATTCGCGGGCTACCTGCATGCAAATCTTGTGGAACTGGAAAGCGATTGCGGTCATATCGCGCCCGGGTGCGAAGGCGAAAAAACGAAAGCAGCAGTAAGTTCTTTTTTATCGGGCAAAGATTAACTGAAGATTGTTTTCGAATCGACCTTATCTAACAAACGCAAATCGCGAAATCCACTCTTATTGCGGAGTAATGCGGTTGCAATCTTTAATTCGGGATAAATCCTGATCTCACAATAATATCCGCCACCACCACCGGCATGACAAACATACTTCTCTCCGTCCAATTGCCCGGTAAACCAACCGAGTGCCATTCCACCCTTTTGTTCGGTGAACATCATTTCTTGGGTAGATTTTTCTTTGAATATTTTTCCGCTCAAGTATGACTGCATGTAAGCAGCCAGTCCCCGTACATTTCCAATCAATCCGCCATACCCTTTTCCATTCACATAAAAATTATTGAATGCAGTCAGTGTTCCAAAATTTCCTTTGATAAATTTTTTTCTATCCAGGAAAAAACTCAATAAAATATTGGAAAAGGAAAAGCGAGAATTATAGCCTACAGCCTGCGTTGCTTCATTATGAATAAAGAAATCCAAACAGCTTTGATTCTCTGGTGTCGGAATAATATTATTCCTGATATACTCGTCGTAAGATTCACCCGATACTTTTTCTATGATCCGCGAAAGCAACAAATACCCAACGCTTGAATAGGAAAACTTAGTTCCGGGTTTGAATTTCTGCTTTGAATTTTCATCGATGATACGTGTAATGAATTTACTTTCATTAAACCTATTTTCTTCCGACGCCAAATGAATCCAAGAAATAGGAATAGGATCGCCGAATCCCGCCTGGTGTGCAACCAATTGTTCAATCGTAAACGGATATTGAAAATGATACTCGTTGAACATTGGGTTGACAAAATCAGAAAGCAAAATTCTTTTCTGCTCTGCGAGTTTCAATATTGCGGCTGCGGTTGCAGTCTTGGTGATAGAAAAAGCATTGAAAGTTGTTGAACAACTAACAGGTATTTTGTTGAAGACATCGGCCTCGCCGGCATAGCATTCAGTGATGATTTCTTTCGCATTTACCACGATATACTGGGCGCCCGGTGAACGGGTTATTGAAAGTAGGTCTCTTTCTTCGAGCTGATCTATTTTTTGATGCGTCATACATATAAAATTTATGACACAAATATGCGAAGCCGACTTACAGGTTCTATTATCAATTGATAAGAAATAAAAATCATGCCCCTGGCGAAGCAAGTTCGTTGCGGAGCCTGCTAAAAGAAACCGGCGTAATACCTAAAAAACCAGAGATGGTGGTATGAGGAATTATATTTTCGAGGTTGGGATATTCTTTTCTAAAAAGAAGAAGCCTTTCTTTTGCTGTGAGTGTAAGCAAAGAAACTTCACGTTGTGCTTTTTGTCTGAGCTCCGATTCCACCACCTTATAACCAAACGCATGCAAATCGGAATACTGTTGCATATATGCATTGAATTCGCTCATTGAGATGACCACTGCAACGGCATCCTGCAGACATGCAAGAAACTGGATACTTCTTCCTTCAAAAGTCCTGACGATATGCGGAGTGATTACAGTTTGAGGAAGAAAAATCCTGGTCGTCACCTGCTCGTTGTCAGGCGAAACGGAATATGCATGAAAAATTCCACTGAGCAGGAAATATTCAAGCGAATCCGTTTTACCTGCTTTCGCTACAATATCATTTCGAAGAAAAGTTTTAATAGAAGATTTTTCAAAAACGAAGCGTGCAGTATTATCTGCAACAGGGTAATATTTCTGCAGGGTTGAGATGAATTGTTGGAGGAATATGTCATCCATAATTACAAACCTGAATGGCCATTTAGATATTGAGCGGAGAAACAGAGCGGAGAGCGTTAACGACTTCGCTCTCCGCTCTGTTTCTTCACTCTTATTTTTCAAGTTTCAAAAAATCACCATCAACAATTAAAAGTTTCACACCATCTTCAGTAATTGACCGATGCGAACTTAATTCATCACTCACTACATAACTCATGCCTTTGGTCAAACGAGCATTTTCACCATTTCCCAATTCACTTACCATCTCTCCTTCCAATACATATAGAATATGACCTTTCTGACACCAATGATCCGCGAAATAATTTTTACTGTATTCAACAACCCTGATACGCAATCCTTCGAATTGAATCGTTTGCCAATATGCAATTCCCGTTTTGCCTTTATGTTCGGTTCTCGGAACATTCGCCCAGTCGATTGTGAGAAATGGAATATTTTTGGATTTCATACTACAATTTAAAATTTCTGTAGTAAAGAGGAAAGAAACAGCGGAAAAACAGAGCGGAGAGCGTTAACCTTTCGCTCTCCACTCTGTTCCTCGGCTCTCTCTCAATTATTCCTTCTCGTCACCAGTATTGTCGTCGCATCGAATGAACCTGTATGAGGGAATCCCATCCATAATCTTGCAGCACCAAATTGTTGCGCTTGTAGTCGGAATGGCGCGAGCACATTATAATCCTTGATACCAGATGCACCTGCGCCGGCAAGAACAATATGTGCAGATTGCGTCGTTGCATTTATATTCAATGTAACCTGCACGATAAAAGCAGAATCATTTGGGAAATGTCCGAATTTAGTTCCTTCATCATCATCCAAACGGATGGTGTTATCGTCAGGAATAAAATCAAGATGTAAAAAACCTGCAGGCGGATTCAAAGGCTGGCCGAATGACTCGAATTGTACTGTAGCCACTTTACTTCCTTTTGGAATAAACATGATCGCAGAAAAATTATACAAGCCCGCGCCTGCCATCTTCGTGAAATTACATTGCAGACCTGAAACAGAAGTTGCATTTGCATGTCTTGTTATCTGCACCCATTTACCACCTGTCGTTACTGGTGATGATACGACCAATGCAGCATCTGAAGGTCCGTCGATCCTTGCTGTGCCCACTGCCTGCGCGTTGGCCGGCGGCTGATTCACAGGCGTTGGATCAAAATTCGATTTGAACAAGGTTTCTGTCGAGCAACTTGTCAAAAAAAGAAAAACGAAAAATGAAATTGCAATGACATTGTTTTTTTGCCGCCATGCAAAGTAGCGGCCATGCGTAGTTGTTCTCATGGTGAAAAGGTTTAATGATAAATAAAAATGATACCTGTTAACTCATCCCAACCGGGGGGAATTGGGGAATAGAAAATCATCTTTCTACAGTGATAGCGGAGAAATTACATTCGAATGTACAAAAAGATTTTAGAATTAATTGCACTGGTAACCAAAATCCAGAAAAGTGCTGCTGGTTCCAGAAGTTACGGACAATGTCGAAATATTTCCATCCTTCCCGAAATCATATGCAAGTATTGATCCCGAAACTGATTTCAGTAAATTTTTATTACGTACTATTTCATATCCCTGGATAAGTTGCACGAGTCGAAAATAATCACCGTTTTGAACAGGTTTGTCTGTATAATAACCAAAAATAGTTGTCGTAGTGTCGGTCAGGCTAGACACCATATTATGGTTACTCCATGTATAAGTAGTAACCACCGCAGCACCGCCGCCGGAAGATGTGGTGGTTGATTTGATCAACTCATCTCCATTATATTCATAGTATCCGTTTGTCCACTGTGTGCCAGCTTCATCGCCTTCCGTTCTTACATCTATGGCAAGTCCGGCATCATTACTCACAATAGTTGTTCTACTTGAAAATTTTCCCGAGTCAAGCGCAGTAACCGTCGTCGTATTTCCGGAATAAGAATAACTGGTAAAATTCCCGGCTGATATAAACCTTGACAGCTTTCCATTCGCGTCATACGAAAAGGTATTTTGTTGTCCGGGTGAATTTGGAGAAGTTATAGAGTTGATTTTGCAATCGGGCTTTTTATCATTATTTTTTTTGCACGCGTTGAATGTCGCGAAGCTGAGAATGAAGATTGCAGTTGCGAAAGTTTTGATTCTTTTCATGATTGGTTTAATGGTTCGCAAAAATAGTAGCCGCAAAATTTTTTCGCAACCGGTTCTTTCCCATTTACCATATGCAGCACATAAAATGCGCATATCAATTTTTTAACGGATCAAATAATTTAAACCTGTTTATTTAATCAAAAAACAACGAATTCAAAAATCACATCTCGACACATTTTTGTAACTTGCGCCCTTAATTTTTTATCCCATGAGAGAGAAATTGGAAGCTGTGTTGAATGTGCTCACGCTGGCAGAACGACTCAAATTTGAATTAAGACATAGTTATACTTCTAACGGCCGGCAGGAAAGTGTTGCCGAACACACATGGCGCATGGCATTGATGGCGGTATTGATCGAACCTTTGCTCCCAAGAAAAGTGGACACCGCACGCCTGCTTAAAATGATTATCGTTCATGATTTGGTTGAAGCAGAAGCAAAAGATGTATCTGCGCTGGATGTTTTGCGTGATCCGGAACTCAAGACGCTAAAAATAGAAAGAGAAAGAATCGCGATCGAAAATTTAAGAGATTCACTCATCCATGTAAATGGACAGGAAATCTATGATTTGTTTTATGAGTTTGAGCATAAAGAAACTTATGAAGCGAAACTCGCCAATGCATTCGACAAACTGGAAGTACAGTTGCAGCATAACCACGCGAGTATGTCCACGTGGGAAAAGATCGAATATGAAATGTCGTATATGATGGACAAGCATACGGATTTTGATCAGACAGTTTCCGAGTTGAGACAGTTGATAGAAGACGCCGCCGATGCAAAAATGCAATCTGCAGGTATTGATACCGCGGAAGTAAAGTCAAAAGTGAAAGGCAAATGGAGATTTGAATAGAAAATCCATTGTAAAATAAGGGTCACTCTTTGCGCCTTTGCGTCTTTGCGCGAAAATTTCAAGCTCGAATATTTGGGATATAGCTTTTCACGCAAAGACGCAAAGGCGCAAAGAGAAAAGTTTACCCTCTGTTTCTCTGCGCGAAATATTTTTTTACCAACTTTTCCTCCAATGATGTAGTATTGATGTAGCCAAAAAAGACCAAATATTCTTTTTCATATCTACTTTTGGTCTCATTCCGTTTCACATATCTAAACTCAACACGATGAAAAAAAACCTGCTGTATTCATTTGCCCTCACTTTTATTTCATTCGCTTTTATCGTCAATACTGATGCTCAAAAAAAAATCGGGCTTTTTGATGCACAGACTGATGTTGGAAAAGTTTTACACAAAGGCTCCGCTTCCTTCGATCCAAAAACAAAAAATTATACAATCGATGGATCCGGTTATAATATCTGGGGTACCCACGACGAATTTCATTTTCTCTATAAAAAAATGAAAGGTGATTTTATATTGAAGACGAACCTGGCCTTTCTTAGCAAACAAGGTAAAGTGGACGATAGAAAAATCGGTTGGATGGTGAGAAATTCGTTGGACACAAGTTCTGAGCATGTTATTGGTACAGTTCATGGCGCCGGCCTCACATCACTTCAATATCGCAAATCGAAGGGAGCGATTACCGAAGAAAAAAAATTCACATTGACGGCTGTCGATTTTATTCAACTGGAAAGAAAAGGAAACGTATATACGGTTACCGTGTCAAAGTCAGGTGGCGCGCCCGAAACTCAAAGTATTGAATTGAAACTGAAAGATGAAGTGTATGTCGGATTTTTTGTTTGCTCACATGATAAGGATGTAGTGGATAAAGCGCAGTTTAGTAATGTGTCGATTAAATTTTAGCAGCACATCATTTCGAATTTGCACGCTCAATCGTCATTTCGAATCCGCCAGCAACGATTTAGTATGAATGTATATTTCGGCGGATGAGAAATCCCCAGCTAACTTGTGTGTAAAGCTTATGCTGAAAAGTTAGCTGGGGATTTCTCATCCGCCTTATTATGATGATAAAATAAATCACTACTGGCGGATTCGAAATGACGCGCGGCTTATGTTGATTTTTTATCGTTACTTCTTTTTCTTTTTCGCTGCCTTTGCAATTTTATTATACTCAAGTGCGAGTTTGATCCAGTATTCCAATTTCTTTTTAGTGTTGAGTACTTCGATATCAACAAATGCATAACCTTTCATAATCTTTGAGGTAAAATCCATTGGCTTAACACCTTCCTTTTCCATGATCTGTTCATTCAGCGCGGGATCAAAACGAACCATCATGCGATCTTGCTCAACACCTACGCACATTTTTCCGTTTACCATAAAGCAAAGTCCCCCGAACATCTTTTTTTCTTCAATATTTTTGTGTGTAGAAGAAATGATTTCTCTTGTCGCGTCCGCTAATTTTTCATTGTAAGCCATAAGGAAAATTTGAAAATATGGAAATATGAAAATGTGAAAAATGCAATGATTAGTTAAATGAAGAAGATAATATTTTTACAGTCCGATAATAATTTCATTTCTCACATTTCTCACATTTCTGACATTTCTCACGAATGATTGTATGCAATGCTCACAAACAACGCAGCAAATATCAATAGAAAATCTCTGACCGGCGACCATCTTAACCATAGCCTGATTCGTTTCAAAAGACTTGGAGTGAGTGATGCGCTTGCAGGTATTTTGGAAAAATACATGATCTCTTTTATAAAATAGGCAACACCTAAGATTCCAGTAAGGGTAAAACAGATTAATCCGCCGAGTAAATGAGTACGTCCTTCCTGCCAATCCCAATTCAAATAAAGAGCCGTACCAAGAACGACAATGCAAAGCGTCGATAGTATCACCCAAAAAGAACGCATGCGTTCGGTTTGTGCGCGAATAAGTTCAAATGAAGCCGGCGGCTCCTTAAACCATTTTGGTACCAGGAAGATTCTTTGGTAGAGCCCCGCAAATGCAGCGACCCACATTAGAATTGTTGCAACAAGAAGTATCATCGAATCCATGAAGATTTAAATTACAAAATTATTTTAATGTTTGGATTACTCTTTGCGTCTTCGCGCCTTTGTGAGAACGCTATCTCTCGCAAAGACGCGAAGACGCAAAGAATAAGACTCCTAATGCCTAATATTTATATATAACATAACCCCATGGTTCAATTTTCCACTCCTTACTTGTCAGCCGTTCTTTATTACCCATGAAAACATTATAGGGATTTCCCAATAGTGTTTTATCAGTGATACTTATTGATTGCTCTGCATTGGAAAGATTCAGGATCACAAAAACTTTTTTTCCTCCTTTCTCACGTACAAAAGCATATATCGCTTTTTCATCACCCACTTTTATTTTTCTGAAAGAAGCATCTGCAGAAAGCGCCATATTTCTTTTACGCAGGTCCAATAATGTTCTATAAAATTTTTCTCTCCCAAGTTTTTCGAAACTCATCGGATCTTTTTCAAAAAACTCAATGGCCCGAAGTATTGGTTCTTCTTGTCCGCTATAAATTAAGGGAACGCTTCCAGCCATTGTTTGTGTAAACACAGCGAAGGGAGCATGTGATGCGCCGGGAAATGTTCCGAAATCAGATTTGTTCCAGCTATTCTCATCATGATTGCTGGTGAAATACATTTTGATCGATCTTTTTGGAAACTCTTTGTCATATTTATTCTTTACACTATCAAGTGCAAAAGCCGGACGATCACCTTTAGAAACGGCAATCATCATATGAAACATATCCCATGGATAAAAAGCGTCAAACCCATTCTCCAAAAGATATGGCCTGTCGCCTTCGGCGAGCATGAAAATATTTTTCATCTTCCGCAATGTCGAAATACATTTTTTCCAGAAAGGGCCCGGAACATTCCACGCTACATCACACCTGAATCCATCAATATCAGAATTGGTGATCCAAAATTTCATAGCATTGATCATGCTATCCTGCATCACCGGATTTTTATAATCAAGCTGGCGCGTATCCGACCAGTCAACAGCAATCGCAGCTTTACCCGTACTATCTTTCACAAAAAAATCAGGATGCTCTGTGAGCCAGCGATGATCGCCGCCTGTGTGATTAGGCACCCAGTCGATTACAACTTTGAAACCTTTGCTGTGACATAACTTTACCAAATTTTTCCAGTCGGCCATGGTACCGAATTCCGGGTTGACTGCCGTATAATCGGATACCGCATAATAACTGCCTAAAGTTCCCTTTCGATCAACCTTACTGATCGGATTCAGCGGCATAAACCACAACACTTCTACTCCCATTTTTTTCAGCCGGTCAAGATTTTTTGCAAAGGCATTGAACGTGCCTTCATTCGTGTATTGGCGCACATTCACTTCATATATATTACTCTGCATGATCCACGCAGGATGTCCTTCTATAATAGCCGCACTAGCAGATTTGTGGGACTGAGAAAAAACAACTAAACAAGTAATAAAATGTAAAATGAAGATCGTGATTATCTTTTTCATGGCGTCGCTTTTAAAACCTGCAGTAAAGATATTTGTTTGCCGGGGAAATCTTCGTTCGATTAGAAGAAAGCTAAAAAGCATTTCGGGCTTTTACAATATTTCGCGCAGAGCACGCAGAGAAAATGAGTACACAGAGGGCCTCGGCGTACTCATTTTCTCTGCGTGCTCTGCGCGAAATATCGTTGGCTCGTTTCAAAAAATAAAAACTGCATAACCAATCGGCTTTTATATATATTTATAACCGATCGGTTACGCAATAAAATCATAAGAACAATGAGAAGAGATGTATTCCAGGCAATCGCAGACCCAACCCGGCGTGCAATCATACATGTGATCGCCAAGCAACCGCTGAACCTGAATGCTGTCGCGGAGCATTTTGATATCAGCCGTCCAGCTATTTCGAAGCATATTAAAATTCTGACCGAATGCGGACTCATCACTATCAAACAAGAAGGCCGGGAAAGATATTGCAAAGCAAAACTTCAGAAGCTCAATGAAGTTTCAACCTGGGTTGAACAGTACAAGATTTTTTGGACCAGCAAATTCAATGCACTCGAACAATTTTTAGCGGAAACAAATCCATCTTCGAAAAAAAATAAATCACTTAAAAAAACAAAACGCAAATGAAAAATGAGCCATTTGATCCTTTGCGATTTTGCGTCTTTGCGTGAAAATTTTCACGCAAAGACGCAAAATCGCAAAGGATCAACTTTTCAACTTATCAACAAATCAACTTACTCCCTCACTCCGCTCTCAAACTCTTCACTGGGTTCGCTAATGCAGCCCTGATAGCCTGGAAGCACACCGTTATCAATGCAATAGCGATGGTTAAAAAACCGGCCAGTGCAAACACCCACCAACTGATATTAATTCTGTATGCAAAACTTTGCAACCATTGATTCATCATCCACCATCCGACAGGAAATGCAACAATGAAAGCAATCAAAACAAGTCTCAGAAAATCTTTCGAGATCATCGTCACAATTTCGCTGACTGTTGCGCCGAGTACTTTTCTGATGCCGATTTCTTTGATGCGTTGTTCTGCTGCGTAAGTCACCAGTCCAAATAATCCGAGACAAGCGATGAAAATGGCAAATACAGCGAAGGTGATAAACAATTTTCCTGTTCGTTGCTCAGCATTATATATCTTATTGAAATCTGCATCCAAAAATGTGTAGCTGAAAGATTGCCCGGGGGCCATACTGTTCCATTTGTTCTCCACCTGGCTGATCAAGGCAGGTATGTTTTTAGTATCAATACGCATTGCAACCCGGCCAAAATTCTCACCCAATTCAATAACCAATGGGCCTACCTTGTCGTGCATGGAACTAAAATTAAAATCCTTTACGACGCCAATTATATGAAACGCTTTTGACTTAAAGGCAGTTCCATTATTCGAATAGTCGGCGGGACGATAAAGAAATTCTCTCAATGGATCTTTAAATCCAAGAAGCTTTGCCGCCGTTTCGTTTATGATTATCGCTGATGAATCGGTAAGGTACTCCGATGAAAAATTTCTTCCGGCGCTCATACTCATTCCCAGCGTCGGTATATAATTTTTGTCGGCATAGAAATCAGTCATGATGATAACCTGCTTTGCATCGAGGCCTGCATCTTTGAACCAGCCATTCTGGTTATAACCAGTTTCGGTGGGCAAAGATCCTGCGATGGCTGCCGCCTGCACACCGGAAATTTTCAGCATTTCATCCTTGAATGTTTTGAGTTGTTTATCGAGTACATATGTATTATTGATCACGAGTACCTGGCTGCGATCGTAGCCGATTTCTCTGCTTCGTATATAATTAAGCTGGTTATAAATTACAATGGTGCCGATGATCAATGTGACTGAAATAAAGAATTGAAAAACTACCAGTCCACTTCTTAGCCAGCTACTTTTGAAACCTTTTGCAATACCGCCTTTCAGCACTTGCACGGGTTGAAAAGATGACAAGTAAAAAGCCGGATAGCTTCCTGCAACGCAACCGACAACTACTATCAAAGCAAGCAGGACGGGCAGCAGCCAGGAAGAAAATAATGTAAGCACACTCATTTGTTTTCCCGCAAGCTGGTTGAACAATGGTAACAACAA
Source organism: Bacteroidota bacterium (assembly GCA_018267615.1). Taxonomy (GTDB): domain Bacteria; phylum Bacteroidota; class Bacteroidia; order Chitinophagales; family Chitinophagaceae; genus Puia. Next base: position 51,402 of record JAFDYD010000010.1, on the reverse strand, counting down.
CGCAGCAATTCCCAATGCCACTAATAGCGAGAAGAAACTCATCAACACGGACTCGGTTAGGAATTGGGTGATAAGATGGCTTCGCAATGAGCCTGCCACTTTTCTGATGCCGACTTCCTTTGCGCGGTTCGCTGAACGTGCTGTCGACAGATTCATGAAATTCACGCAAGCGATCAACAAAATAAAAATGGCTATCACTGAAAAAATATACACGTAAGTGATATTTCCATTTGCTTCAAACTCATATGATTTGTTAGAATGCAGATGAATATCCGTAAGTGGCATCACGGGGTACAAAAAATGATTGCCTGATTTTTTCAAATCATTTGTATTGGTGTGTAAGAGTTGCTCCAGTTGTTTTGCGAGATAGTTATTGATAGTAGCATCCACTTTTTTTTGTAAGTCTGCCTGTGTAACTCCTGGTTTTACCAAAACATAAGATGCATAATTGTTGCTCAACCAATCACTCTGATCATCGTGGTACGTATCGCGCATCGGCCGAATAAAACTAAAATGAAAATGTGATTGCGATGGAATGTCTTTGATCACTGCGGTGATTTTGCAGTTCACCGAATTGTCAACATATAATGTTTTCCCTACAACATCGGTAGAGTTAAAATATTTTTTGGCAGTTGTTTCATCTATTACGATTGAATTGGGTTCATTCAATGCTGTTAACGGATTACCGGCGATCATCGGAATCGGAAACACCTGGAAAAAAGTAGAATCGGCAAATACGGCATTGTGATTTTGTATGTTCTGGTTGTCTTTCTTAATGGAAATATCGCCGTAGTTCCGCAATCTTACAAACTGCTTAATCTGGGGATAATCTTTCATGAGTGTTCCTGCCAATGGCGCCGGACAAACACTGGAAGTAAACTGTGTGCCATTGAAAAAAATATCGGCATCGAGGCGGTAAATATTTTTCCCTTGCTCATTGTATTTGTCATAACTCAATTCGTCCTTTACATAGAGAACAATCAAAAGACAAACGGCGAGGCCGGCCGAAAGTCCAACAATATTAATTGCGGAGAAAGCTTTATTCTTCCACAAATTACGCAGCGCAACTTTTAGGTAATTTCTTAACATCAGGTTTGTTTTGTTTTATGACGACTTGAAAGTGAAAAATGTTACTCCGTTCTTAATGATTTTACCGGGTTTGCCAGCGCTGCCTTTATTGCCTGGTAACTGATGGTTATGATAGTGATCAGGAAAACCGATCCGCCTGCCAACACGAACACATCTGCACCTATTGATATCCGGTAGGCAAAACCCTCCAGCCAATGATTCATCGCGAAATACGATAATGGAAATGCAATAAGCACCGATATCAATACCAGCTTGAGAAAATCTTTCGACAACATTGCGACAATATTATTCACGGAAGCACCAACCACTTTGCGGATTCCTATCTCTTTTTGTCTTCTTTGTGCAGTAAAAGTCGCAAGACCAAAAAGTCCCAAACAGGAAATGATAATTGCCAGTGCCGCAAAATATCTCGATAAAATGGAAACGCGTGTTTCCGTAGTGTACTGCTTTTGATAAGCTTCATCCAGGAAATTAAATGCAAAGGGAAAACCGGGATTATAATTCTCATAGAATTGCTGAATGCGCGCAATCGTTTCCTGCTCCTCACCTCCTTTGATCCTGATCATGATCTTATGCCATCCATTATTTTGGCCTTCGAGTTGCATATATGCAGGCTTTACCGGCTCATGTAAGGATTCGAAATGAAAATCTTTTACCACCCCGATGATTTGCATCGGGCGATTAAACAACTTAACCGTTTTGCCAACTGGATCTTTGATACCCATCAATTTTATCGCAGCCTCGTTGAAAATAATCTTCGATGTTTCTTCTCCATATTTTCCGTCTCCAAAATTTCTTGAAAAACTGCGGCCCGCAGCCATTTGCATATTCATCGTTTCAATAAATCCATACGAGGCACCAAAACCTTCAAAATAAATAGAAGAATGCGGATCCTTGCCTTCCCAGTCAATTCCATTATTTCCAAAATTGCGGCCCACCATATTGTTGAAGGTGTAAGCTGCATTAACAACTCCTGGTATCTTTTTTAATTGTGCAATAAAAAGATCTTCCGTACCGACAATTTTTCCCTCTGCATCCAAACGAACGATATTGTCTTTGTTGTAACCAGGATTTGATTTTTGTATATATTGAATTTGTTTATTTACAAGTAACACCGATACAATCAATATCACCGACAGAGAAAATTGAAACACGACAAGGCCTTTGCGTGATATCACTTCCGCCAAAGAGGATCTCAATTTCCCTTTTAATATTGAGATTGGATTGAATGACGATAAATATAAAGCGGGATAACTTCCGGATAAAAGACCAGTGAATAATATAATACCAATCAATCCTCCAATCAATCGCGCATCCACATGAAAAGCAATTTGCTTTCCGGTGAGCTGGTTGAATTCAGGCAATAACATCAATGCAACCACAATTGCGAATAGGGTCGCGGCCAGGGTGAGCAGCATGGATTCCGTAAGAAATTGAAAGATCAGTTGCGACCTTTCCGCTCCAACTACTTTTTTGATTCCGACTTCTTTCAATCTTCTCGAAGCTTTTGCAGTAGAGAGATTCATAAAATTGATGCACGCAATGGCAAGAATAAAAATCGCGATCAGTGAAAACAATCTCACATATTCCATTTTACCTCCCACTCTCGACCCATGATCAAAAGAGCTATGCAAATAAATATCAGAAAAACGCATCGCAAACGGAGTGCGGGTGCTATCACCGAGATTCACCGTAATTATATTTGCAATTTTTTTGTTGAACGATTCGATATCCGTTCCTTTTTTCAAAATCACAAAATTGTGCGGGCCGGTATTGTTCCATGATTTAACCCACGATTGCACATCGGCATAATATTCAAATGACAATACAAAATCAAATTGCTGTGAAGAATGGTAAGGAACTTTTTCAAAGATGCCGGAAACGACAAAGTCTCTTTCGTGTTGAAAGCGTATGGTTTTCCCGATAATATTTTCTGTAGTGTTGAATAATTTTTTTGCGAGTTCATCCGAAATGACAATCGAATTTTTATTCTCCAGCACCTGGCTTTTTTTGCCTTCTATTAATTTGAAAGAAAAAATATTGAAATAGTCTTTTCCTACATATTGTCCGATCGCTTTCAGATTTTTTTCACCGACTGAAAGTGTGAATTTCTGAAACCATTCGGGAGGCGCAACCGATGCTGCATATTCCACTTGTGGCATTTGCGCGGCCACTGCTGCACTCAACAAACCCGATGACTCATCAGAAATAGCAGTCTGCCCATTTCCTGTTCTCTGCTCCATCAGTTGATAAAGCTGGCTGTCTTTTTCATTGAATTTATCAAAACTCAATTCGTCGTTCACCCATAAAAAAATAAGAAGCGTGCAGGCAATTCCGGCTGAGAGTCCAAGCACATTCAAAAAGGTGAACTGGCGATCTTTTAATAACTGGCGCCAGGCTATTTTTAAATTCGTTTTAAACATGGTGCAGGCTTATGATTATTGATCCGATTTGTCCCAAAATAAATGCCGCTCATTATATCCTTCTTTATCAATAGAATATTTTTTAATGAATTGATGTTACTGTCCGGTAATGATACAATGAATGTGCGTTTATGTCTGAACCGGAATTGTCTGAACTGTGATTTGTGAGATTATTGGGATAGCTGGGAAAGAAAAAAATATTCACCGGTCAGTACAAGTTTTTCAAGTCGGAATTCCAAATTTAATTTCTTTTTGACTTGAGTATTGATTGGTGAATATTTTTTTCTTCCCTTTCCCATCTATCCCAATAATCCCACAAATCACAGTTCAGACAATCGCAGTGAGGAATTCGCATTTTCGCAACCCTGCCACCATTTTTCCTATTTGCATTCTCATCTTTGCCTGCTTTATTTTAATTTCGCGTTTTCCAAAACCGAGCGCAAAGGACATGAGCACCAGTATAGCAAAAAACAGGTCTATAATAATAGAAGAAAAAGCGGCCGAGACGATCTTCCCGATTTTGTTCATGATCAGTTTTTCGCATATGCTCAACGACACGATTCAGTCGCTCATACCTTCCATTTATCCGATTGTAAAAAATTCTTTCCAGTTAAATTTTGCGCAGGTCGGTTATATCACTTTTACCTTTCAGACTTGCGCATGCATTTTTCAACCATTGGTTGGACTTTATACCGATTATCGTCCGCAGCCTTATTCGCTTGCTGCTGGAATGTTTTTTAGTTTGGCAGGATTGATAATACTTTCTATCGCCGGACAATTTTCCATTTTACTGATAGCTGTCGGTTTGATCGGTATCGGCTCTTCCATCTTTCATCCCGAAGCTTCCAAAGTTGCTTTTCGTGCTTCGGGTAGCCGTCGGGGTTTGGGTCAATCTATTTTCCAGGTAGGCGGAAATGCAGGAAGCGCATTGGGGCCGCTTCTCGCTGCTTTGATCGTAGTGCATTATGGGCAATCGAGCATTTTGTGGTTTGCGGTATTGCCATTGCTGGCTATCGGAGTTTTGATTAATGTGGGGAAATGGTATAGCGGAAAAATAGGCCAGTTCCATTCAAAATCAATATCACATTTAACGGAGAAGAGTACCCTAAATTTATCGACAGGGAAAATAACATTGTCAGTCATAATCCTGATAGTGCTCATCTTCTCAAAATATTTTTACCTGGCATCGATGACGAGCTATTATACATTTTACCTGATCGATAAATTTCATATTTCTGTCCGTGATGCACAGTTATATCTATTCATCTTCTTGTTCTCAGTATCGCTGGGAACATTTGCAGGAGGTCCGCTCGGTGATCGTTTCGGAAGAAAATATGTGATCTGGTTTTCTATTCTTGGTGTTGCTCCCTTCACTTTATTATTGCCCCATCTTAATTTATTATGGACTAGCATATTTACTGTTTTTATAGGATTGATTCTTTCGTCCGCCTTCGCAGCAATTCTCGTGTATGCACAGGAACTATTGCCGGGTAAATTAGGTTTGATATCTGGATTATTTTATGGATTGGCTTTTGGAATGGGTGGACTTGGATCTGCCGTATTAGGAGCGCTGGCCGATAAAACAAGCATCAACCATGTTTACCAACTCTGCGCTTATTTGCCGCTCATTGGAATTCTCACTGGCTTTTTACCTAATATTAATAATAGAAAAAAGATTGAAACAAACTTGAAATAACCAGGTTGAACTACGACTGAAATTATCTTTCTCTCCAATTATCTTCCCAAATAACAAAAGTCACATCTTTCACCAAAAAAGCTCCGAACGATTATTAAATGCGCGAGCATTTCGGTCCGAAAATAATTTTAAAATATTTCGATGGCTGGTTCGTCTTCCCTATTAGGAATTCTATTTTTTAAAAATCAAAAAACTAAAACATGGACTACAATCAGTCATGGGCCGCAAAAGGCCACGCAGGGAACATGCATCGGCACATGTATGCCCGCTCAATGCAAAGAGCTGCCGTAAATATTTACAAAACTGATAACAGTTATGAAATGCTGCTGTTCGCCCCCGGAAGAATCCGCGAGCATTTTCACCTGGACGTAAAAGGAAATCAATTGAATGTTTCTTATACGCCTCCGGAAAATTTTCCAAGACCCGATTGGATCAGGCGCGAATACAGTCGCGGAGGATTTGTGAGAACTTTCACATTGGATGAAACCGTGGATACAACAAAAATATCTGCAAAATATGTTGATGGTGTTTTACAGATTAGCATTCCTGTAATTCCAGGGAAAGAAATTGTGAAGCAGGAAATTAATGTGGAATGAGATGCGAATAAAGGCGGGTGACTAGGAAATATTCAATAATCAATAATCAACAATCAATATTCAATGTTCAAGTGCGGACTCATCGCGTTCATAATTTAAACTTGAGCATTGAATATTGATTGTTGAGTATTGAATATTTCCTAAGTCTTTCCCAATTTACATGTAAACAGCCTCACTCCTTTTACTCCGGGACTCGCAATAAACACATCTCCGCTCTGGGGATATTTTTTTAAATCGTCTGGAGAAAGATCCTGTCTTGCTGTAGTTATTAATAATTGATCAAGAGATTTGCCGACAAATGCACATGAAGAAACATTTGGTACGGGCAGTTGGATAAAACCAATTTGCTCACCAGTGATCGGGTTCCATCGATATACACCAAAACCTCCCCATTGAGCAATCCAAAGCATGCCTTCTTCATCGATAGCCATTCCGTCCGGTGAACCTTTTTCTTTTGGAATATGAATCACATCTTTTTCGAAATGGATATTACCGGATAACTCATCGAAAATAAACGACTGCACTTTTTGCGTGGGCGTATCAATATAATATAATTTCTTATTATCCAGCGACCATACGAGACCGTTAGAGATCGTGGTATTGGGCAGCATCTTTTTTGAAAGCAAATGCTCATCGATGCAGTACAGGGTTCCTGCGCCCGGTTTGAACTTCATATCCATAGTACCGATCCACAACCTTCCTTTGCTATCACAAGCTCCATCATTGCATCTGTTATTAATGATTTGCTTATCCAGGTCGACTAACCAATCGTATTTACCTGAACGAAGATCATATTTTATAAGACCGCCTTTGATTGCCAACAATACTATATCGTAATCATATTCAACGATGAGGCTCACTTTATCAGGAGTGTTAAAAAAAACTGGCTTTACTCCCGGTGATGCACACTCGTAGAATCCATAACCATCGATATCGACCCACAAATAAGTTTTCCTTTGCTTATGCCACATCGGGCCTTCTGCAAGCTGGCATTGTGATGCGCAAAAAGAGAGAGCCGTAAAAGTTTGCATGAATTATTTTTTATTCCGGCCAGTATTGAGCAATTTTCTTTCGCAAAAATAAAACGCTTCGCTCGAGCTGATCAAATCCATCCACACCGTCCTCGATACTTATCCAACCATTGAATCCTGCGTTTTTTAGCATGGTGAATATTTTATCGTAGTCGTTAAGTCCTTTTCCAATTTCTCCATGAGCAAGCCGCTTCGCATAGCCCGCTGCACCGGTTTCTTCTTTACGAAGATCTTCGATAGTGCCTTCCAGCAAATAGCGATCACTTGCATGCATTGTGACTACACGCGAAACAATCATTTTTAAAAGATCGAGCGGATCTTCTCCGGCGAGATACGCATTACTCGGATCATAATTCACACCAAAATTAGGATGATGAATTTTTTGAACGAGTTTACAAAACACTCCTGCTTTCTGTGCGAATTCAGGATATTCCCAAAAATCATCTTTGTAATGATTTTCTAAAATAAGTGTAATATTTTTTGCTGCTGCGTAAGGCAGGCAGGCTTCAATGCATTCCGCCGCCAGATCAACACCTTCATCAATAGAAAGCTCAGGTCTTCTTTGTCCTGAAAGAACCCGGCAGTAAGAACCTCCCAGTTTCGATGTCATATCAATCCATCGTTTCTGTTTGCGAATTTCCTGCTCGCGAAAATTTTTATCAGGATGCGTAAAATCAGGCGAACAACAAAGCATCGGGATTTTTTTTCCATGTGCTTCCACTTCATTTCTGAATTTTTCCCAATTCTTTTCATCTTCCATTTCTATGAAACCGGCATACCACTCGAGTCCATCGATGTTAAGTGCGGATGCCATACTGATCCATTCTGAAACACGCATGCTTCCATCCTTACACAACGCTTTCATATATGCTTTCGGAAATGCAGCTAGCAATGGCATGTTGTGGTCAATTTTTTTTTGCTGAACCTGTTGGAATTGTTGAAGTGTCTTTGGGTGGATTTCTTCCTATGAAAGGATATTGTTCGAGATCGACAACTTGTCCGCTGATCGGACCGGATTCATCCGATAACCAATACACCGAAGCCGCAGCAATTTCTTCCGGTAATAAAATTCTTCCCGCAGGCGCGTACACTTTAGGTAGTTCGGCATACCAGTCATCTTTCAAACCATGATTTTTCTTTCGTTCAATTTCTCTTTCAGTCAAAACCCATCCAGGGTTGATCTGGTTCACACGAACACCATGCTCACGGTAAAGTGTATCCCCAAGATTTCTTGTCATCGTCATCACCGCGCCTTTCGAAACACTATACGCAAAAAGATTCGGCTCGCCACTATATGCATTGACTGAACCGATATTTAACACGGCTCCTTTTGTTTTTGCAAGTTCAGGCAGCGCCGCTTTGATCAATGAAAATGGACCGAGGAGATTTATTCTTAGCACCATTTCAAAAATGGCGGTATCTGTTGTGTCGATATTCGAAGAATGAACAATCGCCGCATTATTTACAATGGCATCTAATTTCCCAAATGTTTTTGTTGCAAGATCAACAAGCCGCACAGCAGCGCCGTCTTTCGCAATATCTTCAACATGCAAAATTGCTTTGTCTTTTCCGAGTTGAGATATAACCGCATCGCCCAAATCTTTTTCCAATCCGTGAATAACAACACGTGCGCCTTCGGCTATGCATCGTAGTGCAATCGCTTTTCCGATGCCTGTTGTACTTCCTGTAACGATGATGACTTTATTTTGCAAACGCATATCAAACCGGTTTTAAAACAGATTTCACAACTTCACCTTTGTGCATTTTTTCAAACGCTTCCAGCCATTGAGTGACGGGCCACACACCGCCGATGATCGGCTTCACATCAAGCTGTCCGCTTGCAAGCAAGGCAATAACACGTTCCCATATCGGCCAGTTGTGACTAAAACTTCCTTGCAACCGAATATTTTTTTGTACCAATGTATCCAAAGAAAAATTTAGAGGCTGAGGTCCCCATCCTACTTTACTGATTTGTCCGTTTGGCCGCACGAGCTCTAATGCAATTTTCAAAGTGGCGCTTGAACCCGCAGCATCAATGATTGCATCCGCACCAAGACCATCTCTTTGCTTTGCCCATGCTGTAGCATCACCGACGATAATTTCACATCCATAATTTTTTGCGATGGCAAGTCGGCCGCTATCAGCAGCCAATCCAACAACCGCCACCTGGGCACCACAAAGTTTTGCAACCGCGGCGCAAAGAATACCAATGGTTCCTGGTCCAAGTACAATAACACGATCACCTGGTTTGATATGCGCGTTTTCGACAACGGCGTTATAGGCTACGCAGCAAGGTTCGGTTAGGCATGCCTGTTCGAACGCGAGTTGGTCTGGAACACGATGCAAACATCTCGACGGAACTTTTACAAAACGCGTCATCGCGCCGTTCACCCCATAACCAAAACCTTTTCTTGTCGGATCGAGATTGTATAGTCCGCGTCGTGACATTGGATTATTGATATCGATTACTGCGGCTGTTTCGCTAACCACGCGATCTCCTTCCTTCCATCCGGTCACGTTCTTGCCAATCTCAACAATGTGTCCGCCAAATTCATGTCCCAGTATCACGGGATAGTTGACCGTCCAGCTATGATCGGCTGTCCATTGATGAAGATCGCTTCCGCAAACACCAACATTCACAACTTCCAGCAAAACATCTTCATCACCGATAACGGGCTTTTCAATTTCACGAATTTCTACCGATCCTTTTTCCGGCGCATAATTCACAACTGATGCAGATTTCATTGTTATTTTTTTTAAGGAGAAGAGATTTTGTCTGAACTGGGATTTTTGAGATTAATATGATGTTTGGGAAGTTTTATATTAATTTCCCAAACATCATATTAATCTCAAAAATCCCAGTTCAGACAAGCCTTTTATATTTCTCCGTATGCATGTATCTTTTCGCATATCAACCGCAGGGAACTTTCTAAATCGCCATCAGCGGTTTTGAATGCATCCGCATCGATTGTCAGCGGAGCGCCAAGTACAACTAACGGTGCACCATATTCGGGACAACGAATGGCTTGTTCGAGACTCAGTCCACCGACAGCCTGCACCGGTATCTTCACCGCATCGACCACCTGCCTCAGCTGATCGAGCGGGCTCGGCATCTTTTTTCCTTGCGCTGCTATTCCACGACGCTCATCATACCCGATATGATGAACGATATAATCGCAACCCAGATCTTCCAACCATTTTGCTGCTTCCACCATATCCGGGCATCCAAGATTATCACCCATAACTTTTACCCCGAAATCTTTTCCCGCGCGCACAACCACTTTGATAGTTTCTTCATGAGCCCTTGCCATCACCACAACATGGGTGGCGCCAGCCTTTGCCATCATTTCGGCTTCCAGGTATCCGCCATCCATCGTTTTCAGATCAGCAACTATTGGAACACCGGGAAAATGTTCGCGCAATTTTTTTACGCCATGCAAACCTTCGGCAAGGATCAGCGGCGTACCGGCTTCGAGCCAGTCGACACCAGCTCTCAGCGCCATGGCGGCTGTTTCCAGGGCTTCATCGATATGAATCAGATCAAGTGATATTTGAACAATCGGTTTCAAAATGCAATTATGATTTACGAGCAGAAAAATTAAATCGGTTTTTTCTATTTTCCTAAAATAGTTTAAACCAAGCTTAAAAATCTCTTTGCGATTTTGCGTCTTTGCGAGAAAAGATTATCACGCAAAGGCGCAAAATCGCAAAGTGAAAAATGATTTTTGCAATTATGCAACAAATCCGGTTCAAACCTTCTCTTTGATTTTGTATATTTTTAATTGTAGCGCCGAATCTCCATCATTTATCCTTAAAATCTTTACTATGGGAATCAATTTCATATCCCGGCTGATGATGAAATCACTCGCAAAACAATTACGCAAACCGGGTGGCAGATTGGGAAAAAAAGTTGGAAAGAAGATGAATGAATCGAACGAAACGCTCTATGATTTTGCCATAGAAACGATGCAACTTTCAGAAGGAGACAATATCCTTGAAATTGGATTCGGGAACGGGAAATTTTTCAATAAAATATTTTCCGTTAGGAATGATCTGAAAATATCTGGTCTCGATTACTCCGCCGAAATGATCAATGAAGCGAGAGCATCGAACCAATCCCATATCGACTCAGGAAAACTTACATTGCGATACGGAAGCAGCGACAAAATTCCATTTCCCGCAAATAGCTTTGATAAAGTCTTTTGTATAAATGTGGTTTATTTCTGGGAGCAGCCCGGAAAACATTTAGAGGAAATCTACCGCGTGTTAAAACCCGGTGGCAAATTTTATTCGGTGTTGCGTGCAAAAGAAACGATGCAACAAATGCCGTTTACAAAATTTGGTTTTAATATTTATACACGGGAAGATTGGGAAGCAATCATGAAAAATAATCAGTTCAGTATTGATGCGGTAAAGATAATAAATGAGCCGGCATTGAAATTCGAAAACAAAACATATCAAAACCAATCTTTGTGTTATATCGCCGCAAAAAAAATGTAACCCCCCAAAACTTCGCGCAACTATTCATACTATAGAAATTATTTTTCGTGTAACGATGGATTTCATTCCTCAGTAAGACTTGTAAAAAAGTATTTCAGGTTTTTTCCGGGAAATATATTCTGTAAATTTATCGGATATCAACACATTTTTTCCTTTGTTTCTTCGTTCCGTCTTCGTTCAATTTATTTTTTGAACCACGAAGGAACGAAGACACAAAGGAAAAAACAAATTACATTAACTTCCGATTCGAGGTATATATCTAAAACAAAAAATCATGAGCAAGCCATTAATCGTAACAAATACTATTGAAATCAACGCTCCGGTCTCAAAAGTTTGGGATGCATTGACAAATCCTACACAAACAAAAAAATATATGTTCGGCTGCGAAACTGTTTCGGACTGGAAAAAAGGCAGTGCTTTGTTGTGGCGGATGATTCATGAAGGAAAAGAGTTTGTGGCTGTAAAAGGCATCATCGAAGATATTCAACCGGAAAAATTTCTTGCATATACTACGATCGATCCGAATTCAGGAATTGCAGATGTTCCTGAAAATTATCTAACGGTTACATACACACTAAATTCCGAAGGACAACAGACCGTCCTCACTGTTACGCAAGGTGATTATTCCAAAGTGGGTGAAGGTGATAAAAGATACAAAGAAACGATGGATGGAGGTGGTTGGACACCCATACTCGTTCAAATTAAAAAGCTCGTTGAATCAGAGTGAAATTTTACAACCAGGCGAGCATATAACTAGCCTCTGCGGAAAAAATCCGGGAATATTTCATCAGCTAAATCATCTCACTCTATCCCTATCCTACAAATAAGTAACCGACACCAATTGCGACAAGCATCAAAAGAAGCAGAGAAATAAAAATCTGAAATACCGGATGAATCTTTTGCATATTATGAATTTTGAGAGCTTAGACCACTCCCTATTATCGGTTAATAAAAACCATGCCAGCATTAATGGCCTCTCTTCCGTAAGGATAAAACGGCGAGACGCTGCATCGTCGTAAAAAATTTCTGTTAAAAGAAAACAAAATCGGTTAAAAATTTTTCAACGGATATATGGGTTACATCTAAGTCAGGGAAATTTTAAGCGACATAATTTTTATTTTTTGAAGCGGCTCCCCTGCTCTTTTTCTTCAATTTTTCGCCTTGAAGAATATAAATTTCTCACAAAGACGGCAAGATCGAAAACAGCCTGTCGTCTGCGAAAAGCCCCCGTATTTCCCGGAACCGCGTTTTCTGTCTCTTTTTTCATCCTAAATCCGGCTTTTATTGAAATATTAACCAGCTTATTACGTTTAAATTCAGCTTCAGTTTCGATACGGAAACAACAATATCCAATATCTAAAAAACCAGGTACTAAAAATGCCGTTCCCCCTGCCGTTAGGAAAACTGAATCCTGTGTGGTTTGTGCTGGTCCTATTGCTGGGATTAAATAGCCCCATACAAGCCCAGTTAGTGGCGGACTTCACCCAAAATAAAACGAGTGGATGTTCTCCTTTGGCCGTTACGTTTATAAACACTACCTCCGGTGCAATTGCCGGTGCCACCTACACATGGAATTTCGGGAATGGAAATTCAGTTACGACAACAGATGCGGTGACTCCTGTTTCCGCTACTTACTTCACTCCTCAGAACTACACGGTAACACTTACGGTTCATAGTGGCGCACAAACATCTGTCAAAACTTCAACCGTCATCGTTTATAAAAGCCCGGTAGTTGACTTCACCAGCAATAACACCACCGGATGTATTCCGCTCGTTGCGAGTTTTGTGAGCAATGCCACGCCGGGAGATGGAACGATCACAAATTATTTTTGGGATTTTGGAGATGGAAATACGTTGGTCACAACTTCGCCTGTAGTGACGAACACATATCTTTTTGCGGGAACTTATTCGGTAAGTCTGACTGTTACCAATAGTTTTGGTTGTAGCAACACGCTGAAGAAAAATAATATCGTCACTGTGATGCCCGCGCTGAGTCCGTCTTTTACGGCAGACTCTACTACACTTTGCAGCCTGGCTTCACCGATTCATTTTAACAATACTTCTACTGGTACTGGCCCATTGAGCTATGTCTGGGATTTTGGAGACGGCGCGAATAGCACGACGCAAAATCCATCGCATCAGTATGCGGCCAAAGGTTTATATACGATTAGTCTAACGGTGAGCAATACCGCAGGATGTTCATCCAAGTTGACAAAAACTGCATACGTAAATGCTGCCAACTTTAATCCGAATTTTGCAATAACGCCGGGACTTTGTTCAGGTACCGCAATTACATTTACAGATATCAGCGTTCCACCCGCGACAGCAAATACACTTTGGGACTTTGGCGATGGTGGTAGTGGCATCGGTTCTCCGATCAATCACACATATGCGAGCCAGGGAACTTACACAGTAAATATGGTGAGCACATTCGGAACCTGCGTAGTCAGTCAGCCGAAAACAATCACTGTATCGCCCGGCCCGATTACCAGCGGATTCCTGATTAACAAAGGAGCTTTTTGTCAATCACCCATGCTTGTAAATTTTACCGACACAAGTATTGGCGCTGTGAAATGGTTATGGAAATTCACAGGCAACCCGAACGATACTTCCACTTTACAAAATCCCAGTTTCTTATATGCAACAAACGGCGTTTATACGCCAACGTTAACGGTTACCAATGCGGCTGGATGTAGTTCTACAGTTTCGGAAACACTGAACTCTTCTCAACCAACAGCAACGATACACAAAGACACAACGCTTACGCAATCGAATATTTATTGCGCCGATGTAAATGCAACATTCAGGGCAATATCCAACGATACACTCGCAACTTATAATTGGGATTTTGGAGATGGAACCACTTCAACGAGTCCAAATCCAACACACACTTATACAATTCCCGGAACCTATATCATCAATCTTTCTTTTGTCACCAACCATGGATGTACAGGCACCGCGTTTCCACCCGACACGGTGATTGTATATCCGAAGCCGCATGCATTATTTACCGCGCTGGATTCATTGCCCTGCGCTAGTAACCAACTTGAAATTTTTACCAACCTGGACGACAGCGCTGCGCAATTCAGATGGTTTTATGGTGATGGCACATCAGATATCAATAACAATATAACTCACGTGCATGGATATGCGCAAACGGGACCATATCACATGACGCTTGTTGCATCGAGCCCGGGTTGTAAAAACGATACCTTCTCGATCGACCGATATATTACAACAACTCCATTACCATACCTGCAGACGATCAACACATGCGATAGTAACAGAAGAACGGTAACACTGACCGATTCCACAGCCGGCGGATCGCAATATATCTGGTCTTTTGGTGATGGATCACCGAACGATACGGATTATGTTTATGTACCGCAGAAAATTCATGAGTATCCGCAAGGCGGAGTTTATAACGCTTCGGTAACAGTTACATTTGGAGCCTGTACACAAACGGCCGCGGTTCCCGTGTACGTACTGGCAGCGCAACATCCCGTTTTGAGTTCAACCGTTACGAATGTGTGTGCGAGTGGAAGTCTTCCTGTACAAATAAGTGGTTTGGATACCAACTACCGCAGCATTGCCAATGGATCGAACACCTACTACAATATTGTGAAATGGCAATATAACGATGGAACCAGTTTTGGTCCGCAGGGGAATAGTGGTTTCAAAACAACTTACAACGGCAACCTTACCAAATTAAAACCAGGAGAAGACAGTATTCGCGTCATTACGCAATCAAGATTTTTCGGTTGCTATGACACGAGCAATTATATTCCGATTAAGATCACCGGACCGATCGCATTATTCGGTGCGCATGATCATATCTGTTATTCTTTGCCCGTTGTCTTTTCAGATTCATCACAAGGCACCAATGGAGTTCCGATTGTAAAATGGGATTGGGATTTTGGTGATGGCAATTCAGCCACGCGCGCAGTTGGTGATACAGTGATGCACACGTATGCTTTCCCCGGAACATATATTCCTTCTTTAAAAGTGACTGACAGCAACGGATGTTTCGCGACAGTGAATCTGCCCGTAACGCAAATATTTATTTTCGGATCGAAAGCGGACTTTTATTGGAACCCGATCAATATCGCACCAGGAAGCCCGGTTATTTTTTACAACAGTTCCATCACCGCTGCTGGTGCCACGTTTCAATGGTATTTTACCGATGGCACTACATCAACAAACCCGGATTCAGTGGTACATATATTTCCAAATATTGGGGTTGATACTGTGAAATTATTTGCTTCAGCAACAACAGCGGGAACATGTGCAGATACATCGACACAATTGGTGATCATCAAAAATGTTTTTGCTTCGTTTACTTACACCACGCAATATATTGATCACGCGAATTGTCCGCCGATGATCGCTTACTTCGTTAGTAATACTTATAACACAATTGGATTACATTGGGATTTTGGCGATAGCGCTACTGCTGATAACAATCCGAATCCAAGTCATACTTATAATTTCCCGGGAACTTATGTTGTTACACTGACTGCATACGGAGCGAATGGAATTACTATTGTTCAGCAAGATTCCGTGACCGTGAAAGGACCTTCCGTAAAATTATATTCGAGTCTGGACGAAGCTTGTATCCCTGCAGTAGACACTTTGCATTCGACTTCGAGTTATGCAAACAACTTCACCTGGGATTTTGGTGACGGAACCGTAATCGTCAACAGTGATACTTTTGCAGTCCATACTTATACAATTGCGGGGCTTTTCACCCCTGCCCTTATTCTAACCGATTCAACAGGATGCCAGGTAACATTTAAATATGATCATCCACTCATTTTAGATGAATTGAAAGTAAATCTCGGTCCGCCGATTATTTTGTGCGATACGGGAACGGCTTATTTCACGCCGAAGATTTCAAGCATGTTATTAGACAGCTTAGGTCAGCCACTGAGATATCATTGGAATTTCGGAACCGGCAATGCCTCGGATACAGCCAATTCGAGAGATACCAGTTTCGTGTATACAAGACCGGGAGACTATTATGCAACGCTTGAAGTATGGTCGCCGGCCGGTTGTTATGAAATGGCAATTGATACCGTTCATGTGATACCGCATTTTTCCATGCAGTATCCAAAAGACACATCGATATGTATTGGTAACAGCGTACCATTAGCAGTGCAAGGCGCTTATAGTTATACGTGGCTGCCCAATAGCAGTCTGCATGATATCAAAGACAGCACTGCCATCGCAACACCAACAGATACCACAACTTATTATGTTGTCGGCCAGGATAAGTATAAATGTTTCAGAGATACTGTAGGCTTTACCATCAACGTTGATCCATTACCGTTAGTAAGCGTGAACCCGGTAGGTACCATACTGGCGGGAACAAGTACAACACTTGAAACAAAAGTCAGCCCGGATGTAGTATCGTGGAATTGGGCGCCTCCAAGCTATTTGAGCTGCACCAATTGCGCGATGCCGGTGAGCACGCCACTTGTACCGATCACATATACTGTCACTGTCACTACCGCAGCAGGATGTACAGCGACAGCAGATGTCTCGATTGCACTCGGCTGCTCTGAAAAAGCCGTTCATATGCCGAACGCATTTAGTCCGAACCATGACGGCAACAACGATTATTTCTATCCATTTGGAAGTGGTGTTAAGATCATCAGGTATTTCCAGGTGTATTCGAGATGGGGACAATTATTGTACAGCAAAAAAGATATGCCTGCAAATGATCAATCGTATGGATGGGATGGAACATTCAATGGAGTGATTCAGCCTGTGGGAACTTATGTATATATGGTAGGTGTAGAATGTTTCACCGGAGAAAATTTTATGTTGAAAGGAACTGTTGAGTTGTTGCGATAGCCGAAGAAAAATGATGACCGTGTGATTGTATAGTTTGTATTAATTCAATATCTATGAAAAACTTAATCTTAACCTTTATCCTGGCTGTGGCATTTGCAACGGCAGCAGAGGCGCAGGATCCGGCGTTCTCGCAATTTTTTGCGTCACCGCTGACCTTGAATCCTGCGTTGACGGGTAAATTCAACGGCGTGCTGAGAGTTGCCGGCAACTATCGCAATCAATGGCCCTCAGTCAACAATGCTTATATCACGTCTACGGTATCTGTTGATGCAAATATCGCTGCCGATATGGTTCCTCAAAATGATGCATGGGGTATTGGATTGATGGCAATGAGTGATAAAACTGCCAATGGAATTTTGACAAGCAATTATATTTCTCTTTCTACAGCATATCATAAAGCCCTCGATGAAGAAGGATTGCATACAATCGGTGTGGGTTTCCAGGGAACTTATGCAAGTAAATTTCTCGATGGACCAAGATTACGTTTCCAGGATGGATTGCAGATTGATGGAAGCTGGTTACCATCTCCAACAGAAATAGTGAATTCGCGTCAATTGAATATTCAATATTTCGATATGAATATTGGAGCGTTATATAACGGAACACTTAACGGGACCAACTCGGTTTATTTTGGAACATCATTGTATCATCTCAATCAACCCAAAGAATCATTTTTGGGTGCAGATAATATTATTTTACCCACACGACTCACTGTTCATGCCGGCGGATATTTTCCGACTGGCAATGCGACTACCATTTATTTGAGCGGACTTTTCAACAGCCAGGCCACAGCAAAAGAATTTGTAATGGGAGGAGCACTGCAGGTAAATGCAAACAACGACGAAAAATCACCCGTGAATGTTTATTTCGGAAGTTGGGTTCGCTTCAGTAATGTGAATGATGCGATCATTCCTTATATCGGATTGGATTATGGAAGTTTTAATCTGGGAATGACCTACGATGTCAACGTTTCTGCTTTCAAAACTGCGTCGCAAGGACGCGGCGGTATCGAAATATCTCTCATCTATATTAAAAAACCTTCACAGGAAGACAGAAGCAGACAGGTTCAGTGTCCAAGATTTTAAACCGTCTGAACTAGGATGTGTGGGATTATTGGGATTTAGGAGAAAATATTCAACACTCAATAATCAACACTCAACACTCAACACTCAAGTTGGAAGAAATCAAACTCTGACTTTCAGACTTGAAAATTGAGCATTGAGAGTTGAATATTGAATATTTTATCACCCATCTCATATATCCCAATAATTCCACACATCCCAGTTCAGACATATTTCCCACATTTCCCACATTTTCATATTTTCATATTACTTATTCAAAGCTCATGGATACAAGAAGAGAATTTATCAAGAAGGCAACTTTGCTTTCAGGCGGCGCGGGTATTTTCAATGCATTACCTGCATCCATTCAAAAAGCACTGGCGATCGATCCACAACCAGGAAGTACTTACCTGGATGCGGAGCATGTTGTTTTGCTGATGCAGGAGAATCGATCTTTCGATCATACATATGGAACACTACAGGGAGTTCGCGGATTCAATGATCCTCGTGCGATTCAGTTGCCCGATAAAAATCCGGTTTGGCTGCAAACAAATGCAGCAGGTGAAACTTATCCTCCCTTTCGAATGGATTTTAAAAATAGTAAAGCCACATGGATGCATTCTCTACCGCATTCATGGACCAACCAGGTAGATGCAAGAAATCATGGAAAATTCGACAAGTGGCTCGATGTAAAACAATCAGGCGATAAAGACTATGCGGCGATGCCATTGACAATGGGATATTACACACGACAAGATATTCCGTTTTATTATGCGCTGGCAGATGCATTCACCATTTGTGATCAGCATTTTTGTTCATCGCTGACCGGTACAACTCCGAATCGTCTTTTTTTCTGGACAGGAACAATCCGGGAAAAACAAAATGATTCTACCTATGCAAATGTGTGGAATGAAAATGTTGATTATGGATCAGAAGTGCAATGGCCGAGTTTTCCCGAACGCCTCGAAGAAAATAATATCTCCTGGAAAATTTATCAGAATGAATTGAGCATGCCATTGGGATTATCTGATGAAGAAGATGCATGGCTCGGAAATTTTGGAGATAGTCCACTGCAATGGTTCAATCAATACAATATCAGGTTTACACCTGGTTATATTTCTTTTTTGAAAAAAATATCTGAATCACTTCCTGGTGAAATCAATTTATTGGAAGATCAGCTTCGTTCGATCGCGCCATCCAGCAAAGAATCCGTTGAACTGAGAAATAAGCTGAAAGAAAAAATGACGATGTTGAACAGCGCGCAGGAAGAATTGAAAAAATACACGCCTGAAAATTATGAAAAGCTTTCACAATTTGAAAAAAATCTGCATGAGAAAGCATTCACCACAAATAAAAAAGATCCGCATTATCATGAAATGACCACACTCAATTATAAAGATGGCGATGTTGAAAGAGAAGTAAAAATTCCGAAGGGTGATATCTTTCATCAGTTCAGGGAAGATGTGAAAACCGGAAATCTTCCAACGGTTTCCTGGCTTGTTGCGCCTGAAAGTTTTTCGGATCATCCCAGTTCGGCATGGTATGGCGCCTGGTATGTTTCTGAAGCGTTAGACATCCTTACACAGAATCCGGAAGTTTGGAAGAAAACAATATTCATTCTCACTTATGATGAGAACGATGGATATTTTGATCATGTTCCCCCATTTGTAGCGCCTGATCCGCGCAGAGCAGAAACCGGTTCAACTTCTAAAGGCGTTGACAGCAGTGTAGATTTTGTAAGTTTTGAACAACAGATGTTGAAGAAAGCATATTCCGCGTCCGCAGCGCGCGAAAGTGCGATCGGACTTGGTTATCGTGTACCCATGGTCGTTGCATCGCCATGGAGCCGGGGCGGATGGGTAAACTCGCAGGTATTCGATCATACTTCCTGTTTACAATTTCTAGAAAAATTCCTCACACATAAAACAGGGAAAAAAGTTGAGGAGACAAATATCAGCAGTTGGCGACGCACCGTTTGTGGCGATCTTAGTTCCGTATTCCGTCCTTATCGTGGCGAAAAAATAAATTACCCGGAATTTCTATCAAAAGATTTATTTATTGAATCTGTTCACAAAGCGAAATTCAAAGATGTTCCGAATAATTACCGGCGTCTTTCAAAAACAGATATTGATCTTGTAAAAGAACGCAAGCCGGTTGACTGGATGCCAAAACAGGAAAAAGGCATACGTGCTTCCTGTGCATTGCCCTATCAATTGGATGTAGATGGAAGGTTAAGCACGGATAAAAAAAATTTCGGAATTAAGCTGGAAGTGAAGAATGAAATTTTTGAAAAAGAGTCTGCTGGTTCTCCCTTCAATGTATATGCCCCTGGAAATTTTCTCAGTCCAAATAAAGACAAAGATGGTAAGGCGCTTTTTGAAGCAGTGAGAACATGGGCATACGCAGTGTCACCCGGCGACGCATTGACGGATTCATGGCCACTTGATCATTTTGAAAATGAAATGTATCATCTCCGTGTATATGGGCCTAATGGGTTCTTCCGCGAATTCAAAGGAAATGCTAATGATCCATTGATAAATATTTTTTGTATCAATCACCGTGATGGTAAAAATAAACTCACAGGTAATATTGAAGTCCAGCTATTCAATGAGGATAACCCTACCCGTTATAATGTGGAGATCGAAGACAATTCATATAAATCAGGGACGCGCACGCAAATTCTAAACAACTCCGGTAGTAGTGGCTCACACGCAAGTATTGTAATCGACCTGAACAAAAGTTATGGCTGGTACGATTTCACAGTTCGTGTAACAGGCAATAAAGTTTTTGAAAAAAGATATGCGGGCCGTGTTGAAATCGGAAAAGCATCTTACAGCGATCCTGCGATGGCGGGGTGAAGAGAAGAGCGGAGAAACAGAGCGGGGAGCGCACAACTCTTCGCTCTCCGCTCTGTTTCTCCGCTCTTATCCTCAACTGATCAACGCAATCAAAATTTCCCCATTCGTGGTATTGTAGCATGAATTCCCCAATACTACCTTTATTAAACGGGTTTGTGAATGGTTTGGCACAATCGAAGGCAGCAATATTGCTGCCTTCCTCTTTATAATTCCGGCACTTTTATTTCATAGTCATTGTTATTATTTATCAATCCGCATTGAGCAATGACAAAAAAACCGTCAGCCCCGTCAAAAAAAATACTTATCATCATCGTGGCTCTTTGCCTGGTGTTGGTATCCGTTTTTTTTATATTGGACGCAATAGCCAATAGAAAAATCAAAACTGCATTAACACAACTTCCGGCATCTATTCAACTGACATATTCGTCGGTGCACATGAGCATCATCAAATCTTCATTGGTTATTGACGATCTTGTCGTAAAATATCTTTCTCCCGAAAACACAAAACATCAACATGAGCTTTCAATAAAACATGTTTCGGCAAATGGAATTCATCTCCTCCAATTATTGTCCGATAAAAAATTAGTTGCAAGAAATATACTACTCGATAGTGGCGAAATAAATCTAGATCAATTTCTATTGGACAAAAAAGATTATCCTGAAGGAATGAATGCGCCATTTGAAAGTGTTTCCATAAACGAATTGCGACTTTCAGATATCAAAGCTTCGATACAAGAAAGAAACCAGGAAAAAATTTCCTTCGAGGGAAACTGCACCATTGAATCAATAAAAATAGATAGCCTGAATAAGTCTTTCGACAAAAATAATTTTTCGTTCGGCGCCTTTCATGCATTTGCGCCAAATGTGAAATATGTGATCGCCGACGCCTATCAATCTATACATATCAAAGGCCTGGTGCTCGATAGTAAGAAATCACTTTTTCATATTGATACATGCAGGATAGTGCCGCTGTTGAATAAGTTTCAAATGGGAGAAAAACAAGGACACCAGGTCGATTATATTGAAAGTATGAGTGCCGGTATCGATATTGAAAAAATCGATATGATGCAATTGATCAATAAAAAATTAATCGCGGAAAAAATCAGTGTTCGCCAAAACAGGATATACGCATTTCGCGACCGGAGATTGCCATTAGAAACTAAGACAAAGCCTTTGCCGGCTGAATATTTTAAAACAATTCCACTGGAAATTCGCGTAAAAGATATATCGATCGGCAACACGTATTTCGAATATGAAGAATTTCCAAAAAAAGGTAAGCAAACAGGGATACTTAAAATATTGCATTTGCGAGTTGGCATTTCTCCATTTATCAATCATCCGATGTCTAACGATCCCGCATATATGAAAATGAAAGTGGAAGGCTCGTTGATGGGTTCTGGCAGCGTCCGCGCATTGATGCAATTTCCCTTGCAAAAACAAAATGAATACGAAGTGGATGGCGCTTTCAATGATCTTGACCTGACAACACTAAATGCATCTGCAGAAAATCTCGGAAAAATTCATATTGAATCCGGGTTATTGAATAGTTTATCTTTTCAATTCAGACTCGACGAAGAAAAATCTACAGGAAAAATTGTAGGCGAATATCATCAACTCGTGATCGACAAACTTAGAGAAAAGCCGGATGAAAAAAAGAAAGACAAGTTCAAGTCTTTTTTTCTGAAGAACTTTATCGTTCCTAAAAATAAGGACAAAACCTTAGCGGAATCGAAAAGGACAGGCAAAGTGGATTATAAGCGCGACCCATCACGCTATTTTTCATACTATCTTTTGCACTCATTATTGACCGGGGTCAAGTCGAGCTTCTCGCTGGGATTTTTGCTGCCCGGTTAGCAAAATATCATTTTAAATTCCTGCTATTTTTACCCGGCAAATCAATTTTGAGTATATTCACGATTATTTTTTGGGAAACGATAACTGATATCGTGCGCCCTGACCACGCTACTGCATTATGACAAAATATTCGGGACAAACACGTGTGCTTTCCGCTATTGACTGCATCATTTTTGGATTTGATGGCTTCGACATAAAATTACTACTGATACAACGCGGTATAGAGCCCGAGAAAAACAAATGGAGTTTGATGGGTGGTTTCGTGAAATCGGAAGAAAGTCTGGAACAAGCCGCCGACCGCATACTGCAGCAACTGACCGGACTCAATGGCGTTTATCTTGAACAGTTGCAAACCTTCAGCGACCCGCACCGTGATCCGATGGAAAGAACCATTTCCACTGCTTATTTTGCGCTCATCGATATTCATCAATACGAAAAACAACTCAGCCACGATTATCATGCAGAGTGGTTCTTACTCGAAGAAAGACCGAAACTAATTTTTGATCATGAGGACATGGTAAAGCTGGCTCAAAAAAAATTGCGATATAAGGCCGCGCTCCACCCTATTTTGTTTGAATTGCTGCCGCAAAAATTCACCATTCCGCAATTGCAAACGCTTTACGAAAAAATTTACGACACAAAATTCGATAATCGTAATTTTAGTCGCAAAGTATTGTCAACCCAATTACTAATTAAGCAGAAAGAAAAAGACAAACTCAATTCAAAGAAAGGCGCGTTTTATTATAAGCTCAATAAAAAGAAATACAGGGCAAATTTCCAGGCATTTCTGAATTTCATTCCCAATCCCGATAAACTGTTAATGTAATATTCTGCGCCCTTGCAATTATAATTCACGATTTTTTTTGGAAGACAAATAATAAGTGTTAATTTGACATGAATACCATCCATCGTTTGTTGTATGAAAAATGATGCATTTGTAATTGGAGTAGATTATGGTACAGATTCCGTTCGTTCTGTTATTGTGGTTGCGAATAATGGAACCGAAATAGCCTCTGCCCTCTTCTATTATCCAAGATGGAGAGACGGGTTGTATTGCGATCCATCCATCAATCAATTCAGGCAACATCCTGCAGACTATGTTGAAGGACTGGAGCAATCTATCAAAGAATGCTTGAACAAATCAGGCGTCGCATCAAACAAAGTGAGGGCAATTTCAATTGACACAACAGGATCAACACCAATAGCCGTTGACAAATCAGGAACGCCACTTTCCATGCTGCCTGGTTTTGAAAAAAATCCAAATGCGATGTTCGTGTTATGGAAAGATCACACTGCCGTAAAAGAAGCAGCGTCGATCAATGAGCATGCAAAAAAAATCACACCAAATTATTTGCAATTTGTCGGAGGTGTTTATTCATCAGAATGGTTCTGGGCAAAATTGTTGCACATATTAAAAGAAGATAAAGCAGTGCAGCAGCATTGTTATTCCTGGGTAGAACATTGCGACTGGATCCCTTTTCTATTAACAGGAGGAAACGACATTGCAAAGATGAAGCGAAGTGTTTGCAGCGCGGGCCACAAGGCATTATGGGCGGAAGAATTTGGTGGACTTCCACCCGATCATTTTTTCTCTTCATTGGATCCTTTGCTAAAAGGTTTTACTGAAAAATTATTTATAAAAACATATACGGCAGATCAACCCGCTGGTTATTTGAGTAAGGAATGGGCGCAACGACTCGGACTTTCAACAGATGTGATCGTTGGAGTCGGTGCGTTCGATGCACATATGGGTGCGGTAGGTGGACAAATAGAACCATATTATTTGAGCAAAGTGATGGGAACTTCTACCTGTGATATCCTCGTGGCCCCGGTAGAAGAAGTAAAAGGCAAATTGGTCAAAGGAATTTGCGGGCAGGTACCGGGCTCCGTTATACCGGGCATGATGGGAATGGAAGCTGGCCAGTCGGCTTTCGGTGATGCATATGCGTGGTTCAGAAATATTTTATCATGGCCTTTGCAAAATATATTGTCGAATTCAAAATCTGTTGAAGCGACTATTGCACAAAAAATAAAAGAAGAAACTATATCAGCGATCATTCCAGCATTGAGCAAAGAGGCCGCAAAGATTCCACTCACCCTAGACAACGAACTAGCAGTTGATTGGTTCAACGGACGCAGAACACCCGATGCAAACCAATTATTGAAAGGAGCTGCAACAGGATTAAATTTGGGAACAGATGCGCCAAGAATGTTTAGAGCCATTGCGGAATCAACTTGTTTTGGCGCAAAAGCAATCGTAGATCGTTTTAAAGAAGAAGGAATCACGGTTAAAGGTTTGATCGGTTTGGGCGGTGTGGCAAAAAAATCTCCGTTCATTATGCAGATGATGTCTGACATCTTGAACGCACCGATCCGGATACATAAATCAGAACAAACCTGTGCGATGGGCGCATCGATGTTTGCGGCGACAGCAGCCGGGATTTATGAAAAAGTAGAAGACGCCATGCATGCAATGGGCCAGGGATTTGACACTGAATATTTTCCTGCAAAACAAAACGTTGATGTGTATGCGAAAAGATTTGAGAAGTATAAGAGGTTGGGAAATTTTATATTGAATGCAAATGAGGAAAATGTCTAACCGGGATTAGTCTGAACTTGGATGTGTGGGATTATTGGGATAGATGAGATAGGCAAGAAAATATTCAATACTCAAGTTATAAGAAATTAAATTTTGATCTTGGACTTGAAAATTGAATGTTGATTATTGAATATTTTCTTGCCTATCTCATCTATCCCAATAATCCCAAACATCCAAGTTCAGACTAATCCCGGTTCAGACAATTTCGCATCAAACAACTACAATCACATCATGAGTAAATACGAAGATATCCGGCAGTCGGCTTACGACGCAAACATGCAATTGCCAAAATTGGGTCTTGTGATTTTTACTTTTGGCAATGTAAGTGTTGCGGATAGAAAGTCTGGCGTATTTGCCATCAAGCCAAGCGGTGTTCCTTATGAAAATCTTTCACCCAAAAAAATGGTGATTGTTGATTTCGATGGAAATGTTGTTGATGGAAAATTAAAACCATCCTCAGATACAAAAACGCATGCTGTTCTTTATAAACATTGGAAGAAAATCGGAAGTATTGTTCACACGCATTCGATGTATGCAACCGCGTGGGCGCAGGCGCAGCGTGATATCCCTGTGTACGGCACAACGCATGCGGATCATCATACGGTGAGCATTCCATGTGCACCGCCGATGCATGACGATATGATCAAGGGAGATTATGAATATGAAACCGGTTTCCAGGTGTTGAATTATTTCCGGGATCATAATCTAAATTATGAAGAATTGGAAATGATTCTTGTGGGAAGCCACGCTCCTTTTACGTGGGGAAAAACAGCTGAAAAGGCAGTGTATAACAGCGCGGTTTTGGAAGCGATCGCAAAAATGGCTTACCTGACTGAACAGATTAACGGCAATGCGCAGACGCTGAAAGATGCCCTGATAAAAAAACATTATGAAAGAAAACATGGACCGGATAGCTACTATGGACAATGAGTGAAGTGCGAAGCGCGGAGTGCAAAGAGCGGAGTGCTTTAAAATAAGAATTATCAAACCCAATTCCTAAAATCGCAAAACCACCTTCAGCATCATGATCAACTTAAAGCAATTCGAAGTATGGTTTATCACCGGTAGCCAGCATTTATACGGGGAGGAGACCTTGCAACAGGTCGCGCGACACTCGCAGGTTATTGCAGAATCGCTGGGCAGAGCGCAGCAGATACCCGTTACCGTTATATTTAAGCCAACCGTTAAAACACCTGATGAAATATATCGTATATGTGTAGACGCAAGTGTTTCGACCAATTGCATCGGTATCATAACGTGGATGCACACGTTTTCACCCGCTAAAATGTGGATCAACGGATTGAAGATTCTGCAAAAACCGATGTTGCATTTACATACACAATTCAACCGCGATATTCCGTGGAGTGATATAGATATGGATTTTATGAACCTGAATCAATCCGCGCATGGAGATCGCGAATTTGGTTTTATGGTGAGCCGTATGCGGATGAATCGAAAAGTGGTAGTTGGATATTGGAAAGATCCGGAAGTGCTCGAACAAATTAATATGTGGGCCAGAGCAGCTGCGGGATGGCACGATTGGCAAGGCGCACGCTTTGTGAGGTTTGGTGATAATATGCGACAGGTAGCAGTTACCGAAGGAGATAAAGTTGAAGCCGAATATAAATTTGGCTATTCAGTTAATACGCATGGCGTTGGCGATCTCGTAAAAATAATCAACGAAGTGGCGGATACAGATATCGACCGTCTCACTAAAGAATATGAAGCGAAATATTCAGTCGCGGAGGAATTGAAAAAAGGAAATGCGCGGCATGCCTCATTGCGAGACGCAGCAAAAATTGAGTTGGGTTTAAAATTTTTTTTGGAGCACGGAAATTATAAAGGTTTCACTGATACGTTTGAAGATCTACACGGCATGGTGCAGTTGCCTGGAATTGCAGCACAAAGATTAATGGGAGCAGGTTATGGTTTTGCAGGCGAAGGTGATTGGAAAACGGCCGCCTTGGTGCGCGCAATGAAAACAATGGGAAGCGGATTACCGGGAGGAAATTCTTTTATGGAAGATTATACATATCATTTCGATCCCGATAATCAATTGGTCCTTGGCGCGCATATGCTCGAAATTTGCGAGTCGATCGCGGATGGCAAACCTTCCTGCGAAATTCATGCATTGGGAATTGGCGGTAAAGCAGACCCGGTGCGACTTGTTTTTAATGGATCTGCTGGTCCCGCTTTGAACGCATCGATGATGGACATGGGAAATCGTTTTCGGTTATTGGTCAACGAGGTTTTTGCGGTGGCGCCTGTGGAAAGTCTGCCTAAGTTACCCGTGGCGCGTGTATTATGGAGACCTTATCCTGAAATGAAAACAGGATGTGCGGCCTGGATACTTGCAGGTGGCGCGCATCATACTTGTTATAGTCAAAATCTCAATGCCGAATGTCTCGAAGATTTTGCCGGAATGGCCGGAATTGAATTTGTATTAATAGGTAAGAATACAGATATTTATCAATTCAAAAACGAATTGCGCTGGAATGAAGTTTATTACCAGTTAAATCATTAAAAATTATCGTGAGACGTGAGACGTCAAACGTGAAATGCGAGTCTCACGTTTGACGTCTCACGTCTCACGATAAAATCAAATAACTCTTTATAATAAGCAAAACCACTAACGCTGCCATCTCATGAACAATCAACTTCTATTTAAAGATTATCTCGTTTTCACGATTTATTTTATTATTGTCGCCTCCTACGGATATTGGATCTACAAAAAAAGAAAAACGCGCGAACATGATTCCAAAGCTTTTTTCCTTGCTGAAGGATCACTTACGTGGTGGGCAATCGGCGCTTCATTGATTGCTTCAAATATTTCTGCCGAACAATTTATTGGTATGAGTGGAAATGGATTCAGTATCGGCGTTGCTGTTGCGGCTTACGAATGGATCGCTGCCATTGCGCTCATCATCGTTGCGGTTTGGTTCATCCCTGTTTATCTTAAAAATAAGATATTCACGATGCCGCAGTTTTTAAAAACGAGATACAATGAGACAGTTGCGTTGATCATGGCGATATTCTGGTTATTTCTGTACGTTTTTGTGAACCTCACGTCTATCCTGTATTTGGGAGCGGTCGCTATTAATAATCTTGTCGGTGGTGGCGAGAATCAATTTCACGTTATTGTTATTGCGTTGTCTGTATTTGCGGTACTGATTACACTTGGTGGAATGAAAGTAATTGGATTCACCGATGTGATACAGGTGTCTGTATTAATCATTGGTGGACTCGCAACTACGTACGTCGCTCTTACGGTTGTGAGTCGCGAGTTTGGATTGGGAGAAAGTGCACTTGCGGGATTCAATCAATTACTAAAAAGTGCGCCGGATCATTTTCATATGATCTTTGAAAGGCCCGGACCAAATTCCACACAACATGAAATCAATAATTATATAACGATTCCCGGTTTGTTATCCTATGCTGCGGGAATATGGATCATTAATTTGAACTATTGGGGATGTAATCAATACATCACACAAAGAGCGCTGGGCGCGGATTTGCACACTGCACGCAAAGGGATTTTATTTGCGGGTTTTTTAAAATTATTGATGCCTGTTATCGTGATGCTTCCGGGTATCGCTGCTTATGTGCTCCATCAACATGGATTATTGCAACAACAAATGATGAATCACAGTAAGAATGGCCAGGTGGTTTCTGATAACGCATACTCTGCTATTCTCGGCTATCTTCCAAACGGTTTGATCGGTTTATCGCTCGCGGCATTAACGGCAGCCATCGTTGCATCACTCGCAGGCAAAGCGAATAGCATATCCACGATTTATACGCTCGACATTTACAAAAAATATATTCGCAAAGATGCTACGGAACAAAAAATGGTATGGGTTGGACGAGCAACAATTCTTACCGCACTTATTGTTTCGATATTGCTAACATGGAAAGATTCTTTGAATATTGGTGGCGAAGGCGGCTTCACATTTATTCAAAAATATACAGGCTTTATTAGTCCGGGTGTTTTCGCAATGTTCTTATTGGGCATGTTTTGGAAACGCACAACGGGTGCAGCTGCAGTGGCGGGAGTTATTACGGGTTTCTTGTTGTCTGTATTATTTAATGTGTACGCGCCATCCTGGTTCGGCAACGAAACATTTTTATATACTGCGTATTTGAATAATGATGGCAATTATGAAATTCCGTTTCATATATGTATGGGACTGGCATTTTTCTTTACGATGATTGTAATGATACTGACAAGTTTGGCAGGACCGAAAGTAAATCCGAAAGCTTTTATTTTGGAGAGATCCATGTTCAAGCTGGAACCAGGTGCATTAGCAATGGTTGTAATTACATTGCTGATCATTTCAATTTTGTATGTGAGATTCTGGTAAATCTTCCAAAGTTTTTTATTCTTTGCGCCTTTGCGTCTTTGCGAGAAAATTCAACACCCGATGTTCGGGATATTAAATTTTCTCGCAAAGACGCAAAGGCGCAAAGAATAAAAAACCATGATCAAAAGGATTTTTGAGAGCAAATAAATTCCGAATAGAAATTCAAACTTATTTCCTCTCAAAGATTTTAATTGTTTTTAATCATTCCATCCTAATCTTATAACCATGGCTCTTTTTCCAGGCAATATTTTGAAAGCTTAATCAGATTATTGCATTCCCTGCATGGCATCTGAAGAACCGGAACTATTTAAATTCTTACGTTTGAAAAGTGATACGTCCAGTTTACCAAAACGCCATGTCAAATTCACTCTCACTAACTGCGGATCACGAAGCCTGTCATAATCCTGGATAAAGAATTCGCTTTGCGAATGCTGTTTTGACCAGCGTGTTCTGAATATATCACTCATGGATACACTCACATTCAACGCATCGCTTTTCAAGAAGGATCGACTCAATGCAGCATCAACAGCCCAGAATGGTGAAATATATCCTTGTGATGCACTCTGCGCAGGACCGCCACCTGGAGGTCCGCCGAATCCGCCACCACCTGTGTTCACAGGCAAATTTGTTTTTGATTGATAAATACCTGTCAATTGCAATTTCAATTTCCATGGCAATTTGAAACTGGTGTTCAGTTTCGCAAACCAACTCCATAATGCATCCTGTGATGCTTGTATCGTGTTGTCCGTATTGATTTTTGAATTATAAATATTGACATTGGTTGTGATATCCCACCATTTTGTAATTGTATTCACCGCGGTAAACTCAGCTCCCATCGTTCTGCTGAAATTTGCATTGATATACGTGTTGATCAGATCGCGTTTTCCTGAAACCGGATTCGTCGCTGTATCCTGGAATCTTGTGATCAGGTTATCTGTTTGTTTAAAATATACGGAAGCAAGAAACGTATTATTTCCTTTCAGTGTTTTTGAATAAGAAAATTCAAGAGAGTTGGTAAATTCAGGAACAAGATTCGGATTACCTCTCGTAATATTTAAGGTATCGGTATAATCCGTGTAAGGAATCAACTGGAAAAAGTTCGGCCTGTTGATCCTGCGCGTATAACTCAACTGCAATTCCTGTTTGTTTTTAAATTTCTGGCTCAGGAAAACAGAAGGAAATAAACTGATCGGATATTTATTGCTGAACTGTTGCTTTAAATTCGTCAACTCTCCTGTGTATTCAGAACTTTCAGCACGCAATCCAACCTGGTAACCGAAATCTTTGATCGCGCTGGTGAACGACAAATATCCAGCGTAAACATAATTTGTGTTTGTATAATTGGTAGATGCAGAGGGAATCAAATAGAAACTATCAATGCCTTTCGGATCAAGATAATTGTATTGGTTATTCGCAATCTTTTGTGAATTCATTCTTGCCCCGGCTTCCAATTTTGTTTTTGCATTAAACGGATGCACATAATCTGTCTGCACCGTGAAAAACTGGTTATGACCGTCGCCCTGCACTCGCTGATTTTGTTGGCCAACAACCGGGCCTCCGTCATAATTATAATAATTCGTAGCATATAAAGAACTATTATTATTTCTTCCCGCAAAATAATTGAAGTCGGCAGTGATGGTTTCACCTTCTTTCGGAAACAAATGCTTGAACGCAAACTGCAATCCATTTGCATTAAATTCTCTCGTGCTATTAGAATTGCGTGTACTATATGTTTCTACTGTTGAATCAGGATATGTGTACTGGGTATAAATTTTTAATTCTTGTAATGGGGTGAATCGTCCATGCACCTTGATACCAGTCAAAGAGAATGTCGTACGGTTCGTAAGGAAATAATCAAAACCAAGGCTTCCGAACATAAAAGCTCCTTTATTCTTGTCGTAGTTTGTTTGATGAAGAACGGAAGGTGTATCGGCAATATTTTCACGATCGGTTGTTCCTCTTGTGACCCCTCTGTTCTGATTCAAAAATCCTGCGGCGTTAAAATTGAATTTATTCTGACGCAGACTGAAATTTCCACCAGCATTAATACCACCGCGACTATCCGAACCAACGCGAAGATTCCCGTTGTATCCTGTTTTTTTATTCTTCTTTAACACAATATTCAAAATTCCAGCGCCACCACCTGAAGCATCATATTTCGCAGAAGGGTTTGTAATTACTTCAACGCTTTCGATAGCGTCGGCGGGAATTTGATCGAGTGTCAGTGTTGTTGGCCTGCCATCAATATAAATCTGCGGACTCGCATTACGCAGTGTTACATTTCCATCGATATCTACATTCACAGAAGGCACATTCTTCATTACATCCAATGCCGTACCACCAGCGTTCACCATATCTTTTTCAACATTGTACACTTTTTTGTCGATATCAAGTTTCAAAGTTGATTTACTTCCGGTAACTGTAACTGCTTCCAATTGTTTTGAATCGAGCGCAAGTTTTATGTTACCAAGATCTTTATCGAAAGCATTGATCATGCCACTCATTGCATTCATTTGTTGCGCAGGATCGGCATTGGGTTTAGGCGCTGAACCACCCGCAGGCATTTTCATTTGAAAAGCTACTGGCTGCTCGACGGGTTTATAACCAAGCGCAGAAATTTTTAATTTCAGTCCGCCAAATAATGGCAATTCTTCAAAACTAAATTCTCCATTGGCTTTTGTGCTAAGTCCTTTGAACAAAACATCCTTCCGTTTTTTGGAAACAGAATCGAATTTGTTTTGCAGCAAGATAACCGTTGCATCTTGAACGGGTCTGCCCGAACTATCAACGATCTTACCATATATATGACCAATATTAGGAGCAGATTTCCCCGCACCGCCCGCACCAGGAAACTGGGCCATCGCGCTAAATCCAAACAAAACAACTAAAACAAAAACCGCAATTCTTTTCATATTATTAGTTTTTATCAGCAGATAAGGAATTAAGACACAAAAATATTATTGTTTGTTGCTTTACTTATATAAATGAGACAAGCGATGAAAATGTTGCGACCAACCGGCGGTGGTTGATTGGGTTGAGTAGTTGAGTGGTTGAATGGTTGAGTGGTTGAATAGTTGATTGGTCGATTGGTCGATTAGTCGATACGTCGATGGGTGCGAGAGATTATACTAATCGACATATCGACTAATCGACTAATCAACTCAATCAATCACCCTCCCTCACTGTCCAATCGCGGCCATAAAAGTTTCCTTGTAATTATCGCTCAAAGGCACTTCTATATTCCCGAGAAATATAGATCCTTTCCTTACTGAAGTAACACGTGCAATAGAAATGATATATGACTTGTGAATCCTGATAAATTTTTTTGAAGATAATTTTTCTTCGATCGATTTCATACTTATTCGAATGATCAACGGCTTGGCATTTGCGAGATGAATTTTCACATAGTCCTTCAATCCTTCAATCATAATGATATCATCCATCACCACTTTAACCAAACTATATTCAGCGTTAACAAAAAAATAATCTGGCTCGGTTCCATTTTCATCACCGGCAGATTTTGGTGAATGATTTTTTAACGTAAAAAATTCCCAGGCTTTATTACATGCTTTGAGAAATCTTTCAAACGAAACAGGTTTTACCAAATAATCGATCACATCAAGATTAAATCCTTCCAAAGCATACTGATCATACGCTGTAATAAGAATGATCATCGGCTTCACCGTAAGCGACTGAATAAACTGAAGCCCCGTTAATCCCGGCATCTGGATATCCAAAAATATAAGGTCTATATTTTCACGGCGAAGAATTTCTGTTGCCTCGATTGCATTTTTACATTTGGCTTCCAATTGTAAAAATGGAATCTGCCTGATATTATCTTCAAGCAAGTCGAGCGCGAGCGGCTCATCATCAACAGCAATACATCGAAGCATTATTGAAGTTTTAGTTGAAGGGAAGCAGTAAACCAACCGTCGTGCTTAGTCGTTTCCAGGATATGTTTTTTATCGTACAATAAATTCAACCTCCGGGCAACATTGGCAAGGCCGATGCCTGAGGTTTTATCTTTTATCTCGCTAGATTCACCGTTGTATTTATTCTTTACCCTGAAATCCAAAATGCCATTTTTCACGTCCAGCGAGATATCAATTTCCGGTTGTTGTATCATGCCCGTACCATGCTTAAACGCGTTTTCGATAAATGGGATCAGCAACATCGGTTCAATCAAATGATATTCTTCTCCATCATTCATGTGCACCTTCACCTGCATATCTTTTCCGAAACGTAATTTTTGCAGATCGATATAACTGGTCACATATTCTAGTTCACGGGAAAGTAAAACTTTTTGTTCATCGGATTCGTACAACATATATCTCATCAACCCGGAAAGTTTGATAAGCGATGGTTCAAGCTTGTCAGATTTGAGTCGCGCCATTGCCACCATATTATTTAATACGTTGAATAAAAAATGTGGACTCACCTGCGAACGCAAAAATGATAATTCCGTTTTTAGGTTTTCATTTTCCCTGTCCTTTAAAAGTT
The DNA here is from genome assembly GCA_018267615.1 of Bacteroidota bacterium. GTDB lineage: Bacteria > Bacteroidota > Bacteroidia > Chitinophagales > Chitinophagaceae > Puia. The sequence continues at coordinate 16,978 of JAFDYD010000010.1, read as the reverse complement.
GATCCGTCTTTACTTTATCTGAAACGGTTCTATAAACAGTACCCATCGCCCAAACAAAAAGAAAAGGAAAAATAAAAAAGAAAGGCAGATGGGAAAATGAAAAATTGGACGGCTTTTCAAACTGAAAGACAAAATACATCAGCAATATCAAGGCAAAATAACAAAGTACGAGTGCTAATATGTATTGCCATAATTTCCTCCTGTTGACATAATATGGAATGAGAAAATTTGCATTGAAATAAAAGAAAAGTATCCAGTAAGAATTGGAAACTACATAACTCAGGTTAAAAAAATTCGTCCAGTTATCTTTTTGTCCGTGCTCCGTACGACGAAAGAAAACAGGCAATGATAGCCATAATATCCATGCAAGAACATGAAAACTGATAACGGCCCATCTTGCATTGTACCACGAATTGCGCATAATTAAACCTTGAGTTGTATCCTAACTGCAAAATTCAACTATAAAAAGGAATTATGGGGAAAGATGCGACAAAGATGAAGTATTTGGAGACGTAATCATGATAATGTGAAAATGTTTGAACCATTATTAAAGGATTGAAGGATTATCATGAGATAAGCCCGCCGGTTTATCTCATGATAATCCTTCAATCCTTTAATAATGGTTCAAACATTTCTCACATTAAGTCTACTTCGAAGACATATCAAAAATCTTCGGATCAACATCTTTGTTGACTTCCAATTTTTTTACAGTAGATGTAAGAGAGAACTGACTGCCGTAGCTGATATCGATTGTGTAGGGAAGCACGATACCAAAATCTGTTTTTTTGTAGTTTGACGGAGTGCGGGTGATTTCCATTTCCTGGCCCATCATCGTTCCGGTCATCACTGCTTTCTTGATATAATAAGTTGCCGGATCAATATAAAATGTGGTGACAACATTATCCTTGTTTGTCTCTTTGATTTTATATGCGCTGTCTTCTTTTCCTAACAGCTCAACTTTATTTCCTTTTGCAGCGTAGTTATACAAAGGACCGCCGATATCGAGCTGATCTTTTCCTGCTTTATATTGATCGTCGGGCATTGCCTGTGGATCTGTTCCGCCGCCAAAAGGATTGATTGCCCAACCGCCTTTGTCTGTGTACACCTGCACCATTTTCTGACCCTGGATATCGGTTTCGAGTCTGTATCCTTTTCCATTCAAAATAGTGAGTGAACTGGGAGCGTCGTTACCCATTATTGCAACAGAACTTTCTGAATAGATCGATTTTACCTGATCCAATTTTGCTTTTCCACCCATAGCATCGATATGCTTATTGATGATCTCATCAACGGTTTGTGCGTGAACCGTGATCAGTCCTGTTACTGCTAAGAATAGCGACAGACAATGCTTTGTGATTTTCATTTGTTATTTTTTTTAGTGATTATATACTGACCTCCCGCTGGCAGGCCGGCCGGTTGCAAATTTATCCGGCATTTTTATATTCAGCAAAACTATTGCCAATGATAAATCGGGAAGGGCAAATGAGACAAAAGAAGGTAAAACAGCGACGAAAGCTAGTCTGAACTGAGATAGTTGGGATTGTGTCTGAACCGCGATTTTTGGGATTAATTTGATGAA
>JAFDYD010000010.1:0-15369 GCA_018267615.1 Bacteroidota bacterium | reverse complement strand
TTCATCAAATTAATCCCAAAAATCCAAGTTCAGACTATAATCTCGCCGTCAACGTAACACCCAATGTTCTTGGATTTCCTAAATGCACGGCTCCAAAGTCATATGCGTAGGCTACGTATTTTTGATCGCCGATATTCCTGCACCAGAACATGATATCGACATGCTTTGTAGCGACACCAAAACGAGTGTTGAACAAACTGTAAGGATTCTGCACAATTGTATTTGCGAGGTCAAAATACTGAGCGCCCAGGTAAATCCATTCTCCTCTTACAACTAATTTTACTTGTTGCTTGTTGCCCAAAGGATAACTATACTGCAATGCAAGTGTGGATGTAACATCTGGTGTAAATATTTGGCGCTTGCCCGCCAGATCGGTTTCAGATCCATTCTGCGATAATTTCAGAGTTTGATAAGTGGCGTGTGTATATCCAAAATTATATTCCGCCTCGAGTTCTTTCAACAGTTTGGCGGCAAATTCCAGCTCAACGCCTCTACTATCCAGCCTTCCCGCATTTTTTGTGACGGTGATGGCTGAGGGAAGAACAAGCGTTGGAACCTGCGCGTTCGTAATATTAGAATAGAAAAGAGCAACATTGAGGCGTACGCGATTTTGCAGAAAAGTATTTTTGATTCCTGCTTCGATATTGTTGCTGAACTCAGGCTGATAAGCGTATAATGGTGGCTGTGAGGGATCGGGGCCTAATTGCGTTAAGCCACCGGGACGAAAACCCCGGCTATATGTAACATATAAATTATGATCCTGGTCGAAATGATAACTGAGTCCGAGTTTCGGGGAGAATGCGCTGAAACTTGTGTTCGTGGTTGTATCGGGCTGCGTGTCAAAAACAGGATTCGGATCGGGGTCGTGTTGATATTGTCCCAATACATTCAACTTATCGTATTCATAATCGTATCGAAGTCCGGCAATCACATCCAGTTTATCTGTGATGCTATATGTAGCCTGTCCATAAAATGCGATTCCAAGTCTTTTGCTTTTTGAAGAAGTGATGATCGAATACAATGAATCCGGTGAACCAACAAAAGCTGCATCTCTTCCAAATCTTGTCGCCTGTTTGTTTGGATTATCCTGGTAAAATAAATATACACCCGTTGTCCATTTTAATTTGGATGAAGAAGAAGCGGGCGATGTGAATTTAAATTCCTGCGTCCATACTTTCACATCATTCCAGGGTTTGCCATAATTATTGATAATGGTAATACCGTCGATGGGCGAAAAATCTCCGTCAATTGGATCGGTATAATATCTATAATTAGATTGAAAAGCTGTTTGGGAACTGAAATTAAATCCGTTTCCTGCATACAAAACAGAAAGCGAAGCGTTCAACGTGTTATCAATAATTTTTGTAATCGCATTTTGATTTACCTCATAAGGATGAGCAAACGCATCATCTTTACTAGATGCCAAAGGAAATACTCCGTTGTTCCTGTTGTATTGATATTTCACATTGAGTCCAACCGTCCATTGGCGGGAAGCAAGCCATTTCAGCGCGTAATTTCCTGTGATGCTATGTTGCTTATCAAACTTCGTATTGTTATAAACGTTAGTATAGAAACCATCCAATCCATCATAGGTACCCGCAACATTTAAAAAAAGTTTATCCTTGACAATGGGCGTCCTGATACCAACACTATACCGTTGTTGTCCATAATTGCCAACACTTATTTCCGCATAACCATCGGTGTGGTTTGTCGGTTGCCTTGTAATGATATTGATCACTCCACCCATTGCATTTCTTCCATACAAAGTTCCTTGCGGACCTCTCAACACTTCAATCCTATCGACATCAAATAACTGAGCGATATAGGTGTCAAGGCTAAACTGATTCACTCCGTCGATATAAGTAGCAACTGCAGGATCATAAGAACTGGAAACAATTCCGCGAATAGATGTAACATTTCGCTGATCGCCGGGATTTGCTGAATAAAGGTTGGGAACGATTGCCGTAATGTCTTTGCTATTCCATATTCTGTATTCCTGTACCTGTTTGGAAGTGATTGCAGAAATACTATAAGGAACCTGTTGAACCAATTCTTCTTTTTTATCTGCAGTAACAACGACTGCATCGAGATGAACGGCGGATGCTTCCAGCGTGATGGATAATGACTGATGCTGCGCATCCAATTTTACTTTGTTATCAGTAGCCGCATATCCAATAGCTGTCACTTCAATGATATAGTCACCAGCAGAAATATTATTCAGTGAAAAATTCCCGGCAGAATCTGTGATGGCAGACCGGTTTGTATTTAGTATCGACACCGACGCACCGGGAATGCCGTTGGATTTATTATCTATAACCTTTCCGCTTATCGTGGATGACTTCTGACAAAATGCAATGAGAGATATCAGCAATAAAAAAGAAAAAGAGCCTAGCCGCTTCATGATCATATAAATCATTCTTTGAAAAATAGTTTGCAAATATAGGGAGAGGATTGGTTAATGAGTTGGTAAGGGTGGTTGCTGAAGAGAGGAGCGGAGAAACAGAGCGAACAGCGAAAGGCCTTTCGCTGTTCGCTCTGTTTCTTCGCTCTTCTCTTGAACTCAATCAACTATTCAACAAACCAACTCCTCAACTCATTATCTTCGTCAGCGCCTTGTAGCTCGCTGCAATATTTTCAAACGGTTTTGGCGCGCCATCCTGTTCAACGAAGAAATGTTTCATACCAGAAGCATCGGCGTGTTCAAAAATTCTTTTGAAATCGATATAACCTGCACCGACTTCGGTTGGTTGTTTTGTATCTTTCGTCATGTCCTTCACATGCCATAATGGAAAACGTCCGGGATGTTTGCTGAATAAATCAACAGGATCAGCACCAGCATTGGTGGCCCATCCAAGATCCAATTCCATTTTCAACAAATCCGGACTTACCTGCGTCAACAACTCATGATATGGAATCTTTCCTTCTACTGTTTCAAATTCATGTGTGTGGTTATGATAACACAATGTCAGTCCCGCTTTTTTACAAGCTTCTCCCGATTTGCTCAATATCACAATCGCTTCTTTGATTTCATCTGCAGTACCAAGCGCAATAGAAGCGCAAACCATATAATGCGCACCACCTTCTGCCACTTCATCCACCAGCTCCTGCATATTTTCTTTCAACGTTCTCATCGGCGGAGGGTTGAATTTTTTTGTAGTATCTGCACCTGGCATTCTGATACCGCCGGGCGGCATTTTAAATGGAGTGCCCAACACGTGATGCGATTGCCACGATAGTCCCAAATCTTTTGTCATCGCCGCAAACTCTTTTGGTTTCATTCCATAAAAACCTCCTTTGAAACTGAATGCAGATTCAAGTTCTTTATATCCGATCGCAGCAACTTGTTTCAAAGTGCCTGAAGCGTCTTTATCCATGGCGCCAAACAAAGTAAAAAGTTGCAGACCGACGGGATGCATCGCAGTTGGTTTGAAAAAAGCGCTTGCATAATTCGAAGCAACGAGTCCGCCCAACAACGCCGAACCGGAATTTTTTAGAAATCTTCTTCTGCTGTTCATGATGATTTATTTTTATAATTTATAATTGGTACCTCTATTTTATTTGACAATTTGGAATTCTTATGTGTAACTATGTTTCTATTTGCTAAATTTTTTTTCACCACATAGGGGCACATAGAAACATAGTTACACACAGGAATTCCAAACTGTCATCTGCTGGCCCTATTTATTCTGAAAATTTATTTCCACCATCTGTAATAAAATTGCTTTCTCCGCTGCCTTATCATTCTTACCAACAATATATACTTTGTGCTCACCGGCAGTTGGAGTTATTGGCGCCAACGCATGGACCGACATCAATTTTGCGAACATATCGAAATCGATAGGTGGTCTTTTCTTTGGTTCTTCTTTCTTAGCTCCCGGATTTGCTGCTGGTTTTGATTTTGCTTTTCCATTGTCTTTTTTACCACCACCCAAAGTTTCCATGATCCGCGCAAAATCGATTGCTTTTGGAACAAGCATATCTGTCTTGCCAATCAATTGTCCATCTGGTGAATCAAGATGCACTTCAATCACTCCACCAACGGCTCCTGAAGTCGGCGTCACCTGCACCAGGAAATCTATTTGTTTGATTCCTGTCAAATCAATATTGTCATACCCGATATAAGAATTATTTCCAAGCATATGAAAAGCGCGCATCGGTGTTGTCAGCAATTGCGTACTTTTCTTTTCGTTTGCGAGATCAGGATCCAATGATGGACTACGCAATGCAATTATTTTTTCCGCTGAAAGTGGCGATGCGGTTCCATTGCCTTTGTCAGTATATGCCGCGCGCAACAAATAACCACCTTGTCCTTTTTCATCCGCAGGAATTTTCGGTGTGAATGTTCCTTTTAATGGCAACGGTTTTGTTGCAGCTTGCTTTTGTCCAACGCTAAGAATATATTTCACCATTTTTTCTGCTTCTGGTGGAGTTAACTGCGGATGCGCTGCCATTGCATGTTCGCCCCATACTCCTACTCCACCGGAAATTACTTTTGCAGCGAGACGGTTCAATGCCGAAGCATCATTCTTATATTTTTGAGCGACATCAGTATAACTTGGACCCACAGATTTCTTATCAGGCATATGACAAGTCTTGCAATCATTCATATTGATCAAATACAATCCTGCAGAAAATCCTGCCCTATCATCTGAAGCAACATGATGCGCAGCGATATCAATCGGATCAAATCCCGCGGGCACATAATCGAAATTGACCGCAACCATATCAGGTTTTATTTTTCCATCTGCCAAGCTTCCGTCTTCTTTATCACTCACCTGAATTGAATAATCAAGGGGCTCATTGGCAAAAAAGAAAGTTTTGTTTCCTTTGCCGATATCTATAGAAACTTGCGGACGTTCATTACCTGCCTGCAATGAAATAGTCTTACTATTCTTTTCTCCTTTTGTATCTGTGACGGTTAATGTTGCCTGGTAATCACCTGGCTGATCGAGCGTGATTGTTGGATCGGGTTCGGTAGAAGTCTTAATAACATTAGCGCCTGATTTTATTTCCCACTGATATTTCAATGCATCCTTATCATAAGGATCGTAGTCTTTTGTTCCTTTTGAAGAAAGATGAACAATGAAAGGAACTGCCGCCGCAGTTTTTTCAGCAGATGCTTCTACAACCGGTTTACGATTTCCCGCATTGTACTCTATCCGCAACAATTTCGAATTGGCATTTCCCCTGAACCACGCAGAACCATATTCAAGAATATATAAATCTCCTTCTGGTCCGAACTTCATATCGATGGCGCTGCTGAAATTTTCATTCGGCAGTATCTGTTCCATCGATTTGTAATTCTGATTTTCATCAAGCGAAACAGACATGAGCCATCCGCGCATAAAATCTGTTATCAGCCATTTTCCCTCGAAATAATCCGGGAAGGGTCTTTTTGCGTTGACAAAATCTGCGTGACGGAAAACAGGTCCGCCGGTGGCACTTCTACCCGAGCTACCAACAAGCGGGAAAGTATCGGATGTGCCATAAGGATACCATATGAATGCTTTTTGAGGCGGAGGCAAGTCTTTTAGCCCGGTATTATTGGGTGAATTATTTACGGGATGATTTACATCGAATTTCTCGTGGTAACTGCTGTCGGTATAACTGTAATGTGTATACGCTTTATTATCCCCGATAAAATAGGGCCATCCGAAAAATCCTGCTTTCTTTGCCTGGTTGAATTCATCGTAGCCTCTTGGTCCCCATATTGAATCTTTGGATGCATCTGGTCCAACTTCTCCCCAATAGATATAACCGGTTTTGCTATCAATAGAAATGCGCCATGGATTGCGATCACCCATCACATAAATTTCAGGACGCGTTTTTGCTGTACCTTTTGGAAAAAGATTTCCTTCGGGAATTGTATAGCTGCCGTCGTCTTCTGGATGAATACGCAATATTTTTCCACGCAGGTCATTTGTATTACCAGAACCACGCTGGTCATCCCAACTCTCACGGCCTGGTCTTTCATCCATCGAAGCAATACCTGCAGGTGGATTCGCCGTGTTGTTTCCTACTGTTATAAATAAATTTCCTTGCTGATCGAAAACCATGCCGCCGCCGGTGTGACAACACACTTCTCTCTGCGTGTTAACTTCTAAAACTATTTTTTTAGATGCCGCATACAGCGAATCGCCATGCAGTTCCCAACGGGCAAGCACATGTTTCTTTTCAACCGGATCTGCATAATATAAATATATCCAATGGTTGTCGGCGAACTTTGGATGCGCCACAATACCTACCAATCCTTCTTCTGCTTCACTCACCACACCTTCTTTGCTGGTGTATTTTGTATTGACTGGAATGGTCGCAATCAGTTTTGTTGCTTTTGTTTTTGTGTCTACTGAAAGCAGTCCGCCTTTGCGTTCTGCAATCAACACTCTTCCATCAGGAAGGAAAGCCATCTCCATGGGTTCATCCATTCCTTCGGTAAGCGTTACCTGTGTAAACCGGTCGTCTTCAGGTTTGGCTGTACTACTCGCTTCGTCTGATTTCTTGTCTGACTGGTTACAGGAAACTAGAAACACAAAAGATGAAATCACTAACACTAAAAAAAGAGGAGCATAAAAAAATGATCTTGTCGGCAGCAGTTTGGTTATCATGATAAAAAATTAAGCATGGAATAATTGCCTCACTAAACAGATTGCGCCCATCACACTATTCTATTTTGCAGGCCAAAATAAAAGAATGAATACATGCGCCTGAAAATATTGCGATGAAACTTATCTTTTTTGAGATGAAACGAGGGAAGTGAGGAGGGAGGTGTAGGGCGTAGGGCGTAAGGTGTAAGGCGTAGGGTATAAGGTATGGCTTGTTTATTACTGGTAAATATTTCGTAAGCCATACCTTACACCTTACACCCTACACCCTACACCTTACACCCTATACCTTATCATCCTCACTCTTCACAAAGCATGGTTCTCCTTTAGAAATTTTACCCAGGCTTCATAGCCCTGCTGATTTATATGCAATCCTTCAAGCGTAAATTCTTTTTTTAATTTTTTATTCTCGTCACAAAAAAATGAATAAGTATCTACGAAATTGACTTTTGCATTGTCTGCAACTATTTTCAACAACGCATTTGTGGAAACAACATGTTCATTTTTATCATAATGCTGGGGAAATCCCTTTATATCCGGATTTACAGGCAAAATACTTTCCAGATAAATTTTTGTGGATGGACTTTCATTTTGAAAGCGAGTAATTATCTTCCGGATATTATCGGCAATCACTGCATCCGGAATATCTTTCCCAATATCATTAATACCGATCAACAAAAACAGTTTGGATGGTTGACGACGGATAATTTCATCCAGCCTTTTTAGAACTCCAAAAGTGATATCGCCTCCAATGCCACGATTGACAACGGTAGTATCATTCAATAATTTCCCCCAGCTACCCATCTCCGTTATACTATTGCCAAGAAAAACAATCTTGCCTGTAACAAATGATTCCTTCTCAAATATGGCGATACGCTGGGGATAATGTTCCGGGATAAAAGGAATGGTATCGAATAAATGTTGATTGGTTACTGTCGACTGGCTTTTGCTAATAAATGGCAAGGCAAAGAAAACCGAAAGCAGCAAGTACTTGAACCGCATGTGATGTAGAATTATATGGCTGAGGGTTCAATTTACAAACGAATTGAATGATTGGGGAAATTATTTTTAATACGCCGGAATAATAAAGAGGGGAGAACCAATTACGGATAGCGTATCAACCTTTCAACCACTCAACTTGTCAACCTACCAACCATTCATCGAAGAAATTTTTTACTTTGCATCTCTATGCAAAATCCTATACGCGTCGGAGTTGTTGGATATGGTATGGCTGCAAAAGTCATGCATCTTCCATTTATCAGCACCATGAAAGAATACAAACTTGTTAGTATCCTGGAGCGCCATCGAAGTGATTCGCTGGAAAAATATCCCAATATCAAACTTGTAAGAAGTATTGACGAAATGGTTGCTGATCCTGAATTAGATCTCGTTGTTATTACAACTCCCAACGACACCCATTTTCCCTACTCTGAAATAGCGCTACGCGCAGGCAAACATGTAGTACTTGAAAAACCTTTTACCAATACAACGGAAGAAGGCTGGGCGCTGGTTGAACTGGCAAAAAAAAGCAAACCGATCCTTAGTGTATTTCACAACCGGAGGTATGTTGCTGATTTTTTGACGATGAAAAAAATTTTGAAAGAGAATCTACTGGGAGATGTTGTGGAATACGAAGGGCATTTCGACCGGTATCGACCCGAACTCCGCCCCAATTCATGGCGAGAAGATAATAAACCGGGCAGTGGCATATTGTATGATCTCGGCTCCCATCTTATCGACCAGGCACTTTATCTTTTCGGCATACCAAAAACCATCGAAGCGGATATCCGGCTGCAAAGACCACAATCACGTATAGACGATTATTTTGACCTTGCACTCGACTACGGACATATGAAAGTAATATTGAAATCGGGTATGCTTGTCCGTGAGCCCGGTCCACGATACATGATACACGGCACACTTGGTTCATTTATAAAATACGGAGAAGATATCCAGGAGGCATTACTCAAAGAAGGCGCTCTTCCCAATACACCGAATTGGGGAGAAGATCCCGAAGAGCAATGGGGTTTGTTGCATACTGTTATCAATGGAAAAGTGGTGAAAGAAAAATATCAATCTGTTCGCGGAAGTTTTGGATTTTATTATGCCAATCTCTACAAAACAATTGCTCTTGGCGAACCATTACAGGAAAAACCCGAACATGGTTTCAACACCATCCGTATGATAGAACTCGCGAGAGAAAGCAATCAAAAAAAATGTACGATCGCCTGCTCAGACTTTATGGCAACGGAATAGTGAAAGTGATTTAATGAAAAAAGAAATATTCAATGTTCAAGTGTGAATACAAAAACGCTGATTGAATTTCAGACTTGAACATTGAATATTGATTGTTGAATATTGAATATTTCCCTAGTAATGTACTTTCATTTTGCTTGCTACATAAACAGCAGGCTACATCCTCTCATATCACTATTGTCTGTTCTGCCCAGCACTTCAAATAATCCGTTGGAAGAAATTCTGCCAAGATCATCCGTGGCAATAAAGGCACATGAATAAATATTTCCGAGATCGATAATATTGATAATGCCTTCGCCGCTTTCATGTACCTGGAAAGGATCGTCGTCGTCACGCAAAAGTATTTTCATCCATGGTACAGGTTCAAAAATGCCTTCACCGCGGGAATACGCCTGCGACAATAATTCTGTCATACCAAATTCCGAATGCACTTGTTTCAATCCCAAATTTTTTTTCAATACATCGTGCAATTCGATTCTTGTCATTTCTTTTCGCCTGCCTTTCATTCCACCGGTTTCCATAACAATCGTATGATTCAACTGCATCGGAAATTTTTCTGCAAAATCGAGCAACGCAAATGTGACCCCGATCAATAATGTTTTCTTTTTTTGTTTTTCCAAAGACGCCAATACATCGAACAACTGCTCATGTTCGTACAAATAAAATCCGCTTTTGGGATGATTGGTTTTTTTGATCAGTTCATCTACCATCAAAACCAAAGAGGAGTGTTCTCTTTCCAGGTATGAAGGCAACAAACCGATGATACACCAATCTGAAGGCTGACCATAAAATTTTTCAAATCCATTGAGGAAATTTCTTCGATAAAACGATAATTTTTTTACGTAGTGCTTACTCGGAACTGACTGCGTGGTGCCGCTGCTTTCAAAAATAATTTCAGGTGCAAAGGAAGTAGTCTGCACCCGGTGTGTTTTGAAAGAACCGATCGGCAGAAATGGGATGTGGCTGATCTCTTTTATTTTTCCTGGATCTATGTTTAAGGAATCGACGTACAACTTGTATACGTGATTATGCTGGTATTGAAAGTTGAAAAGGTCAATCGCAAACCGGGAAAAATCCTGTTTCCCGATATTAAAAACACTGTCTGTGAATTCCTTTTCCATTCCCTGGGAATTAAGACTTTCCATATTCTGGATACGTCAATGAATTGCAAAAAATTGCACAATAGTAAACCTTTTCGTTAAAAATCGCGTAGGTTTGTATGCACTAAAGATGTCTCCATGAAGAACAAGTATTTTGTCCTTTTGTTGCTGGCGATAATAATGTACGCTTGTAGTAAAGACAATCAGAGCAAACCGACACTCAGCGTAGAATCGGTGACATCGGTAGTTCCACTCGGCGGGGCATTGGAAGCCAAATTGAAGTTTACCCAAAAAAATGGGAAACTTTCCGGAGGTGTCTTTTTCGCAGTACGCAAAAGATTGAACATAATACCTACTCCACCGAACAACATGTTGGCGGATACAATTCCAGGACCGATACCAACCTTCCCTGATAAGAGCAAAGGAGAATTTGTGTTCACATTACAGTGGGCCGATCTTCATGAAGACGATGATAGAAATGATACCCTGGCGCTTCAATTTTTTGCAATAGATACGCAGGGCGATTCGAGCAATTTTGTTACAACGCCGCCTTTCACCGTTTTATCCCAATAACCTTCCTAATTTTGGATGTGTTCCGGAAAGTATTTGATTTTTTTATCTTCAGCAGTCTATACATTTCTCTATGTGCCGTTTTGATGGTTTATCAAACGACACAATTATTAATTCACGAACCTCTATCATTTAATTTGGCCGCCTTCGTATTTTTTTCAACGATGTGCAGTTATAATTTTCATTGGTGGCTCACACCTTCTTCCGTAAAAATTTCACAGCGGCTTCAATGGGCGCAACGATATAAAGGATTACACTTGTTTTTATATTTCGTGGGACTTGCAGGCTCTATTTTCTTTTTCTTCACCATTAAGGAACATTGGATGGCACTGGCATTCGGCGCGTTTGTGACATTTCTTTATTCGGCACCAAAACTTCCCTGGGCCTTTTTTAGTGATCTCAAAAAAATCGCCGTTGGGAAAACAATTTTTTTGGCGTTTGTATGGATGTATGTCACTACCATGTTGCCCATATTTGTCGCGCAAAAAAACTGGCAGGCGGATTTCACTTTTTTTTCATTGAGCCGCTTTTTCCTGATTTATGCTATTTGCATCATCTTCGATTATCGCGACAGAGAAGATGATAAGCATGAGGGAATACGCAGCATGATCACGTATTTCGATGAGAAAGGAATCAATATTCTTTTCTATTTGTCGATCCTGCTATTTGCGATCACGACCATCGCGCTTGCCGCATATAACTACCCTGTATATACGATATTGATTTTATTATTGCCCGGAATTATTACGGCTGCGTTATATAGATATGCAAAAAAGAATGACTCCGATTATCTCTACTATTTTACATTAGATGGGTTGATGATGTTTTCCGGCCTGCTGATGCTTATCCTGAAGATTTGACTATTTTTGAAAATAAATTCAACCCATGGCAAAAAGTGCAAAGACCGCTCCAAAGAAACAAATTGCAAAAAGCAAAAGTATCCTTACAAATAATTCCCTGACATTTCTCAGGAATTATCTCAACACTGCATCTCCCGTTGGATTCGAAAGTACGGGGCAAAAAATATGGCTCAATTATCTTCGTCCATATATTGATTCAGATTTTTCTGATCCGTATGGAACAGCAGTTGGTGTGATCAATCCAAAATCGAATTTCAAAGTTGTTATTGAAGCGCATGCAGACGAGATAAGCTGGTTTGTAAATTATATCAATAATGAGGGATTGATTTACCTAAAAAGAAATGGCGGCGTCGATCACCAGATTGCGCCGGGCCAGCGTGTTTTTGTGCATGGGAAAAAGGGTCCGGTGAAAGCAGTCTTTGGTTGGCCCGCTATACATACACGTTTGGGCAATCCTGACAGCAAAGAAGTGCAACCAAAAGTTGATAATTTATTCCTGGATTGCGGCGCAAGAAATAAAAAAGAAATAGAATCATTGGGAATATCTATTGGCTCGGTAGTAACCTACCAGGATGGATTTGATGAACTGTCTTACGATTATTTTATTGCACGTGCTTTTGATAACCGCATCGGCGGATTTATGATTGCAGAAGTTGCGAGACTCTTGAAAGAAAACAAAAAAACAATTCCATACGGTTTATATGTCGTGAATGCAGTGCAGGAAGAAATTGGTTTACGTGGTGCGGAAATGATTGCACGACGCATCAAACCTGATATTGCTATTATTACGGATGTAACGCATGATACCGCTACGCCAATGGTTAATAAAATTATCGAAGGAGATGTGACTTGTGGAAAAGGACCATCGCTGGCATTTGGACCCGCGGTTCACAATAAATTACTCGCGCATGTTATTGATACGGCTGAAAAAAAGAATATACCTGTTCAACTACGTACTGTTTCGCGAAGCACCGGCACCGATACGGACTCATTTGCATATGCAAACGATGGCTGCCCTTCTGTACTCATATCTATTCCGCTCCGTTATATGCACACAACTGTTGAGATGTTGCACAAGCGTGATGTAGAAGAAACGATTCGATTGATGTACGAGACAGTGCTTGCACTTACGCCGAAAACCAATCTGAAATATTTTTAAATCCGGCAAGTCGCAGATTCATATTTTGATAAGCAACAGAAAACGGCATACATGGCAGCTTTAAGAAAAACAGCAATAATATCTTTATTGTTACTGCCTGCCTTTTTTCTTTTGCGCAACTACAACCAGATATTCGGATTTCTTCCCATCAGCCAAATGACCAAGTACGCGTGGATCATTTATCTATGGATCATTGCCGCGTCTATGCTACTGCTATTTCTCAAAGTTCCTTTGCAGAAAACCATCCTGATTGTATTTTTTATTACATTCTTCACGCTGTTCTTCGGACCTATTCATCATTTAATGAAAGTAATTGCTTTCATTAGCTTTTTTGGCAGGTATAAATTTTTTCTTCCGTTTTACCTGATAATAGTCGTGATTGTTGTAAGAAAAATTTTCGTTTCCCCAGATGTCAAAGCGAAGAATATATTATTCCTGAACACAATTATGATTTGCCTGGTGTTGGGTGAAATTGTTTTATTGCTGGTGAACAATTCAGATCTAAAAAAAACAAACAACCTTATCTATCCCGGAAAATTTCTTTGCGAAAAATATATTTCAAAAAACTTACCAGATAGTAGCAAGCCCGATATCTACTTCCTTTTATTCGATGAATACACTAACAATAAGATGCTCAAAAAAATGTGGAACTTCAACAATGACAGTATCACAAACTGGTTATTGTCGAACGGATTTTTTGTTCCGGGAAATACAAAATCCAATTATACATTCACTACCTATTCCGTGAGTTCTGCATTGAATATGGATTATATACCTGACATCAAAAAATCTACCGATGCAACTGTTCCGCTGAACATTTTGCAATCCGTAAAATCTTTAAGCGATAACGAAACTTTCTGCATTTTAAAAAAAGAAGATTATAAAATAAGATTTCTTGCTCCATTTCATAACGATATTGAGAACAACAAACTGGAGCGGCATTTTAGTGACCTTGTTGACGATCGCATTTACCGGCAAACGCTTCCGGGAAGTATTCAGACAGATATTTTATGGAATTTCAGACCAGGCAGTCCAACAATTGCAAATGACAGCGCAAGCCGGTTCGGATATTCCTATAAAAAATTCAAAGCAATTCAATATACCATCGGGCAAATAGATTCATCGATCAATAGAGAAAGTAATAGAAAACCGCAATTTGTCTACGCCCATTTTATGATCACTCACGAAGTACATATATTTGATTCATCCGGAAATTTCCTGGCGGATCAAAACAAGCCGCAAAACACTTATTACAAAACATATCCGGCACAAGTGATGTATGCGAATAAAGTGATACGAGCAATCGTTGCGCGTATCAGGAGTTTAAACAAACCAAATACCATTATTATTTTAATGGGAGATCACGGATTCCGGGAACTTCAAGGATCGGGCAACACTGTATATTTCCCAAATTTTTGTTCAATATATTTTCCTGATAAAAATTATTCGATGTTATATGACAGTATAACACCGATAAATATTTTCCGAACCGTTTTTAATAGATTCTTTAATCAACGGTTCCCGATATTGAAGGATACAGGGATTCTTGTTAAAACAAACGATATCACCAATAACTAAATTTGCAAAACGATCCAATTAGCAGGGTCAAAAAAAATCACGTTTTCATAAATTTATACCTCTAAATTTGTCCTCAGTTTCTAATTAATGACCAAAATAAAACGCATGATAAAAAACAACTGGACGCTCAATGAAATCCGGGATATCTATAACGAACCATTACTGGAATTAATTTACCGTGCGGCCACTGTACATCGTGAATATAATGACACTGCTGAGGTGCAGGTTTGTACTTTGTTATCGATAAAAACAGGAGGATGCCCGGAAGACTGTGCTTATTGTCCGCAGGCTGCGCGTTATCATACCGATATTACGGTTCAATCACTGATGCAAACGAATGATGTGCTTGCATACGCGCAAAAAGCAAAAGACGCAGGCTCAACACGTTTTTGTATGGGAGCCGCGTGGCGTGAAGTAAGAGATAACAAGGATTTTGATCGTGTGCTGGATATGGTGAAATCCGTGAATGAACTAGGAATGGAAGTTTGCTGCACACTCGGAATGCTCAACGATGAGCAGGCAAAAAAATTGGCAGACGCAGGCTTGCATGCATACAATCATAACCTCGACACATCTTCAGAGTATTATAACGAAATCATTACCACACGCACATACGACGACAGACTGCATACACTGGATAATGTTCGCAAAGCAGGTATCACCGTTTGCTGTGGAGGAATTATTGGTCTTGGTGAAACACATGAAGACAGAATAAAAATGCTTCATACGCTTTCGACATTACCAGAACATCCTGAAAGTGTTCCTATCAACGCTTTGGTAAGAATCAAGGGAACTCCTCTTGAGAACAATCCAAAAGTCGATATCTGGGATATGGTAAGAATGATCGCAACTGCCCGCATTCTTATGCCGGCCACGATGGTGAGACTGAGTGCAGGCAGAACAGAAATGAGTGTTTCAGAACAAGCACTTTGTTTTATGGCTGGAGCAAATTCTATTTTTGCCGGCGATAAATTATTGACGACTCCAAATCCATCATTCGAAGAAGATAATGCCATGTTTGCTTTGCTTGGATTGAAACCGAGAGAAGCATTTAAAGGAGCTGCAATCAGCGAAGTTGAAAGAGATTACGCGACAACCAATGACCACGCATTGCAAGAAATGCGAAGCGGACTATAGATTCGGTAGTATGCGAGTTTGAGGTAATTCAAAAATATTTCGCGCAGAGCACGCAGAGAAAAGGAGTACGCGGAGGCATTCTTCTCCGCGTACTCCTTTTCTCTGCG